>CAMBXL010000001.1 GCA_945871905.1 Chitinophaga pinensis
AGCCCAAATCCATTTGTTGATATTGATAACTTAAGTATGTATTACATTACAATGACATTAGATACTTTAACTGTTTGTAGTGTGTGGGATAAGGGGTATAGGTATGGGTTTAACTCCATGGAAAAGGACAATGATGTTAGTGGTAATGGAAACTCTTACACTACGGAATTTAGACAATTAGATGTACGATTAGGAAGATGGTTTAGCATTGACCCAGTTTTCAAGTCTTATATTTCATTATATTCTTTAAATTCAAATAATCCCCTTGTCTTTATTGACCCTAAAGGAGATGATGATTTTTTTGATATTTATGGGAATTTCCTTGGTACAGACAATGGAACTACAAATAATATAAGAATAATCCCAACTGCTCATTTAATAATGAGTAAAAATTTTTATTTAAATCCAGATAAAAAAATCATTAATCCTAAAATTAAAGACGTTCAAGATAGTAAACTTATATCAGACTATGACAAATTCAACAATGTAACAAGTGGTAAAATGCTTATTACAATTTTGAATTTTTATTTTAAAGAGAATGTTGATCGAAACATGTCTCATTTAGTTAATAATTCATTGTCTTTTGGATATTTTGAGTGGGGAATTGACGAACAAGGTTTTGAAGACTATCAATTAGTATTTCATATTAATAATGGCGGTGGTAGCGGGATGATGAATACGAGGCCTTCAATAAATGGCAAACATTATATTTCCATTACTTCAAGAAGTGATATTGGTTTGTCTCATAGGACTTCTGAAAAAGGTGTTAGTAATAATAAATATGATTTTATAAATACAATGGTTCATGAAAACTTCCATGCCAAAAATCACGCAGGCAAAGAAATAAGCAATGGAACAAAAAATGAAAAGAACACGGATCAAGGATTAGTTAATCATTTGCAATCATTTGAAGCTCAAATAAATCATGAGAGTTGGAACAAAACTTCAAAGGAATATAAAAAAGATGTAAAAAAATCAATTAAAAACTTAGTTAATCTCATAGAAAATGTTAACACTAGAAAAGAACAAAAAGCGAAATTTCAAAAACTTAACATTAAGTATTAGTCTTATTTTTTTATTCAATTGTAATAATAGAAAAGAGTTAATTACAAAGAATGATTTAATTTTATATATTAACCATTCCTATGATCATATATCTTATCAAAATTATTTTATAAAAGCAATTAATACGAGTAACTCTAAAATTACTTTATTTAACTCTTTATCAAAAGTTAAATGCCAAAATGGAGTTAACTTAGAGGTAATAAAACATGGAAATAAATTTGATACACTATATATTGAACCTAATACATATGAAATCATAACTTTAAGAAGTGACAATGATAGTTGTCGATTTTCCCCAATTAATTGTAATATTTCTATTAATTATCTAAAAGAAAGCGATTTAATAATTAAAAGTATAAATAAATTATATATTTCAACATGTTTTAAAGTAATACCAGGATATTTGACACTTGAGTCAAAACTAAAGGTATGTGATGATACAATCAATGGTTTTAAGATAAAAGATTTTATTTATAAAACTAAGAATAAATAGTTTAAAGAACATGTTGAAATGCAAATTCAAAAACAATCCAGTGTATTTAATCTACTAATAAAAAGTGTACCGCCCCCACCCCCAAATACCGCTAAAAAACACACAAACTATTCATGCTGTTTGTAGTGTGTGGGACAAGGGGTATAGGTATGGGTTTAACTCCATGGAAAAGGACAATGAAATTAATGTAAATGGAGGTAGTTATGATTTTGGTGCACGGATATATGATAGTAGGTTGGGCAGGTGGTTGAGCTTGGATCCGTTGATGGTAAAGTATCCTGGATTAAATCCATATTGTGGAATGGGCAATAATCCAATTTTATATATTGATATTGATGGTAAAGATATAAAACCAGGCAAAGGATGGGATAAATCAATTTATAGTGAAATTTTTAATTTACTTAGTCAACAAAACAACCCAATAATAGTAAATATAAATGAATATTTTGCAGGAGATAAACCTTTAAATATTACTCTTGCTTATCATGGCAATAGTCAAGGGTTTGATTTAAAAAAACATGCAAAATTTAATGAAAAATATAATGACGTGAATGGTTGGTGTGGTTTTTTAAGTAAGTCACCTATATCTGTTTCGTTAATAATGAATAGTAATTATAGACCTATAAACACAGTATTAAAAACAACTAATAATGTAACTGATGAAATGAATAAACAATATGGCACAGGTCATTACTGTAAAATATCTCAAAATAATATTGGTAAAACTACCGCACTTATTCATGAATTAGTTCATGCTAGTATGCATGCACAAGGAGTTGATGTAAATTCTCAACATGGAACAATGGCAAGAAAAGGCACAAGTGCTGCAAATTTGATTTATAGATCTTTGTCAGCAGCCAATGATGCTAATAATTGGGGTTTAAAAAAGGATCAATTATTAGATATATCTTACATGGGACTTTCCCAAACTAAAGGTTTTCAAGATTATATTTCTGAAAAAGCAGGAATAATAAACCCTAATTGGCAAGATGATATAAAATCAAATGACCCTAAAAAACAAGAAGAATATACAAAAAATATAGAACTTTATAAAAATGCATATAAGAATTGGAAAAAAAGTGTAGAAGATATAACAACTGATAAAACCTATTACAATAAAGATGGAGATGTTGTTGATTACAAAAATATTGATAAAAAAGACTAAGGTGAAACTATTAGCATGTTTATTTTTTCTTTTGTTCTGTCAATCTTGTAGTGTTAAGAAAAATTCTGTTATGTTTAAAGAGATTAATGTACTATTTGAAAGACGATATGATGTTTATGACCTAATGCTTGATGATACAATTGTAATATTAAACCAAATCATAAAAAATGGAATTTTAAAAAAAATCGAATATCCGTTAAAGGATTACCTTCAAGACAGTAATGTAATTTTAAAAGAATTTGTAAATAAAAACTATAATAAAGATGAATTTAGAATAATTTCCGACTCGGGTATTTTTCTTTATATTAAAGCAAATACATTTTCAGATTCTTGTAATTTGGATAATTCGTTGTATGAGATAACCCAAGAAGTAAATTTTAAAAATGAATACAAATTAGTAGACACATTATTCCATTTTCGCATGTGTGATGAATATAAAGAACCATCAATAAGAGACTCTATATTTTATTTGAGTGGACAAAAGGTTTATAAGGTTAGTTTTTATAAACCAATTCATAAAGACAGCGTATTTAAAACAGAAAATGAAATAATAAATATTGAAGACCCATCAAAAAATCCTTATCAAATAGTTTATTATGACTCAAATGGTTTTATTGTTAAGTGGTTAAGTAATCAAGAGAAAATTCCATTAATTCCTTTGCCATATAATATTGTTTACAAGAGATATGTAATTAAATATAAAGAATAAAGAAGTTGTTGGAGTTAAGATAATGTGAAAGATGTGTTGATATTGAAAAAAACTTGATTTAAAATTAAAAATCTACCTTTGCTAAACCAATAAAAAGTGCACCGAATCCACCCCCAAATACCACTAAAACACTCACAAACCATTCATTCTGTTTGTAGTGTGTGGGACAAGGGGTATAGGTATGGGTTTCAAGGACAAGAAAGGGATAGCGAAATTGGAGAGTATTATGCTTTTGAATATCGTATTCATGATACAAGATTAGGAAGATTTTTAAGTGTTGATCCACTTTATTCTGATTATCCATTTTACTCTTCTTACCAATTCGCTAGTAATTCTCCAATTGTAGCGGAAGATATTGAGGGGTTAGAATCATCGAAAGTTATGAATAGATGCGAAAATCGTTTTAAAGCCAAGATAAAAAGTTGGAATGGAGGATTTACATTGATTAAGGTTTATACTCAATACGGGACAAGGGAAGTTACAACTACCACTTGGACAATGACTACAGAAGAAATTTCAATAAAAGCTCCAATTCTAACTTTCGATTACAGTAGAGAATCTAGAGGAAAAAATCTAATTTCCAATGGATTAAAATCATCTAAACAAAAAAAAGAGCTAAGAAAATTTGCGAATACATATAAGGAAAAATACGGAAATGTAATGAATGTAGTCTTGTACTCAAATAATAATGAAAGCGACCCAATAAGTGATAATAATGGAGCTTACATGACATGGGGTGAAGAAGATCGAAATAATATGGAAGCCAAAAAGCAAATGTATGCAGAACAAGGGATTGATTTTAATTATACAATAGTTTTTGGTCAAGATAAAATGAAGGAAGTTACAATAGTTAATAAAGCCGTACAGGATGAATCAGAAGAGGAAAAATCAAAAGAAATGTATTCTAGAAAATATGTAAAAATGTTTGGAATAAAAGCAGTTCTTCCTTTTTCAAGAAAGAAGATTAGTGGCGAAAGTAGTAATTCTAAAAATGGAGAAAATAAAGAAGTAAAAAAGAGTAAGATTATATGGAAAAAGTAACCAGGTTTTTAATTTCAAGATGGATAAATACTAGTTTAAAAAAAAATACACTTTTTCTATTTGTCTTTTTTTTATATCAATCATCATTTAGTCAAAATTCAATTTTTGATTTGCTTAATGGTCAATGGAGATTTGAAAAAAACATGGGTTCAATGGATGTTAATTTTAGGAATACTGATTCAAACATAAAAATAAAGGATAGCACATATACTGGAGAAGCCATTTTTAATAATCCAGACCAACTTTTATTTAAATTAGCTTCGAATCAAAGTTGTTCTGTTGTTATTAAAATTATAAAAGTAAAGGTTAAAGAAGATAATATCGTTATTAAACTTAGAATATATTTATATGATAGAAAATACAAATTTGTAGCAATAAAAATCAAATAAATAATGTTTAAAAATGTTGAATCTTTAAGATGTTACAAGTTAAAAGTAACTTATTCTTTTTTTGTAGCACTATACTCTTTGTCAAATGTTCTTTTATCTCAAACATATAGTGATACAATAAAATCGAAAAATACAACAAAAATTAGTAGGTTAAGCAATGATTCTATGATGATATTCGTTTATGGAATTAATAAAAAGATAAGCAAAGAGAAATATTATTATAAGAGTAAATTAATTCAAACTAAAACTTGGTATTATGAAGATAGCTCGTATGGCTATATTTCCTCTATTAAAGGGGGAAATAGTATTAAATCAGATACAATTAAAAGTTTTTATTTGAATGGTAATGCACAATTAGAATTAGTATTTGTTGATAATAAACAACATGGCCAAAATATTTTGTATTACCCTAATGGACAAATTAAGTGTTTGTATTATTATAAAATGAATAATAGAGATAGCATAAATACAACATATTATGCAAATGGGCAAATTGAAGCATTTTGTAAATATAAAAATGGTAGATTAGATAGTGTAATGAAATTTTATTATGATAATGGAAGTTTATGGTCGGAAAGACTTTATAAATATGGAAGATTAGTAAAAATAGTTAGTAATATTGACATTAATGGTATCCCTTTAAAATTAGGGACTTTTGAGAATGGAAATGGCACTATTAATATATATGATAAAAATGGCAAATTAGTTGAAATTGAGTACTATAAAAGTGGCAAATTAAAAAAAACAAAATTCATAAAATGAATATAATACATTTTGTAATGCTTAGAGGACTATAGTTAAGGTTGGGTTCAACCCACTCTCACTCGCATTTTGTGAGTGAAAAACCCCTTTCCTCTGGCATATCTTTGATTATTTTAATAATTCTGTTGTTTAATGATTACAAGATTAACAATCAAGTTACAAATTTATTTATTTTTAAATAATGAATAAGTATTTATTATAAACGCCAGAGGCGGTATGAAAAATTACTCGCAAGATGCGAGCGAGAACGGGAAATTAACATATTATCTGAAATTCCTAAATTGTGATTTTTAACCAATGAAAACTATTCTTTTTTTAATCATCCATAAAAGTCCAACCATAAAAGTTATAACCCATTCTTGGAGTTATATTTATGTTCTTAAGTCCAATATACGACAAAAATACCCTGCTTGAGCAATCATTACTCAACATTAATTCCCAATAGAAATATTTGGAATAAAAATAATATTTTCCTAAAATTTTAATACTCTTATTATATAGCTTTTTTTGAGTTAATTTCAAATTTGTAAAACATTTTCCATAACGTTCTTCAAAATTTAACGTGTTTAAAGTATCAAAAATAAATTGAATTTTATGATATGTCAATATGTAAAATCTTCCATTATTGTTTAATCCTAAATTCCCGTTACTATCACATGTTTCAATCTTTAAATTAGGGGAACAACAACTCGATTCGTTATATATTATAGTATCTTCTATAGTTATTGTTTTTAATGAACTTCCCAAAAATGAACAAGGCAATTGCGCATTAATTTTTATTGGAATAAAAACACAAATAAATACACATACAATACTAATCTTTTTTTCTTTTTGCCTCATATGTTTTATAAGTTTTTGAGTCTTTTTTTCCATTACCGCTTTGGATTTTATTAACAGAATCATAGTCTGTCTCATTCACTAATGTTGCAACGGCCATACTTTCATCATTTACTTTCTCAACTTTAGCAGAGTATGTAGAAACAACCCATTTCCTTTGTGCTTCTTTTTCCTTTTTTGTTATAGGATCAATCACAAATTCAAGATTGGCATTTGGTTGAATAATAATATTTGATGTGAAATTTGTAAACGATGATATATCTTTTTGCGATGGTCCATATTTGTTTGCATTTGTGTAATTATGTAACCTATTTTCAGCAGTTTCCATAATGTGCGCATGTATACTTATTGTTCCATATTCTGGTAATTTAACTTCCGCTGAAGTGTTTTTATTCATTTGAGGTCCATTAACTATAGGCGTTTGGTTTCAATCATTATCAAATGTAGTTCCTGATTCATGTTCACCTCCTTTAGCAATCACCTTTCCATTATATCCAATTACATCGTTTTGGGAAGCGTCAAAAACAGCAACAATTGCATCTAAAACCTTCTTTTCAGGCAACTTGTAATAAGTACCATTTGGCAATTCATTTATATAACTCTCACCTTTTTTTGAGGTTTTTTCAATTTGTTTTAATACTTTTCTGTCTGTAATTATTTTTAATTCTCCAGAAGTTTTTTCATCTCCATCTGTTCCAATCCAGTCTCCAGATTGATTATAAAAATCGGTTTCGCCATTAGGATCAATAATTGCGATTGGTGAATTTTTAAATGATGCATAGCTTGACCAAGAAGTATTTCTAACCGGATCCAAGCTCATCCACCTGCCCAACCTACTATCATATATCCTTGCACCAAAATCATAACTACCTCCATTTACATTAATTTCATTGTCTTTTTCCATGGAGTTAAACCCGTACCTATACCCCTTATCCCACACACTACAAACAGTTAAAGTATCTAATGTCATTGTAATGTAATACATACTTAAGTTATCAATATCAACAAATGGATTTGGGCTTGAACCATAACTTCCACTGCCTGTTATTACTTGACTAATTTCAATAGTTACATTTCCTGCATTTACTGAGGTAAAGTTTATACTTTGTGAACCTGTTACTGTATAAGTAGTTGATAATGTACTTCCTCCTGGTCTAAAAATTCTAACTCTTACACTTTCTGTAAATCCCGTTATGTCACTAAATGCAACAATATCAAAATCTAAAGTATAATTAGTATTGGCTGTTACAGCAACTGTTTTTGTAGCTAATGGTCGGCTTGTCCATATAGACTCAATGTGTAATACATTGCCAGTTGGGTTGCTAACTGTTATAGAGCCTGTTCCTGCAACAAATCCACCTACACTGCTGCTGCTAAAATCTTCTTGAGCTATATAATTATTGACATAAACTGTATCAACATAGGTGCTACATTGTTGTATACCCTGTCTGCCTGGCATTGGGCTACCAAATGCATAATAGTCTGTGGCGCTCACCACTTCCGCATTATAGGCTATTAATCCATTGCCAGTACAAATGCCTGTTCTTCTGTCGCTTACCACTGCCAACACATTGCCTAAGTGATTGCTTAGTTCATAATGGCGTTTCCCTCTTATGTTTTCGTATTCATTGGCCTGTAAGGTGCTACTATTAGCTATATTACTTATTACCAATACTTGCTCCGCATTGTAAATACCTATACGACTGCTACCATATATATGGGATTCACTCCATCGGAAAGTATCTGTATCGTAAGTGTAGGTGCTCATGGTATTTCCTTGTGCATCACGAATATAATATGTTTCTTTGATATTTCCATTAGGTTGTGTTACTTTTTTATAAACACGGTGTCCATCGGGGCTATACTCATACGCTAAATTTGGTTTAGCACTTCCACTGCTTCTGATTATACTTTTTATTTTGCCGTATACTGTCCATTTTATTTCCTGAATCTGTTCAGCTTGGTCGCTTATTAAGTTACCTATCTCGTCATAGCTGTAGTTGCCACTCAATTGGTCGTCAATATCATCGCCATAATTTGCCAATGGCACTACATCGTCCACATGGGTCAATTGGTTTTTGCCTGATGTATAATTGTAAGTAAAATTATCCATCAACAAAGCTCCACCACCCACATTAGTTCCATTTCTTTGCAAGGTCATAATGTTACCATTAGGGTCGTAACTAAAATGCTCTTCATAATCGCTTACAGCAGGTGCTGTAGTGCTCCATGTATTACTACCTAAATTAACTTGATTATAAGTATAGGCATCTTTTATTCGGTTCAGTTGGTCGTAGTTATAGGCTCTTGCTTGTGGGTTAAAGGCATTCATAAATGGCAGAATAGCTGTTACCATGTGGCGAATGTTGCCATTATATAAGTTTGGAGACGCATTGCCCAATGTAGTTCCCACAGTACTTGGAGTAAACTGTTGTGCAATAGTCAATGGATTTAATGTTCTGTTCATCCCAATTGGGGTATGATCGCCTTCATAGTAACCCAAACTAAATCCAAACACATCTTTTGCCACAAACTGATTGATAGAACTTCCGTTGCCATCTTGTCCTATATCTCTATCTTCTTGTAAGGTTGTACTATTTACACCTTTTAGCCAACCATGCAATGTGTATGCATAGTCTACACCTTGAACTTTAAGTTCGCCCAATTCTGTTCTTTTGAGTGGCCCATGTAAATAATAACTATAATGTGCTTCTTTGTCCCAATGTACCATATTAGTACTGGTGTAGGTGTTAATTATTCTGTTATCGCCATCATAACTGTACTTATGAGCAAACTGGTCGGCATGTTGCTTTTGATAAATGACTTGATTGACCTTACCACTTACTAGGTCATATTCATAGTGGGTGGTTTTATAGGCTTGGTTAATATTACTTAGGTTTGGCATTTCTCTCATTAACACATCCACATTACCATGTATATCATAAGTGTAATGAACAGCTTGGTTGTATGTGCCTGTAGCATTTGCACCTGAACTTAGGGTTTCAAAATATTGTATGCTACTTACTCTTCCTCTCATGTTGCGTTGTGTGAAATAAGTGTTACTTGGAAAAGTGCCAAAAGGAATATCATACAAGGTTCGTGTCACTTCTTTTTTGCTTGAAGCATTAATAAAATTAGCCAAACTGGTAGGGGAAAATGCCAAAGCAACGGTCATGGTGGTGGAACTTTGCATTTCACCAACCTCGGTTATTCTTCCCAAAGGGTCAAAATTAGTATAACTATAAGATTTTGGAGATGTTGCATTTTGTTTAGCATTTCTACTTACTACCAATCTACCCACTTGGTCATACCAAAACTCACTTGCACCTCCATCGGGGGTTGTTTGCCATACCAACTGATTTAAAGTATTGTACTTATATCTTGTAGCCATATTATGACTTGGGAAACTACCTGTGGCATTGTTGTCTCTTGCATTTTTTACAGCCAATAAAAACGAAGGACTATTATTAATATTAACACCAGCAGGAGGTACTGTTTGTATCAAATTATCCGCTTGGTCATAATAATAGAGTGTATAATGATATTGTAAATGCGGATAAGTAATGGTGTATGTTTCTTGATCAAAGGCAGTCATACACTTAGCGATGTATTTTTGTCTAAAATCATAACGCACACTATCTATGTATTCTTGATAAGCTTTTTTAGCATGGAAATTAGCCATGGTTTCTAACCTGTCTTTGCATTGTGGTTTATATTCAAATGAATGAATAAAAGGTTTATCACACAATTTTGCTGTATCTCTAAAAGTGCATGTGTCTTTGAGTTTGTATTTGACAGCTTGTCCCCTTAATGTGGTTCGATATATTGACCCATCTTTTAGAACTACTTTCACATCCACATGAAAATATTTAGTTGTATCACAGGCGATATTAGAAACTGGTTTGAAATTATAGAATTCAACTATTTTACTAAAATTGATTTTATTGTTTAAGTTCTTAGTAAAAGATAAACCTATAACGCTACTGTCCCCACAATTGTCTTTAATTGAGAATTTTATTTGAGGCATTCTATTGTTTCTTGCCAAGAACTTCAAATTAGTTGAACATGATTTAATTGTATTTTTATATAAATACGTATTGGCATATTCATCATCATGAGGGGACATATTCCAACCAGAATAAGCAAAATAGTTTCCTAAACTTCCTTTGTTTTCCGAAAAACTATTAAATAATTTTCTGAGTAAAGAAGTGTACTGAGTGTTTTTCATACAACAATCCCCTGGAACATCACCCATTTTAATACAGTCAGCATACATAAACATAAACGAGCGATAATATTCCCAACCCCAAGGAAACTTAGGTGGACGAGCATGAGGAAAATTATTTAAACCACTTAGTGGAGTTGTAATTCCGTAAAAGTAATTCATAATTAAATTTAGTTTTACTGTATCTGGTGGTAAAATAGTTCCTTCGTAAAAAAATCTATTAAAAATATATATTAAATCTAAGTCACCATCTGTTAATGTTTTTAATTGAATAGCAAAATTCAAAAAACTATCGCAAGGTACAATCTTTTTATTTGAAGCAGGGTTGCTAGGTGGAGGATTACCTCCATTTCCTTGACTTGGATTACTTGGGTAAGAGGTTTGTGGAGGTTTATCATAATAGCTATTGGTATATGATGGGTGTTTGTCGTCGTCACAAGTAAAATCACAAGTTGGCACTTCAATATCGTCTTCAATAACTAAGTTTTCTAAAGCCGTTTTTTGATTTTGACTCCAGTTTGAATTAGGCAGCAAGGGTCCAGGAGATGGGTCTTCTTGACTTTCCCATGCCTCTTTACATTTTTGGAATGCACCCCAAAAGTCAAAACCTGCGGGAGTACATCCACTAAATATATTGTTAAATTCTGTTGGTGTAGGTGGATTAGGGCCAAAATTTATGAAACCATCTTGTAACTTATTACAAAAACAAGGCGATAAATATTTGGTGTAGGTAGAATTGATTTGATAGGTGGCGTTATTTGAAGCATATAAATTGCCATATCCACTATATTGAGAGCCAGCATACCAGTCTTTAGGTTTATATGTTGAAATTTCAAATAATTGTTTATCATTATGTTGACTTATCTTAACTTCATTTTCAACATTAATGTCAAATATTTTTTTATTTTTTGGGGTGTAATTTTCTACATAAGGAATAAAGTCTTCTTTGAAATCTTTTAATAATAAATGATTTGTACTTGTATCGCTTTTGCCTAAGCATTTTTTAGCAAAATCCTCATAATCAAACCAAGTAAGATTAAATTTTAAATATTTATTGATAACATTAGTTGCTACTTCACGCATAAAATAAGAAGTGTCATAAAAATTACCACAGTATTCATTATACAAATGTTGAACAGCTATATTAAATTGATCACAATCTATACATTTTTTACATTGGGTTTTAGTATCCACAGAAATCCAGACAGCCATAGATTGTTTTCTAATAGGATCTTGTTCATTCTTTACACATTCATCTGCATTTACCCAAGCTGAATCACATCTATTAGTATCAGCAGGTGAAATGTTGTTATTTTCACTAAAATGCTCGTAAGACCAAACCGATAGTTTATTTACATCACATAAACCTGGTGTTTTAACGATCAATCCGTCCTCTACCATTTTATCAAAAACCTCTTTAAAACTTCTGTGAGTACTTGAAAATCTTAGAGCTCTACCATTAGGAACATTACTAGCCCCAAATGGATGTTCATAATCGCATGCATCTCTACATACATTGATTAACCTAGATTTTAATAAATCATAACTTGAAGATGTCAAATTGCAATCCACAAAACTTTGCATCCATAAATCTGCCTGACTTTCACAATTGGATTTACAAGCATTGTCCATTCTTGTATTGATAGTAGCTTTTATTTCTCCAATAACATTGATATTATTTGATAAACTATCTTGTAGTTGAGTTGTATTTAAAAAACGAATTTGATAAAGTTGTTGTTGTGCTGTAGATAAAAACCCACAAGTAGGCGATAAGGCTTCTTTTATTTTTTGTTTTTCAGCCAAATAGAGCGCTCTATACATTTCCCACATTCTATCTAAATAAGGAGCACAATGGTTCCAATCCATATTATTAATACAGGTATTTAATTCAGAAATTAAAACAGAATTATCTGTTTTACACATGAATGTAGCATAAACCAATTGCCAAATTGATAATTCAGACGTTGTTTCTCCTTGTAGTGTTTTAATTAAATTCAATTTATTTTGCAATTCGGTTTTCTTAGAAACCCCTCTTCCATTGCTAGCAAAAAATGGGTCTAATCTGCCTGACGAAAAACCAACTCCAGCCATTTGCAGTGGATTTAAGAAGCCGCTATCGAGTGCCTCTTGCCATGAAGATACTTGATACATATTGTTGTCATAGGTATTACTACCCTTATCTTGAATACAATCATAATATTTACAGTATTCTGGATGCTTGTTTAAAAGTGAATTAAGCCATTCTTCTTTGAAATATTTAACAAACTGTTCTGGACTTAATTCATTAATGGTATAAAAAACTCCACCAATTTCAATTTTTATAATATTATTATTTACATCAAGATAATTTATTTGCGGATTGTTTGGGTCATCAGGATCTCCAGATGAATACCAATATTTTTGATAATTAAAACCTAATTCACTATTCCCCTCTTCATCTAATAGACCTTTAAAAATATTGTTCTCTAAATCATAAAGGGCATATTGTCCACCTGGTCTTAAATCATTTTTGATTATTTCTAACATGCTTTCGCAATTGTTAACATTATTATTGCATAATTCATTGCAAAAATTCAACAAATCATCAAACTGCGCATTGAAATAGTTTAAATCTTCTTCATTAATTTCAATACCTAATTCTGTTAATTTTAAACTTTGTTTATTAACATAATCTTCTCTACTTCCTAATTTAATCTCACAACTATCGCATGTGCTAGCACATTGAGAATAGTCAATTTTAGATAAATAATGTTGACGGTAACTGTTTTCTGTTTTTAATGTGTTGTTGCCTTTTATAAATTGGTTTTCATAAAATTCTAAAGCCCCATAATTAATTTTTAGTTTTTTAATCAATGTGTAGCTTCCGATGGGCAAGTTCACTACAATTGGGGCATTGTTTAAATCGGCATCATTTGTAAAACTGTAATTTAATGGATTAGGTTCACAAAGGGTATCAAACTGAGAATCAACCTTTCCTAAAGTTCTAATGATTGACTGATTGCCAGTTATATTTGGATTACCATCTAACATTTCTTTATTGCACTCATCCAATAAACTGATTTCTAAATCATAAACACAGTCAAAACACAAATGTGATTTTGATGGGTCTGTATGCCTTGGAATTTCAATTTGATAATCGATAGTATAATTACTTTGCATAGGTACCATAAATACTTTATTACTGTATATATGGTCTGAAGCATATTGTAAATCTGCATTTGATTTCACATCAACTGTCATCGAAACTGAAGAGCCAATATTAGGTAATATTTGCACATTGCTTGGGGTATTACCAGCTAATGCAGTTGCTATAACTCTACCAGATAAATCGAGATAAGATATACTAACCTGACCATTGGGATCTACTACCATATTTTTTTGGTAATGATATTTATAGCCGACGCTATTTCCAAATAACATATCCAATTCCTCTTGGTCAGGTCGTCCATAATAATATTTGGTTTCATGCCCTGTCCCTAATTGGTGAGTAGGTCCTACCCCTCCTTGCCTTCTTATTCTGCCTGTAGCATCAGGCGTATATTCTGTTACTGTAAATGGATATCCAAAACTATTGGCAATGTATTCATTATGTAAACGTGTAGTTGTGTTGAGTGAAAGGGGATTATTGGATGAATAATATAATCCTGCCCCACTTGCATCACTTAATGTATTGACTGGATTAGAACAATTACCATTGTCTAAATCAAAATCACTCCTTCTATAATGGGCATTGCTAACACTACTCAAATTAAAACCCGGATAGAATTTTAATTTGTTTTCAAATGCCGGTGCTGGCAAAATATTAACTGCTGGTCTGCCCAAATAATCATAAACAGTTTCACCTACGATGGCTTGTTGATCTGTATTAACCTTTGTAACAGTTTGTCTGTTGTGTAAACTGCCATCAAAATAAGCTATAATTTCTTTTTTCTTGCCCTCTTCTGCAAACACTGAAGAATATTGCCAATTAAGTTTAGGTTCATGTAATTTTATATCTGATAGAGATGAAATAGACGCTATATATATGGCATCATTCCCTAAAGTAAAAGAACTTCCACTTGCGTTAGCAATATTTGGTCCATAATTTTGTGAACTCCAACTACCCTCAACACGGTGTGTAAAAAAAGCCCCAGTATAACCTACAGCCCTAACTCTCAATAATAAATATCCTCTCTCAAAAGCAGGAGTTAATTGATATGAATTATCTTTAATAGTTACTCTACTTGCGTTATTTTTAAAAGAATATTCAATATCTGTCGCTGCAACAGTTAAATTCAAGTTATCTGAATTGGCATAATCATCATACCATACCCATTCTAAGTCATAGGCTTCCGCCCCAGAAATAGCATTCCAATTGATATTTATTTCTGTATTACTTGAATTGTAAGTTGCTAAATTAAATGTAGGTATAGTTGTTTTATCAATATCCTGGTATCGTTCAATAGAGGTTCCAATAGAAATTTTAACAAATGGAAGTGCTTGGGTATTACTTGGAGTAATGCTTACAATTTGGGCTTTATACCAAAATCCTCCTTCAAAAGTAAAAGTGTGTTTCTCCTTGTACTTTTCAACTAAGGTTTTATCATAATTGATATCAAGTGTAATATTTTGGGATGCACCAATCGTGTTACCATATGCGTCTAATCGGTCAATTTGCACAATAGCAGTCAGGGAAAATTGAGGCAAATTACAATCTACTACTGTGTTCTGGTCCACTTCTAGTGTTATATAATTCAGTGTTTTATGCAAATGATAATTACTTGGTGATATACTGGTACTAACCCCCAAACTATTTAAAAACAATTGATCGTACACCAACAGCGTATCTCCTGTAGTAATGTTATTACACATTTTAAAACTGCGCAATTCAGGTTCTTTTCCTGCATAGGAATAACTGCTACAGATGTTTAAAACCATGAACAAAAACAGGGTGATAAACGATTGACGATTGATGTACGAATTCATTGTTTATTAATTTTAAATTTAATTTTGTTCCTTTAATCTATACCAGGGAGAATTGATTTTTGTTTCAAGTAAATTGGACTTTATTGCCACTCTGTTGTTTTCATTAAAAACAAGCCACTACCTTGACCTGACCCTGATATTCTCTCACATTCTAATTCTGTTTCAGTATTCCAAGCAAACCTATATTTTTGAGGTTGATCACCAATTACAGCTATAATTTCCATGGTATCTGAGTTGTTAATCCAACGCCAAGTGCCACTAGAAAAATACTTACCGTCAGATTTAAAATAATGATGTATCCCACTTCCTTTGTTATACCAATTTTTATTATTGGTTAAAGAAGTTTTGTTTAGGGTTTTGGAGGGAGTGGTTGTAGTCGGAGGGGTATCGTCTTTGTCTCCACAAGCTGTAAATCCGATAATTAATGCTGGCAATAATGCCCATACTGTTTGTTTAATTGTTCTTTTGTTCATATTTATTTATTTAAATTGGTTTAATTTATATTATTAATAAGTGTGTAGTTTTTGTATTTTTCTTTTACTCTTATTTTTCTTCCTATTATTGTTACAAATTGAGATGGTTTGAAAAAGCTGTTGGAGAGGTTTATTTGATTAATGTCTTGGTATTTAATGATTAATTTATTACGTATACTATTTTTTTTTGCATTTTCTCTGTTATCTAAAAAGAAAATTGAAATACTTTGTATTAGAAAATTGGTTTTGTTAAAAATGATAATACTGTGTGAAATACCTGGCAAACTGGAATAAATGGTATATTCTGCTTTATTATCTCCTAAATCCTTAAAGTTTACCGATTGATAGGCTTGGCTTAAACTGTCTATAAAATTAATATTTTTTAATAAATTAGCTTTTTGAAAAACAGTGTCTATCATGATGGTTTTGTTTTGATGATCTAACATGCACGTATAAAGTGTATCGTATGAAAGTTCTATATCGTTCATTTTATAGTACATCATTTTTTCTTTTATTCTAACAATACCATTCACTGAATAACTCGGTGATTTTTGAAGATAGTTGTTGTAATAGTCGAATCTTATATTAAAACTAATACTTCCTTTTGTATATGCTGTATTAATTTTCTTGAAATCTTCAACAAAATTTTGTGAAAATGATACTTTTAAAACAAAACCATTCAAAAGCAATAAAAATAGATATTTATTAATTTTTTCCTTTAACATGATTTCTTACTTCTTTTAATGTTACAATGCCGTTAACCGTTTCTTTTTTAACTCTGATTAATGAACCTTCTTGATCGTATTCATAGAAAGTAGCATAATTGTTTTCATCCAATTCTGCTCTCAGTTTTAAATGCTTGGCGTCATAAACGTAACTCTTCATGTTACCATCATAAGTATGAACTCTAATATCATCAAACCAAGTGGCACTATTTTCGTTAGCATTTAATTTAATTTTAATCGATTTAATATCAGTAGGTAATTCAAAAACGGCTTCTACTCTTTGCCAACCCTCTATGATATTTCCAACAGGATTTACAGAAATAACTGTTAAATTGTTACTAACATCTAAAATTTCTACTTCAATCAAGCCATTGGAGTAAGTTGTATCTCCAATTAAGGTCTCAGATTTTACCCAAGCGCCAATAATATATTTACCTGCTCCTGGTCTGAAAACACCAATTTCATCTTCTAATCTTACAACTCTTACTTCATTTTCATTAACAGCAGGACTTGGTAACATTTCTATCACTTTAAATCTCTCAATTTGAGCTGTTTTGCCTGCATCTAGTTTCAAACTAAAATTACCAGAATGCTGTTGGGTATTATCTAAACTTATTCCTGTGTTTTCTCCAAGAGCGTGTTTGAAATTAAAATGCCCTTGATTGCAAGAGATTGTATTGCCATAGGTAATTGAATAATCTTCAAAACCATCAAATGCCAATTGATTGTATCTGCAATTTGAGGCAACAGCAGTTGTTAAAGTGTTTTGATAGCCAAATAATGCTGCACTATAATTACCAAGAGCATCTTTGTTTTCAACTTCATTGCCAAATGGTGTGTATTCTGTTATTTCTGAAGCATTGACCCATTTATTGTCCGCATTATTTGCGATGTGTTTTTTACTGCCTGCATTGTAATTCCAATAAGAAGAGAATGTAGTATATTTACCGTCACTTCTCGTATTAGGAGAGCCCGCTTGATAAGTTCTTTCTCCTAAATATTTGTATGATTTAAATGGTCTCCAATTGCCTAACATATTTGCTCTATAAGGGTTGATTACCTTTTCTGCATAAGCATCACCACAATAATATTGACATTTCATCAGTGGAATACAAGACTTAACAATGGCATCTATAGTATCTTGTTGATTGTTTTCAGTTAGAACTATAACTTTACATTTTATAGTATTAGTTCCATGAGGTTGATAATTGTAATAATCCAAAACTGTTTTATATCTGTTAGGTTTATTGAATATTAACTCCATATCGTCACAATAGCAATCATTATTTAAGTAAATTCTATATTTTGAATTATAAACTTGTGTCGAAAATTTATATTCTAAAAATACCTGATTAGCCAAAACTCCTTCATTGCACTTTCCAATATGCAACAACAAAGAATCTCTATATGCATTAGTTTTATTGGCCATAGTTGATAAGTTTATAAGTGGATTTGTTGTTCTTTTTACTTTAGCCCAAAAGTGGTCATAATTATCATATTGTAGTATTTTAGGTCTTGGAATATAGTTTACAATACCAACAATTTCTGCTAATTGTTTTGGATAACATTTACTCTGATCATTAGAATCTAACCAACAATACCTTATGAAAATTGAATCTCCATAATTACATGTATCTTTTCCAATATATCCACCACCACCTTTTTGATGTATTAAAACTTGAATTTTAAAAATTGAATCATTTCGATTGAATTCAGAATATTGTGAAAGATCATCTGTAACAAGATATTTTGTTTTAACCATTTTTTGATGATTAGGTAAATCATCTATGAAATTAACAAAATTTCTATAATTGTCAGAACCCAAAGTATCGCATTTAAAGTAAGGCACCAAATCCAAGTGCGTTTTCCAATTTTCTTTGTATTCTATGGCTTCGGTGTTTGTTACATTAATAATATTTAGAGAATAAGAACCATTGGGTGCTTTTACAAGAGGATTGCTTAAAGTAGTAAATGTAGAAATAGGGGATTTAGGCGTATTTCTTCTGCCAGAACGAATCACTTTAATTTGAATATTCTCTCCATTATCTAAAGGATACCCTTGGTCGTCAATAAAATTCAATTTATTGCCATTACCTAAATAAACCCATCCTATTTTTTCAATACCATTTGGATATTGAACCAAACATTCATCGCCAGGCACTAAATAATTAGCTGAGTTTATATTATTGGGGAAAACAATCGCATCAGATTTTATTTTAACTTGGTTCATATAAAAACCAATATTTTTATAGGCTTGCCCCATACCTTCATAAGCCCAATGTGCAGGATAAGTCAAATTATAAACCCTATCATTAAATTCATTTTCAACACTGGTTAGTAAAACTTCTCCTGTTTGATCGTCATACAATAAATTGGATGTAGTTATTGAGCTTCCTTCTTGAAAAGCAACAGTACTATCTAAGACACCATATCTTTTTATTACTTTAGTTCCAACAGTTGATTTAAAACCAACTTCTTCTTTGGAAAATGATGGAATAATACAAGGAACTACTACTGGAAAAACTAATAAAGAAAAGGCTTCAGTATTAAAATTAATTCCAGCAGAATATGTAATAGCTTCTTGTTGTCTATTATCTATCACAAAATCATATTCTACTCCTATTTCTTTTTCTTTTATTGTATTATCAGGAGAAATAGTTAAAACTTTATTATTTAAAATTTGCGGTTTAAATTTTGAATTGGTTTTGTAGTAAGATTTAGACCAAGATAATGGATCTTTTTTACCTTCACCAAAAGTATATTGAGCTTTAGGTTTCCCATGCATATCATTTAATTCAATTGAGAAACCTTGTCCTGCCATAGCTTTGTGTTCTCTTTTGATTTGAAACATAGAGAAAAATGGCATAGGTTCTATGTGATGTTGAATCAATTCAGTAGAACTAACAACAGTAGGATAGTCAAAAGCAGTGTAAAATTCATTGACCGTATACCCTGCTGCGGTTCTTACAACACTTGTTGGTGTTATGCTCCTTACTTTAACTTGACTATAACCTACATTTGCTCCTTGAAAAAAAGATTCACCGATTGGTCTATCTTCATAGGTTTCAATATCAGAAACTAAAACATAATCTTCATTAGAAAAACGAGGTTGAACTAATGGATGTTCATCACTCATAAAACCTGGAATATTTGCAGCTACACCTGAACTAATTTCCCATACTTCTCCATTGGTTTGAATTTCTTGCTTTGTATAATCGTATTCTTGTCCATATATAGAAGTAGCGTTATTGTCGGTAGGAAACGCCATTTCTTGCCATTCATCTGACATTTCAATTTTTTTAACTCTGTGTCCACCTCCAATTCTTTTTTTGTCTGGCGAATTCAAACGTATCCATGATTTATTTTTAGAAATTCTATATCCAAACTTTTGATCTTCTAATGATTTATTTATTCCTCTAAAATTCCTATAAAAATCTGACCCAATAACATGTAAAAGAGATTTAATTTGTTGCATTGCATTTTGGTCTAAATTGTTTGGCTCTGGATAAACTAAATGAGGCAAATACAATCTTGTATGATTCCAAATTGTTTTTGCAATTGGATTAACCATTTGTCTATCATTTCCATCGTCCTTATCATTAATATGCATTTTTTTAATAGCTACCCATGCTTCAGTGCTTGATGTCATGCCACAACCTTTTGTCCAATCTATTTCACAATAACCTTTTACATATTCATAGACATCATTAGAAGCTCCTTTTTTATCTCTTAAATATGCAAAAACATTAAACTGGATGTAATTTAAATTCTCTAAATATCTTTTCTTAATGTATTCCGATGGATTGGTACCTGAATATGCTTCTTTTAAATTAAAGAAAATCAAATCAGTATGTCTATCTTTTCCACTTGCATTAAAAATTCTATCACCATCATTTATTTTGTCTTCAAAATTTCCAAATCCCGCAATTTTTGTCATTTCTAAAGCTCTATTATTTTCAACATAACCATAATCATCTGCTTCATAAGTTACTTTTATTTTACCACCAGAAGGTAAGTTAATCTGAGTCAAACACCAAGCGTATGAATTGATATCAGATATTGATTTATCAGAATCTGTATATGGATAATCTGAATTTGACAATTCACCATTAGGTGAATTGTCGTTTGATTTCATTTCTTTGTAATTGCCCCATGCATCATTTCCTTTAAGGTTGTATTGAGGGTTTATTCCACTTTGCCCATTGATCCCAGCATATTCAAATGAATAAGGAGCAGTTCTTCCTCTATGTGAAGTGCCATATGTAAACCAGACTTTTTTTAATGTTAATTTTCCATCTCCACTGTTTACACTGTTATCAATATTAGGACATAATGAATAATCATATTGAAAATGAACAACTTTAACAGGTTTAGCATTTAGTTTTTCAAATTCAATATCTTGCTTAGAATAAAGTTCAATTTTATCTAATTTATAAGATTTTTGAGCAGTATTTTTTCCTCCATTTTCACCTAAAACACCTAAACCATCCTCTCTAAGAGAAATTCTAAAAAAAGCAATGTGTGTTTTGCTTTCAATGGATGAAATATGCCATATTTCTTTTTGACCATATACATACGAACCTTTGTCATCATTATCCGTACTTCTTATTCCTTCTGACAATGAAGCCTTGTTTTGATTGTATGGAACCCTCCAATTGTAATTTTCATAAACACGAGAATAATTAACCTTTACAGATGTACCAAAATCATCATTTGAGATACCATCACCTGTTAAGTCAACATAATCACTACTTACAATGCCAGTTAATAAATATGAATGAGCATAAGCTGGAGTTGTAGTTTTGTTATAATAATGGTCTTTGCCTTGCCTATTGTTAATTGTGTTATCACTCCCTGCATTATATTCGACTTGGCCAATTGCATTATTTTTAGACCTACCAGAAACATTAAAAGCAACTTCTTTTTGGATATTATTGTATGCGGGAATCCCATAATAATATCTCATGCCATCTTCCCCAACAATGGAAATTTCAGAAGTATGATGATTAGGTCTGGGATTTTCAACTCTTGAAACAGGAAATTCATTATAAATTGGGGGATTAATATCATCATAATTAAAATATTTTGTTAGTCCAGCAATACTCCGTTGTTCAACTGTTAATGGGTTAAATATTTGATTCCTTTTATCTCTTTTTTTTCTTAAAGTATTAACTTTGTCAGATTTTCGAAGATAATTAGAAGTTGAATAACTTGTATTGGGTTTATTAGAAATGAATGATATGGCACTTGATTCTTCAAGACTTAATGGGTTTAATGCAATTGCTTGGTTATTTTTAATAAAATTATAATTAGCATCATCTATTGGTAACATTTCACCAGCTTTTTTAAAATAAGATGCTTCATAGTCGATTGAAGTTATAGTTAAATCTAATCCCCTAAAACCAAATATCTCTCTTGCGACATTGTATTTGTTTTTAGGTTTATTTCTAATCCACTCTCTTCGATTTCCAACCCATGCCCCTGATTCACTTTTATGAAAAGTTGCATTAACATCAATGCCAAAATGAACTAAATTTCCATATCCCAATTCAAATCCACCACTTCCACTACTGCTTGTGGTTTTTGAATAATCATCACCAATTATACCAATATCTCCTCTAAATAATCTATACGAACCTCCAACTCCATGTCCAGCAACAGAATAAATATCATATGTATGATTTGTTAAAGGTAAGTTTTTGGTTTTTTTTGTAAATGAACCATCATTTTCTCTGTTATAATCAAGTAAAAAATCGTGATCATCTTGTTCTTCAACCACTCTATGAGCATCTTCATACATATATCCATAAGCATTTTTAGAAGATGATGATTCAGAAAGTACAGTTTGACTGTATGATCCAGATAAATTAATCTTAGGAAAAGCTCCATTATATTCAGGTCCAGTGCCTATACTCATTGTTAAAGAATGAGTTTTCATGGGCATTGATATTTGTGGTGTATAGGTTTGAATTCCAAAAGAATGACTTGAACCTATACTTTTGCCAGCAATTTCAGTATTTTTTTTGTTATTTACCCCATAACTAATACCATAATTAAATGCTTGTAAACCTTGTCTCGAATTAAAACTTGTTCCAACTTGAACACCCGTTTTTGCATATGCACCTTTTTCTAGTTCCCCATCTATTCTGTTACTTAAGCCCAAACTTGGATTTACATTAACCCCTCCTGATGAGGAGTAATTTAAACCTAACCCAGCAGTTAATTTAGTGCTATTTGATTGTCCAATTGACATTGTTGGAGAAAATCCAAAATCAAACCCTATACCTTTGTAGTTATTATATCTTACACCTATATTTAACCCAACATTTAATTTTGCCTCTTTAAAATATTTTTTTAATCCAAATAACTCTCGCTCATATATTGGGAGTCCTAAATTCGCAGAAGTATTTATATTGGGTCTAATATGAGTTTCTTTTTCAATTAAATCTCCTTTAAAATCATCTGGCAATCCTCTCATATCTCTGTTAATTACACCTGCATTAATATTCCATCCTAAACCAACCCAACTTGCTTCTTGATCCATTGTAACTCCAGCATGATAGGCAATATTTATAGGATAACCTCCAACATCTAATAATGGTATATTATAATTAAAATCACCGGAAAATAAATCTACCATCTCACTTGTGCCAACAGGCTCAAAACTTTGAACTTCTGGTTGACTTGGTCCACCAGTTAACGCATAACTAATAGTAGGATAACAAACCTCAATGAGGTGAATTAATATAAAAAAAAAGGATGTTAATTTTATCTTTATAGATCTTCTGTTTTGCATATTTTTATAAGTTTAATTTTGGAAGCTTAGGGTGATTTAATTGAATTGTAATTTTTGAATTATCAAGTTTAGATTCAATATTTATTTCTTTTAAATTTTCTATATTTTCCATAAATGAAAAAGTTAAATTTAGATAAGGTGAAATATTATATGACCTTTCAAAATGATGAAAAGAACAACTTATAATGTTTCCATCTTTTTTTGTTGCTGTAATATCTTCATTAATACCCGTAATTAAATATTGCATTTTCTCAAAATAATCACTTTTTTGTTTATTGTTATATTTTAATACATCTTGTTTCTTATCAATTGTAAAGATTTTTAATTCAAACTTTGACCAATTTTTTTCTTCAATTAAATATTTATTTATCGAATCATTATTTTGACCAAATTCCATTAATAAATTTGCTTCAGGGGATAGATATCTAATTTCATATAGATAATGGGCTGATTTTTTTTCATTTAAATTCTCTTTGCTATTTTTAAACCAATTTACATATTCAATTGGGTCTAATTTTTTATTGCAACTTGATATGAGAATAATAAAGAACAGAATTAAAATATAATGTCTCAATGTTATAATAGTTTAAACTTTAGAAAATATTGTTCGTTGTATGTGTTTTTTAAAACCAAAGTATAGAGACTGTTTTTCATATACTTCCCATTATTAAGTTCAATTTTAAATGAATTTTCTCCTCTTTTTGCTTGGAAGTTGTTACCCCCTTTATAGATTAATTGATTTTCTGAATTATAAATACTGACATTTAATTCATTATCAATTCTTGATTCAATGTAAGTAAAATGTAAAATGTCTTTAAATTGATATATCGATAAATCATCTGTCTTTAAAATAACATAACTTGGTTTTTCAACTGGCTTTACCTCCTTTTTTACTTTAAACTTCCATTGTTCACTTTGGGCAATTGGTGTATTCCCCACAAAAGCTTCTACTTGCCAAGCATACCATTTTCCTTTCTCTAATTCAGGAACATCTAAAGGATGCATCAAACTTGGTTGACCAATACCGCTCATTTCAATAATTGGTCTATTCATTGTTAATGCATCCGATTTATTTTGACCCTCCATCATTTCAACAAGGCGCATCGTGTAATTCAAATTTGAGGAACGTGCCACTGGGCTTGGTGGAATCCAAGTATACAATGGTTTGGTTTCTTCAATCTCTGATTCATCCTCAGGGTGAGCTAATATTAATGGAGTCGGATTTTCTATATTAACATTAATACAAGTTATTTCCTCAGAACTGCTTGCAGTAGCTCCTAATCCATTACAATCTGATGTGGCACATCTAACTTGAATACAAATACTATATAATCCATAAGGATAAGATCCTGACTTTTCCTCTATTTCAAGAATGTCTGGATTAAGGTAATTTAATTCACTGAAATCAAAGTTCATTGAATTTAATAGATTGTTACCTTGGTTTAATGTTTTAGTATTGGTTTTAAATTCTACAACTCTTTGGCTTTGACCATCTTTAATAAAACCAATAAAATAGACATCTACAGGTTTTGTGTTTAGATTGATGACCGATAAGTTTAAGACTTGTTTGGTGTTAAATAAATATTCATTAATATTATTAAATTGAATGTTTATTTGTGATTTTAAATTTGTGGCAAAAACGCACATCACCAAAAATAGTGCCAGTGTTTTTACCAATAGTTTTATTTGTGTCATTTATACTATTGAATTATCGTTTAATTTTCAAATTCATATTAGTAAAAAACAATTAAAACAAAAAAATATTTTTATAAATAGTTAAATTGCTGATATTCAGTTAAAAAAAGTACATTTGAATGTACCTTTTGCGCTGATTTAGATAGTTAAATTCATTAAATTGCGTCATGAATTTTAAAATAATGAGAAAAAAGTCACAAAAAAAATATTTTGATTTTTTTCAAAAAATAACTTTAAATTAATCTTTAGACCTGATTTTAAACCTCATTTATCACAACAGATGAGGGGATTATAAATTTAATATTTATGATTTTTTTAATATGAATGTATAATAATTTAAAATATTTCAACCTTCCCTCAGAATTATTGACCAAAATCAATAGAAAATATTTCTGCTTTCAAATTATACACATTACCATTTCCAGCTTGCGGTCAACCTGCTTGTAAACACATTGGCATTTTGCAAATTCCAAATCCCATTAATTCTATCATACCTTGAACTAATACCGATTGTGAAGTTTTTGAAGAGTGTGCTATTTACTTGTAAGCCCATGCCAGCTTTGAATGCCGACCTTGCAAATTGTGTGTATTCGCCAATACTACTTAATGATAGTCTATGATTCATTAATAAAGTATGTGTAATTTGGCATGAGGATGAGTTTAGGGTATCAACAAAAGGTGCTGTTGTGTTCTTCATCAATGCTATAATGAATGTGTTTTTATTCCCGACTTGAAAGGTTTGCATACTGTTTAACATCTTGTATGCGACCGTTCCTGTATTGTTTAGTTCCATAGCAGAACGGGTATATGACAATAAACTCATCCAGTTGACAGACTTAAATCTTTTCTTATAGGTAATAATGGCACTACTTATTGAGAATTGATTATTGGTTCTGAATAAAGAATCAGGATGATTGTTGCCTTGCTGGTATGGGCAGTAATTTAAAATAAAATTAGGCAATTTTGTAAAAGCACTCGATGCTTTAAAACCATATCCTTTGATTCGATTTGTGGATGGACCTAAAGAAACTAAATTATCCCTCATTTCTTTGTAATTAGCTTGAAGCTTAATTTTGTTTTTGAATAACTTGTGTTCTACTTTAGATTCTATTTCTCTAAAATTTCTTCTTAAAAACGGATTACCAACGGTTCTAAAACCAATACCAGTTTGTTGTAAGTTAATCTCAATTTTTGTATTTTCTTTGATTAAATGACTTGCCTTTATTTGATAGGATTGAAATGCAGACCTCTTAAATTGATAAGTTGATGGCATTTCTTGATTAATTATATAGCTTTTAGATTCTCTGTAGCTACTTTGTGCCAAATGACCTTGTATGGTAGTGTTTTTTAAAAATGTTTGTTGGGCAAACAAATTATAAACGGTATTCTTGATGGGATTTAATATGTTGACTTGGTTTTGTGGATCAGATGCATGCATGACTTCCAATCCAACATGATTCTTTTTAAATTCGCCTAAACCCAATCGAACTATTCCAATGTTTCTATTAAACTCAGGTGTTGTATTTGAAAACAATCCTAAAAACTGTTGGGTTGTCTTTCCTAATGTTAAATCATAAAAATAGTTCTTTTGATTAACGCCTATATCTACCCCTTTGATAGAAATTGCTTGAATGGTGTTTTCTGAATACTGTGGATTTACAATTCCAATTCCAAACCTATCGACCGCCAGTATTTGTTTCATCCATTTATTTCCTTTGAACTGTTCTTTTGCAAATTGTTTTAAATCGTCTGGATTTCTAACCTGATCCATTTTCTGCATTAACTGCGCTGAATCACTTTGTCTTAATTGTTCTAGTTTTTGTTTCTTTTGTTTTAACTCTTCTAACTTCCCTTGTGCTTTTAATAGCTTGGCTAATTGTGCTGAATCAATATTATTTTTCTTTATGTCTTCTGAATTAAGAAATGAATCGTTTACCTGTTTTTGATAGTGTAATAAAATAGAATCTTTTTGGTGTTGCAGTTCTTTTTCTAATTTGGCTTTTTCCTGTTCTGTTGCATTTTTAAGTTTTTCTTTTACAATCTCCTCTTGCTGTGCAATTAGTGCTTTACTCTTTTCTTCAGCTTTTTGTTTTAGATTTTGTTGAATTTGTTCTGAATTTGGAATATTGTTTTTTAACTGTTGGTATTCATTTTCAAAACGTTGAGATTCTATTTGATTCTTTTGTAAATCAAGGGCTCTTTGTCGGTCTATTTTTTTGGCTTCATTGATTTGATTTTGCATTTGTTTTGCAGCCATTTGCCTGTATGTATTAGCATCAAAACGAAATGTAAAAAAATCACTTCTATAGGTATTATTGTTTTCTGTTGTTAAAAACATGTTTCCTTTAAATGGCAATCCAAATAAAGTGACTGTAGGCGCAATATATAATCGGCTGTATTGGAGCTCATTCCTCATTAATGGATTTTGAGCTGTTGTGTAATAATTGTCGGACTTAACTTCTCCTGAAAAGGAAATGTTCTTTTTGTTTAATATGGTTTGCTTAATTTTTTCCTTTGGAGAGGTTATAGTTGATTTTGACTTTTGAACATGTATATTTAATATTTCAGATTGTTTTTTTAATAGCAAAGATCCTTCTTTTTTGTATTGTTCTCTAGCGCTACTATCCGTTTTTGAATGTATAGATTGTTTATGATTTGTTATTTCGTTTTGAATGTTATTTTTGTTTGTTAATTGAATGGAATCAAACTTGTTTTGCTGTTGTTTTTTTAATTCAATGGCTTTTTGTTTTATGATGCTATCATTTGTAAAAAGAACACTACTATCAATATTTTGAGCATTTATAGTTAAATGTAAAATGCCTAATAATAATATGGATATTAAGTGTTTCAAGTTTTAATTGTTACACAAATCAATAAAAATATTTTGAATTAACCAAACTTAGTAAAAATTAGAAATAAAAAGACAATATAAAAATCATCAAAATGTAAAGAGCATTTCTTTTATCTGTATATTTTTTAGTAAGATAACTTAAATTGAATTTAATTATTAAAATTAGCCCTTTTTATGTTTCTATCATTGTACAAACGTACAATAAATTAAAAAATTGATTATTAATATATTAAGTTAAATTTCTTTAATAAGGTGAACTAATACTAAAGAATATCTATTTAGCATCTTGTGAGTGTTTGTGCATTTGTTACGTCTGTTAAGGTCATTTAAAAAAACGTTTTATAGTTTAAAGAGAACCCAAAAGAAATCCAAATATTTGTTAAAGCTTTAATAAAGAATAATAGCGTTTTTGGGAATAATTAAACTCATTTTGAATCTCCTTCTTTTGTACAAACATACAATGTATTAAATAATTAGTAATCAACAAATTAAGGTTGTTTTATATAATGTTATATTTTTATTTCGTTGTTATTTTTGTTTGTAAATTTCAATTGAATGGGTTTATGAAGATTGATGCATTTGCTTATTGAATCGGTTATAAACAAACTATACGGTTTTTTCTTGTTTAATGGATTATAGTATAAAGAAAATGTAGGATATGAAATCTTGTAAGATTCTTTATGTTCTTTATTGTTGATTTGATTAATAGTAAAGTAATATTTTTTGTAAAGAATTTGGTATAGTTCGTAAAGCATAGCCTTCTTGCATAAAAATTCCATTAATTGTTTATGGCTTCCCGTAAAAGCTTTAATTGTTTTACCAGTTTCTTTACGGTCGATACCTTCTTGAACTTGACATAATTCAGAGCAATAATATTCATTGTTTCGTTTTATCGTTGTTGGTTTTCCACATCGTAAACATTTAATTTCTCTTCTTTTTGTGTTTTTACTTTTTTTTCCTTTTGTCGTTTTTGATGTCATTTTGCGGTTATTTAATTGTTAGAGTGGTTAATTGGTTTTTAATTTTTAAAAATTATAATTGCAAATATAAATTTAAACATTACATTTGTGTAATCTTTTTTTAAATATGAGTAATATATATAATAGTGGCGATAAAATAATTGAAGAGTTTAGTCAATTTTTGGACATAAGTGCATTAGAAGTAATTAATACTTATCCCAAAATATTGGATTTACTCGCCAAACCAAGTCAACTTGAATTAGGTGCACGTGAATTTTTTTATTGGGGTAAAATTGGTGTCATTAATGTTGAAAAAGCCGAAAAAGGACAAAGCCCTTGGAATAGATTAAATCTGATAGATACCCTTTGGGTAACAGTAGTAAAGGAACTTAGGAAGTTCAATATTCCCTTTCAAGATATTGTATTAATTAAGAACGACTACTATTTTGATACCATTAACTTCATGAGAAATAATAAAGAAATGATTATAAATGATTTAAAAAGCCAATTTTCGAGCAATATTGCAGATGAAATTTTTAATTTTATTGAAAATCCCGAAAGTGATTTCAAAAAAAAAGCGAAACTTCTTACACCATTTGCAGGCCTAATAACTCAAATATTATTATACGGACAGAAAATATCATTATATCTAATCCCTCAAGATAGTCATTTTAAAATGTTATACATTGGCAATAAAAACAGCATATATTCACAGGAGGAAATTAATTATATAAAAGAAAATACTCACTTATTCATCAATTTAAACACCATCGTTTCAGACTTTTTTGAACTTGACAAAAACGAACCATTAAATAGAGCTTTTGGCATTATTTCAAGTGCTGAAGATGAAATTTTAACTGCATTAAGAGACCATAAAGTTGAAGAGATATTAATTAAAAAATCACATAATAAAACGATTACATACACTTTAACTCAAAAACAAGAATTGCGTAACGAAGAAGTAATGGCTATAAAAAAATTACTTAGAATGAATGAATACAAAGAGGTTAGTGTGGTATTGAGAAATGACAAACACATATACTTAGAAAACAAAATAAAAAAAACAATAAAGACCCATGGAAATGGCTCATAACAAAACAATAATTAAAACCCATTAGAAATGGCTTTTGGTTGCTAAAAAGCAACACATTATGCTCACAATTAAGCAATGTAGAGATTTATTAAAAGAAGAAGAAAAAGAATTTACAGACGACGAAATTATTATTATCAGAGATTGGTTAATGATTATGGCAGACATTGCCATTGAAATTATGGAAAACAACAAAAATTAATTAAAAAAGAAATGGCAAAAAGAGCAATCCTATATACAAGGGTTTCAACAGATGAACAAAACAATGGGTATTCACCTTTGGATCAAAAAGACAAACTTTACAATTATTGCGAAATGAATAAAATTGAGGTAGTTGGATTTTATCATGATGATGAAAGTGGAAAAACATTTAATAGACCTGAGTGGAAAAATATTATTACTTTTCTTAAAAAAAACAAAAACAGTGTTGATTATATTTGTTTTTTAAAGTGGGATAGATTTTCAAGAAGTGCAGAAAAAGCCTATGAGGAGCTTTCAATTTTAAAAAAATTGGGGGTAGAAGCAGTCGCAATTGAACAGAAGTTAGATTTAGAAATACCTGAACAAAAATTAATGTTGGCGATTTATCTTACCACACCTGAAATTGATAACGACAGAAGGTCGTTGAATATCTTTCATGGCATACGTAAAGGAAAAAAACAAGGACGATGGTTAGGTGCATGTCCACGAGGGTATAAAAATACACGAAATGAATTAAATAGACCTGTCATAACTCCTGAGGGAGGTTTACAAGAAAAGCTTGTTGTTAGAGCTTTTAATGATTTTTCAACTGGAAATTATAGTATAGAATCACTAAGACTTAAATTATATAAAGAGGGTTTAAAATGCAATAGAAATTCCTTTTGGATGTTATTAAGAAACAGAGTTTATATTGGGCAAATTTTCATACCAGCATACAAAGATGAGCCTGAAGAATGGATACAAGGTATTCATTTGCCTTTAATAAGTGAAAATGTGTTTTACAAAGTACAAGATATTATAGAGGGTAGAAAAAAACATTTACCAAGTTCATTAAAAACAATCAGAGATGAATTTCCATTGAGGGGAATACTAATTTGTCCACAATGTGGAAAATATCTAACAGCCTCATGTTCAAAAGGGAAAATGGGGGTTCGTTATCCATATTATCATTGTACGAATTTTTGTAAAGAGAGAAAAAAGGCAGAAGTCGTCAATAATGCTTTGGAAGGCATGCTTGAAACTATTAAGCCATCTGAAGGAGCATTGAAAATATTTTCTAAAATAGTAAATGATAAAATTACTCAAAATAATCAAACAAATAAAATAGAAGGAGGCAAAATCAACACAGAAATATCTAAATTAAAAAAACGAATAGAAAATGCCAAAAACTTAATGTTAGACGGCGAAATTGAAGTTTCAGAATTTAAAACTATAAGAATTTCTACAGAAGATAAAATAAAACAACTAAGCATTGAACTTAACAGAAACCAAGATGGGCTTATCAATATTAAATCAAATATTACGGAAGCATCAATGGTTATAAGCAATCTTGCCAAGGCTTATAAACAAAGCAATACAAGCATAAAAAGGCAAATTTTGAGTTCGATTTTTTCATCAGGATTGATTTTTGAAGAAAAAAATTATCGAACTCTAAAAATAAATGAAGTGATAGCCAAAATACTTAGGAATACCAATGCTTGTGACGATTCTCCCAAAAAAAAGCACACCAGATTTGGTGTGCTTTCCCTTAGAGTGATCCCGAAGGGATTCGAACCCCTGACCCACAGATTAGAAATCTGTTGCTCTATCCAACTGAGCTACGAGACCATTGACATTCAAAAAAAAAGGCAGTAACAGTTTATTAATAACTAGACTGTCAACTGCCGTTTTTGTCGGGGTGGCAGGATTTGAACCTACGACCTTCTGCTCCCAAAGCAGACGCGATACCGGGCTACGCTACACCCCGAAGTAGTTATTTTGATTATTCATTCTTGTAAACAAATAATAAATGTCGGACCAAACTAAAAAACATCCGACCAAAAGGGTCTTTTCTAATTTTAAGAACTTTTGCAAAAGTACAATTTATTTTTTAAATTGTAAAATTACTTTTCAACTATATTTCGCGGTGAGGGAGGGATTCGAACCCTCGGTACAGTTTCCCGTACGGCAGTTTAGCAAACTGCTACTTTAGGCCACTCAGTCACCTCACCTATTGAGGGGGGCAAAAATATTCAATATTTTTGAAAAACAAAAACTTTTTTATTTATTGAAAAAAATACACATTTCTGACACTTTAAAATTTAGAATTGCTTAATATTGAAACTTGATATTACTTTTATATGAGCATCAAAGACTTGTTGAAATTTAGAGACATTAAAACCTATGGAAGCACTGAGTGGTTGGCACACAATGCAAAGAAATACAGATCTGTTTTTGACGAAAATGAAACCGCTTACATTTACTGCGAGTTTTCTTTTTTCAACAAAAAATACGATGAAGATAATTGGGATTTAAAATTAAAATTAAAATGTTTGAATGAAGCAGATGAAGAAATTTGCGATTTAAACTGTGATAGAACAATCGATAAACGCGATAATATCGTTTTTGTTCGTGAAGGTTGGGGCGTAAAAACACCCAATACCTATTGGAAAGCAGGGGCTTACCGATGGGAAGCCTATGTCAATGATGAACTATTTGCGACCAAAAGTTTCTATATCGAACGTCAAGGCGTTGTTAAAAATGGCAATAATCCCTTTTTTAAAATTAATACTTTAAAACTTTATGAAGGTCCCGATGCCAACTTAATTGATAACGATAGAAAATACTACATTTGTTTCAATGCCCTAACCACTCGCTACATTTGGATCGAAATTAATGCCAAAAATTTAGTTAGAAAAAGTACAGATTGGGCCTGTGAATTGGTATTTAATTATAAAACTTCTTCAGGGTACCTGAAAGGTTCCGCTACAAAACTCTTTTTTGTAAAGCCTGACGATGAGAATTTTAGCACCACTGTAGGGTGGGGAAGTGATATGTTAGGTACTTGGGGTAGAGGCCGTTACTACATCGAAGTGGTGTTTATGGATGAACTAGTTGCAAGCGTACCTTTTGAAATTGGCGATGATTACGTTGAAGCAGTTGAAGAGGATTTTATTCCTTTGGTGCAGTCAGGGTTCTATTTTGATGCTGATTTTGACTTCGAATTAGAAGATGACAACCAAGAAACAACAAGTGAGGTGAAACCCGAAGTTGCCAAAGTCCCTGTGGTTAATGATTCTTATGAAAATGTATTAAAGGATTTAGATGCTATGATTGGTTTGGATAGCATTAAATCTAAAGTTAAAGAATATACCAACTACCTTAAATTTATTGCTTTGCGTAAAGAAAAAGGGGTTGCAGACAATGAGCATATCAACTTGCATGCAGTATTTAAAGGAAATCCGGGAACGGGTAAAACCACCGTTGCAAGAATGCTTGGTAGAATCTATAAAGAATTAGGTTTACTCAAAAAAGGTCATGTGCATGAAGTAGATAGAGGGGATTTGGTGGCTGAGTTTATAGGACAAACAGCTCCAAAAACTAAAGAAGCTATCAAAAAAGCAAAAGATGGTATCCTTTTTATTGATGAAGCTTATTCATTAGCCCGTAAGGACGATGACAGTAAAGACTTTGGAAAAGAAGCCATTGAAATCTTATTGAAAGAATTGAGTGATGCAAGTGACATGGCCATTATTGTGGCTGGTTATCCAACCGAAATGAATACTTTCCTTGAGTCAAACCCAGGATTGAAATCGCGTTTCAATATGATTTATGAATTCCCTGACTACTTGCCTCAGGAGTTGATTAAAATCTCAGAATATGCTTGTCAAAAAAGAGGTGTTAAGTTAAGCGAAAGTGCTGTTGCTGAAATGTATAAACATTTGGTAGATGCATACAGAAATAGAGATAAATTCTTTGGAAATGCAAGAATGGTTAATTCCATGATTGATGAGTTTAAAATGAATTTAGGATTGAGAGTAATGAAAGTTAAAGACCCAAACAAACTAACTTTGGATACCCTTAGCACCATTGAAAAAGAAGATGTTTTAAAAGCATTTACAGCTCAGTCTAAAACCGATGCAGATATACCTATCGATGAAGAATTATTGAAAGAATCGGTTGGAAAACTCAGAAAACTTACCGGTTTGGCAAAGGTTAAAAGCGATATTGATGAACTGATTAAGTTGGTGAGATATTACAAGGAGTCTGGAAAAAATCCACGTGAAATATTTTCATTACATTCGGTGTTTTTGGGTAACCCTGGAACGGGTAAAACGACTGTAGCCAGAATTTTAGCTCAGATATACAAAGCATTGGGCATACTAGAACGTGGTCATTTGGTGGAGTGTGACAGACAATCTTTAGTGGGTGGTTACATTGGTCAAACGGCAATAAAAACCTCTGAATTGTTAGACAAATCACAAGGAGGTGTATTGTTTATAGATGAGGCCTATTCATTAACAGAAGGTGGAGGAAATGATTACGGCAGAGAAGCCATAGAAACTATCTTGAAAAGAATGGAAGACCAAAGAGGAAAATTTGTGGTAATAGCGGCAGGTTATACTCAAAATATGGAGAAATTCTTGGAGACCAATCCTGGGTTAAAATCTAGGTTCGACCGTACTTTCTTATTCGAAGACTTTAATGCCGAAGATTTATATGGCATCGCTATCCAACAACTGGCCGACCATAACTTAAGTCCAGATGAGGCTGCCAAAGAACAACTTAAAACTTACATCTCCTACATGTACCAAAAACGCGATAAGTTTTTTGGAAATGGAAGGGCCGTAAGAAAAGTAATAGAAGAAGCGGTGAGAAATCAACATTTAAGACTAAGCGAATTGCCGAAGAGCAAAAGAACTGCTAAGGTAATTGGGACACTTGTTTTTGAGGATGTTGACGAATTTAAAGCAGACAATATTCCTTCACAAAAAACTGGAATTGGATTCAAATAAACATGACATTACAATATCCCAATACGATATTTGAAGTCGTACTACTTGTATCATGTGGACTTTTTGTTTTAATACAACTAATTGTTCATTTCTATTTAATTCTACCGTTATTAAAAGTCAAAAAAACTGACTTGCCTACTCATGTTTCATGGCCAGCTGTAAGTATTGTTATATCCATTCGTGCTGATTTTGAAAATATTCAAAAGCTTTTGCCAGAATTGATGAATCAAAATTATCCAAACTTTGAAATTGTTCTAATAGACGATGCCAGTTGGGATGAAACTAATTCTTTTATTGAAGAGTCTGTTAAGCAATTTCCGAATGTAAAAGGGGTGTATGTAACCGAAGAAATGAAAAAACAAACACTCGGTAAAAAACTTGCACTTACGCTAGGGATAAAAGCCGCTTCTCATGATATTATTGTTTTAACAGATGCTGACTGTTTGCCTGCCTCTCCTTATTGGTTGCAAAGAATGGTTGTTCCTTATATAGAAAATCCATCTACAGAAATTGTGCTTGGCTATTCTCCATTTATTAGAAAACAGACTTTTGTGAATCTAATTTCACAAATGGATAATTTATGGACTGCTATTTTGTTTTTTTCATACGCAGTGCGCAACAAAGCCTATATGGGTGTTGGAAGAAACATGAGTTATAAAAAGTCTTTATTCCTGAAAGTGAAAGGTTTTGCCAGTCATTTACATGTGCTTTCTGGAGATGATGATTTGTTTGTAAGAGACGCAGCCACTTCTACCAATACTGCTATTTGTATTCATCCCGATGCCTTTATGTTTACAAGCAGTAAAACGAGTTTTAGAACATGGTATTTGCAAAAAAAGAGACATACTTTTGTTGGGAAATATTACAATTTTAAAGACAAAGTAAAGCTCGGATTTATTGGTTTGTCCCATGCGTTAATGTGGGTTTTAATCGTTTTCAATTTGTTTTTACTAAACAATTGGTTTTGGACATTGATTCTGTTATTATTGTTTTGGTTGATTAAATTTCCATTGATTTTTATGGCGTTCAAAAAACTCAAACACAAATATAAAATAGTATGGATGCCCTTATTCGATTTGTTCTATGTTATCTATAATGCAATGTTTGGGTTGGTGAATTTATTTAATAAACAAAAGAAATGGTAGACTCTGCAATCATACAAACGCATTTTAAGGAACTTTCTGAAAAGCAAATTAAGCAGTTCGATCAGTTGTATGCGCTTTATACTGAATGGAATGAGAAAATTAATGTCATTTCCCGAAAAGACATAGATGAACTTTATGTAAGGCACGTTTTACACTCTTTGGCAATTGCAAAATTCATTGATTTTACACAAATTCGTTCAGTCTTAGACATAGGAACAGGCGGTGGATTTCCTGGAATTCCTTTGGCCATTTTATTCCCTGATATTGAGTTTTATTTGGTAGATTCTATAGGAAAAAAAATAGGGGTTGTAAATGCCGTCATTGAAGGAACGGGGCTAACAAATGTTAAAGCAGAGCAATTAAGAGCAGAGCAAGTCAAAGGCAAGTATGATTTGGTTGTAAGCAGGGCAGTAACCCAATTGGTTGATTTTTATGCTTGGATTCACAAGAATTTAAAGACAGATTCTGAGGTTGCTTGTTTAAAAGGAGGCGACTTAACACAAGAGTTGATTAATTTTAAAGAAGTTTACCCGCGCAAAAAAATAACAATCGAGTCTATTTACCCCGGTTTTGATGATCCGTTTTTTGAAACCAAAAAATTGCTTATTGTAAGGTAATTGTTGTTTTGAAAAACGCCATTTTTTGTTGACTTTATTCAAAGATTTTTTTTTAAACTTCTATTTAATTTGTAGTTAGTGTTTCACAAATACAGGTTAATATAGTTCAATTTTTGTTTTGGGTTGCGATGCCAATTTGTTTTTCTTGGTTTAATTAAAACCTAAACAATATTTTCAAACTATTTTCTGTTAATAATGAATACGATTTTATAAATGGCAATTAAATTTACTTTGAATAAAAAAATCAGACTTACAATTTGTGTTTTCCTTGTTGTAAATGCATTAAATGCTAACAACTACTTAGGTTCTACTAGTTTTGGAAGTCATGTGTATTTGTATACTCACAGCAGTCTTGTAAAAGTGGACCTGCAATCAAAGCAAGAGCTAATGGAGAAAAACATTAAAAAAGACAGCATTACAACTCAGGCTTTGATAAAAATAGGGATGTCTAAAGATAATTCCTCTGGCAAAGAACATGTGATGTTTCAGAATATTAATGTATTTGAGATTTTGAGTATAGGCAATAGGAATGACAGTTTGTATGTGGCAATCAGATTTAAAAACCCTAAAAATCTTTATTTGTATAGCTATTGTTTGTTGCGGTTCGACCAAGATTTAAACTTTCATAAAGTTTACGTTATAAAATATCCTCCCTTAGTTTCTTACAATTATTTCCCCAAATATAAAGAGTTGGAATTTACCGACGATGCTCAACTTCGTTTACTTTATTGCGACAGTTCCAAACAATTTTGCCAAATAAATTTTAGATTTAATGAAACTAAAACACGCTTAAGTCGGACCCTAAAAGCAGAGTGCTTGTAAAGCATTTTACAATATTAGTAAGCTTTACTACGCAAAAAGAAATTGTATCACCTAGTTTGTATGCTATTAAAGGCAGTGATTGGTATTACATGCTTCCTTATCCTGTGTTTTTTGATGCCAATTTATCACAGTTTTTGGACCCGTTTAATATGAAACAAACTATAATAGAAGCAGATAAGAAAACTCATTATAAAGGATTTTCAACATCGCCAAGCATGACACATGATGCCTTTAATCTTAATTACATTCTTTACCATGCCGTTCAAGCATCATCAGGTTTACAGGTTTATGTAAAAAATATAGAAAAAGGAGTGTTGCAAAAATTGAGTTTCAAAAATGGCAGTAGTAGTTTTGTGACAGAGGATGTGATGCCACTTAAAAATGAATTAACTTATTTCTTTTTTACCAATAACAATCAAAACTATGTGTTGTATAAAGATGAAAAGACAGAGATAGTCAAATTACCCTAATATTGGTTCTATTTTATTGATTTTTGGGCATAAAAAAGGACGCTTACTTTAAAATAAGCGTCCTTTTTTTATAAATTAGATTTTAATTCCTTTGTTCTTAGTGGCTTATTGCGTAAATACCAATATAGGTAATAGCACCAGCCAAATAACCCAATAGCGCTAACCAAGATATTTTCTTTAAGTACCAAATGAAGTCAATTTTTTCCATACCCATTACTGCCACACCTGCAGCAGAACCAATAATCAAACAACTTCCTCCTGTACCTGCTGAGTAAGCAATGAATTCCCACATTTTGTGATCCATAGGGAATGTTTCGATGCTGTACATTTTCATGGTTGCAGCTACAATAGGCACATTATCAACTACAGCTGATAATAAACCGATAGCTATTGCAATTAAATCCTGATTACCTATCGTTTGGTCCATCCAAGCAGCTAAGTTTGCCAAAGTACCAATTCCTTGTAAAACGCCTATTGCTAACAATATACCTAAGAAAAATAAAACACTAGAGGTGTCAATTTTTGATAATGCATGTAAAGCGCTGTATTGTTTTCTTTCTTCTTCTTCTTTGTCAATATGTAATAATTCAGAAGCAATCCAAACGATAGCCAAACTGAATAACATACCCATGTATGGAGGTAAGTGAGTTACAGTTTTGAAAATAGGCACAAATAATAAACCAGCAATACCTAATAATAAAATCAATAAACTGCCTTTTACTTTTTCTTCTTTTTCTGCTTTGTCGTAATCGTAAGTATCGCGTTTAACCTCTCCTCTTAATTTAAAACTAACTGCAATTAAAGGAATTACTAAACAAACTAAAGAAGGAATAAATAGCATTTTAATAATGTTTGCACTACTTATTTGACCACCAATCCAAAGCATAGTAGTGGTTACGTCACCAATAGGAGACCATGCACCACCTGCATTGGCAGCTATAATAACAATACCTGCAAAAAACAAACGTTGTTCTTTATCGTGAACTAATTTTCTTAACAATGAAACCATAACAATAGCGGTAGTTAAGTTGTCTAATAGTGCAGATAAGAAAAAGGTTAATAAACCAATAATCCATAATAATTTTCTGGCATCTTTGGTTTTAATTCTGTTAGTGATGATTTTGAAACCTTGATGGGCATCAATGATTTCAACAATCGTCATAGCGCCTAACAGGAAGAAGAGGATTTGAGCCGTGTTTGCCAACTCGTGATTCAATTCTAGATTGATTTCAGCGATGTGGTGGTGCTCGAAAAGTGCCCAAATACCCCACATTAATGCGGCAATAATTAAGGCAGGTGCCGTTTTGTTGATGTGCAACGGATGTTCAAATGCTATAGCTAAATAGCCGAGAACGAAGATAATGATTAATAAAATTTCCATTTGGATTAAAATTGGGGCGAATATATATCTATTTTAATAGATATTAAATTATTATTAAGATTTTTTATAGACTGGAACTGTACTACATGGTTCGCCAAACATCAACGATTTTACAACTGGTAAAAGTTTGTCGGTAAGCTTTAAATAGACGTTGTTAGGAATGAATTTGTCTCCACAACCTTTTATAACAATTCTTTTGTCTAAATATTCGTCAATATCTAATTGTTCAATTGAATTTAAATACAATTGATGTTCTAACTCTTCGCGACTGCCTAGCATAGCATACTTAACAACAGGTTGTAATTTTGTAGCTATAAGCATGTAAGCCCATGTTGGAACTATGGCATCGCTGCTGCAAATAATATTCACATAACTGTCTTTATAAATACTCCAATCGTTGTTTTTAATAAAATCGCGAAAATCTTTCTCTTTTAACATTAAACCCATGTACAATTGTTCTTTAATATCTATTGTTTTGAAGGGAAAATCTAAGATAAGTTCCTCTGGATTAAGTGTGATTAATCCGCTGTTTGCCACTTTGTTTTCTATATTTTCCATATAAAGTTTGAAGTCGCAAATTTACAAAAAAAGTAACAGAAATGTGTCTTATGAATTTAGTGGACTATTTGTGTTTTAAATGAGTAAAACAATCTGAAAATTAAATTAAAAAATATGTAGGTTTGCATTTTAGTATCATTTGTCCCCATGAAACCGTACTCTATTCTTCTGTTTGTCATTTTATGCATGTGTTCATTAGGGGCTGTTTCTTTGTATTTAGATGCCAATAACATAAAACTTGCAGGTGTTGAATTAATGAATTTTGATTCAGACCAAATGGATACCGCTTCCTTGTCTGAAAGTAAAGACTCTATTTTATTGAAAGCCAGAGAGATTTTTCTAAAGGATTCGGCAACTTTGGCGGCAAAAAAAATAGAAATTTTCAAAAAACCATCGCGCTCATTTCATGACACTCTTTTGCTGTTAGAAATTGCTTCTATTGAAAGTTCCGCAAGGTTTTATTACGATAATTCGCTTACCAATACTACCATGAATCGTTTTTTTGATGAATTGGAACAAGTGAAAAGAGACAATACTTTTTTTAGAATTATTCATTATGGCGATTCTCAAATCGAAATGGACAGAATTAGTAGTTTTATAAGAGAAAAACTACAAAGGTCTTTTGGTGGAAGTGGTCCCGGTTTACTCCCTGCATTGGAAGTGACGCCAAAGTACACTGTAGCAGTTCAAACTTCGGGAGATTGGACAAGAAAACTAACATTTGGGTCGCCTGAATTTAGGTCGAAACACAATAAATATGGTCCTATGGCCTATTTCTGTGTCAAAAACAGTCCTTCAGCTAAAGTGTTGTTCACTGCCCGCGATAATACCAGTTACAAAAACAGAAGTTTTAATACTTGTAAAGTTATCATAGGCGCTAATTCTACTCAGCAAGAAATTAAATGCTTTTCAAACAACAAGTTAGTAGATACCAAAACAGTAGAAGCAAGTTCAATTGAACAAATCATTAGTTTCTCAACAGACAGTGCTGAAGGTAAAGTGGCGTTGGAATTTAATGGATGTAGAGCGGAAATATTGGGTGTGAGTTTGGAAAATAAAACAGGCGTTGCCCTCGATAATATTCCAATGAGAGGTGGTTCGGGATTAATGTTTGCCAATATTAATGCGGAATCTTTAAAACGAACTTATCAAGCTTTGGGGGTTAAAATGGTAATTTTACAATACGGTGGAAATGCCTTGCCTGGAATGAGTTCCAAATCAGGAGCAGAGTATTATGGCAAGCGTTTTTACGATCAAATTACGTATTTAAAATCTATCGACCCACAGTTAATTGTTTTTGTAATTGGTCCTGCAGACATGTCAGTAAAGCGCAATGGGGAGTTGAAAACACACGAACATTTGGAGCAATTGAGAGATGCAATGAAATCGGCAACACTTAGAGCTGGTGGCGTTTTTTGGGACATGTATGAAGCAATGGGAGGGAACGGTAGTATGATAGAGTGGGTGCGTTCTAAGCCCTCTTTAGGTTCGCCCGATTACATACATTTTACAACAAAAGGGGCTCAAAAAATATCAGAAATTTTTTACCAATCGCTGATGAATGAATATGAAATGTACAAAATAAGAAAAAAAACCAGCAATTGATTAAGGCTTTAAAATATCTATTCATGTTGTTGTTGGGCACATGTTTTTCTTTGCATTCTCAGGATGTGCCTGTTAATACAGAACATTTCCCTTTTGTCAATGAGAATTTAAATTCAATTAATTTTTTTAATGACAGTATTGAATTTTACAGTTTTTTCAGAAAGTTTGACAAGTTAATTTCACAAGGAACAGGGAAACTAAATATTGTTCATTTTGGAGGTTCTCATATTCAAGCTGATATTTGGTCATCTCGTCTTAGAGATAATTTCAACTTGTTTATCAATCAAAAACAAGCAGCACGTGGTTGGATTTATCCTTTCAAAATGGGACTTAAAAACAGTAATCCATCCAATTACCAAATCGATTACAAAGGAAAATGGGACGGTTGTCGTGCAGTAAACTATAATTGTTATGGGAATATTGGGATGAATGCCCTACAAACGACTACTTATGACAGCTCTTCTGCTTTTTCTATACAATTATTTGAATCGGAAAGAATCGATTATGTGTTTGATAGGGTAAAAGTTTTTTATCAGCAATCTGAAAACAGTTTTGATATTGAATTAGATTCAAATTATACTGCCAAACAAATTATCATAGACAAGCAGAATGGATACATTGAATTTGTGTTTGATAAAGTGATGCGTTCGGTTTCGTTTAAATTAAACAAGCGTGATTCTATCCAAACCAGTTTTACTCTATTTGGAATGTTTTGCGATTTGGATGCCCCCGGCGTGAATTATAATGCAATTGGTGCTAATGGTGCCTCAGTTCCAACTTATTTGAAATGTAATTTGATGGAACAGCAAATAAAAGCAATTAAACCAGATTTGGTTATTTTTTCAGTTGGAATTAACGATGCCTTTGCCCCAAATTTTTGCGCCTCGTGTTACGAAAATAATTATTTGTCATGGGTTCAAATTATTAAAAGAGCATCGCCCAATACTGCCATATTGTTTACAACCAATACGGATAGTTACAAAAAAAATAGAAAAGGTAAGTTTATTAAAAATCAAACAGGAATAGAGGTGAAACAAGTTATGGAAAATTTGTCAAGAAAAGTCAATGGAGGTGTTTGGGACTTGTTTTCAATAATGGGTGGATTGGGGAGTATGGAGTTTTGGGTTAGGCAAGGGATGGCTGCAAAAGACCGTGTTCATTTGTCAGGCTCAGGATACAAGCTTGTTGGTGATTTAATGTTTAATGCCTTTGTGTTAAAGTATTTGGATTATTTAAAAACCCCTGTTTCAAAAATAAAGCATGATTGAGTATATCCTTACCATATTAAAATCGTTTTTTTCTTTTTCAGAAAACCAACCAATCATCTTTACAAATATGGATTTTTGGATATTTTTTGTTATCGTTTACGCAGTGTTTACTGTTATATACAAACAGTATAATATCAAAAATTTATTTCTGTTTTTAGTCAGTGTTTTTTTCTACTACAAAACAAGCGGCTTATTTTTTGGTCTACTTCTCTTTACAATAACCAATGAATTCTTAATTGCGCGAATTATTCATCAATCCAAAAAAGAATTACTCAGGAAGTGTTTATTGGGTTACAGTGTGTTTATTAATTTGGGGTTATTATGCTATTTCAAATACGCTTATTTCTTTACCGACTCTTATAATCAGTTATTCCAAACCAATCATGAAGTGTTCAATTATTTTGCCCATTGGGGAAATGGTTGGTTGAATAATGGGGACGCATTTAGAGTTGATAAAATTATATTACCAGTTGGGATTTCTTTTTACACGTTCCAAACCCTCAGTTATACCATAGATGTTTATAGAAAACGATTAACACCAACTAAAAATTTCTTTGATTTTGGTTTTTACGTTTCCTTTTTTCCTCAGTTAGTAGCTGGTCCTATCGTTAGAGCGAGTGATTTTATTCCCCAAATAAGACAACCATTTTCACTAAGTCGTTATCAATTTGGACTAGCGGTGTTTATGATTTTAAACGGATTACTCAAAAAAATGGTCGTTGGAGATTATATCGCAGTTAATTTTATTGATAAAGTTTATGCCAACCCTTTTTTATACACAGGATTGGAAAATCTATTGGCCGTAATAGCTTATTCACTTCAAGTCTATCTCGATTTTTCAGGCTACACTGATATTGCCATAGGGATTGCATTATTAATGGGCTACAGACTCAATACTAACTTCAGTTCACCCTATAAAGCAAAGAATGCTGGTGAGTTTTGGAAAAGATGGCATATCTCATTGTCCACGTGGTTGCAAGATTATTTGTACATTCCATTGGGAGGTAACAGAAAAGGAACTATCGCTTCTTACGTAATCATTGTAATATTAAGTGTATTTATGGCTTTATTGCTTGAAGCAAGTTGGGTGTTATGGATTGTGCTCTCTGTAGGTTTTGTGTTTTTTGCTTTGTCCTTAATTTCTGCCGAATTCAAAAAAGCAATCAATACTAATATCAACCTGATGATTACCATGTTGTTAGGTGGTTTATGGCATGGCGCAACTCTCAATTTTTTGATTTGGGGAGGCTTAAATGGTTTAGGGATTGTGGTTTACAAATTTTGGCGTAAAATCAGCCCTTATGAAAAAATGAATTCGTTACCGGTTCATTTTTGGAAGGTGTTTAATACATTTGTGTTTATCTCAATTACTCGTATCTTTTTTAGAGCAGAAGATATGACACAAGCTACGGAAGTTATAACAAAAATTTACAGTGATATAAATTGGCAGTTATTGCCTCGAATTATTGTTGGGTATAAAGAGGTTTTTTTGCTAATGTCTATCGGATTTGTGGTGCATTGGTTACCAAAGAAATACAAATGGGAATACAAGAAGTTTTTTATTAAATCACCTGTTTGGTTTAAAGTTGCAGTTGTTATTGTTTGTGTTATTTTAATTCAATTAACCAAATCGGCTGACACTCAACCATTTATTTATTTTCAATTTTAGAGCCTATGAAACTTAAATATTTAAGTCATGGGGTTCTAAAAACAGGCGGTTATAGGCACGAAAAGTTTTTATTTGATTCGGTGGTAAATAAGTTGGAATTGCCGCCAAATCAATACCAAATATTACGTTTGCCTAAGCAATTCAATCATTTATTTGAGTATATTTATTTAATGGTTTGGGGTTTCTTGAAATCTAACGCAGAAACAAATATTGTCGTTTCACGATTTGCATTATCGGCTCTTTTTAGAAATTGGTTCAATCAAAATCAAGTGTGGATTGTGTTGCATAATTTTGATGAAAATGATGGTAAATCAAACTTAATGAAACGTTATTATGTTTATTTATTTAAACTGTTAAGAAAGGTAAAGCACAATAGATTTAAAGTGATAACTGTGGCTAACTATTGGCAACAATATTTAACAAATGAACAACACCTTCCCAATGTGAAGTTATTCCCCAACTTATTTGAATCTGAGTTTTATGCTAAATTCCATAAAGATGATAAAAATGCTTGGATTCATTTGGGTCAATATAGTTCCAAAAATCACGAAGATATTTATCGTTTAGCGAAGGTTTTAACACAAGATGGCTATTATTGCTATTTCAGTACTTTAGATTCTTCTTTGGCCAAACCTTTTAATGGTCAATTTGAGATTATTTATTTCCACAGTTTTAATGATTATTTAGACCAAGTTTCAAGATCAATGTGTACCGTTTCTCTAATCAAAGTAAATGAAGGTTGGAATAGGTTAGCACATGAAAGTATTTTAATAGGAACCCCTGTTTTAGGCTATGGCAATGGAGGTTTAGGAGAGCTTTTGAAAAAAAGTCACAGCATTATTGTTCAAGACATTGATGAGGCATATACCTGTATAAAGGCTTCGTTATTCATGTTGCCTGAATCTTCCTTTTTTCAAGACTATCACACTAATAAAGCGCAGGACTACTTAAATAAGGTAATGCAATAAAGAGATTTAAGGAAATCTTTTGATTAAGAAAGATGTTTTACCGCCAATTCAGCAATTGTTTTACCAATTGAAAGTGAACTTGTAGCAGCTGGACTAGGTGCATTAAGTACATGAATTTGTCCCGGTAGCTCTTTAATGTAAAAATCATCAATTAAGCCACCATTTTTATCACATGCTTGAGCTCTAACTCCTGCGCCTCCTGTTACTAAATCATCTGATTCAATACCCGGAAGAAGTTTACTTAATGCTTTAGTAAATGCATTTTTATTAAATGACCTATACATTTCACCCAATCCAGTTTTCCAATATTTAGAGGCTACTTTTATAAAGCCCGACCAAGTAAGAGATTCCCATAGTTCAGCAATATTTATTTGTGATTTTTTATATCCTTCGCGTTTAAATGCCAAAACTGCATTTGGTCCCGCTTCAATTTCACCATCTATTCTACGAGTAAAATGAACGCCTAGAAAAGGGAAGTTAGGGTCAGGAACAGGGTAAATTAAATGTTTTACTAAAAAACGTTTGTTGGGCTTTAGGGCATAGTATTCTCCACGGAATGGAATAATTTTCATGTCCAAATCGGGGATGGTGTGTGCTGCAATTTTATCGCAATACAAACCTGCACAATTGATAATTAATTGGGTTTCAATTTTCCCTTTTACGGTTTCAACGATTATAGAACCTGACTTTTTCTTAACATTGATAACCTTATTGTTGAACCTAACATCGCCACCCAATAATTCAAAATTTTCTTTCATTTTATTAGCGACCACTTTGTAATCTACGATTCCAGTTTGTGGTACAAAAATGCCTTTAATGCCATAGGTATAGGGTTCAATGGCCTTAATTTCATCTGCATTAATGTAGTGAATTCCTTCTAACCCATTTTCTACACCTCTGTTGTAGATGGCATCCAAAGCACCTAACTCATTTTCGTGAGTTGCAACTATAATTTTGCCACACAAGTCAAAGGGAATGTTGTTTGCTTTGCAAAATTCAATCATCATGTGGTAACCATCGATACAGTTTTTAGCTTTTAAACTGCCGGGTTTGTAGTATATGCCACTGTGAATAACGCCACTATTATTACCAGTTTGGTGAGCGGCTACTTTGTTTTCTTTTTCAAGAACTATAATATTGAGTTGTGGTTGTGCTTTTTTTAGTTGGAGTGCAGTAGCTAATCCTACTATTCCTGCTCCAACAATGGTGACATCAATTTTTGACATTTTATAAGGGTTTTAAATCGTTGTTTACTTCTTTAGTTTCAAGTTTAGTTTTAAGCTCTTTAATAATTTTTTCTTGACTTTTAGCATATTTTCGGAAAGGGATAATAGCTGAGATGCCAATCGCTATACCTGTTGTAAAACAAAGTAAAAACAATATGACTAATGGGGCGTTGAATTCCCAAAAAAACACTTTTACCAATGTAGAATTGCTGTTTTGTAAAGCAAAAATAACAACGAGTAAAGTCGCTGTCAAACCGATTGCTATTTTAAACAAAGAATAGTTTGATGGAGGCGTAGTTTCTGTCATGTTGCAAAGATAGTTGATTGATTAATTATTTTTCAATCTTAATATCTAAGTCAGTTTTTACGAAATCAATCGATTGAATAAATGCAATCGCTTTTGGTTTTATTAATAATGTTTTTGGAGTTGGTTGCAATAATAAACTGAGTGTCAGGTCGCAATTCTTGTAAAGATTTAAGTAATTGCTTTTGCCAATCTTTGTCTAATCCAGTTTCAGGTTCGTCCAAAATGAAAACTGTATTTTTAGGTTTGTTTTTTTCGCTAATTGCAATAAGATTGATAAGGATAGAAATGATTCTTTTTTCCCCATCGGAAATTTCACTAATTGAGCCAATTTTTCCATTGTTAAAGTGAATGGTCATTTTACCACTTTTGTCTATGTCTAATCGCTTGTTTTTTGCTTCCAAAAAAGCATTTACACTCGACTTTATTTGATGGATTGGGTCATTTAGCTTTTCAATTTCCTTTTGGTAAGAGATATTGAAATGGATAATGTCATTTATCCTTTTTAATTGCGGTTGATTTTGAAACCAAGTTTGATACAAATGAAGGGTTTCAAAGTTTATTTGTGCCTTGTTGTTGTTTTTTTCAACTTCCAAAATGTTTCTTTGGACAATTTCTAATTCATCAAAAAACGCATTGACATGATCAAGGAAACCTGTTAAATTAAAGTTTTCAAAAGCTTCAATCGCTTGTTCTCTTCTGTTTTTTAAGCTGTCATAATCGGGAATAAAATCCAAGTCGTGTTGTTCCAAAAACTCGAATGAATTTAATAAAACTCTATTTTTGAATTCTTGATTGATAATTGGTTTTTTTAGTTTGATAGTTTGTGTGTATTTTTCGATGCTATCAACCAAGTGATACAAACATTCCTGAGAATCTATTAAGCTATAATTGATATAATTGTCTAGGGGAAATTGGTCGTATCGTCTTCTAAAAATAAAGTTATTACGCATTTTTGACAAGAAAGATCCCGCTAAATTGGGGGAATTAAAGGAAGCAAAAATAGTAGATCCAGCTGATTTTATGTTTTTGACAACCTCTTGTTCTAAAAATGAAGATTCCAAAAGATTCTTTTTTCCCTCGTTAGACTCAAAATCTAATTGGTTGTTGTAAGTAAATTTGGTAAAAACACCCTCAACAGAATTATGGTTTTGTTGAGTATATGAAATTTTAAATTCAGATTCATTACTTTTAATAAGGGCAATAGTAACCGTTTTATTACTTGAATTTAATAATTCTAACTCCAATGAATCAAAATCAATAGAATTTAAAATAGAATAGGAGGGAGTTGTAAGGGCACTAATTAATTTTAAGAGCGTTGTTTTGCCAGAACCATTACTGCCCAAAATATAAGAAATATCGTGCTCAAAAGACATGTCTATACTAATATAGCCGTATATATTTGTTGCTTTGAACTTATTAATTTTCATAAAAAATGAAGTATATAATACTAGAATCTGATTTAGTTAGGTGTGCAAAAATAAGATTTTATGCTTATAAAAAAATAAAAAAAAGGACATTTTTTAAAAAGGACTTTCAGTTTAATAAATAAAAAAGCCCCGATTATGAGTCAGGGCTTTGTATTTTGATGATTTGAGTATTTAAACTTAGTACATGCCGCCCATATCTGGCGCGCCATGAGCATGAGGTGCTTCTTTTTCTTTAATTTCGACTAAAGCACATTCTGTTGTTAAAATCATGCTAGCTACTGATGCTGCATTTTCTAGAGCTACTCTGCTTACTTTAGTTGGGTCGATAACACCTGATTTAATTAAATTTTCGTATTGTTCAGTTCGGGCATTATATCCGAAATCGTCTTTGCCTTCTTTCACTTTTTGAACAATGATAGAACCTTCACCACCAGCATTGGTAATGATTTGTCTTAATGGTTCTTCTAATGCTCTTCTTACAATAGCAATACCTGTATTTTCATCTTCAGTTTCGCCTTTCAATTTTTCTAAACTTTCTAAAGCTCTGATGTATGCAATTCCTCCACCTGGAACTATTCCTTCTTCTACAGCAGCTCTAGTCGCATGTAAAGCATCATCTACTCTGTCTTTTTTCTCTTTCATTTCAATTTCACTTGCAGCGCCTATGTATAATACAGCAACACCACCTGCTAATTTTGCCAATCTTTCTTGAAGTTTTTCTTTGTCATAATCGCTTGTAGTGTTTTCGATTTGCGCTTTTATTTGTGCAATTCTAGCTTTAATAGCAGCTTTATCGCCAGCACCACCTACTATAGTTGTGTTGTCTTTGTCGATAGTGATGCTTTCCGCTCTACCCAAATCTTCCATTGTCGCATCATCTAATTTTCTGCCTTGCTCTTCACTAATTAAAGTTCCGCCAGTTAAGATAGCAATGTCTTGTAACATTTCTTTTCTTCTGTCACCAAAACCAGGCGCTTTTACAGCTGCAATTTTTAATGAACCTCTTATTTTGTTAACAACCAAAGTTGCTAAAGCTTCTCCTTCTACTTCTTCACTGATAATAACCAAAGGTTTGCCAGTTTGAACTACTTTTTCCAAAATTGGAAGCAAATCTTTCATGCTGCTAATTTTTTTGTCGTAAATCAAGATGTAAGCACCTTCTAAATCAGCAATCATTTTTTCGCCATTGGTAACGAAATATGGAGATTGGTAACCTCTGTCAAACTGCATTCCTTCAACAACCTCAACAGTGGTGTCAGTGCCTTTTGCTTCTTCAACAGTTATAACACCGTCTTTACCAACTTTTCTCATTGCTTCTGCAATTAGTTTACCGATAGTACTGTCATTGTTTGCTGAAATGGTAGCAACTTGCTCAATTTTATTGTTGTCGTCGCCAATTTCTCTTGATAGTTTTCTTAGAGATTCTACCGTTGCAATAACTGCTTTCTCGATACCTCTTTTTAAGTCCATCGGATTAGCACCTGCCGCAACGTTTTTAATTCCTGTTGTTACAATGCTTTGAGCTAAAACAGTTGCAGTAGTTGTGCCATCACCTGCCAAGTCAGCAGTTTTGCTTGCAACTTCTTTTACCATTTGTGCACCCATGTTCTCAATTTCATTCTCAAGTTCTATTTCTTTTGCAACCGTTACACCGTCTTTGGTAATAACCGGAGAACCGTATTTTTTGCCGATTACAACATTTCTTCCTTTAGGTCCTAATGTTACTTTTACTGCATTCGCTAATGCGTCTACACCACGTTTTAAGCCTTCACGTGCTTCTATGTTAAAATGGATTGATTTTGCCATATATTATTTTTAAATTGTTATTTTTGATTTTTTTGAGTTGACTAAATTGGATTAGATAATAGCGAAAATATCGCTTTCTCTCATAATTAAATAATCTTTTCCTTCCACTTGGATTTCTGTACCTGCGTATTTACCATACAATACAGTATCGCCAGGTTTGCATGTCATAGGCTCGTCTTTTTTACCTGCGCCAACGGCTACAACAATCCCTTTTTGAGGCTTTTCTTTTGCTGTGTCCGGGATAATAATACCTCCCGCTGTTTTTACTTCGGCTGCTGCCGGTTCTACTAAAACTCTGTCTGCTAATGGTTGAATATTCATATATTTATAATGATTTGAATGTTTATAACAACATATTCTCACTAAGTGTGCCATTTTATAATTTATGCCATTTTTTCGCTTCAATGGTGTCAAAAAGTCAAAATGTCATGTTTTAATTTTAATTTTAAACCTTGATTATTTTTTCTGTGTTAATCTTGTGTAAAACCAAAATGAAGTATCTGTTATTTTTGTAGCTTAATTTTTTAAAAAATATACAAAACGTCATTTTTATGAATAATCAAGAACCAAAAGGTATTCTAATACCTGTGGGGGGGGCTGAGGACAAAGGAACGGATCTGGAATTAGGAATTATTTCAAGAAATAATTTGAATTTTATGGAAATTGGTATCCTTAAGAATATTGTTAATGAAATAGCAAATAATGACGCCAGAATTGAAGTCATTACTACCGCTTCCCAAATTCCTGATGAAGTTGGCGAAAATTATATTGATGCTTTCTCTAAGTTAGGTTGTCAAAATATTGGTCACATGAAAATTCGAAATCGTGAGGATGTTATGCAAAAAGACTACTATGAACGTCTGAAAGCCTGTGATGCAATTATGTTTAGTGGTGGTAATCAGTTGCGCCTTACTGCTATTTTTGGCGGAACTGAGTTTTTGGAGTTATTAATAGAACGTTATTACAACGAAAGATTTGTAATAGCAGGGACAAGTGCCGGTGCTATGGCAATGAGTAATACCATGATTTATCAAGGAAATGCTAGTAATGCACATTTAAAAGGTGAAGTTAAAATTACTACAGGACTAGCTTTTGTGAAAGATGTAATCATTGATTCTCATTTTAATAAAAGAGGTAGATTCTCCAGATTAGCGCAAGCTGTGGCAAGTAACCCATCTGCTATCGGAATTGGTTTGGGTGAAGATACAGGCGTTATTATTAAAAAAGGATATGAAATGGAAGCCATTGGAAGTGGTGCTGTAATTATAATAGATGGTCGCCATATTAGGCATAATAATATTGCAGATATTGAAGAAGGTACACCTATATCCGTAGAAAATATAATAGTTCATATAATGGAAAAAGGGAATCGCTATAATTCAAAAACAAAGGTATTTGAAGCTGCCAACGTAAATGTTGTTGAATAGTTATCTTAACAAAGTTAAGGTTCCTTTTAAATTAAAATACTTTCCGTTTTGTGATTTGATACTTGCCATATATAAGTAAATGCCTTCCATACATAGTTCTTCTTTGTATTTGCCATCCCAAAATGGACTTTCGCCTGTTTGCTCAAATAATTTTTCCCCCCAACGATTGTAGATTTCAATCTTAATCCATTTTAAGTTTTCGCCTTCTATTTTAAAGACTTCATTTAAGTTATTACTATTAGGAGAAAATGCTGAAGGGACGAAGAAAATAGGGTCTAAACATGGTCGTATTTTAATACTGTCGATGTCTTCTCCACATAGATTCGATACTTTTAATCGGTAAATAGTGGGGTCTTTGATTCTTAATCCATTTGTTAAGTTAATAAAAGGGGTTTTCTGTCCTGTGTTCCATTCATACAATACAGGTGTGTTTACAATTGAGTTAATTTGGTAATTACTTCTACAAGGTATTGTATCACCTGTTAATGTTAAATATGGAAATGGTATTTTATTAATAGTAATGGTGTCTTTACTTTCGCACAAAAAACTATCAATGGCCGTTAAAACATAAGTGCCTGTCTTACTCGCTTTTATTGTTGATGTGTTTTCTCCGCTCAACCAATTGTATTTTTCAAATGCTTGCTTTGTGCCAATTTCAATGGTATCGCCCTCACATATACTTGTGTCGTTGTTTGTTGTTAAATTGGGCGGAAGATTAACTTTTATTGAAATAGAATCGCTAAAGGAACATCTATAATCCTTGTTTATTGTCAATCGATAAGTGCCACTTTCTTTAACGTTAATAATATTAGAAGTATCACCTGTATTCCATAGCAAGTTTTTAAAATAAGTAAAAGTGCCAATGTTTAATGAGAAAGGGAAGCAAATGTTTGTGTCATTGCCCAATTCAAAATTAGGTTTTTCTAGTAGCGTAATAATTATGGTATCTGTAGCAATACAATTCAAACTGTCTTTTGAAAATAAGTGATAATTCCCACTTTTGTTAACCACTATAAATGAATCATTTGAGCCGTTACTCCAAATATAATTTGAAAGCAAAATGTTTGAAGAAAGTAGTATAGAATCTCCTTCACAAATACTGCTGTCTTTGCCTATGTTTAAAAGAAGATTGCGTTTTGCAATTAATACCGAATCATAAAAAAGACAGCCAAGTTTTGTTTTACTTTTGGCATAATACTTTTGGTCTGTCTGTGGAAATACAATGGGTTTTAAATGGTTGGTGTCATTAATGAATTTGTTGGGAGTCCAAACGACATTATTGGTGCCTGTAATTTTAAGTTCTACCGTGTCTTTATTGCACAGCGAAATTAAATGAGGTATTTGAATTTGTTGAGTGTCTTTGCTTAATTGAAATGTAAAGGAATCTTTACAATTGGGTGTATTTGAAACAATTAATAATTGATATTTGCCAGTGTCTGAAACCAATAGTTTTGATTGGTTTGTTTGAACTAATTGCTTGTTTTTGTACCAATATACTGCAGCGTTTTTAGGTTTAATTAGTCCTTTAAGAGTGTCTGTATTGTTGTTGCAAAGTACAGATGGTCCCTTTATTTCTGCATTACAGCAGTTTTCTTTGATTTCTATTTCAAAACAAGTGTCTTTTTCATTAGCCTCCCCCGGATTCATTATGTAGTTTATAACATATTTACCTGGATTTAAATATTTAATATTTTGAGGAGTTGCAGTGGTTTGAGAGGGAAATTGTGGGCTAGAACTACACATATTAATAGCAAATCGAGTAATGGTATTCCCGCTAGCGTTAGTGCTAAAAAAATAGGCAATATCATTTTGGATAATAATGTCAGAAAGGTCGTTTGATTTACCAACGGTATTGCTGAAACTACCTAAATTGGTTGCTGTAATAGAACCTCCTAAATCATTTGGGAACTCAAGTTTGATGATTTTATTATTTTCGTCGCTTAAGTAACCAATTTGCTCATTGTTGCATCCTTTTATTATTAATATTCCTCGTGAAACCTGTTGTGCATTGGCTAAGTTGTTAAATGTGGTAGCGGTAGGACTGTTATTGCTTGAAATGTTTTTTCCGAAAGCAAGTCTTATAATTCTTTGTCCTAATACATCGGTTACAAAAACATAAAAGTCATTGTTTTTGTCTTGTTTTACCTCAATACCTGAAGCACCTCTTGTAATACCAATGTTAGTGAAGTTGTATGCAGAAGGTGTATTTAATAATGAACTACCAAAAACTAAACGAGTAATAGAGTTATTATTTCTATTGGCAACAAAGCCTATCCATGTATTGTCGTGATAAAAGATATGTAACTCATGTGGCCAAGCTAATTGTCCAAGATTGCCCAAATTAGTGGCGGTAGGTGAATTGTTATTGATATCGGTGCCAAAGTTTATTCTGACTATGGCATTACTACCAGTTACAAAACCAATCCAATTGTTTCCTTCTTTCTTTATTTCTAATCCTTCCAAATCAGCAGGTAATACGCCACCAATATTTCCCAAATCTGTAATTGTTGGAGTGTTTAAAAAACTATTACCATAATTGGCTTTGATAATTTTCTTGTTAAAATAGTTGGTAATAAAAAGATAGTAATTGCTACCATCAAATACAGGTTCTGCCATTGCCGGTCCATTCAACAATGAGTTATAATGGTTTAAAACAGTGGTTGTAGGGAGGTTGCTTACGGATGATTTGTTGCAAAATGTCCAATAATGTGAATAGGCCATATCCGATAAATTGGTAACTTTAAGGGTATCCGATTGACACAAGTTAAGCTCTGGAATATTCAAACGAATTTTCTGACTAAAGGCCGTTGCATAATATAAAGTTATGAAAACTAAGATATAATGCTTTGAAATGGACATTTTAAAGAACAAATTTATTTAAAAAAACTGGGATATCTATTTTTATTTTACAAGTAGAAAATACATAAAATTAGTAATAAGTTTGCTCTCATGTTTGGATTGTCAGCATTTTTTGCAAAATTTTTAGTTTGGTCTGTCATTATAAAAGCCATAAAAAGCATTATTAAATGGTTTTTAATTTTAAGTATTGGGCTAGTCTTGCTTTACAGATTTGTTCCTGTTCCATATACCTTATTTATGTTCCAAAGGTGTTTTCAGCAACAAGCTGATGGTGACGAAATGAAACTACAAAAGGATTGGGTGTCAAAGGATGAAATATCCAATTATGTACAATTGGCTGTTGTTTGTTCTGAAGATCAAAACTACTTAAAACACAATGGGTTTGACTTGGGCGCAATTAAAAAAGCGATGAAATACAATGAAAAAATGGAAGAAAAAGGCAAGTCGAAACGAAGAGGGGCGAGTACAATTAGTCAACAAACGGCCAAAAATGTTTTTTTGTGGCATGGTAGAAGTTGGATTCGCAAAGGGTTTGAAGTGTATTTTACTTTTTTAATAGAGTTGCTTTGGAGTAAAGAACGAATAATGGAGGTTTATCTTAATGTGATAGAATTGGGCGATGGTGTGTATGGTGTTGAAGCAGCATCTCAAAAGTATTATAAAAAATCAGCGTCTAGGTTGACCCCAAGTGAAGCCGCCCTTATGGCAGTTGTGCTACCCAACCCAAGAAAATTTTCAATCGCCAAACCAAGTGGATACACTCGCAAGCGTCAAGCTTGGTGTCTAAGACAAATGAGGTTCTGGGGAATGAAGTTGGATTATAACAAAGCTGATAAATCTTCGAAAAACTCTGAAGATGAAAATTAATAAATTGAATGAAAAACTATATTTTTGCCAATTGAAATGAAATACAAACGAATTCTCCTTAAACTTAGTGGTGAAGCTTTAATGGGCGACCAACAATATGGTATAGATCCTAAAATCTTAGAACAATATGCCAATGAAATAAAAGAAGTTGTAGACATGGGGATAGAAGTTGCCATTGTGATTGGTGGTGGTAATATTTTTAGAGGGGTTCAAGGCGTTCAGGGTGGATTAGTTGACAGAGCGCAAGGAGATTACATGGGTATGTTAGCAACTGTAATTAATGCTATGGCCCTTCAAGGTGCACTTGAACGAAATGCAATTAAAACGAGATTATTGTCTGCCATTAAAATGGAACAAATTTGCGAGCCTTTTATTCGAAGAAGAGCCATGAGGCACTTAGAAAAAGGACGTGTTGTTATTTTTGGTGCTGGTACAGGAAATCCTTATTTCACAACTGATACAGCGGCCTCTTTAAGAGCTGTTGAAATTGAAGCTGACCTTATATTAAAAGGGACTCGTGTTGATGGCGTTTATACTGCCGACCCTGAAAAACATGCCGATGCTGTTAAATTTGATAATATTACTTTTAGTGAAGTCTATGAAAGAGGATTAAATATTATGGACCTTACAGCAATTACACTTTGTCAAGAAAATAAATTGCCTATTCTCGTGTTTGATATGAACAAACATGGTAATCTTAAACGATTAATGATGGGCGAACAAGTGGGTACTTTGGTTTCCTAGTCTCTGATTTTCCTTTTTATTATTCCTAATCTTTCTAATAAACTGTAAAGTATAGAAAGTGCTATAAATACGGTAGAAGTTAGGATGAGTGCTACGCCTATTTTAGATATCATTTTTGATTTATTTTTGGCTATTTCAATTGGTGTGGAATAATCCAAGATTAAGCCGTGTTTAATCCATAAAATTAATCCAAAAGCAAATTTAAGCATGGCTATAACTCCAGTAAATAAAGCCCATTTGTCGTTGTTGAAAATAAAATGTCTAATTATTTCGATTACTAAATAAGAGATAGCTAATATTGAAAGTGTTAATTCAATTTGATATCCCATTTCGATGTTATTTTACGCCTATACTTATACTGGTTTTAAAACAAAAATAGTAATCATCAAAAGGACCAATTACTCTAGGATTGTATCGAACTTTCAAAGCTAGTTTTGTAAATTCTAAAGACATGTTTAGGTAGTTCTTATAGGTCATGCCAATAATTGGTCTTAAACTTAAATTTAAATCTGGTTTGTTGTAAGCCACATGCACCAAGCCAATGCCTCCGCCGACAAAGGGTTTGAATGCTCTTTTGCCAATAAAATAATGATAAGTAGGTGATACAGATACAATGTTATAAGCATCTATTGCATCCGTTTGGAAACTTTCTTGAACCAAAGCGTATTCTAAATTAAGACCTATTGAATGTCTGTTGTTTATGATTTTTTGAGGATGTAAATGAATCCCCATTCCTGCATTTTTGCCATTATACTTCGATATGTTAGGATTGAAATACCTCTCAGGGAAATTGCCAAATAACCCAAAATTGACTCTGTAGTTTTTTTGCTGTGCTTTCAATGGAGTAAAAGCAACTAACAATAAACAGGAAAAAAACAGGCTTTTGGGAAAGTTTAATGTCATCGTTTAAATGCTATTTTATTCCATGTAACCCCAATGTTTCAATTTTAACTCGTTTTTTCTCCAATCAGGTTCCACTTTTACACGCAAATCTAGAAAGACTTTCTTTCCAACAAATTTTTCAATGTCTTTTCTTGCTTCGGTCCCAATTTTCTTGATTCCAGCACCCATTTTACCGACAATGATTCCTTTTTGTGAGTCACGCTCTACAATAATGTATGCGTATATTTTATCTAAAGTTTTACCCTCTTGATAATCGTGAACAATAACTTCGGTACTGTATGGAATTTCTTGTTCATAATAGTGAAATATTTTTTCACGAATCATTTCACTAACAAAGAAACGGACATTCCTATCGGTTAATTGGTCTTTAGGATAAAAAGCTTCGTGTGTAGGTAAGTATTTTTGAATCAATTCAATTAAACTCTCTGGATGAAACCCAATAAGTGCGGAAATAGCAATAGTTTCAGCAGGTTTTATTAAAGCACTTAAGTTACTCATTACCGCATCTACTTCTTTTTGGTCCGATAAGTCTATTTTATTGACAATTAAAATGATAGGGCAAGAGGCTTTTGAAATCAATGCCATTTGTTCGTCTTTGAAATTGGGATTAGTTACGTCAACTAACACAATTAAAACATCAGCATCATCAATACTCTCCTTTACTGCTGTCATCATGCTGTCGTGAAGTTTGTATGCAGGTTCAATAATACCTGGAGTGTCCGACAAAACGATTTGGGAATGTTCGGTGTTTATGAGTCCTAAAATTCTATGTCGCGTAGAACTAGCCTTAGGTGTAATAATAGAAAGTTGTTCTCCTATTAGCAAATTACTAAGGGTGCTTTTTCCTGCATTCGGTTTGCCGATGATGTTTACAAAGCCAGCTTTGTGAGGTGTTATTTGTTCTTCCAAAATGTTTTTTTTAATGTTTGTTTGCTAATTGTCCGCAGGCAGCATCGATGTCTTTCCCTCTGCTTCTTCTCACGTTTACAATAATGCCTTTAGACTGAACTCTGTCTGCAAATTTTAATATTTTATCGGGGTCACTGCTGGCAAATCCAGAAATAGAAATAGGGTTATACTCTATCAAATTGACTTTGCAAGGAACTCTTTTTGCAAATTTGATTAATTCGTCTGCTTCTTCAATGCTGTCGTTAGTGTCTTGTATAACAGCGTATTCTAATGTGATTTTTCGTTTCGTTTTTTTGTAAAAGTAATTCAAAGCCTCTATTAATTCTTCCAAAGGATTGCTGTCATTAATAGGCATTATTTTACTTCTTTTTTCATTGTTTGCGGCGTGCAACGAAAGGGCTAAGTTAAATCGGACACCATCGTCACCCATTTTTTTAATCATTTTTGCAATACCTGCCGTGGAAACCGTAATTCTACTTGCAGACATCCCCAATCCCTCCGGACTGGTAATTTTATGAATGCCTTCCATTACATTGCTGTAATTAAGCAAAGGCTCTCCCATTCCCATGAATACAATATTACTCAATGGCATTTGGTAAGTAGTTTTTGCCAATTGGTCAATAAGCCACACTTGGTCGTAAATTTCTGCAGGCTCCAAATTTCTGATTCTTTTCATAGCACCTGTTGCACAAAAAGTACAAGAAAGACTACAACCAACCTGACTGCTTACACAAGCGGTCATTCTATTGGGGGAGGGAATTAGTACACCTTCCACTACAGCGCCATCATGAAGTTTAAAGGCAAGTTTTATGGTGCCGTCAACACTGGTTTGGGAGGTTAAAATTTCAACTGTAAGTAAATGGAAATGTTCGTTTAGCCAAACTCGAATAGATTTGGAAATATTACTCATTTCATCAAAGCTTCTGACCCCCTTTTTCCACAACCATTCGTATACTTGTTTGGCGGTGTATGAAGGAAATCCAGCATTTGAAAATTGTTCCTGTAGCTGTTCTAAGGATTCTAAACGGATGTCTTTTTTGGTAGGATTCAACAAGATTGCAAAGTTAATAGATTTTTAATGCTTGTGTAAATTTAAAAAAAATAGTAATTTTGTTATATGAAAGTAAATTTTACCCTTAAATATTATAGTCTATTTATTTTATTGGGAGTTGGTTTTTTAGGATTTTCTCAAACAAATTCTCTTAAGTTAACAATCAATCATAAATTGGGTTCAAGTCCTTTTGCATATAACCAAGTTGCCTATAATAATTTAGGGAATAATTTCAATGTTAACTTGTTGATGTATTATATATCAAAGGTTAAAATCGTTCATGATAAAGGTAAAGTTACTTCATTGGATAATCTTTACATTTTGGTTGATGCCTCTAAACCAACTTCAATAAATTTAGGTGATTTAGCGATTGACAGTCTTGAAAAAATTCAGTTTTCTATTGGTGTAAACACACCTCAAAACAATCAGGACCCAACTGCGTGGCCCGAAAATCATCCGCTTGCCCCTAAAAGTCCTTCGATGCACTGGGGATGGAGTGCAGGTTACCGTTTTATCGTGATGGAAGGAACTACAGGCGACGGATTAAAACAAATGTTCCAAATTCATGGTTTAGGGAATGTTAACTATTTTAAAACCGAAGTGGCAACCTCTGGAACAAAAGAAGGCAATGTTATCAATATCGCTTTAGATGCCGATTATACCAAAGTGTTAATAAATATTCCTTTATGGAATGGCGTTATTTCCCATGGTGAAACAGATGAGTCGGTTACAGCACTCCAAAATTGTAGAGATTATGTATTTTCTCCTGCTGGCCAAGCTTTGTCATCATCAACGACCGAATATTCTAATGATTTTGTTGTGTTCCCTAACCCTAACAATGGCGTTTTTGAAATTAAATCTAATGTGGATTGGGATGGTGTGAAAATAGTGAATCAACTTGGTCAAACATTGTTTCAAGGCAATAATAATTCACCATTAAGCATTTCTAATTCAGGTGTTTATTTTCTGCATTTTGAAAAGAATGGTCAGTTTTTAGGAACAAAATTAATCAGCGTTCAGTAAATTGCTGTCATGGGTTAAACAAAGTTTATTTGTATTAATTCCACTTTTTTGGGTGGCTTGTAAAAAAGATGCACCCATACAAAAACAAGAAATCGGCCTTGAGTCTATCATTATCCCTGATGGTTTTCCTCCTATTGAATTTCCTGCTGATAATGCTTTTACAAAAGAACGTTGGTTGCTCGGTAAAGCCTTGTTTTACGAAAAACAATTGTCCCTAGATTCTTCGGTTAGTTGTGCCTCATGCCACAGTCAACAATTTGGTTTCAGCGACAATGTTACATTAAGTAAAGGATTCAAACAAAGATTAGGAAACCGAAACGCCCCAAGTATAATTAATGTAGCATACCATCCCTATTTTACAAGAGAAGGAGGAGTGCCAAGTTTAGAAATGCAAGTCTTGGTTCCCATTCAAGAACACAATGAATTTAACAATAACATTTTGGACATAGCAAAGCGCTTATCTTCTAATCAGAACTTGCAAAACTTAAGTTACTTGGCCTACAACCGTCCGCTCGATTTTTATGTAATTCCAAGGGCCTTAGCGACTTTCGAGCGTAGTTTGATAAGTGGTAACAGCAAGTTTGATCAATACAAAAAAGGAACCCTCTCATTAAGCGATGATGAACAAAAAGGTATGAATTTGTTCTTTAGTGATAGAACAAATTGTAGCGATTGTCACAATGGTTTTAATTTCACAAACTACCAATTCGAGAACAATGGGTTGTACGAAACATACAATGACCCCGGAAGAAAAAGGTTAACGGGATTGGATTCCGATTTGGCCAAATTTAAAGTCCCAAGCTTAAGAAATATCGAAGTTACGGCACCTTACATGTATGATGGTTCTTTGCCCGACTTAGAGGCTGTGATAAATCATTACAATTCTGGAGGTAAACAACATCCAAATAAAAGCGAAAAAATTAAGGCACTTCAGTTAAGCCAAGATGAAAAAAAACAAATTATTGCTTTTTTAAAAACACTAACAGATGCCTCTTTCTTAAATCAATCCATCTATGCTCCATAGAATAGGAGTGAATCAAAGGCCTTAATAAAAAGTGCCTTCTATTAGGAGTATATCTTAAACTTAAGCCAAAATTAAATTTCGGAAAAAATTATAATCATATTTTTTATTGGATTAATGTTTTGACTTAGCTCGACCCTGCTTTGTTTAAAACTTTGGAAAAAGGATTGAGATTGACGCAATAAGATATTAATGATTTAATAGCATTTATAAACTTTGAATGACAAACAATTGATAAATGACAAACGATACAGTTCGCCTTTTTAGCACTTACTGAAATGATTCAAGTTTGATATTATTTTTAAATAATGTTTTAACTCAGCGAGTTTTAATTAAATTTGCCTTTTATTTCCAAATTATAGACATTCTCTAAAAGATATTTCATGAAAAGATACAAAATAAAATTCATTACATTTTTTAAAAATCTCATTTTACTGTTGCGACCACATCTTGTATTTGGTTTTATTCAACATTTGTTTTTAACTATTTCCAACACCATTCAGTTGTCAAGATGGATCAGTGCTCAGTCAAAAAATAAATTGTTAATCAACGATTTTTTTGATTGGAAACGCGACCATTACAAAAGATATGGTTTGTACCAAAGTGTATTAAATATTTTGAACGAAGAAAAAGCAGCTTTCAATTATTTGGAATTTGGAGTTTGTAGAGGCGAGTCCTTTAAATGGTGGTTGGAAAACACCAAGAATTCCGAACATTTAATGGTAGGGTTCGATACCTTTGAAGGATTGCCAGAAAATTGGGGTGTGTTTAAAAAGGGAGACATGAATGCAGAGATTCCTTTAATAGAAGACCCAAGAGGGCGATTTGTAAAGGGTTTGTTTCAAGACACTTTGCCTTCGTTTTTAAAAGAAGGGCATTTAACCAATGATAAAAAACTCATTGTTCATTTAGATGCTGATTTGTTTACGTCTACATTGTATGTTTTAACCACATTAGCCCCTTATTTAAAAAAGGGAGATATTTTATTCTTTGATGAATTTAATGTGCCTAATCACGAGTTTTTTGCATTCAAAATGTTTTGCGACAGTTATTACATCAAAACAAAATTACTTGGTGCTGTCAATAACTACTACCAAGTAGCTATTGAGATAGAGTAGGGGAGAATGTAGATTGGATTGATGGTATTGGATTTAATAACTTAATCAAAAATCCCTTTTAATTCAAATTGCAATTCTGGGAACATTACGCTTTTAACAACATCATCAATCGAAACAGGTTTTAAACCTATGTATTGATTGTCTTTTAAAGTGTAAATGAATAGGCTTTCATTCATTGGGTCAACTATCCAGTATTCTCTAACGCCAGCTAATTCATATACTTCAAACTTGGTTTTCAAATCGTGTTTAGAATTGCCGGGAGATAAAATTTCGACAACTAAGTCGGGGGCGCCATTACAACCTCTTTCATCCAGCTTGCTTAAATCACATAAAACAAATAGGTCAGGCTGAACAACGGTGCTATCAGCTTTTTTATTAGGTATTGGTAATCTTACATCAAAAGGGGCAATAAAAACTTTACAACCCTTAGAATTGGTAATGTTAGAAAATGTAAGAAATAAATTGCCAAGTGTTCTTTGATGCATTGTATTTGGCGCAGGACTCATTTTGGTGATTTTGCCAAAAATAAGTTCTACCCGTTCGGTAAAACGCCATTTCAAATAATCGAAATAAGTGTATTCTTTGGATAAATCCAATTGACTATACTCTATGATTGGTTCATCTACATCCATAAAAAATTAGTTTTTTTCAAAAATAAAGAAAAAATATGAATTTAATCTATACAAATGTTTGTTTTATAAAGAAGAACAAGACGATGATTCCACGCCTTACACCTTCTTCAAAAAGCAAGTTTTAAGCACCATCATGCCTTTTTCAACCTTGCCTTCTATTTCTTCATCGTTATCGGTTAAGCGTATTTTCTTCACTACGGTGCCTCTTTTTAAGGTTAAAGAAGAACCTTTTACCTTTAAATCTTTGATGATTTGAACACTGTCGCCTTCGTTTAATATCGTACCATTGCTGTCTTTTACTTCCATAATTTATTTATTTTATTGGGGCAAAAGTAATACAATTGATAAGAATACAATTCAATTGAAAAAATGTTATTAAATTGATTTTTTCGTTTGCATCAAACCCTCTAATTTTGCACTTTAATGAGTTTAACACAAGCTGTTCTCCTTTTAAAAGACGGAACGTTCTTCAAAGGCAATGCCCTCGGCAAAATTGGTACCACTACTGGCGAGATTTGTTTCAATACAGGCATGACTGGTTATCAAGAAGTATTTACTGACCCTTCTTACTATGGACAAATACTAGTTCAAACCAATGTACACATAGGAAACTATGGCGTTAATGAACAAGAAATAGAAAGTGATGGTATCAAAATTTCAGGTCTAGTTTGTAGTACTTTTGCTAATCACCACTCACGTAAAATGTCTTTTGCTTCTCTTGAGGATTATTTTGTAAACAATCAAGTAGTCGGTATTCAAAATTTAGACACCCGTCAAGTGGTGCGACATGTTAGAAATGCCGGTGCAATGAACGCAATTTTAAGTAGTGAAGTAACCGATATTAACGAACTTAAGGCAATCCTCGATCGCGTTCCTGATATGGAAGGTCTTGAATTGTCGTCAAAGGTTTCTACCCCTCAGTTTTATTTAAGAGGGTCCGACCAATCTGAATTTAAAGTTGCCGTATTGGATTTTGGTGTAAAAAATACCATGCTTCAATGTTTAAACGACAGAGGTGCTCAGTGTGGTGTTTTTAATGCCCATGCAACAATCGAAGAAATAATGGCTTGGAATCCAAATGGAGTTCTTATTTCTAACGGTCCCGGCGACCCTTCTGCCATGGATTATGCAGTCAAAACAGTGCAAGCTTTAATGCAAAATAATGTTCCCTTGTTTGGTATTTGTTTGGGGAATCAGTTGTTGGGTAGAGCCATGGGTATGGAAACATTCAAAATGCACAATGGACACAGAGGACTAAATCACCCCGTTAAAAACCTATTGACTGGTCACAGTGAAATAACCACTCAAAATCACGGATTTGCTCTTAAACCGGGAGATTTCCCTGAATTAGAAGTGACACACATTAACTTAAATGATGATACAATTGAAGGCATAAGAGTAAAAGGACGTAAAGCATTCAGTGTTCAATACCATCCTGAATCTTCCCCCGGTCCCCACGATTCAAGATATTTATTCGATTCCTTCTTCGAAAGCATGAAATAAAACCCTAATTCCTAAATCCTAAACCCTAATTCCTAATCCCTGAAAAAATGAGCCTAATCGCAGACATAAAAGCCAGACAAATTCTTGATTCAAGAGGTAACCCAACCGTAGAAGTTGATGTTTTAACAGAAAATGGAGCACTTGGTAGAGCCGCTGTTCCAAGTGGTGCAAGTACCGGTATTCACGAAGCCGCAGAACTAAGAGATGGCGATAAGTCAGTTTACTTAGGAAAAGGCGTATTAAAAGCAGTTCAAAATGTTAATGAAATTATTTGTAATGAACTAATTGGTTCATACATTTTTGACCAAAATGACATTGACCGTACCATGATAGAATTAGATGGTACCACCAATAAATCCAATTTAGGGGCTAATGCTATTTTAGCAGTTTCACTTGCTGTGGCAAAAGCTGCTGCTCAAGAAAGTGGCCAAAGTTTATACCGTTATTTAGGCGGAGTCAATGCGAATACATTGCCATTGCCAATGATGAATATTTTAAATGGTGGTGCACATGCTGATAACTCAATCGATTTTCAGGAATTTATGGTTATGCCAACCAAAGCAGATTCATTTGGTGAAAGTTTGAGAATGGGTGTTCAAATATTCCATGAATTGAAAGCGGTATTAAAATCAAAAGGATACAGCACCAATGTGGGAGATGAAGGTGGATTTGCGCCTAATATCAAAAGCAATGAAGAAGCTATCGAAACTGTTTTGATGGCGATAGAAAAAGCAGGATTCAGACCAGGCGAAGATGTTTATATTGCGATGGATGCAGCAGTAAGTGAATTGTGGGATGCTGAAAAAGGCTTGTATGTATTTAAAAAATCTGACAAACGCGAATTAACAGGAGATGAAATGGCAGATTATTGGAAAAATTGGGTAAACAAATATCCGATTATTTCGATAGAAGACGGTTGTGCAGAAGACGATTGGGCGAGTTGGAAAAAATTAACTCAAACGATAGGAGACAGAGTGCAGTTGGTTGGTGACGACTTATTTGTAACCAATGTAACCCGTTTGCAAAAAGGAATTACTGAAGGGATAGCCAATAGTATTTTGGTTAAAGTAAATCAAATAGGCAGTTTGACTGAAACAATCAATGCGATTAATTTAGCAACAAAAAACAGTTATACCAATATCATCAGTCACAGAAGTGGTGAAACCGAGGACAGCACAATTGCAGACATTGCAGTAGCAATGAACAGCGGTCAAATAAAAACAGGTTCAGCTTCAAGAAGTGATAGAATGGCGAAATACAATCAGTTGCTAAGAATAGAAGAGGAATTGGGTTCAAATGCTCAATTTATTGGCAAAGGATTTAAGTTTATCAAGTAATATTAAGCTAAGTATATAAATACATTAAGAGCCGATTGTTCAAAAAACGATCGGTTTTTTTATTGTTTCTTTCTTACCCCACTGCGGCCCATTTTTTTGGGTCTTCTTGTCGGAGTGCTTACAGATTTTTTCTTGTCAGTTTCTGTTTTGAGTTTCCCTTTAGGCGCTCTAATTCCTGCGAATTTACCTTTTGACCCTATATTGGGTGTTTCACCTTCTTTGGGTGTAAACTTAGGCGTTCTTTTGTCGTAAAAAGCTGATTTCGGGATTCTTTTTTTCTTAACTGTATCTGGTGAAGCAGAAGAGTCTTTAAGTTTTTCTTCTAAAATTTTAACTTCAGAAGGGAGTAATTCTCTAAATTTACCAACGGGTATTTTATCCAACTGAATGTGCATGATACGAGTTCGTTTCAGAGAGACAACGTCGTAACCCAATGCAGTACACATTCTGCGGATTTGTCGGTTGAGCCCTTGGGTTAACACTATTTTGAATTTTTTGGTACTTTCTTGATATGTTTTACATGGTTTTGTAATCGTTTCAAGAATTTCCACCCCATTCGCCATTTTCTTTAAAAATTCAGGCGTAACAGGTTTATCCACTGTGACAATGTATTCTTTTTCGTGTTCATTTTCTGAACGTAAAATTTTGTTAACAATATCACCATCATCAGTCAAAAGAATTAATCCTTCAGAATCTTTGTCTAATCTTCCGATAGGAAAAATCCTGCGGTTATGATTGATAAAAGAAATAATGTTTGATTTATCTTTTGGGTCAGTGGTTGTTGTAATGCCTTTAGGTTTGTTAAAGGCAATATGAAATGGAGTTTTCTTATTGGATTTTATGACCTCGTCGTCTACACAAATTCTGTCGTTTGGCAATACTCTACTCGTAGGTAAAGCTAATTTACCATTAATAGAAACGCGTTCTTGTTCTACTAATTTATCAGCTTCTCTTCTGGAGCAAAAACCAGAAGAACTTATAAATTTATTGATTTGGATACCTTCGGAAAAACTCAATATTGATGTGAATTAAATCCAGTCCATAGCCATAGCTAAACCACCAACAGTAGTTGGAAGTGCTAGCCAAAATGCTTCAGGTAAAAAGATAATTAAGGCAATAATTGTAACAAGTGATACTGCAAAAAGCATCCAATATCCGGCTTTTGATTTTTTTTCTGACATAAAATTAAAATGACAGGGCAAACTTACGCAAAAAATTTTTAAAATTAAAATTGAAAAAACCACATTTCTTTTTTTTATCTTATTAATTCTATTTTATTGGTTTGTTACGGATTATAAAGATTGAAAAAACTTTGGAATGATACCTCATTTTTGTTCCCTTTGAAATAGAAAAAAGATTATTTTTGCCGAATGATACAACGCAAGCAAACACTTTATTTAATATTTGTTTTAGTAATTAATTTAGTTTTAATATTGTTTAATGTCAATGTTACCAAAGGATTATTACGGGTAACAGACATAGATTCAGATAAAGCGTATTTTTACGAGTTGGGTGTTGTAAAAACTACCGTTAAAACGGAGCCTATCAATGAATTTACTAACGGTTCTCTAATGTATTCTGTAATAGCGGTTGCTTTCATTTCTTTTATAGCCATTTTTTTATTCAAAAAATTACCACTTCAAATGCGATTAGTCGCTTTTAATTTTTTGTTTATACTTTTAGTTTGGTTTAATATGATTTATCAAATATACAAATTAAACAGAACTTCAAGTATCGAGTTAGTCTCCTCTGACCTGAATTATGTTACCTTGTTTGTTCCTGCAATTCTATTATTATTCAATTTACTCGCTTTTAAGGGGGTTAAAAAAGATATTGAACTCCTAGCATCTGTAGATAGATTGAGATAAAAAGCCCAAAAGAGACTTAATCGCTTGATTTTATTGGGATTTAATGAAGTTGAAAAAAACAGTTTTTTTTTTTAGATTATTTTGAAAATAACAATAAATTTGCCTCCAATTTAAGTTTAATAGTTATACTTACGAATGAACACCAAGACCAAATATCTTTTAAAACTTACACTAGCAGTAGTAGTTTTATTAATTTCCGTTATTTCAATTAATCAATCATTTGATTTTTCGACAGTTAACCTAGACCAAATCACTGCGGAAAAACCACTCTTCGGTGCGGATGAGTTTAAATATGAAGCCCCAACTGCTGATGCAGGAGATTCTGCTTTGTCATCAAAAATTAATTGGGCAATTTTCATTTTTGTTATTTTATTGGTTTTAGTTATCGCCAATACACTTGACATCAGTAAATACATTTCAAAAATTACAGGGAAAGAAACCATCAACCAAAATGAAATTAACAAATGGATTATGTTGATTTTCATGATAGTTGGTTTGGCAGCTGTGGTATGGGAATATCAGGTACATGGAAAATTGATATTATTGAATAATTCATCGAGTGAACATGGTGCAAGCTATGATAGCATGTTTACCATCACTTTAGCATTAACGACTATTGTGTTTTTCATTACGCAATTTTTATTGTTTTGGTTCGCATTTACTTATGCAAAAAAAGATGGACAAAAAGCTTTATATTATTCTCACAATAACAAATTAGAGGTAATTTGGACCATCATACCTTCAATTGTTTTAACAGTTTTGGTTTTAAGAGGTCATCAAACTTGGAAATCTGTAGTTTATGCAGAAGATAATTACAAAGGTAAAATCAAAAAAATCGAAGTGTTCGCATACCAATTTGGTTGGAAAGCAAGATATGCTGGTGAAGATGGTGTATTGGGGAATGTAGATTATAAATTTATTTCAGGTAAAAACGAATTAGGATTGGCTTACGGGCCTGAGGTTGATGACTTGTTAGTCGAACTAAAAGATAAAATTAAATTAGACCAAGAAGCTATTAAAAATCTAAAAGTTACTTTAGCATCTTTGAACATAGACTATTCAGCAGCAGATGGGTTAAAAGATTACACGACAATGGAAGCCATCCAAAAACAGATTGATGATGTTATGGACGGAACAACATTGTCAGAATTAGAAGCTTCTATCAAACGTAAAACCAAACAAATTGATCGCATCGAAGCTATTAAAAACAATCCAAAAATTTTCGCTTCTACCTTTACAGGTTCAGAGGAAGATGATATTATCACCCAAGAGATTCACTTGTCTAAAGATTCATTGGTGACTTTAAATTTTAGATCTAGAGATATTATTCACAGCGCATGGTTGCCTCATTTCAGAGCACAGATGAACGTTGTGCCTGGAATGCCAACTAAATTTACATTCAAACCAACTAAATCTACAACAGAGGCTAAAAAAGAATTTGGAGAAGAATTTGAATATTATCTGTACTGCAATAAAATATGTGGTACTTCGCACTACAACATGAAAATAAAAGTTGTGGTAGAATCTCAAGTAGAAGTTGATGCTTGGTTAAAAAGCCAACAACCTGTATTCAAAAAGGTTGAAGCGGTTCCAGCCATCATGAACGCAATAGATTCAACATTAGCAACAGAGCCGGTTAATAAATTGGCTTTAAAATAATCCAAACAATCAAAAAAAAATCTTGTTATAATAATTAAGTTAAATTAAGCATGAGTACAGTAGAAATAACAGCAAACCCAACCATTGATTCCCCAACTCATCACGATGAACATGGACATCATGACCATCACCACAAACAGTCGTTTATCTCTAAGTACATATTTAGTACCGACCACAAAATGATTTCAAAACAATACCTAATTACAGGTATTATAATGGGATGTTTTGGTATGGGGATGTCATTATTGTTCAGAATGCAGTTGGCATGGCCTGACGAAACTTTCCCTTTGTTTGAAAGTTTACTTGGTAAATGGGGTAAAGGAGGAAAGTTAGACCCTAATTATTACATGGCACTTGTTACCATTCACGGAACTATTATGGTGTTTTATGTATTAACAGCAGGCTTAAGTGGTACCTTTAGTAATTTACTCATTCCACTTCAAGTAGGTGCAAGAGATATGGCAAGTCCATTTATGAACATGCTTTCATATTGGTTTTTCTTCTTGTCTTCTGTTGTATTAATGTCATCTTTCTTAGTTGAAACAGGGCCTGCATCATCAGGATGGACTGTATACCCTCCTTTATCTGCTCTCGAAAAGGCAATGCCTGGTTCGGGATTAGGAACAACATTGTGGTTAGTTGCTATTATATTATTTATCGTTTCAGCACTTTTAGGTGGTATTAACTATATAGTAACTGTATTAAATATGCGTACAAAAGGGATGTCAATGAATAGATTGCCATTAACTATTTGGGCTTTTTTATTAACAGCTGTTTTAGGTTTGTTGTCATTTCCAGTGTTATTAGGTGCAGGACTTTTATTGATTTTTGACAGAAGTTTTGGTACTAGTTTCTACTTAAGTGATATTCACTTAAATGGAGTAGGAGCTTTATCAAATAGTGGTGGTAGCCCAGTGTTATACCAACATTTATTCTGGTTCTTAGGTCACCCTGAGGTTTATATTATTTTAATGCCTGCTTTGGGTATATCATCTGAAGTAATTTCTACAAATGCTAGAAAACCAATTTTTGGATACACTGCAATGGTTATTTCATTAATCGGTATCTCTTTCTTATCATTTATCGTTTGGGGTCACCATATGTTTATTACAGGTATGAATCCATTCTTAGGAACAATGTTTATGTATGTCACGCTGATTATTGCGGTGCCATCAGCTGTAAAAACATTTAACTATTTGGCAACTTTATGGAAAGGTAATATTCGTTTTACAACTGGAATGATGTTCGCAATAGGATTAGTTTCATTGTTTATTTCGGGTGGTTTAACAGGGATTTACTTAGGAAACGCAGCTCTTGATATTCAATTACACGACAGTTATTTTGTGGTAGCTCACTTCCACTTAGTAATGGGGTCTGCTGCTATATTCGGTATGTTTGCTGGTATTTATCATTGGTTCCCAAAAATGTTTGGTAAAATGATGAATAAAACTTTAGGAACATTACACTTTTGGTTAACCTTTATTTCTGCATACTTAGTATTCTTCCCGATGCACTTTATGGGATTAGCTGGTGTTCCAAGACGTTACTATCAGTTCTCTTTAATTCCTGAATTTGATATTTGGATGGATGTCAACGTGTTTATTACTGTTTCAGCATTCTTAGGTGGAGTAGCTCAATTGTTATTCCTATATAATTTCTTCAATAGTATCTTTAGAGGTGAAAAAGCAACCAAAAACCCTTGGGAGTCTAATACATTAGAATGGACTACACCAGTTGAACATATTCACGGTAACTGGCCTGGTGCAATCCCAACAGTATACAGAGGACCTCATGAGTACAGCAGACCAGACAGAGAGTCTGATTACTTCCCTCAAAATGACCCAGGAAATGGCGAACCAGAACATTATCATGCTCCTGTACCTATTGATACATCTTACAGTGGACCTAAGGAAAAACCATCTAAAGTGTTTTTTTCATCGTTTGCTCATTTGTTTTTAGCAAAAAAAGTTCAAGCCTAACTGTATATTACAGTTTAATTTAGAACTATGGATTTTATAAAAATAAACCGAAGATTTGGTATTCTTACCATCTCTTCGGTTTTTTTGTTACTTCTAGCAGGAGGATTTGTCAGAAGTACTGGCAGTGGAATGGGTTGTCCTGATTGGCCTAAATGTTATGACAAATTATACCCGCCAACGCACGTAAATCAATTGCCAATTGGATATCAGTTTGAATATGTAATTAAGAGAGTTGAAAAAGCTAAAAAGTTTTCGAAATTAATAGCCAAGTTGGGGTTTAAAAAAGAGTCAGAAAGCATATTAAAAGACCCTAATTTATTTCAACCCGAAGAATTTAATACAACAAAAGCGTGGATAGAATATATCAATAGACTTATAGGTGTATTGTCAGGTTTGTTCTCTTTAGTATTTTTTGTAACCCTTTTCATCATCAGAAAACAAATCAGTCGCTCAAAGTTTGTATATGGTGTACTTGGATTTATCTTAATGCTCTTTAATGCGTGGATGGGAAGTATAGTGGTAGCAACTAATTTATTCCCGATTTTAATCTCCATTCATTACGTAGCTGCTTATGCGGTACTTTTCTTTTTTATGCTAAGCATTCATCAAACAAAGTTAAATCTTGAGAGTTTGTCTCTAATGAAGTTTAAATACTATTATTTAATGATGGGAGTTTTGTCAATTGTTCAAGTAGTACTTGGAACGCAATTAAGGCATTTTACAGATGAAGCGGTTGCCAAGAACATATTGATAGTGAATGAAGCAGTTAACTTTAGTTTTTTAGGAATTAGCTTTACAAGACACTGGTTAATGGCTTTATTTTTGATATTTGTAAGTTTAGTGCCCCTATTTGTATTGCGTAAAAAAGTAGAAAGAAAATGGCAATATTTTAATTTAGGTTTGTCATCAGTATTAATAGTGCAATATTTTACAGGAGTGGTCAATTTAAGGTATAATTTTCCATTAGTGGCTCAAGTTTCTCATATCTTATTTGGAGGCTTAGTTTTTGGAATTTCGCTGTATATTTGCATCTCAATTTTTAAATCTTTATCCCTTGACAGAAAATAGTTCTATCAAACAACCCGAACCTCTTACTAAAGCATTTTTTAAGGATTATTTGATGCTAAGTAAACTTAGGTTAAGTGCCTCGGTTGTTGGCACAACGATGATTGCCTATGTTTTGGGCGTTGACAAACTCGGTTTAACTTTTAGTTGGACAACATTAATTGCCTTAACTGTGGGAGGAATGTTTGTGGTAGCTTCCTCTAATGGATTTAATCAAATTATTGAAAAAGAAACGGATAAGTTGATGTCTCGAACCCAAAATAGACCAATAGCTGATGGAAGAATGTTGGTAAACGATGCCTTGGTTTTTAGTATTGTAATTGGTATTTTAGGGTTGCTAATATTGGCATTTTTTGTCAATGGAAGAGTAGCTTTCTTAAGTTTAGTTTCTTTGTTTTTATATGTATTGGCTTACACTCCACTTAAAAAAAACACACCTTTTGCGGTGTTTGTTGGAGCCCTTCCTGGTGCATTCCCTCCTGCAATAGGTTGGATAGGCGCATCTGGAAATATTGATACAATAGCTATATTATTATTTGTGATTCAGTTTTTTTGGCAGTTTCCACATTTTTGGGCTATCGCTTGGATATTAGAGGACGATTACAGAAAAGCAGGTTACACTTTGTTGCCGTCCTATGAGGGAAGAACAAAAAAGAATGCTTTTCAAACAATATTGTACTCTTTGATGTTAATCTTTATGAGCATGTATCCTTTGACGATGGATCCCCCTTTTGCAAGTTTATACAGTTTGTTTGTTATATTGCCTTGTGGTTTGTTCATGTTATTCAGAGCATACAAATTATATCAATCATTGAGTGTAGCAGACGGAAAAAAACTCATGTTTGCTTCGTTAATATACATGCCTGCGGTTCTGTTAAGCTATTTACTTTAAAAAAAATGTCAACCAATAATATTCAATCTATGTCCACCCATAAAAATTCATTTAGTGAAAAAACCTTTATAACTTGGCTATTTATTGTAGCAAGTTCAATGTTATTTATAGCATTTAGTAGTGCCTATTGGGTACACAAAACCGATGGCATGAATAACAATGCTTGGTTAAGTTTTGATTTGCCTATTCAGTTCTGGATAAGTACTGTTATCGTCTTTATATCAAGTGTTTTTATGCAGTTTTCGTTCAATGCAGCCAAGAACGATAATGTATACAAAATTCCATCTTTGCTCACCATCACGCTAATTTTGGCCTTGTCTTTTTGTGTTTCTCAATACTTAGCTTGGGTCGAAATGAAAGATATGGGCTTGTTTTTTTCAAATAGAGAGCCTGGAGAGATTTCTGCATCATTTGTTTATGTTTTGTCAGGCGTTCACTTGTTTCATATATTGGGTGGTATTGTACTGATAATCATTGCATTAGTTAAATCAACTAGATTGGAGATTCATAAAAAAAGTATGGTGTTTATAAATATTTGTAAAACATATTGGCATTTTTTAGGAATTGTTTGGATTTTCTTGATTTTATTTCTTTATTTCGCAAAGTAATTTAGATTCAATATTTAGCATGTCAAATTCAACAACTGTATCAAACGAAACTATATGGGCTGGAGGTCGTTCTCCATTCAATGTAAGTTATGGAAAATTGATGATGTGGATCTTCCTTTTATCGGATGCTTTCACTTTTTCTTCTTTATTAGTAGGTTATGGAGCTATCAGATTCAGCTATGCTGGAAGTAGCACTCCTTGGCCAGATCCAGCTAACGTATTCAATCACTTCCCTTTTGCACATGGTTTGCACTTGCCATTGTTGTTCGTGTCATTAATGACGTTTATATTGATTTTCTCCTCTGTAACGATGGTGTTAGCTGTTGAAGCTGGTCACAGAAAATCAAATGCTGAAGTTTCTAAATACATGATTTTAACGATTATTGGTGGTGCTGCATTCTTAGGTTGTCAAGCTTGGGAATGGTCACAGTTCATTCACGAAGGTGGTCGTTTGGATTCAAACATGTTTGGTTTAACTGAGGCAGGACTCAAAAAGGCTGAATCTTTGTCTTTTGGAAGTCACTATGAGTGGTTAGCCGCTGACAGAGGCCCAGGACCTGTTCCATTTGCTTCATTATTCTTTATTGTAACTGGTTTTCACGGTTTCCACGTTTTAAGTGGTGTCGTATTAAATATCATCGTTTGGCTTAATGTTATTGGTGGTACTTACATCAGAAGAGGTCATTATGAAATGGTAGAAAAAGTTGGACTATATTGGCACTTTGTTGACTTAGTTTGGGTATTCGTATTTACATTTTATTATTTAATCTAATTTATTAAAAATTCTTATGAGCAGTTCACATCATACACACACAGAAGGCGAATATATTCCAGAAACATATGTGCCTCATTCGGAGTCACATGGTACTAAAAGTTTATGGAGAACATTTTGGATTTTACTCGCTATCACCCTAGTAGATTTTGTTATCTACTTTATTGCAGACCCAAGTTTATTCAGAAACATCGTATTTATTGCATTTGGTATAGTTAAAGCAATTTTAATTGTTGGTATATTCATGCACCTAAATTACGAAGCTAAGTTTTTACGCTACATGATTGTTTTACCAGCGATAGTTTTTCTATCATACTTGGTATGGCTTTTAATGGTAGAAGGTAACTACGTTAGTCTTGTTAAATATTTTCAATAATCAATGAATCAAATTAAAAAAAATAATAGCCCAACATGGAAAGTGTTGGGCCTTTTATTTTTATTATTAGTATTACCTGTCTTATGGGTAATGCTTAATAAAACTGGAGTACACTATTCTAAAAAGTTACCTATCTATTACGACAGAGAACTCGATGCGAATGGTGACACTGTTTACCATACTATCGATGATTTTAAATTGGTAAACCAAAATAATGATACTGTCATATTGTCCAACTTTGATGATAAGTTGCTTTTGGTAAGTTTCTTTTTTGCAAATTGTGAAACAGTTTGTCCAACTATGAACAATTACCTAGCTCAACATATTTATACTGAGTTTGAAAAAGATGACGATGTTAGGTTTATTAGTATTACGGTTGACCCCAAAAATGATACTCCCTCAGTTTTGCTCAATTATGCAAAACAATTGAATGCAAAGTTGCCAAATTGGAGTTTTCTAACAGGAAGTAAGTCTGTAATTTACGACATGGCTGCCTACAGTTTTAAAATTCCTGGCGCCGAAGATGAACACAATGGTTTGTTTCACAGTAATAAAATTGTGTTAGTGGACAAACAAAAACGAGTAAGAGGTGTTTTTGATACAGGTGGTCAGAAAGATAAGCGTGAAACGATTGACGCAGTTAGAGCCCTCAAATTAGAATATAAAAAATCAAAATGAAAGCAACCCTTAAAAAAAACGATAAATTAGCTAATATTGTCATCATTTCTCTGTCTATCGTTGTATTTGCTTTAGTCGTTTTAATGCGTAAAGTAAAATTAGACATAGACTTTGGCTTTGATACTCATATTTTTCCCAAAATTAGTGCAACACTCAATTCTATTGTTGCTATTTTGCTTGTTGTAGGATTGTATTTTGTAAAAGTTAGAAACTTAGATGCTCATCGAAAATCAATGATGTTAGCAGTTTTGTTTTCAATATTGTTTTTACTTAGTTACGTGTTTTATCATTTTACAACAGTTGAAACGCTTTACGGTGGTACAGGTGCAATGAAAATAATATATTATGTTTTATTGCTTACTCACATCACACTTGCAGGTGTTATATTGCCTTTCATCCTCTTTGCGGTTTACCGCGCATTGGTTGGAGAGTATGACAAACATAAGAAATTAACCAAATGGGTTTGGCCTATATGGTTTTACGTTTCCGTTACAGGTGTTATTGTTTATTTTATGATTTCTCCCTATTATTTGTAAAGTGACTAAAGTCACTTAATTTTACTATATTTTTAACTAACTTTGTTATCCATAATGATGAAAAAATCTTTGTTGACCATTGGCTTAATGATGCTTTTCTTAGTAGACGCCTTTTCCCAATGCCCTATGTGTAAAGCAAGCGTTGAAAGTAGTCAATCTTCCAATACCAAAAGTGTTGGTATGGGTTTGAATACCGGTATTTTGATGTTGATGGGAGCCGTTTATGTCATTTTATTTACGGTTGGTTTCTTGTGGTACAAGAACTTTAAGAAAAGTCAAGAAGTTAATGGTTAATAAACCATCGCTTTTTTATAGTATTGTATCTTGTAAATGTCCAAGATGCAGAACAGGTAAAGTTTTTCCTTCCTCTGTATTAAATCCTTTTGAGTTCAGTAAAACAAATGACAATTGCCCACACTGTGGTCTTAAATTTGAACATGAAACAGGCTTCTTTTGGGCGTCTATGTATATTAGCTATGGTTTTAATACCGTATTAATGATCATTTTCGGAGTCTTAGCCATTAATGCAGATTGGAGTTTTACCAAGATACTGTCTTATTTAATCCCAATTGTATTGGTTTTAACGCCTTTTTTATTCAGATATTCACGCATTTTACTTTTGTATACGGTATCGCCATTTAGGCATTACGATGAAGAGTATAGATAATCATAAAAAAACCACTTAATTAAGTGGTTTTTTTATGATGTTTTACTAAAAAGAAAGATTTAGTGAAAGTATAAAATTTCTACCTGGGGCAACAATACCTGAGCTGTAGGGACGATACATTTTATCCAATAGGTTTTCAACGCCTGCTGATATTTTGAATAATGGCGAAAATTGATACATCATTTTATAATTTAATGTCAACCATTCAGGGGAATATGAATTTCCGTTGATGTCTTTGGTATAAATAAATGGTTTTTGTCTTTCTTCTTCATTCAGCTGTTCATGTTTTACGGCTGCACTATATATCAAATAAAGTTGCATTTGAAGTTGATTGGTTTTGAAATTAAACTTTGTAATACCAAAGGCTGGTGCTGCATGTCTTGAACTACTAATATTGCCATTGTCCATCTCTTCTGTCCCTCTTTGGTAGTTGAATCTGCTTTCTATGCTAAATCCCTTGGGGAGTTTTAATTCAACACCCAAATTCCCCCCATATACTTCTGCTTTAGCCGCATTTTGTATTGAAAAGGTTTTGCGCATTTGTCCATCGTATAAAATACTGTCACTGCCATTTATTTGAATAGCACGTCTTACCATGGCATCATTTAATTGGGTGTAAAATATACCTATATCAAATTTAATGAAGTTACCCATAGTTTTAGAAAGGTTTAATTCCATGTTAAATGCTTTTTCAGCATTCAATATAGGATTAGGTAAAATTAAATCATTAGGGGCAAAATCGAATATTTTGCCAATGTCATCTACATTTGGTGCTCGGAACGCAGTAGAGATATTGCCGCTAATTTTGATTTTTTTGCTAGGATTGTAAACCATTCCATAACTCCAATTTAGTCTTTGATTGTTGATTTTTACCTTCTGGTTTAAGTAGGGGTAGAATGGTAAATTATTTGTAAAGTCAGAGAATAGGCCAAATGTATTGAACCTCAGCCCACCTAGAATCAATAATCGAGGTTTAATTTGGTTTTGATAACTGATGTAAGCAGCATTGCTATTCCATTCAGAATTGGGGTAACGAGAAGCTGTAGGGATATTGGCAAGGGTGCTAATATTTATTGCTTCACCATCAGATACTACATGATTTAAAACCAATTCTAAACCATAATTAATTTGATGTTTCCCAATTTTTTTTTCAAAATCCAGGTGGCTTGAGTAGGCATCTACTTTTTCAGTTTGTGTCCTTAATCTCAAGTTATTACTTCCGCTGTAATTTCTGTTTATTCTGCTTTCTTCAAAAAATTGATAGGCTGCAATAAATGAGAAATAATCATACCATTTGGTTTTTTTCGACGATTGTATTTTAAAGAAATTCATCATCCATTTTTGTGGACCATAATTCCAAACAGCAGCTACAGGTAATCCATTTCTTTGTGTTTCAATCAGTCTGTCATATCTTGAGTAGGTGGAGGTTTCGGAATAATGAAAAGCGTATTCAAATAGCCAATGCTCTGATTTTTTATAACTTATTTTTTGCATCAAGTTGAACTGTGAATAGGAGGTAGGTCGTTGAATCAATGGATTGTCATTTTCTATAATTCGATCAACACTGTCTTGATGTTCAACATAGTTTTTTCTTAAATAATCATTAGGCCCGTTTTTGGCCCCCATTCTTAAATCCCCAAATTGATTGGACGAAAAACTAGAAAGAAAAGCCCATTTTTTACTGCCAATGTTAATGTCAAAATGCATCGTTTTTTCATCATTGGCTGTGGAATGGCGAACATTGGAATTGCCTTTGATAAACAAAGATTTTGAAGTCGAGAAAACAGGCTGTAGTGTTTGAAAACTCATTACACCACCTATGGCATCGCTGCCGTAAACAATCGACCCCGGACCAAACAATACCTCGGTGTTTTGAATGGCAAAAGGGTCTAAAGAAATAACATTTTGGATATTCCCTGAACGAAAAATAGCTGTATTCATTCTAACGCCATCAACTGCGTAAAGCAAACGGTTGGCTGAAAAACCACGAATCATCGGACTTCCTCCACCTTGTTGACTTTTTTGAACAAATACTTCGCCTGAAATGGCCAATAAGTCAGCAGCCGTTTGAGGGTTCATTAATAATCGGTCTTTGCTTGTGATTTTGGAAACTTTTATGGGGATATGCTTGTTGTCTTGCTTCCATTTAGTGACGGATAAAATCAAGTTATCAAAAGTAATGTAAGGGGTAAGCGTTAATTTGTAATTGAGCGTTTTTAACTGTTCATAACTGTAAATAAATGGAATGAAATTAGGGTGATTCTCAAAAAAGATACTGTCAACCCCAGTCAATAGGCTAATATCTGCTGTGCCATTCTCATTTGTAGTTAGCCTGATGTTATTTGAGCTATTTCTAATTGAAAGTCCAGAAACTGGCTTTAAAGTAGATTCTTCAACTATTTTTAGCGTTTGCGATTGTATGTATATTGTGTTAAATAATCCAATGAGGATTAATGTTTTTTTTATCATTATAGTAACAGATTTTTAAAAATTTAAGATTAAAAGTTGAGGTTTAGTAAAGCTATACCTTCGTCGTGTGTGTCTTAAAGATAAAAAAACTGTGGAGGCGGTTCGCTTGATAAAATAAAGGGAGATAGATACTGATGGTCTAAATAATTTGCTCTAAAAAACAGGGAATTGTTTTTAGAAAAAAGTAAACCGATGTCGGGCGCAAGGTATTTTAAAGTAAGGAGTTGCGAAAAATCAATATGTTTATCTGTTTGTTTAGAATGCTCACTAAAGCAGGAACTAACCATTTTGTCCAAATTGGCAAATAGTTGTTTTTCTTGAATGTCATTTACGCAATAAAACAAAAAAGTATTTTGATTGATAGTGTCAGTTCTTACAATGTCATACATGCTGCCTTTGTATGAAAACTCTCTTGAGTGTTTCCAGTCAAAGTCCAATTTGTTAGAAGAATTAAATTCAATGGCAATAAGCTCATTTTGAGGAACACCATTTTTAATAAGATGTTTAATTTCCTTTCTAATAGCTTGTTGCTTGACTTTGAAAACAATCAAAAAGCCAGTCAGCTGAAATAAAATAATAACGCTTAATAATATGGCTATTGTTCTTTTCACTGATTATTCCATTGAGAATTTATTGCAAATTAAGTTAAAAAAAACTAGAATTTCTATTTATTGTAAGTTAAAAATTCGTCAACCATATTTTCACTACCAATTACTACAGGTGTTCTTTGGTGTAACTCGGTTGGTTGAATATCCATAATCCTAATAGAACCATTCGTTGCTTTACCGCCTGCTTGTTCAATTAAAAAGGCCATCGGATTGCATTCATATAACAAACGAAGTTTACCATTTGGTGCAGAAAGGGTAGGAGGATATAAATAAATGCCGCCTTTTAATAAATTTCTGTGAAAGTCGGCAATTAATGAGCCTATGTATCTAGCTGAATAGGTTTTCTTTGATTCTCCTGTGGTTTTGCAATAGTCAATGTAATTTTTGTAAGATTCCGGAAAATCAGCATAGTTGCCTTCGTTTACAGAGAATATTTTTCCGTTTTTAGGAATTTGAATATCAGGGTGAGAAAGACAGAATTCCTGAATAGAATCATCCAAAGTGAAAGCGTTTACACCACTTCCTGTTGTGTAAACGAACATGGTAGCGGTTCCATAAATGATATATCCTGCTGCAACCTGACAATTTCCTGGTTGTAAAATATCTTCCATGGTTACTGCTTGGTTCGGTGAACGTCTTTTGTATATGGAAAAAATAGAGCCAATTGAAGCATTAACATCAATGTTTGAAGAACCATCTAAAGGGTCCATTGCCAAAATATATTTAGCGTTTTCGGCACCTTCACACCAATGGACATCTTCCGACTCTTCGGATAAAATACACACACAGTCACCGCTCATTTCAAGTAATTTGATAAAAACTTCGTTGGAGATAACATCTAATTTCTTTTGTTCTTCTCCTTGAACATTTGTGTTGCCAAAATCTCCTAAAATATCTATTAATCCTGCTTGTCTAACATCTCTATTAATCATTTTGGCGCCTAATTGTAAATCTCTGAAAATTCTTGACAAACTTCCTTGAACAAAAGGGAACATATTTTGCTGATCGCTTATAAATTGATTAAGTGTTGTTATACTATTTTTTTTCATGCTTGATGTATTTTACATTTGCAAAAGTAAAATAAAAAGTATGAAAGTCTTTAAATTTGGTGGAGCTTCTGTAAAAAATGCTGAAGCGGTAAGAAATGTAGGGGAAATTATCTCTAAATATTCAAGCGGTAAATTGTTAGTTGTAATCTCTGCAATGGGCAAAACTACTAATAAGTTGGAAGAATTAATGCAGGCCTACTTCTCCAATAACACAAGTTCAAAGGAAATAGTCATTAAGGAATTAAAACAATTTCATTTTGGCATAGCAGATGCATTAATCCCTGATAAAAAACACCACATTTATTCCGATTTGGAAGATTTGTTCATGGAATTAGAGTGTCTAGTGGATAAACAATTCGAAAGTGTAAGTTATGATGAAATGTATGATGGAATAATCTGTTATGGAGAATTGTTGTCAACTAAAATTGTAAGTGACTATTTACATAGTATAGACGTGAAAACAAAGTGGGTAGACGCTAGAAACTTTATTCAAACAGACAGTAATTTTAGAGAGGCAAGCGTTAAATGGAATGAAACTGAAGAAACTGTAAATAGAATTTTGAAGCCATTTATTGATAGAAGTATTGTAATTACCCAAGGTTTTATTGGTCGTGATGAAAAAAACAATACGACAACCTTAGGTAGAGAAGGTTCCGATTATACAGCGGCCATTTTTGCATATTGTTTAGATGCCGAAAATGTGACCATTTGGAAAGACGTGGCAGGTGTTATGAATGCCGATCCTAAAAGGTTTGAAAATGCTCAAAAATTGTCTTCCATCAATTACAATCAAGCCATAGAGTTGGCCTATTATGGTGCGTCTGTAATTCACCCCAAAACCATTCAACCACTGAAAAGTAAAAACATTAGTTTGTATGTTAATTCATTTATCAACATGGATGATGAGGGCACTGTAGTGAATAATCAAGCCGAAAATCTTAATCAGGCTTGTTATATTGTAAAAGAAAAACAAACGCAATTGTCGTTTTCAACCAAAAATTACTCGTTTATAGCCGAGGAAAATTTAAGTTATATTTTCGAAGCCTTTGCTAAACATAAAGTTAGAATAAATGTAATGCAAAATTCTGCCATTAGTTTTTCGGCTTGTTGCGATACTAAAGAAAATAAAATTGAAGACTTAATGAATGAATTAAAAGAGTATTTCATCATTGAATCTATTCCAGAATGTGTATTGTTAACTGTATATAATTCGACTCAAAATGAAGATTTGCCTTCAATTTATCAAAACAAAACAGTGCTTTTAAAGCAAATGTTAGGTCATACCATTCAAATGGTTATAAAATAGGGTTTTTATTAATCAGTAAGGGTTTCAAGGGCAAGTTGATAACCGTCGGTACCCATTCCTACAATGCTGCCCATACAAGCTTCTCCAATCAAGTCGATGTGTCTGAAGGATTCGCGTTGGAAAATATTGGTAATGTGAACAGAAATGAAAGGACATTGTATTGATTTAATAGCATCGGTAATGGCGATAGAAGAATGAGAAAAAGCACCTGCATTTATAATAACACCATCATATTGTAAGTCACACTCATGTATTTTATTGATGATTTCACTTTCCGAGTTACTTTGAAAGTAGTTTAAACAAACTGATGGATTGTTGTTTTTTAGTTGATCGAATAATTCCTTAGAGGTCATATTCCCATATTTAGAGGGTTCTCTTTCACCGAGTTTATTCAAATTAGCGCCGTGTATAATTAGAATCGATTTCAAAGTGTTAAATTACTTTTAGTTCAACCTCTTCAATCCTTGCCGCTTTCATTTGTTTAATAGTGATTTCGAAATTGTCAATTACAATCACTTCTTTCTCATCGGGGATACTTTCACTGATACTAATAATATAGCCGCCTAAGGTTTCGTATTCACCTTCAGGAATAGATAAATTATAGTTTTCATTTAAATACTCAATGGTATGTCGACCGCTAAAAATGTAATGTTTGTCGTTAATAATAGTTTCTTTTAGCTCTTCGGTGTCATATTCATCATCGATTTCGCCAAAAATTTCTTCAATAATATCTTCAATAGTAATAATACCTGCCGTTCCGCCAAACTCATCAACCACAACAGCAATACTTTTTCTTTTCAACGTCATTTCCTTCAATTGGTCTTGCAAGCTCCTACTTTTGTTAGTGATTAAAATAGGCATTGTGGCTTCAGAAATAGTTTTTGGATTTTTTAGTAAGCTAATTTGATGAACATAGCCGATGATGTTGTCAATATTTTCCTTAAAGATTAATACTTTGGAATGTCTAGATTCAATAAAAACTTGAAATAAATCTTTGATGTTTTCATTGATGTCAACAGCAACTAATTCAGTACGTGGAATCATACAATCTCTAACTTTCAAATTCCCAAAATCCAAAGCATTTTTGAACATTTCTGTGCTTAAGTTTGAATCTTCATTTAGTTCAATTTGACCAGTTTGCGAAATTAAATTGTCCAAGTCGAGCCTGTTAAACACCGGTTTGCTCGAAGCCATGGTTTCTCCAGTTAGAATTTTTATAATACCTTTGGATATAAAAGTAATGATGGCAACAATGGGCCAAAGAATAAAATAACACAGATGAAAAGGGATAATCAGTGCATTTAAAATATTGTCAGGGTTTAAACGAAACAGGGATTTAGGTAAAAATTCGGCAGTAATAAGGACGATTAGCGTAGTAATAATAGTAACGATAATAAAGCGCCAGTAGGTGTCAGGGATTAGTGTTAAAAGGGTATTGTCTAGCATATCTCCAGAAAAAATCCCATAAATAACTAAGGCTATGTTGTTGCCAACTAGAGTGGTGCTTATGAATTTGGAAGGGTCTTTTACGTATTGAGAAAGTATTTTCCCTCCCAATAAGCCTTGTTTGTTTTGAAGTTCAATTCGTAATTTGTTAGAGGTAACGAAAGCGATTTCGATTCCTGAAAAAAAGGCTGAAAATACGAGAGAAGTAATGATGAATATCAGACCTGGGTCCATTTAAAATAAATTTATTTTAGTGCAAAGTTATTGTATTTTCACGAATAAATTTAAAATGGATTTGAGAGTAAAGCAAAAACAGGTTGAAATAAGGGAATTATTGCTTAAAGGTTAAGCCAAATTTTTCTCCAGACAGTGCGACGCCTCCGCCAAATTCTAAATTAAGTCCTACCTTTTCAGACAAAAAATACTTGACACCAACTTGTCCACCCCCAAACTAGTCCAGAGATGCGTTGATTAATATAATTGTGATCATAGTGCCAAGAATAAAAACCAATTTTTTATACTAGCATATAAATCTAATTTATTAGGGAGGTCTAAAAGTTTGTTAAAGTGATAAATCCCATTGATTAAAGCGCCAGAAATGCTGTTTCTATATTTAATTTTATTAAATCGTTCTTTGAAATTTCTTTAAGAAAATTCTGCACCAATAGTAAAGTTATCGTCTATACCCCAGTCAGCCCCAATGCATACGGGAATCCCCCAATTGGAAAAGTCTAAACCAGCGTTAATCTGAGCTTCGTTTTTGTCGAGATTGTTTTGAGCATTGCTTGTGACTTTTAAAAGCAATAAAATTATAATTTGAGAGGTTTTTTGAATGGGTTTCTTATTCATTTACAAAGTGTTAATAAATTTTTTACCTCTCACGGATTCAGTACAATGTTACTTTTTTTAAAATATTTTATTTTAAATTTTGTTTTATAATTTATTAGTAATTAAAAAATTGCTGTATTTTGCTAAACAATAATTTGTATATTGCTATTGGTTTAAAAGATGTCGATATTCATGTAAGTGTCATTTTTTTGTCATTTTGTGATTTACTCATTTTAATATTGTTTAAATTTACTATATATTAGCGAATTGAATTGTCCATATGAAAAATAAATACAATATTCTGGTTTTATGCATTTTAGCTTTGGTTTTCTCTTCCAATGTCAAAGCTCAGGATCAGGAATTATCAACTTTAGGGAAAAAGTTTTGGTTGACCTTTATGGAAAACATAGGAACTGGAACGACTATTTATCAATATAAAGTGGTAATAAGTGGTAATCGAGCAGTTACAGGAACAATCAAAAATATAAGACAAAATACAACACAAAATTTTTCATTGCCAACAGGTGGAGGAGTTACAACTGTTTTATTTACAGCTGCTGTTGGTGTAACTTCTGGGTCAGAAAATACATCGGATAGAGATAGGGGATTGTTTGTTGAATCCTCCGATACTGTAGCTGTTTCAGCTCAAAGTACCAGAGACTTTTCGGCAGATGCTGCACTAATTTATCCTGTAGAAGCGCTTGGTGTTGACTATAGAATAGTTTCATATCCTGGTGATAATAGATCAGGTTTTGGGACAAATGCCAATTACAGATCTACTTGTGCAATTGTGGCCACAGAGGATAATACAGTAATTGATATTACTCCAACTTGTGCAACTGAGGGCGGAAGATCGGCTGGTACTGCTTTTTCTATCACTCTCCAAAGGGGTGAAACATATCATATTAGGGCTAATTCAAGATTATTGGATTTGTCGGGTACTTTAATTCAGGCTCGAGATTGTAAAAAAATTGCAGTTTTTGGTGGAGCAAATAGATCCTCTATTGTCCATTCTTCCTGTGGGTCAGGAACTACCTCATTTGATCACTTATATGAGCAAATGATGCCAATTAATATATGGGGTAAAAGATTTGCTTTCATTCCAAGTATTTGGAGTGCAACTAACGTCAGACGTGTAGAAATGGTAAGATTTGTAACCAGTCAAAACAGTACAGTAGTTCGTATGAACGGAAGAACTAAGGTGTTAAGCAATGCGGGTATGAGTGATACATTCTACGTTCAAACAAATGTTGGTGGTCGTCCAGAAGGGATAATTACATCTAATAAACCAATTGCAGTTTGTCAATTTTTGTTGTCAGAAAGATGTGATGGAAGTTCTTCTAATACAGATCCTGCAATGATATGGGTGCCGCCACTCGAACAAACATTAAAGTCTCTCAATTTTTCATGTGAAAGAGCCAATACTATCAATAAATTTTTTATTAATGTGGTTGTAAAAACCAGATACAGAAGTAGTTTAAGGATTGATGGTTTGGCACCTACTGCGCCATGGAAATTAATTCAATTTGATACGAGCTACTCTTACATTCAACAAGCTAATCTAACAGAAGGAAATCACAACATGACCCATCCATATGGTTTTTATGCCATGCTTTATGCTTATGGTGATTATGGTTCATATGGTTTTAATGCAGGTTCCTCTATAAAGCCACTTAGTTTCTTTAGCGAAGTCAACGGAAAAAGTAGTGCCGATTTTGAGGCAGATAGTGCTTTCTTCTCTGTTTGTCAAGGGTCTTCAATACCTTTCAATGGGGGCGGATCTGTTACCACGGGTGTTTCCTGGAAATGGCATATAAAACCACCGGTTGGAACGCTCATAACCAAAAACTCCAAATCATTTACCCAAGTTTTTAATGATACTGGAATACATCAATTAACAATGATTGCCATTAGAGCAGCTAATGGAACTTGTAACGGTAGTTCAACAGTTGAAGATACTTTAAAAACGCTTATTAGAGTTTATAATAAACCTTTTATAAAGTTGATGAAAGATACTACTATTTGTTTTGGGAATAGCTTTGCAATAAAATCTCAAACAAATGGCGATTCCACTTATACTTTTTCTCCTGCAACTTGGCTCAATTGTACAAAGTGTTTTGAACCTGTTTCTACACCTCTCAAAGATACCGCCTACTATGTTGTAGCTACCCGTTTTGGATGTCAACCAAGTAGAGATACAATGAGGGTTTTTGTTAGAGATTCTTTTTATCTCTCTGTTGGTAATGATACCACCATTTGTAGAGGAACTAATGCGAAACTTACTGCCTCTGCTTTTGGCGGTCTTAGTTCAAACCTAAGAGTAAATTGGAGTCATCAATTAGGTAGAGGCTTGTCTAAAACTGTATCTCCTAAAGTTACAACGACCTACATGGCGGTATTAACAGACAGTTGTTCTAGAAATAGTTTCGGTGATTACTATGCTGACACTGCCTTCATCAAAGTCACTGTTCATGACAGTCTGAAAATCACTATGCCAAATGATACCCTAGTTTGCGAAGGAAATGATGTTACTTTGTCTGTTTCAACTGTAGGTGGTAAACCAGGAGAGTCATTCGTCACTTGGAGCAATAGCCTTGGAACAGGTTTATCTAAAACAATTACGGCTGGCTCAACAGATGTAACTTATAAGGCTGTTTTAGCTGACGGTTGTACCAATCCTAAGGACAGCGGTTTTGTTACTGTAAAAGTAAGGCCAGGAATTAAAATAGATACGTTGATTTATAATACACCTGTTTGTAAGAACACGCCTTTCACAATTAAAGCGAAAGCTTCAGGAGGAGATTCTACAGGATATAATTTAAAATTGTACGATTACACAACAGGAGTTTATGTACTTATCGATTCTGCCAAAGGGAAAACAATGGCTTCTTATTCTGTGTCTATCAAAGACGATTCAAGATTTAGAGTAATAATGAGACAAGGCTGTAACTCTCAACAAACAACCAGCAAAATTATGGACATTGATATTAAAACTGGTTTAAGTGTCAGTGTGCCTATGGCTGTTGATACTATTTGTACAGGACAAAATTACACCTTAGTAGTTAACGGAGTAAGTGCAGATGCTAAACCAATAAAATTTGTCTTAAAAAGAAAAAATGGAGCCAATTTTGTGTCAATAGATTCTACAATTCAAAATTCAACCGCTAGTTTTACTGTTACTCCTAGTGCAACACAAACTGATTATCAAATTATAGTAGATGACAATTGTAGCAGAACAGATACCACTGTTTTCAAATTAATGGTAAGAACGCCAATGTCAGTTGCGGCTATAGCGAATGATTACTTATGTAGAAATGAGTCTAAAACAATTGAAGCAATACCTAGTGGCGGTCGAGTTCAGTCTTACACCTACCGTTGGTTTGAAGTAAGCAATGACAATACAATAGGTGTTGCAAAAACACTTACTCACACTCCGAGTCAATCTATGGAAATTGGTCTTGAAGTGAAAGATGGTTGTTCTGCTGATGTTGGAACTAAAACAACTTGGATGGTTGCCCCTGTCGTTTCTGACAGTACTTTGGCAAATTACCTCGAAGATTGTGAGCCATTGGTAACCACTATTTTCCATCCAAAAACAGTCGGTACAGCACCATTGAATCCAAGCTTTACTTGGCAATGGTTCGAAAATGGCAACAATACACTTAATGTGCCTTCAACTGGTGGACAAGCTTTGCCTGATGTGCCAAAAACATACAGCACTCCTGGTGTTTACAACATAAGAGTTCAAATGCAATTGCCAAATAATAAAATATGTTATTCATTCGAAGAGAATTTTGATGTTTGGAAACAAGCGGTTGCCGACTTTGATTGGACTCCAATTCAGATAGATATTGTTGAGCCTGAGGTTAGTTTTGTAAGTAAGTCAGATGGAGCTACTCAATACAATTGGACTATCAGTGATGGAGGTTCTTACAATATAGAAAATCCAAAGCATTCTTTCAAAGATACAGGTGTATTTAGAGTTACTCTTAGAGCTTCTAATATTAATGGTTGTGACAGCTCAATAACCAAGTCGTTGAGAGTTTTAGATATTTATAGAATTTTTATTCCTGGGGCATTTAGTCCGAATGCGGATGATATTAATACCGTTTGGTACCCACGATTTACATCAACGCTAACTCTTGAAGTAACTATATACAACCGTTGGGGAGAGAAGATTTTCTTTAGTAATGATAACACCGGCAAATGGGATGGAACATTCAATGGTGATCCTTGCCCTGAAGGGATTTATTATTACCACATGAAGGTAAGAGAAAACAGGAAAAAATGGCACTATTACAATGGAACTATTACCTTGCTTAGGTAATAAATTTATGATACTGTTTTAAATAAGAAAGCTCGCAATTGAGAGCTTTCTTATTTAAAAAGAGTTTGGATATTAGTTGCTTTCAGCAAACACTCTTCATATTCTTTTTCTGGAATAGAATCATAGGTAATTGCACTGCCCACTTGGTACAAAAAGGTTTGTTCTGTTTTTTGGAATTCTAAGCTTCTAATTACTACATTAAAGTCAAAGTTTTTACTAGGGTCTATGTAACCCAAACACCCACTGTAAATATTTCTTGGTGTATTCTCATATTTCTCAATATGCTTCATCACTTCTTTTTTGGGAGCGCCTGTCATACTGCCCATAGGGAACAATGCCTCAAATATAGATTGAATATTGTTTCCTTCTTTTAACTTGCCCTTTATTGTGGAGATTAAATGGTTTAGTGATTTAAAAGAATAAGTCCCAAATAATTCTTCAACTCTTACAGTGCCTGTTTCGCATATTTTTGACAAGTCATTTCTAACTAAGTCGACAATCATTACGTTTTCTGCTCTTTCTTTTTCGTCGTTTTGCAACAAAAGCATTTGATGTTGATTGTTTTCAGTGTGTTTTTTGTTAGTACCTTTGATAGGTTGTGAATACAAATTATCGTTGTCTTTGTATATGAATCTCTCTGGACTATTGCATAATATAGCAAATTGTTTGGTGTTTAAATAGGCTGCAAATGGAGCTTTACTCTCTTGATTTAGCTTGATAAACAAAGGCAATAATGGAGTTCCAATTGATTTGCTTTTGAATCCAATACAGTAATTCATTTCATAATACTTGCCATTGTATATGTCTTCTTTTATCTGTGTTACTGTTCTTAAATAATCTTCTTTTTGAGTTAATGCTTCAAACTGTAGCGAAATAGCCTTGACTTTTTCTGTTACAATATCTGTTTCTCTGAATTTATTTATCAATTCATTAAATTCAATCTCTGAAATACCATTGTTTATCAATTGTATTTTGTTGGTGTTTTTTGCAATCAAAAACACAATTTTAGGTTCAAATAAAAAATGTGTTAAAGATTCATTGAAGGGGGATTGGTAATTAAATTGCCCAAAAATCCATTGCTGACTCTGTTCAATATCTTTCCAACATTCTCTGTTGTGTGAATGGATTGGTTTGTTTAGACCATAGCCTGCCAATAACTCATACTTTTCAATCTGATAAGCCGAAGGCATTTCGTTACTGTCGCAGATACAACACGTATCAAACTGACTACTGAAATTGTAAATTTTTTGTTTAATGTCAGTTAAGTTGTCAAAAAATAACTCAGTTTTCATCTTGGAAGTAATTAATGATAAATGAGGCTGTTTTTTTTCCTGTCAGTGTTGTTAATTCTTCTAAAGTTGCTTCTCGAATTTTTTTGATGGATTTATAATGTTTGAGCAAAAGTTCCGATGTTTTTGAGCCGATGCCTTCTATTTGTGTGAGTTCGCTTACTGTAAAGTTTTTACTTCTTCTGTTTCTGTGGTGGGTGATGCCAAAACGATGGGCTTCATCACGCATTTGTTGAATGATTTTAAGCGTTTCTGATTTTTTGTCAAGGTACATAGGAACCGAATCTCCAGGATAATAGATTTCCTCTAGCTTTTTGGCGATTCCAATAACAGCAACTTTTTGGTAAATGTCTAGTTTTTTAAGTGTTTCCACTGCCGAACTTAATTGTCCTTTTCCACCATCCACAACAATCAAATCGGGTAAAGGACTTTTTTCTTCTATCAATCGTTTGTATCTTCTATATAAAACTTCTTGCATTGAAGCAAAGTCATTTGGTCCTTCCACCGTTTTTATGTTAAAGTGTCTGTAATCAATTTTGCTTGGTTTTGCATTTTTAAAAACGACACAAGCAGATACTGGAAAAGCACCCTGAATGTTTGAATTGTCAAAACACTCAATGTGTTTGGGAGGTGTTGTAAGCCTCAAATCTGATTTCATTGTGTTTAATACACGATCTACTCTTAAGTCAGGGTCTAGTTTTTCTGCAGAGAGTTGTCTTTCTTGTTTCAGCATCATCGCATTTTTAAAACTTAAATCTAATAATTTCTTTTTGTCCCCAGCCAATGGAACAGTGACTGTGAATGTAGTTTCTAAATTGAGCTTAAAGGGAACGATAAATTCTTCGTTTTCGGTAGGATTGGTGTTTTTAAATTGGGCTATTGCACTTAACAATAAATCATGGTCAGTTTCATTGTTTTTTCTTTTTATTTCAATGTTTTGAGATTGTATAATCATGCCGTCCTTTACTCTCAAATAATTGATCCACGCTGAATAATCGTTAGACGCAATAGCGAATACGTCTACATTGTTAATGGTATGACTTACTATGGTTGATTTAGATTGGTAATTTTCTAACCAGTCGAGTTGTGTTTTGTATTGATGGGCTTCCTCAAAGGCTAAAAGTTTAACAGACTCTTCCATTCTGGATTTAATCTGTTTTTTAACAATAGATAATTGCCCTTTTAAGATGTTTTTAATTTGGTCAATACTCTGTTGGTATTCAAGCTTGGACTGAAATCCTTTGCATGGCCCTTTGCAATTACCTATTTGGTATTCGAGGCAGACATTAAATTTCCCGTCGGCAATGCTCTTTTCATTTAATGCTAAATTACAGTTTCTGATTGGATATATTTTTAATGCAAGTTCTAAAACGGTTTGCATCATTTTTATATTGGCATAAGGACCAATGTATTCCGAGCCATCTCTAACAGGATTTCTAACAACACTAACTTTAGGAAAGGCCTCTTTTGTGATTTTAATGTAAGGGTAAGATTTGTCGTCTTTTAGGTTGATGTTGTATCGTGGTTGAAGTTCCTTAATTAATAAGTTTTCAAGCAGTAAAGCATCGTATTCAGAATCTACTACAGTGTATTCAATTTCTCGAATTTTGGAGACTAAAACATTGGTTTTGCGGTTGTCATGTTCCTTGTTGAAATAAGAGCTGACTCTTTTTTTTAGATTTTTAGCTTTGCCAACATAAATAATTGTATTGGATTCATCGCGGTATTTATAAACCCCAGGCTGATTTGGTAATAATGAGATAGCGGTTTTTAAATGACTAAAATCTTTCAAGACAATGAGTGTTTATGGTTGTAAATATTGGTCCTACTTAGTGTTTTCAAAAATAAATAAAAAATAGAAAGCAATGGTATCTTTTTAGTATTTGTAATCGCTTGATTAAGAAGGAGAGTTGCTAATAGTTTTGTGTTTGAATTTAAAAAGGATAATATTGCAAAGGGTTTGACTCATTAAATCAAAAAAAAACGACCCAATAAAGCTATGGTATTATTAAACAAACAAGAAGTAGAAAGTAAATTAAAAGAAATCTCAGAGGAATGGGTATTAAATAATAATTGTATTCAAAGGGCATTGGTATTTAAAGATTTTGTAGAAGCATTTTCATTTATGACATCTGCCGCTATTCTATCGGAAAAATTAAACCACCATCCTAATTGGGAAAATGTGTATAATAAGGTTGAAATTACCTTAAGCACTCATGATGCAGGCGGATTAACTGATTTGGATTTTAAGCTCGCAAAAGCCATTGATGTGGTTTTGGCCAAATACAAATAAGTCAGTAATTACTAGATAGCAGAGAGTATAGAAGGGCTTAAAACAATGTTTTTTGACCGTCTAATTCATCAGCAACTATATCAGGAACGATAGATTCTGATATAACTTCTTCTTTTACTTCTTCTTCCCAAGTTCCCACTTTTTCTGATAATAGTTTAGCTGATTTAAAGGTGTCGTAAGTGATTTTATTTCCTGTCGCTTTCCATCCTTTTATTTCTATAAACTCAGCCAACTTTAGAATCTCAGTTTGTTTTTCTCCTTTAGCATCAACTGTTTTGATTTCTACTTCAGGATTTTCATGGGTACTTGCCAAAATTAACTTACTACTTGGTCTTTCATTGATGAAAATGAATTTTTTGCCAATAGTTGATGTTTCAATTAAAAAGCGTTTTGCATAATAATTACGAGATGAAACATCATAATGAATGCAATTAATTGATTGTTTTTCATGGAACTTCTGAATCAAGTATATGTCTTTGTCTTCGTATCTATTGGAAAGTTCATTGTCTGTTAATTCGTAGTTACCGTCATTGAATATGACTAATATTTTGTCATCACTGGTAAATGTGCCTAAATATTGTCCTCTACCATCTACGTTTAATCGACCAATATCTCCATCGTACCAAATTTCTCGACCCTTAAACGTGGATTTGCCTTTTTCTTTTAATTCCACTTTACGGATAGGATGCTTGGTTAAAATATTTCCTTTTGCTGTTCTTCCTTTAATTTCAATTTCGGTAAAATCAAATTCAAAATATTTCTTTTTGGCATTTGCCATATTACTTAAATGCACTGCAATTTTTTCAGCTTCACTGTTGTTGTTGGCTGAGAAATAAAGCATTTTGCTGCCATTTGTTCCTAGGGTAACTTCATAATCTTTATCTCTTATTACTCCCAAAACATTGAAACGTTTAACATAACTAACGCCCGTTTTACCATCGTAATACGCAACATTATAAACTTTTCTTTCATCATTTTTGCGGTACACATCAACATAAAGAATGTCTTTGCCCAAAAACTGTTTTTCACTCACCTTACTTACCAAATACGTTCCATTTTTTCTGAATACAATCACATCGTCAATGTCAGAACAATCGCAAACATATTCATCTTTTTTCAGTCCATAACCCACAAATCCCTCAGCATAGTTGACATATAGCTTTTCGTTTGCTACCGCCACCACATTGGTTTCGATTTTGTCAAACATTCGGATTTCAGTTTTACGTTCCTTCCCTTTGCCATATTTTTTAATCAAATTTTTGAAGTAATCTATTGCAAATTCTGTTAGGTTGCCCAAATGATTGTTTATTTCATCAATTTGATTTTCTAAACTTTTCATTAACTCATCTGCTTTAAAGGCATCGAATTTAGAAATTCTCTTGATTTTTATTTCAGGAAGTTTGGCAATGTCTTCCATAGTAACCTCTCGTTTTAAGAGCTTTTTAAAGGGTTTAATCTTGGTGTCAATCATGGTTAAAATCTCCTCCCAAGATTCACACTCTTCAATGTGACGGTATATTTTGTTTTCTATAAAGATTTTCTCTAATGAGCTAAAGTGCCATCGGTTTTCTAAATGCTTAAGTTCATTTTCAAGTTCCCTTTTTAACAATAATAAGGTTTGGTCAGTAGACAATTTCAGCATGTCATTGACCCCCAAAAACAAAGGTCTGTCTTCGGAAATGACACAAGCATTAGGCGATATACTGACTTCACAATCGGTAAAGGCGTACAATGCATCGATGGTCATGTCAGTGCTAACTCCAGGTGTTAGTTGTACTTCTATTTCAACATCTTTCGCCGTGTTGTCAATTACTTTTTTAATTTTAATTTTACCACTTTCGTTGGCCTTTAAAATACTGTCAATAACACTTTCGGTAGTAGTTGTAAATGGAATGTCTTTGATGAGCACTTTTTTTCCATCAGCTGATTCTATTTTCGCTCTACATCTTATTTTTCCGCCTCTTCGGCCTTCGTTATAATTGCTGAAGTCCGCTAAGCCACCTGTAGGGAAATCAGGTAAAATATTTGGTTTTTTCCCTTTTAAAATATCAATACTAGCCTCGCACAATTCTATGAAATTATGAGGCATTATTTTAGTTGCTAATCCTACTGCAATACCTTCAACACCTTGTGCTAAAACTAAAGGGAACTTAACTGGCAGTGTTATAGGTTCTCTTTTTCTTCCGTCATAACTGATTTGCCATTCGGTGTTTTCTTCATTGAAAGTTACTTCTAAAGCAAATTTAGAAAGTCTAGCTTCAATATACCTTGGCGCTGCAGCACTGTCACCGGTTCTTATGTCACCCCAGTTACCTTGGGTTTCAATCATTAAATCTTTTTGACCCAAATTGACAATTGCTTCTCCAATAGCGGCATCACCATGTGGGTGGTATTGCATTGCAGAACCAATAATGTTGGCGACTTTATTAAATCTGCCATCATCCATCTCCTTCATAACATGCAAAATCCTTCTTTGTACGGGCTTTAAACCATCGTACAAGTTTGGAACAGCACGTTCTAAAATAACGTAACTAGCATATTCCAAAAACCAATTTTCGTATAATCCAGAAACAGGTAAATCACCCTTGTTTTCTCTATGTCCGTGATGGACAATATCGTCGTTTTTCTTAGGTAATGTTAAGTCTTCTTCTTCGTTTTCCATAAATTATGCTGCTTCTTCTTCAATTGGTGTTTCGTTTTTCTCGTCTAGTGCCAAATCTTTTTCAATGTAAAGATTGTCAATAATAAACTCTTGTCTTTCTGGCGTATTTTTGCCCATGTAGTATTTCAAAAGTTTTTCAATACTTGTTTCTTTGCTCAAAATAATTGGTTCCAAGCGGATGTTTTCTCCAATAAAATCCTCGAATTCTCCTGGTGAAATTTCCCCTAATCCTTTAAATCTAGTTATTTCAGGTTTGCCTCCCAATTTAAAAATCGCTCTTTGTCTTTCTTCATCACTGTAGCAGTATATCGTTTCTTTTTTGTTTCTTACTCTAAACAATGGGGTTTGTAGAATATAAACATGGCCATTTCTTACCAAATCAGGAAAAAATTGAAGGAAAAAAGTCATTAACAATAAGCGAATGTGCATGCCATCCACATCGGCATCTGTTGCTATTACAACTTTATTAAATCTCAAGTTGTCGAGTCCTTCTTCAATATCTAAAGCATGTTGTAGTAAATTAAATTCTTCGTTTTCATAAACCACTTTTTTCTTTAGTCCATAGCAATTCAATGGTTTCCCTCTTAAACTAAAGACAGCTTGACTTTCCACATTTCTACTTTTGGTAATACTTCCACTCGCACTGTCTCCCTCGGTTATAAAAATAGTGGAGTAATATCTTTCGTCCTTATTGTCATTCAAATGGATTCTACAATCTCTTAATTTCTTGTTGTGAAGATTGGCTTTTTTGGCTCTTTGTTGTGCTAGTTTTCTAACTCCCGCCATGTCTTTTCTTTCACGCTCATTTTGAAGAATTTTTTTCAAAAGAGCTTCAGCCGTTGCGGGGTTTTTGTGTAAGTAATTGTCTAATACTTTTGAAAGTTGTTCGCCCACAAATGAACGCATGCCTTGACCACCTGGCGCAATTTCTGTGCTTCCTAATTTGGTTTTAGTTTGTGATTCAAAAACCGGTTCTTGAACTCTTACGGAAACTGCTGCGGTAATAGAGGCTCTGATATCTGCCGCGTCAAAATCTTTTTTATAAAAATCGCGAATGGTTTTCACGAAGGCTTCTTTGAATGCGCTTAAGTGTGTTCCGCCTTGTGTGGTGTATTGACCATTTACAAAGGAATAATACTCTTCGCCATATTGATGACCATGCGTTATGGCTAATTCAAAATCAGATTCTTTAAAGTGCATAATGGGATATAGTATTGTTTCTGTATCTACTTTTCTTTCCAATAAATCCTTTAAGCCGTTTTTTGAAATGTAGTTTTGACCATTGAATTGAATGGTAAGTCCTGAATTCAAAAAGGCATAGTTCCAAATTTGTTCAATAAGGAAATCAAAAATGAAACGGTAGTTTTTGAAAATAGTGTTGTCGGCCTCAAATATCATTAAAGTGCCATTTTTTTCCTCTGTATCAGATTCGGTGTAATCTTGAGTTAATTCACCTTTGCTAAATTCTGCTTTTTTGGTTTTTCCCTCTCTAAAAGACTGAACACAAAAATAGGAGGAGAGGGCATTTACTGCTTTTGTACCCACACCATTCAAACCAACAGATTTTTGGAACGCGCCACTGTCGTATTTTCCGCCGGTGTTAATTTTGCTAACACAATCAATCACTTTACCCAATGGAATTCCACGACCATAATCTCGAATGTAAACCTTGTTTTCTGAAATTTTGATTTCAATTTTTTTACCGTGACCCATCATGTGCTCATCAATACTGTTGTCAACAACCTCTTTGATAAGCACATAAATTCCATCATCAGCACTTGAACCATCGCCCAATTTGCCAATGTACATCCCAGGACGCAATCGAATGTGTTCTTTCCAATCGAGGGACCGAATACTGTCTTCTGAATACTGATTGTTATTTGGAGTCGCCATAAATACCTTTTTTTAAAAGCGCAATTTAATTCACTTTTTTAATGGTTTATTTACATTGTCTATTGATTTATAAACAATAAAGCGTCTAAAATCCTTCAAATTGACTTTAATTTTGATTGTTTTTTCATTATTTCGTATTTTTTGAAAAAATACTGATACTGTAAATTAAATTGGTATAACTTTTGATGGTTTATTTTCGTTATTATTGTACTTTAATGATCAATTCAAACTCAAAAGAAAATCAAACATCGTTGGTTACAAAACCATGGTTCCCTTGGTTATTGCTGTTTGTTTTGTTGATTTCCAACTTAGTTTCTTTTCAAATAACCAACGAATTTTTTATTAAAAACAGTATCACTTCCGAAGAGGTTATTGTGGAACAAGATGTGATTAATTCAGGTAGTCGAATTATCAATTGGGCCAGAGATATTTTACGTTTTTTTAGAAATCCACAATAATTTTAAAGCCATTTGCAAAATAGAATAATACCTGAAACCGTTTCTTTTGTAAATAGATACAAACTCTATCATCTCCTTTTTTGGGCTGTTTATATTGGGTTCTGGTCTTTGCTTTTACAATCGGGAATTTCATGGAAACGGGATTTTTTGAATGCTACCATTTTTATCTTCTTTCATGGTTTAGTGAGTTATTTCAACAATTACTATTTAATTGAATGGTTTCTGTTCAAAAGGCAGTATTTTTTTTATTTAGTAGGCCTGTTTTTGTCTATTTCCTTGGTTATTTTTCCCTTAACAGTAGCTACTTACAGATATATTCCTCTGATTGATGAAAGTGCACAAACGATTTGGACCCCCAATTTTTTTATTTACAATTTTCTTTTTATCCTGTTTACAGTCATGTTGACCACTTCTGTTAAATTGTTTAAAAATTGGTATTTGAATGAACAAACCAATAAAATTCTTGAAAAACTGAATGTGGAAAGTGAGTTAAAGTTTTTAAAAGCACAAATCAATCCCCATTTCTTGTTTAATAATCTAAATAATTTATACGCCTTAACTCTCAAACAGTCTGAATTAGCCCCAGATGTCGTTTTGAAGTTGTCAAATATTTTAAGATTTGGATTGTATGACAGTCAGAAACAACAAGTTTCTATTGATGATGATATTCGATTTGTTCAAGATTATATAGAGCTTGAAATGTTAAGATTAGGCGAAAGAACAGAAATAGAATTGACAGTGGAAGGGGAAACAATGGGGGTTTTTATTGAACCATTTTTGTTTATTAATTTTATAGAAAACGCATTTAAACACGGTGCTAATCCCACTTTAGGGAAATCGTATATTAAAATAAAATACAGTATTGATAAGTCTAATAATGAAATCGTTTTTAAAGTAATAAACAGTAAACCTGATAAGTTAAATGGATTGGAAAAACAGAAAGTTGGAGGCATTGGTCTGAAAAATGTGCAAACCCGTCTGAATATTTTGTATCCGAATAGACATGAACTTAAAATCGCAGACGAAAGTAACGAATACATAGTAGAACTTAAATTAAAACAACAATAAAAATGAAGAAAATTATTAAATGTTTAGCCATAGACGATGAGCCACTGGCTTTAGAAATTATTGAAGCTCATATTAGCAAATTCGAACATGTTAAATTGGTTGGGAAATGCTCTAATGCTTTGGAAGCCTCTGAGGCCATCAGAAGAGACAAGCCTGATTTGATTTTTTGTGACATACACATGCCCGAAATTAGCGGAATTGATTTTGTAAAGTCAATCCAAAACAGTGGGATATTGGTGGTATTCACAACCGCTTATTCGGAATATGCTGTTGATGCTTTTGCTTTGGATGCCTTGGATTATTTGCTAAAACCAATTTCATTTGACAGGTTTAAAAAAGCAATAGACAGAGCGGAAGAGTATTATGAATTTAAAGCTAAAACAATTCAACCACAGTCGGAACTTAATGAAGGTCACATGTTTGTGAAAGCCGATTCTAAAATGATTAAAATTAATTATGAAGATATTTGGTACGTTGAAGCGTTTGCCGACTATGTTAAAATTTACACTTCAGAAGATAAAAGAATAGTAACCTTGCAAACCATGAAAAACATGGAACAATCACTTCCAGCCCATTTGTTTGCCCGAGTTCATAGAAGTTACATTGTGGCTATTCAAAGGGTAGAATCTATTGGTGCGCATGAAGTAAAGGTTGGGAATAAATACATCCCACTGGGTAAAAATTATAAAGAAGCCTTTAGTCAAATGATGTACAAAAAGTAAATTTGACATTTAAGCAAAGCTAGTTAAATAAAAAAGCCCCGAAAATTCGGGGCTTTTTGCTTGAAAGATTATTTTTGAATTAATGTTTGCCTGCGCAAGCTTCACCGCAATTGGTCATACACTCTTCTTTGCTTGTGCATTTTTTGCCACAAGAAGACATACAAGCGCCTACATATTCTCCTTTATCGTTATATAAGCTCATGCATTTAGCTTTTTCGTCAGCAGAACAACCCATAGAATCACACATCATAGCGCATTCTTCTTTGGTCATTTTGCTACAAGTGTTTAAATCACATTTTGAAGCAACAGTGTGGTGGTCACCTTCTGCACAACAAGCTGAAACTTCGGTTTTTTCTTTTGCGCAACAATCATCACCCATTTTATCTTGACTTCCAACCGCAATGTATGGAGCAATAACCAATGAAACGATACTCATTAATTTAATTAAGATATTCATAGAAGGTCCTGAAGTGTCTTTGAATGGGTCACCAACAGTATCTCCTGTTACAGATGCTTTGTGTGGTTCAGATTTTTTGTAATACATCTCGCCATTAATTTCAACCCCTTTTTCAAAAGATTTTTTAGCATTGTCCCAAGCACCACCGGCATTGTTTTGGAATATACCCATTAACACACCAGAAACGGTAACACCAGCTAATAAACCACCTAATACTTCAGGTCCGAATATAAAGCCAACAATGATTGGGGTGATTAATGCGATAGCTCCAGGCAACATCATTTCTCTGATTGATGCTTTAGTTGATATCTCAACACATTTTTCATATTCTGGTTTAGCTTTGTATTCCATAATACCCGGAATTTCTCTAAACTGACGTCTAACTTCTTGAACCATGTCCATAGCAGCTCTTCCAACCGCAGCAATTGCTAAGGCTGAAAATATAAATGGAATCATAGCACCAACAAATAAACCAGCCAAAACATTGGCTTTGTAAATATCGATTGCATCAATACCAGCAACTCCTACGAAGGCCGCAAACAAAGCCAAAGCTGTTAATGCAGCAGAAGCAATAGCAAAACCTTTACCTGTAGCAGCAGTGGTATTACCAACAGCATCTAAATTGTCTGTACGTTCTCTCACTTCAGGAGGTAATTGGCTCATTTCTGCGATACCACCTGCGTTATCAGCAATTGGTCCGAAAGCGTCAATGGCTAATTGCATAGCAGTTGTTGCCATCATACCTGCAGCAGCAATTGCCACACCGTATAATCCAGCGAAATAGTAAGAACTCATGATACCACCCGCTAAAACCAAAATTGGAATTACTGTTGATTTCATACCTACAGATAAACCACCAATAATATTAGTAGCATGCCCTGTTGCAGATTGTCTAATGATAGAGTTTACAGGCTCTTTGCCCATTGCAGTATAGTATTCAGTTACGATACTCATTAAAGCACCCACCACTAAACCAACTACAATCGCATAAAATACTTGCATTGCAGTAAATTCATATCCTCTTAAAACCATGTTTTCTGGTAACATGTAATTTACCAAAAAGAAAGAAACTATACCTGTTAAGATAATAGATGACCAGTTACCTAGGTTTAATGCATTTTGTACATTTGATTTTTCACCTGAAATTCTTACGAACCAAGTTCCAACTATTGAGAATATAATACCTAAACCAGCAATGACCATAGGAAGTAAAATTGGAGAAAAGCCATTCAATCCATCGATAGAGATTCCGTTAGATTTTTCGATTATAATTTCTTGACCCAAAACCATGGTTGCTAATATTGTAGCAACGTAAGAACCAAATAAATCGGCTCCCATACCAGCAACGTCACCCACATTATCACCTACGTTATCTGCAATAGTTGCAGGGTTTCTAACGTCATCCTCAGGAATACCAGCTTCTACTTTACCTACTAAGTCAGCGCCAACGTCAGCAGCTTTTGTATAAATACCACCACCCACACGGGCAAACAATGCGATTGACTCAGCACCTAAAGAAAATCCTGTTAGAACTTCAATAGCAGTTTTCATTTCATTGCTGTTTACTTCAACAACATTGAATATTTTTAAGAAAACAATAAATAAACCACCTAGACCGAATACTGCTAAACCAGCAACCCCTAAGCCCATTACAGTTCCTCCTGTGAAAGATACTTTTAATGCTTTAGCTAAACTTGTTCTAGCCGCTTGTGTTGTTCTTACGTTTGCTTTTGTGGCAACATTCATTCCGATATAACCAGCGGTAGCAGACAAAACTGCACCAATGATAAATGCAATTGAGATAATCCAACTTGAGTGGATTTCTCTGCCATTAACCATAGAAATTGAACCAGAATAAGCCAATAATGCAGCTGCAAAAACTACAAATATTGATAAAACTCTCCATTCTGCTTTTAAAAAGGCCATTGCACCTTTGGCAATGTAACCGGCTAATTCTTGCATGTTCTCATCTCCTGCATCTTGCTTGCTAACCCATGCGGATTTAAAAGCCATTACAATAAGGCCTACAACGCCCAATAGAGGAACTAAATATAAAAATTGATTAATCATAATTTCTTAATAATGTGTATTTCTGATTTTAAGGGTGCAAAAATAAGTAAAAGGATTTAATTTTTAATATAACATTTTTAAACAGGCATAAACATGTTATAGACTGATTAGGTTACATCAACAGCCACTAAATAAGAAAGATACGCAACATAAATAAGGATGAACATTACACCTTGCCATTTTTGTAATTTGTGTTTCTCACCTATAAATAAAAATAAGAATAGAAATAAGCTTGCTAGTGTTGCCATTAGAATGTCAACATTACTGCTAAGTTTAAATGGAAGTGGTTTGATAAACGCACTTAAACCCAAAATCCAAAAAATGTTGAAGATGTTTGAACCAACCACATTCCCAATAGCAATATCTGATTTGCCTTTATAGGCAGCGACAACTGAGGTCGCCATTTCTGGCAATGATGTGCCAATAGCAACAACCGTTAATCCGATGAGTGACTGACTTACGCCTAATCCTGTTGCAATTTCTGTTGCGCCATCTACTATCCATTGTCCTCCAATGACTAAACCAACTAACCCTAAAACTATGTAGATAGTTGATTTTAAGGTGCTCATTGTTTTGATAGATTCATCGTTCTGAGTATTACTCTTTTTGGATATTTCCACGATGTAATACATGAAGATAATAAAAAAACAAATGAGAATCAAGCCATCAATTCTACTTAAAAATGAGTTTGCTTGACCATCAATTAAAACGTCATTCGCCATAAATCCAACTACTACTACTGCTAATAAACTAAAAGGAATTTCTTTCCAAATGGTAGAGGATTGAACTGTTAATTTTCTTACTAATGCTGATATCCCTAAAATTAAAAATATATTGGCAATATTACTCCCTAAAATATTCCCAATTGCAATATCTGCGTTGCCATCTATACTAGCAGAAATGTTAACAAATAATTCAGGTGCTGATGTGCCAAATGCAACTATGGTTAAACCAATGACTAAATCGCTAATGTTTCTTTTTTTTGCGATTGAAGATGAGCCATCAACAAGTAAATCGGCTCCTTTAATGAGTAGGACAAATCCTACGACGAATAATATATATGTGATCATTTTTTTTAAATTTTAATTAATCCAACTTGTGAAATACTGTGGATCTTCGTTTTTCATAGCTGCTTCTGTAATTTTTAATGGATAAAATGGGTCTATCATTACAGCTAATTCTTTAGTTTCTTTGGCGCCAATACTTTTCTCAACTGTGCCCGGATGTGGTCCGTGTGGTATGCCTTTTGGGTGAAGGGTAATCATGCCTTTTTCAACATGCTTTCTGCTCATAAAATCTCCATCTACATAATACAAAACCTCATCTGAGTCAACATTGCTGTGATTGTATGGTGCAGGAATTGACTGTGGATGGTAATCATACAATCGAGGAACAAATGAACAAATTACAAAGTTGTGCCCCTCAAATGTTTGGTGAATAGGTGGCGGCATGTGAACTCTTCCTGTAATTGGTTCATATTGGTGAATGCTAAAGCCATAGGGGAAATGATAACCGTCCCAACCTATCGCATCAAATGGATGTGTTGCATAGGTGTAGGGGAATAATTCGTCGCCTTTTTTTATGATGACTTTAAAATCACCTTTTTCATCGTGTGTCTTTAGGTTTTGAGGTGTTTTTATGTCTCTTTCGCAATAAGGGGAATGTTCCAAGAATTGCCCCATAGAATTTAAATATCTTTTGGGCGGTTTTATCGGACTAAATGATTCGGTGATAAACAAACGGTTGTTTTCTGAGTTAAAATCAAGTTGGTAAATAATGCCTCTTGGAATCACCAAATAGTCGCCATATTCAAATGGAATTTCTCCATATAATGTTTTTAAAGTACCTGACCCTTCGTGAACAAAAATAACTTCGTCTGCATCTGCATTTTTGTAAAAGTAATCGGTCATTGATTTTTTTGGTGCGGCGCAGGTGATATATAAATCATTATTGAAAAGTTGAATAACTCTACTCTCCAAATAGTCATCTTTTGGGGTTGTATTAAAGGTTAAAAAACTTCTGTTTTGCATGTTGTTATTTACTTGAGCTACGGGTGCAACATTAACAGGTGCTCCAATCGATTTTACTAAAGTAGGAGGATGGCAATGGTAAACTAAAGAGTAGGTGCTCGAAAACCCTTCGGTACTTACAAGTTCCTCTGAATAGAGCTGTCCATCAGATTTTCTAAATTGCGTATGACGCTTTTGTGGAATTTCTCCTGCTTTGAAATAAAATGGCATAAAATCTGTTTTTTTTAGCGTGTAAAATTAGTATAAATTTGTAAAATCATGAGGGTGTATACTTTTTTTTTATTTATTTTGTTCTATATTGCCTTGGAATCTTGTCAAAAGAACGCTTCGTTTAGAGTAATTTCTGAGACAGATACAATCTATTCGGCCGATATTAGAGCGATTTCTGCCAAAATTAACAAATCTCCAAATGAGTCTGATTTGTATTTCAAACGAGCCAATACTTTTTACTTTGAAAGCAATCTTCCTGAAGCTCTGTTGGATATTCAATATGCTATTCAACTCGATTCTGTGAATCCAGTCTTTGAATTAACAAAAGGGAAGTTTTTGATGTCGAATGATACCGCCAATGCTAAACTTGCTGAAAAAGCTTTTTTAAAGTCCATTCGTCTTAATCCAACGGGTTTTGAAGCCCATTCTGAATTGGCTTTCTTATATTTAGCCAAACAAAATTATGACGATGCCCAATTGTATTACAATGCTGCGTCTAAAATTGAACCAGCTAATCCTACACCCATGTTTTATATGGGTATGATTGCCAAAGAATTGGGTGACACCTCTAAAGCTGTTCAGCTGTTTGAGAAAGTTTTGGTTTATGACAGCAAACATTACAATACTATTATGCAATTAGGGAATTACTATGCCGATAAAAATGATGTTAAAGCGTTGTTGTTTTTTGAGAGAGCTTTGGCTATTAATGAATACAGTGACGAAGCTTTGTATGCCAAAGGTTTGTTTTTGCAAAAGCAAGGAAAATTTAAAGATGCTGTAAAGTTATATGAAACTGTTTCTAAGGTCAATCCTTCGCATTTGTATTGTCGCTATAATTTGGGGGTTATCAACGCCATGTTTGGTGAGTATGAAGAGGCTTTGAAATTTATCAATGAAATAATAGACCTCGAAGAAACTTATGTAGATGCTTATACGCTAAAAGGTAAAGTTCTTGAATCCATGAAGGATATTAAAGGGGCTAAGGAAAACTACAACAAAGCACTTTCTTTGGATCCTCAACAAAGCTTAGCTACTGAAGGATTAAAGCGATTAAACTAAATTATTTTTTTGCTAAGGTCTAACATACAAACCTTTGCCGATTTCTGATTGTAAATAATGTCATAAACGGCATCTAATATCGGCATATTCGCACCTACATTGTTGTTTATTTCACGCATGGTTTTGGTGGCATAAAACCCTTCTGCTATCATGTTCATCTCCATTTGAGCGCTTTTAACGGAATAGCCTTTGCCTATCATATTCCCAAAAGTGCGATTTCGACTGAATTGTGAATAGGCAGTCACTAATAAATCTCCCAAGTACGCATTTTCTTTAACATCTCTATGGGTTTGATGACTGCAATCTAAAAAAGTTTCTATTTCTCTAATAGAAGCGGAAACCATTACGGATTGAAAATTGTCTCCATAACCCAAACCATGACAAATGCCACAAGCTATGGCATACACATTTTTAAGGACAGAAGCGTATTCTAAACCGTAAATATCGGTGCTTGATTTGGTAAGGATGTAATGGCAATCGAGTAATTGGCAAATTTGATTGGCGAATTCGGTATTTGTGGAAGCTAACGTTAGATAACTAAGTTTTTCCATAGCGACTTCCTCCGCGTGGCATGGTCCTGTAATGGCCACAAAATGATTGGCAGGCAGTTGCCATTCTGTTTCAAAATAATGACTAATAATTTGGTGAGTAGAGGCATTGACGCCCTTTACAGCAGACAAAAGTAGTTTGTTTTTGAAAATAGTAGGAGGAAGGTGTTGCAAAACTTGGTGAACAAAGGCAGATGGAACCGCTAGTAAAATGATGTCATTGTTTTGAATGGTTTCTTCTAAATTGGTACTCAATTTAATTTTGTCCAAATTAAGCTCCACATCACGTAAATAGCGAGGATTGTGTCTGTAGGTAGTTATGAAATTAACATCTTCTTCGTTTCTTAAACACCACTCAATTGATTTTGGTGTTTTATTGTCACACAATATTTTAATTAAGGCGGTCGCCCAACTTCCATTTCCAATTATTCCAATGTTCTGCATATTGTATTTGTTGCGAAATAAGTTGTTTTAAAACATTAAAAAAAATGTTTTTTAATTTGTTTGATTTAAGGGCTATTGTTGTGTAATATTGAAACTGTAACAATTGTTTGTTTTTCGTCCAATGATTGAACTTAAAAAATCATTTTTGAATAAGTTAAGTGGAATGGAGGTGCTATTGCCAAGTTCCAAAAGTATTTCCAATCGCTTGTTGGTGATACAATCATTGGCTGTGTTGCAAAATGAAATTGAAAATTTATCAAAAAGCAACGATACCTTGTTGCTGAAAAAAGTGTTAATGAATGAAAACAGCGTTTACTTTAATTTTGAAGATGCTGGAACTCCCTACCGTTTTTTTACATCAATAGCGGCATTGAAATATCCTTCTTTTGTTCTCGATGCTCATGAGGGGTTAAAGAAAAGACCTATCAAAGGATTGGTAGATGCGCTCAAACAATTGGGTGCAGAAATTTCGTATTTAGAAGAGGAAGGTTTTCCTCCCTTAAAAATTAAAAAAACCATCGATTTGTCTTCATCTCATTTGCAATTAGAGGTGTCATTGAGCAGTCAGTTTTTAAGTTCACTCTTGTTGATTTCACCACTGTTTGATGATGGACTTAATCTCTCGTTCAATCAACAAATGGTCTCTAAACCATACGTTGACATGACGATTTCAGTGATGAGGAATTATGGTATAACTGTTGAGGAACAAGAAAATGCAATAATGGTCAGTAAGGGGAAATACAAGATGTTACAGCCCTATACCGTTGAGGCCGATTGGAGTAGTGCTGCTTTTTTATTTGGTTTCTTGTCTTTATCTGAATCTCATGAAATGTTGTTTCCTTCACTAACTCTAAATTCAAGTCAAGGGGATAGGGCAATAGTCGCAATTTTTGAAAAGTTTGGTGTTTTTTGCACAGAAACAGAAAATGGACTTAGGGTTCAAAAACAAATGAATGCCGTTCCAGATTATTTGGAGGTCGATTTTACGGATATTCCCGATGCATTTCCATTGGTTTTTGCGTGTTGTGTTGCGCACCATGTCAATGCTGTGTTTACAGGGATTAAAAATTTGAAGTTTAAAGAAAGTGACAGGGTTTCGGCAATGACAAACAATTTATTACCACTTGGTTTGAGTGTTTTAGAACAGACTGAAGATACAATCAGGATTGGTTCAAGTGGAATAAAAACGCTAGAGACTTATCACTTTAAGTCGTATAATGACCACAGAATTGCGATGGCTTGTAGTTTGTTTGTGCTAAAAGGCAATATTGTAATAGACAATGAAAGGGTAGTCAATAAATCATTTCCTGATTATTGGCAAGTGTTGGAGGGTTTGCTTTTAGGGGTTTAAAGTTATATCTTATTGGAGATTTCGGCTAGGCCAAGACCAATAAAGGCGGAAAGAATTATAGATTTTCAATTATATCAAACTTTGATACAAAAATATGATATTCTTTTGTGGATGAATAATATTGTGGTTGGTCGACTCAGCAAAAGGCTCGGCTTCAGACCAACCACAGGAGAAAGAACATAGTGAAAGTTTTTCAACAAAAAAGCCCTTCATTTTTATAATGAAGGGCTTTTTATATAGGAATAAAATAAACTTATTTTACAATGGTTAGTTCGTCTACAATGTGTTTCGCGCCTGCGTATTTGTCAATAATGAACAACACAAAACGAATATCAACATTGATGGTTCTTTGTAATTTAGCATCAAATATAACATCACCTGCCATAGCTTCAATGTTGCCGTCAAATGCCAAACCAATTAATTCGCCTTTGCCATTCAATACCGGTGAGCCAGAGTTTCCTCCTGTAATGTCATTGTCAGTTAGGAAGTTTACCGGCATATAACCCGCTTTGTCTGCATATTGGCCATAGTCTTTTTTGTTATACAAGTCGATTAATGGTTGAGATAGGTCAAATTCATTGTCCCCTGGTTTGTGTTTTTTAACCATTCCATCCAAAGTGGTGTAATTGTTAATCGTTGCATCATTGCGTTTGTCTGCAGGTAAAGCTCTTACTTTGCCATAAGTTAAACGAAGCGTTGAGTTAGCATCTGGATAAAACTTACCTTTAGGATTAGATTTTTGTAAACCATCAACAAACAATCTGAAAGAACGAGAGTAGTTGTTTTCAGCAGTTTTTAATTCTTCACTTTTTTGGTTGTAGTGGTCTAAAAGTTGACTTGCCAATTGGAACAATGGGTCAGCATCAATCAAAGCTTCAGAAGGATAGTCTAAAAAGGCTAAAAGTCTGTCTTTTGAAGCAAAAATACTTAGTTCAAAAGCAGAATTTACATATTTGCTAAAATCTTTGTTGTTGTTTTTAGCTAGTTTTTCAACGATTGGCGCTAGTTTGTAACCCGCTTTACTGCTGTATAAATTCAATTGAGCAGTCATTACATCTTTTTCCAAAGGCATGTAAATCGTTGCATAAGTTTCTTCAATAGCGCCTTTTAATTTGCCATATAATTCAACTTTTTTAGCAGAATCAGCTTTTGAATAGGCTTTTAATTGTCTGCCTAAGTTGGCTGGTAAAGTTCCCAAAGAAGAGGTTCTGAAATAAGTCATCAAGTAGTTGTCGTGTCTTGATTTCTCGTTGGTCATTGCATAATACTGATTGATTTCAGTTATTGCTTGTCCGTATTTTGCTTTGTTTTCTTTTTTATTAGCCCATTTGTTAAAAGCAACTTCTTGTGCAGTTTTTGCTTTTACAGTTTGGTGTTGAGTTAAAGCATCAATCATCCCTTGACGGTTTTTCCAGTAGTTAGCCACTTGCGCATATTTACCAGCATAGTCTAAACGGATTTTATCGTCTTTGTCCATGTGTTTTTTCATGTTATCCATGCCAGTTTTTGAACCTTCAACCCAAGCAGGGTATGCAAATTTTACGTTTTGTTCAATACCTTGAGCCGGCATCCATCTGTTTGTTCTACCAGGGTAACCTAAAATCATGGCGTAGTCGCCTTCTTTTACACCATTTAAGTTAATGCTTAAGTGTTGTCTTGGTTTCAATGGAACATTTTCAGTTGAATATTCAGCAGGATTGCCATCTTTGTCAGCATAGACTCTGAATAAAGAGAAATCACCTGTGTGACGAGGCCATTCCCAATTGTCAGTATCACCTCCAAATTTACCAATACTCTCTGTTGGAGTTCCAACAAAACGAACGTCTTTATAGTCTTGATAAACAAAATAGTAGTATTCATTGCCTTGGAAAAAAGGACGAACTGAAACTACATATTTGCCACCACCGTCATTTTCTTTTTGTATTGCAGCAATTTCTTTGTTAATAACTGCTTCTCTTCTCAATTCAGTCATAGTATCATTTACCAATTTCAAAATTCTGTCAGAAACATTATCCATTCTTACAAAGAAACGAACGAACAAGCTTTTAGGTTTCAATTCTGCTTGTTTGTTAGGAGCCCAATAGCCATCTCTTAGGTAATTGTTTTCAGGAGAAGAAAGTTCAGCAATGGCGTTATATCCGCAGTGGTGATTGGTTAAAACCAAACCATCTTTTGAAATAATTTCGCCGGTGCAACCACCATTAAATTGAACAATAGCATCTTTTAAGCTAGAGTTGTTAATGCTGTAAATTTCTTCGGCTGTTAATTTCAAGCCCATTTTTTGCATGTCGCGGATGTTGTTTTTTTCTAAAAACATCAAAAACCACATGCCTTCATCTGCTTTTGCAATGTTGCTAAAAAACAACACAGCAATCATCATAATCGAGTATATTTTTTTCATTTTTGTATGTATAAAATCTTCGCAAAGTACCCTTTTTTTTGTATCATATACAAACTTTTTAAGGTTCAATGGGAGTTTTTTTCGTTAAACGTTAGTCTCGCTAATCTTTAGTTTTAACAACTCGGTTAATTATCCATTAAATTATAGTAAGTTTGCAGCAAGGCAATCGGTTTGTCGCGCTGCTTAATTGCGGTGAGGAAAGTCCGGGCAACACAGGGTACCACACCACTTGAAAGGGTGGGCAATCTGTAGGAATGTAGATTGACAGACAGGGTCGCAGAAAATAACTACCCCTATGGCGGATGTAGTCCGTGTAAGGGGAAAAGGTGAAAACGTGGGGTAAGAGCCTACGCATGTGAGTAGTAATATTGGCATGGGATAAACCTTGTGGGTTGTAAGACCAAATATACCATGGGATGAGGGCGACCCGTCCGATTTTAAAGCTTGCTTTAATACCATGGAGGGTAGGTTGCAATAGATAAATGACAAACGCTTTAATGCAAATTAAAGTACAGAACCCGGCTTATAGATTGCCTTATTTTTTTAACTTTCTCCCTTCGGATTCACGCTTGCAATCCAATATCTCCTGCTGATATCCTGAAATAAATGACTCTTTATTTGCTCAGTAATGGGAGTTAGTTCTACAATCTCAAATTGATTGCTCTTGCACAATAATTCAAACTTTTCTTTGTTGTATTTAGTGAACCCAAATTCTGTGAATGCTTGCTGTTTCATGGTTTCTTCATCCACAAAGGTGATAGTAGCGATGCCATTGGGTTTTAAAACTCGTCTGATTTCTTTGAACATTTCTTCTGGCTGATCCCAAAAATAAAGCGTATTTACTGTCAGTATTTTGTCAAAAGATTGGTCGGGATAAGGCATTTTTAACCCATCGTAGGTTGAAAATTCTGTTTGAGTTGAAAAACCATTTTCTTGGCAATGTCGGCGTGCTTCCTCGCTCATCAATGGTGAAATATCTAAACCGTAATAGGAAATGTTATCGCCTTTTTCTAAAATTAAATTGATGTGTTTGCCATTGCCATGCCCTAGTTCCAATAGTTTATCGTTGCTTTTCAAATGAAGCGCTTCAAGAGAATTTTTTATCATCCCTCCATTTGAATCGTTCATCATTTATCCCACTTCTTTGCCTTTGTCCCCATCAGATTTTCTGAGCTGTGAAGCAATTTCTTCTAATTCATTGGGGCTGTAATTTGACATTGTTGTGTAAAATTAAGTGATACTAGAAAAGTATCTATTGTTTTTTGCTCAACCATTTTTGATTGTTTGCAGCGCTATTTACTTTGATAGAAAGACTGATTTTAGGGTCTTGGGTGCTTAAAATTTTCAAGGTTTGAATTAAGCCATTTCGTGAAATAATAACTGGAATTTCTGTTGAAACAGGGCAGTTTTTAATTAATTCTTCAAAGTTGTTCTTAACTCTCCATCCATTTAATCCAATAATTTCATCGCCCGCTTGTAAGCCCGATTTAAAGGCAGGGGAACTACTTTCAACTGATCTGACCAATGTTTTATCGCCTTTTTGTTCCAAAATTAATCCGGTGTAATCTTGTTTTTTATTCTCTTTAACGATTAATTCACAGTCTATTGACTTAAACGCAGCTTTGATTTTTTCTAAAGATTGATTGTCATTAGGCAACTCAACCCAATATTTAAAATCAATGGCCTGACCACCCACTGTATTAATGGCATTGTAAAATTCTTCATCGGTGAAACCTCTTTGTTTTTTAATGTAAAATTCTTGGTAAAGAAACTTCATTAAATCGTCTAAGTTCTTTTGGCCATTACTTGCCTTTATCAATTGAATATCCAACAATGCTGCAATAACAGACCCTTTTAAATAATAGGAAATGTGAGTGTTTAAGCTGTTTTCATTCGTTCTGTACTCTTTGATCCAAGCATCAAACGAGGCTTCGTGCATACTTTGTACACTTCCGCCTATTCTGTTTAGAGTGTTGCTAATGTTTTTTGAGGTCGCTTTCAAAAAATCATCTTCTGTCCAAAAGCCAGCTCTTAGTAAGGCCAATTCATCGTAATAGCTTGTAATTCCTTCGGCAACCCAAAGAAGATTGGTGTAGTTTTCTTGACTGTAATTAAAGGGGCCTAGTGCAATAGGTCTAATTCTTTTTACATTCCACAAATGGAAGTATTCGTGGGCACACAAGCCTAAAAAAGCTTTGTACTTTTGGTCGTTTGTGTAGTTAAATCTAGGGAACTGAACCACATTGCTATTCGCATGTTCCAAGCCGCCTCCCCCTTCTTCAACATGGTGAATGATAAATAAATAAGATTTGCAAGGATGAACGCCGACAATGTCAGTCATGGTTTCACATATTTTTTGTAAATCTTTAGTGAATTGTTCTTTGTTGCAATTGTTTTCACCCACCAATGCAACAGTATGAGGAACGCCTGCAACATTGAAAGTAAGTTCATCGTGATTGCCAATTTCAAATGGAGAATCAGCCAATTCATCGTAGTTTTCAAATTCGTAAGTATAAGGTGCTGTTTTAATTAAAGTGGTTGATATTCGGTGCCAAGCGCCCGGAATGTCTAGTTTTAAAGTCCCTTTTTTGTTAGTCATATTGTCCACAAACATGAGACAGCTTGTTGGAAGAATAAAGGCGTGTTCATTGTCAATGTAAGAGGTTCTAACAGTGGCTTCAAAACAATAAACGGTGTAGTTGAACTCAATATTTTTGGTCCCTTTGGGGATTTTTACTTTCCAAGTGTTTTTGTCTGTTTTTTTACAGTCTAACGCTTGAGTGGCTGATTTGGCATTAGCACTAATTACATTGCGTTCAAACTCCCTAATCATATAACTGCCGGGAGTCCAAACAGGCATTTTAATGAAAATTTCAGAAGAGTTAATCTCTTTTATTTCCATTTTTACCTCAGCTAAATGAGAGTTAGGTGATTTTATGCTTAGTTGGTAATGAACAGATTGTGACATAAGGGTATTAATTGTTAAAATAATGGCAAGAAAAAACGTTTTTTTCATACCGCAAATTACAAGACAATTGTGATTCAATGCAAATTTTAATTTATAAGATAGAAATTAGTTACTTTTGCATATTGATGTTTAAAAGGTTTAGGATTATAAGTATAGTTGCCTTTTTTGTTTTTGTGTTAACGACTGCTTTTCGTCATTCGGTCAATTCTATTGAAATAAGCAAAGAAACACTAGGGGAGAAGCTGTTTTTTGATTCAGCGCTTTCTCTTGATTATTCCATCAGTTGTGCCTCTTGCCACATTCCGCAATTTGCTTTTGCAGACACAGTTGCCTTTAGCAAAGGGGTAGGCGGAAAATTTGGACAAAGAAACACGCCTTCGGTGATGAATGTAAAGTATAGAGACCGTTTTTTTTATGATGGCAGAGCCAAAGACATCATAGACCAAGTGCATTTCCCAATACAAGATCCCAATGAAATGAATCTTTCAATGGACAGTTTAGTTCAACGATTGTCGGTCAATTCCAATTACGTGAAATGGTTTAATGCTATATACAAGGAAGGTCCTACTAAGCAAAATATAGCAGATGCAATTGCTGCGTATGAAATGACTTTAGAAACCTCCAATACGCCTTTTGATGCCTTTATGAATGATGTGCCTAACAGTTTAAATGAATCAGAACAAAGGGGAAGGGGCGTGTTTTTGAGCGACAAAGCCAAGTGTTTCGATTGTCATTTTGGTCCTGATTTTACAGGTGATGAATTCAAAAATATTGGTTTGTACGATGGTTTAAAATGGAACGACAAAGGCTTATTTGGAATAACAAAAGACAGTGCAGATTTTGGGAAATTCAAAGTGCCCGGACTTAGAAATGTGGGTGTTACAGGTCCTTACATGCACAACGGGGCTTTTAAAACACTAAAAGTAGTGATTGACTATTATGATAATCCCTTTTCAACTGTAGCAAAACCCATTAACATAGATGAATCGCTAAAAAAGCCATTGGGACTAACCCCACAAGAAAAAGAAGATTTATTGAATTTTTTGTTATCGTTGACAGATAAGCAATTTAAAAATAGAACGTATTAAGGAAATGAAAATAAAAGAAATTTGTGAACTAATAGAACAAGTGGCGCCCTTGTCATATCAAGAGGGATACGACAATGCTGGTTTGATTATTGGCAATAAGGAAACTGAAGTTAGTAAGATTTTATTGGCATTGGATACCACCGAAAAAGTAATTGACGAAGCCATCGCTTTACAATGCAATTTAATTGTGGCTCATCACCCTATCATTTTCAAGGGGTTAAAAAAGATTAATGGCAATAATGAAATAGAAAAAGTAGTGATTAAAGCCATCAAACACGATATTGCTATTTATGTGGCTCACACCAATTTAGATAATGTTTTGAAACGTGGTGTAAGTACCAAATTCGCTCAAAAGTTAAACTTAGTGAATTGCAGGATATTAGCACCCAAGTCTAATTTATTGGTTAAGCTTAACATCAATGTACCCAATTCACATGTTGAGCAGATAAAAAATATATTGTTCGAGAATGGGGCAGGGCAAATAGGCAATTATTCGGAATGCTCATTTGGGTTAGAAGGTAATGCAACTTTCAAAGGGAATGAAGGAACCAATCCATTTATTGGGGAGCCTAACAAAAGGGAGCACATCAGTGAAATTAAATTAGAGTTTATTACACCCGCACATTTGGTTTCTTTATTGTTGTCAAAAGCAAAAGCAGCCCACCCATACGAAGAGATGGCTTATGAAATTGTGCCTGTAAGCAATGAATTACAAGAGGTAGGTTCGGGGGTAATAGGAGAGTTGCCTGAGGAAATGTCCGCAGAAGCATTTTTGGGACATTTAAAAATAAGCATGAAATTAGAGGTGATAAAGTTCACAAATTTTGATAAACCCATTAAAAAGGTAGCTGTTTGTGGAGGTTCGGGTAGTTTTTTAACAAGTGTTGCCATTAAGAATCAAGCAGATGTGTTTGTAACGGCCGATTTTAAGTACCACGATTTTTTTGACGCCGAAAATAAATTAATGTTGTGTGATATTGGGCATTTTGAGTCGGAAATTTCAACTTTAGAGATATTTTATGAAATAATTACAGAAAAATTCATTAATTTTGCGGTCATTTTTTGCAAAACAAACACAAACCCCGTTAAATATTTTAAATAACAGTATATGGTAGATTTATCAATCGAAAAAAAACTAAAAGCAATTTGGGAACTTCAACAGTTGGATTCAAACATTGATCAGCTTAACCTATTAAAAGGTGAATTACCAATGGAAGTAGCAGACTTAGACGATGAGATTATAGGGCTACAAACAAGGCACGAAAATATTCAAAATGAAATAAAAAGCTACGATAGCAACATCACTGGTTACAAGTCTAATATTAAATTAACTGAAGAATTAGTTAAAAAATACAAAAAACAATTAGAGGCAGTAAAAAACAACCGTGAGTTCGAGGCTTTGAATAAAGAGATTGAAATTTCTGGTTTAGAAATTTTGGCTGCTGAAAAGCGTATCAAAGAAAATCAAGGTTACATCGATCTTAAGAAAATGGCTTTGGACGAATTGGCGGGAACTATTGAACAACGCAAGCAAGACTTAGAATTCAAAAAACAAGAGTTAGAAACAATTGTTAAAGAAACTGAGGAAGAAGAAAAAGCATTAATGCAAACCCGTATTGGTTTTGAAGCTGATGTTGATGATAGATTATTACGTGCTTACCAAAGAATTCGTAAAACAGTTAAAAACGGTATTGGTGTTGCACCAATCGTTAGAGGAAGTTGTGGCGGATGTTTCGCTAAAATTCCACCTCAAAGACAAAGTGATATCAAACAACATTTCAAAATTATCGACTGTGAACATTGCGGTAGAATATTAGTTGACAATGAAGTAACTGGTATTTACACTGAAAAACCAGTTGAGGAAGAAAAACCAAAACGTAGAGTTAGAACGCTAAAAGCGACCACAAAATAATTCACTAAAACCAAAAGCTTATGCTCAGGTTTCACCTTTTAAAAAAGAACACATTAGTTTGTGTTCTTTTTTTTTGTGTTAGTGAGTGCTTCGCTTCGGGATTAGGGTATTTCAAAATGACAGATTCTCTCTTGAAAGCGCAAGAGATGATGTACCAATTTAGATTTACGGAAGCACAAAAAGTGGTGGATAATCACAGAAAAAATGAAGTGCATAATTTGGCTATTGATTGGCTCGATGAGCAGCTCTTGTTTATGCAACTTGTGGTTACGGAAGACAAACAATTGTATGAAAGTAAGCAGTTTTTGTGGGGGCAATTGTTCAATAGAATTCAAAAGAAAAAGATTAACAATGCTTGGTATCGGATGGTGTTGTCCGACTGTTATGTCCATCGCGGTTTGGTAAAAATAAGATTCAATGAGCTTAGTTCCGCCGCCTCCGATTTTAAATCTGCAAACAAGTTGTTGATTGAAAATAAAACCATGTTTCCCTCGTTTTTACCTGACAATAAAAACAGTGGATTGTTGCAGTGTTTGTTCAGTTCAGTACCAGAAAAATACCAATTTTTTGCCAAAATTTTGGGTTTCGAAGGGCAAATGGAAAGCGGACTAAAAGAGATGGAAGAATACATTTACTCTCCATTAAATTACAAAGAACATGTGTGGCTCAAGTTTGAAACGGTGTTTGCTTATGCTCTTATACAGCATCACTTACACAAGAATTCACAAGCTGCATTTGAAACAATAGATGAGTATTCCAAACGCATGCCCAATACTATGTTTGTCAATTATGCCAAAGCGACATTGGCGGGTTATGCAGGAAAAAATGATTTGGTGGTTGCATACTTAAGTGTGAAATATCCATACTCATACCAACCATTTTACTATACTTATTATTTGTTGGGATTAGCTAAATTAAGACAATTAGATACCGATGCTGCAACACATTTTGAAGCTTATATCAAATATTATAAAGGCAATAATTTAAAAAAATCGGCATTGCGATATATCAGTTGGATTGCGGTATTACAAGGACAGCCGAAAGTTGCACAACAGTATTATCAACGTTGTATTACAGAGGGAAACGCATTGTCAGAAGAAGACAAGCAAGCGCAGCGTGAAGCCCAAGAAGGTTTGTTGTGGCCTGTTAAGTTATTGCAAATTCGCCTAAGCTTTGATGGTAAATATTATGATAAAGCTTGGAAATTGTGGCAACAGGTAGAAGTGCAGCAATTGGGGCATATTAAACACAAACTTGAACACAATTACCGTAAAGCTAGGTTGTTACAGGAAACCAATCAGTCTATTAATGCTATCAAACAATATTTATTGGTTGTTCAAGAAGGCAAACATTTGCCTTATTATTATGCCGCTTATTCTTCGGTATTTATAGCGCAATTGTACGAAGAGCGCAAGGATGTAAAAGCAGCTCAATTGTATTACTTAATGGTAAAAAATGAATTTAAAGCCAATCAAGAATACACACAAACCATCAATCAAAAAGCAAAAGCAGGATTAAAACGATTGCAGGTCCGGTAAAATAGAGAATGAAATCAGATTTCTTAAGTTAATTTTGTTCTGTTGTTGATTTTGGCTCGGCCGAGGTCAACAAAAGCTTCTAAAAAAGCATAGAAAACGCTTTAGGGTTTTTGGTTTGATTCTTAAATAAAAAAGCCCCTTGGAGTAATAGAATAAATAATTTCCATCTATTTTTTTATCCTTAATATTTAGTGTAATTTTGAAAAAATTTTATTAACAAACAGATATGCAATACAAAGTAATTACCTTACATTACAACTTATTTAAAGACAACGAAGCGGGTGAATCCATTGAATCTTCGGCAGGAAAACAACCGCTAACTTTTATGAGTGGTGTAGGTCAAATGATACCCGATTTTGAAAACAACGTAGTCGGTTTAAATGCAGGGGACACATTTTCTTTCGGTATTGCAGCAATTGATGCTTACGGTGAGCGTACCGATGAAGCAATTATAGATTTAGACCAAGAAATGTTTAAAAAAGATGGTGAACTAATGGAAGAAGTTGCTTTAGGTAACGTCATCCCTCTTCAAGACCAAGAAGGTAGAATGGTTCCGGCTACTATTTTAGCGATTAATGAAACCACTGTTAGGGTTGACGTAAATCATCCTTTGGCTGGTCAAGATTTGCATTTTACAGGTGAAGTTTTGGAAGTGAGAGAAGCAACAGGCGAAGAAATTAGTCACGGTCATGTGCATGGTCCGGGTGGGCATCAGCACGATTAATTCACTTAATACAAAGTATTTCAAAAAGGCTATTATTTTTAATAGCCTTTTTTTGCGACTAATTTTACCAACGTGCCAAGTAACAATGCAATGGCAATAAATGAAGCCATTTTCCCTAATATGTTTCCATATTTTACATAAAAGGTTTGGATATTGTTTGGTCTAATCGTGCACTCAAAAGCTGTTAATTCATTGTATTTTGTTTGGGTAGTTATTTTACCAAATTTATTGATTTTTGCCGAAATACCTGTGTTAGCACTGCGAACCATTTCTTTGCGTGTTTCAATACATCTTATAGCACCAAAGAGTAAATGCTGTTTGTGTCCATCCGTATTCCCCCACCAAGCATCGTTGGTAATAACAGCAAGCATATTGGCACCTTGTCTTACAAAGTCCGCAACATAATCGCCATAGATGGATTCGTAACAAATCAATGGACTAATAGAATAGTTACTGTCTAACTGAAAGTTAATTGGTTTTTTGCTTGTTCCTAAACTGCCTGAAGTTCCTCCCAAGTCAATACTTAATTGTTCTAAAAAACTAAAAGGCATTTTCTCCACACCCGGAACTAATTTTGATTTGTGGTAATATTCAGAGACTTTGCCTTCTTTAAAACTTAAAGCGGTATTGTAGGCATCCCACCATAATTCAGAATCTTCTTCATAACGCGCAGATATAGTAGGGCGCACTTTTTCTCCATCATAAGTTTCGTATGATTCAGCGCCTGAGATAATCATTAAGATATTAGAATCGGTCAATTCTTTAATCGATTTAATATTACTACTCTCATTTATTTGATGAATATTGTTGTATCCTACAATGGCTGTTTCGGGGAAAATTAGTAAACGTGTTTTGGATTTAATGAGTGGTTTTGCAATATTTATTCCTTGATTGATTTGTTCCTCAGGAGATAAATAGCGCGAACCTGACTCGAATTTTTCTTCGTAAGGGTCAATATTGGGTTGAACCACCACACAATGCATGCCTGCACCTTTTTCAATGCTAAAACGGCTAAAAGAAATAGCGTATGATAAACCAATGGTAAATCCTAATAATGCCAATACTTGCCAAATTTTTTTGTATGCTTTGCTGATAACGACTTTTGCAACCATTATGTTGGCAATTAGTATCAGTAAAGTGCCCCCCATTTCGCCTGTAAACTCATACCATTGTATGAACTCGGTTCCTCTAGCCAAACCTTTGCCCAAAGTTAGCCAAGGCCAACTTGCACTCCAGTTGAAATGGAAATATTCCATGGCTATATAGTAAAAAACCAATGATTGATAGCCTGTTTTAGGAAGCGTATTTTGGGTTAATGAAAACAGGAAAAAAGGAATGCTTAGAATTAAAGAATTCAAAAAAAGCATAATGACAGCACCACTATCACTGGCATTCCAAACCCACCATGTGGAACCGACATTGAAAATAAATAAACTTAAATAACTCCAAGCCCAAAATTTGAGATGTTTTTTTCTCGAGTTTTTTAATTGTTCGTGAATTAATAACAGAGGAACGAAGCCAATTAGGAGTAAAAAATAAGTATATAATGGTGGCCAAGCGATATATAAAAGAAGACCGCTGAGTAGTGATAGATAAAGAGGTTTAATTGGTTTCATCGGTATTGCCTTGTATTACTATTACAAATTCTCCTTTAGGGGCTTTTTTGTTGAAGTGAATTTGAGCTTCTTGTAAAGTGCCACAAAAAGTTTCTTCGAACATTTTGCTCAGTTCTCTTGAAATAGACACTTTTCTGTCGTCTCCAAGTGCCAATGCCAAATCCTTTAATGTAGTCAGGAGTTTGTAGGGACTCTCGTACATAACGATTGTTCTGTAGTCTAACTTCATTTGTTCTAATCTGGTTTTTCGTCCTTTTTTTACAGGGATAAATCCTTCGAAAATAAAACGATCGGTCGGCATGCCACTTTTTACCAAAGCGGGGATAAGAGCCGTGGCTCCAGGTAAACATTCCACTTTAATATTTTCTTCGATACACGCCCTAACAATCAAAAAACCGGGGTCGCTGATGCCGGGAGTGCCCGCATCGGTTACCATAGCCATTGTTTTGCCCGCATTGAGCTGATGAATAACGTCTTTGTATTTGTCGTGTTCATTATGTGTATGATAACTTTGCATGGGTTTGTCAATGCTATAATGCTTCAATAATTGACCGGTATTTCGGGTGTCTTCTGCCAAAATTATATCACAAGACTGAAGAATTTCGAGGGCTCTAAGTGTTATGTCTTTTAAATTCCCAATCGGTGTAGGAACTAATATTAATTTTCCTTTTTCTTCCATAATTCTATTAAGGAACAATTTGAATTTTCAATAATCCTTTTGCAGCAAATAATACTAAACTCCAAATTAATACAGAGGAAATCTGTAAACGTAAAACTCTGTTTCTGTCGTTTTCAAAAGCAGAACTAATAATGCATCCCACCGGTATACTGATAATTACAGGCGTAATAAAAGCGATACCAATTAATCCATAACCATTTTTTATTTTGATAAGTTTACGCAACTTACTTCGTTTCATTTTAAAGAAATTGTACTTATCTAGTTTTTTAGAAATAGCAGCTCCTAAAAAGGTGAAAACCAATACGCCGAATGTGCCGCCGGCCATTACAATAAGCATATCCCAATACCAAGCTCTACTTGAAATAACAAGTAATTTAGTAACAGCGATTACAAACTTAACCGAAGCAACTAAAAACCATACAATGATGTCCCAAAAATCTTCCATTATTTACAAATGGCGAAGTTAATGGAATTTATTTAATTGCGTCATTAACGAATTGTAATTTCTTCTGAACTTACTTTTCCAACCATGCTAAAAAAGCCTAAAACTTTCTGATTGGGATTGTTAATGCAGATGATATTAGTAGGCACATTGGTTGGCGGAACAGCAAATAAACCCACGTTTTGTAACTGAACCTGAATAAGGTTAAGGTAAATATACATTTCAGGATTGATGCTTAAGATTTCAATTCGAGCAGTTTCACCGGCTTTGTATGGACGGCTTGAAAAATTTTGGCGGATAGGGATAATGAATAAATTACCATCGCCACTGCCACCTTGAGAGGTTGAATTGTCAACCGCAATTCTAATATCAGAAGCCCTTGATTGAAGGGAATCATTGCGGTACAATTTAAACCAATAAAAGTCGCCTAAACCAATTTTGTCTTTTGCCCACAATGTTATGTAGTTGCCTTCATTGCCTCCAAAAGGGCCATTTTTTTCGTACTTTACAGTCAGTGAATCTACAGTGGTTGGTGAATTTAATTGGCTTTGGGATACAAAAGTATTGCCTTTGTCACGGATAAGAAGTTGGTAGGTTTGTCCGTATTTAAAAGTGTTGGCAGCAGGTGGAACAAAAAAGTATTTACCATTGTTTTGTGAGGTGAATTGATAAAAAGTGAAATTACTTGTATCTACTATTCCTATGGTATCTAGTTCATATGAGTTCGCTTTGTTGTTATTTAAATAAGCGCTCGATTTACTTACGTATATCCATTGTGTGTCTGCCGTTTGGTCAATCACTGCATCTATAACTACTTGAGAAACTGGTGCGCCCAAGTCTAGTTCAATAGGGTCTTCGCAAGCGCTTATAAGGAATGTAAATGCTGTAAGTAAAAGATATAATGTGTTTTTTGTCATTGTATTAAAATTTAAAGTTCCAAGATACTGAAGGGATGAAGTTGCCAATGATTGAATAACGAATCAATTGTGTTTGATTGTTTACGTCAGGATTAGGTTGTGAAAAATAAGAGAAAGGATTTCTACGGTTGTAAACGTTATAAACGCCAAACACCCAATTACTTTCCCATTTGTTTGTTTTTTTGTGAACGTAAGTAGCAGAGATGTCTAAACGGTGAAAAGGTTTAATGTAAACACTGTTTCTTAGTCCATCTGCGTTGTGAGGAATGCCCGTAATGCCTTGGAATGAGAATTTAGTATTGGGTAAATTTGTTGGAGTACCTGTTCCAAAAACAAAACTTGCAGAAGCGCTCCATTTGTTATTAAACTCATAAGAACCTGTAACGTTTGCATTGTGTCTTCTGTCGAACCTGTTAGGATACCATTGGTCTAAACTAATGCCTTCCACTCTGCGTTCAGATTTTGATAAAGTATAACTTACCCAACCAGTTAATTTACCTACATTTTTCTTAAAGTATAATTCCAAGCCATAAGCCCTTCCTTTACCGTTTAATAAATCAGCTTCTAATTGATTGTTTAACAATAGTTCTGCACCATCTATATAATCTATTTGGTTTTGAAGCTCTTTGTAGAAAACTTCAGCTGATAATTCATAATCAATATTTTTACCAATGTTCTTAAAATAACCTACCGCAATTTGGTCAGCTATTTGAGGTTTTACGTTATTGGTAGATGGTGTCCAAACATCTAAAGGAACACTTGCCGCTGTATTGGAAATTAAATGTAAAAATTGTGACAAGCGGTTGTAACTCAATTTAACTGAACTCAGTTTGTTCAACTTGTAATTAGCCGAAAATCTTGGTTCAGGGATGTTATAGGATTGAATAATTTCGTTTTTCCCAAACTCTTTTCTTTCAATTACATTGGCACGTTGAGAAGGGTTTGGTCTGTCTAATATTAAAGCAGTACCATTGCCAAGGTAGTTGAAGTTTGAAAAGCGAATGCCATAACGAACCGTTAAGCTAGGGCTAAATTTTTGTTCATTTTCGATATAAAAGCCGTTTTCTAAAGCATATTTGTTAGGTAATCCGAATTGAATGGTTGAGCCTTGGTCTTTAGATACAGCATCACCTGGCTTAAAAATATAATAAGTGCTTATTAGCCCGAATTGTATCACTGATTTTGGAGAGTGGTAATAGGTGAAATCCGTTTTACCACTGTAGTTGATAATGTTTGATTTCCAATTGAAAGTATTGTTGCCTGTCCCAAAGCCTAATTGATAGTCGTATTTACTATAATAAAAAGTAAAGTTACTAAATAGTTTTCTTGAAAACAGATGGTTCCAACGGAAAGTAGCGGTACTGTTTCCCCAATCAAACTTTGCGCCGGGAACGCCAAAGGCATCTCTACCAATATAAGTTGAGAAAAATATTTTGTTATTATCGTTTATGGTATGGTTGATTTTGCCAGTAAAGTCATAGAAATAAAAAACAGCATCTTTTAAATTTTCGTTGTTGCGTAAAAAAGGTTTAGCAAGGACGTCAATATAACTTCTTCTGCCAGCCACAATAAATGATGTTTTGTTTTTGCGTTTTTCATTGTTTTTGAACAAAGGACCTTCAAGAGACAATCGACTAAATATTAATCCAACACCACCATTTACTGCAAATTTTTTGTTGTTGCCTTCTTTCATCCTAACGTCAAGTGTAGAAGAAGCTCTACCACCATATTGAGCAGGCATACCCCCTTTGATTAACTTTACATCTTTTACAGCATCAGGGTTAAAAACCGAGAAAAATCCAAACAAGTGAGAGCTATTAAATACAGGTGCTTCGTCTAGTAGAATTAAGTTTTGGTCAATAGCACCGCCTCTTACATTGAAACCAGTTGCACCTTCACCTACGGTACTTACTCCGGGTAAAAGTTGTACTGATTTTACAATGTCAACTTCTCCCAATAATGCAGGGATTTTTTTGATTTGAGTAATGTTTAAATTGTTAGTACTCATCTCAATTTTGTCAACCTGATTGTCTCTTCTTTTTTTGTTTACAGTTATTCCAGTAATTTCTGTTTCACTTCTACTCAGTTCAATATTGCGGGTTTCGTTTTTCTTAATGTCAATGGTTAGTTCATATGTGTTGTAACCCAAAAAACTAAAATAGATGGTGTTAATTCCGGGATTTAAACTGATAGTGTAAAAGCCGTAGTTGTTAGATTGGGTGCCGTTTTTCTTGTCTTCTGTGTAAATATTACAATTTGCTAAAACTTCACCATTGGCAGTGTCTTTGACATAGCCACTAAGTGAATATTTGGTTTGTGAAAATACAATATTAGAAATAAAAAAGACGAAACATGTAAAAATAAGTCGGAGTTTCATATGGATGTGCAAATAACACTTAAAAATCAAAAAGGTTTGATTAAGAACAGATTAATTAAACAAAAAAGACGACAAATCGTGTTTTATTGATTTTTTAATTATACGATTCTCGCGTTTATTTTTTAATATCTTTGCAATCTCAAATGAATCAGGAAGAATTATTTAAAAATGTGATATCACACTCTAAGGAGTATGGTTTTATTTTTCAGTCAAGCGAAATTTACGACGGATTAAGCGCCGTGTATGACTACGGACAATTAGGAGTGGAATTAAAAAAGAATTTAAGGGATTTTTGGTGGAAAAGTATGGTTCAAATGCATGCCAATATTGTGGGTATTGATGCCGCTATTTTTATGCACCCTACTACATGGAAAGCGAGTGGACACGTTGATGCTTTCAATGATCCATTAATTGACAATAAAGACAGTAAAAAAAGATATAGAGCCGATGTGCTAATTGAAGATTACATAGCCAAAATAAATGCTAAAGCTGACAAGGAAGTGGAGAAAGCTAAAGCTAAGTTTGGTGAATCTTTTGATGAGGTTTTATACAGACAAACCAATACAAGGGTTTTGGAGTCAATCAATAAGGCAGCTCAAATTGAGGCAAGATTCAAAGAGGCCTTGGAACAAAATAATTTAGAAGAAGTAAGGCAAATAATTATTGATTGTGAAATAGCTTGTCCTATTTCGGGAACTAAAAATTGGACTGAAGTGAGGCAGTTTAACTTAATGTTTTCAACTCAAATAGGGTCTTTGTCTGAAGATTCCAATACCATTTATTTAAGACCCGAAACAGCCCAAGGGATTTTTGTTAATTATTTGAATGTTCAAAAAACAGGAAGAATGAAAATTCCTTTTGGTATAGCCCAAACAGGAAAAGCTTTTAGAAATGAAATTGTAGCTAGGCAGTTTATTTTCAGAATGAGAGAGTTTGAACAAATGGAAATGCAGTTTTTTGTTCGTCCTGGTACGGAAATGGAGTGGTATCACTATTGGAAAGATACCCGAATGAAATGGCATCAGGCTTTGGGTTTGGGTGAAAATAAACACAAGTTTCACGACCACCTTAAATTGGCACACTATGCCAATGCCGCTTGTGATATTGAATTTGAGTTCCCTTTTGGATTCAAAGAACTTGAAGGAATTCACAGTCGTACCGATTTTGACTTGAAAAAACATGAATCATTTTCAGGTAAAAAATTGCAGTATTTTGATCCCGAATTAAATGAAAGTTATGTGCCTTATGTTGTTGAAACTTCAATTGGATTAGACCGTTTGTTCTTGGCAGTAATGTCTCAGGCTTACATGGAAGAAAAACTAGAAGATGGAACGTCAAGGGTTGTTTTGTCTATTCCTTACGCACTCGCACCTATTAAAGCCGCGATTTTACCATTGGTTAATAAGGACGGTTTGCCCGAAAAAGCAGACGAAATTGTTAATTTATTGAAATACGATTTTAATGTTGCTACAGAAGCTAAAGATGCTATTGGAAAAAGATACAGAAGAAACGATGCCATTGGAACGCCTTTTTGTATAACCGTAGATTATGATACCATGGAAAACAATACGGTTACTATTCGTAACAGAGATACAATGACACAGGAACGTGTGGCAATCAGCGATTTATGGACAATATTAAACAGAGATGTTAGTGTTTCAAACTTGTTAAAGAAGTGCTAATGGTTTAAATTGTAAGACCTTTTTTACAAAACACTTGAAAAGTTTTAAATAAGTTCTAACTTTGAGCCTTTAAATAATATGGACAATAATCAAGCTTTACAGTCGGTTGAACTAAATGATTTACACATTTCTTTAGGTGGTAAAATGGTGCCTTTTGCAGGTTTTAACATGCCTGTTCAATACAGTAATTTAATACAAGAACACCATGCTGTAAGAAACAGTGTTGGCGTTTTTGATGTTTCCCACATGGGTGAATTTGTTCTAAAAGGCGACAAAGCGTTAGATTTAATTCAGTTGGTTACAAGTAATGATGCTTCAAAACTAACAGATGGTAAAGTACAATACAGCTGTTTGCCTAATAATACGGGTGGAATCGTTGATGATTTATTGGTTTATAGATACAGTGAAACCGAATATTATTTAGTAGTAAATGCTTCAAATGTTAAAAAAGATTGGGATTGGATTTCTTCGCACAACACTTTTGGAGTGCAGATGGAAGACATCAGTAATCAATTAAGTTTATTAGCCGTTCAAGGTCCTAATGCAATTAAAGTATTACAAAAATTAACAGAAGTTGAACTTTCTTCTATGCCTTATTATTCATTCAAAACTGGAACGATGGCTGGGATAGATGATGTTATCATTTCAAATACAGGCTACACCGGTGCAGGTGGTTTCGAATTATACGTTTGGAACAAAGATGCAAAAGCACTTTGGGAGGCTGTTTTTGAAGCTGGAAAAGAATTTGATATTGTTCCTTGTGGTTTAGGTTGCAGAGACACATTAAGACTCGAGAAAGGATTTTGTTTATATGGAAACGATATAGACGATACTACATCGCCAATTGAAGCTGGTTTGGGTTGGATTACTAAGTTTACAAAAGATTTTGTAAACAGTGCCTATCACAAATCTTTAAAAGACAACGGTGTTACCAAGAAATTAGTTGGTTTTGAAATGATAGACAGAGGAATTCCTCGTCAGCATTATGTAATCAAAGATGCAGAAGGCAATAAAATAGGGGAAGTAACCTCAGGAACACAATCTCCGAGTTTGGGTAAAGCCATCGGAATGGGTTATGTTGCTATTTCTCATGCCAATGCTGATACCGAAATTTTTATAGAGATCAGAGATAAAAGCCTGATAGCTAAAGTGGCAAAAATTCCTTTTTTATAGGAAAATCCCACCTACATTTTCAATTTACTTTTTAAGAAACAAGCCCATGACAAACTTTATTGAAATTGGGTTGTTAGAAGAATATGTTTAAAAATCTTTTCAAAAAGAAAACTGAATTAGAAGTGCTAATGGAAAAATACCAAGCATTACTCAAAGAATCTCACCGTTTGTCATTGATAAACAGAACCCAATCAGATGCTGTAAGGGTGGAAGCAGAAAAGATTGCCGACCAAATAGAGGTTTTAAGACAGAAGTAAAGCCCTTAATTTGTACGATTGTGATTTTTATCACATAGAATAATCGTTTATTTTACTAATTTTGAACTCTTAATTTTATTTTGTGCAATCCAATCATTCATACAAGAATATCGTTGTAAAGTTTGCAGGAGATAGTGGAGATGGTGTTCAGTTGACTGGTACTCAGTTTGCCGAAACCAATGCATTGTTTGGAAACGATATTGCTACTTTTCCCGATTTCCCCGCAGAAATTAGAGCGCCAATAGGTACCTTGCCAGGTGTTTCTGGTTATCAAATTCATTTCAGTAGTGAGTCGGTATTAACCCCCGGCGATTTATACGACGTATTAGTAGCGCTCAATGCGGCGGCTCTGAAAGTGAATATCAAATTACTAAAACCAAATGGGATAATCATCGTCAATAAAGATGGTTTCGATTCTCGTAATCTACGTTTGGCTGGTATTTCGGAAAACGACCATCCTCTTACCAATGGTAGTTTGGATAATTTTACGGTTTACGAAGCCGATATTACCCAACTAACCAAAAAAGCAGTTTCTGAATTTAACTTAGGAAATAAGGAGTCAGAAAGATGCAAGAATATGTTTGTGTTAGGAATGGTGTATTGGTTGTTTGACAGAGAAATTCAAAATACCATTCAATTCTTAGAAAAAAGATTCTCTAAGAATGAAGATTTGATGAAGGCAAACATTAAAGCCCTTCAAGCAGGTTATTTTTTTAGTGAAACATCAGAACTATTCAGTAGTCAATATCATATTGATGCAGCCGAAACTCCGGCAGGACTTTACAGAAGTATTAATGGAAACCAAGCCACAGCGCTAGGGTTGCTTGCGGCTTCTGTAAAATCAAATATTCCTTTGTTTTTAGGGTCTTATCCTATCACACCGGCATCGGATATTTTGCACGAGTTGTCTAAGCACAAAGGGTACGATGTAATGACCTTTCAAGCGGAGGATGAAATAGCAGGTGTTTGTGCTGCAATAGGCGCTTCGTATGCAGGTCATATTGGTATTACCACTAGTTCAGGTCCCGGAATTGCACTCAAAACAGAAGCCATCGGATTGGCAACAATGCTTGAACTTCCATTGGTTATTTGCAATATCCAAAGAGGAGGTCCCTCGACTGGTTTGCCGACCAAAACAGAGCAATCTGATTTACTTCAGGCGTTGTATGGCAGAAACGGAGAATGTCCTTTAGTTGTAATTGCCGCTTCATCACCTTCCGACTGTTATGAAATGGCCTATATGGCAGTTAAAATTTCATTGGAACACACAGTGCCTGTTATGTTTTTGAGTGACGGTTACATTGCTAATGGCGCACAACCTTGGAAAATAAAACAATTGGATGAGTTGCCTGATATACAGTCGCACTTTATTACGCAAGTAAAAGAGGGTGAGGTATATAGACCCTATCAAAGAGAAGAGAATCTGTCTCGTTTTCACGCTATCCCGGGTTCTGAAGGTATGACCCACAGAATAGGCGGCTTGGAAAAAGAAAATATTACAGGGAATATCAGTTATGAAGGGGCTAACCATGAATTAATGGTGAAAATTAGAGCTCAGAAAGTGGCCAATGTAGCGCACCAAATTCCTTTGATAGAATTTGACCAAGGAGATGAAAACTCAGATTGTTTGGTTATCGGTTGGGGCAGTACTTATGGAAGTATTTTTACAGCTGTTACTGAGTTAAAGTCAGAAGGTTTGAATGTGGCGCAATTGCATTTAAAATACATCAACCCTCTTCCGTTGAATTTTCACGAAAAACTTAAACCATTCAAACATGTGTTTGTGGCTGAGTTAAACAACGGTCAATTGATAAAATTAATACGAGAACAATTTTTGATAGATGCATTAGGGATCAATAAAATTCAAGGTCAACCATTCAGTTTGCTTGAAATTAAAGAAACCATCAAACAACATATTTAACAAAATGGAATTAACAGAAATCCAATCCCCTTTTTTTACATCAAAGGATTTAGAGACCGACCAAGAAGTGAGATGGTGTCCCGGTTGTGGTGATTATGCCATTTTGAAAAGTGTTCAAAATGTATTGCCTGAACTTGGGGTTCCTAAGCATCAGTTTGTTTTTATATCTGGTATAGGTTGTTCATCACGTTTTCCTTATTACATGGATACTTATGGTATGCATTCCATACACGGAAGGGCTGCTGCTATTGCTACAGGTGTTAAGTTAGCTAATCCCGAACTTAGTGTTTGGATGATAACAGGCGATGGCGATAGTTTGAGCATAGGTGGAAATCATTTGATACACACACTCAGGAGAAATCCAGACATCAATATTTTATTGTTTAACAATGAAATCTATGGGTTAACCAAAGGTCAGTTTTCCCCAACCAGTCATGTTGGGCAAATTACCAAATCATCCCCAATGGGAGTTGCCGATAGCCCATTTAATCCTTTGGCTTTAGCTTTAGGAGCTGGTTCTACTTTTGTGGCCCGAACGATGGACAGGGACTTAAAACATCAACAATTGATGTATAAAAGAGCTTATTTTCACAAAGGGACTTCATTGGTGGAAATTTATCAGAATTGCAATGTGTTTAATGATGGTGCTTTTGATGTTTTTACAGCCAAAGGAAGCAAGCCTGAAACGACCTTGTTTTTGACACATGGACAGCCGCTTGTGTTTGCAGAAGGAACTAAGGGTATAATGTTACAGGGGCTCACTCCCGTAATTGTTGAGTTAGATAAAGTTAATAAAGATGATTTGTGGATACACGATGAAAAAGATTTAACCAAAGCACATTTGCTTTCGCAGTTTTTTGATAAAGAGCATTTCCCACGTCCTTTTGGCGTAATTTATGCCATAGAAAATAAACCTGTTTTTAATGAAGTTATGAAGCAACAAATTGTTGATAGTAAAATTGAAAATAAGCAATTGGCATTCAGTAAATTACTCAAATCTTCGAGCAGTTGGGAAATTAAGTAGAGTTTAATTTTTAATTTTTTATTATGTTTGAAGATTAATTTAATAACATGGTAAAATATTTTATACTCTTTTTGTCATTTCTATTTTGTTTTTTTAAATCATCTGCACAAGATACCATTAAGGTAAACACCCACAATAAAGTGGTGATTAAAACCAATCCTTCAGTTGGTCATACTTATTATTCTTCATGGGGGACTTTTCCTGCAAAGGATGTTTCATACCGTAAAGTATATTTGTATTTGGAATTTGGATGTGCTCCCGGTTTAAGATGTGGAGAATGGGATTATTTAAACCATATTTATATTGGTAAAAAAGGAGGAGTTAATGGCGATAGTTTGCATTATGAATTGGCAAGATTTATTACGCCTTATGGTTTTTACTGGAACAGTAGTCAAAATTGGAAGCATGGTTGGATCTTTGATGTGACTGAATTTTCTGATATTTTGCATGATTCAGTTCAGATTTTATACAAACACACAGGTTATGAGTTAAACACAGACAGAGGTTGGACAGTAACATTAGATTTTAATTTTGTAAAAGGAGAGCCTGCACTTATTCCTATTGGCTACAAAAGTTTACACAGTTTGAATGCGCCTTATGGCAATCCAATTAGAACCTTCGAAAGTGTAGTGACTGACAAGTCTTTTCAAGTGGCTGTTGGTGCTGATTATACGGACATTATGACCTTACAAACAGGACACGGAATGGATACAGCGGAGTATTGTGCTGAATTTTGTTCCAAAAGAAGAACTTTGAAATTAGATGGTCAAGTGATTTCTGAAAAAAATATTTGGAGAGATGATTGCGGCTTTAACAGCTTGTTTCCTCAAGCTGGTACATGGGTTTACGACCGTGCAGGTTGGTGCCCTGGTGCTCCTGTGTATGCAGATCATGTTTATTTGCCAACGGCATCTGGTTCCAATCATACACTCTCTTTTAATATGGAAACATACAATAATATTTTTTATAAAAATGCTAATTATTCTATTTCTTCTTACGCATTTTTCTATAAAAACAATCAGAAGCAAATCGATGCTAGTGTAGATAGGATACTTTCTCCATCAACAGAATTTGAAAGTTCTAGATTGAACCCAACCTGTGGAGCGCCTATAATTAGAGTGAAAAATATGGGTAAGGAAACCATTACTTCTTTAGATTTTGAATATGGTAAAGTTGGTGGCTCATTGCAAAAAATATGGGTGCCTTGTAATATCAAACCATTTGAGACTCAAGTTTTAACTTTAGAAGCGGTCTACAATTGGACTGGTGCTAGTAACCAATTTGTGGTTAATATTACCAAAGTAAATAGCAAAGAAGATGAATATCGCAAGGACAATGTTGCTTACAGTACTATTGCCAATGCACCTGTGACTCCAAATGCTATTGTTGTTTTATTGAAAACAAATAGCGCTCCTTCAGAAAATTCATATACGATTAAAGACGCTTGGGGTAAAGTAATTCGTAATAAATCTGGTTTTGCACCTAATACTATTTACAGAGATACCGTTTATTTGGATAATAATGTGTGTTATACATTCGAGTTTTCAGACGAGGGTCAAGGTCCAAGCAATAATCCATTGAATGAAGATGGTTTAGAATGGTGGGCTAATTCTCGCGATGGTGCTGGCTATGTTCAATTAAGACGTTTGTCGAACAATGCGATGTTGAAAAATTTCCTTTCAGATTTTGGGACTAAACATATTTATAACTTCACAAGTTCATATTCTATGTCAACCGATGCCCCTGAGTTGGGTCAATCTATGGAGCTGTTTGTGTTTCCAAATCCTGCTCACAATGAAGTTAATTTACACATTGAATCAGCCAATAATGGTTTGTTTCAAGTGAGTATAGTTGATGTAACAGGTAAGGAAGTTTACAAACGCAAAGGTCAATCAAACAGTGAGGATATTCAAGTTGCTAACTTGGCAAAAGGGGTTTATACAGCAATAGTAAACAAAGATGGGGTTGTATTGACTAAAAAGTTTGTAGTATTGGATTAATGTAATTTAAAAATGGAATTATCCATTTTCATCTTCTAACTCATCCTCAATTCCCAAAACTTCATTGCTTTTATCGAAAGTTAATGACTGTACATTTTTGAGTTGTCTGTCTATCGCCCTTGTTCTTATTTCGGCACTTTCTATCACATTTGAAGCTTCCTGTAGTTTCTTTTTGGTTTTGACAAGTACGTCACCAAATTTGCCAAACTCAGTTTTTACTGCTCCCAATAAATCCCAAACTTCACTGCTTCTTTTTTCGATGGCTAGTGTGCGGAAGCCCATTTGTAAACTATTCAAGAGTGCACTTAAAGTCGTTGGTCCAGTAATGGTGATTTTATATTCTTTTTGCAATTGCTCAAATAATCCCGGCGTTCTTAATACCTCGCCAAATAAACTTTCATAAGGTAAAAACATGATGCCATATTCTGTAGTGTTGGGTGGATCAATGTATTTTTCTCTGATGTCTTGTGCATTTTTGCGAATGCCTCTTATAAAGGCTTTTCTGTATTCTTCAATTTTTTCAATATCACCTTTGTCGTAAGCCTCAACCAACGATTCATAATCCTCTTTTGGAAATTTAGAATCGATAGGTAACCACAAGCTTTTATCTAAATTATTGCCATTTGGCATTTTTATAGCAAACTCAACCACTGCACCACTGCCCACTTTGGTTTTTACGTTTTTCTCATATTGTTCGTTTGTTAACAAATCTTCAATGATGTTTTGTAGTTGGTATTCTCCTAAAACGCCTCTTGATTTTACATTGCTCATTACTTTTTTGAGGTCGCCTACACTTGTTGCCAAATGTTGCATTTCGCCCAGTCCTTTGTGAACAGCTTCCAATCGGTCACTCACTTGTTTGAATGATTCACCCAGTCGTTTTTCAAGAGTTTCATTCAGTTTTTCATCTACCGTTTTGCGCATTTCTTCAAGTTTTTTTTCATTCCCTTCTTGCATGTTTTTAACATTGCTTTCCAGACTCAGTTTTATCTCTTTTAATTTTTCGCTTGTTTCTATGCTTTGGTTTTTTTGTTGCAACTGAAAATCTGTATACTGAAGTCTCAAACTTTCTCTGTAATCTTTGAGAGAGTTGTTCAGGTCGAGCTTTAGTTTTTCTATGTTTTCGCCCAATTCTTTGCGATTGTCCTTGCTGTTAGAATCTATATTTTCTTGAAAAGATTTCAATTGCGTTAAGATTTGACTTAAAAAAGACTGGATTTGAGAGTTCAGTTCAGTGCGTGTATCTTTAAAAGCTGTGTTATTTTCGCTTCTATTGTTTGAAAACTCAATTTTTAAATGTTGTTCAATTTTGTCAATTTGTTGGGCAATGGCTATTGAATTTAAGTCATTTTGATTGGGTTGTAATTGCTTCTTTATTTGCAAAATTAATATGAGCCCAAAAATGCCTATGACTGAAAAAGCAATGAGAATTATTAGTTGTAAAGTTGTCATTTTTTAAAATGATTTTTTAAGATAACAAACTTAATTATTATAGAAGTTTTTTCATAATTAAGTTTAAAATGTTGATGCCGTTTCACACTCAGGTTCTCCTAAATAAAATGTTAAAGAACAAACAAAATCAATGTATATTTGTATTGTTTTTAGTTATGTCAATCATATTAAACAGTTTAATTATAATAGTTGGTTTTTTGTTAATGGAGGGAGTTGCTTGGTTTACCCATAAATACATCATGCATGGATTTATGTGGTCTTGGCATAAGAGTCACCACGAACCTCGCAAGGGTAATTTCGAGAAGAATGATTTGTTCGGAATTGTCTTTGCCTTTGTGTCTGCAGGGCTTATGATTAGCGGCTCTTGGGGTGATATAGATTGGAAGTTTTATTTAGGTATTGGAATTTTATTATATGGTTTGGCTTATTTTTTAGTTCACGATGTGTTTGTTCACCAAAGGTTACCTTTGTTAAAAAGAACAAACAGCGCCTATTTTCAAGCAATGCGTTTTGCGCACAAAATCCATCACAAAGTCTCTTCGAAAGAGGGTGCTGAAGCTTTTGGTTTTTTATTTGTAAGCAAAAAGTATCTTAACAAATTTAAGCATAAACAAAAATGAGAAAAAAAATAGTTGTTATAGGAAGTGGATTTGCGGGACTGACAAGTGCCTCTTATTTGGCAAAACAAGGTCATCAAGTTACGTTGTTGGAAAAAAATGACCAAGTTGGTGGTCGTTGCAGAAAATGGGAAACAGAAGGCTTTACCTTTGATATGGGTCCAAGTTGGTATTGGATGCCCGAAGTATTCGAAAATTTTTTCAAGGATTTTGGATACAAAGTTTCTGATTTTTACGAATTGCTAAGGCTTGACCCAGCCTATCGCATCTATTTTACCAATAATGAACAAATTGATATTCCCGCAAGTTTAGATGAGTTGGTGAATGAATTTGAAAAAAGAGAAAAAGGAAGTGGGGCTAAATTAAGAGCATTTTTGAAAGATGCTGAATACAAGTACCATACTGCCATGTCAGATTATGTAAAACGTTTGTCTGATTCTATTTTTGAGTTTGTAGAACCCCGTTTAATCATCAAATCGTTCCAACTGAGCTTGTTTTCTTCTCTAAGAAAAGCGGTTAGAAAAGAGTTTAAAAATCCATTATTGGTGAGTTTGCTCGAGTTCCCTGTTTTGTTTTTAGGTTCAACCCCAGACAATACACCTGCCATGTACAGCATGATGAATTATGCCGATTTGGTTAAAGGAACTTGGTTTCCCAAAAAAGGAATGGTTCAAATATCAGATGCATTTGCAAGTGTAGCAAAAAGTCAAGGGGTTACTATTTTGCTTAACAAAGCAGTGACACATATTCGTGTAGAGAATTCCAAAACAGTAGGAGTGGAAGTGGGAGATGAGTTTTATGAGGCAGACATTGTGGTTGCAGGCAGTGATTATCATTTTACAGAACAAACGCTTTTAGACAAGAAACACCGTGTGTATGATGAAAAATATTGGGAATCACGAACGATGTCTCCAAGTTCTTTATTGTATTACGTTGGGATCAACACAAAACTTAAAGAAGTATTGCATCACAACTTGTTTTTCGATGAAGATTTTGAGCAGCATGCCGTTGAGATATACAAAGAGCCAAAATGGCCAAGTAAACCTTTGTTTTATTTGTGTGTGTCAAGCAAATCTGACCCAACTTGCGCTCCCGAAGGTTATGAGAATTTATTCTTTTTGATTCCTTTAGCACCAGGTTTGGAGGATTCTGAAGCATTAAGAGAAACGTATTTTCAAACCATGACAAAGCGTCTCAAAGAAAAATCGGGAATTGATATCAATGAACATATAGTTGTAAAACGTTCATTTGCAATGAATGATTTCGAAAAAGATTACAATTCATACAAAGGCAATGCTTATGGATTGGCAAACACATTATTGCAAACGGCTTTTTTAAAACCAAAGATTAAGTCGAAAAAGGTTAAAAACCTGTTTTACACTGGTCAGTTAACTGTACCCGGGCCAGGGGTTCCACCTGCCATTATAAGTGGGCAAATTGTAGCTGGTGAAATTGAAAAAATGCTAAAATTGAGTCAGTTATAAAACTTTTTAAAATTATTTTTGTTTAAATATTATAGTAAGATGTTTGAGATTTACGAAAAAAATTCCTTCGATTGTAGTAAAAAAACTACCAACAATTACAGTACATCCTTTTCATTAGGGATTAAAATGATAAGCAAAAGCCATCGGTGGGCCATTTATGGTATTTATGGTTTTGTGCGTTTAGCAGATGAAATTGTTGATACTTTTGAAAGAGAAGACAAGGCAGAATTATTAGCTGAATTCAAAGCAGATACCTACAAAGCAATTGAAAAAGGGATTAGCTTAAATCCTATTTTGCACTCTTTTCAGAAAGCTGCTAATCAGTTCGGTATTGGTAAGGATTTAATTGAACCTTTCTTTAACAGTATGGAAACGGATTTGGGTAAGCAAACATACAACCGTGGACAGTATGATGAATATATTTATGGTAGTGCAGAAGTAGTTGGCTTAATGTGTCTTAAGGTTTTTTGTGATGGCAAGGAGAGTTTGTATCAACATTTGGTTAGCTCAGCCCGTTCGCTCGGCGCTGCCTTCCAAAAGGTTAATTTTTTGAGAGATATTAAAAGTGATGTTGAGGACAGAGGTCGCGTTTATTTCCCAACTTTGAATTTAGCAGAGTTTGATGAGTCAGTAAAACGACAAATTATTATGGAAGTTAAGGCTGACTTTGATAAAGCGCATGTTGGAATAAAACAATTGCCATTAAGTTGTCGTTTTGGTGTTTATACCGCATACCGCTATTACTTAAGATTGCTTGATAAAATTGAACGCGTCAATGCTGCTGAAGTTTTAGAAAAAAGAATCAGAGTTGCAAATACCGAAAAAGTGGCTTTGTTAGCCCGTTCTTATGTTAAGTTCAAATTCAATGTTTTGTAATTTAAAGTTAGCCTCTCTTTTATTCATTGGTTTTTTTTCGTTTTCATTTATCCAAGTTGATGAAGTTTCGGAACTAAGAGCTTCGTTCCAAAAAGCATTGACTTCATCTAAGTCAGCAACTGATTTAAATACACTAACTTCCAAGCAAGAAACGGCAATTAAAAAAGCGTATCATGGCGTGTCTTATACACTGCTTGGGAAACATGCCACTAACCCATTTAAAAAATTAGAGTATTTAAAAAAAGGGTTGCCTATTCTAAATCAAGCTGTTCAAGAAAAACCCATGGATGTTGAAATTCGTTTTTTAAGATTTACTGTAGAAGAAAATGTTCCTTCGTTTGTTCAAATAGAACGACATATTAGTGGTGACAAATATTTCTTGATTAATAATCTTAAACCTTCTCATACTTATTACGAGTACATAAAAAATTACCTAAAACAGTCTAAAACATTGACTATTGCAGAAAAGGCTAAACTTTAGGGATTGATTATTCGTGGGGATTGTCATCTCCATCATCATCAAAAATATTGGCACCAAAATCACGTTGGTCTTGGTCGTCTAAGAATGGATTTTCAAGTTGTGATTTCCCTAAAGAATACAAGTCTGTTTGAGCACTGTGGTCATCGTCGGTGTTTATTTTACTTGAATAAGTAACCATAGTTGGTTCTTGATGGTAATCGCCAAAATTCGACATGTCATTTTCGTCGTAGTTCACAAACTTCGCAAAGTTTTCAAGGAAACGAACTTTTGCTTCACCTGTTGGTCCATTTCTGTGTTTTTGAATAATAACCTCACCTAAACTTGGGTCGCCAACTTGAGGTTCATTAAGTTTGTAGTAGTTTGGACGCCATATAAATCCAACAATATCCGCATCTTGCTCAATACTTCCCGATTCCCTTAAGTCACTCAACTGTGGTTTTTTGTCACCTGCTCTTTTTTCTACGTCACGACTCAATTGAGCTAGGGCAATAATCGGAATATTCAGTTCTTTGGCTAATCCTTTCAATGCTCTTGAAATGGAACCAATCTCTTGTTCCCTGTTTCCGTTTTTACCTACATCTTCACCTCGCATTAATTGTAAATAATCGACAACTACCATTTCAATGTGGTGTTTGCTATGTAATCTTCGGCACTTAGCTTTAAATTCAAAAATTGGTAAAGATGGGGTGTCGTCAATAAAAATTTGTGCTTTAGAAAGTTTTTGAATTTTAGTGTGGAGTTGAGTCCATTCATGTTCTTCCAAAGTGCCTTTTTTTAGTTTTTCGCTCGAAATTTCACTTTCAGCAGCAATAAGCCTCGTAACCAATTGTGCGGCACTCATCTCAAGTGAGAAAATAGCAACGGGTTTCATGAAATCAACGGCAGCATTTCTAAGCATGGTTAGGGCAAGTGCCGTTTTCCCCATACCCGGCCTAGCTGCTAATATAATTAAATCTGACTTTTGCCAACCGGAAGTAATGTTGTCTAAATTTTTAAGACCGCTTGGAATGCCTGTTAATCCATCTTTTTTGTCGTGGTTAGCTTCAATAATACTGATGGCTTCGTTAATAATGCTAGAAATTTCTTTGTAAGAACGTTTCATACCATCATTTTTTACCTCATACAAATCTTTTTCGGTTTCGTCTAGTAGTTTAAAAGCATCAGTACCTTCATCAAAAGCTGACGAAAGTGTTTCTCCTGAAATTCTAATTAACTCTCTTTGAATAAATTTTTGAATAACAATGTGTGCGTGGTATTGAATATTGGCGGCAGAGGCAACTCTACTGGTCAGTTTGGCTATATAAAAAGGACCACCAACAAGTTCTAAAAGCCCTTTAATTTTTAGTTTTTCAGTAACAGTTAAGATGTCAACTGGCTGGTTCAGATTGTACAAATCAATCATTGATTCAAAGATGAATCGGTTGTTTTCATTGTAAAAATGTTTGCCTTGTAACACTTCAATTGCATCTCTAAGAGCATCTTTCTCCAACATAATAGCCCCTAAGATGGCTTCCTCAAAATCCATCGCTTGAGGTGGAATACGTCCCCCTGCATCAAGTGTTGTTAAATCTATGGTCTTTTTTCGTTTTACACTTGGACGTTCTAACATACTTGCGAAACTAAATTAAAAAATTAGTTATTGCGAATTAATCTTATCCATTTTTGGTGTTAATTGATTGTTGATATTATTTAATTAAATAGCATATTGTTTTTCTAATTGACAAATTGGCGTTTTGCAGGACTCGCTGTCAGATTAATATTGCAAGTTCATTTGTGGCATCATTGTGGGAACATGAGTACAATAGTCTACACTTATAACATTAGTGGGATTATTAATTTTAAAATATAAAATCAAACTATTAAATTTGTTTATTATTCAATAATGGAAGCTAAATTTTCACCACGCGTTAAAGAAGTGATTCAATTCAGTCGCGAAGAGGCAATTAGAATTGGTCACGATTATATAGGACCCGAACATTTGTTGCTGGGAATGATCAGAGAAGGAGAAGGAACTGCTGTAAATACCTTAAAATCTCTTGAACTAGATGTCATTAGATTGAAAAAATCTATTGAAGATTTAATCAGAGGTACTGCTTCTCATGTTAGTAATTTGGGAAATATTCCGCTGACAAAACAAGCTGAAAAAGCCCTTAAAATTACTTACTTAGAAGCTAAGATTTTTAAAACAGATACCATTGGTACTGAGCATCTTTTGCTCGCTATCCTTAGAGATGAAGACAATGTGGCTTCTAAGGTTTTGTCGCAATATGGTATCACTTACGATTTTTTTAAACAAACTTTATTAGATGGTTTAGGTTCCGATGGATCAAGAACCCAACTGCCACCAAGTAATGCGTTTGAAGAGGAAGGGGCAGATTCTATGGAAGACAGAAAGTTGGAGGATTTAAAAAAGAAAAACACCAAATCAAATACTCCTGTCTTAGATAATTTTGGTAGAGATTTAACCAAATTGGCAGAAGATGGTAAGTTGGACCCTATTGTTGGAAGAGAAAAAGAAATTGAAAGAGTTTCTCAGATTTTATCCAGAAGAAAAAAAAACAATCCAATTTTAATAGGAGAACCCGGTGTAGGAAAAACAGCAATTGCAGAGGGTTTGGCTTTAAGAATAATTCAAAGAAAAGTATCGCGCGTTCTTTATAATAAAAGAGTTGTTACCTTAGATTTAGCCTCATTAGTAGCAGGAACCAAATACAGAGGTCAATTTGAGGAACGTATGAAAGCCATAATGACAGAGCTTGAAAAAGCAGACGATGTAATTTTGTTTATTGATGAAATTCATACCATTGTGGGTGCCGGCGGTGCAAGTGGTAGTTTAGATGCTAGCAACATGTTTAAACCTGCATTGGCAAGGGGCGAAGTGCAATGTATTGGTGCTACTACTTTGGATGAATACAGACAATACATAGAAAAAGATGGTGCTTTAGAAAGACGTTTTCAAATGGTAATCATTGAGCCTGCGTCTCCTGAAGAGTCTATAGAGATATTACACAATATCAAAGATAAATACGAAGATCACCACAATGTAACCTATACCGACGAGGCAATAGAAGCTTGTGTAAGAATGAGTAATAGATACATTACCGATAGAAATTTACCTGACAAAGCTATTGATGTGTTAGACGAGGTGGGTGCTAGAGTCCATATTACCAATATTAATGTTCCCAAAGATATTCTTGAATTAGAAGCGCAAATTGAATCTATTAAACAAGAGAAGATTTCGGTTGTAAAAAGTCAAAAGTATGAAGAAGCGGCAAAGTTGAGAGACAAGGAAAAAAACTTAATCAATCAATTGGATGCGGCCAAAATAGAATGGGAAAAGGAAACTGGCAGCAACAGATTTACTGTTACAGAAGACAATGTTGCCGAAGTAATTGCCATGATGACAGGCATTCCTGTTAAGCGAATTGGTCAAAGTGAAGGTAAAAAATTACTGACCATGGAAAGTGATATTAAGAAGAGAGTAATTGGTCAAGACAAAGCCATTGAAAAATTATCAAAGGCAATTCAAAGAACAAGAGCGGGGCTTAAAGATCCAAACAAACCGATTGGGTCTTTTATTTTCTTAGGGCCTACAGGCGTTGGTAAAACAGAATTGGCAAAAGCATTAAGTGAATACATGTTTGATAGTAATGATGCATTAATCAGAATAGACATGAGTGAGTTTATGGAAAAATTTGCCATAAGCAGATTGGTGGGAGCGCCTCCAGGTTATGTAGGGTACGAAGAAGGCGGTTTGCTGACCGAAAAAGTGAGAAGAAAACCATACTCAGTGGTATTGTTTGATGAGGTTGAAAAAGCCCATCCTGATGTGTTCAATATCATGTTACAAGTGTTGGATGAAGGATTTATTACGGACAGTTTGGGACGTAAAATTGATTTCAGAAATACGGTTATTATCATGACTTCTAACATTGGTTCCCGTCAATTAAAGGATTTCGGAACAGGGGTTGGTTTTGCCACTACCAATAAATTAGCCAGCAACGAATCTGAAAGCAAGCAAGTGATAGAAGGTGCTTTAAAGAAATTTTTCTCACCTGAGTTTTTAAATCGTATTGACGATATTATTGTATTCAATAGTTTAGAGAAACATGATATTTTGAATATTTTAGAGATTCAAATGAAGAAAATGTTGAAACGCATCGAAGATTTGGGTTACAAAATAGAGTTGTCACAAGAGGCAAAAGAGTTTATTGCAGAACAAGGGTTTGACAGTAAATTTGGTGCACGTCCGTTGCACAGAGCCATACAAAAGTATTTGGAAGATCCCTTGGCAGAAGAGATTCTAAAAGGTGATATAGTAGAAGGTTCAGTGGTTAATATTGAACTCGACAAAGAATCCAATCTTTTGAAAGTGATTAAAGATTTACCGCCAACGACTCCCAAAAAAACCAGAAAACTCAAAGGAGAATAGAGGTATTCGACATTATATAAAGGTCATTTATTTGCTTTAACAGTGTTTTTTATTTTGAATCACGTAGAGAAAGTTTTAACAGGTTTATCAATAGATTAATAAATTAAAAATGAAACACTTGTTATACAAGCTAGTCATCTTATTCCTGATTGTTTTTCAAGCGTCATCAATGAGTGCACAAGCTATGCTTGATTTAGAAACGGGAGCTGTATTTTCAGGATTTAACAATGTCAGAATTCCTAATAGTTTGGGTACTGATTTTTCCCTTAAAAATGATTTAAAACCCCAAGTAACCCCGTTTTATCGTTTAAGAGGAAGTTATGTAATAAAAAAGCGCCATTCGTTTTCAGTATTATATGCACCACTCAAGATAAAATCAGAAGGCAATGTTGCAAGAGACATCTTTTTTCAAGGTGTTTTGTTTCCGGCAAACACTGATCTTAATGGGGTTTATCAGTTTAATTCATACAGACTTACTTACCGGTATGATATCATCAGCAAACCCAAATTTGCTTTTGGTTTAGGGTTTACAGGAAAAATCAGAGATGCTAAAATTGCACTTTCTGCGCCTGGACTTAATGCTGAGAGAGGGAATGTTGGATTTGTGCCAATTGTAAATTTTAGATTCAAATGGAATATAGGTGATAAGTTTGGATTAATTCTAGAAGGCGATGCGCTAGCAGCACCTCAAGGTAGAGCGGAAGATATTCAATTGGCCGCAACCTATCAACAGTCTGACAACATCGGTTTTCGTGCAGGTTATCGTATGCTTGAAGGTGGCGCAGGCAATAATTCAGTTTACAATTTTACCCTAATTCACTACGCCTCATTTGGAATAACTTATACGTTTGGTCGTAAGAAATCGAGCAATTAATTAATAAATTCATAGGTTGGAATGGTGTCGCCACGACGTGGATGAGGGCAATTACTAATGTTTCAGCCATAAACCCATATAACCATTCAATAAATAATTAATTAAACAACTAAACGAATGAACAATCACGCTTCACGGTGTGAAACAATGTAACAATTAAACAATCATCCTTTTGACACCCTTCAATTCCCTTCGATAAACTCTAGGTAAACTAGCTCAGTATAAACTCACTCACGTGACTAGGCTCAGCCTAGTGGATGACAAAAGGTTAATTCAACAATCACGCTGCACGGCTTGAAACAAATTCCCCTTGCTGTCATGTCGACGAAGGAGACATCTTTTCCTGACAGCTTTTCAAAGAGAACCAAGATATCTCCTTTGTCGGTATGACAATACCACAAAAAGATTCTGAAACCTTTGCTGGACTTGATTCAGGACGAAAGTCGGTTTATTCAACAACTGAACAACTAAACAATCAGGCTTCACGGTGTGAAATTAAATCAAATGAGATAACTATTGGGATAGATATGAATAGTGAAACCATAAACAAGTAGTGGTAGGGAACGACAATGAAGGCATAAAAGCCAATGATGCCTATTTTTAAAGTGATTAACTGGATTTGTTCGGGCTTTAATTTTGATTTGTTTTTAACGAAAAACCATACGCTTAATAATGGCAAAAGGAGGTTGATGATTGTTTGTAGTTTGACAAACGATTCTATCTTATCAACTAGTGTTCCAGGCCAATACAAATAGTAATAGCTGGCAAATCCGAGACCGTTAAACAGTTGATAGGGGTTGTCGCCAGGTTGTTGCCACGCTTGTCCTTTCCATTCTTGAATATAAACGGGAATAAATGCGCCAAAACTGTCAGTTAACAGTCCAGGATACTTGGAAATATAAGGAATAATAAACAAGACCAATGCAAACAAGACACAAAGGGCAGAAAGGATTATCGTTTGTTTCTTGTTTTTGATAAAGCTAGAATAAATATAAAACGGAGTCCACAACACAATGGAATATCTCGACATTAAAATGCTAGACAATCCGATAGCTTTTGAAAGAGTATTGCCATAAATTAATGCAACTGCAAAAAAGAGGTAGTAGGCGGATATAAGCGTTTCAATAGTGTGGCCAATAATTACTTTGTCGTCAATATAAAAGCTAAACAAGATAAAAAATGGTAAACTGATTTTTAGGAAAATAGGGAATTGATGACTAGATGTGTTGATGGTTTTAACGGTGTAATATAAAAAACTCAAAAGTAAAACCAAAAGAGCTAACATTCGATAGTCGGTATGGGTAAGTTCGGCACCAACAAAGGGTAACCAATGCATGGGGAAGTAGTTGGGGGTCCAAGAATAAGTGCCTTTGTCAATAGGGGTGTAAACAAACTCGTGGTTTATAAAGCGACTGACATAGACATTTTGTGTCGTTGGGATAATGTCTGATACGACAATGTCTATGGGAGTTGAGTTGAAAAATGAATTAAAAAAAACAATTGTAAATAGGGCAGCCAGAGAAAAAAACAGGTAATACACTTTTTTGTGCTTGCCAATTGGGGTTTCAATTTGAGGGGTATTGTTTTGTTTTTTGAATAATTGGAAAGCTAGGAATAGTAATAAGCAAGAGAGAAATGTATTGAAAAGTGAATTTACAGTTGAGGGAAGCCAATTTTTACCAAAAGTATAAAAGCATATTTCCAAAAAGAAAATGGCATAAAGAAAAACGACTGACTTATTGAGTTTCAACATGAGATGCAAAACTATTAAAATTTATGTATTTCAGAAGAACAAAGAAAAAAAAGAAAAAAGAGGCAAAAAAAAATCTCCTTTTGAGGAGATTTTTTTGATTAGGATTAACCTAAGTATGTTTTTAGGATTTTGCTTTTAGATGATTTTCTTAATCTTCTAAGTGCTTTTTCTTTGATTTGTCTAACACGTTCTCTTGTAAGGCCAACTTTCTCAGAAATATCTTCGAGGGTGTGAGCCGGTCCACCGTCTAAGCCGTAATAGTATTTCAAAACATCACGTTCTTTTTCGCTAAGGGTAGAGATAACACGGTTAATTTCTTTTTGCAAAGATTCGTTCATCAACGGCACATCAGGATTAGGTTCGTCGTTGTTATCAAGAACACCAAGGAGGGTGTTGTCTTCACCTTCGGTTAGGGGAGCATCTATAGACAAGTGTCTTCCGCTTGACTTAAGGGCATTTTCAACCTCAATAAGAGGGATTTCCAGCATTTGAGCAATTTCTTCAGCGGTAGGTTCTCTTTCAAATTCTTGTTCAAGTTTGGCAGCAGCGGCACTAATACGACCGATAGAGCCTACTTTGTTAAGAGGTAAACGAACAATACGGGATTGGTCGGCCAAGGCTTGAAGGATTGATTGACGAATCCACCATACAGCGTAAGAGATGAATTTAAAACCTCTAGTTTCGTCAAAACGTTTAGCAGCTTTAATTAAACCTAAGTTACCTTCATTGATTAAATCACCAAGCGTTAAACCTTGGTTTTGGTATTGTTTACTAACAGAAACCACGAAACGTAGGTTAGCATTTACTAATTTCTCTAGAGCAGCTTGGTCGCCTTCTCTGATTCTTCTGGCGAGTTCCACCTCTTCTTGAGCGTCAATCATTTGAACCTTTGAAATTTCGTTCAAATATTTGTCAAGAGATTTGTTCTCACGGTTTGTAAATTGTTTTGATATTTTAAGCTGTCTCATTTATTTTATGGTAGGTCTAAATCTTAGAAAAAAGTTTGCAAATATACGAATTTTGGATTAAAAAAGAGTAGATTTTGCTAGGAATTTCAAGTACTTCATAGATGCAAAAACCTTGCCAAATATTATAAATCATCTTCATCCCATTGATTACTTTCTGTTTAAAGTAGATTAACATTGAAGTAGTGTAAAAATAATATAGTGAGAGTGTATTTCAAAGGTTTTGTATAAGGGCAATAGTGTTATAAGTCAAATTTATTTTTAATAGCGCGTAGCTTGATGTATATTCGCAAAATAAAATAAATAAATATTATGTCATTCCAATTACCAGAATTAAAATACGCTTACAATGCTTTAGAGCCATTTATTGATGCTAGAACCATGGAAATTCACCATTCTAAACATCACAATGCTTATGTGACCAATTTGAACGCTGCTGCTGCAGGAACAGAAATGGAAAACATGTCTATCGAGGATATTTGTAAAAACATAAGTAAATACCCTGTTGCTGTTAGAAACAATGGTGGTGGTCATTACAATCACTCTTTGTTTTGGGATATTTTAGCAAAACACGATGGTGCACAACCTCAAGGTTCTCTTGCTGATGCTATAAACAATGACTTAGGTGGTTTTGAGAAATTCAAAGAAGATTTTTCTAAAGCTGCAGCTACTCGTTTCGGTAGCGGATGGGCTTGGTTGTGTGTTGAAAATGGTAAACTTAAAATTTGTAGCACTGCCAATCAAGACAATCCATTAATGGACATTGAAGGTGTAAGATGTGGAACTCCTATCTTAGGTCTAGATGTTTGGGAGCATGCTTATTATTTACATTACCAAAACAGACGTCCTGACTATATCTCTTCATTCTTTAATTTAATCAATTGGGATGAAGTAAGCAGAAGATATAGTGCTGCATTGTAGTTCTAAAAAGATTCATAAAAAAAGTCTTAATGAATGTTTTTCATTAGGACTTTTTTTATGAATGAGTGTTTTTACAGTGTTTATTCTTAGTTTATTTAAATTTGATGGATATAAAGTCCTAATTATGAGTATTTTTGATTTTTTAATAGAAATTTTGTACTTTGTGTTATTAAATCCTATTATTGTACTGCTAATCGCAATTTATAAATGTCAAATTCAATCATTATATCATTGGGAATAGAATCTACTGAATTTGAAGCTAATACCTGCCGGTATGATGTTTCAAATGGTGTAAATTTTGATTTAATTCTTGTTGATTTAAAAAGTCAGTTAGGGAATTCGGCTTCAGATTTTATTTTATTTTTAACTCAATTGGTAGAAGACAAGTTGACACGAGAGTATAAAATAAAAGGTGAGCAAGAAGTGGCTTTTAATGTTACGCCAATTATAGACCCAATGACCGGTAACGTATCGGACTTGTATATAAAATGGCAAACAACTCATTTTAAACAAGAGCTTGTTTTGCAGGAAAAATGGAAAGAAGGCGATGGCTTTAATTCCATGCTTCTGCTTAATTTTAAAGGGGAAGTGCTTAGCTATAATTCTAACTTTAATATAACTTTTGATCAGCTTTTTAAAGATGAACTCTCAAGGGAGCAGTTTTTGGAGTGGAGTTATGCCATTGCTAGTCAAAGTTTTACAGATGACTTGGTGTTGCCCTACCGCAATGACAATTATGCTTACATTGGGTTTTCCCTCATATACAAATCTATTGAAGAGGGAATTTTATATGTGAGGGTTTTCAATAAGAAGTACGATTTAAATGATGTTGATTTGGTAACCAATCAAAATTTCAGTAGAATTTTTGACAATATTCCGATGGATGTTATTATGTGGAATGACAAACAGGAATATATTTACATCAACAAAAACGCCATCAAAAGCGATGAAATTAGAAACTGGTTGATAGGAAAAACAGATTTAGATTATTGCATATACCGAAATAAGCCATTGGATATAGCCTACAACAGAAGAAATGCATTCAATGAAGCGTTGTTTACCAAGAAAAGGCAAATCGTTGAAGAAAAATTTGAAGTTGAAGGGAGTTATAAAATTCATGTTAGAATTATTGATCCAATATTATCCAAAGAAAATGAAATTCTAAATATTATAGGATATGGGATTGATATATCGGCATTACGTAATTCTCAGGATTCAATCAGTCACTTAAATTATACTTTGAACGAGGCGAGGGAAGGAGTTGCGCTTTTAAACCCAAAAGGAGAGTATTACTATTTAAACCATTCGCATATCTCAATGTTTGGTTTCGAAAGCCAAGATGAGTTGTTGGGTAAAACTTGGCATGTGCTGTATGAACAAGATGAAATAGACCGTTTAAATAATGAGATTTTTCCAATATTGGCAAAGGAGAAGATTTGGATTGGTGAAACAAGGGCTCGAAACAAACAAGGGGAATATGTCTATCAAGAGGTTACATTAACCATAGCGCCTAACAATGATTTAGTTTGTTTTTGTAGGGATATTAACCAAAGAAAAAAAGAACAAATAGAACTTGAAAAATTAGCAACTGTAGCTAAAAACACCTCTAACTTGGTATTGATATGTGACAAAAATTATAAAATAGAATTTGTTAATAAATCTTTCGAAGACATTACGGATTTTAAATTATCGGAATGTAAGGGTAAGGATTTTTATTTCAATTTTAATTTCAATGATGATAATGACAGGATCATTGAAGAGGTAAGAAGTATTGACAAGAACAGCGATTCAAGTTTGAACTTCCAAGTGTTACAAAGTACTAAGTATTCTCAAACATTCTGGAGCGAAATTAGTGTGAATCCAATTGTTGGGTACGATGGAGAAATGTCACATTTAATATTTGTAGAGCGTGATATTACGCCTCAAAAACAAGTAGAAAGCTCTATTAAAGAATCATTGGCAAAGGAAAAAGAGTTGAGTGAAATGAAGTCTCAATTTGTGAATTTAGCATCACATGAAATAAGAACACCGTTGGCTAGTATTTCATCAAGTGCCGAAATGATAAAATTGTATTTTGAAAACAAAAATGTAGATTCTGCCAAGGTGCACAATCACTTGAATAAAATTTCGATTCAAATCACTCGTTTGTCAGAATTGCTTTCTAATCTTCTATTTGTTGGTAAGATGGATGCTGAAAGTTTGGATTTAAATTTAAAGTTAATAGATATTAAATCATTTATTTCAGAATTAGTCGACGATTATAATGTAAGTATTGATGAAAAAAAACAAAGGTATTTGGAGTATAAAGTGGTTTCAACTTTTACAGAACCTGTGTTTTTAAACATTGACAAGGTGCTAATTACACATGCTATTGTCAATATAATCAATAATGCATTTAAGTATTCTGAAGGAAAGCAAAATCCACTCTTGGTTTTAAAAATAAGTTCCTCTGAAGTAGAGGTTTGTGTGACAGATTATGGAATTGGAATCCCTAAAAAGGAGCAGAAAAACTTATTTAAATCGTTCTGGAGGGCTAGTAATACAATTAATATTCCGGGTATAGGGCTGGGTTTGGTGTTTGTTAAAAAGATAATTGAAGTGTCTGGAGGCTATGTGTCTATTGACAGTGAGCTTAATAAACACACAACTATCAAGGTTTGCTTGCCAGTAAAAGATATTTAAAAGTGATGTAATAGTCATACTCAATACTACTATTTTTACAATTGATGTTTAAAAATTTGCATTAAATTAATTTAATTGTTTAATTTGCAAGAAAATTAATATGCAATCAAAATCTGTTCTACTAGTTGAAGACGAAAAAATTCTAAGAGAAAACATTGCTGAATTCTTGGAGGTGAAAGGTTATGAAGTCGTTCAATGCCAAAATGGGAACGAAGCATTGGTACAATTATTGGAACGTGATTTTGATATTATTGTTTCGGATATTGTTATGTCTGATTTAACTGGTACTCAGTTGTTAGAAAAAATTAGAACAATGAAAGTAAATAAAGAAGCGCCATTTATCTTTATTTCAGCCAAAACAGATCCTAAAGATATTAGAGAGTCAATGAATATTGGGGCTGATGACTATTTGCCAAAACCATTTTTATTCCACGACTTAGAGCGATCTATCCAAAAACGTTTAGAGCGTTTTGCGGAGGTTAAATCAACGTCTCAAAGTGAAGATGGTATGTATAGGAAAGTTAATGAGCTTTCACCTGCAGAGGTTAATGCACTTTCATTGTTAAATACACTAACTAAAACCCAAAAAATAGTGTTTGAAAAAATATCTAAAGGCATTTCTTCAAATGAAATTGCTGAGCAATTGGATATATCGGTAAGAACCGTTTTGAATCACAGACATAATATCGCTAAAAAACTACAATTGCAAGGTACTTATTCAACCATGCGTTTAGGACTTAAGCTGAAGTCTAATACTAACTCTTAGTATTAAAATAAAAGTGTAATATAACAAGTTGCAAAACCTGTTGCATACCCAACATAAAGTTGAGAAGGAGTATGTGCGTTAAGAGTTAAACGTGCCCATCCTGTTGCCCCACTTACCAATAACAAACTTACTAAAAATAATGTGAAAACATTTAGATGACTGTTCATTGTTAAGTAAAAATACAAGGCCACTAATCCACCACAACCAATGGCATGTGAACTAATGGTCCATTTGAAATTGACCAAAATATTAATTGCAATACACAGGATTGTGCCAATTAAAAATTGAACGGGAAGGCCTGAAAAATCATTTTTGTACAATTGGAAAGCGGTGTAAGACAGCAGTATCATTATAACAGCATATGGAACCATTCGCTGCTTGGCATTTGACAAAATATAATTTGAAATAAGGTTAAATCGTTTTAATAAATACATACTCAATAAAGGCATTAGCAATGTATTTATAGCAATGTAAATGGAAAGTGTGTAAAATTGTTCTTCGTAAAACTTACTATAGTAATAAGGATGAAATTTCAGAATACTGAACAACCCCAAATTGAGTAAAATTAATGGATGGGTAACAACTGAAACAAACTTAGCCGTATTTTTTAACATGGTAGGTTTATTTTAGTTGTAATTCAGGCACTTGTCGTGGGGCGTATTTAGCTGCCACTAAAGCAATTTCTTTGATATGTTCAGGCGTTGTGCCGCAGCAGCCACCTATCATATTAACCCAACCTTCTTTCATAAATTGTTCAACGACATTGGCCATTGCTTTGGGAGATTCATCGTACTCCCCAAATTCATTAGGTAATCCTGCATTAGGGTAAGCAGTTGTGTATATCCATGAAACTTTACTTATTTCACTAATATGTGGCATCATGTCCCTGGCTCCCAAAGCACAATTTAAGCCGATACTTAATAAATTGGCATGAGAAAGTGAATTCCAGAAAGCCTCAGGGGTTTGCCCACTTAATGTTCTACCACTGGCATCGGTTATAGTTCCCGAAACCATAACAGGAATATCCAAATGTCGTTCTTCTTTAATGGTGTTTATGGCAAATAAAGCAGCCTTAGCATTCAAAGTGTCAAAGATAGTTTCCACAAGTAGCAAGTCAACCCCGCCATCTATTAAAGCATTGATTTGTTCACTGTAAGCTTCGCACAGGTCGGAAAAAGTAACAGCCCTATAGCCGGGTTGGTTTACATCAGGACTGAGTGAGGCAGTTCTATTGGTTGGTCCAATTGCACCTGCCACAAATCTTGGTTTATCAGGATTTTTTAAAGTGTATTCATTGGCGATTTTTTTAGCGATTTTAGCCGCTTCCAAATTGATTTCTCTCACTAAATCTTTCATGTTGTAATCGGCCATAGAGATAGATTGAGCATTGAATGTATTGGTTTCAATGATGTCTGCGCCCGACTCTAAAAATTGACCGTGTATTTCAGAAATAATTTGCGCTTGGGTTAAAACAAGCAAATCATTGTTGCCTTTTACCAATTGTTCAATGTCTTTGAAGCGTTCACCACGGTACTGTTCTTCACTCAAATTATATTTTTGAATCATAGTACCCATAGCGCCATCAATAATCATGATGCGTTTACTTAATATGTCTTTTATCGTTGTTTCTGTGCTCATTGTATTTATTTGTTTGTAAAAACCCCTCTTTCTGTGAATCAAATTGACAAAAAGAGGGGTTTGGGAAAAAGTATTTAACTCAATTGAATGAGTTAGTGTATTATAAGTGAATACATTCGTTGTAGGCTTGCGCTACTGCTTCCATAATAGCTTCACTCATTGTAGGGTGAGGATGGATAGATTTAATGATTTCATGTCCTGTGGTTTCTAGGTTACGAGCAACAACTGCTTCAGCAATCATATCTGTTACGCCTTCACCCACCATGTGACAACCCAACCATTCGCCATACTTAGCGTCAAAAATAACTTTAACAAAACCATCTTTGTGTCCGCTAGCACTTGCTTTACCACTTGCAGAGAATGGGAATTTACCCACTTTAATATCGTAACCTTTCTCTTTGGCTTGTGCTTCGGTATAACCTACTGATGCCACCTCAGGATGGGTGTAAGTACAACCAGGAATATTGTTATAGTTGATAGGGTGTGGATGTAAACCAGCAATTGCTTCAACACAAGTGATGCCTTCAGCACTTGCTACGTGAGCTAAAGCAGGACCGTGAACGATATCACCAATTGCATAAACGCCGGCAACATTGGTTTTGTAGAAATCATCAACCAATACTTTGCCTTTGTCTGTTTTAACTCCTGCCGCTTCTAATCCCAAGTTTTCTAAATTAGTTACAATTCCAGCTGCACTTAATACAATGTCACATTCAATTGTTTTCATGCCTTCAGGGGTTTTGATGCTTACTTTGCAACCTTTTCCTGCAGTGTCCACAGCTTCAACAGAACTGTTTACTAAAATATCAACACCATTCTTTTTGTAAGTTTTTTCCATCGCTTTACTTACCTCTTCGTCTTCAACAGGTAATATACGTGGCATAAATTCAACTACAGTTACTTTGGTACCCATAGTATTATAGAAATAAGCGAACTCCATTCCTATAGCACCTGAACCAATTACTACCATCGTTTTTGGTTGCTCAGGTAATACCATTGCCTCTCTGTATCCAAGCACTTTTTTACCATCTTGTTTGATGTTTGGTAATTCTCTACTTCTAGCACCCGTTGCTAAAATGATATGGTCAGCTTCGTGTATTTCTTTTTTACCGTCTAAATCAACTTCTACTTTTTTGCTTCCAGCTAATTTGCCGTAACCTTTGATGACAGTGATTTTGTTTTTTTTCATCAAAAACTCAATCCCTTTGCTCATGTTGTTAGCAACGCCACGGCTTCTTTTTACCACAGCTTCAAAATCATGGTTGAATTCTTTAACGGTGATGCCATAATCAGCACTGTGTTTTAAATACTCATATACTTGAGCTGATTTTAATAATGCTTTAGTAGGAATACAGCCCCAATTTAAGCAAACGCCTCCTAATTCAGCTTTTTCAACTACAGCAACTGTTTTGCCTAATTGTGATGCGCGAATGGCAGCTACATAACCGCCTGGCCCGCTTCCTATAACAATGATGTCAAATTTCATGATGTTAAAAATTTATTTGGTGCGAAAATACATCAAACCCTTGGTTTTTTAAAATCCAATTTTTGAGAAATATAAATATCCCTTCTTGTTGTATAAAAATGAATTTTTTATAAACGTTACTAAAAAGACTTTTTTCTTAATTCAAATCAATTCTTAAATTCGTGCCATGCATTTATATACGATTGATACAGGCTTTTTTAAATTAGATGGAGGTGCCATGTTTGGGGTGGTGCCTAAAAGCATTTGGCAAAAATTAAATCCTGCTGATGAAAATAATATGTGCAATTGGGCAATGCGTTGTCTGTTGATAGAAGATGGCAACCGTTTAATCCTTATTGACAATGGTATTGGGAATAAACAATCTGATAAATTCTTTGGGTTTTATTATTTGAATGGTGATGCCAACTTGGATTTGTCTTTGGCTAAACTTGGATTTCACCGCGATGATATTACTGATGTGGTGCTTTCTCATTTGCATTTCGACCATTGTGGCGGAAGTGTAATTTGGAACAGTGATAGAACCAAATATCAAACTGCTTTTAAAAATGCTAAATATTGGAGTAACGAAGAACATTGGCAACATGCTTTGGACAGTAATCCACGTGAAAAAGCAAGTTTCTTAACCGAAAATATTATGCCTATTCAAGAAAGTGGACAATTGTTTTTTGTTGAAAATGGGAATGAAGTGGCCGATTTTATGACATTGCCCAAAGTGTATGGTCACACCGAAGCCATGATGCTGCCACATATCAATTACAAAGGTCAAACCATTGTGTTTTGTGCTGATTTAATTCCTTCTTTGGGTCATTTGCCCGTCAATTATGTAATGGCTTATGACATTAAACCTCTAGAAAGTATGCGCGACAGACAATCCTTTTTGGAGCAAGCTATAAAAAATGATTTTATTTTGTTTTTTGAACACGATCCTATAAACGAATGTTGTACCGTTACCAAAAATGAGAGAGGGCAATTTGTGCCTGAAAGGATTTTTAAATTAGGGGATTTGTAAACTATTTTTTTCTCTTACCTCATTTACCCTTAATGGATTCTATCTCCACGCAGTTCCATAGATTTCATTATGTCTGATTCGGCCACTAAATATTCATTCCAACGGTTCATGACATAATCGGCAGGTAATATACTTTTGGCTAAATTCAGAAAGGTGTGATAGTGCCCCGCTTCACTTTCCATAAACTCTCTATAAAAAACCTTAAGATCTTCGTCTTGAATATGTAAACTTAGCAATCTGAAACGCTCGCAACTTCTGGCTTCTATCATGGCGCTGATAAGTAGTTTTTCCACTGCAACTTGGTCGGGTTTTAATCCGCGTTTTTCTATCGCAAATAATTTGTTTACATAATCGTCTTTGCGAGGCATTTCGAATGGTAAATTTCTTTTTTTGAGTTCTTTAAGGACTCTTCGGAAATGCCCCCACTCTTCAGCTACAATGGGAGTAACCTCTTCAACTATTTGTGGGTAATGGGCATATTTTACAATCAATGAAATGCCAGTTGTGGCCGCTTTTTGTTCACACCAAGCGTGGTCACTTAAAATAAATCCAATATTCATTTCAGCGATATTTACCCATCTAGGGTCGGTAGCCATAATAAGTCCTAACTTGGTTTTTTGATGTTCTTGCATTTTTTAAATTGAGTGGTAATGGAAATTCAAATCTGTAAAAATTAATCACAATAACAACTGTTTATCGATTTTTTTAATCAATTTCATGATAATTGAGGTCTTTACTAAAGGTCTCTTTCATAAGATACAATGAGACAAGTGCTATTAGCATACATACACTTCCTACTATAATTGCTGCGTTTTGAGCACCCATACTGTCGCTTAATATTTTGAATGAAACCGTAATGGGAACAACGCTAAACCTAACAAAATTAGGGACAGTATTAGTCACAGTACTTCTAATATTAGTGCCAAAATTTTCGGAGGCCACTTGAACAAACAATGCCCAATAACCTGTGCCAATTCCTAGTAATAAACAACTTATTTTGAACTGATTGAAACTTTGAACAGGTGTATTTAAATAATAAAGAATGAGCACTACAGATAAAGACAGATAAATGTAAATAACCTTTTTTCTGCTTTTTAAGAGTTGACTTAATAGGCCACTAAGCACATCTCCTGCGCTTAATCCTATGTATGTAAACATAACTGCGGCTCCCAGCATTTCTTTTGTGTTTACACCCTCAATAGTTACAAATCTGGGCGATAAATTAATTAAGACGCCAATCATAAACCAAATTGGAACACCTATGGCGATAGATTTGAGGTACAAAAAAGCGCGTTCTTTGGTTTTGAATAGCATAAAGAAATTGCCTCTCGAAATGGATTTATCGGTTTTCAATTGACTGTACATTCCCGATTCAAAGGCGCCTGCTCTTAAAAGTAACAATGCCAAACCGAGTCCTCCGCCCAAAAAATAAGCCGTTTGCCATTCAACTATTTTGCCAACAAATGCCGCAAAAACAGCTCCCAATGCCCCAAACGAAACGATAATCATTGTGCCAATTCCTCTTTTTTCTTTGGTCATGGTTTCACTAACCAATGTAATGCCGGCCCCTAGTTCACCAGCCAAACCAATCCCTGCAATAAATCTACAAAGTGTATATTGTTCAATATTAGTCACCAATCCATTCGCTATATTGGCCAAAGAGTATATTAATATTGACCCAAATAATACAGAAATTCTGCCTTTTTTATCTCCTAAAATTCCCCACAATAAACCGCCCAATAGCATGCCGAACATTTGCCAATTGAATAAGGAAATCTCGTATGCTTTGTATGAGTCGCCACTGATGCCTATGGCAGCCAAACTGGTTTCTTTGACTACATTGAATAAAATAAGGTCATAAATGTCAACAAAGTAACCAAGCGCCGCAATAATGACAATTAAGTAGGTTTTTTTATTGCTTTCCATCGTTTAAAAACTAGTGCTCAATGTTAGTCTAGCGCCACTGAAAGCTGGTTCCACACGACAAACCCCTCCGGTGCAATTAACCCCTTCCACTTGTTTGATGTAGGCCAAAGTAACCACTGTAGGACCATCGGTGTATCCCACAAAACCGCTGTAATAGTGAATGATTTCTGAAGGGATGATACTTGAGGGTGAACGGTATGGAACGGTATTTACCATGTCTCCAATACTGAAACTCCAATGTGGTGCATGGTTTATTTCGATTATCGCATTGGCAAAACTACCTAAATCCTGTTTGGTGTCTAAATATTGTGCTTCAATACGCAATGATGTTTTGGGAGAAATTTTGTATGTGTATTCTACAAAAGGGGTAATGGTTTGAACATCTTTGTATGAAGTGTCTTTTTGTTCATAACGTTGTTGGTCGTAGTAAATGGATTGTACTCCAAATTTTACTTTGGATTTTTTGTTTATTTTATGTTGTACTTCTGCATAACGTTCACTAAACAAATGCTTAGGATTCCCATTCATGTCGCCATTTGTTTTCAGGCTATTAACACGAGAGTAGTTGAATGAAAAAGTAGTCCCTCGTTTGGGGGTAAATACCAAATCAGCTTGGTAAGCTTCCTCACCCAAAAACTGTGTAACAGCATTGTATCTAGCTAGCAAACGGTAGGTGTTTTGTTTGGTAATGGATGGTAAATAGGCAATTAGTCCATTGTTAAGGGTTTCGAATGGAGAGGTTCTAAACGAGAAATTTTCAATTCTTTTGTATTGAAGATTGGCGCCAAATGAGATTCTTTTTTTGGAACCTAAACCTGCTTTAGAATAACTTAAAGTGTTGTAGATGATATTGCCATCTCGGTTCAAAAGTAAACTAGCATCTTGGTTGAAAATAGCTTCTTTGGTTTTGAATAGGTATTCGGAATAAAATTTAAAATCTTTGTAGCCAATATCAGCATAACCATTGAAAGCATAAGTATTGTATTTAGGTATGAATCGGGTTTCCAATGATTGTGAATTGATAAATGTAGCGACATTGTTCATGGAATTTTGGTCGAGCGCTCTGTTTACAATCGATGAACCTAAGTTTAAACGAACATTTTTGATTTTAGCATTGTACTCCGCATTAAATCCTTTGATAGCCTCAGGTGCAACGCCAAATCGATCGCCTGAAAAAATATTTCCTTTTTGTTGACCGGCAAACCCTTTTAATGAGAGGTTTTTGTAGTTATATTTAACCCTTAATCCTTGAACGGCGTAATCAATGCCAATTAAGCGGTCTTCGTAGGCGCGGAAAATCATGCCTGTGCCAAATTGGTCGTAAAAATGCCCGACTGTAATGTTTAAGTTTTTAATTGATTTGGAAGCTTGCCAAAAACCAACGCCTTGTTTATTGTAAACACTAATTGGATTTAGCAATGGTGAGTTGTTAAACATGTCATACCTTAATGAAAAGCTATAACCTTTCAAATCGTAGTTAAGAAAAAGCCAAGCATCTGCGCTCGACTTGTATTTATTGTAAACTTCTGTGGTTGCTCCAATTTTTTCATCGCGGTCATAAACTTGAACATTGCTCATGAAGTTGCCAGAAAACTTGCCTTTCTCATCATTTTGGGCAAAAGTGGATGAAAAACAGACTATAAAAATAAAAACAATTAGATATCTCATTGAAGGTTCGAAAATAAGACAAATTCAATTATTACGAAAATTTGTTTAATATTTGCAATCAATAGTTGATATATTTGCAATGAAATGAAAAAGCTGTCATTGTTTCTTATGTTGGGATTTGGCGTATTATGTGCTCAGGAAAATAAGGCAAAGTGGGGCTTGTTGGTGTCGCCAGAAATAAAACACAGACTCTTAAATTTTGTTCCTTCAAAAGATTTCAGAGCTAATGAAAATCCAGGTTTAGGCGTTTCCTTGGGATTAGTAAGTGTAAAAAATATTTTACCGAAAACTGAGTTTGAATATGGCGTTCTTTTTGTAAACAAAGGATACAAGACTCAATTTGAAAGAATATTTGGAGACCAAATTGACCCTATTGATGGTATTATTGGCAAACCACAAAAGGTGACTTTAAAATACAATTATAACTACATAACATTACCAATTAAATTGAATTGTTATGTAGATGATGATTATTTTATTTCATTTGGATTACAGCCTGAGGTTTTATTGAGTGCCAATAGAAAAACAGTTTTCCCTGATTCGAAAAGTAGAACAAAAATTGGAAACATTAAGCCTGTAAATACTTCTTTTTTGGTGAGTGCAGGTAAAGTATTTCATTTAAATAAAATTTCATTTAGAATAGAGCCGACATTGCAATTTGGATTAGTAAACATCCACAAAAGAACTGTATTGGTAGGCAAAGAAAGTGAGTATTTATTCAATGTTGGATTGGGAACCAAATGGTTTTTGAATTAATTGATTTAGATACAATAAGCAGAGCTTTAACTTAGCAATTAAAAAACAACTCATCAAGTTTTTTAAATCAAAAATATTTTTATTAAAAATCAAGAATTTAATTACTTTAAGATTTTCAAAAAATCCAAAATCTAAAAATCCAAAATCTAAAATTTAAATTGTCCACATTGCTTTTATATCGTTCTGAAATAAAGTAATTTTGCCAAATTTTAATCATCTAATATGCCAAAAGACAATTCCATAAAGTCAGTTTTAATCATCGGTAGCGGTCCCATCATCATCGGTCAAGCGTGTGAGTTTGACTATTCGGGGAGTCAGGCTGCTCGTTCACTCAGAGAAGAGGGAATTGAGGTGTCGCTTATCAATAGCAATCCGGCAACGATTATGACTGACAAAGTGACTGCAGACCATGTTTATTTGTGGCCGTTAACTTGTCAAAGTATTGAAAAAATACTACAAGAACGTCAAATTGATGCTGTGTTACCAACTATGGGTGGTCAAACGGCTTTGAATTTGTGTATTGAAGCAGAAGATTTAGGGATTTGGGAAAAATACAATGTTAGAATAATAGGTGTAGACACTGCTGCTATTCAAAAAACAGAGAATAGAGAATTGTTCAGACGATTAATGATAGACATTGGAATAGGTGTAGCAACTTCCGAAACTGCAAATTCATACCTTGAAGGAAAAGAAATTGCACAGCGAATTGGTTATCCTTTGGTTATCCGCCCATCCTTTACATTAGGGGGTACTGGTGGTGGTTTTGTTAATAACAAAAGTGAATTAGATGAAAAGTTAAGAATAGGATTAGAAGCTTCTCCAACTCACGAAGTTCTTGTTGAACAAGCTGTTTTGGGTTGGAAAGAATATGAGTTGGAGTTGTTGAGAGACAATAAAAATGACATTGCCGTTATTTGTACCATTGAAAATTTAGACCCAATGGGAATTCACACAGGTGACAGTATAACCATTGCCCCTGCTATGACTTTGAGCGATACTTGTTACCAAACCATGCGTAACATGGCATTTAAAATGATGCGTAGTATCGGTAATTTTGCGGGTGGGTGTAACGTGCAATTTGCGGTTAACCCAGAGAATGAAGATATTATCGCAATTGAGATTAATCCAAGGGTGTCTCGTTCATCAGCCTTGGCTAGTAAAGCCACTGGTTACCCGATTGCAAAAATTGCTGCTAAATTGGCCATAGGTTACAACTTGGATGAGTTGAAAAATCCAGTGACTAAAACAACTTCTGCCTTTTTCGAACCAGCTATTGACTACGTAATTATTAAAATACCAAGATGGAATTTTGACAAATTTAAAGGTGCTGACAAATCTTTAGGTCTGCAAATGAAATCAGTGGGTGAGGTAATGGCAATAGGAAGAAGTTTTCAAGAAGCCTTACAAAAAGCTTGTCAATCATTAGAGATTAGAAAGCATGGTTTGGGTGCTGATGGAACTGGTACTAGAAATTTAGAAGAAATTGTTCACAGCTTGGAGTTCCCTAGCTGGGACCGTTTATTCCATTTGAAAGATGCTTTAGAAATGGGGGTGCCTATTTCTTCGGTTCAAAAATTAACCAGAATAGACCGTTGGTATTTGGAGCAAATTGCTGATTTGGTGAAAACGGAAAAAGAAATCAGAAAGTTTACTTTAGATACATTGCCTGAATCATTAATCAGAACTGCCAAACAAAAAGGATACAGTGATTATCAAATTGCTTTTTTACTTAAAAATTGTACTGAAGATGATGTTTACGAAAAACGAAAAGCAATGGGTATTCGCAGAACCTACAAAATGGTTGATACTTGTGCGGCAGAATTTCCTTCACCAACCAATTATTTTTACTCTTGTTTCGAGACTGAGAACGAAAGTATTAGGTCAGACAAGCGCAAAATAGTCGTTTTGGGAAGTGGTCCAAACAGAATAGGTCAAGGAATAGAGTTTGACTACAGCTGTGTTCATGGCTTATTGGCTGCCAAAGAAACAGGTTTCGAAGCGATAATGGTCAATTGTAATCCAGAAACGGTTTCTACCGATTTTGACATGGCTAATAAATTGTATTTTGAACCAGTGTATTGGGAACATTTGTGGGAGATTATCGAACACGAACAGCCTGAAGGGGTTATTGTTCAACTAGGAGGACAAACAGCACTAAAACTAGCAGAAAAGTTACACGAAAGAGGAATAAAAATCATTGGCACTTCTTTCCCTGACATGGACATGAGTGAAGACCGTGGTTTGTTCAGTGATTTACTTAAAGAATTAAAGATTCCTTATCCTAAATACGGTGTTTCTGAAACCGCAGATGAGGCTGTAAAAATAGCACAAGAGGTTGGTTATCCTGTTTTGGTTCGTCCAAGTTATGTATTGGGTGGGCAGGGTATGAAAATTGTGATAAATGATGAGGAGTTAGAGGCTGCTGTGATTGGATTGTTAGGCGATTTGCCTGGAAATAGAGTGTTAATTGACCATTTCCTTGACAGAGCCGAAGAAGCTGAATGCGATGTAATTTGCGATGGTGAAGATTATCACGTTATAGGTATGATGGAACACATTGAACCTGCAGGGATTCACAGTGGAGACAGTAGTGCCGTATTACCTCCGTTTAGTTTGAGCGAAAATGTAAAACAAAAAATGGAAGAGTATAGTAAAAAACTAGCTTTTTCAATGAATATCAGGGGATTGTTAAATATCCAATTCGCGATTAAAAATGAAGAGGTTTATGTGATTGAGGCTAATCCAAGAGCGAGTAGAACGGTGCCATTTATTTGCAAAGCATACGATGTTCCTTACATCAATATTGCAACTAAAATAATGTTGGGGACTCATAAATTAAAGGATTTCAACATTCAACCAAAACAAGAAGGTTATGCTATCAAATTACCTGTGTTTTCATTCAGTAAATTCCCTAATGTAAACAGAGAATTAGGTCCTGAAATGAAGAGTACGGGAGAAGCAATTTTGTTCGTAAAAGACACTAAAGATACTGAATTTAGAGAAATCTACAGCAAGAAAAGCATGTACTTGAGTAGGTAGAAGGGGATGTTAAATTGTTTAATTGTTGCATTGTTAAATAGTTTAATTGATTACTTGTCAACCAGAGAGCTTGTACTGAGCTAGTTTACCCTGATTATATCGAAGGGAAGTGCTCTCGAAGGGTGTTTAGGCGTTGAAGGGTTTAAAGTGTTTAAATGGTTTAAAGTGTTTAAATGGTTGAAAGTGTTTAAATGGTTGAAAGGGTTTAAATGGTTGAAAGTATTTAAATGTCACCCACTTGGCTGAGCCAAGTCAAGTGAGGGTGTCTCTCGAAGGGTGTTTCACGCCGTGCAGCATGATTGTTAAATTGTCACCATGAGGTTCTCGAAGGGTGTCACCTATTATGTTAAGCTTAGTCACGTGAGTAAGCATACTCTGAGCTGAGTCGAAGGGAAGTAAAGGGTGTTTTTTATAGAATTATTCAAAGTTAGAGTAAGTTTTTTTATTGTAATAAAAGATTAATGAACAATATTTTAGGGAAATTTAATTACTTTTGCTCGAATTATGAGACACGTATTTTTCTTTGTAATTCTTTCGACATTTTGTTCAGTTTTTGCACAACCAATAGAACTAGTTAAAAAAACTGAAATTAAGTTTACTCCAGGTTTAGATTTGATTATTGTACTTCCGGAGCAAGGAATTCTTCAATTCAATAAGGTAGATAAAAACTTATATAATTCTGTTATTTACGATTTTGAACTCAATAAAAAGTCGGAAAAGAAAAGTGAAGTTAATTTAACCAAAAGAATGTCTTATTTAAATACAGTGTTGAGAGACGATGGAATTCATTTGTACTTTTCTAAACAAAGCTACTTGGGTTTTTTTCCAAAAACTAAAATAGATGAAATTGTAATTGACAATAAAAACAAAGTTGAATTGTTTCAATACAAAATGAAAAACTATGTTAAGATTATGAACATTAATAAAATTGATGGGCAAAATGTTTTTTCTGGATTTGAAATGTACAAACCTTGGGGATTAAAAAGGGTATCAAAGTTTGCTTTTGCATGGTTGCTTTATCCAATTGTAATTCCTGCTAGACCTAATACCAGACCTTTTTTGGCAACATTAGAAGAAGGGAAATTAGAATATATCAATAGAAAAGAATTTAAGTCTTCTAAATACAAAAATATGGGTATTCATGATGTAAAAATCCATAAAGATGATGTATATTTAGGGGTTACTAGTGGCGTTATTAGAAGTAAAACGCCAATTAAAATAGTAAGAACCAATACAAGTTTTAGTGATATGGAGCAATTTACATACAGAACAGAAAAGTTAACCCGTATCAATACCTTTCAGTTTAATAATTCAAAAACAGATTCTGTTGGTTTTGATGCCTCAACGGGTTTAAGGATGTTTTATGACTTTACTGGTGGTGCCATGACTAAGTTCCCTGAAAAGGAAAAATTGAAATATAAAGAAAACTTTGCTGGTAATTATTTCAATGAAAAAGTGTCCTTAAAAACTGTTAAAAATCAATTAGGAGATAAATCTTCAAATGAAGTATATTCAAGTTATTCCAATGTTAATTTTAGTAATTCAAAAATTAGAAAAACGATAAATAATCAAGACATTGAGGTTGTTGTTTCTGAAAAAGTGACACCCATTTATGAAATAGAAGTCTACTATACTACCGATTCTAAAGGAAGAACAACAAGACAAACGAGAACTGTTTTGGTAGGGTATACCTACACTAATTTACAAGTGAATTTGATTAACCATACCAAAAACATTTCCAAAACCTATAGTGTTGATCCTGTATTTGAACTAACCAACAAAAAAGAAATTAAAGAAAAGTCAGGCGTTCCATTAAAGTTTTACCATTATTTAGCGCCATCTGAAGGTTTTAATACTATTAAACACTCTGTGATAACTTATTCAAGTGATGGTCAGTTTTATTTAAGTTATTTACACGGTTTAAATAATACACTATCTTTAGTTTCTGTTGATTTTGATGGTTTTGGAGAAGAGTTTGTTAATGAAATTGATGAGGGAGTTAATGATGCAAAGTCTAAAAAGAGAATTGAGGCTACTTTTGGCGGTGGACCTATTAAGATTTATTCAAGACTTAATCTTCAAACGATTTCTGAAAAAGAATATTTGTTAATTAAAGTTCTCAATAAACAAGGAGGTAAAGATAAAAAGAAGTCAGTCTCAGGTTCCTTCAAAGAACTCAGTATTTACAAAATGTTGTAAAATCTAATTTCCTTAATAATTGTTTATATTCTGTTTGTAATTAAATCATTTTAATTGGTATTAAAAAGTCAGGGCTTGTATTCTTGTAAAATAAATATAATTTAATACTAATTAATATTTAAAATATTGCTCATGTGATATTTCTTAAAGAAATTCTTTTTTTATAAATTGAATTTTAAAATCACACAGCAGTTATTTTTAAAAAACCTTTGTTAAAAATACCATTAAAATTTAAATAAATGATAAAAAATAGAAGTATTTGGATTCGTTCGTCATTTGCAATAGTAACGTCATTATTGATAATTACACAAAGTTGCAAGAAAAGTAAAATTGATTCTCCTTGGAGTGTGCCATCAGTTTCAACAAGTCAAGTTTTGGGAATTACGGAAACATCTGTTATTGCAGGTGGAGATATTGTTAGCAATGGGGGAACTACTATTACGGCAAGTGGAGTTTGTTGGAGTGCCAATAATAACCCAACTATAGACGATAATTTAACTACAGATGGAAGCGATAGTGGTGTATTTTCAAGTAATATTTCTGATTTAACACGTAATACAACTTATTATGTACGTGCATATGCAACCAATAGCGAAGGCACGGGTTATGGGGATGTAGTTTCTTTCACAACCAATGGTGTTCCTACCTTAACAACGAATGAAGTGACAAACATTACACCCACATCAGCTGTTGGTGGTGGTAATATCTCAAATGATGGAGGTTCAGCCATATATGAAAGAGGTATTTGTTGGGCAACTAAAGACAATCCAACTCTTGCTGACGAAAAAACAGCTGATGGTAATGGCTTAGGAGCATTCACAAGCAATATTACGGGTTTATCTGACGGCTCAATCTATTATGCACGCGCCTATGCAATAAACAGCTCTGGAACAAGCTACGGCAATATTATTTCATTTTCTACTCAACCGGCTACACTTGCAACATTAACAACTAATTCTATTACCAATGAAACTCAAACCACAGCGAATTGCGGAGGTGATATTACTAGTAGTGGCGGAGCAACAGTTACGGATAGAGGTGTTTGTTGGAGTTTAAATTCCAATCCTACCATTTTAGACAATTTTACAAGAAATGGAAGTGGAATTGGGAGTTTTAATAGCAGTATTACAGGATTGTCAAGCGGTACAATTTACTACGTGCGAGCTTATGCAACCAATAAGGTGGGCACAAGTTATGGTGATAATGAATTATGCATAACACTTGATGCTACAATACCAACATTAACTACAACTTCAATTACGAGTATTACTAATACTACTGCTATAAGTGGTGGAAATATTTCAAGTGATGGAACCTCAACTATAATTTCAAGAGGTGTTTGTTGGAGTACAAGCCCTAATCCTACAACCGCGAACACTAAAACCTCTAATGGAAGTGGTATAGGAACCTTTACAAGCAATATAACAGGTTTGACAGGTGGAGAAACCTACTATGTTCGTTCTTATGCAACGAATGGTGTTGGCACAGCTTATGGTAATCAAGTTAGCTTTAAAACGCCACTTGTAATAGGTCAATCATATCAAGGCGGAATTATAGCTTATATTTTGCAGTCAGGTGATCCAGGTTATGACGCCAATGTTCAACATGGTTTGATTGCTGCTGCTAATGATGCAATTGGAAAAATTAGATGGCATAATGGGACAAATGTGACAACTGGTGCTACAGGAATTATATTAGGAACCGGAAATTCAAATACAACGAAAATTATTAATGTTCAAGCCGGAACTTCAACAACCTATGCTGCTGGTTTAGCAAAAGCATACAATGCAGGAACCTATACCGATTGGTACTTGCCTTCTAGGGATGAATTAAATAGACTATACTTAAACAGACTTGCAATTGGAGGATTTGATTATTCTATCTCAACCATTTATTGGAGCTCGACAGAGACATCATCCTCGGGTGCTTCGAGTCGGAATTTTGCGAATGGAGCTTCACTTAATGATACAAAGTCTACGACTTCTAGAGTTCGTGCCGTTAGAACATTTTAAATTATTCATAAAAACCATCTTAAAAATAATCAAATAAAAAAATGAAAAAAATCATCCCAATTCTAGGAGTAATTCTGCTTACTTCTTGTTCAATTAACAAAGAAATTAGAAAAGACACCAAAGCACATGATCCAGAAGTCAACCCTACGAGTGTTGGTATGGTGATTAAACCAATTGTTGCAGATTTGAAAATTGTATCTGTAAAACAATCAGTCACCTATACAGCCGATTTAAAACTGCCGCTTTCTGAAATTAAAAACAATGCGATAGAATTATTTTTGACAACACATAAGTGTGATTATGTTGTAGATCCAATCTACTCAAAAGTTACTACTGTTGAAAATTCTCAATTGAGTCAGATTCAAATTACAATTACAGGTTTCCCTGCAACCTACAGTAAAATTTACCAAGTTGATTCTTTGCCAAAATCAGTTGTTCAATATTCATCTATTAATCTACCAGTTAAGCGAGTTGAATATACAAATTCAATTGTAGCAGAGACAAAAGGCAAATCATTTGGAATGGAGTTTTTTACTGGTCCGTTTGTAGGTGCACAAATTGATTATTCAAAAAATATTAATGGTTTGCATTATTACATGTCTTTGGAGCAATATCCAACTACAGGAAATGTAAAATTCGACTATGCTATTAATAAAACAGTTTTCACAACAAGTAATATCGCATACGACCATAATGCATTTTCAATTGGTGTTTTTAAAGAGAAAGCATTTAGCAAACGTTTTAAAATAAGAGGAGCTGGAGGTGTTAATTATTCAATAATGCAATTTACGCAAAGTTTAAAAAATTCTGCTAATAAAACGGAATTCAATAATATTAGTTCAGTTGGATTGCGATTTGGAGCTGCAATTGATTATCGCCTATACGGTGGAATTTCTTTAATTGGAAGAACTCACGCAAATATTGCACTTTATAATGCTGTAGGACAAAGTGGGGATTATATTAGTGCCATAAGCAATATTAAAAATATTGACTATCCTTTGTTAAATATTAGTGCAGGTATTCGATTTAATTTCTAAATAATTGATAATTTGTAAACAACAAAAAAGCCTCACATTGTGAGGCTTTTTTAGTTTGGATTTATAACCGAATTACATTTGGTTGTCTAGTTTTTGAGCTAACATTGTTTTAGGTACTGCACCTACAATTTTGTCAACCACTTCGCCACCTTTGAAAACCAATAATGTAGGTATACTACGGATGCCATATTTAGAGGCAACACCAGGGTTTTCGTCAACGTTCAATTTGCCTATTACCGCTTTGCCTTCGTATTCTTTTGCTAATTCTTCAACCAATGGTCCAATCATTCGGCATGGTCCACACCACTCTGCCCAAAAATCTACTAATACTGGTTTGTCTGAACTTAAAACGTCTTGTTCCCAACTGGAATCTGTGAATTGTTTTGCCATTTTGTTTATTTATTAATTACTTGTATGCTTGTTAATTGTTATTCAAAAAAAGAGAATTTAAAATGAATAATGCAAAGATAAAATCCACATTCCATTTAAAAGTATCAATTTTTATAATTCTACTATAGGTTTTACTTGTTTATAATTTTTCCATTTCAGCCTGAATGTAAGCCGTTAATTTTTCCCCTTTCAGCAATCCTTTGGATAACATCGCTAGGTTTAATGCTTTTTGTGCTATAGAAACCGCTTCGTTTTCTTCATTTTCAATCAATAGTTTGGCTTTAGGATGGTTGGTGTTTAGAACAGTTTGGTAGCTCAAAGGCATATTGCCAAACATATTGAACCCATTCATTTTGCTCATTTCTCTCATTCTTCTGTCATATTCACTCTCTGTAATTGTTAACAGTGATTCTTGAGGCGTTAATGCTTCGGCACTGAATTTAATGTCGGTATTGTGATTGGCTTTCTCGAAAATTGAAACTAATTTTTTGCTTTCATCTTCGTTAAGCAAAGCAACTGTTGTGGTTTCTACAGCTATCAATCTGTCAAGAGCATCGGCATCCACTCTTTTACATTGTACTTTTTCATTTTTTTGTTCTAAGTAGCCTGTAAAATGATTGTCTAGCGGTCCTTCAAATTTTAAAACTTTGTAATCTCTACTGTTAGCTGCACTTACATAACTGTGTTGTATTTCAGCATGGTTGGTGTAAAGCATAATGGTATTCCCGTCTTTATCGGTTTGTAATGGTTTTATGGCTTCTATAAAATCATTTATCGTGAAATATTGACCATCGGTGGTTTCCAACAAACAAAAGTCTTTGCCTTTTTCTGCAAATTTTTCATCACTCAACATGCCGTATTTTACAAACAAATCGATGTTTTGCCATTTTGCTTCGTAATCGGTTCTGTTTTGTTTGAAAAGTTCAGCCAATTTATCCGCTACTTTTTTAGTGATGTGAGAAGTTATTTTCTTAACATTGCCATCGCTTTGCAAACTGCTTCTTGATACGTTCAATGGAATGTCAGGTGAGTCGATTACGCCATGTAACAACATCAAAAATTCTGGTAAAATATCTTTTACATTGTCCGTAACAAACACTTGGTTGCTGTATAACTGTACTTTGTGTTTCTCTGCTTCTATGGCGCTGTCCACTTTAGGGAAATAGAGTATTCCTGTTAAGTTGAACGGGAAATCAACGTTCAAATGAATCCAGAACAAAGGCGCTTCTGCAAATGGATATAATGTTTGGTAAAACTTAACATAATCCTCATCTTTTAAGTCAGCGGGTTTGCTCAACCACAATGGCTTTTCTTCATTGATGATTTTTCCGTCAAACTCAATAGCTACAGGAAGGAATTTGCAATATTTGGTTAACAGTTGAGAGATTTTGTAGTTTTCCAAAAAGTCCAAACTGTCCTCAGCGATGTGTAAAATAATATCGGTTCCTCTTTCGGTTCTGCTGCCTGCTGTTATCGAAAACTGAGTGCTTCCATCACATTCCCACAAAGCTGGCTGTGCACCTTCTTTGAAAGACAATGTGTTGATTTGAACTTTGCTCGCTACCATAAAGGCAGAATAAAAGCCCAATCCAAAATGACCTATTACATTCGCATCTGCTTTGTCTTTGTATTTTTGAACAAACTCTTCTGCACCCGAAAAGGCCAATTGATTGATGTATTTTTCAATTTCTTCTTCCGTCATTCCTAGCCCATTATCGCTAATGGTTAAGGTTTTGTTTTCTTTGTCAATGCTAACTGTAATTTTAAATTCACCAGTATCTCCTTTAAATTCACCAATACTCGACAATGTTTTAAGTTTATTACAAGCGTCGGTGGCATTAGAAACCAATTCTCTCAAAAATATTTCATGGTCACTGTAAAGGAATTTTTTAATGATTGGGAAAATGTTTTCGGTATTTACGGATATTGAACCTGTTTTACTCATACTTTTATTTATGCTTTATCTTGTAAACTTAAGTTCCAAAAATAGTACCTCCTTGTTTTCTAGTGTAATTTTGTCATATTTGCAGACAAATAATGTTTTTTTATCTGTCAAAATTGTTGCTTTTTGTCATTAAGCCTATCGTTTGGGTTTTACTATTTCTATTGGCGTCGGTATTTGCCAAAGAGGACGCCAAACGAAAAAGAAGATTGATAAAAGGCTTACTTATTTTATTCCTGTTTTCAAACGGGGTAATCGTGAATGAATTGGTGTTATTGTATGAAAGTGAGGGAACCAAAGATTTAAAACCGCGTTACGACTATGCCATTGTTTTAGGTGGTTTTAGTAAGATGGATTCAAGTCTAAATAGGCCTGTGTTTTACGAAGCGAACGACAGATTAATGCAAGCCATTAGTCTGTATCATCAAGGGATTGTCGGTAAGTTGATTATCAGCAGTGGAAGTGGCAGTTTGCTTAAGCAAGATGAAAAAGAAGCGGATGCTATTGCTTTGTATCTCAAAAATATTAACATTCCCGATTCCGCAATTATTGTAGAAAATAAAAGCAGAAATACCTCAGAAAACATTGAATTTAGTAGTGTAATATTGGATTCACTAAAGGTAAAAACGCCAGTTTTAGTGATATCCAGTGCTTGGCATTTGCCTAGAGTAAAATTGTGCGAAGGGAATAGGGATTTTGATTACTTTGCGACCAATTACATAGCCGACAGAAAAAGAGATTACGCCATTGATGCTTATATAGTTCCGTCTGTAAAGGCGATGATGATAATGGAGTTGATGGTAAAAGAATGGGTGGGGTATATTACTTATGCAATAAAACATTAAGTTATGAAAGTTGAGTCGAGCAATATTATAAAAAAGCAATTATTGAACATGGAACCGGTGGCACTTACCGAGTTGTGTCTTCGATTGATGAAGTATAAAAAAGAAAACAAGGAATTGGTTTCGTATTACTTGTTCAACAAAGGCGACGAGGCGGAGTATGTGGAAATGGTAAATAATGAACTTACAGAACTGTTTGAAATGATTCCTAGGAATGGCAAATACAAAGAAGTGAAACAGATCAGAAAGATATTGAAGTTGGCAAGCAAGCAAATTAAATATTCGGGATTGGCAACCACACAAGTGGAGGTTTTGATTCATTTTTGTAAATTATTAAAGCCAAAAGTTAAGTCATTACAAATGCTGGCACTCGACAATATGTACATACAGCAGTTGAAAAAAATCAATATTGCCATGACCAAAATGCACGAAGATTTGCAATATGACTACCTAAAACAGTTGAGTGAGTTGGAAGGGTAGGTGGGGTTGGTTTTATTTCTGCGAAAACCTCTCAAAAGGTATTTATTTCATAGCGACCTCCACCGGTGACAAGGTTAAGTTTGTGATACAGTAAAATTAAAGTAATTTATTTTACCCCTCACTCAAACACCTTACTTCCCACTCTTATCATGTTGCTGCCACATTGAATGGCTAGCAAGTAATCACCGCTCATGCCCATGGATACGGTTTGGAAATGAGGGAATAGGTTCAATGTTTGGATGTGGTCGAAATAGTGGCGTAGTTGTTTGAATTCCTTTTCAACTTGCGCAATGTTGTCAGTATTGCTTGCCATGCCCATTAATCCTGTAATGTTGATGTTTTTGAACTCGCTGATTTGGGGATGATTGATGAGCTCGTAAAGTTCCTCTTCGGATAGGCCAAACTTACTGTCTTCAGTGGCAATATAAACTTGTAATAAGCAATTGATGACCCTGTTGTTTTTGAGCCCTTGTTTGTTTATCTCTTCCAATAGTTTAAAGCTGTCTACACTTTGAATCAAATGAATAAAAGGCGCTATGTATTTAACCTTATTGGTTTGCAAATGCCCAATCAAATGCCATTTAATATTGTCAGGTAAGGCTTCTTTTCTTTCCAACAAAGCCTGAACCCTGTTTTCAGCAAGGTGCAACATGCCGGCGTCATACACTTGTTTAATTTCTTCAATTGTTCTGTATTTAGAAACAACAACCAAGTCAACATTTTGGCCTATTTCTTGTTTAATTCTTAATATGTTTTCAGCAACCATTATATTTGCAAAATTAATGAAACCTTACGTGTATTTTTTCTTTTTGATTTTTATGTTTTCTTCATGCCAATCGGGAGACAAACTCGAAGTGGTAGATTCCAAGCCTGATTGGGTAATTGAAGAGAATAAAATGATTGATATCATTATGGACTTAAGGGTAGTAGAAGCCGCAGTGTATATCAATTCCAATCAATTGCCAAGAAATAAAACCAAAGATTGGGAGTTTGTAATGAAAAAACACCAAGTGGCAGACAGTGTTTTTATTAAAAGTCACGAGTATTATGCCGGTTATCCTCAAGTATTGTCTGGAATGTACGAACAGGTGATTGACCGATTGAGCGAAATGCAAGCCGAAAATTACGAAAATCAATAAGTATATCTGAGTGAATTATCCAGTTTCCATAGAAGAAAAGTTAGGGTTTGACAAAATCAGAGAGCTTTTAAAAAAAGAAACCTCAACCGATATTGGTAGAGAGGCAATCAATAAAATTACTTTTACCAATCAATACAATAAAATTCAGGAATCTTTACAGTTGATAAGTGAGCTTGAATTATTGTCGCAGTCGGGCCATTTGTCTAATACTTTTTTCGAATATCTCGAAGATGTATTAAGTTTTCTAAACCCTATTGAAAAAGAGGGTGCCATATTGTACGAAGATGAATGGATGGTGGTAAGCAGTGCATTGACTTGTTTCAATCAATTGTATTTAGAGGTTTTTAAACAACAGCATTTGGTGCCTTTGATGGCTCAGAAACAAGCGCGCTTAATTGATTTAAGTCCTTGCCTTAGGTTGATAAATGAAGTCATTGATATTACAGGGAAAATGAAGCCTGATGCTTCGCCCACTTTAAAGAAAATTTCTACAGCCATTAATGAAAAAGAAAGGGAGATTAGAAAGATTTTACTCTCTAAGTTTGAATTGGCCAAAAAGAACGATTGGGCAGGAGATACGGAAATAACTATTAGAAACGAACGTTTGGTAATTCCGATTATTGCTGAGCACAAACGAAAAATCAATGGTTTTGTTCACGATGACAGTCAGAGTGGAAAGTATTTATACATAGAACCCATAGAGTGTTTTGAGGGGAATAATCAGTTGAAAGAATTGGTACTGGAACGCAAAAAAGAAGTTGAGCGTATTTTAAAACAGCTTACCAAAGATGTTTCTGTTTATAAACAAGCTATTTTACACCATGTGCAATGGCATGCTTTTATGGATGTGGTAGTTGCCAAACAAAAGTTGAGCAGTAGATTGAAAGCAATTTCGCCTGACATAGTGAAAGAGCAATCACAAGTTAATTTGATTAATGCCAAACACCCTTTGTTGTATTTGCAGTTTGATAAGGACAATAAAAAGATAGAACCATTAAATTTCCAAACCAATAAAAATGTTCATTTAATATTAATTTCTGGTCCAAATGCCGGTGGTAAAAGTATAGCCTTAAAAACCATAGGATTACTTCAATACATGTTGCAGTGTGGATTGAAAGTGCCTGTTTCGGTTGGCAGTAGTATGAAAATTTACGATGGAATTTTTATTGACATTGGCGACAATCAATCGATAGAAAATAATTTGAGTTCATACAGCAGTCATTTGTGGAGTATGAAAACGTTTATGTCTGAAATTTCGTCCAAGTCGCTTTATTTAATAGATGAAATAGGAAACGGAACCGATCCTTCAATTGGGAGTAGTATTGCACAAGCAATATTAGAACAGTTTTTGCAAGCCGAGGCATTTGGGGTTGTTACCACGCATTTTGGGGAACTTAAGGCTTGGGCAAGCGAAACCAAAGGCGTTATCAATGCAAGGATGTTGTACGATTTGCAGCATTTGGAGCCCTTGTTTAAGTTGGAATTGGGCAAGCCGGGTAGTTCGTTTGCGCTAGAAGTAGCCTCCAAAGTTGGTTTAAAAACACAAGTGATAGAGCGGGTAAGGGAAGTAAATAAGTGGAAAAATCAAATTGATTTAGATGAGCTCATTGCCGAAAACGAGAAAAACAAACAAGAGTTAGTCGAAAATAACAAGAGAATACAAGAAAAGGAAACGGTGCTTGACCGACTTTTGAATGATTATCAACAACTGAAAGAAGAGTTAATGTCGAGTAAACAAGCGATATTAAAAACGGCCAAACAAAAGGCTGAGGAGATTATTGATGAAAGTAATAAGAAAGTTGAGCAAACCATCAAAGAAATAAAGGTTGCGAATGCTGAAAAAGAGCAAACCAAAAAGATTAGGGCAGATTTGGAAAAACACAAAAAGCAAATTGAACCTAAGTTGGAAGAAGAGATAAAGCAGGTGCAAAAAACAAAGCCAGTTGAGGTGTTGAAGCTTAAAGTGGGTGATTGGGTTGTGAGAAATGGACAAACCACCTCAGGCGAAGTCTTAACGTTTAAGAGCACGAAAGCAGAGGTGTTGTTTGGTCAAATAAAAATGTGGTTGAACATAAGCGACTTGAGTCGTTCCCAAGCCATGACCAAAAAATCTATGAAAAATCAACAGGTAAATCTTCATTTGTTTGAAAAGCAAAGTCAGTTTTATCCCAATATTGATGTGCGAGGAGTGAGGGGCGAGGAAGCTGTTCAAAAAATAAGTTCATTCTTGGAAGATGCGCATTTAATCGGAGCTAAGGATTTGAAAGTGATACATGGCAGAGGCCATGGCATATTAAGAACTTTAATTAAAGAACATTTAAAGCAAAATAAATGGGTTAAGAAGTTTGAGTTTGAAACCGAACAATTGGGTGGTGACGGCGTGACGTTAATTACCCTAAAATAGATTTTTTAAATTTTCGGTATCTGTAAATAAAGCCTGCCACGATTGTGCTTAAGAAAATCCATAAAACCGCATACCACGGTTGTGAGGATTGGGGCTTTGTAACAATAGGTTTGTTTTTTACTAAAGTTTTTATCGAATCCTCGGTTAGTGTATCAATAAGCGCATAATTTCCCAAAATAAAAGTTTCAAAGGTTGTGTCCAATTTTATCTCAAATTGGGGATAATCAAAACGAGGGTATTCTATTTGTGGAATGCCCATCATCATTGGTATGTCAAACTTTGTGGTAATGGGGAAAAGTACGGAATAAGTCCATTTTTCATCAAAGCTAAAAATAATCGTTCCTGGGTGAAAAAAATAGGGATAGGAAAGTTGTGTTTTTGGGATAGTGAAAAGGGTGGATACGGACAAAGAGTCTGTAAACTCAATCCTTAAGCTATCCCAAGTCAATTGCTTTGGGAGATGAATCTGTAGGGATTCGTTGTAAATAAAATTGGTATCTAAAGTGAAATCGGCAACAGAGATTTTGATTTTTTGGATTGGTGAAGTATTACTAGCGGGCGTATTAACAAGTATATTAAGGATATTAATATCTTGTAAATGAGTCATATTAATGCTTATGTTGGTGTTAGCAACAGGGCTGTATAAGGTGTCTTGAGAATACAGTTGATTTGAGGAAAGTGCGACAAGTAGAAGACTACAAGCATATTTTAATTGCGACTTAGAAACAGGGGAAGTGGGAGTACTTCGACTGATTTGATGTTTGTAAAACCTGCCGCAGGCATGAGGGTTGTTTTTTAAGAATTGTTCAATTTCTTCTTGTGTAAAAGAGGTAAAATCAATCACGTTTTTAGCACATGATTGGCAGTGTTTCCCATTTTGGGTAGGAGACATTTGATCCCAATTTTCATGACATGGTTTTGGTATGCATACGTGCATAAGCTATAAACTTGTTTATTAAGAATATATTGTTAGGGCTTTTTTACTTGACAAAAAGATGACAAAAGAAAAAAAAGGTAACTAAATCAAGAAAATCGAATTTACTTCGATATAATAAGCCTTAAACCTTAGGCTAAAATCCAATTGAATTTGTATTCCGTTTTTGGAACCACTATTCTATCCGCAATTTTGGTCATTCTTTTAGGTAATGCCATTACGTAGTCTCTTGCTTTCTCTGCTTCTTCATTAAACCCTGTCATTGTTTCTATCTTCCATTCGTCAATTAAGGATTGCATAATGTCGATGTAATCGTGCGCTGTGTAAACGCCAATTCTTTGAGCGGCATCACTAAAGTTGGAAAAAATATTAAGCTCCGAACCTAACTGTTTTAAGCATTGTGAAGGCATTAATATTTTACGTTTCATCATGGTTTCAAACGCAATCATCATTTCACTTGGGTCTAGTTCGAAAATTTTGCTTACAAATAATTTATAGGCTTTAGCATGTCGTGCTTCATCCGCAGCAACCAAACCGCAAAGTTTGGAAAGCATATTGTTGCCTTCTTGCTTAGCTATAGACGCTACTCTTCTGTGTGAAATGTTGGTTGCCAATTCTTGAAAACTGGTATAAACGAAATTTTTATAAGGGTCGGTTGCGGCTAAATTATCAAAGCCATCTGCGATTAAAAATTGGGTTGATGCCTCAAACTGCCTCATGTCTATTCTGCCACATAAGTACAAGTAGCGGTTCAATACATCCCCATGTCTGTTTTCCTCTGCGGTCCATCTTCTAAGCCACTTCATCCAGCCATTGTTCTCGTATTGATCTACACCTTTGATGCCAGACAACCAAGTTTCGTAGGTCGGTAAAGCCTCTTCGGTAATAGTGTCTGCAACCAAAACCGCTAAGAAGTCATAAGACAAATTTTGTGCTTGTTCTTGAATGGTTTTTAAGTCGCTAATAAAGCTTGTATCAGAAGTTAAAGGCAATAGTTCAGAGGCTTGCCAATTGGTTTCAATAGGTTTTAAATAGTCGTCGCTTATTGAATCTATAGTGGTTCCAATATGTAACATAACTTCGGAACGCTGATCGCTGATTGCTGGGGTCATTAAATGGTATTAAGTCTGTAAAGGTAATAATTTGTATTAATTATTATGAAAATTATTATTCAATGTTAATCATAGTATTCAATTCAATGTTGAATTATAATTAAGTAAACAATATGGTAAAATTAATTTAAAATAGGTTTAATGTTATTAATAGATTGTTAAATAATCAACTAGGCGTTTAAATAGATACCATCTTCTTTGATGACAATTAATTTCTGCTTGTAAAGTAAGCCAATTGTTTTTTTGAAATTTTTTTTACTCATCCCCAATATTGCTTTTATTTCATCGGGATGACTGTTGTCTGTTAGATGTAAAACGCCTCCCTTTTTGATTATTTTGTCCAAAATCAGTTGTGAACTTGGTTCTATAATATTACGGTATCCAATGGGTCTCAGTGTAACATCAATTTTATGGTCGTCTCTAATTTTTTTAATGTAGCCTTTAATTTTGTCGCCTGTTGTAATGTCAATATAAATGTCGTCGAAATACACCAAACCAAGGTGTTTTTCATTAATCACTACATTGAATCCCAAATCGGTTTTGTTGGCAATAATCAAATTGACTTCTTCATTTTCTTCCACTGTTAATTCCTCGTTTTTTAAATAACGATTTATTCTTTCTGTGGCGGCCAATCTCCCTGAACTTTTGTCTAAATACATGTAAACCAAATAAGATTGACCAACTCGCATTTTACTTACTTGCTCTTGAAAAGGCACAAACAAATCTTTTTCCAAACCCCAATACATAAAGGCACCACCTCTGTTAATGTCCACTACCTCTAAGCAAGCAAAGCGGTGCATTGTTACATAGGGTTTTAGTGTTGTGGCAACCCATCTTTCTTCATAATCTAGGTAAACAAAAACCTCGATTTCTTCATCCACTTTTATGTTTTTGGGAACATATTTATTGGGTAAAAGGACCTCATCTCCTTCTGCATTTCCCAAAAAAGCACCCGGAGCGGTTAACCTTAAAACTTTCAGTGTATTATAATTGCCTATTTCTAACATCGAACTGCAAAGGTAATGTTTTAGTTTGATAAGCTTGGTTTGGGATAAATTTAACTCCTTGTTTTTGCTAAACTTAATGTGGCTTAAATCAATTTTAAAATCTTACCTGCTATTGCAATGAAGCTTCGATGTTAAGTTTACTTCAACGTAGAATCAAGTTTTCGTCCTAAAAATTGATTAAACCATTGAGCGCTTTCTTTCAATGTTCTTTTTTTGGTTACAAAGTCCACATGTATCAATCCAAATCGAGGTTCATAGCCTTCGGCCCATTCAAAATTATCAATAAGTGACCATGTAAAATAGCCTTTAATATCAACTCCCTCATCCTTGGCATTTAATACTTCTTGAAGGTGCGATTGGTAAAATATAATTCGCTGGTAATCTTGTATGCCATTATTTCCTATCACATCATTAAGGGCAATGCCATTCTCAGTAATATATAAGGGAGTATTTAATTGGTATTGACTCAGTTTTATTAATGTGTGATAAATACTTGGCGGGTGTATTTCCCAATTCATCATGGTCAACTCTTTGGTTCTTTTGCTTGCAGGAATATGTTTAATGGGGAGTAATGGATTCAAAAAATTATATTTAAACAATTCTCTGGTATAATTTTGTACGCCAATAAAATCAAGTGGTGTTTTTAATAAATATTCGTCTTTTTTGAGGTAGTTTTTTTGAGATTTGCTAAATAATTTGATATTTTCTATAGGGTATCCTTTGCCAATAATGGGCTCAAAAAACAATCTGTTAATCAATGTATCAGCAAGCTTAGCTGCTTTTTTGTTTTGAGGTTTGGAGTCTGTACTTTCAATGTGTGTGAATGAAAAAGAAGAACCTACGTTAAGGTCAGGATTGATGTTTTTTAATGAATAATAAGTTTTGTTAATACATAAGTTAGCGTGATGTAATGCCTTAATGAATGGAGTAACGCCTTTTCTACCTGGGGCATGAATTCCAAAGAAATAGCCGGCACCAACAAAAACTGAAGGCTCATTTAAAAGTATCCAATTTTTTACATTTGGTAAGTATTGAATGCAGGTTTTGGAATAATGGTCGAACCAATTCACGATTTCAGGATTGGTCCATCCGCCTTTTTTTTCGAGTGCCAATGGTAAGTCCCAATGGTATAAGGTTATCCAAGGTGTTATGTCATTTTTTAAACAATAAGCGACGATAGATTGGTAGAATTCAAAACCTTCAAGATTGATATTTTCGCCGTCGGGCATTACACGAGCCCAAGCAATGCTAAATCTAAAATGCTTGAACCCTATGAATTTTAAATGATCAATATCTTTTTTGTAGTGATTGTAAAAATCAGCAGAATTTTTTAAGTGTTCGCTGTTTTTTATAGGGTGCTTTTTGAAAAATCGGGATGGACGATTGCAAAACTCATCCCAAATAGAAGGTCCTTTTCCTCCTGAGTCAGTAGCAGATTCTGTTTGCGCTGCCGAAATAGAGGCGCCCCAAATGAATGATTCACCAAATCTGTCAACCTTCAATTTTTTTGTATGTTAAATTCTCTCAATAATTCAGTTATTCCAATTTCTTCATCGTCAGTTTCATCCATTTGCTGATTGTCTGTGTGTTGATATAAAGTCCAGTCATTGTTATGAAACTCCAATGAAGTTAAGTTCTCTACCCAATCGCCGCTGTTTAAATATTGAATGTTTTTTCCCTCAATCTCTAAATTTTTGATACTTGGTTGATGAATGTGACCGCAAACCACTGTTTCACACTTTTGTGAAATGCCGTAATTAACAGAGGCGGTTTCAAAATCGTTGATAAATGAAATGGCAGATTTAACGCTGTTTTTGATTTGTTTGGATAATGATAAACGTTTGCCTCCAAATTTCTCTGAACAAAAATTAACGAATGTGTTTAGCAGAATTAGTAAATCATAACATTTTCCACCAAGTTTTGCTAACCATTTGGCGTGTTGAATACTGAAGTCGAATACATCACCATGAAAAAACAAGGTTTTCTTTCCATTAATATCCATCATTACCTTGTTCACTAATTTGATATTGCCAAAATTCATGTCAGCGAATTTTCTTAGTAATTCATCGTGATTGCCTGTAATATAGTATATATCAGTACCTCTGTTCGATAATTTTAAGATATAACGTACCACTTTCATGTGGCTTTTTGGAAAATATTTTTTAGAGAATTGCCAAATGTCTACAATATCTCCATTTAGAATCAGTGTTTTAGGGTCAATGCTTTTAAGATAGTTTAAGAGTTCTTTCGCCCTGCAACCGTATGTGCCCAAATGAACATCGGAAATAACGACCAAATCAACTGCTCTTTTGTCTTGATTTATCATTTTTTGAGACAATGACTAATGGATTTTAAAAACAAATTAGACATTAATGAAAAAATAAAATCTATTATTCTGCTATTCATGCTACAAAATTCGCTGTTGCATGTAAAAAGAAAATGAAATGTATGTTACTAAAATATATTAGTTAACACGTGTCTTGTTTTTAGGATTTTAGATTGTAGAATTAAGATTTTAGAAAGAAGATTTAAGTGTTTAAAAGAAAGATGTTGAAAAGAGGTTTGTCTAATAATAGTTATGGAAATAGGAAAAATTATTTTTTAGAATAAATAGTTCTAAAATTAGTTTCAAAAGGTGGATGAATAATTTCTGTGTCCCAATCTTGTGGCATCTTTGGAAAATTTTCCTTAGTTTTTTTTACAAAATTCAACCATCCAGGCATCTCTTCATTAATTATACAAGATTTATGTTCGTGTATAATTTCCATTTCAATTCTGTCAAATGTAACTAAATCTCTTTTGAACACATTTATTTCTGAGATTTTGTCCCATCTAAAATATTGGTATTCTTTATTTATTTCTATAATAAAACCATTTTTACAATATTCAAAAATAGAATCTTTTGTAATAAGGGAATTTTGTCTTGAATTTAAAGTTTTATTTATTAATTTTTTTAGTAATAACAGCATCAGTTCTTGGTCATAAATTTTTTCAGAGTTAGAATACAAAACTAATATTTTATATTACTAAAAAATAATTGAAGAATTGTTTTTTAAAAATAAAAAGAAGTAAATGGAAATAACAATTCCTTTGAGAGTTAATTACGTCGACTATGTCAGGTTAAACTTGCTAAGCCTAGTGGGTGACAACCTTCGAGAGACACCCTCACGTGACTTGGCTCAGCCAAGTGGGTGACAATAATACAATAATCATTAAATCTTTCAACACCTCAGCAACTAAACAATACAACAACACCCTTTAGACACCCTTCAATTCCCTTCGATAAACTCTGGGTAAACTAGCTCAGTATAAACTCACTCACTTGACTAGGCTCAGCCTAGTGGATGACAAAAGGGCATTCAACAATCTCGCTGCACGGCGTAAAACCAATTCCCTAAATCCTCTTTCCTAACCCCTAGACCCTAGTATTCCCCGCCCACTTTCCTGTCGTTTAACTTTGAGTTGTTGATTTTCGGTAATCTTGATGGTTTAGAGGTTAAGTTGGCACTATCTGTCAGGCTTTCCATAAAGGCTATGATTTGTTTGATTTCTTTTTTAGTCAACTCCAGTTTGTCGGTTCCTAAGGTTTGATATTCTAATTGGATACCAACTCCTGCACCACCACCATTGTTGTAAAAATTCATCACCTCATCTAAGGTTTGATAGGCGCCATTGTGCATATATGGTTTTGAAATAATAATGTTTCTTACCGTTGGTGTTTTAAATGAGTAATCATAAAAAGGAACTTGTTCTTTAAGCAATGCACCACCTCTGCCTTTGTCTTTGCCTAATACTTGCTTTTTTTGATGTGGGTTTTCTGATACACCCAATACTTCCGATTCCGATTCTGAATAAAAAGGTGGTACATTGCCGTTAAAAATAGGGGCAAAGTGACAAGTGCCACAAGCGGCTTTTCCCATAAATAAGTTAAAGCCTTCCACAATCGTATTTTCAGATTGACTTAATTTGTTGGGTGTATTCAGCATCAATTGGTCAAATTTAGAATTCAGCCCAATAATGGAACTTACATACACACTCATGGCAAATTGAGTATTTTGAATGGAAATAGCATGATTAGTATCCAATTGAAAGGCTTTGCTATAAAGGGTTTTATATTCAGAACTTTGGTTGATTTTATCTAAAATATCGTTCCAATTGGTGTTAAACTCCGAGCCATTCGTAATCACATGTTCCATTTGGTCTGTGAGGTCATGCGCTCTTAAATCATGAAAATAGCGGTCACTATAAATGCAATTGATAAGGGTAGGGGAATTCCTGTTTAAATGACCTTCATAATTATAAGCCAAACTTTTAGCCAAATGGTCGGTGAACCCTTTTTCGGGATTATGGCAACTGGCGCATGAGCGTTGATTGTTGGCCGATAAAATAGGGTCAAAGAATAACAATTGCCCTAATGTTTTGGCATTATCGTTAATGAATTTTTTTGGTACATTGATATAATAATCTGAATTTAAAAAATCAGAGGCAAACAAATTATTAGACAAATAATTAAATGCTTGCGGTTTGTTATTTATTTCAGAGGGTAGTTCTAATTCTGATGCTAAATGGGCTTTAAGCAGTTGGCCGTAAAGAGGATTAATCACTTGGGTCAAAAACGCATAGCGATTGAATGTTTCAAAATTGTTGTTTTGTTTTAAATAGTTTATGCCTTTATTAAGGGTTTCAAAAATAGAATCACTCAATAATTTATTTTTGAGCTCAATTTCAGGTTGTAATAAGCTTAAATCGGATTGCATGGTTTCAAATACACTCAAAGCATCTTGAATGCCATTGCCAGAACCGGGTGTGTCAAAACCTGTTAAACCCAAAGTAGCGATTCTGATTAATTCAATTCTTGCGGCAATGAAAATGTCTCTAGAATAAATTTCAGGTAAAGTCAATTGGTTCAATTGTTTGGTCATGTAATCCAATTGGATATGCATTTCTTTTGTTAAGTGTTCAGCGGAATCATCAAAGAGTAATTCATCTAGAACTTGTAGGCCTTTAGGTTCTAATACATTTGCGCCAAAACTGTTTTGTTCCAACTTAGGCAAAGGAGCGCCATTGATGTTTTCTTTAATAAATATAGCATTATAGTGTTCAGCTAAATATTCCCATGATTTGTAAGATTTTCTTAAACTAAAGTAACTCGATTTTAAAGCTTCAAAACTCAATGTTTTTTGTTCAAACTTGGATACTTTCCCATTGAATTCATTAACACTCGTTTTGAAATTCTCAAATCTTTTCATGTCATTTTTTTTAATGATTTCAATGGATGAATCACTGTTTTTAAAAGCAGAAATACTTATAATGATGATAAAGAGTGAAGTTATAGTATATAATTTATTCATAATGCATTGGGTTTATTGAAAGAAAAAGAACCGACACTTTCGTATCGGTTCTTTTAATGTTTGTTTATGTTTTGAGATAAGGTTATTCAACAATGAATTTTTGAGTCATTCCTTCAGCATTTCTGATGAAATAAACACCAGATGCTAATTCTTCAATGTTAATTAAATTAACACCTCTTGCTACTATTACTCTTTGTCCTTGAGCATTGTAGATAGCAACATCAGTTGTTTGGTTGAAATTTAATTCTCTAGAAGCAGGATTAGGATATACAGTAAACACATTGCTTTCTTCTTTTAAAGTATTGATAATTGAAGTTTTATTTACTTTAAAACCAGAGATAGCATAGGTTAATGAGTTGTTGTAAGGGAAAGTGTTAGAAGTGCTTGGGTGCTGAGCGTTAAATAACATTGTATTTTCGTCAATTGCAACTCCACCAGTTACTTCACCACCTGGAGGGCAAGCAGTAATTCTAATCAAATTATTAAATGTTGGGTTAGGAATACTTAAGTCTAATAAATAAGTTTCACATACAATAGAAATATTTGATGGCATTCTGTTCCAGTTTGTACCATTTAAATCTTCTTGAATTATTAAGTATTCTTTTCCATCAATGTTGATATTGTGAATTCCATCAGGGTTAGAGAAATGGATTGGAGGGTAAGCAAATCTGTTTTGAGAAGTAAGAGCTGGAGCTAAAGGTCCACCTTCAATGTATGAACGTACTAGATTTGTAGCTGGGTCGAATTCTAAAACTCTACCATAATAGTCGTTAAATTTACCTGCTCTTACTGAGTCAGCTGCTTGAGCATCAGTTCCAGTAAAGCTTGAACCTTTCAATACTCTGAATCTTGATTTATAACCATCAATTAAACCTTGGCTAACTACACCATATCTAGCATTGCCAGAGTTGAATGTAAATGCATCTCTACCAGTCTCTGTGATATAAATTTTACCATTAGCTACAGTACCCCATTCTAATCTGTTGAACATAGAAGCACCTCTTCTTACAGCTACTGCATTTAAATCAACCAAAGTATCCAAATTATTTTCAATAGCAATCCATTTTGTTGGAGCATCTTGCTTGTATACAAACAATTGACCAGTTGTGAAATCATTAGCGGTAGTAGCAACAAATTTAGCTAAAATGCCCGGAGATCCATCTTCGAATAAATAAACAGTTTTGTTGTCATTCATTACAACACCACCTTCCCAACCAGCTCTACCCCAGTTGTATTGTTTTCTTACAGCTTTTGCATTATTTGGATCAATTTCTACCATCCAATTTAAGTTTTGGAATTTTTTCAAAACTTTACCATTGAATCCTGGAAAACCAGCAGGTGTAGTAGTTCCAATAGTGAAATTTGCAGTATCTTTAATACCGCTACCATTGTTAAATATACCACGGTTGCTTGTTTGCATCCACTCTTCAGCAGTCCAGATTCTACCATTTGGCGCATTGATACCACCGCAGTTCATCCCTGTTTCACCAACAGTATTAACGAAATCTACGTTAAAGAATTTACCTTTTCTGCCATCAGTTAAAGTTTGGTCAACAACTTCTAGTTGGTCGTTACTACCTCTTTTCAGTTTGAACATGGTCATTCCGCCACCATCACCAATTTTAGCATCACTAGTAACCATTTCGTGGTTAATAATAACATTTCCTAAAATACCATTAGAATTAGCAGGCGCTTTAGAAAAACCGATAAAATCGTGCCATTGTTTAGCAACTGACTTACCAGCCGCATTGCCATAAGTGCTTGTAGTTTGAACCGTATCAACTCCACCAACAAACAAAACTTGTTGTTTTAGAGGAGATCTTGGCATCCATACCGTTTTTACAGACCATGAAGTGTCAATGTTCATTGGAAACGGTGTTTGAGCATTTGCTGCAAAAGCAGACAAACCCAAAGCGATAAAAGTAAAAATTTTCTTTTTCATTTTAATTAATTATTGTTGATGCAAAACTGCATCAACAATGTTACCATTAGTTTGTTTTCAAATGAAAAGATTGAAAATTTAGTGTTAAAATTACAAGATTTTAATGTGTTTTTTAAATAAAAACAACAGCTTGTGCAAATGGAGTTTGTAGTATTTGGAGATTTAAACGTTTGTCTACTAACAATATATTTAAAGGTAATATAGAAAGGCTGTATTAATAAAATGTTTAATTTTACTCTTTTGCAATTTTTATTCTCGCAATGTTATTCCCTAAAGTATAACTTAAGGTGTAAATACCGGATTTAAGCATCCCGATATTGTTGATTAATATTGCATTATTTTCAATGTCATAATAGTTCGATAACACCAATTTACCATCTGAAGAATACATTTGAATTAAACTCGAGGTTTCTTCTGAATTTGCTATTAGGATGTTAATATGGTCTTTGCAAGGATTGGGAAAAGCAATATTATTTTTGTTTTTTTCAATTGATGTGATAGTTGTATTTTTATCTTGGTATATTCTTATGTAATCAATTTCTAAAGTACTTTGAGTAAATGTTTGGCTTATGTTAGGAAGAATAGCAATATTTATAAGCAAGTATTGTTCTAAGTCAAAAGGCCAAGTGCTGTTGTTTTTTAACACAGGTTCATAAGTATAATGAACGACTGAATCAACGCTGAATTCGATTTTATCTGGAGTCCACTCCATCGAATACAAATGAAACGAATTAGAAGCATTTGGAATTGTTTGTCCCCCTAAATTGACGGTATTGCCAAAACTAGATGGGGAATGGATAGCACTTTGAACAAAATTTTGATTTTGCCCCCAATGTTCTAGAATATCTATTTCGCCGCATGCCGGCCAAGGCGTGTTACCATAACCTAAGTTTTGCCAATAAGCCCCTCTTTCATCAATGTTTTTTCCTAATGTCCATACAGCAGGCCACGTTCCAACGCCAAAAGGAAGTTTTGCACTAAACTCTACTCTGCCATATTTAAAGGCAAATTTTGAATTAAGCCTAGCGGAGGTGTATTGTTTGGTTTGGCCTTGGTCTGTGAAGTTTTCTTTCTTTGCTATCACCTTCAAAAGGCCATTTTCAACAATAGAATTACTTGTTCTGTTTGTATAATGCTGGATTTCACCGTTATACCAACTGCCGGATGTAGGAAGCTGAGTTTGATGATGCCAATTGTTATCATTGATATGTCCGTTCGTGTTAAATTCATCAGCCCATACAAGTTTTGTGTATAGAGATTTAGTTGGAGGAGTAGCCAAGTATTCAAAGTTATCAAGATAGGCAAGTACGCTGTCTCTGTTATTTTCTCCATTAATTTGAAATACAACTCTATTGAAATCTTTTCTTTGGATTGGAGGCAATGATCCTGCATTTAAGTTTCTGTATGCGTCTTTGGCAAAATCAAATGTGATTGTTTGCCATTCGTCTGTAAGTATAGTTTTTATTATTTCCGATTGGGTTGACCAAGGTTCGTTGATTTTACCATCTTGAAGTTTTAAAGAAACTTGATTGATTTGATTGCCGGAGATTTTGTTAGAAGGGACAAATATTTTTAGTGAAAAGACACTTCCTTTGGTAAGATCAAAATTTCTATCATTTTCAAATCTGACATTGGCGTATAATCCCCCTTTGTCTGAATATTCCAAAACCTTTGAAGAGTTGTTTTGGGGAGTGTTATTCGGATTTTGTATTCCGAGTTTAATGAAACAATCATCGCCTTTCCAAGAATTAATATTCCCATTCCCTTCAAAATCGTCTTTTAAGATTTGTGAGTTAGAAATAAAGGGAAAAATCATTCCAATAAAACAAAAGGTAAATTTTTTAAACATGGTTGGTTTTTTAAAATAAAGACTATTTTGGCAAATGTAATTCTTTTTAAAAATATTTCATTAAACTGTTAATGTATAAAATTCTAAACCCATTTAATTATTTATTTTTTACATAAAAATAAACGCGATTTTCAATAAAAATGGGGAGTTTTTTGTATTTTATTAATAATTCCCAGTGTTAATTTAAAAATAACTACTGTAAGTTTGTTTGTAATTATTTAATATGTAGCGGGTTAAATATTGTAGTAGTAGTGATGTAGTGTCAATATTTGTTAATTCAATGTTAAAAAATTTAATTTGTTTTCGGTTTTAATTAAAAATAGATAAAATGAAAAAAAATTACAAATTTAAAATGTTTAAAGTCAGTTTGATGTATCAAATTGCTTTCTTAACACTGCTTTTTTCAAGCATTGGTTTACACGCTCAAAAAAATCCAATTGATTTTGAAACAGGCGGTAATGGCGCAACTTGGACGTGGACTGTCTTTGAAAACAGTTCAAACCCAGCTGTTGAAATTGTTACTAACCCGAATCAATCGGGGATTAATACATCTTCTAAAGTTATGAAATTTAAAGCTTTACAAGCTGGAAATCCTTGGGCAGGTTGTGAATCAAAGCATGGTTCAACAGATTTAGATACTTTTTCTTGGAATTCAAATAACCGTATCATTAAGATTATGGTATGGAAATCTGAAATTAGTGATGTAGCAATCAAAATTGCTTCAAGCACAAATTGGTCGGAGACAGAAGTTAAAATTCCTAATACAAAAATTAATGAATGGGAAGAATTGACTTTTGATTTTACTAATAAAATTAATCCTCCTTCAGGAAATGGTGTTTTAGACCAAATTATTATTTTCCCTGATTTTCAAACAAGAACTAGCGATAATATCTGCTATATAGACAATATTACATTTAATGCAGGAACAGCATCTGAACCAACTACGGCTGCCCCAACACCTACACAAGCATCTGCTGATGTAATTTCAATGTTTAGTAATGCTTATACTAACAAAACGGTTAATACATGGAGAACTGATTGGTCGGCAGCAACTCTTTCTGATGTTAAAGTAGCAGGCAATGATACCAAAAAATACTCTTCATTGGATTATGTAGGAATTGAAACTGTTGGAGCAAATGTGATCGACATTAAGGATATGCTATACTTCCATATTGATGTTTGGACTCCCAATGTTAATTCTATGAGTGTGAAAATTGTTGATTTTGGTGCTGATGGTAATTTTGGTGGAGGAGATGATAAAGAACATCAAGTTACTTTAACTCCTACAAAAAACGGTTGGAATAGTTTTGATGTGCCTATGTCTGATTTTACTGGATTAACTTCTAAACAACATATTGCACAATTAATTTTTAGTTGTACTCCTGCCGGTCAAGGAACTTTATATTTGGATAATATTTTTTATCACAAATCGCCAATTATCGACCCTAATACTCCACAGGAGGCTGCTCCAACACCAGTATTTGTGGGAACGGATGTGATTTCATTGTTTAGTAATGCTTACACCAATAAAACGGTTAATACTTGGCGCACAGATTGGTCTCAAGCAACTTTATCTGATTTGCAAATCAAAGGTAATGATACTAAGAAATATACTTCATTAAATTTTTCAGGAATTGAAACTGTTGGTGCAAACGTTATTGATGCTTCTAGCATGGATAGATTTTATTTCAATGCTTGGACGCCTAATTTAACTTCACTTAAAGTGAAATTAGTTGATTTTGGTGCTGATGGCGCATTTGGTGGAAGTGATGATAAAGAACATGAACTTACATTGACTGCTCCAACCTTAAACAGTTGGAATACATACGATTTGCCTTTGTCTAGTTTTACTGGATTGACAACCAAAGCACACATTGCTCAATTGATCTTAGTAGGAACTCCATCAAATGCTGGAACTGTATTTATTGACAACGTTTTGTATAGAAAAGAAGCACTTTCTGTGTCTAATACTACTTTAAATACTATCAATGTTTATCCAAACCCAGCGACAGAACAAGTTACTTTATCTTCAACTAATACAATTGCTTCAGTTGAATTATTCAATAGCCTAGGTCAAAAAGTTTTAAACTTAAATTCTGATTCAAATATCGTGACAATCGATATTGCTAATCTTAACAAAGGTATATATACTATAAAAACAAACACCGACAATGGACAATCTGTTTCTAAACTGATTGTAGAGTAGACCTTTTTAAATTGTTGTTAAAGGCTGGATGTGGATTTAATTCGCATCCAGCCTTTTTTTATGCCCATTAATAAAGGGTTTATAGTCTTAACTTACTAATAGGAAACGAAATAAGTTTTTTATTCTTTGTTGTCGTTGCTTTGGAAATTGATCAAAAACTCAAATAAATCTTGGTGAGTCTCTAATTTTAATTTTTTCCTTAAACGGTACCTGCTTATTTCAACCCCTCTAACAGATATGCTAAACAGTTGGGCCATTTCTTTGCTAGATAAATTCATTCTTAAATAAGCGCAAAGCTTTAATTCTTTGGAGTTTAAATCTGGATATGCCTTTTTTAAATTATTTAAAAAATCACTTTGAACGTTTTTTACATGATCTGTAAACTTATCCCATTCCTCATCTAGTTTCTCATCCGATTTTATTTGACGTAATATTTTTCTAATTTCACTCGCCTCCACTTGGTCTTTGTTCTGTAAAACTAAGTTGTTTAAATGACTCGTTAGCTTGCCTAAAAAAGCTTTTTTCTGAAGTAAATTCATCGCAGTACTTGCCAAGTCATCACTCTTGTGCTTTATCTCCGCTTGAAGATTGTTATTGGTCAATTGCATTATCGCTTTTTCATTCTTTTCAAGCTCAAGCTGATGTTTATAACTGATTTGACGTTGCTCTTCCTCAAATTTAAGTTTAGTCTCGTGCATCCTAATTTGAGCTTTTTTCTGTAATTTCTTCTTCTGTAGTTTAAGTAATATATAAAATACAGAAACTGTGATTAATAGATAAAGCAAATAAGCCCAAATGTTTCTATACCAAGGGGCTTTAATTTCAAAACTGTATGAGAATTGCTTAAACTCGTTGGATGGTCCATGTCTTGATTTTAAGTAAAAAGTGTACTTCCCTTCTTTGAGATTTGTATAGTCTTTTTCAGATGTTGAACTCCAATTGCTCCATTTTTTATCATGACCATCCAATAGGTAACTAAATTCAATGTGTGATTTGTGTCGTAAAAATGAGCTTGCAAATGAAATTCGGATTGAATTTGATTTGTAGGGGATTGATGTTTTTAAATCGCTGTTTTTGAGTAGATTGTTGAATCCTCCGTAAATAACAGAATCACCACTTCCAAGTGTTTTTACTGAACTAATGTAGCTTACATAAGGGAATATTTGCTTCGAATACTTGTTGTAATTGATGTAGTAAAAGCCAATGTCTGAACCTATAATAGTGTTTTCGGAATCGTAACAGTAAATATTTTCAAAACCACTTAACACATGATTGAATAGTTCAGGAATGTATTTTACAACAGGTTGTGTTCCTCTAAAGTCCACTATACCCAACATTTTGTCTTGAACAAACCAAATATTGCCATTTAAGTCTTCTTTTAAATACCTTATTGGTATATTGCCCAATATACTTTGGTAGTATTTAGAAGGAATGATCTTGTTGCTTATTGGGTCTATTTCATAAATGCCTTTAGTCGTAGCAATTACAATGTTGTTTTTTATTTTAAAAACATGATTGTCTAATTCTGAGGGTAACCCATCTTTTACTGAGTATTTTTTAGTGCTATTGTCTGTTATATTGATTTTGTATAAACCATGATAAGGATGTGATACCCAAATAGATTTATTTTCTACCTCCATAAAGCGGCTTGATTCAATGAAGTTTCTGATAGAACCATCGTTTTTGAGTTCCCCCTTCTCTTTGCTAAAAAGTTGAATGCCAAAATAATTTCCGCATGCTATTTTAGGAGGATTACTCCCAATTATTGGTTTGAAGTTCCAAAAGCCTAAAGATTTGAAAATAGGGCTTGCTTTGTCGTTGTCAACTTTCCAAAATCCATCATCTCTGCTCACAATTAATTGATTTTCATAAGTATTGACATTCCAAGTTAAGCCATTCATTATAATTTTAGGTTTCAATGAAAGTAAACCTAATTCGTTTTTTTGTCTAATATCTATTGATTGTAATCCCGTCGACAATGCAAAATATAAATCTCCATTTAAACTAATCGCGCCATGCCCACTGCCGTTGTTAAATGAGTTGGGGTTTATATGGTAAATGGAATTCCCCCAATCAATAAGTGCAATGCTGTTGTCCATGCCTATCCAAGTGCATCCATCAAAACCACTGTAAAGGCAACGGATTGTATTGCTTACTAATCCTTGTTTGGAAGAAATATTTCCCAGAATGTTCCCTTTTTTGTCTATTTTGTAAAGTCCTGAATTATAGGAGCCTAATAAAAAATGATTGCCATTAAGGACCTCAATTGTTGTAAAATGGTCTTCGCTTATCAAGGCATTTATTTTAAATGGAAGTATCTGATTTTGGGTTAATAAGAACAGCCCATTGCCGGCGGTACTCACCAAGCAAGTGTCTTTTCCAAAGGGTTTAATATCAGTGATTTGAAATCCGTTAGGCAATAAACTTTGATTAATCAGAGGTTCCCATCTGCCATTGTTGTAGAGCAGTATCCCGCTTTTCTTATCTTGAGTTATGAGTTTATTGTGGTGTTTTTTTAGCGAAGTCCATGTTGTTTTCGGTTTAAAATAAGAAATACTGTTGTTGGAATATCTAAAAATAAACTGAGGGGTCATGAAAAAAACGTCTTGGTCAATTATTTCGATATTCCACACATCGGCAAATGAGCTAACAGATGGAGGTAGCTGTATTTTTAAAGAAGTAAATATGAATTTCCCGGATTTGTCGGATTTAAAATAGCCAAATTCGTTTTGAGCACCCACATATAATCGACCATCATTGCTCATGGCAATAGATCTTACAATTGTTTTGTTAGGCACTGGATGCAATTCCCATTTTAAGCCATTGTATATCATAAGACCTTCGTTATTGGCAATAAACAATCTGCCCATATTATCTCTCTCAATATCCCAGTTTTGTGTGCCAGCAGAATATTCGGATTTTTTGATAATAGAAACCTTTGCATTGTAAAGTTCCCCTTGTCCAACACTATTGAAAATGAAAAGTAAAAGATACAAACCCAAAAGTAGCCCTTTTTGAGAGTTGCATTTTTCTTTGCTTTTGTTGCAGTATTGTATTGTTTTTCTTATGTTAATAATGCAAAAATAACCAAATTTTTCAGTTTGATGTAGTAAAGTAGTAGTTTTTGTTGGTTGCAATGTTATTCAAAAGATTATTTTTGTCAAATATTAGTTATTTATTTTATCAAAATAAAATAAACTCTGTTAGTTGTTAATAAAAAGTATATGCCCAATAAGAATATAGAAATGATTAAAAAAGTGCTAATCCAATTTTTTTTGTTATTAGCCCCAATGTTAGTATTTGCACAAAACGAAAAAGTTGAAGTAATTAAGTCGGAAAATGGATTTAAACTTTCAGTCAATGGAAAAGACCTTTTCATAAATGGAATGAATTGGGATTATTCTCCAGTTGGGACTAATTACAATTACAGTTTGTGGAATCAGTCGGATGATTTGATTAAAGAAGCTTTGGACAATGAAATGTCCTATTTGAAAAATATGGGCGTTAATGCCATTCGACAATATTCAGGTGTTCCTGCCAAATGGGTGAAATACATTTATGAAAATTATGGAATTTACACCATGCTCAACCATTCTTTTGGTCGTTATGGTTTAAATATCAATGGAAATTGGGAAGCCAATACGGACTATTCTAATCCTGCCGTTAGAGAGGTTTTGCTGAAAGAAACCAAGGAAATGGTGTCACAATACAAAGAAACGCCAGGTATTTTGTTGTTTTTGTTAGGGAATGAAAACAATTATGGTCTTTTTTGGAGAGGTGCAGAAACAGAAAATATCCCATTTGCAGATAGAAAATCTACAAAAGATGCTTACTTTATGTATAAGCTTTTTAATGAAGCTGTTAAGGAATTAAAAACAATTGACAAAAATCATCCTATGGCCATTTGTAATGGTGATTTATTGTTTTCTGACATTATTGCAAAAGAGTGTACTGATGTCGATATTTTAGGAATAAATTGTTATAGAGGTCTTACTTTTACTGACCTGTATGAGCGCGTAAAAAATGAGTTAAATGTGCCTGTCATTCTTACTGAGTTTGGTTCTGATGCTTACAATACTCGTTCAAATAGTGAAGACCAAGAGTTTCAAGCTCAAGTTCTATTAAGTAATTGGAAGGAAATATATAACAATGCTGCTGGAATGGGAAAAAATAACAATAGTTTGGGTGGTTTTACTTTCCAGTTCAGTGATGGATGGTGGAAAACCGGTCAAACAATCAATTTGGATGAACACGATGTTACAGCTTCTTGGTCGAACGGTGGTTATGGTAACGATTATGTTCAAGGTGAAAATAATATGAATGAAGAATGGTTTGGCATTTGTGCAAAAGGCAAAACAAATGAACGTGGTTTGTATGAGTTATATCCAAGGGCTGCTTATTACGCACTCCAAAATATACACAAATTCAATCCTTATGTAGGGAATTCTAATTCAATAAATACTTATTTTAATTCCATATCAATTGTGGAGGCTGCCTTAAAGGCAAGAGGAGACAAAGCCGTTTTAGAATCCAAAGACAAAGGGAAGTTGTATTTAAGTAATTTACAAGCCAATTTTAATACCTATCAAACGGGAGGAAGTTTAATAAAAACACCAACCACCTCCAATTCTTTAAATGCAAATACATATCCCAATTTTCAAGGTTTTGACCACATACAATCTTTCAACGTTGGAATTACGGCAAGGCCTGCTCCTAATATGAAAGCGAACGTTCAGTTTAATGTGTTAGGAAATGTAGCTACCAATCCCATAGATGAAATATTCTATGAAAACAGAGGAAGGCCACTAACTATACAAACCCCTACTGGTCCTCAACAGATTAACTCAAATAACAGGGTGCAATTGTATAAAGCAGATTACAGTTGGGATGCTAAGGATTTTAAACTAACCGGGTTTTATAGAACAGGTCATTACCATTGGGGATATGAAGGTGACTTTTTTGGATTATATCCTGAGGCCAATTATGGTCCTAACATTGATATATACAACGGCAATGCTCCTTTTGGTTTTGAAATAGAAGGCAAAAAAACTATTAAAGGGTTAAAGTTAGCTTTTGGTCCTGAATTATGGTGGGGAGCCAATCCAGCTTTCTTGTTAAAATACAGTCGAAAAATAGCAGGTTTAGATGTTACAGGTATTTTTCATGAGGATATTACTCAAAGAAATAATCTGCAAAGTTCATTTGCAGTTCCTGTGCCAAAAACCAGAAGATTAACTTTGGCTATAGGTAAGAAAATGAATCATTTTACCTTCGATTTGGGCGGAATTTGGGGCGGACAGCCACTTAATGGAAGAACATTTCAAATGGTGTCTGAAAATGTAGTCTACGAAGATAAAATTCAAAGTACAGATAATTTTGGAGGTAAAGCAAAACTAACCTATTCCAAAGGGGCTATTCGTTGGTATGGTCTTGCATCATACATGGGTTTAGTGGCTAACGGAGGTATAGACCAAACCAAAACATTTACCGGTTGGGTTCTAAAGGATGTAGGAAGTGGAAATATGTACAATGCACTTACAGGTCTGACATACAATATTGGTAAAATTCAAATTGCACCCAATTTCTTATTTCAAAAACCATTAGTAGGTCCTATTGGCCCAACTTACATGGCACCCTCTCGCCCAAGAAATATTTTAGACGATCCTTTTTCAGTGAGAGGAAATAGAGAAACTGTAGGTGGTGAAATGTTGATTACGTATGATCCAACGCCTGCTACTTGGATGTATGAGTGGGATAATGACAGAATGGAAGATGCTAAATTTGCTTTTAGTTCAGGGTTTGTTTATAGGCATTTACCAACAGTTCAAGATGCCTCTATAGGTATTTTAGGAAATGGTCGTACCACTTTTGTATTTCCGGGTTCTGCACCAGCGCAGGATCTTTGGGAACTAAACGCTAGAGTTGTTTCTAAAATTAATCCCGAATTTGGAATTATTGGAAATCTGTATTTTGGAAATGGTCAAGCCAATGGAAACGATACCAGAACAATCAATAGATATGGCATGGATATTAGAACCATTTATAAAAAAATGAAACTAATTACCATTGTTAAAATAGATGATTGGGGGCCTTTTGACTATCACCGAGATTTTAACCAAACGTTCCCGCTTCAACTGATAGCAGATTGGTCAATAGAAGTTGGTAAACCTGATTGGTTCATGCTGCCAGGAACGAAACTTGGATTCAGAACAACTTACAGGACTTTAAATAAATACTCCAACCGATATTCACCGATTACGACTTTAAATAATTTAGGTCAATTTGTCCCTGATCCTAATGCACTTGGTTTTCCTAATGGTAACGAATGGGAGCTAAGAACCTACATTCAAATCAATATTAATAATTAATGAAATCACAACTCTTGCTAATATAAAATAATATGAAAATGATAAATAAGTTAAGTGTTCAAATAGGTTTTATCGCCCTATTTTTAATAGTTCAATTGGGGTGTAAACGCGAATTGTCAGAGGATGCTGTATTGCCTCAATTTAGCAACAATCCCTATGTTTTTACCGACAACTTTATAGGGTTGGGTTCTGATTTTTATTTCCCATTTGCCGATGCTAAACCAGATGTTTTTTCGGTTGACTTAAAAGAGGGTTTCGAAAGCAATGCTTCTGTTAGAATAGATGTGCCCAATGAAACAGATCCCGGAGGAGCTTATGCAGGTGCAATTTTTAGGATAGATGGTGCTGGAAGAAATCTTAAGACTTATGATGCACTAACCTTTTATGTGAAAGCTTCTACAGGAACAAAATTAGGGGATGTCGGTTTTGGAATTGATTATTTTCAAGATAAAAACCAAGTGACTATCCAAAATGTAAACGTGGGTACCAATTGGTCTAAAGTTATTATTCCGATTCCCGACCCTTCTAAATTGGTAAATGAAAGAGGTGTTTTTTGGTTTGCGGCAGGGACTCAGGAAACAAATGGCGCTGGATATGTTCTATGGTTTGATGAAATTAAATTTGAAAAATTAGGCACTGTGGGTAAACCAACTTCTAGGATTTTAAATGGAGAAGTGAGCTCAATAAAGTCATTTGTGGGTGCGTCAATAACAGTTTCAGGTTTAAGTCATGTTTTTAATCTTACAAATGGTCAAGATGTTACAGTGATTTCTAAGCCCTCTTATTATAAATTTGCAAGTTCTAATTCCTCAGTGGCTACTGTTAATGATTCAGGAATTGTGAAAATATTAGCCACCGGAATTGCTGAAATAACAGCCAAGGTAAATGGGGTTTTAGCAAAAGGTAAATTGATAGTTGAGTCTAAAGGGAATTTGCCCGGCGCCCCAACACCGAACAGGCCAGCAATAGATGTTAAATCTATTTTTAGTGATGCTTATGTCAATGCCACTGAGAGTAATTTTACGCCTGGTTTTGGCGGTTCTACCACAATTTTTGACCTATTGACAACAAGTAGCGGTAAGGTAGTGCAATACAGTAATAACAATTATACAGGAATAATTTTTGGAAATACAGTAGATGCTTCTGCGCTCGGTTTTTTACATATCGATGCTTATGTAGAGAATGCCTCATCGGTAATAGGAATTCAAATAAGAGACATAGGGGCAAACAAAACCATTGAAACCGATGTGTTTACAGGAAATCCAATAGGGGATGACAAGGATAAAAGAATGAATTTGACTGGATTTGAAGCAGGTGTGTGGAAATCATTTGATATACCATTGAATGCAGGAATTATGAATCAAAAAAGTAATTTGGGTGCTATCATAATAACAGGAGGTCCCAATTTTATGTTAGACAATATCTATTTCTATAAATAATACAATTTGTAGGGAATTTTTTAAATAAATAATGAATAAATCGAATAAATTAACACTTTTGGCAATTATAGCAATTTCTGTGGGAGGATGTAAGGTAGAACCTATTCAAAACTTACCTGATAGGAAGTATGAATTGGTTTGGAGTGATGAGTTTGAAGGGGATTCTGGCGTTAATCCTAATGCTTTAAAATGGACCTATGATATTGGCACAGGACAAAATGGGTGGGGAAATAATGAACTTCAATCTTATACCAACAATCCCCAAAATGTATCTATAGATGGTACAGGTAATTTGGTTATTTCGGCTTTGAAAAGTAGTTCAGGAAACTACACCTCGGCAAGGATTAAAACAGAAGGTCTTTTTGCCCATCAGTTTGGAAGAATTGAAGCCCGTATTAAAACACCAACTGGTTCTGGAATATGGCCTGCATTTTGGATGTTAGGAGCAGATTTTAAGGATGTTGGCTGGCCTCAGTGCGGAGAAATTGATATTATGGAACAAAAAGGCAAATTCTCTAACATCACTTATGGTTCAATTCACGGTCCTGGATATGCTGGTGGTCAAGCCATTACTACGCCTTACGGACTGGAAGATAATAGGTTTGATGCCGATTTTAATGTTTATGCGGTTGAATGGGGCGAAAATTATATTGATTTTTTTGTCAATAATTTCCTTTACAAAAGAGTCACTCCCTCCGATGTTACAGGTGAGTGGGTGTTTAATAAACCTTTTTTTATTATCCTGAATGTTGCGGTTGGTGGAAATTTTGTTGGTCCGCCCAATATCAATACCCCTTTCCCAAGTTCTATGTATATCGATTATGTTAAAGTTTACAAGGAAATATAGTTAACAAAAAGGATTTTAATAGAGGTTTGATTTACACACTTATTTGATTTTTAATTTATCGAAATTCAACATCACAACAAAAATAAAACGAATAGTTGGTTAGTCTTTTAACTAAAAATGAAGCAATAGTTACCATATAATGTCAGGTCAAAAACAAAATAAAGAAGCTACTTTAGTAGAGATAAAAAGATTGAAAATTGAAGGAGAAAACTTCTTTTGTATTTCTAATTATGATGAAATGCGGCCCTTTTTTATGAGTGTGGTAAGCGATTCGCACCATTGGATGTTTATTTCAAGCAATGGTGGAATTTCTGCCGGTCGCAAGAATGCTGAATATGCTTTGTTTCCCTATTATACTGCGGATAAAATTACGGAATCCTATGATATAACAGGCTCTAAATCCATTTTCAAAATTATTCAAAATGAAAAAATCCATGTTTGGGAACCTTTTTCTGAGAGGAATAATAGCTTGTTCAACGTTTCTAGGAATCTGTATAAAAATGCCATTGGGAATAAAATTATTTTCGAAGAAATTAATCACACTTTTGAACTTACATTCAGGTATGAATGGAACTCAAGTGATCAATATGGTTTTGTTCGTAAATCTTCATTAGCAAACAATGGCAATCAAGCCTTAATAGTTGCTATATTAGATGGAATACAAAATATTATGCCTGACGGTGTCGGTGCTGATTTGCAAAACTCAACTAGTATTTTAGTAGATGCATACAAACGCAATGAACTTGATATTGAATCAGGTATGGGGATCTATGCACTCAGTGCAATAATCGTTGATAAGGCGGAACCAAGTGAAGCGCTCAAAGCAAATATTGCTTGGTCTATAGGCTTCGATAACCCCAAATACTTACTTTCTTCCCTCCAACTTAATGCGTTCAGAAGAGGGGAGGATCTAGTTCAAGAAGAGGATATTAAGGCAGAAAAAGGGGCTTACTTTATTAACCAAAAAATAACCTTAGCCACTGGTGAAAAGAAATCATGGTTAATCGTTGCTGATGTGAACCAAAGTCAAGCAAATGTAGTCGCATTGACGAATGAAATTATTTCAAAAAAGGAACTCAAAAAGCAAATTGAAAATGATATAGAATTAGGGTCTAAACGTTTGAAGGAACTGAATGCTTCTTCAGATGGCATTCAATTGTCTGATGATGTATACAGAGATACTCGACATTTTTCCAATACTCTTTTTAACATAATGAGAGGGGGGATTTTTGATTTTAATTATCAAATAGAAAAAAAAGACCTTGTCAATTATCTAGCAAATGCCAACAAAGAAGTTTATGAAACTCACAAGGATTTGTTGCAAAGTTTGGATAATGTTTTTAATGTTTTTCAATTGCAAGAAATATACAGTTCCATTAATGACAATAACTTCAAACGACTTTGTGTAGAGTATTTGCCACTCAAGTTTAGCCGAAGACATGGAGATCCAAGCAGACCTTGGAATAAATTTTCTATCAATACTCGCAACGCGGATGACCATTCTAAGGTTTTGGATTACGAGGGGAATTGGAGAGATATTTTTCAGAATTGGGAAGCCTTATCCATCTCTTATCCTGCATTTACCAAAGGGATGATTCATAAGTTCTTGAACGCAACAACTTTCGAAGGCTATAATCCTTACAGGGTTACAAAGAGTGGATTTGATTGGGAGACTGTAGAGCCAGATAATCCTTGGTCGTATATCGGTTATTGGGGAGATCATCAGATTATCTATTTACTCAAATTGTTGGAAATGAATGAGAAATACTATCCAGGTCAATTGAGTAGCCAATTCAGTGAAAACTTATTTGTTTATGCCAATGTCCCCTATAAAATTAAAAATTATCAGGAGATTTTAAGAAATGCGAAAGATACTATTGAATTTGACAAAGAGTTGGATGAGGAGATTAGAGAAAATCGTGATTTAATTGGTTCAGATGCAGCTTTGCTTTTTGCGCAAAATGATAAAATCTATAATGTCAATTTTATAGAAAAAATATTGGCCACAATTTTATCTAAACTTTCCAATTTTATTCCCGAAGGCGGTATTTGGATGAATACCCAAAGACCAGAATGGAACGATGCCAATAATGCTTTGGTGGGAAATGGAGTTTCTATGGTAACATTATATTACCTCAGAAGGTTCCTTGAATTCTTCGAAAAACTAATTGAACAAACAACTGAAGAACGCATAGAATTGTCGAATGAGTTAATCATTTTCTTTAAAAAAATTCATGCCACATTCGAAGACAACTTAGCTTTGTTAAATTCAGGAATAAACGACAGTCAACGTAAAGCAATTCTTGATAGCTTAGGACAAGCAGGTAGCGATTACCGTGAACATATTTATAAACATACTTTTTGGGGCGAAAAAAGAACTATTTCATACCGAAGACTTAAAAGTTTTGTTAAGGTAAGTCTTCAGTTTATTGAACATTCCATTAAGGCTAATAAGCGTGAGGATAACATGTATCACTCCTACAATTTAATGACCCTGAAGAGCGAATACGAAATTTCAATCACCTATTTAAGTGAAATGCTTGAAGGTCAAGTAGCCGTTTTAAGCTCCGGTTATTTATCTCCTGAATGTGCCCTTAAATTATTGGATAGTATGAAAAATAGTGCCCTTTTTAGAGAAGATCAATACAGCTATTTGCTCTATCCCAATAAGCAACTACCAAAGTTTTTAGATAAAAATAGAATTCCAAGTGAATTAGTTAAACAATCTCAGCTTCTTTCACTCATGCTTAATGACGGAAATAAATCAATTATAGAGCAAGATTTAAAAGGGGAATGTAGATTTAATGGGAATTTTAAGAATTCAAATGACTTGAGTAATGCTATTGATTTGTTAATTCATTCTACATATGCTTCATTTATTCAAAGTGAAAAGAAACTACTCTTAGAAATTTTCGAATCTGTATTTAATCACAAGTCATTTACTGGTCGCTCAGGCACTTTTTATGGATACGAAGGATTAGGTTCTATTTATTGGCACATGGTTTCTAAGTTGCAATTAGCAGTCCAAGAAATGTGTATTCAAGCAATAGAAGTGCAAGAGAGTCCTGAACTTGTAGGGGGATTGTTGAAGCATTACTACGAAATTAATGAAGGTGTTGGCGTGCATAAATCGCCCTCCGTTTATGGGGCATTCCCAACCGACCCCTATTCGCATACTCCAAGTAATAAAGGGGCACAACAGCCCGGAATGACTGGTCAAGTAAAAGAAGATATTCTGAGTCGATTTGGGGAATTAGGCGTTTTAGTCTCTAAAGGGTGTTTGTGTTTTAACCCTTGCTTGTTGCGAAAAAATGAATTTATAACTCAAAATCGACAATTTCATTACGTAACTGTTGACATGGAACACAAAACATTAATGCCTGAAATTGGGTCCTTGTGTTTTACGTTTTGCCAAATTCCTATTGTTTATAGATTGTCAAATGATAATTATCTTGAAATTGAAAAAAGAGATGGCACTGTTTTAAGGAATAATTCATTGTGCTTAAATGAAGAAATAAGTAAGCAAATATTTAAAAGGACGGGTGCAGTTTCTAATATTACAGTATATATCAATGGGTCTATTCTGAAGTAATAGGATGTTTAAGTTCAGTCAATTATATCGTCTTTTGTGCATACTTTCGGTTGTTCTAATTGCCTGCAATAATCATAATTCAGTAAAAGGGAATAATGGGAATAACCCCCTTAGTAAAACTGCTATTCAAATTTTAGGAGATACGAATTACCAAGCAATTTGCTATGGTGGGTATAGAAAAAACACCCGAGATTCACAGCCTACTTTATCTCAAATAACAGAGGATATGCGGATTTTGAATGCAATGGGAATTAAATTGCTGCGAACCTATAACACCCATTACAAGGAAATAGAAACGATATTGCAGGCTATCGCACAGTTGCGTTCGGAAAATTCGAATTTTGAAATGTATGTAATGCTAGGAGTTTGGATTGAATGTGAAAATGCATGGACAGAAAAAGAATCTAATCATGACAAGGAAAATGAGAAAGCTAATGCCGCAGAGATAAAAAAAGCGGTAGAATTGGCCAATCAATATCCTGACATAGTTAAAATGATAGCGGTTGGAAATGAAGCAATGGTAAAGTGGGCAACTAATTACTATGTTCAACCTAGTGTGGTTTATAAATGGGTGAATTATCTTCAATTGTTGAAGCAAAAAAAACAGTTAGACAGGGATTTATGGATTACATCTTCAGATAATTTCGCATCATGGGGTGGTGGCGATTCTTCATATCATGTCGAAGATTTAAAAAAACTTTATCAGGCCGTTGATTTCATTTCTATTCATACTTATCCAATGCATGACACCTATTATAATCCTAGTTTCTGGGGAACATTACCAAAAGAAAATCATTTGACAAAAGAAGTTCAAATAGACTCTTTGATGAAAAGAACATTGAATTATGCCAAAAGGCAATATCTTGGAGTTTATAAGTATATGAAATCCATTGGCGTAAATAAACCAATACATATAGGAGAAACGGGTTGGTCAACCAATTCTAATGATCTATATGGAAGCAATGGCACAATGGCATGTGATGAATATAAATCGGCTAAATATTATCAACTCATTCGTGAATGGACCAATAAAGAAAAAATGACTTGTTTCTATTTTGAAGCATTTGATGAAAATTGGAAAGATGCTAATAATACTGCCGGTTCCGAAAATCATTTTGGGTTGTTTACGGTCAATGGAAATGCCAAATATGCACTTTGGAATATGGTTGATAAAGGCATTTTTAAGGGTTTAACAAGAGATGGAAACTTAATTGAAAAAACATACAAAGGGAATAAAGAAGCATTGTTGGAAATAGTAGAACTTCCCGCCAAATTAAAACAATAATAAATGAATATTTTGCCAAACATATCATTCTTTAACAAGTTTTTGCTTGTCATTGCTTGTATGGCTTTTGTTCAGTGCACAAATGAAAATATGAAAATTGAAGTTTATGAAACCTCCAAAAGCGGAAATGCACTAACCCTGATTTCTGATTTTAAAACAGCTGAAAAAGTAGTAAATATGACAATTGACCCAGAGGTGACCTTCCAAACTATAGTTGGATTTGGTGGTTCATTTACCGAAGCCTCAGCCTCACTGCTCAACCAATTAAGTAAAGAAAAAAGAGAAGAAATATTACAAGCCTATTTTGGGGATAATGGCGCTAAATATTCGTTAAGCAGAACACACATGGCATCCTGCGATTTTTCAAAGTCTAATTACACTTATGCCAAGCTTGAAAACGATTTAGATTTGAAAGGTTTTACAATTGAAGATGATGTTGATGATTTAATCCCAATGATATTGGAGGCTAAAAAAATATCGAAAGAAGGGTTTAAAATTATTGCTTCGCCATGGACTGCACCACCTTGGATGAAAGACAATAATCACTATGTGGGTGGGAAATTATTGCCTCAGTATTACGATGTGTTTGCCTTGTATTTCTCTAAGTACTTGGAGGCTTATAAAGGGAAAGGAATTGATATTTGGGGGCTTACTGCCATTAATGAACCCCATGGGAATGGAAGTAATTGGGAAAGCACCCATTTTACGCCTAAAGAAATGACAGATTTTGTTGAAAATCATTTGGGTCCCAAGCTTGAAAAAGATGGTTGGGGCGATGTTAAGATTTTAGGTTATGACCAAAATAGAGCTGGAATAAAAGAATGGGTGGATGAGATGTTCAGAAGTGATAAATCTTCGAAATATTTTGCAGGAACAGCTTTTCATTGGTATGAGAGTACTTATGAGGTTTTTCCAGAAGCCTTGTCTTATGCGCACCATAAAGCCCCCAATAAATTACTGATAGAAACCGAAGGTTGTGTGGATTCAGAAGTGCCCAAATGGCGCAATGATCAATGGTATTGGGAAATGGAGGCAACGGATTGGGGTTGGGATTGGGCGAGTGAAAAAGACAAATACTTGCATCCTAAATATGCGCCTGTCAACAGGTATGCCATAGATATTATAGGGTGTTTAAATAATTATGTGAATGGTTGGGTGGATTGGAATATGGTGTTAAACAAACAAGGTGGTCCCAATTGGTTCAAAAATTGGTGCGTAGCCCCCGTTATAGTTGATGCCGAAAAAGATGAAGTTTATTACACTCCCTTGTATTATGTAATGACACATTTTAGTAGATTTATGAGGCCGGGCGCTTTGAAAATTAAATGTGATATTGATCAAAAGTATCTTCATGCAACTGCTGTAAAAAATCCAGATGGAACTATTGCTGTTGCTGTGTTTAATCCAATCAATGAAGCAGTTACTGTTAAATTAAAACTAAATAACCAATTCCAAACATGGACCATAAATCCCCATGCCATTCAAACAATACTTATAAATAATCATAAATAGTCTTGTATTAAACCATTAATCATGTCAGTTTTACCATCAAATAGCAGAGAAAAAGTCCCCTTTATTCAAAAAATTTCATTTGGGTCGGGTCACTTAGTCCTCAATTTATTGCCTGGGGCATTAGGTGTATTTAGCTTCTTTCTTTTTACAACCTTTGGTATGGATCCAGTTCTTGCAGGTTTGTTAGGGGGCTTGCCAAGGCTTTATGATGCATTAACCGATCCAATTATGGGTTTTATATCAGATAATACGAAGTCTAAATGGGGAAGAAGAAGGCCTTATATTTTTATTGGCGCTATCCTTAGTGGTATTTTCTATATTCTATTGTGGCAACTAAGTCCTGAAAATTCTCAAATGTATAACTTTTGGTATTTTTTAATTTTCTCAATTGTTTTTTTTACAGGAAATACCATTTATGCAACCCCTCTTGTTGGTCTTGGTTATGAAATGACATCTGATTACAATGAAAGAACAAAATTAATGGCATTCTCCCAAACGATTGGTCAGTTTGCTTGGATGATAGTCCCTTGGTTTTGGGTGGTAATTGCGGATCCTAAAATATTTGCAACCCAAGCTGAAGGGGTAAGTCAATTGTCGTTTTATGTAGGTGCCGCATGTATTTTTTTTGGTATATTGCCTGCATTTTTTTGCAAAGGGATAGACTCTCAAAGCATGGAAAATAGAAAGAAAATTAGTCTAAAAACAGTAGGGTCTAATATGAAAGACTTATTTGCCTCAATGAAGCAAGTCTCCAAAAACAAGCCATTTATGAAATTGTGTGGTGCTACTTTCTTAATATTTAATGGGTTTCAAATTGTAGCGGCATTTAGTGTGTTTATTATAGTGTTTTATATGTACAACGGGAGCTATGCAGCAGCAGGAACTTGGCCTGCATGGTTTTCAACTATTTCTGCTATCTTAACAGCTTTTTTGGTCATACCTATTATTACTTGGATGTCAAAAAAATGGGGTAAAAGAAATGCATTTATTATTTCTACAGCTATTTCAATTGTTGGTTATATTCTTAAATGGTTTGGGTTTAATACTACATTAAATTCGCAATTCAATCAAACAGGCTTGTCTCATAAAATGACCAATGCGGTAGGTTCATTTTTTGATTTGATAAATCCAATGCTTGCCGATTTAAATATGTCTTGGTTTTCTATTAATACCTCAAATGAAATGCCTTGGTTAATATTTTTACCCATCCCGTTTATTGCTTTTGGCTTGGGTGGATTGTTTACGTTAATGATGAGTATGACAGCAGATGTTTGTGATTTGGATGAACTTGAAAATGGTATGCCAAGAAAAGAAGGAACCTTCGGTGCTATTTATTGGTGGATGGTTAAGTTAGGTCAAGCACTTGCTTTAGTTCTAAGCGGATTGGTATTGAAATTAATTGGTTTTGATGGTGGTGCAGCTTCACAATCCACTGAAACTATGTACTATTTAAGAATTGCAGATATTATTATTCCTTCGGTAACAGCAGCTATCGCAATAGTTATAATGTGGAAATACAATTTAGATGAAGAAAAGGCTAAAAAAATTAAAGAAGACTTAATTGCAAGGAGAGGGGAATTGTAAATGCATCTTCTCTAGTATTATGTCTTTTAAGAGTTTACTTTAGTTTATTCTCCAAAATCAAAAAGGGAATACCCTCTTTTATCCACTGTTCTTCTATGCCTATTTTGGGCACAACCTCCATTACCAAAGAACCTAAGCCAATGTCTAAATCGCCATCTTGGTCAAAATCTGCACAATCCATTAATATCCATCTTCCTTTGTTAACCTCCGGAAAACTGTATCTTTTAAAGTTGCTGCTTTGTTGAAGGGTTTTGTCTAGGTTGTGGAAAAACACGAATCCCTGTTCTATTTGGTTTTGCCAATCAGGGAAAAAGGAAATAGCGGCAATGTCTTGTTTGCCATCTTGGTCAAAGTCATGGATAAATGCGGAATAGGCCCCATTTAATGGTTGAAACAAGGTTTGTTTAAACTGGTTTTGTCCATTGTTCTCATACAAATAAATGCCGTGATAGGGTTTTAGAATGGGTAGAAAATCGGCATTATCTCCTGCGGTGTATACAATGTCAGGAATGCCATCCTTGTTAAAGTCCTGAATTCTCATGGAACTAGAACCATAGGAAGGTGGGAAACTAATGGCTCGCTCTCTCTTAAATCCCCCTTTGCCATTGTTGTAATAAATATCAATGCCCTCATCTGCCTGAGCAAATAAGGCCACTATGTCTTTCAAGCCATCTTTATTTAGGTCGATAATTTGTACTTTGGTGCAACCTGGTTTGTCCCATAAAATTTGTTTTTCAAATTGTCCATTGCCTAAGTTTTTATGCCAAGCCAAACAGCCTGTGAATTTTCCAAATTCAGCAATTATAAAATCGGGCAAACCATCGTTGTTGAGGTCTTCAATTTTGGTATCAACCGGTCTTCTAAGATTTTCGATGATGATTTTTGATCCGTCAATGCCTTTTTTAGGAAAGGATGCCAACATTCCTTTGGGATTGTCGGTGGGTGAAAAACTACCCATAAAAGTAACAAACAATTGCTCTTGGAATGTATTTACACAAACTGCCCCTTCTTCTACTTGTATATTTCTATTGATACTAAAATCGGGGTTCAATTCTATAAATTGTTGGGTGTGGGCATCCCCAAAATACAAGCCACCATTGGGGTTAAATTGAAATAAGGTGGTAGAAGGTGGCGAAAATTTATTGGGGGAAATTATGGTAGAAAAAAACGGATTGTCTTTCTGTATTTCTAGTGGTTCAACCCCGAGTTTGTCGGGCGCATTTTGAATGTAATATTGTTGAATAGTTTTCCAATTTTCTTCAGACAATAAAGGTTTTTCAGGGTAGATGTTTTTAAGTTTCAAGTGTTCATCCGCAGGGTTGTTTTCAAAAAGGCTCAAACGCTCTTCGGGTGTTTTGTAAAATCCCAAAAAATGTCCCATTTTGGGTAGTACATGGTTTTTCCAAGTGTTTTTGTCAAGTTGACTTGGGTCGGGCAATTGATGACATCCTTGGCAATATCTTTCTGCTAAAGCGTAACCTTCCTCATTGTTTTTGGGTGTTGTTGTATTGCACGACCAAATGAGTAAGTGTAAAGTAATGAATAAGATAAAATAGAGTAAAAGTCTGAACATAAATGACAATAAGAGTTTACGCAATTTTAATATTCGGACATCAACATAAAGGTCATTTGATGTTAAGTTAAAGTAAAGCTTAAGGTGTTGTTTTTACTTCGATACCTCTATCAAAGCATTGCAAATGTTTTCCCATGAGAAAACGGCTTTATGAGCTTCGGCATTTTTGGAGAAGGTTTCTTCTCTTTGCTGTTCGTAAAAGTCGATTAATGCAGCAGCAATGTCTTCTTCTTTTTTACTGGTAACATAACCAACAACGCCATTAGGGACTGTTTCTGCTAAGCCTCCTACATCTGTTACCAACATCGGTTTGTTGAAGTGATAAGCAATTTGTGTTACCCCACTTTGGGTTGCTGAATGGTAGGTTTGCACCACCATGTCAGAGGCGCAAAAATACTTGGATACTTCTGAGTTAGGGATAAATTCGTGATGCTTTACAATAGCCTCTTCTATGTTTAATGTTTTCATTAAATCAAAATATGGCTGACTGTCTTCGTAAAACTCTCCTGCAATAATTAACTTTACATTTTTATCTTTCAATCCGCTTTTGGCAAAGGATTTCAAAAGTAAATCGAGCCCTTTGTAGGCTCTTATAAACCCAAAAAATAACAAATAATGGAAATTGGGGTCAAGGTTTAAAGCTAATTTTGCCTCTTTTTTATCAATCATTTCCCCAAAGTTATCGTACATAGGGTGTGGGATAAATTGCGATGGTTTCTCAGGGATTAATACTTTCAAATCGTTCAAAACAGACTGACTCATGGTGATGAATCCATCCATACTTTTTACGAAATAGTTGGTAAAAACAAGGTCGTAAAAATGTTTTTCGTGTGGGTGAATATTGTCAGCAATGGCAACAACTTTGCTTGTTTTGTTCGACTTTATAATTCGCGCGATAGTTCCCAAAACAGGCGCCATAAAAGGCATCCAATAACGGAAAACAACCAAGTCGGGAGCTGATTTTTTGTATTTTAATCCTACATTAATCCAATTCAATGGATTGATGGAATTCATGGCGCTGTTTATCGTTGTATTTTCAGGAGCTTGGTCGCTGGAATACTGTGTTTTGCCTGGAAATAATACGGAAGGATATTGTAATTTGAAACTCAGAATTTCACACTCATGGCCTTGGTCTTTGAATGCTTTGCACAATCTTTCATTATAAGTGCTCAAACCGCCTCTGAGTGGCCATCCGGGACCAACTATTACAATTCTCATGTCTTATAAATTGGTTTTTTCTGAGATAGAATACTTGTTTCTGTCTCCGCTGTTTCTGCTTACTAATTCACCTAAAAAGCCAGCTAAAAATAACTGTGTCCCCAAAACCATAAACATTAATCCAATGTAAAACAATGGAGAGCTTGTCACTAAGGCCGCTCTTTCATTGATGATAATATGAATCAGTTTGTTAACCAATAAATAAAAGGCTATTAAAAAACCAACTATAAAACTCAATAAGCCATACAAACCAAAAAAGTGCATCGGTTTTTTACCGAATTTACCCATAAAGAAGATACTCAATAAGTCGAGCAAACCATTTACAAATCGGTTCAACCCAAATTTAGTAGTGCCATATTTTCTGGCTCTGTGTTCTACTACTTTTTCGCCAATTTTTTCAAATCCTTCCGATTTGGCAATAACAGGAATATAACGGTGCATTTCACCATATACTTCTATGTTTTTAACCACCAAATGGCTGTATGCTTTCAATCCGCAGTTGAAGTCATTCAAATGGATGCCACTCATTTTTCTGGTTGCCCAATTGAAAAGTTTGGTTGGAATCGTTTTGGTAATAGGGTCGTAACGCTTTTTTTTCCAACCAGATATGAGGTCATATCCTTCGTTTTTTATTAAGTTGTACAATTCAGGGATTTCATCGGGACTGTCTTGTAAATCGGCGTCCATCGTAATGATAACCTCGCCATCTGAGGCTTCAAAACCACTGTTTAATGCCGCAGATTTGCCGAAATTGCGTCTGAAACGGATGCCTTTTACTGCCTTGTTTTCACTGCTTAATTGTTGGATAATTTCCCAACTATTGTCAGTGCTTCCATCATCAATAAAAATGACTTCATAGGTCAATTGATGGTGGTCAACTACTTTCTTTATCCATTGATACAACTCAGGTAAAGACTCTGCTTCGTTGAGCAAAGGAATAATAATAGACAAATTAGTCATGCTTGATTTCTTTTTTAAGGATGGCAGAAAGTATCAGGTTAATAATTGTTTGGATTATTACATTTGAGAAAAATCCAATAATAACAATGCTGTTTAGGGTCATGAATTTTTTGCTAATTTCTATAGTTTTAGCAATTTGTTCATCACTCATTTTTTGTTTTTTTAAGTCCGCTATTACTTTGTCCAACTGCTCAGACATTACAACGTCATAATCTATTACGAAGTTAAAATAAATAACAGTAAAAAGAGTAACAAAAACAGAAAGAATGAGGGTGTATTTGAAACCTAAATTAAAGCTTTGTTTAAAACTCATCCATCCATCTAAAAATTGTGCTCTGTAGCTTTTAAGTAAAGATTGCATAATCATAGTTGAAATTGCAATAGACAATAAGCCAATTAATAAACTAATGATTTTTCCGTTTTCTAATTCAGAGTCATTTACAAACTGATTGATTATCGTTACTATAATATGTAAAAATAGTCCAATTAAGGCAAATTTAAAAGCATGGTTATATACTGCCTTTTTATTAGGGTGATTAGGTGTAGTTAAATCTACAATTGTTGTGTTGTCCATTATTGTTTGTTAAAGTATATTTGATTTTTAATGCAAGTCCCTTCTATAAAGTATGAAAGTGGCTTGTTTAAGTAGTAGCTGTTCCAAGACAAAGATTGATTGTTTTTGCGGTCAATGATGGTTTGCTTGTGCGGATTTATAATGACAAATGAAGCCTCTTGATTGACCTCTATACAAGGTAATTCAATGTTTAATAAGTTGCTAGGATTGTAGTTTAGCTTCTCAAAGAGTTGTTCATCACTCATTTGAGGGAAAAATCTGTTTCTGCCTTCTATCGCAATACCTAAAGCCATTTGTAAGGTAATAGCACCAAAAGAAGCATATTCAAACTCAAGTGCTTTTTTCTCGATTTCCAATGGATAATGGTCGGTGCAAATTGCATTGATAGTACCGTCATAAAGGCCTTCCCATAATGCTCTAACATCATTAGCATGTCGGAGTGGTGGTGTCAGTTTTAAGTTGCTATCAAAGTCTGAAATGGCTTCATCGGTTAAGGCTAAATTCATAACCGCCACATCGCAAGTTACTTTTATTCCTTGTAGTTTGGCTTGACGGATTAGTTCAACGGAACGTTCGGTGGATATTTTCGAAATATGAATACGGTGTTGGTGGTAGTCGGCAAGTTCTATTTCTCGCTGAACCATTAAATATTCAGCATGTTGAGGGATGCCTTTTAGTCCTAAACTTAATGCAATAGTACCTTCTGAAACATAAGCGCCTTTTGACAATTGTTTTGAAATACAAAAACTATAAATTAAACCGTTAAAGTTTTTGCTGTATAAAATAGCCTTACTCATGGTTCCACTGTTTTCAATCGGATTATTGCTGTTTGAAAAGGCTATGGCACCACTTTTTTTCATGTCATACATCTCCGATAAATCATCCGATTGCATGTTTTGGGTAATGGTGCCCAATGGTAAAAAACGAACAGGGAATTTGTTCACTTGGTTCATTACAAATTCAATGTCTGACTTGGTGTTTCTTGGAGGGTTCGAGTTGGGTAATAAACAAAGGTGCGAAAATCCACCTGCTAAAGCTGTTTTGTTTAAAGACTCAAATGTGTCGCGGTGTTCGAAGCCGGGTTCAGTGCTGTTGCATCTTAAATCAACAAAGGAAGAGGTGATAATACATTCCGAAAAATCATAAACTTTTTCAAATTGTTGTTCATCAATAGCCTGTCCGAAATCACTGATTTTTCCATCAATGACAGCCAAGTCGCCCGTCTGTCCGTTGAAAGGAGAGTGTATGTCGGCAACTGTAATATTTTTAAGCAGATAGCTTTGCATGTGGTTTAAAAAAACGAATCAAAAGTATTTCAATTAATAAAAATAACAAAACAAAAGTAATACACCATTTCCAAAGTTGTTGTCCCTTTTTAATATTTTTAAAATTGGAGTTGAATGATTCTACAGTTTGGTCGATATATTCTATGTTGTTGTCTTTGCAAAATGTTTCCATTTCATTGGATTCAATGGATCTGGTGTCGCTCTCACTTCGGTCGTAATTAAAGGATAAATAAGCGCGAATACTGTCACTGTTTTTGTTATTTAATTGGTAATGTCCAGCTTGAGTTAGTTCGTATAAGTCGGTTAAATACAACTCATTGTCCTTGTTTAAAATCCCCGGAACAATTTGCTCTTTGGGATTTACCAATACTAAATCTTTGTCCGACTGATAGGGCAATCCTGTTGAAATAGGCTCCATTTGCCCAATTTGATGGTAAAGGCTCGATTTTAACTGATTTAATAGTACCATTTTTATCATCAAAGGCACAAACAATGCATGGTTTTGTAAATTTGAATAGGTTGCGTTCAGTGGAACCGAAAAAACAAATAAATGTCCTTTTTTTACAGGAATATCCTGAAGGAAAATGGAACCGTCTTCCAAAGAAGCTATGGTAATACCTTGTTGTATCTGCAATGGATATTTCTTTTGTGTGATGGGATAATCGGGCTGTTTGTTTTTTTTCTCAAAGATGTCTTTGATGATAGGATGCAGCTCATCCAATTGTTTCATTTTTAAAGGGGTTTCTATTGCTTTTTCGCCAATGTTAACGCCATAAGTTGAAAGCATGTTTTTTAAACCACCATAAGGTTCTGAAACATGTGGGAAAATAACCACATTGCCCCCATTTTTAAGGTATTGGTCTAATTCGCTAAGCAAACCTGACATCATTTCTTTGGGCTCATTGATGACAATAAGTGAACTGATTTTGAAATTGCTGTAGTTGATATTGCCAAAGGTGTTGTGCTGTATTTCAAAACCCGGATTGTCCTGAAAAATAGCATCAACAAATGGGTTGATAAGTTCAGAAATACATACTATTTGATGCTGTTCTTTGATGTAAAAATTAAAAAACAGTTGGTCGTCAGTTGGAATTAAATCACCCCCAAGCTTTAGTTCGCAGGTATGTAAACCACTGTTTTCAAGCGTAAATTGAATGGTTGTTGTGCTTTTGTCAAACGATGAAATGTTAAAATTAGAAATTCCCTTTGGTTGCCCATTAATCAATAATTCTAAGTTTAAATCTTCATAATCATTGTCAGAATAATTGCTGATTTGGATGTTCAATAAAATAGTTTCATTTTTTTGAATAACTGGGGAGCTTAACCAGCAAGTGTCAATTGATAAATTGTCAACAATAGGCCCGTTTACTTTGATGAATTGACAAACAATACTGTTGTCCAAATGCCTTTCTGTAACATAATTTTTGCTTTTTTGGAAGTCGGAAATTACATAACTCCTTTTGTCGCCATTTTCTTGATTTAAAAGTCTATTTTGGAGTTTAAGTAAATCGCTCAGAGGAAAACTATGCGATTGTGGGCTTATTTTATCGAGCGCCTCTAAAGCATCTTCCTTGTTTACAAAGTGCAACAATGCAGGGTCTTGATTGCTTGTAATAAATTGTATTCTATCTAGTTTATTACTTTGCTCCACAATGATGCGTGCCCTGTTTTTTGCGGCTTCAAACATCAAACCCTCAGCACCAGTTTGATTCATGCTAAAGCTATTGTCAATAATAATACTGATAAAACTACCACTCTCGCTCACTTTGTTCTTGATAAGTATGGGTTGCGCAAAAGCAAATATTAAGAAAGTAAGTGCTAACAAACGTGCAGACAGTATCAAATAACGTCTCAGTTGACTCCCACTTTTAGTTTCAGAACTGACTTGTTTTAGAAATTTAAGATTGGTAAATAGTATTTTTTTGTAACGTCTAAAGTTAAACAAATGAATAATAATTGGAATAGCCAATAAAAACAATGCCCACAAAAATTGAGGATATAACCACGTCATACTATATGGGCAAACTTACAAAAAAAAGTCTAGAAGTTTTTGTAAAATTTTAGCACTTTTTTGTCTGTTAAATGGATAAAAAACGTAAGTTTGTGGCCATAAAATTAGTTTATTTAGATATGTCAAATACAGATTTCAGAATTGAAAAAGACACAATGGGAGAGGTTAAAGTACCATCGCATGTGTATTGGGGAGCACAAACACAACGTTCGTTAGAAAATTTTAAAATTGGTAATCAAAAAATGCCAATTGAAATAATAAGAGCTTTTGCTATTTTGAAAAAAGCCGCAGCTATTACTAATAATAAATTAGGGGTTTTGTCTCTTACTAAGTGTGATTTAATTTGCTCAGTTTGTGATGAGATATTAGAAGGTAAATTAGACGATCAGTTTCCTTTGGTAATATGGCAAACAGGAAGTGGAACTCAAAGTAATATGAACGTGAATGAGGTTATTGCCAACCGTGCACACGTTATCAATGGTGGTTCTTTGTTAGATGAAAACAAAGTGTTGCATCCTAACGATGATGTAAATAAGTCGCAAAGTAGCAATGATACTTTCCCAACTGCCATGAGTATTGCTGCATACAAGCAAGTAATAGATTATACCATTCCGGGAATTCAATCCCTTAAAACGACCTTAAAACACAAGTCAAGAGACTTCAAAAATATCATTAAAATAGGAAGAACCCATTTTATGGACGCAACGCCTGTAACTCTTGGTCAAGAATTTTCGGGCTATGTTCAACAATTGAAAAATGGTGTTGAAGCCATCAACAGAAGTTTGGTGCCTGCTAGTGAAATTGCACTGGGTGGAACAGCCGTTGGAACAGGAATTAATACTCCTAAAGGTTACTCAGAATTGGTGGCCAAAACGATTGCTGAATTGTCTGGATTGCCTATTGTTTCTGCGCCAAATAAATTTGAGGCTTTAGCAGCTCACGATGCAATGGTTGAATTGCATGGTTCCCTGAAAAGAGTGGCGGTAAGTTTAATGAAAATTGGAAATGACATCAGAATGTTAAGCAGTGGTCCAAGAAGTGGAATAGGTGAAATTTTAATTCCAGACAATGAGCCAGGAAGTAGTATCATGCCGGGCAAGGTAAATCCAACACAATGTGAAGCATTAACAATGGTGTGTGCTCAAGTAATGGGTAACGATGTTGCAGTTACAATAGGAGGTTCAAATGGCCATTTTGAATTGAATGTTTTCAAACCGCTTATAGCATCCAATGTATTACAATCGGCACGTTTATTAGGAGAAGCAGCTTTGAGTTTTGATGTAAATTGTGCCAGTGGTATAGAACCTAATTTGGCTGAAATTAAAAATAAGTTAGACAATTCATTGATGTTAGTTACCGCATTAAATACGCACATCGGGTATGAGAATGCTGCTAAAATTGCTAAAAAAGCACACAAAGAAAATACAACATTAAGACAAGCCGCTATCGACCTAGGATTGCTAACAAATGAACAGTTTGATGAATGGGTAAAGCCTGAAAATATGATTGGTAATCCAGATGAAGTAATTTCATAATTCTAAAAAAAAATATCAAAAAAAATATCCCGCTTTGAATAAAAGCGGGATTTTTTTATTGATTTCACTTAAAAAACGTATTCATCTTTTAAAAAATAGAAAAAAGTTATTTTTTTAATACTATAAGAAATCATTTTTAAAATTTGCATTTATAAATCAATTTTTTTTATCTGTTTACTTGAGTATTTTCAATAAATTTGCAAGTACATGTCGAACGAACAAAATATTGAATTTAATATCAATGAGGATTTTAATAAGCAACTGGTTTATCAATTAAAATCTAAGTTTACCAGAGTAAGTTTGGGGGGTGGTGAAAAAGCTGCAGCTAAACAAAAAGCTAAAAATAAACTTTTAGCCAGAGAGCGTATTGCCTATTTGCTTGATGAAAACAGTCCTTTTGTTGAAGTTGGTGCTTTTGCGGGTGATGGTATGTATGCTGAGTATGGTGGTTGCCCTAGTGGTGGTGTCGTTTGTGGAATAGGAACTGTAAGTGGCAAGCAGTGTATGGTTGTTGCCAATGATGCAACCGTTAAAGCAGGCGCTTGGTTTCCCATTACTGGTAAAAAAAATCTGAGAGCTCAAGAAATAGCCATGGAAAATCGTTTGCCTATCATCTATTTGGTGGACAGTGCAGGCGTGTTCTTGCCTATGCAAGATGAGATTTTTCCCGACAAAGAACATTTTGGACGCATTTTTAGAAACAATGCCATTATGAGTAGTAAAGGGATTACTCAAATTGCTGCCGTTATGGGAAGTTGTGTGGCAGGGGGCGCTTATTTGCCTATTATGAGTGATGAAGCACTGATTGTGGATAAAACAGGCTCAATATTTTTGGCAGGTAGTTACTTGGTTAAGGCAGCAATAGGTGAGGACATTGACAATGAAACATTGGGAGGAAGTATTTCTCAATCCGAAATTTCAGGGGTTATAGATGACCGATTCCCTAATGATGAAGCTTGCCTTGATAGAATTAAATTTATAATGGATAAAATTGGGGCTTTTGAAAAAGCTGGTTTCGATAGAAAAGTACCTGCTAAGCCCCTCAAAGATATTAAAGATTTATATGGCATTTTATCCAAAGACAGAGCAAAGCCATATAATTCATTAGCGCTCATTGAAACTTTGGTCGACAATGGTGAGTTTGAACAGTATAAAGAAGGGTATGGTCAAACGATTCTGTGCGGCTATGCGCGAATAGAAGGTTGGGCTGTAGGTATTGTGGCCAATAACAGACAAATTACCAAAAGTAAAAAAGGGGAAATGCAGTTTGGTGGTGTCATATACAACGACAGTGCAGATAAGGCTGCACGTTTTATAATGAACTGTAACCAAAAGAAAATACCGTTAGTGTTTCTTCAGGATGTTACCGGTTTTATGGTGGGTAGCAGAAGCGAACATTCAGGAATTATAAAAGATGGGGCCAAAATGGTAAATGCCATGAGTAATAGTACGGTGCCAAAATTTACAATTATTATTGGGAATAGCTATGGTGCGGGCAATTATGCCATGTGTGGTAAAGCTTATGACCCGCGTCTTATATATGCGTGGCCAAGTGCAAGAATTGCGGTAATGGGTGGTGAACAAGCCGCCAAAGTATTGTTGCAAATAGAGAAAGCAAGTTTGGAAGCGAAAGGTGAAACCATTACACCTGAAGCTGAAAAAGCACTGTTAGATAAAATTATGGCAAGGTATGAGGAACAATTGTCTCCTTATTATGCAGCATCTCGTCTGTGGGTTGATGGTATAATCGATCCTATTGAAACAAGAACTGTTATAAGCCAAGGAATAGAAATGGCAAACCATGCCCCCGTTCAACCGTTTAATGTCGGGGTTATTCAAACCTAGAATGATAAATCCATAAAAAAGCCTCACTTGTGAGGCTTTTTTATGGAAGTCGTACGTTATTTAATATTATTACTTTACAGAAGCGGCTGCTTTTAACGCTGCGTCTGCATTAATAATGCCTCCAGTTGTGCAAAGTTTTTTGTATTTTGTTTTTTTCTTTGACCCCGGAATGCTTACTTTTTGTGTAGGTTTTATGGATGAATTTTCAATAACTGCTTTTACTTGTGCCGCTGTTAAGTTAGGGTAGTACAAACGTATCAGTCCTGCCAAACCTGCAGTTACCGGACTTGCCATACTTGTGCCACTTAATGATTCATATTTGTTGTTAGGAACTGTGCTGTATATTTCCACTCCAGGTGCAAATACATTCACTGTTTTGGATCCAAAGTTTGAAAATTCAGCAGGTTGTTGGTTTCTGTCACTTGCACCAACTTCTATCCAAGTGCTACATCTTTTGCCATCGGCATAAAAGGGGGTAGGGTAATTGGATTCTTTGTCTATGTTTTTAGAGTCGTTGCCTGCTGCATGTATCAATAAAACATCTTTACTCTCTGCATATTTTACAGCATCATCAACTATAGTTTTGTTAAATGAATAAGCTTTACCGAAACTCATGTTAATCACCTTTGCACCATTGTCTACAGCGTAACGAATAGCATTTGCCACGTCTTTATCGCGCTCATCGCCATTTGGAACAACTCTAATAACCATAATTTGAACATCTGCTACAACGCCATTCATGCCTATACCGTTGTTTCTAATAGCACCTATAATGCCACCAACATGCGAACCATGCTCGCCATCCGGTCCTTTTACTTCATTGTTGCCGTATGACTTGTTACTAGTATTGGTATAATCATCTCCAATAATATATCTTGGGTCATATTTTAAGTTTAAATGGTATTGATAAACTGAATAAAAATAGTTGTGAGCATCTTCAAATTCTTTGAAAACTCTTGCAGGTGTAATGTTTTGTTTAGTAGAAGTGCCCAATACAATGTTTCTCCCAATTTTAGATTCGTTTTTTGTAGGTTCGAATTTTTCTATTTTTTCAATACTTACATCGGTAGTGCCTAACTCCATTTTTAAAGCATCTAAATAGGATTTGATGTTTTTGTAAGTGTTGTAATAAGATTCAGCTTCTGTGTATTTTTTAGTATGTATTTTTTCTAATTCTTTGAATCTAGCAAATTCTGCTTTTTCACTTTTGCTAATGTCTTTTTTGGTTTTAGTGCCAAATTTTTTCTGGTAATCACGCAATAATCTAGTTAATTCTAAATTGTCGTATTCTACATCTTTTTCAGAACCGCCAATAAAATCCCAACCATTGATATCATCTACATAACCATTTAAGTCATCATCAACAGAGTTTCCGGGGATTTCTTTTTTGTTTACCCAAATATTGTTTTTCAAATCGTCATGTTGAATATCGATACCATCGTCAATAACTGCAACTATTACAGTGCTTGAATTGGCAGGTTTAGGGTTGTTTTTAATGGCATTTTCTAGGTCAATCCCCAAAGTGGTGTCTTGGGTCGAAAATTTTAAATGCCAATCTTTAGGATAGACCTGTGCGCTAAGTGAGGTGCCTACTATTAAGGCGATAATAATGAGAATTCTTGTCATGTTAATATAATTGTATATAAGGGGTAAAATTAATGAATAAATAATTCATAAGGAAGTCGTGTTTGAAATCCTTGTGACTGTATGCCGCTTAATAAAGATTGGTAGTAATGGTGAAAAATACCCAAGTCTTGAGCTATTTTTTTGTTTATCAATTCATTGCCACCTTGATTGAACAATTGTGTAATAGGGTCTTCAATTTGAGGGAAACTTACCATTTTGTAGGTTTTTAAATTGGCCATTTTAGCAGCCATTTTAATAGCATCATTAATGCCTCCAATACGGTCAACCAAGCCTCTTTCCATGGCGTGTTGTGCTATCCAAACATGCCCTTGGGCGTATTTCTCAAGTTCAGCACTGTCTATGCCTCTGCCTTTTTCGACTATAGTCGTAAAGTCGTCGTAAATTCTGTTAACCATTTGTTGCAAATACATTCTTTCTCCGTCGCTCAATGGTTTGTCTACTCTGCCAAAATCTGAATATTGCCCCGTTTTGACACTCTCTATAGTCAGTCCAAGCTTTTCGTTGAATAGTTTTTGCATGTTAGGGAATAATCCAAATACGCCAATTGAACCTGTTAAGGAGTTGGAACTTGCTAGTATTGTGTCTGCCAAACAGCTAATATAATAGCCACCACTTGCTGCCACATCACCCATGGAAACAATAATTGGTTTTTTGCCTTTACACAATGCTATTTCTCGCGTTATAATGTCACTTGCCAAAGCACTGCCGCCGGGAGAATTTACTCTTAATACGATGGCTTTTATGTCTTTGTCTTCACGGGCTTTAATAATCACTTTGGCCAATGAGGTGCTGCCTATGGAATTGTTATTACCCTGACCATCTACAATTTCTCCTACCGCATACACCACTGCAATTTTGTCGCTCGATGTGTTTTTTTCTGACTCCCCACTGTTTAAGTATGAACTGGCTTTGATAACGTGTTTGTTTTTTGAGTCTTTGCTGCCTATCGCTTTTCTTATTTTATTGTGAACGTCATCCTGATAGGTTAAGCCATCAATTAAGCCAAAATTAAACGCGTCTTTGGGAGATTGAATAGTGAATTGGTCTATCGCCATTCTTAGTTGATGGGTGTCTACTTGTCTTGATTCTCCTATTTCAGCTATTAAGTTGTGATACAATTGATGGATGTAAAAAGAGATTTGTTCCCTGTTTTCTGGACTTAATTCTTCTCTAGTAAACGATTCAATAGCCCCTTTGTAAGCCCCAACTTTAACATATTGCATCTCTATTCCTAGTTTTTCAAAAGCACCTTTGTAAAACATCACATTTGCTGATAATCCATTTAACAGGATATTTCCTGTTTTTTCTATGAAAACCGAATCAGCGATTGAAGCTAAATAATAGTTTTTCTCATCGTAATAAGGTGCCATTGCATAAATAAACTTCCCTTTTGATTTAAAATCTTTTAAAGCGTTTCTAACCTCAGAAAGGGTTGCATAACCACTGTTGTTTAAATTCGTTTTTAGGTAAATGCCTTTGATTTTTGGGTCGTTTTTAGCTCTGTTGATTATTTCCAAAAGATTGTCTAATCCTAAGAATGATTCGCCCATTTCGGGGTTTAGTAAACTTAAAAAAGCCTGACTGCCTCGTTCTTGAATTTCATAGTCTAAATTCAGTTCCAAGACAGAGTTTGATTTAACACTTACTTTGCCTTCTGTACCTGAATTGATTAAACCTAAGAGCGTGAAAAACAAGAGAACTCCTATGAAAATAAAGGAGATAAATACCCCAAAAATAGTCGCTAATGTATATTTTAAAAAGGATTTCATTGATGTTATTCTTATAATTAATCTACAAAAATTCACTATCTAATCTACTAATTTCTTTTATTTCGATAAACATTCTATTTTAAGGATAAATTTAATTTAAATCTTTATTTTTGCTCCAATGTTATTGAATGAATTGTCCGCAGTAAGTCCAATTGATGGCCGTTACAGATCTAAAATCCAAAATTTAGCGCCCTATTTCTCTGAATTTGGTCTTATAAAATACCGTGTTCAAGTTGAGGTGGAATATCTAATTTACCTAAATGCTTCTCCCATTTCGGCCTTTAAACCTTTGTTTAGCTCAACCCAAATTGATAGCCTCCGAAATATCTACTTGAATTTTACTGAGGAAAATGCGCTTGAAATTAAAAACATTGAAAAAACAACGAACCACGATGTGAAAGCAGTTGAATATTTTATTAAAAGTCAAATCGAATTATTAGGATTATCAGCTTTTAAAGAATGGGTACACTTTGGACTGACAAGTCAAGATATTAATAATACTGCAATCCCTCTAAGTTTAAAAGAGGCATTAGAAAATGAAATCCTTCCTCAATTAAACGCCGTTGTTAATACTTTAGAAAAACATGCTGACAGTTTTAAAGACATTCCGATGTTGGCAAAAACCCACGGTCAAGCAGCAAGTCCAACCAAACTTGGGAAAGAGTTGAATGTGTTTGTAGTGCGTTTGAAAGAGCAAATAAAACAACTTAATGCAATCCCTTTTTCAGCTAAATTTGGTGGCGCCACAGGGAATTTTAATGCCCATTACATCGCTTTCCCTCAAACGGATTGGCATTCATTTGGTCACTCTTTTGTAAACGAAGTGCTAGGATTACACAGAAGTTTCCCAACTACTCAAATTGAACATTATGACAATTTAGCGGCCTTGTTTGATGCTTTTAAAAGAATAGATACCATCTTAATTGACCTTTCAAGAGATGTGTGGCAATATATTTCAATGGATTACTTTAAGCAAAAATTAAAGGAAGGTGAAATTGGTAGTAGTGCCATGCCTCATAAAGTAAATCCTATCGATTTCGAAAATGCTGAAGGGAATTTAGGGATAGCAAATGCCATTTTTGAACACCTAGCAGCTAAGTTGCCTATTTCTCGTTTACAAAGGGATTTAACCGATTCTACAGTGCTTAGAAATGTTGGAGTTCCTTTTGCGCATTGTCTTATTGCTTTCAGTAGTTTGCAAAAAGGGTTGGATAAGTTAATCATTAATGAAAGTGCCATCCGTCAGGATTTGGATAACAATTGGGCTGTTGTTGCCGAAGCTATTCAAACCGTTCTTAGAAGTATCGCATACCCTAATCCATACGAAGCGCTTAAATCACTGACCAGAACTAATACGCATATAGGTGAAAAGGAGATTAAGGATTTTATTCAATCACTAGAAATTGATAAAGCCGTAAAAGAAAGGTTAAACCAAATAACTCCGCAAAATTTCACGGGTTTTTAATTATTCAAAACTCGTAATCTTAAATACGGTTCTTCTGTTTTCTGAACGACCTGCAACGCTATTGTTATCGCTTATAGGTTTGCTGTCTCCGTAGCCAATAGCACTTAGTCTCGTTTGTTCTATTCCTTTTGCAATTAAATAGTCTTTTACACTTTTTGCTCTGTTTTGAGACAAGGTCTTATTCTTTAATTTATCCCCTGTATTGTCAGTGTGACCGCCAATCTCAATTTTCATGAATGGGAATTTTTTGAGCAATAAAACCAATTTGTCTAACTCTAATTTTGACTCGTCTTTAATCTCAAATTTATCCGTGTCAAAAAACACATTGGCCAACTTAACTTCAATGTCTTTTGCAGGTTTTTTCAAAGGAACTTCAATATTGTATGGTTCTAAGTTTTTGGTCTCTTTTAATGAGAAATTATCTGTGTAAAACAAGTAATTGGTTTGGTCCACATTCAACATGTAGTTTTTGTTGTTTTTTAAGATTACCAAAAACTCTCCTGTGTTTTTATTGCTGATAATTGAATTAACAAGTAATCCCGTTTCTAAGTCAAATAATTCAACTTTTGCGCCAATTTTTTCTTTTGTAATAGCATCATAAACAATGCCTTTTACAAAATTGACAGGTTCCGGTTTCATGCCATCGTGTATCTCGAATTTATAAATATCTAATCCTCCTAATCCGCCCGGTCTATTTGAACTCATGTAGCCGTAACGACCCAAACGGTCAACAATAAGTCCGATTTCTTCACCACCAGAGTTAATTGGATAACCAATGTTTTGAGCTTCGTTAAATCTTCCGTTTTCGTCTTTTTTACTCATGAATATGTCTTTATTGCCCATACCTGGATGTCCGTCTGAACTGAAATATAAAGTTTGATTGTCAAATGCTATGTAAGGTGATTGTTCTTCTCCAGATGTATTGATACTGCTGCCCAAATTGATGGGTGGTTGAAATCTACCGTCTTTAAATGTTGAAGCATAAATGTCGCTTCCGCCGTATCCTCCGGCTCTGTTACTTGCAAAGTATATGGTCATTCCATCGGGACTAATACTAGGTTGCGATTCCCAATCGGGTGTGTTAATAGGGGCGTCTAAGTTGGTAGGTGTGCCCCATTTACCATCATTGTATTTGGCGTAATATAAGTCGCAACTCCCTTTTCCCATATCCATTCCCATAGGATCTTTTCTGTCACATGCCGTAAAAAAGATAAACTTACCATCTGCTGTTACAGAAATAGTTCCTTCATTGTTATAGGTATTAACTGGTGGTGGCAATGGCATGGATGACTGATAAGTGCTGTCGTTAATAGCTTTGGAAAGATAAAAGTCTTCATGAGGGATTTTTCCGCTTGTTACCAATCGGGTGTAGTAAAAATTTAAACCATCAATAGTGCTTCCTGGGAAATATTCGTTTTCATAACTGTTTACACTAGGCCCCATGTTGATAGGGTTAAAAGGAACTTTATTCTGAACTAATAATTCGCATTTTTTTAAATTGGCGATTTCTTTGTTGACCGCTGCAATTCTTCTTGGGTCTAGTTTTTTTGGACTTTTTAAGTATTTCTCGAACATTTCCTTTGATTCAGCATAGTTCATGTTGTTTTTATAAGCATGCCCCAATCGGAAATAATGGTAATAATTTTCAGGTTCTATGTCTATTAACTTTTTGCAAGCATAAATAGATTGTAATTGATCCCCTTTTTTCATCTCAAATTCAGCCTTGTATTCCCAAGCAATAATATAAGTGCTGTCTTTTTTAAGGGCTTTGTTTATCACTTCTACTGCTTTTACATAATCTTCTTCTTTATACAATCTGTAAGCCTCTTCTGATATTTTGGCAGCAGGACTCTCTTTTTTTTCTTTTTGCGCCACCGCACATGCGCTTATGAAAAATAAAGTGATTAGGGTTAATGATAGTTTGATTTGATTCATTGATTACTTTTTTAAACTTAATTTTTGTGTTTTTATTGTTCAGGCAAAATTCCTGCCGTTCTTTTTCCTAATTCTATTACAGCTACATTTTGTAGCTTGCCCTCATGGATTTCGAATTTTATCATGGTTCGCATAATGTGAAACCCATGCCTGCCTGCCGCTCCAGGATTAATGTGCAACAAGTTGTTAACCTTCGGATCGCGCATTACTTTTAAGATGTGACTGTGTCCGCATATAAACAAATCAGGCGGATATTTAATGAGTTGAGCCTTTATTTTGGGGTTGTACTTGCCTGGATAGCCGCCAATATGAGTCATCCATACTTTGATGCCTTCGCATGTAAACTGCTGGTGTAAAGGATATATTGCTCGTAATTCGTGACCATCTACATTGCCCCAAACACCTCTAATCGTTTTGCCGGTTTTCTCCATGATGTCACTTAAATCCTTGTTGGTCCAATCGCCTGCATGCCAAATTTCATCTGCTTGGTCAAAGTGTTTAATGATATCTGGCTCTATACATCCATGCGTGTCACTTAGTAATAATATCCTTTTCACTTCTCGCAAATTAATGCTTATTTTGCCACATAAAAAATGATAATTTTAATAATCTCAGTCACTGTATTAATCTCCTACCTCGCTTTTAATAATCCTGCTCTTTTCGAAAAATTAACGTTCTATCCCTATAAAATCAATCACAATAAGGAATGGATAAGATGGGTAGGGCATGGGTTTATTCATGCCGATTATATGCACCTTATCGTAAATATGCTTACGCTTTACTTTTTTATGGATGCCTTGTCGGTTATTTTTGAACACATAGCTGGTTCATATTACATCGTTTATGGCGTGCTTTTTTACTTGTCGGCTATAGTGTGTAGTATCGTGTTTGCTTACTTTAAACACAAAGAGGATTGGAATTACAGAGCAGTAGGAGCCTCTGGTGCCGTTAGTGCTTTCTTGTTTAGTTTTATTGTTTTTGCACCCACTGAATCTATCTATTTATACTTCGCTATCAAAATGCCGGCATGGTTGTTTGGTGTTTTGTATTTAGCGTATGAATACTACATGGGCAAAAAACAAAATGACTCCATTGGCCATGATGCGCATTTTTTTGGAGCGGTTTATGGCGTTATTTTTACCATTATATCCTATCCCGATTTACTTTTTAGATGGTTTAACTAATCTTTTAGTAAATGTGAAAATGATTTTCTAAGTTTGGAAACCTTAGGGTCAATTACTGCTGTGCAATAGCTGTTTCTCTCGCGGTTTAAATTGTAATAATTTTGGTGGTAATCTTCGGCTATGTAAAAAGTGCTCAATGGTTCTAATTGTGTTACTATAGGTTCCTCAAATACTTGGTCTGCTTCCAATTTTTTGATGTAGGCTTCTGCTATTGTTTTTTGAGTATCGTTGTGATAAAATATAGCAGAACGGTATTGTGTGCCTATGTCACCTCCCTGACGGTTCAATGTGCAAGGATTGTGTAATGTAAAAAACACAGTTAACAATGTTTGGTAATCAATAATAGTTGGATTGTAATAAATTTGAACAGCCTCGGCATGTCCAGTGTTGCCATTACAAACCGCTTCGTAACTTGGGTTCTCAACGTGTCCGCCAATGTATCCACTCATAGCGGTGTCAACGCCCTTAAGTCGAGCCATTGTGGTTTCTATACACCAAAAACAGCCGCCTGCAAGTGTCGCAATTTCTAATTCTTTGTTGTTTTTTATTTGTTCTGGTATCATGGTTTGTGTTGGTGTTTGTTGCTTGCATTGAACAAAAAATGAGGAAATCACAAGTAGCAATATGGAAACTTTTTTTGTATTCAATGTGGTTATTTTTTCAGCAAATTTATAGTTAATTTTGTCAATTGTTGACCTTATTAACTAAACAAATTTTTTAAAGATTGGTTTTTAGGGTTTCAATTTTAAATTATTATGTCGTCACACCACATTGTTCGCGAAGGTCAAGAACCCGCTCTTATAATTGCAAATGGATTGCCATGTTCTAATGAATTGCTTTCACAATTATTGGAATGGAGCCCGCACATTGTAGTGTTAGATGGAGCCCTCAATAAAGTGTTGGACTTGGGCGTTAAATTCGACGTTGTGCTTGGTGATTTCGACCATCAATCAATCCAAGAAGTTCAGTCTGTATTGCCACCTCATTCTCGTTTGATACATCTCCCCGACCAAAATAAAACTGATCTTGAAAAAGGAATTGAATACTTAATGAAGGAAGGTTATTCCGCCGTAAATATTGTGTGGGCAACCGGAAAAAGAAGCGACCATTTTATTAATAATATTGCCATTTTAGCCCGCTATCAAAATGAGATTACAATGACCATGTTGGACGATTATTCTAAAATTTACCCTATTTTTTCTGGGTTTAAGAAGTTTTATGCAGCCAATTCTAACATCTCGCTAATTCCACTCAATAAAGTAGAAGGATTGGTCACTAGCAATTTAGTTTGGAATTGTAACAACCTAACGATTGAATTTCCTCACCAAACCAGTAGTAGTAATAAAGTACTCAATGATGGAGTGGTTTCTGTGGAATATCATTCAGGCCTACTCCTAATGATGGAGTGTTTGGATTAGTTGATTGGTTATACCAATTATACTTATTGATACTTTTTTTCTTATAATTATCGCATTTTAATTCTTGTTTTTATCGAATTTCTTTGTTTTCTTGCACAATGTATAAGCAGTATTCCAAACAATGAAAATCATAGATATTAAAATAATGAATGGCCCCAATTATTGGAGCATAAGACGTCATAAGCTAATTGTAATGCGTCTTGACTTAGAGGAAATGGAAGAAATGCCCTCAAATTTAATAGATGGATTTTCGGAAAGATTAAAACTGATGTTTCCTACTATGTATGCTCACAGATGCAGTCCAGGTGTTCCAGGTGGTTTTTTTAAAAGGGTTGAAGATGGTACATGGATGGGGCATATCATTGAACATATAGCACTAGAAATTCAAACTTTAGCAGGTATGAATTGTGGTTTTGGAAGAACCAGACAAACCTCGGCACATGGGGTTTATAATGTGGTGTTTAATTATTGGGAAGCAAAAGCAGGTGTTTATGCCGCCAAAGTTGCTGTTAATATTTGTCAATCTCTGATAGACAATACCCCATACCAGCTCGATGAGGATATACAAAGATTAAGAGAACTAAGAGAGGAAGAAAGGTTAGGCCCAAGCACAGGAAGTGTTGTGGAAGAAGCCGTAAAAAGAAACATTCCTTTTATTAGATTAAATGGTCGTTCCCTTGTACAGTTAGGGTATGGAATTAACCAAAGAAGAATTCAAGCCACTGTTGCAAGTACCACTAGTAGTATAGCGGTGGAAATAGCCTGTGACAAGGAGGATACTAAATTGCTTTTGGAAAATGCTCAAATTTCTGTTCCCAAAGGTAAAATATGTACCAATGATGAAGAACTTGAATTGGCAGCCTCCAGGATAGGATATCCGTTGGTAACAAAACCAATTAACGGAAACCACGGTAAAGGGATTACCACTAATATTACCAATTGGGATGATTTAAAAATTGGTTTTGAAGCAGCTAAACAGTACTCAAGAAATATTATTGTTGAAAAATACATTACTGGTTACGATTTTAGAATTTTAGTAATCAATTATAAGTTTGTAGCTGCTGCCAAAAGAACTCCTGCTTCTGTTACTGGTGACGGTAAACATACTATCCAAGAACTTATAGATACAGTGAACGCTGACCCAAGAAGAGGGTATGGACACGAAAAAGTTCTAACAGCCATAAGAGTGGATCGCTTTACGGAGCAAATTTTGGAAGAAAAAGGATATACTCTCGATACAGTTTTGGTAAAAGGGTATGAACTATTACTCAAACCAACCGCCAATATTAGTACCGGAGGAACCGCCGAAGATATTACCGACCATGTTCACCCAAGCAATGTTTTTATGTGTGAACGTATAGCCCGAATTATAGGGTTAGATATCTGTGGTATTGATATAATGGCTCCCGATTTAAGTGTGCCGATTTCGGAAAATGGAGGTGCAATTTTGGAGGTAAATGCTGCCCCTGGTTTTAGAATGCACCTTGAACCAACGGACGGTTTGCCAAGAAATGTAGCTGAGCCTGTTATTGATATGCTCTACCCTCCAGGAACTTCTGCCCGAATTCCTATTATCGCTATTTCAGGAACAAATGGCAAAACTACAACAACCCGTTTGATGGCACATGTGTGTAAACAAGCTGGGCATAAGGTTGGATTTACAACTACCGATGGGGTTTATATCCAAAATGAAATGATGATGAAAGGCGATTGTACAGGTCCTATTTCTGCCGAATTTGTGTTGAAAGACCCTACAGTAGATTTTGCAGTTCTTGAGTGCGCTAGAGGAGGGATTCTTAAAGCTGGCTTAGGTTTTCACCACTGTGACATCGGTATCATCACAAATATCGCTGCCGACCACCTTGGCTTACAAGGAATAGATACCCTCGAGCAATTAGCGAAGGTAAAAGGCGTGGTTGCCGAAAGTGTGTTCCCCGATGGTTATACGATATTGAATGCCGACGATAATTTGGTGTATGAAATGCGTAAAAATATTGTTAGTAAATTAGCACTGTTTAGTATGGATGAAAGCAACCCAAGAATCATTGAACATTGTAAAAATGGAGGTTTTGCTGCAATCTATGAAAATGGATATATTTCTATTTTTAAAGGAACTTGGAAAATAAGAGTTGAACGTGTCGTAAATATACCTGTGACATTTGGTGGTAAAGCCGACTTTAATATTGCCAATTGTTTGCCTGTGGTATTAGCCGCATTTTTAAGAAATTTTAAAATGGAAGACATCAAATCGGCACTTCAAACATTTATTCCATCTCCTGCACAAACACCCGGTAGAATGAACCTGTTTACTTTCAATCATTTTTCGGTAATGGTGGATTATGCTCACAATGCCGCAGGTCTTAATGCTATCGGCGGTTTTTTAAGTAAAATAGATGCGAATAAGAAAATTGGTATTATAGCCGGTGTTGGTGACAGAAGAGACGAAGATACTATTTCTTTGGGCGAAACTGCTGCCAAAATATTTGATGAAATTGTCATTAGGCAAGACCGTAACTTAAGAGGTAAAACAGATTCTGAAATCATTGAACTAATGGTAAAAGGAATTAAAAATGTTGACCCTGATAAAAAAGTGACCATTATCCCGCTCGAAAAAGAAGCTATTTCTTTCGTTATTGAAAACGCCAAAAGAAATGACTATATCGTTATCTGTAGTGACGTAATACCTGATGCGCTCCATCAAATTATGGAACTTAAAGCCCAAGAGGATGAAAAAAACAATGGAATTGTCTACCAATCTGAATCATGATTCAAGCGAAAGCGTACTGGAAAAATAATAACTTCTTAATTGTTTTCGCTTTCTTTAGCTTCTTGTTTTTGGCTTCTTTGATAGATGACAAAGCAATGGGTTACGACGTTTCTCTGTTCGTGAAATGGGCGCAAGCAATAAAAATGAAAGGTATTTCACTGATTTATCAGCCCGAAAATACTGTTGATTATCTCCCCGGTTTTTTATATGTTCTTCAAATTTATACGTGGTTTGTAAACGATATTAATGCCATTCCTCAAACGATTCACTTTGTCAAATTAGTCCCTCTGTTTTTTGAAATACTTGCGGTTTTGTTAATGTGCAGTTTCTTTAAAACAAAAATTCAACAAACATTTTACTTCTGCCTAGGAGCACTTAATGTTGCCTACTTTTATAATACTATGGCATGGTTTCAAATTGACGGTTGGGTGGCTAGTATGATGTTTTTTTCTGTGTTTGCAGCCCTTAATAATCGTCTTTTTGGGTCCTTGGTTTTGTTTGTACTTGCCGTTAACATAAAATTTCAAGCTATTATTGTTTTGCCCGTTCTTGGGTTGTATTGGTTAAGTCAAATAAAAACATTCAAACAACTACTGTCTGCAATCATGATTGTTGTGATTTCTGAACTGCTCATTTTATCTCCTTTTTTAGCAAATGGTTCTGCCTCGGTCGTTTTTCAAAATGTGTTTAATACTTATAATCTTTTCCCTTTTGTGAGTCTAAATGCCCGTAATTTTTGGATGCTTATTGTCGAAAATCCTAGGTTCTTGGATGATAGTAATCTATTGGGATTTTTACCCTACAAAACATGGGGATTGATTCTGTTTTCTGTAAGTAGTTTATTTGTCATTATCCCACTGGTAATGGTCTTGTTTAAACAAGGGATTAAAGATAAAGCCAAATCTCAAATGCTTGTTCTATCGAGTTTGTTGGCTTGTTTTTACTTTTTTTATTTTAATACTCAAATGCACGAAAGATACATTCATTATGCCTTCCCATTTGTGATGTATTATTCCTTTAGATATAAAACACTAGGCCTATACCTTGTATTCTCAATTGCTAGTTTTTTGAATCTTGAATCGTTATTGTTTAATCTTAATTATTGGGATGCCAATAGTATTTTGATGTCTCATCGCTTTATAACCATCTTGTTTACCATAGCGGTGGTGTTATTTAATATAAAATGGGTTCAATTGGTAAAATCTACACTTACTAATAAAACGTGAAAAGGTTTTTAATAAATAAAGGTCCTCTACTCTTGTTGATAGTAACTATAGCTATTGTTACTTATTTACAATTTTACCGCTTGGGTCATCTGCCCATTATCCAATGGGATGAGTCGAGGTTGGCGAACAATGCCGTGGAAATGTATTTGAATAAGTCTTATTTGATTACAACTTATGACCAAAAGCCTGACTTGTGGAATACTAAACCACCTTTCATGATTTGGCTTCAAGTTGCTTCAATCTCTGTATGGGGAATGAACGAGTTTGCGGTTCGATTCCCCTCCGCTTTGGCTGGTTTAATTGGTATTTTATTGATTGGGTTCTGGGTTTTTAAGTTGTCAAATTCATACATTTGGGCTTCTGTTTCTATGCTGTTGTTGGCTACAACTGGCGGATATATGCAGTTGCACGGAAGCATAACCGGCGACTATGATGCTCTTTTAACTTGTATGGTTCTACTGTCTGTTTATTTTTATTGTCAGTATTATTTTATGAATCAACAAATGGCCTATTATGGATTTATCGTTTTATTGGCTTTGTCTGTCATGACCAAAAGTGCCGCAGGAATAATGGTCTTCCCTCTGTTTACATTAATGCCTCTTGCCAAAAGGCAGTTCCATATTTTGTTAAAACTGTTGCTTGCAATGCTTGTTGCACTCATACCCTTTTTGCTGTTTTGTTTTTTAAGGGAAATGGCAAATTCTGGCTTTATAAATCAAATGCTTTTTAATGATTTTGGAGGGCGCTATACCATTGCCATGGAGGGTCACAGACATGAATGGTATTATTATATTCAAAATTTAATAAAAGAGCGTTACCATTATTTTGTGTTTTTACTTATTCCTGCTTTTGTTTATTTAGCGTTTAAACCTCACCCTGTAATGAGATTTTTAGCTCTGTTTCTGTCTGGATTTTTGCTCATAATAAGTTTGGCTACTACCAAAATTCATTGGTATGATATGCCCGTTTTGCCATTTATTACGCTTTTGATTGTTCTGTTTTTGATTCAAATTCAGACTTTGATTAAGCAAGCTTTTGTCAAACAAAGTTTTGTTGTCCTCATTCTATTGGCAATCATACCCCTTGTTCGTGATAAGTATGAATTTATTACACATTACAAGAATTTTCCTTTGTCGTTCGACCATTACGAGTTGAGCGAATACCTCAGAGATTATAAAGGGGAGGAGTCTTTGCATTATTTTTCGTTTGACTATGATCCGGAATATTTCTTTTATGCGCAAAGCATGTCAACGATTAAAAAAGGGGAACTAAAGGGGTTTGAAAAAGGTGATAAAGTTGTTTTTAAACAGCATTTTGAGAAAGAGTTTGAGCCACTTTATAACTACGAAATATTGGAAGTTTACAAAGGTGTAAAATGCGTTAGAGTCTTGTCTGTAAAGTAGGGAATTCAAAAATATACTAAAGTTTGTTGTGAGTTCTTAATTACCAACTCTAGTGGATTTGACTCAAGCCTTCAGTTTGTTAAAAAGGGTTCTTATATTTAGGGTTGTTGATGAACTCTGTGTCTGTTAAGCTCTTCAAAAAGGCAATTAAATCTTCTTTTTCCTGCTGACTTAGGTTAAGTTGAGCATTGTGAGCCGAAATATTAATATCCAAATTTGGTGAATCAAACTTGATGCCATCTGAATAAAAATCAATAACATCCTCAAGTGTTGCAAAACGTCCATCATGCATGTATGGTGCCGTTAATTCTACATTTCTTAACGAAGGTATCTTGAATTTGCCTTCATCAGTAGGTTTGCCTGTTATTCTTCCTAAGCCTTTGTCTGTAAACACACTGCTTAATCCATTATTCACCATTGAACCATTAAGACTTGTATTGCCAAAAAATGGGATGTTGCTGTGGCAATGAAAACAATCTGCACCACCATCTTCAACAGGTTTCATGAATAAGTTTAATCCCCTCAGTGCAGAGGCATCAATTACGTTGAGTGTGTCAGTGCGTCCAAACAGTTGGTCAATTTTTGAGTTAAAAGAAACGATACTTGCCAAAAATTGTTCAAGTGACTTGGTAATTTCGACCGGAGAAATTTCCGTAGTGTTAAAGACTTTTTTGAACAATGGAGAATATCTTTCTGATTTTTTAAGACGAATACTTAAATCATAAAAGTTCATGTCCATTTCATCGTGTGCCTGAATTGGAATTAATAATTGTTCTCTTAACGTAAGTGCTCTTCCATCCCAAAAAAATCTATTTTGCCACATTAAATTAAATAAAGGCATTGAGTTTCTTGGGCTTAATTGTCCCCTTATGCCTTTGCTAAAACGAGTACTTTGTGCAAATGCCCTGTTTTGGAAATGACACGAATTACACGAAATAGTACTGTCTAATGATAACAGCGGGTCATAGAACAACATCCTTCCAAGTAAAACGCCCTCTTCTGTCATTGGATTGTTGCTCGGAAGTCGCAAAGGAGGGAAGCCAGCCTTAGTCTCTATGATGTAAGGAGTTAATGATGTTTCATCTAATACTATAGGGTCTTTTTGGCAGCTTTTGACTCCTATTGCCAATGCCAATAAAACAATACTTAAAATTATTTTTTTAACCATCACTCAAATGTATTAAACTCGAAAATGCCAGAATTGTTTTGAATAAATAAATCCATTATTGGGTCGTTGTTGCCAGAATGTGACATCTTCCCATTTGTTTTTAAGCTGTATTTAATCTGATTGTCAAAGTATTTGTGTGCTTGAATTTTAAATTTCATACTCGAATTTTTGGTAATAGTATAGTCAGTAACAAAAGCATGCGTTCTTGCATATTTTGGGGTAGCTATGTGAAATGAAAATCCACCTGTTTTGCCATTGTTAAGGAAATATCCTTCCACAATATTGAAAATATATCCTCCTGCCCATCCCCAATGCATTTCTGTTAATGAAGGGCTCAAAGGATGGTCTAGTGGCCACTGCGCTGGATTGCCAAAGTTAACAGCCGAGTCTAGTCCTACAAAAAATCTAATAGCCTTGTATTGACCCTTAGGAACATTTTTCAAAACCACACTGTTGCGCCCTTCTGCTATACTTAAATAAGCATATTGATCGCTCAACTTGGTTTCAATGTTATTTTGGTCAATTAATGTAAAATTAGAAATAATGTACTTCAATTTATCAAATTGAATGGAATCATTCGATCCTGTAATGTATTGTTTGCCGAATTCTAAAGGAGTAGCATCAAAGTAGGCGTCAAAATTAATTGTAAGTTCTACTTTGTTGTCTTTGGGCAATTGAGGTGGTTCATCATCGTCGTTTTCACAACTGCTTAAAATGATGCTTAACATTAATGTTAAATAAAGGATTGGTTTTAAGGATTTCATAAGGTTATATTTTAACTATTTTTTTATTTACTATTCTATTGTCCGATGTTTTAATTCTAAGGATATAGGTTCCCTCAGCATAATTAGAAGCATCTATTTTTATTAAATCTGAATTCGTATTTGTATTCACGCTGGTAAGTTCGCTTTTTATTATTGATTTACCAATGATATCGGTCAGTTCCCATTCTGTTATTTGAACGTCGGAGTTAAAGAAAAATTCAGTTTTAAAAGGATTTGGGTATAATGTGAAATCCGACGATTGGTCAAGCGGAAACTTGAAGTTTGCTCTCCCCAATGTGGCAAAGAATGGGTCAAAGCTAACGGACTTAACTTTAAATGGTATTTGGTAACTTGCACGGAAGTTTGCCTCAATTACAGGAATTCTAAGTAAGCTGTCTTTGCCATTCCCTCGAACAAGTAAAGGGAGGTCAATATTAAATAAATCAACACTTGAATGACTTTGCATTTGTGAAATATCAATGTTTAATTGTTCGCCTTTTTGAACCCAAGTAATGTCGTAAAAAGGATATCCTTCGCCAAACACCCAATCATCAAAATAGTCTGTTAAATCAGTGTTTGAGTTTTTTTCTAAATAGTATTTTAAATGACTTTGTCTCGAAAAATTATAACTCACTTGAGTATCATTGATGTATTCTTTTAAACTGTTGAAAAAAGCATCATCGCCTATTACCCAGCGCAATTGATGAAGTATCATAGCTCCTTTTTGGTAGGTTGTTCTGTACTCAAACAATCGGTTTACATTGGCAGTGTCGTAGGCATAAACAGAGCCATTCGGGAAACGCATAACGTCATCGCCGAATTTTTTTAAATTCTGATACCACTCTGTTTTACTTTCCAAAAATTCATAACAAATCAAATTTAAATAGGTCGCAAAACCTTCATTAAGCCATAATTCTTTCCAACTGCCACAGGTTACTTTGTCGCCAAACCATTGGTGCGCCAACTCATGTGCTATTAAATCATAATTGAAGTTAGACATAAAACTCATGGTTTGATGTTCCATGCCGCCGCCCCAAGTGAATTGAGCATGACCGTATAATTCTTTGTGAAATGGGTATGTGCCAAATAAACTGTCAAATAAACGCATCATCTTCACCGTTTCTAGTGTCTTGTTTTGATTGTCTATAAGATTGTTATGAGGAAATGCATAATTGACTATGTCTAGATTTTGATTGATGGATGGCAAAAAAGCTGTTTGCGTGTATTTGTCGTACTTTGCCGCAGCAATGGCAACTAAATAAGTGGCAACAGGATATCTGTGTTTGAACAAAAAGGTCTGTTTATTCCCAATTATTTTTTGTGAAATTAGTAGTCCGTTTGAAACAGCTATGTAAGGTGTGTCCACAGTTAATTCTATGTCTATAGAATCTATCTTATCTTTTAGGTTTTCAAAACATGGCCACCAATAATGAGCGCCATAAGGTTGTGACAATGTGGCTATGTTAGGCCCACTAACTGTAACACTTCTAAAGTAAGCCCTCGAACTCATGTTAGGAACTCCTTGGTAATGAATTTTAATGTAATCCTTCTGATTGGCGGACAATGTAATACCCAAAGGGATAATTAATTGATGTGAATTGGTGTGAGAAAAAGTCATTTTCTTCCCCCTAAATAAAATGCTGTCAACCGTTAATTCTCTTCTTAAATCAAAGGTAAGACTGGAAATAGGTATAGGGCTGCTGAAATGGTGATTGGCAAAGGCTGAAATAATTCTGCCATTGTTCAAATTAGGTTGTATTGACAATTGTACAAAATGAACGTCCAACGGTATTGTTTGATTCCGCTTTTGGTTTAATTTGAAATTAAAATAATGTTTCATTTCTTGTTTGGCAATACTTTCTAAATCAAGCTGTGAATAGCTTTTGTTAATAAGACAAACAAATAATAAAAACGTTGCAAAGTGTCGCATGTATTTAATAATAACAAAAATAATATAAAAATATCGTTTTTTTGGTAACAAATGTTGCAACTTTGTGCTCTAATGAGTCATTATCCTATAATACATTTAAAATCAGGTAAAGAAAAATCACTACAAAGGTCTCATCCTTGGGTTTTTAGTGGTGCTTTGCATGAGGATTTTAAGCAATTCCCTGAAGGTTCTATAGTTAGAGTTCTTGATAATAAAAACAATTATTTGGCAACCGGTTATATACAATATGGAAGTATTGCAGTTAGGGTTTTAAGTTTTATTGATGAAATTATTGATGCTGATTTTTGGATTAAAACATTCCAAAATAGTTTCAACTTAAGAGAGTCTATTGGTTTAATTGATTCCAAAATAACCAATTGTTTCCGTTTAATCCATGGGGAAGGGGATGGAATTCCTGGTTTAATAGTCGATTTTTATAATGGAGTTGCAGTTATTCAGTGCCATACTTCGGGCATTTACTATCAGTTGGACTTAATTCAAAATGCCATTCAAACACTTTTAGGTTCTAGAGTGGATGCTATTTTTAATAAAAGTAAAGAAACATTACATGGTGCTATTCCTGATATTGAGAATTCGTGCTTGTGGGGTTCTGCCGACAATAGAATTGTATTGGAAAATAATATCAAATTTAAAGTGGATTGGACCACAGGTCAAAAAACAGGCTTCTTTCTCGACCAAAGAGATAACCGAACTTTATTGGGGAGCTATTCTAAAAATAAAAAAGTACTTAATACGTTTGCTTACACCGGAGGTTTTTCTGTGTATGCACTTATGAATGGCGCAAGTCATGTTGATTCTGTTGATGTGTCCAAGACCGCTATTGACCTCCTTAAACAAAATATGGATTTAAATGCACCTGAATCAAATAATCACCAAGCTGAAGCCAAAGATACTTTCGTGTTTTTTAAGGAACATGAAGATTTATACGATATCTTGGTTTTAGATCCTCCTGCGTTTGCCAAAAATATAGGTGCTCGTCACAATGCTCTAATGGGATACAAAAGGTTAAATATGGAAGGGATTAAGAAGGTAAAAAAAGGAGGATTTTTGTTTACGTTTAGTTGCTCTCAAGTTGTTGACAGTTTGCAGTTTAATCAAATAATAATGTCTGCGGCTATTGAATCAAAAAGAAAAGTTAAGGTAATACACAGATTGACACAACCTGCCGACCATCCTGTTAATATTTTTCATCCAGAAGGGGAGTATTTAAAAGGATTAGTTTTATATATCGATTAAGTAAATGAGTACAGAAAAACAATTTAAAATGGTGGCAAAAACAATCTTCGGTTTCGAGGAATTGGCTATGCAAGAACTTAAAGAGCTAGGTGCCGCTAATATAGAAAAAGGATTAAGAGCTGTGACTTTCGAAGGCGATATGGGCTTTATGTACAAAGCTAATTTGTCTTGTAGAACGGTTATTAAAATATTAAAACCAATTCTTGAATTCAGCGCTTTTACTGAAAAAAGTTTATACGATGGAATTAGGAAAATAGAATGGGATACCATTTTTAATCTAAATCAAACTTTTGCTATTGATGCAACGGTTCATTCTGAATATTTTACGCATTCTTTGTTTGCCTCTCAAAAAATGAAGGACGCCATTGTTGACCAATTTCGCGATAAATACAATGAAAGACCAAGTGTAAATGTAAAAAATCCTGATATTCAGTTAAATATACATATTAAGGAGCATTTAGTAACTGTTTCGTTGGATAGCTCAGGAGAATCATTGAACAAAAGAGGATACAGAATGGAAACCAATGTGGCGCCAATAAATGAAGTGCTCGCCGCAGGTTTGGTTATTCTGTCTCAATGGGATACCCATGTGCCTCTCCTCGATCCTATGTGTGGTAGTGGAACCATTTTGATAGAAGCGGCTATGATTGCCAATAATATTCCACCAAGTATTAACCGTAGTTTTTTTAACTTTATGAATTGGAACGACTTTGATAAACCTCTTTTTGAGAAGATTAAAGACAATTTAGCTCAAAAAATAAAACATAATCCTGTTAAAATAATGGGTTATGACAAAGACCAATCTGTGTTAGAAAAGGCTGAGGCAACCATACAGAAAGCTGGACTTTCTAAATACATTGAACTGAAACAAATGAACTTTTTTCAATCAAATAAAACTGTTGAAGGGCCATTATTTATGATTTTTAATCCGCCGTATAATGAGCGTATTGATATTGAGACGGAAACATTTTATAAGTCAATTGGTGATACGTTTAAGAAAAACTACCCCGGAACAACTGCTTGGTTTGTAACCGCAAATTTGGAAGGATTGAAACATATAGGTTTGAAAGCAAGTCGAAGAATAGTAGTAGCCAATGGGCAACTTGAAGGGCGATTTGCCAAATATGAAATTTATGAGGGAACAAAGAAGTTTGTTCGCACTGAAGAATAATAAACTCTTTTTCAGGAGGTTTTAATATGGCTGTTACTTGCTAAAGGGATGCTCTATGCAGTATTTTTCGGACAAGGTAATCAAATCATTGGTTACATTCGAAATAATAGGGATTCCCTCGTTTTTACGAACTTTTTTGAATTCAATTTCAGGTTCTCCGTGTATGATGATTTCTTGTTCTGAGTTTTTTCTTTCAGCATTCTTAAATCTTAAAATCCACTGGTCCATTCTTTGCTTGAATTCAGTCTTGTCAATAAAGCCATCGACATCCATAGCTCCCAAAAAGTGACCAATCCCTTTGCCTGGTAAATCGGGTAATACAGGTAAAAAAGAAACAAATGGAGGTACCCAAGGTCCAAAATTAGCGCCTGATAATACGCCACTTAATATATCAACAATAGCTCCAAGCCCATAACCCTTGTGACTACCATGGTCTTTGTCGCTGCCAAGCGGAAGTAAATAACCGCCGCCCTTTAATGATTTGCTGTCATTGCTTGAATCGCCATTTTTGTCTTCAAGCCAACCCGTAGGTAATGCTTTCCCTTGTCTTTCCGCTATTTCTAATTTGCCATTTGCCGCAGCACTTGTCGCCATGTCTAGTACAAAAGCCGCTTGTTTGTCTGCTGGTATGGCATAGCATATTGGATTGGTTCCTAACATTCTCTCTTTGCTGTAAGTGGGAGCCACAAGTGGGCTAGCGTTTGTCATCGCCATACCAATAAAGTCGTGCGACAATGCTTTCATTGCGTGGTAAGCAGCTATCCCAAAATGATTGCTGTTGGATATTGCAGCATAAGAGGATCCGTATTTTTCGGTTCTGTCTATCACCATTTCCATAGCTTTCGGCGCTACAACCAATCCTAATGCACCATCGGCATTTATTGTGAAAATACTTTTTTTCTCACGTGTGATAGTAAAGTTTGGCTTGGGGTTGATTCGGTTACTCTCAAAAAGTCTGATATAGCCACTAAGTCGAGCTACGCCATGTGAGTCGATACCTCGAAGATCAGCTTCTATGAGAACATCTGCTGCGGTTTGTGCATCTGATGTTGGACATCCAATAGCTTTAAAAATTGATTCTGTAAAAAGTCTTAAATCACTCTCTGTAACAGTTTGAAAAGTTAACATGTTATTTGGCTTGGTGTAAAAGGTCTATAATGTGAACACAATTAAGTGACAGTTGTTTTGATTTGCAATAATTCATGAAGTGAAAACGGCAAATGTCGTCTGCAAATACAACATTAGTGATGTTCAGTTCCATAATTTGATTGGCTAATTCCTCAGCTAGTTTAAATGAAAGTTCCTGATTGGAAACAGGTAAACATGCGCCTGCACCACAACAAGTTTTCTTTAATGTTGAAGTGTGCCATTCAACTTTGTTAAATAAGTTTAGCCATTTTTCTTGTTGTAATATGTCGCCATAACAATCAAATATATAAAAATAAGCGCCTTCTATTTTATCAGTGTTGCTTGTTTTTAATTGCTCTATAAGATTGTTAAAGTCAATAACTTGTTTTGAAAAAGTAATGGCCTCATTGTGAGAAACAGTGTTGTTGAACAATTGAGTGTAATGCTTGTGATAGGTTTCAGAGCATCTTTTACCACAACTAATCACTGTGTTGTTTTGAAGGTTTTTTAATTGAAATTCTCCTGTTTTTTTGGCGTTTTTTAAATCGCCTTTTTCAAAAAATGGAAGCCCACAGCAAGTGTCATTCTCAATTATTTGGTATTGAGAATCAATGCTTTTGACTAATTGGATTAGTTTTTCTGAAGTTTCAGGAAAAAAAAACCTTGTAACACACGGTATCTGTATCAATTTGGACACAATGCAATATTAACACCAAAATTAATGAGATGTTTATTTATTAAAATAACATTTTCAACAAGTTTTGAAAAACAGATGGATTCTACTTGCCTAAAATTGGTAACTTTGCATAAGTTTGTAAAAAAAATTAAAACCCTCATACCACGTTTTTGAAAAATTAGTGTCTTGTTAATAAAAACAAACCTATTGTGGTACAAAATACAATACAAAATGAATATAGAAGACCTTATACAAGGCTGTATAAAAGAGGACAGGGTTTGTCAAAGAGAACTTTATAAATTGTTTGCCGGTAAAATGATGGTAGTGTGTTTGAGATACGCAAAGGATAAAATGGAAGCAGAAGATATTTTGCAAGAAGGGTTTATTAAAATTTATGATAATATTTCTAAATTTAGAATGCAAGGATCTTTTGAAGGTTGGATAAGACGAATTATGGTGAATACAGCCATCAATAAAATTAGGGCTGGAAAAAGACACTTCGAAGAGTTGGATGATAGAATGATGAAGGTTTCTAATAGTCAAGATGTTTTGGATAATTTTTCTGCAAAAGATATCTTGAATTTGATTAGTGAAATGCCTGCCGGATACAAATATGTATTTAATATGTTCGCAATTGAAGGCTTTAGCCACAAAGAAATTGCAGATAGTTTAGGAATTGAAGAAGCGAGCTCACGAAGCCAATATGCGAAAGCAAAAAAATATTTACAACAAAAATTAATTGAATTACAAAAAGTTAAATTATGAAAAATGATTTATTTGAAAAGCAAATTTCAGAAAAGTTGGACCAATTTCAGGTTGCACCTAGTCGAGATTTGTTTAATGACATTATGAAAGCAAGAACACCGCAAGTTAAAAAAGCCTTTTGGTCAACTTGGCGTGTGCTTTCTGCTCTATTGATTACGGCTACAGTTTCTTTTAATGTATATAAATTATTGCCAACCCAAAATGATGAAATTGCATTCTCTGAAAAGTCGATTGTCTCCGATAAAGAAAATCAAGAAAGCGCTCAGGAAAGTAAAGTCTCAAATTCAACTTCCGAACAAGGAGTTAAGAATGAGATGCTTGGTGCAATTCCTAAAAAGCAAAATAGAAAAAGTGTAAACGCTACATTTAAGTCAAGCCCAAATGAAATTGCAAAAGGGGATATTGTTGAAAATAATAACGCAAACACATTGTTTAATGGTAATGTTTTTGAAAGTTACTTTAATGCCAATTCCAAAAATCGCCCAACTATAGATTATGAAAAACATGATGGGAACAGTCACCTTTATGCGTTTGTAACAGAAAGCGAAAAAGACATTGACAAAGTGATGGTTAATCACATGAAAAACAAGTTGTTTGTTCCATTTGTCAACCATTTTCCAAAATTATCTTTAATTAAGGTGGAACAACAAAAGATTGAAAGTGTCAATAGAATGACTAAAAAACCTATTTATATTGATTTGTTTCAATTAAACTCCTTTTCAAAACCAGTTATCTCTAACAGCCAATTTCAACTTCAAAATATGGGTGCCTTGGCAACCAACTCAGCTTCGTTCGGTTGGGGCGTTAATGTAGAACTTCCTTTGAAGGGAAGATGGAATGTGTTTTCAGGCGTTCATAGTTTTAACTTAAATAATCAATACAAAGGACAAATTAAGTATAGTGAAAATGAAGAGAAAATTACGAAAACAACCAGATTTATCAATGATCCTATTAAAGGTGTAATTACTGTTGAATCCTTTGATACCTCCCTTGTTTCTGTTTCTAAAAGTAAAAATATAGAGTTGCAAAATTCATATAAATTAATTCAAATTCCATTGGGAATGAGCTATAATTTTGGATACAAGTCATTCGAATTTTCATTAAATGCTTCAGCTATGCTAAATTGGTCTAGAGAACAAAGTTTTCAGTCCATTAATTGGCAAAATGACCAAGTCAATAAGACAGAATCTTCTAATATTTTGTTTGGCTTAGGTGTCAATGCCGGAATTAAGGTTTATTATCCTTTGTCAAATCATTTTAAAGTGTTTGTAATGCCTGGGATTCAGTCATACAGTATGAATGGGGTTAAATCTTCATACTCACACAACGAGTCATTATTGGCGAAACAACTGCAAGTTGGAATTAGATACAGCGTGTTTTAATGCTTAAATACCTTTTCATATTGCTTTGTCCTGTGTTGAGCTTGTATTCTCAAGCTTCAATGGGAGAGATGTCATTGAACAGGATGAAAGTATTCGCTAATTCTAACGGATTGTTATTTGATAGTATAGGTTTTCAAGGGTTGTTTAATAAAAACATTGGATTTTCTAGCGGAGTAGGCGTGTGGATGTGCGCAACGGACAATAATGGTGATTTAAGGGTGGCTGCTCACCAATTGGGCGGATCTAATCATGAGTTTTGGGCAGGTCCATTGGCATTGAATGGAGGAAATGCAGCCAATTCAAATGATTGGAATTATACTTATTATATAACGTCGGAAGAAGTGAATAATCATCAAATAAATTTTAATAAAAATGGGTATCAAATGCCCCAATCAATTAAAAATTGGCCTGGCTCAAAAGGAAGCCCTTTTGCACAAGTCTTAGCTCCGTTTGTTGATTATCAAAATAATGATCAAATATATACGCCAATGGAAGGTGATTATCCGTATTTCCAAGGAGATAAATTGATTTATTCAATTTCGAATGATAAATATGCGAGTCACACTTATTCCAATACACAGCCATTAGGAGTTGAATTGCATACTTCTATTTATGGTTTTAATACACAAGATTCAGTTTTAGTAAATGCTATTTTGGTGAGGTATGTAGTTTACAATCGTTCGAATATCAATTATAATAATTTTAGGTTTTCAGTCGTTAATAGTTTTAAGATTGGGCAAGTTGAAAATGAATATTTGGGTACTGATGTAAAGAATAAAATATTATTTGCGTACAATGATTTTAGTGATGCAACGTTTGATGGTCGGCTTGTGTCTTTGAGTTGTATGGCACTTAATAATACTATAAATTCAACCATGTATTATAATAATAACAATGATATTATTAATGGAAGGCCTACGAATGCAAGTGACTTTAAAGCATTGATGAGTGGTAAGTGGAAAAATGGAAGTTCATTAAAGTATGGTGGAAATGGAGTTGATGGGAGTTCTAATGCCCATTTTGTTTATCCTTTTGATACCGATTCTGAAAATAACAACTTAATGTGGAGTGAACCTTTGGTGGGGAATTTACCGGGAAGAAGAATTGGTTTAATGAATTTTGATAGTTTGACTTTGAGTGCAGGAGGATTTGTTTATTTTGATTTGCTTTACAGTTTTGTTGATGAAAAATATAATAATATTAAACAAATAGAGGATAATTGTTTAAGAGTTAAGCAAGCTTTGATTGATAATAAAACACTAGCAAACAAACCCAAATCAAGTAAAAATAGACTCAATAACATGGTTTATCCTAATCCGTTAAAAAGTGGTGGAAAATTGTATTTTGCAGAAGTGCTTGAAAATAATATTGTAATAGAGATATTTAATCACCAAGGGCAATTGGTTTATCAAAAAAATTTGGATAACACTGTTAAGTATATTACCTTACCTGACAGTTTTGTACATGGTGTCCATTTTTTAAGAATTAAAAAATTAAACACAATTGAGTGTTACAAAATAACAATAGAATAAAAAAATAGATATGAATAGATTATACAAAATAGCATTATTGTTTACCGTCTTGTTGATTTTCAACAATGCAAAAGCCTCCCACATGATGGGCGGAGACATTACCTACGAATGCATTTCTAATGGGAAGTATAAGTTTGTACTTAAGGTTTACCGCGATTGTCGTGGTATTCCTTTTAACAATCCTTCTATTAGTATGTATTGTGTAAGTGGAGGTAATATTAGTAATAATACAAACGTAAGTTACACTCGGACTGCCATTAATGACATTACCCCAAATTGTACCTCAGGAACCGCGCCTTGTAATCCTGAAAATCAAACAGCTGGAGAGGGTATAGAGGAGCATATCTTTGAGGCAATTGTAGATTTTAATACAAGTCCGTTTAAAGCCTTAAAAGATGCAGGATGTTGCGAAATCAAAATCAAAGTGGAACAATGTTGCCGAAATGGGGCCATTACTACGATTTCTCCAGGTAACTTCTTTACAGATGCAATGATCAATATTTGTAATATTGATAAAACCAAAAAGAAATGTAATACTTCTCCTCAATTGTCAATTCCACCGGTAGCTTACCTATGTTGTAACCAACCATTTACATACAACAATGGTGTGCGTGAGGTTATTGACGGAGATAGTTTGTCTTATGAACTTTCAACACCTTTGAGTGCTAATAATACCAATGAAAGTTACACAGGGAATTTTAATGCGCAAATCCCAATGACACCATATTGTCCCCCAAACCCTGGTGTTGTTAACTGTCGTCCATTGCCTAATGCGAAACCACCAAGAGGTTTTTATTTTGATAAAGAAACAGGTGATATCGTGTTTACGCCTACAAAATGTGATGAGGTTGGTGTAATTGTAATACAAGTAAATGAGTGGAGAAAGGACTCAGCTACAAACAAATGGATACTAATCGGTTTTACCAGACGTGACATGCAGCTTGTTGTAAAAACATGTCCTGACAATAATCCACCATACTTTACTGGTTCAAATAAATACAGTGTTTGCGAAGGGGATAGAATTTGTTTTAAAATACAATCTAAAGATGATCCATTTCTGCCAAACCAAACAAGACCTGATACAACCGTTTTAACATGGAACAATGGTATTCCAGGAGCATCCTTTACAATATTAAATCCAACTGCTAGAGAAAAGCAAGCTGAATTCTGTTGGACAACTAAAATTGGAGATGCCCGACCAAATCCATACTCATTTACTGCTTCTGCAAAAGACGATGCTTGTCCAAAACCATCTTTAGCAAATAGAGGTTATAACGTTACTGTTTCTCCAAGAGCTGAAGACAAACGTAAATATACAATCCTCGACTGTGGTAAAGTTAAATTTACAGCCACTCCTAAAGACACGGTTAACTACAATCCTAAAAACTACAGATACAAATATACCGTTAGAGATTCCACAAACAGTGGTGTTCCTTTCTTTATGACCTTTAACAGAACTGACAGTTTTAAATTTAAACGTGGTGGAAAATATATCATAGAACATGAAATTAATAACCCGCCATTTAATTGTCCTACTGTTTATTCGGACACTATTATTTTGCCTCCAGTACTTGATGTTGAATTGGCTTTTGGTAAAGATACTTTCTTATGTGCAGGTAATTCATTAACAGTAGAACCAATTGTTGCTTATGGTTTTGCTCCCTATAAATACAGATGGGAAGTGCCGGTTGGTACACACAAGTCCGGCGACACGCTTAATAAAATTACTGTAACGCCTACTCAAACAACCCGAATAGTATTAAGGTTAACAGATAGAAATAAATGTGTGGATGCTGATACCATGGTTATTAAATATATCAAAAATCCAATCGTTGATATTGGTCCAGACAGAAGGATTTGTACTTATGATTTTGTGACATTAGATGCTCAAAATGCAGATTCATTGATGTATGAGTGGAATACTATGGAAGATACCAGACAAATTACAATCAATGTAGCAGGTAAGTATTCAGTAAAAGTGTTAGACAGTATTTATAAATGTTTTGATACTGATACAATGGAATTATTTGTAAACGATACTGTCATAGCTATTTCAGGTGGTGATAGAGAAATTTGTCATCAAGATACTTTAAAAGTTATGGCCAAACGAAGACCTTTAGGGTTTACTCGTCAAATAACTTGGAGAGATATTAATTCTGGAGCAACTGTAGCTAATGATAGTTCTTTCAGATTGAAAATTACAACTTTAGCAACTCGAAAATACGAAATGTTCTTAAGAGTAAATCAAGGAGGTGTTCTTTGTGAAGATTATGATACATTTACTCTTACAGTAAACCCTCTCCCCTCATTTATTTTTACGCCATTACCGCCACATTGTTATCAAGATGGGGCCATCAATTTAACAACAAGGAAGGTCGCAGTTGCTAAGGCTGGATTTGATAATTCAATTAGAGAATCGGATATCAGGTATTTCCAACAACACCGAAATCCTAGTTGGGTTACAGGCGGACCTGTTGGACAAAATACATACGTGTGGGATTTCCCTAAGTTTATTAGCAATGACCAAGTGCCAAAAGCTGGTATTACTGATATTATATGTTATGAATACAGAGATGCTAAAGGCTGTTACAATAGAGAATGTAAAAACATTAAGTTAAATCCTAACCCAACTGTAGAATTAGACAAAGGTACTTTCTGTCAAAAAGCGGGTCCAATTGATTTAGGTAAACTAATACTTAGACCTATTCCTTCAGCAAAAGCAGGTGGTCCTGAAAGTTTCAGATGTTTAGATGTTCCATCTGGTTCTGGGGTTGACCCTGATGCTATTGTTTATTGGGATTATACTACAATTCCAGCAACACCATACATAGATCCAGGTTTAGAAGGTGAAAATCAAAAAACTGGACAATATCAAATAGAATACTGTTTCCAAGATGCTATTTCTGGCTGTAAATCATGCGACTCTGTATGGATTACTGTTGTAAGATTGCCAGAAATTGAATTTAGTGGAATCCCTAAACAGTGTATCAACTACCCATTACTAGCATTAGATAGTTTTGCTAAAGACAGAAATACTGGTCAACGTTTTGATAAAGGTGAATGGTCTACTGTTGAATTTAGAAACTCTCGTGACATGGGTAATCCAATTATAGCAAACGTGATTAATAATTCGGTTAAAACTAAAAAGATATTTGACCCAAGTTTAGGTGCAGGACAATACTTGCTAAAGTTAACTGATATTTCAAGCGGATGTCCTGTGGCAGACAGTGTTGAAGTAACTGTTAATGGTTTACCTATCCTTAGAATCAATATTCCTGATACCGTATGTTCAAGTAATGCTCCTTTTGAATTGTTCAACGAACAACCTTCAGGCCCAGTAGGAACTTGGTCGGGAATAGGAGTCGTAGGGCGTGATTTTAACCCCGGCATCAGTCCTAAAACCAAACAATATGAGGATCCTATCCGTTTGAAATACGAATACACCAATCCTTTAACAGGTTGTAGTGACTCTATTGCGAAAAACATAAGAATACAAAGCCAACCAGAGGTTACTGTAACAACGCCAAGTCCATATCAACAGTGCGAAGGTCAAGTGTTTAACTTAGTTGCAACAAAAGCGTGGGCACAAAACACTACTTGGTCAAGTAGCGGTGATGGTAATTTTTCTGACAATAGTACCTTAAGTACAATATACACCCATGGCTTACAAGACACCTCTTTGATAGGGTTCAATGGTCAAGTGGTATTAAATATCAATACGATTAAAGAAGGTGTATGTCCTCCTGCTAAAGATGATATTCAGTTGATTATAGAGCCATATCCTCAGTATTCAATGCCAGTGCATTTTGTAAAATGTGAAGCTGCCGATATTGACTTTTCTACAACTGTATTCAAACCAGCTGGTTCTCCTAATTTGAGATACACCTGGTACTTCGGTAATGGTGATACTCTGAGAAAATCTACAAATGGAAATCCACAAAAAAGATATGATACTGCTCAAAGAGGATGGTATGATGTTAACGTAATAGTTCATAATCAGTGGGGAGCAAGTGACGACCAAGCTTGTAGTATTCAAAAAGATTCTATTGACTATGTAAGAGTGTTGCCTCAACCAAAAGCAGCCTTTAGCAGTGACCCAGGATTCTTTACTACTGTGGCATTTCCTAAATTTAAATTTAAAAATGAAACACAATACAGATGGGGTGCAGAGAATATGAGTTATCTGTGGTCGTTTGACTTATATGATATCGAAGATACTTCTACACAAATCAACCCAATTAAAACTTACCCATCTGATACTACAGTTTATTGGGTTAATTTAATAGCAAGATACACTTACCCTGCAAGCGGAGATATTACAATAAGTGAAGATGTGGTTTGTGAAGATTCTATCGGTGCAATTAGAAAAATTGGTCCAGACGTAACAGTGTTTGTTCCAACAGCCTTTAGCCCTGAAAGAACAGGACCAAAAGTAAACAACGTTTTCAGACCAATTGTAAATGGCGAAAAATCTTACAGTATTATTTTGTTCAATAGATGGGGTGAAATCTTATGGGAAAGCAAAGATAAATTTGAAAGTTGGAATGGTCAGTACAAAGACCAAGATGCCCAACAAGATGTTTATATTTGGCACATAAAGGTTACTGCCTACGATGGTGAAGAATATAAATACGAGGGAACTGTTACCTTGTTAAGATAATAATTGAAATGAAAATTAAGCTAAAAGTAGTTTTGAAATTAATCAAAACTACTTTTGGTTTTTATAAGAATATGAAAAACAATAATCGAAATATCTTTTTTAAGAATCTTATAGGTTGTTTCATTTTTATTGTTTTTTCTCAATCACACTATCTAAAAGCATCACATATTTTAGGTGCCGAGATTACATACAAACATGTTTTTGCATCAAAGTATAAGTTCTATTTAACCGTATACAGAGATTGTAATGAGTGTAAGTTTAATGGCAATGGAGGAGGAAACTCTAATTTGAATTGCAGTGATATTTCGAGCTTAACAATTAGAGGTTCCGAAGGTACTAGTTATTCTCATTTAGATCTAGCATCGATTGAATTGGGAAGAAAAGAAGTTGTTGATATTACAAAAACATGCTCTACGGCTGTCTCTAAATGTGGGATTAACGCAACGGTAAACTATGGTTTCGAAAAACAAGTATTTGAAGGTGATTTTGATTTTATTGATTTGCTTGGTCAAAACTACTGTAAGTTTGATGTCTCTATAGGGATTTCATCTAGAAATATTAAAGTAAACCCAACAACCGCGGAGCAGAATTTTTATAATTATACAACGTTATCACTATGCAACAATAATAGCAATCAATCAACGGTTTTTCAAAATTCACCTCAGTTTCTTTATCCCACAAATCAGTCCCAGATTGTAAGTTTAGGGGTGTCTAATCCTGACAATGATTCTTTGGTTTTCTTTTTAAAGCCTGCCAAAGTGAATCGTTTGTCAAATGTAAGTTACAGTAGTGGAAGGAACTTCAATGAGCCATTTTCTTACTATTGTTTAAACATGTTCTCTTCTTGCGTCCCCAATGTGACTTCCTTGCCTTTTCAGGGCTTTTACATATCTAGCTTAACGGGTGATGTTTCGTTTACGCCTATTATTAATAACCAAGGCGGTGTAATAGTAGTAGAATGTGAGGAGTGGAAAAAGGATATTAATGGCATATATTTTTTGGCAGGTGTAGTCAGAAGAGATATTTATGCTGAAACAATCAATGCCAGCAACAATACACCAAGTATTGTTCTGTCAAATAACAACCTTTTAGTATGCCAAGGAGAATCGAAAAGTATAGAAATCCAAATTACAGATTTGCCTTTTAATTCCTCTGTTTTTGATAATACTGAAATTGAACTGTTAGGGAATGAATCAAACGCAATTATTGAACCGTTACTAAGCCAATTGCCTGGTGTTAAAAGATTTAAATTAAATATTGTAGGAACTTCTTTAAATATTGGGGAACATAGATTGTTAATTAAAGTTAAAGACAATTATTGTCCTATCTATTCTGAATCGTCTCAAACGCTGTATTTAAATATCAAATCTTTGCCGAATTTTGTAATAAATAAAAGTGTAAAAAATTGTGGTGACTTAACACTTCAACCACAGCAAAATAGTTCAAGTAACTATTTATGGACTTTAAAAAACATAAATGGACAAATTATAAAACAATCAAATTCACGAAAATTAAATCACCAACTTCAAAATGGAGGACAATACATTGCTGAAGTTTTAGTGCCATTGACAAACACAAGCTGTGAAAAATTAGTGATTGATACATTTTTTGTGGAAGACCTTACGCCACCCCAACTCAACATGGGTCCAGATATTAAAGTATGTAAAAATACACCATTTGAATTAATGCCCATTACAGAGGTTGAAAAGCCCGGTGGACAATGGTTTGTAAATAATACGCTTGTAAATGCTGTTCCATTTAAAGGAAAAACCAATGTTCCAATACAATTGGTGTTTAGATACAAGTTGACCAATGGATGTTATACAGATGATGTGGTAAAAATAGAGAACCATCCTTTTTTGAATTATACTTTAAGTGACGTTGACTTATGTTTGAATGAACTAAAAGAATTTAATAAAATTCAAATAGAACCACAAGGGTTAAGTGCTGTTAAAAAGTTTGAATTAACCGAAGCTGAAGTAAATGTAAATCTTAATAATCCTGTTTTGAATCAATGGGAGTTTGGATTAATAGAAAATAAATCATCCTCTTTTAAACTGTTTTCTGTAATTGAAGACATAAACTCTTGTATTTACAATGATACCATTAATGTCGAAATAAAAGATACATTCAAAATTGATTTGGTTTTGCCTCCTACTATATGTATTAACCAATTGCCTTTTACTTTGCCTCAGCTAACTAATGGAAATTGGACATTATTGTCCAATAATACAAATTTGACAAATAAATTAAGACTAAGTGATATAGGTTCAAATAAAAATATCCTTTTGAAGATAATGGTCGAAAATAATACTTGCTACTCTCAAAAAAGTTTTGAGTTGAACATTATAGATACCGTACAAATAGATTTTCAAGGTCCAGATAAGGTTAGATTATGTGAGAATTTTGAACAATTTAATTTAATAGCTAACCCTGCAAATGGAACATGGTATGGTACAGGCGTAGATGGAAATGCATTTAAGTTGATTAAGGAAAATATCGACATTAAAGATAATGTAGTTTTTTACCGTTATAACGCAGCAAATGGATGTGTTTCTATTAAAGATTTTTCAATCGAAGTCAACAAATTGCCATATTTGAATATTTACCACCCACAAGACAGTGTTTGTTTTGGTGATATTATTCAGTTTCAAGCAGAAATTCACGAGAATTATTCAGGTTATTGGTTCACAAATGGTTATGGTAGATTTAATACACCTAATCAATTGTTTACCACTTATTACCCCTCTAAGCAAGATGTTCAACTAGGTTTAACAAGTTTCTTGTATACTATTCAAACAAATGGGATCTGTGGTAATGTTAGTAAGCAAGTTGAGGTATTTATCAAAGATGGTCCCGTAGGGTCTATCGTTCTAGACTATCCTAAAGAGGTTTGTGAGCCCGCCAAATTCCAATTTAAATCTAATTTTAATGATATAAACTTACAAAAATGGTATATCAATGACAGTCTGATTGAAACTTATGATTATGAATTTCCATTCGAAACTACATTAAAAGCAGGAGAGTATTTTGTGAAAACAAAAGTAAAAGATGGGACTTGTTCAGCCACAGGGATTTCAGAAAAGATTATTGTTTTACCTCAACCCAAAGTTGATTTTTATTCTAATCCTAATGGTAAAATGTCAAAAGAAATGCCAAGGTTATATGTTAAGGATTTGTCACATTGTAAATATGGACATACAATTTCTTGGTATTATAATGACTCTTTAATAAACAATCAAGACAGAGAGTTCTCATTTGTGGTTAATAAAGAAATTTCAGATTTTAAAATAAAATTGATAGCAGAAAGTTTAAAAGGAGCTTGTAAAGATTCCATAATTAGGAATTATCAGTTCGTTCCTATCTATCAGTTATTTATTCCCGATGCTTTTACTCCTGATTCCAAAGGACCAGATATGAACAATATATTCAAAGTATTTGGTCCCACTATGAAAAAATACAATATTGAGATTTTTAATAGATTTGGAGAAAAAGTGTTCTATAGCAATGATATGACTCAAGTTTGGGATGGAACATACAATGGAAAATTATGCATTCAAGGGGTCTATTTTTACAAAATAGTTACAATTGATATAGAAGGGTTTGATAGAGATTACTCTGGAACTGTTACCCTTTTAAGGTAATTAAATTATTTTACATATTTATGGCAAAACCATTTGATGGTTTAGTATTTATTTAATAATTTCGCAACAATATCATTTCAACGTTGTTTACCAAATAAAATAAGTCATAAAAAGAATATGCCAGACACAAAACCACAAAATTGCACCATTACTCTTGAAGGTAATACTTACGAATTTCCAGTTATTGTTGGAACCGAAGGAGAGAAAGCTATTGATATCTCAAAACTTAGAGACACAACAGGTTATGTTACACTTGATGTAGGATATAAAAATACAGGAGCCACTAAAAGTAATATTACATTCCTAGATGGTGAATTGGGGATTTTAAGACACAGAGGATATTCTATCGAAGACTTAGCAGAAAAAGCAAATTTCTTAGAAGTTGCCTATTTATTGCTGAAAGGTGAGTTGCCAAACAAAGATCAATTTGAAGATTTCGATAATTCAATTAGACATCATACACTAGTTAATGAAGATTTGCAAAATATCTTCAAAACATTCCCTACAGGATCTCATCCAATGGGACAATTAATAGCTATGATTTCTTCATTGTCTGCATATTACCCAAAAGCACTTGATCCAAATAGAAGTCAAGACGCTAAAAGTAGAACTATGCTCAGATTATTGGCTAAAATGCCAACAATTTGTGCCATGATTTACAAGAAAAGTATTGGACACCCTGTTGTATATCCTAACAATAACTTAGATTACGTAAGTAATTTCCTCACTATGACATTCAAACACGTAAGCGATCCGGAATATGTGCCAGATCCAGTTGTAGTTGATGCTATGAACAAATTGTTGATTTTACACGCTGACCATGAGCAAAATTGTTCTGCAAGTACTGTTAGGTTAGTTGGTTCTTCTCAAGCAAATCTATATGCAACTACAGCTGCTGGTATTGCTGCGCTTTGGGGCCCATTACATGGAGGTGCCAACCAAGAAGTTCTAGAAATGCTAGAAGCTATAAAATTGGATGGTGGTAATGTTCAAAAATGGGTTGATAAAGCCAAAGATAAAAATGACCCATTTAGATTGATGGGATTCGGACACAGAGTATACAAAAACTTTGACCCAAGAGCAAAAATTATTAAAAAAGCTTGTGATGATGTTTTAAATAAATTAGGAATCAATGATCCTGTTTTGGAGATTGCCAAAAAACTAGAAGAAGCGGCTTTAACTGATCCTTATTTCGTAGAAAGAAAATTATACCCTAACGTAGATTTCTATTCAGGAATTATCTATCGTTCTATAGGATTCCCAACGGAGATGTTCACCGCATTATTTGCGATAGGAAGACTCCCTGGTTGGATTTCTCAGTGGCAAGAGATGATTAACGAAAATCAGCCTATTGGAAGACCAAGACAAATATACACTGGTCAAACTCCAAGAGCTTTCGTTAATAGAGGAGAAAGATAAAATAACAAAAATAGTTATACAAAAAAGCCGATTTTTAATCGGCTTTTTTTATTCCGTTAAAATCCATAACCCATTTTGATTTTTAGGTCTTAATCGTTTTATTTTTTCAATAAAGTTATTAATCAATGGTACATCCGGTAAATATGGATCCATAAGCTCCAGTTGAGATAAATGGAATATCATATCGTCAATTTGACCTGATGTTAATCCTTTCTTACGTAAAATCCTCTCATAGGCAATACCAACTTGTTTGTAAGCGTCTGTTAGGCCAGATGGGCGGTTATTACGCTCTAGCTGTATGAATTTTTTGTAGTGTTTAATACACAAACTGTCTTTTTTTAGTCTTATGTAATTTAAACCTTTGTTCCAATGGGCTCTTGATGAATTACTGTCGTTCTGTATGGTGATTGAATACAAGGAATCCGCTTCTTGATACTTTTGTTGTTTGTGTTTAGAAAAACCTAATAGGGTATATAGATTCCAGTTTCGCGGTTCTTTAGCAAGTGCAAGTGAATAATAATAGTCTGCTTTTACATAGTTTCTGTCATTCATTTCTTTGTTCCCTAAAGAAACCAAATCAATTCCATCTTGTGCATTGATATTTTGAAAAAATATAAGGATTGGTAAAGTGAAAATTAGATATTTCATAGATTAAAATAAATAGCCTGAATAATGTTGCTTTTTGAAAAGTAGGTTCATCTGCCTTTGGTAAAATAATTCTGTTTTAACAGGTTCAACCCATTCAAATTGCCAAATCATGTTTTGCATTCGTTTGGGATTTTGGGAATTAAAAGGAATGTTTTTTATAAAAGGCAAATGGAAAAACAGTGACCAGCGAGATTTTATGTCAACCAATACAAACCGAATAGAATCCCTATTTTGCGGGAATATGTGTATAGTGTATCCGCCAATAGTTTGTTCTATGTCATCAATATTTGCTCTACAAACACCTATTAATGTATTAAATCGACATAAAAAATCCGTTACACTTTGCCAGTTTTTGTCTCCCTGTTTAAATGAGGTCATATTTTTATTATACCAATATTCTCTTGCTCGTTTTACTTGATAGGCATTAAACATTGGTTTTATCAAATGGGAATGATGGTTTTGGTTAAAATAATAAATGCTGTCAGCTTTCCCCTTAGTCCATAATTTTAAAACAGGAAAAAGCCTCGTAGGATTTGATTGACCTATTAAATTTAATTGGATGTTAATGTAGATTATTATTAATCCTAACTGTTTCAATTAGTATAAAACCATAATATTGCCCTTTTCCTCATACCTCAAATCATTGGCTCCTATAAATTCCATTCTAAAAAAGTAAAGACCTTGTTCGACTATTTTGTCATTGACTTTGCCATTCCATCCATTTTTGGGATTGTTTGTTTCAAATAGTTTTTCACCCCATCTATTGAAAACAATAAACTTGTATTCTAATGCATAGGCAAGGCCAATAGGTTTGAATGTCTCATTGATGTTGTCATCATTGGGTGAGAACGCAGTTGGTATGTAATAAATGACATCCGGAAGAATAAAGATTTTTTGAATACTTGTGTCTTTACAATCATAGATGTTGGATACAACTAATCGTGTTAATTGTGTTAAAGTGTCATTGTAAAATAAAGATGGATTTTGTTCAGTTGAGGTTCCCATACTTGCAAAATTCCAATTCCATGTAATGGCATCTGTAGATAAATCACGGTATCTTATGTCAACTTCATTTTCCCAAGAACGTATTTTGTCATAAGTGAAATTTGCTTTTGGATTGGGTAAAACTAATGCAGCATCAGTAATAAATAATGTATCAACGCAACCTTGGTCTGTAATTGCCACTAATCGAATGTCGTATGATCCTGTATCTCTGTATTTGTATTTAGGTTCAAATGCGTTTGAAGTTCTGCCATTTCCAAAAAACCATTTCCAACTTACAATGTCACCACTAGCTATAGTTGAATTATTAATGAAGACACTTGAGTCTTTTAAACATACAGGGTCTACAGAAAAGTCTAATTCAGGATTAGGTCTAATGTATACAAATCGGCTAGTGGTATCCTCGCAGCCTTTATTAGAAACTACTTTGTGTAGAATTTGGAAGTCGCCACTTGCAGGGTAATTGTAGTTTGGTGGATTTTGAACATCAGTTGAGTCTCCATTGCCATAATAAAATTTGTGTTCTGAAATAAGACCTCTGCTGATGGAAGAACGATTTATAATTCTAATTGAATTGTTCTTAAAGCAACTGATTTTTGGGTTGATGTCAAAATTAGCAATAGGCATAGAGTTAACGTATGCTTTTGTAAAAGTTGAATCTAAGCAACCAAAATTAGATAAAACAATCAATGATACTCTAAAGGAGTCTGATCTGAAATAAGATTTAATAGGGTCGGGTAGGGTTGAAGTTGTGTTGTCTCCAAATTTCCAGTTTGTGGTTGCAATAGTTCCTGAGCTAACAGTTGATGTAGATTTGAACTCGAAGCTATTGTTTTCGAAGCATTGTTCATTGTCGTTGACCTGAATACTCGCATCAGGCATAGGGTGAACAACAAAACTTTTTACACTTGTATCTCTACAGTTGCCTAAGTTAGTGCTTGATATCAATGAAACATTAAAGGTGCCGGGTGTTAAATAACTCACTTGTCCTGTAGTGCTGTTTATCAAACTATCCCCGTTACCAAAATACCAACGGTGATTCATAGATAAGCCACCAGGGTTAGTGCTTGATTGGTTAAACTGGAAGTCATTGCCTTGTAAACAGAATTTGTCATTATTGAATTGATAATCGGCAATAGGCATAGCTAAAGTTCTGATTTGTTTAATTGCAGTGTCTAGGCAGCCATTGTTTGATAAGCTAATTAATCTAACATTATAAAATTGAGACTGTAAATAAGATTGCTGAACACTGGAATTGTTGCCAGAAATATTGCCGTTACCAAATTGCCAATTCAAAGAAAAAGTTCCAGACTTAATGGTCGTTGAAGAGTTGAAGATAAAAGAATTGCCATTTAAACATTGGGTATTGTTGTTTATGGAAAAATTGGTTCTTGCTTTGGGGTGAATAGTAATTTGTTTTACAGCAGTATCAGTACATCCTATATCACTGTATGAAATAAGTCTTACGTTATAAGTGGTGTCTTTGTTGTATTTTTTGAATGGACTTAATAATGAAGAAGTAGCACCATCCCCAAAATTCCATGCGTTGCTAAATCCACCCTCAGTTATAAAGGTGTTAGATCTAAATTCAATACTATTGTTGTTAACACATTGACCACTTGGTAAAATTAAAAAGTCTGAACTTGGGTGGGGATATACTTTAATTCTTTGGAAACTGGTATCAAAACAACCGTTGTCTGCATAAACAATTAAGGCTGAGTTGAAAGCATCTTCAGTAGTGTATACGTGGTTTGTGCTTGCAGCATTAGCTCTAGTTATTCCATCACCATAAATCCAAAGATTGCCAGTAATGACGCCTAAATTGAAAGTTGATAAGTCATTAAATGTAAAGGAGTTGACTCTAAAACATTGGTCTGTATTATTGACGTTGAAGTTAGATGATGGTGTTGGTAATATAACAACTGAATCACTTACCGTATCTCTACAATTTTGGTTTGAATTCAAAACAAGCATTACCCTATATTTACCATGAGTAGTAAATGAATGTTTAATGCTATCAACCCCAAGGTAGTTCATTCCATCACTCAAAAACCAATGTCTAGTGTATGTGCCACTGGAAATAGAAGAGTTCGAATACGCTTTTAGTTCGTGGTATTTAAAGCAAATTGTGTCTTGAACTAATGAAAAAGATGGAACTGGAGTTGGTTTAACGATGACGTTAGTTGAAGCAGTGTCTCTGCATCCTTTATTTGATGTGCTAAAAATTCTGACTGAATAATTTCCATCATTGTTGTATCGGTGGCTAACTGAATCTGAATTATTAGTAGTTGATAAATCACCAAAGTTCCAGTTATTAGTAATGGTTCCTCTAGAAATTGTTGAAGTAGACCTAAATCTAAATAAATTGTCTTTAAAACATTTTGTTACATCTACATTTTTAATATTACTTACAGGCATAGGATTGACTAAAACTAACTGGAAGGCTGTATCCGAACAACCATCATTCCCGTCATCACTAATTGTAATTAATCGAATAGTTTTATTAATAGCAGAGGAAAAGGATTTGTGTGCAGAGTCTTGTTGATTTCTAAAGTCATTGTTATCTAAAGTCCAATAATTAAGAAGAGGTAAACCATTTTTGATAGTAGACTGGGATTCAAATGTGAAGTAATTTCCGTTAACACATTGGTCTGTGTCATTGGTTGAAATAAGTGCATTGGGGTGTTCATTAACAAGACAAGCAAGGATGTTGGTGTCTTTGCATCCATTTGAATGGTGATTGATTTGCCTTATTTGATATGCACCAACTGAATTAAATGAATGTGAAAAAGAGTCAATGTTTGTGTAGCTTGGTCCTGTGGAACCAACTCGCCAACTTTTGAAATTAATGGACCCTAAGTAGATTTCAGAAATAGATTCAATTGAGAATAAATTTCCTTTAAAACATTGGATAGTGTCATTAAACTCTGTCAATACTCTTGGCGTTTCTTTTAAGTTAACCTGTCTTGAAAAAGAATCAGTACAACCAAAATTGCTTATTACAGTAAGTTTTGGATAATAATAAAAAAGGAAGTTTCTAAATTTATGGTTGATGATGTTGTTGGTGGTCGTATCGCTAATTCCATCTTTCCAATTCCAAATATAAGTATTTATTGAACCACTTGGAATGGTCGAATTAGAAGTAAATCTATAATTATGCCATTTATAGCATTGGCTATCATTTAAAAAAGTATAGGATGCGGTTGGTCGAGGATAAACATTAAGAGTCGCAGTAGATGTATATGTTCTTGAAGGACTACTAGATGTTATTCTTATTCTATAACCACTTCCGGCAGGAGAGAACTTGGGGATTTCTCCTGTGATTGATGAAATTGTCGTGTCATTAACTGTCCCTAAAATTGTAGGTGATGAAAATGAGCCACTTGCGTTAGACATTGTAATATTAAAAGTATTGCCTGGGTTAAAATAAACGCCATTTTTAATAAATGTAATTCTAATGTTCGACCCAGGACATATATTTTTGGGTGTAAAATCAATGGTTATATTCTGCGCTTTTAAAACGATTGTTGAACTAACTATAAGAAAAAAAGTAAGTAAAAGTTTATTCATTTTATTGTAATTGATTCTGTTTGTTGTTTAATTAAATCTTAATCCACGAAAGTATTGATTTTTTTTTAAATTACCAATAATTTCATTAGAACCATAGTTGAGCATTATCAAAGTTCCCCGAACTCATAAGTAGTAAGACACATGGTTTTTGTGAAACGTTGCTTGATGAATTTTTTATTTTATTTTGAAGGACTTCAATATCGTTTATCGCTTCAGTATTTGTGCCAAAATTAGATTCAATTTCTTTGGGATTTATTGGGGGCAACTTTTTGTGTTCAATGACTTTTGGGTTGAAATAAATAAAATTAATATCACCATCTTTCATGGAGTTGACATATTCGGGCAAAAAGCTTTTGTTCAAACTACTGTATGTGTGTAATTCATAAACAGCTATGACAGTGTGTTCGGGATATTGATTCCTGACAGCATTCATGCTTGCTTTTAATTTACTCGGGGAATGTGCGAAATCTCTGATTACAACAAAATTTTCACTTTCCTTAATTTTTTCAAGTCGCTTAGCCGTGCCTGTAAAGTCTTTTAAAGATTCATAAAAATTGGATTCGCTAATCCCGAGTTTAATGCAAATTTTACAAGCACCCTCTGCATTTTGTATGTTGTGTTCTCCAAAAATATTTAAAGTGTGCCTGTCTTGCTTACTTATAATTGTTTGCCCATTTCTTATATGGTAATGAGGGGTGTTATAAGGGATTTTTTCTAGAGTGCTTTTCTCACATATATCTTGCAACACCTCGTCTTGCTTGAAAAAAATAATAGTTCCTTCTTTTTGTATACTATCAACAAACAACTGAAACTGTTTTAAATAGGTTTCAAAAGTTGGGAAAACATTAATGTGGTCCCAAGAAATGCCCGTAATTAAGGCAATATGAGGGCGGTATTTTAAAAATTTAGGGATGGGGTCTAGCGCCGAAGTTAAATACTCGTCTCCTTCAATTACCATAACTGGGGCATCGCTAAATTTTACCATTGTTTCAAATCCTTCGAGTTGAGAGCCTACAAGGTAATCAAAGTCGATGTTTAATTTTTTGAGAACGTGCATTACCATTGCAGTCGTAGTTGTTTTGCCATGACTACCTCCAATAACAACTCTTTTTTTATCTATAGCATGTTGGTATACATACTCAGGGAAACTATAAATCTTAATGTTTAAAGATTGCGCTTTTATTAATTCAGGATTCTCTTTTTTTGCATGCATCCCAAGGATAATGAAATCAATAGATGAATCAATGATGTCATCGTTCCATCCATTATTTTGTGGAAGTAAATTGTGTTTTTTTAGCCTCGATAGCGCAGGTTCAAAAATTTCATCATCACTGCCTGTTACTTTATTTCCCATAAGGTGTAAAGCAATGGCGATATTGTGCATAACGGCTCCTCCACATGCTATAATATGTATACGTTTCATTTGCGTTGCAAATTGCTAAAAAAACAAGACTTAAAAAAGAAATCGATTGAAAATGATTGGGTAGGGATAGACCTATTCGTGACGAAGTGCTTCAATTGGGTCTAATTTAGAGGCTTTGTTTGCAGGATAATAACCAGCAAGAATTCCTACTACAAAACAAATAATTAAGGATAAAATCATCCAATTCCAAGGGATAATAAAGCCGGTCTTCATAACCAATGAAACCAAATTACCTAAAATAATTCCCAATATAATACCACCTATTCCGCCAATTTGACAAATAACAGCAGCTTCTGTTAAAAATTGTTGTCTTATGATTTTTGGAGTGGCACCCAAAGCTTTTCTAGTCCCAATTTCTCTTGTTCTCTCAGTAACGCTAACCAACATAATATTCATCAATCCTATGGCAGCGCCTATTAATGTAAATAAAGCAATAAATGTTGCCGCAATTTTTAAAGTTTTTAAATTATCGGTAAGTTTTTCAGTAACCGATTCATTCTTAGAAAGACTAAAGTTATTAGGTTCCCCAATTTTTACTTTTCTTATTTTTCTCATTAAACCTTCAGCTTCATAAAAGCCTAAGTTGTATTGCTTGATATCGTTTATACCAACCGTAATAATAAAGGAGTTGTTGTTGTTTACAAATTTAGATAATGCATCACCTAAACCTAAAAAAATAATCCTGTCTTCCCCGCCCATTCCCATTGTGTTTCCTTTGCTCTTTAATAAACCTATGACTGTGTAAGAAGCTTCGCCAATCATAATCTTTTTTCCAATGACATTCTCTTTGTTAAACAATGTCATTGCCACATCTTTACCTATAATGATGTTTTGTGAAGAGTAAATGCCTTCATTTAGGTTGAAATTTCTACCATACTTTAATGTATAAGCACCATTTTGGAGGTAGTTCTCATCAACTGCCAAAATCCTAACATTGGGATTGGTTTTTTTCTTTTCGTTAGAAACAACTGCCGCACCACTAATAAAATAACTTAATGAAGTTTTTGATGCTACAGAAAATGTGTTTTTGAAAGTTACTGCCTCAGAATAAGTTATTGTTTTATATTCAGGTAAGTTGAAATCTTGACTTCTTCTCGAAACAACGCCATCCCTGTTTCTTATATTGAAAACGTTACTTCCCATTTTTTCAAAAGTTGAGGAAAGCCCGTTCTCAATCCCATCAACAGCAGTAAGCATGCCAACAAGAGCCGCAATTCCAATCGTTATTATAAGGCAAGTAATGACCGTTCTTAAAGTATTGGCTTTAATAGATTCTAATGCATTGTTTATGTTTTGTAAAGTGTTCAAAAGTGATTTCAAAATTAGTTAAGCATTTTGATTTATTTGCATAAGATCTTTAATTATTCTATCAAAAGAATAAAAAAAAGATTAAAAAATAGCGTCAAACACAATATTGTTTATTAATTTTGCATTCCTTACTCATGGACCCATTATTATCAGCCGTATTAGAAATTCTGAAATTTGTTATTCCTTCCCTCGTTGTTTTAGCAATAACCTATGTTATAGTTAACAAGGTAATGGAAGATCACACAAGTCGCTTGGAATTGGAAATTAGAAAACAAAATGCAAGTACTTTAACGCCATTGAAGTTGCAAGCTTATGAAAGAATGATATTATTTTTGGAAAGAATAAGTCCTCAAAACTTAATAAACAATTACAACGATGGAACTAGTACTGCCAAAGGATTGAGGCATTTAATGGAATCCTCTGTTTATCAAGAGTATAATCACAATTTATCTCAACAAATTTATATAAGTAACCAAGCTTGGAAAATTATTAAAGTAGTAAAAGAAGAAGTAATTCAATTGATACATACCACCTCGGAAAGATTAGATAATGACGCAACAGGGGTCGAGTTGTCAAAAGCAATCATTGATAGGATGATAGCTGAAAATAATATCCCTACTCAAAAAGCAATTGATTTTCTAAAAGCGGAGATAAATTTATATTTTTAAATAAAAGAGGATGTCTGAAGAAAAAAAAATAGTTAACGACAGTCAAATTGAAATTAAAAAGGTTTACAACGATCCATTAAATCTTCAAGAAAATCCAGGGCAATTTCCATTCACTCGAGGAGTAAGAGAGGATATGTACAGAGGTCGATTGTGGACAATGAGACAATATGCTGGGTTTTCCACTGCGGAAGAATCCAATAAAAGATACCATTACTTGTTAAAACAAGGCACAATGGGGTTGTCAGTTGCTTTTGATTTGCCAACTCAAATAGGGTATGACAGCAGTCACGAGTTTTCCGAAGGTGAAGTAGGGAAGGTGGGAGTAGCAATAGACTCACTTCAAGACATGGAGATTTTGTTTGATGGAATTAAGCTTGAGGATATCACTACAAGCATGACTATTAATTCAACAGCTTCTATTTTGTTGGCTATGTATATTGCATTAGCAAAAAAACAAGGGGCTGACTTAAATAAAATTTCAGGAACAATTCAAAATGATATATTAAAAGAATATACAGCTAGAGGTACATATATATACCCACCTCAACAAAGCATGCGTTTAATAACGGATATTTTTGAATACTGTAGTAAAGAGGTGCCTAAATGGAATACTATTTCTATATCGGGTTATCATATTAGAGAAGCCGGAAGTACAGCAGTTCAAGAACTTGCCTTTACATTAGCCAATGGGATAGCGTATGTTAAAGCAGCCCAAAGTAAAGGGTTGGACATAAACGTATTCGCAAAGAGACTTTCTTTTTTCTTTAATGCACACAATGACTTGTTTGAAGAGGTCGCAAAATTTAGAGCAGCCAGAAGAATGTGGGCTAAAATTACTAAAGACTTAGGTGCCACTGATCCTCAAGCTCAAATGTTACGTTTCCATACACAAACAGGTGGATCTTCATTAACGGCTCAACAACCGCAAAATAATATAGTAAGAGTAACCCTGCAAGCTTTTTCAGCAGTTCTAGGAGGAACACAAAGTTTACATACCAATGGTTTTGACGAAGCATTGAGTTTGCCAACTGAAGATGCTGCCAAAATTGCTCTTAGAACACAACAAATTATTGGGTACGAAAGTGGCGCAACTAATACTGTTGATCCATTAGGTGGCAGTTATTATGTTGAAGAATTGACGAATCAAGTAGAAGCCAAGGCTTATGAGTATATTCAAGTTATAGAGGCTATGGGTGGAAGTGTAATGGCTATTGAACAAGGGTATATGCAAAATGAAATTGCAAAAAGCGCCTATTTATACCAACAAAATATTGAGTCAAATGAAAAAGTAATAGTAGGTGTTAATAAGTATACCTCAGAAGATGTCAATAAGACACCCGTTTTTAGGATTGATGATAGTATAAGACAAATACAAATTGATAAAATTAATAAACTTAAATCACAAAGAAATTCAGAAAAAGTGGAGTTGCTTTTAAATGAGATTAAATTGGCAGCTCAAAGTGACCGAAACCTAATGCCTTATATAATAAATGCGGTTGAAGCATATGCAACATTGGGTGAAGTTTCAGATACATTAAGGTCGGTATTTGGAGAATATAAGGGTTAGTATTAGACTTTTTGTGGGAGTTCTTTAATTCTCGCAATAAATTAAAATTGCTTTGAATTTATTGTTTTTTTTTTGAAAAAAAAAATCCAAAAGGTCAAAAAAATATTTTTTTAGTAACTATTTTTTAACTTTATTTCAGGATTGAATTTAAAAGTATACATATTTTAATAAAACATTAATAATCAGCACAATATAATGAACATGAGTGGACAACAATTTAACGCAGAATCTGTTTGGGCGAATTGCCTAAAAATTATCAAAGACAATTTAACCCCACAAAGTTATAAAACTTGGTTCGAACCGATTAAACCCGTTAAATTAGAAAATAAAGTCCTAACAATACAAGTCCCAAGTCAGTTTTTTTATGAGTGGTTGGAGGAACATTATGTTTCTCTTCTTCAAAAAACTTTAAAACAAATTTTAGGGGTAGGGTCAAAGTTAGAATATAGTATCATTGTTGAAAATAGTTCAGCAAACCAAAGTCCATATACTATTAATGTGCCAACTGGTAGTGGAAAGAAAGTAGTTACAAATGAGGTTAATTTACCGTTAAATGTAACTTCAAATATTAAAAATCCATTTATTATACCTGGATTAAGAAAAGTGCCAGTTGATTCTCAGTTAAACTCTAAATACACTTTTGATAATTTTATTGAAGGTGAATGTAACCGTTTGGCAAGAGGTGCAGGTTGGGCGGTTGCTCATAATCCTGGTGGTACTGCATACAATCCATTGATGATTTTTGGTGGTGTAGGATTGGGTAAAACCCATTTGGTTCATGCAATCGGTAACTTAATTAAACAAGTCAATAAAAATAAAACAGTAATTTACGTTTCAACTGAAAGATTTGTCAATCAGTTTGTGGAATCAGTGAAAGCTAATAACCAAAATGATTTCATTAATTTTTACCAAAGTTTAGATGTTTTAATCATTGATGATATCCACCATTTATCTCAAAAAACAAGAACCCAAGAAATATTTTTTACTATATTTAATCATCTGCACCAATCAGGTAAACAAATTATTTTAACCAGTGATAAAGCACCTAAAGACATTAAGGATGTTGATGAACGTTTATTGTCACGTTTTAAATGGGGTTTATCTGCAGATTTAACAGTGCCAGATTTTGAAACCAGAATTGCTATTTTGGAAAATAAAGCCTATGAAAGTGGTTTGTCTTTACACCGTGAAGTAGTTGAATATATAGCCCATAATATAGATAATAATGTTAGAGAAATCGAAGGCGCATTAATCTCATTGCTAGCTCAAAGTTCTCTTAACCGAAAGGAAATTGACTTGGATTTAGCCAAGCAAATGATGAAGAATTTTGTTAAGAATGCTACAAGAGAAATAAGTATTGATTACATACAAAAATTAGTGTGTGATTTCTATAATGTTTCAATTGATAGTGTTAAATCCAAAACTAGAAAACGAGAAATAGTTCAAGCAAGACAAATTGCAATGTATTTCGCTAAAGATTTAACCAAAGCTTCTCTCAAAAACATTGGGACACATTTTGGAAATAGAGATCATAGTACGGTTATTCACGCATGTCAAACAGTTAATGATTTAATCGATACTGATAAAAAATTCAGACATGATGTAGAAGAATTAAACAAAAGAATTCGTATCAACACTTATTAACAAAATAAATAGAAACAAATTGGTTTTAATTTGGCTATTGCAAATTAGTTGTATCGCACAAATGAATGTATTTGCTTATTAAATTGGTAAAATTTAGTGGTATTTTAATACTGATTTTACGATTAAAATATACTTTTAATCAATAAAGTATAAAAAAATTTGTTTAAATGATAATTAGAATTCATATTTGTAAATTGATATTCATACCAGTTAATGAAAAAAATATTACATAGTATCTCAGTATTAGCTTGTTTTTTGATAAGCGGTAATGTGGCTTTTGCTCAGCAAGATCCTTACACTACGCATTATGCATTTAACAGAACTTTGTACAATCCGGCGGCTGTTGGAGCAGGAAATAAGTATTGTTTTTCTTTACTTTCGCATCACCAGTATTTAGGATATGAAGACAGAACTCCTGAATTTCATCCAAATAAAACAACTAAGCAGCCACAAAGTCCAGTGAAAAGTGTTGGTCCAAAAACTCAAATGTTTTCTTTTTCAATGCCTGTAACAAAATACGGTGGTTTTGGTATTGGTTTTATCAACGATAGACTTGGCTACGAGAGAAGCACTCACGTTAAAATAGATGCAGCAGGTAGATTGCCTTTGGCATCTGGTGCTTCAATTTCAGTTGGTTTTGAAGCTAATATTTTGCAAAAAGGTTTAGATGGCGACAAATTATACGCATTAGCAACAGGCGACCCATCTATTCCGGGTGGTGATGTAAATGCGACAAACACTGTTTTTGGTGCAGGGGCGTATTATGTAGATCCCCAAGAATCGGCTGTTTCAACAAGAAATTTATGGGTAGGATTATCTGTTTTAAATTTAAACAGTCCAACATATACTTACACAGCTCAGAACAACAATGATATTGTTTTTTCAACTCCAGAAATGCATTTTCACTTAATGGGGGGTATCACATTTTTAAATTTTATGGGAAATCCTGATTTGAAATTTCATCCATCGGCAAAATTTAAAAGGGCTGGAGTGAATCAATTGGATTTAACAGGATTGGTAGAATATCAAGAAAAACTTTGGGGAGGTTTGGCATACAGAACCACCGCTGATGCAGTATCTGTAATGTTAGGTTATTCTGGCTTTAAAGGTAAGTTGAAAGGATTAAGAGTCGGTTACTCTTACGACTTAACATTAACAAGAATTTTGTCAGTCTCTTCTGGGACTCATGAACTTCAATTAAACTATTGTTTCGAGTTCAAGTTACCACCAAGACCTCGTATCAATATTCTTACTCCACCTTTCATGAATAGACAATCTGACTAAATTTTTTAATCTTTACACAATAAAAGAAATATTTTTTAGTTATATTATTAACATACGAAAAAAAACGTACATAATTTTACACACACATACAAACAATATATTACCGAAATGAAAAAAGAAATGGATTTAGTTTTCAGTAAATTTAAACTAACAAACCAAGAAAAAGGACTATTTAGTAAAGGCAAAAAACAAATTTTAAAATTTGCTTTCGCTTTAACGCTATTTACTTTCATTGGTTGTGCTCCTGATACAAGAGATCTGACAGGTACATTAGACAGACAAATTTGGTTTCACCCGCAACCATTTGGAACTGTTTATATTCCTTCAGGTACTTTTCATACAGGACAAAGTGATCAAGACGTATTTCAGTCGTTTATCACTCCCAATAAGCAAGTTAGTATAGTTGCTTTTTGGATGGATGAAACTGAGATTACTAATAATGAATACAGACAGTTTGTAAATTTTGTTATAGACTCAATCAAAAGAGTTATGACAGGTGATGAAAGCTTGTTCATTCCTTTCCCAGATGATTATACAGGAGATCCTGACGTAAATAATGGTTTAGGTTTTATAGATTATGAAGCAAGAATCGAATGGGATAAATATAAAGACGAGTTAGAGCCATTGTATTATGAAGCTGATGAAAGATTTAGAGGTAAAAAACAAATTGATGTTAACCAACTAAATTACGATTATCAATGGTTTGATTTTGTTTATGCAGCTAATGATCCAGAAAATCAAGACAGATACAAAGAAGATAGAGTTAAAAATAGAAAAAAGTATATCAAGAATGAAAATACTTTAGTTTATCCTGATACCTTATGTTGGGTAAGAGATTTCACTTATTCTTATAATGACCCTATGGCTCGTCACTATTATAATCACGTTAAATATGATGAATATCCTGTAGTAGGCGTAAACTGGCACCAAGCCAATGCATTTGCTGTATGGAGAACAATTTGGAAAAACAGCTATTGGGAAGCAAGCGAAGAGCCAATTACTGAAGATTTCAGATTGCCTACAGAATATGAGTGGGAATATGCAGCAAGAGGTGGAAGAGTTGGTAACCCTTATCCATGGGGTGGTCCTTACACAAGAAACAGTAAAGGATGTATGTTAGCAAACTTTAAGCCATTAAGAGGTAACTATGGCGCCGATGGTGGTATGTATCCAGTAAGAGTTGATTCTTATTTCCCAAATGATTACGGATTATATAATATGGCTGGTAACGTAGCTGAATGGACTGTAAATGCTTGGAGCGAACAATCTCACATCTTTACTCATGATTTAAATCCTGATTACAGAATTTCAGTTCCTGAAACTGGTGCAATAGCAGCTTCTACAAGTATGACCATGAAAAGAAAAGTAATCAAAGGTGGAAGTTGGAAAGATGTTGCTTACTTTATTCAAAATGGAAGCAGAACTTATGAATACCAAGATACTTGTAAAAGTTACATTGGTTTCAGATGTATACAAAACTACATAGGTAGATCAAACAAAGACAGAAAGTAAAAAATATCAATCAAAACAAAATAACAACAATTTAAAAATTTAACAACAATTTATCAATTATGAGCAGTAACAGTATTTTCGAAAGTAAAGGATTTAAAAAAGTAATGTCATACGTCTACGGATGGGGTGCAGCAGTAGTAATTATCGGAGCCCTATTCAAAATTATGCACTGGCCTGGTGCGGATGCGATGCTAATTGCAGGTTTAGGTACCGAAGCTTTAATTTTCTTTATTTCAGTTTTTGAACCAATTCATGCCGAGTACGATTGGACTTTAGTATACCCTGAATTAGCAGGTATCGAGCCATCTGAAAAGAAAGCTAAAACTGCTACTGGCAGCGTATCACAACAATTAGACAAAATGTTGGAAGAAGCTAAAGTTGGACCAGAATTGATTGGTAGTTTAGGAACTGGTTTAAAGTCATTAAGTGACAACGTAAAAGAAATGTCTTCATTAAGTAGCGCAACTGTTGCAACAAACGAATATACTTCAAACATTTCTAAAGCATCAAAAGCGATAGAGTCTATCGGTGTTTCGTCTACAGAAATCAGTTCTTCTATGTCTTCATTTGCAGGTGGATTAACATCTATGGTTAGTTCTTTAAGTTCTACAGCAAATGATTCTGCTGAATTCAAAGAAAACATCAGTAAATTAAACAAAAACTTAGGTAATCTTAACAATGTTTATGGTAACATGTTAAGTGCTATGGGTGGTGCAGCTAGTAAATAATTTTTCAACCATTAAATAAATAACTAATTATGGCAAGTGGTAAATTATCCCCTAGGCAGAAAATGATCAACATGATGTATCTCGTGTTGATAGCATTACTAGCCTTAAACGTTTCCAAAGATATCTTAAAAGCTTTTCACATGTTTGACATGTCGTTCACTAACGCAAATAGAAATGTGGACGATAAAAATATGTTGACAATGAAAGGGCTTGAAGAGAACATGAAGGATGATAAGAAAAGAACCAAAACGGAACCTTTTTACAAAAAAGCGTTAGAAGTTCAAAAAATCTCAAAAGATTTAAATGAATATATCGCTAAAATTAAAACCGATATAACAACTCAAGCTGGTGGTAGAAAAGAACCTTCAGAAGAAGAGAAAAAATTAGGTATTACTAACCAACAAACAGAATTGCAAATGCCTGATAATATGGAGAAGCATGCCAATTATTTCATCCCTAAAGGAGGTAATAATGGTATTAAACTTCAAAATAAAATCAATGAAACAAGAGATCAATTGTTGAAAGTTGTAATGGATGTTAAAGATGGTAAAGAATTTGTAAATTCAATTCAAAAAACTACCCAATTAAGAGCAGATGACCCAAAATCAGAAGGATTGTCTAAAAAAACCTGGGTTTCTTCTTATCTTGAACATGCGCCATTAGCAGGTGTTGTGACTTTGTTAACAAAAACTCAAAACGATTGTAAATCTCTTGAGTCAGAAATTTTAACATTCTTAGCATCAAGAATTGAAGCAACAACTATTAAATTTAATGCTCAAATGGCTTTAATATTACCTGAAGGTGGTACCAATATCGTACAAGGTGGAACTTTGAAAGCGAAAGTAGCTCTAGCTGCTTATGATAATACCACTCAAGCTGATATGGTTGTAAACGGTAACCCAATAAAAGTTGAGAATGGATTAGGTATAATAAGTATGGGTGTAAACTCTATTGGTGCTCAAAAGTTAACTGCAAAAATTAAATCAGTTGACGTTGATGGAAATGAAGTGTGGTTAGAAGCACCTCCATTAGAATACACTGTTTATAAACCTTTCGCTACAGTTTCTGCTGATGCAATGAATGTTTTATATATTGGCCTAGACAATCCAATGTCAATCTCTGTCCCTGGTGTTACTGCTTCTAATACTTTTGTTAGCCCAGGAGCTGGGTTAACATTAACCAAAACAGGTGAAGGTAAATACATTGCTAAAGTAGGTGCAGGAGCAAAAGAGACTTCAATCTCCGTAACTGCAACTATGCCTGACGGAACTAAGAAAAACATGGGTGCTACACCTTTCCGTATCAAACAAGTGCCAAAACCTGAACCACAGCTTGGAAGTTTAATTTCAGGAACATATCCTAAAGAAGTGATCCAAGGACAATCTTTCTTGAATGCTGCATTACTTGGTTTCGTTTTTGACGGAGTAAAATTCACAGTAACAAAATACAGAGTATTATTAGTTTCCAAAAAAGATGGTGTTAAAGAAGCAAATGGTGTTGGAAATAATCCTGCTCCAATTAAAAACTTCGCTTCACAAGCAAGAAAAGGAGATATAATCTTAGTAGATGGGATCTATGCAAAAGGCCCATCAGGCGATAGATTATTGAATCCATTAACCTTTACAATACAATAAAAATAACATGAAAAAGATAGCTTTTATATTTTCACTTTTACTCGTATCATCGGTAAGTGCACAAGTAGATTACACTGACTTTATTACAAGTGGCGAACACACTAGTTATGTAAAAGTAGCAGTAAGAGAACGTCCTATAATAGCTTATCCACCTCTAAGAGAAGCAGATGTTAAATTCTCTCGTAGAGTGGTAAGATGTATCGATGGACGCCAAAAAATGAATAAACAATTAGAATGGCCAAGAAACCCACTCAATCGTTATTTGTATACCGAATTAGGTAAAGGAAATATAATAGCCTACAAAAATGATTCATTACAATCTTTTTACACACCAGAAGATTTCGTAAAAAGAGGGGGTGGTGAAACGCCATTATTTGTTCAAACAGATCCAGAAGATCCCGAAATTGGATATGATTCTATCATCATAATCTCATACAAATGGGAAGATATTCATAAGTATTGGGTAATGGAAGATTGGGTTTTTGATTACAAACATTCTGTTTTCAAACCAAGAATCATTGCGTTAGCTCCAATTTTCGCTCCTACTTATGCTGGATTAACGGTTAATGACCAACCTTTATGTTGGATAAAAATGGATGAAATTCGCTACCAATTAGCTAATTTAGAGATGTTCAATCGTTATAATGACGCTGCGCGTTTAAGTTATGATGATTTCTTCCAAATGAGAATCTTTGATAGTTATATTGTATATGAATCAAATGTATTTGATAATTTTATTAATCAGTATCAAGAGTATATAGACAACGGGGAAGCATCCCTCCTTAAGTCAGATGAAATTAAAAATGATTTATTCATTTTTGAACATGATTTATGGCAATATTAAAACTTAAAATTTCTTAAAAAAAATCCCGATTACTTGCAATCGGGATTTTTTTTGTGTTAACATTTTTATAATAACAAGGTTTTAGTAATAAAAATATGTACCTTTGCAAACTTCTTAAAAATAAGCAAATTCATGCAACAAGCCATTCGTAACATCGCCATAATTGCCCACGTTGACCACGGCAAAACAACTTTGGTAGACAAAATTTTATTTCACTGTAAACTATTTAGAGACAATGAAGAATCCGGTGAATTAATATTAGATAATAATGATTTAGAAAGAGAACGTGGTATCACAATTTTTTCTAAAAACGTTTCTGTTCAATACAAAGGAATCAAAATTAATATAATTGATACTCCCGGTCACGCTGACTTTGGAGGTGAGGTTGAACGTGTTCTTAAAATGGCCGATGGAGTAGTATTGTTGGTTGATGCCTTTGAAGGACCAATGCCACAAACTCGTTTTGTGTTGCAAAAAGCACTTCAATTAGGATTAAAGCCAATTCTGTTAGTTAATAAAGTAGATAAAGAAAACTGTAGACCAGAAGAAGTTCACGAAATGGTATTTGATTTGTTCTTCAACTTAGATGCAAACGAACAACAATTGAGTTTCCCAACTATCTACGGAAGTAGTAAACAAGGTTGGATGAGTACTGATTTCAAACAACCAACTGATACTATTTCACCTTTGTTAGATTGTATTCTTGACTATGTTCCTGCACCTATCAATAATGAAGGTACATTACAAATGCAAATTACATCTTTGGACTATAGTAGTTTCTTAGGAAGAATAGCAGTTGGTAAAATCCACAGAGGTATTGTTAAAGAAGGACAACCAGTTAGCTTAGTTAAAAACGATGGTTCTATATCCAAAATGAGAGTTAAGGAATTATATACTTTCGAAGGTCTAGGAAAGAAAAGAGTTACTGAAATTCAAAATGGTGATATTTGTGCAATAGTTGGTATAGAGAATTTTCAAATTGGGGATGTCGTAGCCGACTTTGATAGTCCTGAGGGTTTGGAGAAAATTAGTATTGATGAACCTACAATGAGTATGATGTTTACAATCAATAACTCCCCATTCTTTGGTAAAGAAGGTAAGTTTGTTACTTCAAGACATTTAAGAGAAAGACTAGAAAAGGAAACTGAAAAGAATCTTGCACTAAGAATCGAAGATACAGACAGTCAGGACAGTATTCTAGTATACGGAAGAGGTGTTTTGCATTTGTCAATATTAATTGAAACAATGCGCAGAGAAGGATATGAACTACAGGTGGGTATGCCTAGAGTATTGATAAAAGAAATTGACGGTGTGAAACATGAACCAATTGAAATGTTAGTAGTTGATGTGCCAGAAGAGTTTGCAGGAAAAGTGATTGAATTGTCAACTCAGAAAAAAGGTGAATTATTAATAATGGAACCTAAAGGTGATTTACAACATTTAGAATTTAAAATCCCATCAAGAGGTTTAATGGGCCTAAGAAGTAATATGTTAACTGCTACCCAAGGAGAAGCTATTATGTCTCATAGATTTATTGCTTACGAGCCTTGGAAAGGGGATATTAATGGAAGAAATAATGGATCATTAGTGAGTATGGAAACAGGTTCTTCTACAGCTTATGCTATCGATAAAATGTCCGACAGAGGTGTTTTCTTTGTAGAACCTGGTGAAGATATATATGAAGGTCAAGTAATTGGAGAGAATAACAGGCAAGATGATATGGTTTTAAACTTAGTAAGAGCTAAACAGTTAACTAATTTTAGAGCGGCTGGTAAGGATGATTCTGCTAAGTTAGCTCCCAAAATTCAGTTTTCTTTAGAAGAAGCACTTGAATATATCCAAAAAGACGAGTATGTAGAGCTTACGCCGAAGTCTTTGAGGATAAGAAAAATCTATTTAAAGCAGTCAGACAGAGAGCGTTACTCTAAACAAATAGGCTCTTAAAAAAAATTAAAAAAAAATTTTTTAATTTGAAAAATTAGGTTATTTTTGCCTCAATTTTAATTAAAATAAAGTAATATCAAAATGAAAAAATTATTAGTAATCGCTATCGCTGCATTCGCATTTACAGCTTGTAACAATTCTGCTGCTCCAGCTGAAGGAACTGAAACTGACACAACAGCTACTGCTCCAGTAGAAGCTGCTCCAGTAGAAGCTGCTCCAGTAGATTCAACAGCTGCTCCAGTAGAAGCTGCTCCAGTTGAAGCTGCTCCAGCTCAGTAATCGTTACACAACGAAATTTAAAAGCAGTCATTTATGACTGCTTTTTTTTGTTTTATGGTTTTTTATCTTATATTTGCACCATAATTTAGGATGAAAGTATTTTTTACAATAGTGATTATGATGTTTTCGGTTCTGTTAAGTGCAGAAAACCAACCGGTTACTTATAAAATGTACCCGAACCCAATGACCAGTGATTTTTTGGATATTAATTTTAATATTACCAATAAATCAATTAAGGATGTTGATTTTATAATAACCAATGTAATAGGTCAAGTTGTTTTTTCTTACAGACTCACAGACGATGAAGTAAAAAAAGGGACTTTTAAAATCAAGTTAGACCAAATTAAACTTGAAAAAGGTTTTTATCTTGCTAAACTATCTGCAGGTGAAAATTCTTCAGTACAAAAGCTAATTGTTCGATAATTGAACAAAACAATCCAATTCTCCTTAGACTCTGAGTATATTCAACTCAATCAATTGCTTAAACTCACTGGTTTCGCCTCTACAGGAGCGGAGGCTTCCTTATATGTTGACCAATCATTGGTGAAGTGTAATGGAGTTATAGAGTTGAGAAGAAGATATAAAGTTAAGAAAGGTGATTCGGTAGAATTTAAAGGACAACAAATTCAAGTTTTGTAATACATGGGGTCTATTCGATTAGCAAATGAATCAGATGTTCAAGCTATTTATGATTTAATAAAAGAATTAGCAATTTTTGAAAAAGCAGAGTTCGAATTACAAAACACCCCTGAACAGCTATTAATCGACGGTTTTAAAGAAAATCCCATTTATTATTGTATAGTCGCTGAAGAAAATCAAACCTTAGTTGGCATGTCTTTCTTGTATGTTAGATATTCAACATGGAAAGGTCGAGTTCTTTATCTAGAAGATTTAGTTGTTAAAGAAAGTTTTAGAAATAAAGGAATAGGAACACAATTGATGAAGGAAACGATTGAATTTGCAAAGTTAAATGGTTTCAATCGGATTCAATGGCAAGTGCTTGATTGGAATGTTGATGCTATTAGGTTTTATCAAAAGTTTAATGCACAATTTGACGAAGAATGGACTAATGTACATTTAAACCTAGTATAAATGGATCAATTAACATTTGTCTAAATTAATTACTTTACAAAAAAGCGATTATTGAGAAGACTATACAAATAATATTGGTGTTTAGCTTTTAAAATTTCAGTTAATTCAATTTTAGTTGCATTAGAATCATCGAATTGAGTAATAATATCTCCATTGTTTTTCATGTCTTTAGTCTGAATGTGCATTTTTAATTCACCATTTTGAGACATTCTTAGGCAATATGGATATTGAATGATTTGAAGTAACCCGTTGTCATAATTTAATGAATATCCTTTTTTAGGCTCAAACACATTTCTTCCTAAACTGAAAATACTATCCTTTATATTACACAAACTCATTATACTTGGAAAGATATCGCAATGTGATACGGTTGAAGAGTCATTATAACCTGGTTTGATTAGTTTGGGAGAATAAAACAGTAAAGGGATTTCATACTTCCCAGTTGGAGAGTAAAAGTATTCTTCTTTACTGTATGAAGTGTGATCGGCAGTTATTATAAAAATAGTATTGTCAAACCATTTTTGTTTTTTTGCGGATTCAAAAAATTCTTTTAGTGCATAATCAGTATATCTAACAGTTTTATGAATTGGTAATTCACCCTCTTTAAATTTTCCTTTAAACTTATTAGGGATTTTATAAGGATCATGAGATGAAAGTGTAAATACACTGCTAAAAAAAGGCTCTTTTTTGGTGCTTAGTTGATTAGAATAATATTTCAAATATTCCAAATCCCAAATACCCCAGTGTCCGTCATGGTCATTTTTATTTAGGTATTCATCAAGTCCATAATAGTCAATAGGACCACACATTTTTAAAAAATTCAAAAATCCCATCGATCCATTTTTTGTTCCATAATAGAAAGAACAATCATAATTACTTTTGTTTAAATAGTAATGTATACCTTTTAATGTATTCCCTTGAAAATTACTATTGATATAAGGTACATCTAAAAGAGAAGGGATAGATGCAAAAATAGCAGGAACACTCTCTATAGAGGAATATCCATTACTGTAAGCATGGTTATAATAATAGGCATCTTTGGATAGTTGGTCTAAATAAGGAGTATATCTTTCTTTGTTATTTAAAAAACCACAATAATCTCTTCCAATACTTTCTAATATAATCAATACAATATTTGGTTGTGTCTTTAACGAGTATGGAGATGCTGATTGTACTGAGTTACTTAATTCTAAGGCAACTGAATTGTCAAAATAATTTACCGATTTAACATTTTTTGAGTCATAAGAAGTTAAAAGCTGTGTAAGTGAATTGATTGTAGCTGAGGTCCATTCAGGATTTACAAATCTAGCGGCATCAAAACTTCTCAATGGTTTGACATCTAATCCACCCCTAGCACCAATAATGAGAAAGCAAGTAGCTACTAAAAACAAAGAACCTCTTAATACAATTGCATTAGTGGTGTTAGAAATAGAGATTTGTTTATTAGGATGTGAAGGGTATAGTTTAATAAGACTGAATATAAAAACGATTAAAAGTATCAGAAGATACCAATAGTTATAAAGGTAAGACATTAAAGGATTAGAAGGATCATTAACTAGATAAAACAATTCAATCCCACTTCTTCTATTTTTAATCTTAAAAAATTCAAAATCAATCAGATTTAAGATTAATAGGACACCAATTCCTAAAATAAAGGTAAATTTAATAAATATGTTGAAATGTTTATTTGATTTTATTTTGAAGGGAAATAAACTAATTAGGTGAAATGGTATGAGGCAATAAATCAGTGCTTGAATGTCGAAAATGAGACCATAAAAGAGAGCCCCTGGTAATTGAATTAAGTCGCTATTATTAAAGTAGTTAAAGTTGAAAAAAATGAATAATAATCGACAAATAGTTAAGATAAGTAGGCCTAGTAAAGAGCGTTTTAACCAAGTTATTATATAGATATATTGAGGATATTTCATGAAGTTTACGGTTTGCAAAAATGCAAAACAATATTCTCATTTGAATAAAAATAAAAAAAAAGCAGAATATTTTTGTTGAAATGAAAAAAAGGTGTACTTTTGCAGTCCTTTTTATAAAAAAAGTATTTATTAGATTATGCCAACCATACAACAACTGGTAAGAAAGGGGCGACAAACCTTAAAGTTCAAGAGCAAATCTCCAGCTCTGGATTCTTGTCCGCAAAGACGCGGTGTCTGCACTCGTGTTTACACTACTACCCCTAAGAAACCTAACTCAGCTATGAGAAAAGTAGCTCGTGTTAGATTAACGAACCAAAAAGAGATTAACGCTTACATACCTGGAGAGGGACACAATTTACAAGAGCATTCAATTGTTTTAGTAAGAGGAGGCAGAGTAAAAGACTTGCCAGGTGTTAGATATCACATAGTACGTGGTGCGTTAGATACTTCAGGTGTTGATGGTAGAAATCAAAGACGAAGCAAATACGGTACAAAAAAACCTAAAGTTAAAGGTGGAGCACCAGCTGCACCGGTAAAAGGTAAAAAGAAATAAGGACAAGAATCAATGAGAAAAGCAAAAGCAAAAAAAAGAGTATTATTACCTGATCCAAAATTCAATGATGTTATGGTTACAAGATTTGTAAATAACATGATGTACGATGGAAAGAAAAGTGTTGCATTTGGTATTTTTTACGATGCAATCGATTTAGTAGGTAAAAAAGTTTCTGAAGAAGAAGGTATTGATGTTTGGAAAAGAGCACTTAACAATGTTATGCCAATGGTTGAAGTAAAGGCTAGACGTGTTGGTGGAGCTACTTTTCAAATTCCAATGGAAATTGCCCCCGAAAGAAGAGCAGCCATGGGAATTAAATGGATCATCATGTACGCTAGAAAAAGAAACGAGAAATCGATGGCAGAAAAATTAGCAGCTGAAGTAATTGCAGCTTCTAAAGGTGAAGGTGCCACGGTTAAGAAAAAAGATGATACTCACAAGATGGCTGAAGCCAACAAAGCATTTGCACATTTCAAAGCATAAGGAGATAATAAATGTCACGCGATTTAAAATATACAAGAAACATCGGGATTGCAGCACATATTGATGCTGGGAAAACCACTACAACTGAACGTATTCTCTATTATGCTGGTGTAAACCACAAAATAGGAGAGGTTCATGATGGTGCATCTACAATGGATTGGATGGTTCAAGAAGCAGAACGTGGAATAACAATCACGTCTGCTGCTACTACAGTTCAATGGAACTACAGAAACGATAAATACCATATTAATATAATAGATACACCTGGTCACGTGGATTTTACTGTAGAAGTAAATAGATCTTTGCGTGTATTAGATGGGTTGGTTTTCTTGTTTTCTGCAGTTGATGGTGTTGAACCACAATCAGAAACTAATTGGAGATTAGCAAACAACTATAACGTCGCGAGAATAGGTTTCGTTAATAAAATGGATCGTTCAGGTGCCGACTTCTTAAATGTTGTAAAACAAGTTAAGGACATGTTAGGTAGCAATGCTGTTCCATTACAATTACCAATAGGTGCTGAAGATAATTTCAAAGGAGTTGTTGATTTAATCAATTTCAGAGGAATGATTTGGAATGAACATGACAAAGGAATGACTTACGAGATAATTGACATTCCTGAAGATATGGTTGAAGAAGCTACAGAGTGGAGAGAAAAATTATTAGAAGCAGTATCTGAATATGATGAGCGTTTAATGGAAAAATTCTTTGAAGACTCTTCATCAATTACCGAAAGAGAAATCTTAGATGCCTTAAGAGCTGCTTGTTTAGATATGAAAATCATTCCTATGGTTTGCGGTTCATCTTTCAAAAACAAAGGAGTTCAAACCATGCTAGATTTAGTAATGGAATTGATGCCAAGTCCATTAGATAAACCAGAAACATTTGGTATAAATCCTGATACTGACGAAGAGGTATCAAGAAAACCAGACTATAATCAGCCTTTTGCTGCATTAGCATTTAAGATTGCAACAGACCCTTTTGTTGGTCGTTTGGCTTTCATTAGAGCATATTCAGGTAAATTGGATGCAGGTTCATATGTACTAAACACTAGAAGTGGAAATAAAGAACGTATTTCTAGAATTTTCCAAATGCACGCAAATAAGCAAAACCCAATTGAGTTCTTAGGAGCTGGTGATATTGGTGCAGCAGTTGGTTTTAAAGACATTAGAACAGGGGATACATTGTGTGATGAAAAACATCCAATTGTATTAGAGTCTATGGATTTCCCTGAACCAGTTATTGGATTAGCTATTGAACCAAAAACTCAAGCTGACGTTGATAAATTGGGTGTAGGTTTAGGTAAATTAGCTGAAGAAGATCCTACTTTCAGAGTCAAAACAGACGAAGAGACTGGACAAACTGTAATTTCAGGTATGGGAGAACTTCACTTAGAAATTATCGTTGACCGTTTAAAAAGAGAATTTAAAGTGGAGGTAAGCCAAGGTGCTCCTCAGGTTGCATACAAAGAAGCTATTAAAGGTTCTTGTACTCATAGAGAAACCTTCAAAAAGCAAACTGGTGGTCGTGGTAAATTCGCTGATATACAGTTTGAAATTTCACCAGCTGATGCAGATTTCAAAGGAGAAGGCTTACAATTCGTAAATGAAGTAGTAGGTGGTTCAATTCCAAGAGAATATATTCCATCTGTACAAAAAGGTTTTGCAGAGGCAATGAAAACTGGAACATTAGCAGGTTATCCATTATCAACAATGAAAGTAAGATTGTTTGATGGTTCATTCCACGCGGTTGACTCGGATTCATTGTCATTTGAAATTTGTGCTAAATCAGCATTTAGAGAAGCTGCACCAAAATCACAACCAATATTGTTAGAACCGATTATGAAGTTAGAGGTATTAACTCCAGCTGACTACATGGGAGATGTTCAAGGAGACTTGAATAGAAGACGTGGTATGTTAGAAGGTGTTGACGAAAGAGCAGGTTCACAAGTTATTAAAGCAAAAGTTCCACTTTCAGAAATGTTCGGTTATGTAACAAGTTTAAGAACTATTACATCAGGTAGAGCCTCATCTACAATGGAATTTGATCACTATGAAGAAGTTCCTCGTTCATTAGCAGAAGAAGTAATTAAAAAGTTAAAAGGTCAAAAAGCCAACGCATAAAAATGGTAACACAAAAAATAAGAATCAAGTTGCGTTCACACGATCATAATTTGATCGATAAGTCAGCAGAAAAAATTGTAAAATCAGTAAAAGCAACTGGAGCTATAGTTAGCGGTCCAATTCCTTTACCGACAAACAAAAAGATTTTTACTGTATTAAGATCGCCACACGTAAATAAAAAGGCAAGAGAACAATTCCAATTGTGTTCTTACAAACGCCTATTAGACATTCACAGCTCAACCGCTAAAACAGTTGAAGCCCTTATGAAATTAGAACTTCCTAGTGGAGTAGATGTAGAAATTAAAGTTTAACAGAAATGGTAGGAATTATAGGAAAAAAAATAGGTATGACTAGCATCATAGATGCTAATGGTGCAAAAATTGCCTGTACTTTAGTACAAGCTGAGCCAAATGTTATTTCTCAAGTTAAAACAAGCGAGAAAGAAGGCTATAATGCATTGCAAGTTTCAGCTTTCGAAACGAAGGAAAAGCACTCAAATGCGGCTACCATCGGACACTTTAAAAAGGTAAATTCTAACCCAATGAGATATTCTCACGAATTTAGAGTTGACTCAGTAGAAGCTAATGCTGGTGACAAAATTGACGTAAGTATTTTTGTTGAAGGCGATTTTGTTGACATTATCGGAACATCAAAAGGTAAAGGTTTCCAAGGTGTTGTAAAACGTCACAATTTTGGTGGTGTTGGACCAGCAACTCACGGTCAGCACGATAGACAAAGAGCACCAGGTTCGGTTGGTTCATCTTCATATCCTTCAAAAGTTTTTAAAGGACTTAGAATGGCGGGTAGAATGGGTGGAAAAAGAATTAAAAACACAAACGTTTTAATTCTAAAAGTAATGCCAGAACAAAATTTATTAGTAATAAAAGGTTCGATAACTGGACATAATGGTTCAACAGTAGTAATTGAAAAATAAGAGATATGGAATTAAAAGTATTAACAATTCAAGGAACAGAAACAGGTAAAAGTGTTAACTTACCTTCAGATATTTTTGGAATATCTCCTAATGATCATGCGATTTATTTAGATGTAAAACAATACTTGGCTAATCAAAGACAAGGAACTCACAAATCTAAAGTAAAAGCTGAAGTACATTACAGTACCAGAAAGATTAAAAGACAAAAAGGTACAGGTGGCGCAAGGGCTGGTAGTATCAAGTCTGGTGTATTTGTTGGTGGTGGTCGTATTCATGGTCCTTCCCCAAGAGATTACAGTTTTAAATTAAATAAAAAATTAAAGCGTTTAGCAAGATTGTCAGCTTTATCATATAAAGCAAACGAAAATCAAATTATCGTTTTAGATTCAGTTCAATTTGAAAAACCAAACACAAAATCTTTTTTAGAGATTTTAAACAACTTAAAAATAAATAACAATAGAGTGTTGTTTGTTACTGCAGGTAATGATAAAAATATTTATTTAAGTAGCCGTAATATACCTAAAGCAGAAACTTTACCTGCTTCGGATATTAATACTTATAATATTTTAAAAGCTAAAACCTTAGTATTATTAGAAGACTCAATTGAAGTAATTAAACAAACATTAAATTAAGAATATGTCAGTACTAATTAAACCTTTGATTACAGAAAAAATGTCAATGTTAACTGAAAAAAGACAACAATATGGTTTTGTTTGTCTTAGATCAGCTACCAAAGATGAAATTAAATCAGAGATTGAGAAATTATATGGAGTAGAAGTAGAAGGTATCAGTACGATGGTAACAAGTCCAAAAAGAAAGAAAAACAGAAGAACTGGACAGATTACCGGAAGAACAAACATTTACAAAAAAGCAATTTGCAAATTGAAAGAAGGTCAAGTAATTGACTTTTATGAAAATATTTAAAGAAAATGGCAGTAAAAAGACTTAGACCGATAACCCCTGGTACGCGTTTCAGAGTAGCTAATACATTTGCAGAATTAACTGCATCTGAGCCTGAAAAGAGCTTAACAGTATCCCTGAAAAAATCAGGTGGTAGAAACAATCAAGGTAAAATGACTATGCGCTACATTGGTGGTGGTCACAAAAGAAAATACCGTATCATCGATTTTAAACGTGATAAAAATGGTGTTTCTGCTGAAGTTAAAACAGTAGAATACGATCCTAATAGATCAGCCTTTATATCTCTTGTTGAATATCAAGATGGTGAAAAAAGATACATTTTATGTCCACATGGATTAAAAGTTGGCCAAAAAATTGTATCAGGTACAGGAATTTTGCCTGAACTTGGTAATACTTTACCCCTATCAGAAATCCCATTAGGTTCTATTATACACAATATTGAATTAGCCCCAGGTCAAGGTGGTCGTATTTGCAGAAGTGCAGGTTCTTACGCTCAACTGACTTCAAAGGATGGCAAATATGTTGTAGTGAAATTACCAAGCGGTGAAACTAGAATGATTTTAGCTACATGTTTAGCTACAGTAGGTTCGGTTTCCAACCCTGATCACAATTTAGAGGTTTATGGTAAAGCCGGTAGAAGCAGATGGTTAGGAAGAAGACCAAGAACACGTCCAGCAGCTATGAATCCAGTGGATCATCCAATGGGTGGTGGTGAAGGTCGTTCAAAAGGTGGTCAACCAAGATCAAGAACAGGTATCTATTCTCAAGGTCAAAAAACTAGAGATACAAAGAAAAATTCAAGTAAATACATTTTAGTACGTAGAAAAGGAGTAAGAAATAAATAATGGCAAGATCACTTAAAAAAGGACCCTTCATTGATTGGAAACTTGATAATAAAGTTTCTCAAATGAATGAATCAAAAAAGAAGGCAGTTATCAAAACCTGGAGCAGAAAATCTATGATTGCACCAGAATTTGTTGGTCATACTTTTGCAGTTCACAACGGAAATAAATTTATTCCTGTGTATTGTACAGAAAATATGGTTGGTCACAAATTAGGCGAATTTGCCCCAACTAGAACATTTAAAGGACATTCAAGCAAATAATATGGAAGCAACAGCGATATTAAAAAATTGTCCACTATCACCACGAAAAATGAGAATAGTGGTTGATCAAATCAGAGGTCAAAAAATTGATAAGGCTTTAACTATACTTCAACATAGTCAAAGAAGATACTATGCTATTTATGTTGAAAAATTATTAAAATCAGCAATTAGCAATTGGGAACAAAAAAATAATGGAAGCAAAGCGGATGAGAGTGATGTGAAAATATCTGCAGTATTTGTAGATGGTGCCGTCGTTGCAAAACGTATGCGTACAGCTCCTCAAGGTCGTGCATACAGAATACGCAAACGTTTCAGCCACATTACAATTAAAGTTGACACTATCAATCAAAATAATACAGTAGAAGCATAACGAATGGGACAAAAAATTAATCCGATATCATTAAGATTAGGTATCATCAGAGGTTGGGAAAGTAATTGGTATGGCGGCAAAAATTTTGCTGATAAAATTGCCGAGGATGAAAAAATACGTAAATATTTACGTGTTAGAATTCCAAAAGGAGGTATTTCTAAAATTGTAATTGAACGTACTATAAAACGTATAATTATAACTGTTCATACTGCTAAACCTGGTATTGTAATTGGAAAAGGTGGTGCTGAAGTTGATAAAATTAAAGAAGAATTAAAAAAGATTACTAAAAAAGATGTTCAGATCAATATATATGAAATCAAACGTCCTGAATTAGATGCTCGTTTAGTTGCTGAAACCATTTGTCAACAAATTGAAGGTAGAGTAAGTTACAAAAGAGCTGTTAAACAAGCTATTGCTAATACCATGAGAATGGGTGCAGATGGGATCAAGATTAGTGTTTCAGGTCGTTTGAATGGCGCTGAGATAGCTAGATCAGAAAAATTCAAAGAAGGAAGAACTCCATTACACACTCTAAGATCTGATATAGATTACGCACTTGGAGAAGCTTTAACTGTTTATGGTAAAATAGGTGTTAAAGTTTGGATTTGTAGAGGAGAAATATATGGTAAAAGAGACCTATCTTTGAACATTGGTTCAGACAGAGGCCCAAAACGTGATGAAAGACCTCATGATCCAAGAAGAGGCGGAGGAAGAAATGACAACAGAGGTGGTGGAGATCGTAGAGATAGAAAAAGAAGAGATTAATATAATTATAAATAAATAAGGAAATTTAGAGATGTTAAGTCCAAAAAGAACCAAGTTCAGAAAACAGCATAAAGGCAAAATTAAAGGTTTGGCTACAAGAGGTCATAGACTTAGTTTTGGTACCTTCGGATTAAAAAGTATGGAGCAATCTTGGATTACTGCAAGACAAATAGAGTCTGCAAGGGTTGCTTTAACAAGATACATGAAAAGAGAAGGTCAAGTATGGATAAGAATATTCCCAGACAAACCTATCACCAAAAAACCAGCTGAAGTACGTATGGGTAAAGGTAAAGGAGCTCCAGAATATTGGGTTGCTATTGTTAAACCAGGAACAATTATGTTTGAGGTAACAGGCGTACCTTTAGAAGTAGCTGAAAGAGGAATGTACTTAGCCGCTCAAAAATTACCAGTATCAACAAAATTTATCGTTAAACCCGATTACACAGAATAATGAAAAACAGGGATTATAAAGATCTTCCAACTAGCGAATTAGTTGCGAGATATAAAGAAGATAGAGTTAAACTAACAAAAACAAAGTTTAACAATGCCGTTGCAAGAATTGAACAACCGCATAAATTAAAAGAATTAAAAAAAGACATCGCAAGATTGCTTACTGAAATTAATTCTAGAAGAATTGATAACGAATTAAAAGCAGCCGATAAAGGTGAATAATATGATGGAAAATATGAGAAATTCAAGAAAAGAAATTGTTGGGAAAGTAACTAGTAATGGCATGGATAAGTCTATTGTTGTTGCCCTAGAAACAAAAGTAAAACATCCAAAATATGGTAAATACTTTTCTAAAACAAAAAAGTTTTACGCCCATGACGAGAAAAACGAATGTGCAGTAAATGATATCGTAAAAATAATGGAAACTCGACCTTTAAGTAAATTGAAGTGTTGGAGATTAGTAGAAATAATTGAAAAGGCAAAATAATGATACAAACAGAAAGTCGTTTAAAAGTTGCTGATAATAGCGGTGCAAAAGAAGTGCTGTGTATCAGAGTTCTTGGTGGAACAAAAAGACGTTATGCTTCGGTTGGTGACAAAATAGTAGTTTCTATTAAATCAGCAATCCCATCAGGTGGTGTAAAAGCAGGTACAGTTTCTAAAGCTGTTGTTGTTAGAGTGAAAAAAGAAGTAAAAAGACCAGATGGTTCTTACATACGCTTTGATGAGAATTCTTGCGTATTACTTAATAACTCTGATGAACCTAGAGGTACACGTATCTTCGGTCCAGTAGCAAGAGAATTAAGAGATAAACAATTTATGAAGATCGTTTCATTAGCTCCAGAAGTATTATAATAATTAAAATGAAAGCAAGTATTCAATCACACAAAACGTCTAAAATTCACATTAAAAAAGGAGATTTAGTAAAATTAATCTCAGGTAAAATTGTGGACAATAAAAATACAGGTAAAGTATTAAGAGTATATCCAAAAACCTACAGAGCTTTAGTTGAAGGTTTAAATATTATTTCAAGACATACTAAACCAAGTGCATCATCACCTGAAGGTGGTATCATCAAAAAAGAAGCGCCTATTCATATTTCAAATCTAATGGTTATTGAAAATGGACAAGCGACTAGAGTTGGAAGAAAAGCTAATGAAAAAGGTAAATTACAACGCTATTCAGTTAAAACTGGAGAATTTATAAGTTAATTAATAAAAGATGTCAAATACACCTAATTTATATAAAAAATATACAGAAACGGTAGTTCCTTTTATGCAAGAAAAATTTGCATACAGCAATGTAATGGAAATACCTAAAATAACAAAAATTTGTCTTAACCAAGGAATAGGAGAAGCAGTTAACGATAAAAAATTAATTGATTATGCTGTTGAAGAGATGACTAAAATTTCTGGTCAAAAAGCGCAAGCAACTTTTTCTAAGAAAGATATTAGTAATTTCAAATTACGTTCAAAAATGCCAATTGGTGCTCGTGTTACATTAAGAAAAGAAAAAATGTATGAGTTTATGGAGCGTTTAATATCAATCGCTTTACCAAGGGTTAGAGATTTTCAAGGTTTAGAACTAAGAGGTTTTGATGGTAGAGGTAACTTTACAATGGGTATTACTGAGCAAATTATTTTCCCAGAGATAGACATTGACAAAACAAATAGAATCACTGGTATGGATATAACATTTGTTACAACTGCAAAAACAGATGAAGAATGTTTAGAAATGTTAAAATCATTTGGATTACCATTTAAAAAATAAAACAACAGCAAAATGGCAAGAGAAGCAATAAAAGCGAGAGAACTTAAAAAGGAAAAATTGGTTGCGAAATACGCAGAGAAACGCAAACAATTAAAAGAAGATGGTGATTTCATCGGTCTTCAAAAATTGCCTAGAAGTTCTTCAAAAGTAAGACTTAGAAATAGATGTAAATTAACAGGTAAACCAAGAGGATACATGAAGATCTTCGGTTTATGTAGAAACCAATTCAGAGAATTAGCTTCTGCAGGTAAAATACCTGGTGTAACAAAATCAAGTTGGTAAAATAAATATAAAAAAACATGACTGATCCAATAGCAGATTATTTAACAAGATTAAGAAATGCTCTACAAGCTAAACATAGAATTGTAGAGATTCCAGCCTCAAATATCAAAAAGGCAATGACCAAAGTATTATTCGAGAAAGGATATATTCTTAATTATAAATTCGAAGAAACTGAGAACAAACAAGGTGTGATTAAACTTGCATTAAAGTACGATCCACTTACAAAAATTCCAGCTATCAGAGAATTAAAAAGAGTGAGTAAACCAGGTTTAAGAAAGTATGTACCAGCCAATAACTTGCCAAGAGTTATTAACGGTTTAGGGATCGCTATTTTGTCTACATCTATGGGTGTAATTACAGACAAAGAAGCAAAAGCTAATAACGTAGGTGGTGAAGTATTATGTTACATTTCTTAACTTTATAATTTTATAGAACAATGTCAAGAATAGGTAAAGCACAAATTCAAATACCAAAAGGGGTTGAAATAAAACTAACAGCTGATAATGTTGTAGTTGTTAAAGGTCCAAAAGGCGAATTACATCAGCCTTTAAAACCAAATTTTTCTATCGAAATAGTCGAAGATAAATTAGTTGTTAAACGTCCAAACGATGAAAAACAAAATAAAGCATTGCATGGTTTATACAGATCATTAATTAATAACAACGTTAAAGGTGTAACAGAAGGTCATAAAACACAACAAGAATTAGTTGGTGTTGGTTACAAAGCATCTAATGTTGGCCAAGTTTTAGATTTATCAGTTGGATATTCTCACCGTATTATGTTAGAAATTCCTAAGGAAATCAATCTAACGACAATCACGGAAAAAGGGAAAAATCCTACAATAATTATGGAATCAGTTGACAAACAATTGTTGGGTCAAGTTGCTGCTAAAATTAGAGGATTCCGCAAACCTGAGCCATACAAAGGAAAAGGTATTAAATTCACAAACGAACAACTAAGAAGAAAAGCTGGTAAATCGGCATCTAAAAAATAATAAATTTTTGAGAAATGAGTAACGTAAGAAACCAAAGACGATTAAAAATTAAACGTAGAGTAACTGGAAGTATAGTTCCCTCTGCTAGTCGTCCAAGACTTGTAGTTTTTAGAAGCAATTCTGAAATCTATGCACAAATTATAGATATTAACAATAAAACTCTATGTGCTTCATCAAGTGCAGAAAAAGACATCGTGAATTCAAAAGATAACAAAACTGTTAAAGCTGGTGAAGTTGGAAAACGTATTGCCGCAAAAGCAATTGAATTAGGTGTTAGTAGTGTAGTTTTTGATAGAAACGGATTTTTATACCACGGACGTGTAAAAAGCTTAGCAGAATCTGCTAGAGAAGGAGGATTACAGTTTTAAAAAACAATAAAATGACAAATAGCAATATAAAACGCGTAAAGCAGTCAGAATTAGAACTTAAAGAAAGAGTTGTAGGTGTAAACAGGGTTGCAAAAGTTACCAAAGGTGGTAGAACTTTTACCTTTACAGCTATAGTTGTTGTTGGAGATGGTAATGGTATTGTTGGTCACGGCTTAGGAAAAGCTGGTGAAGTAACTGATGCAATACAAAAAGCTATAGAAGATGCAAAAAAGAATTTAGTTAAAGTTCCTGTACTTAATGGTACTATACCACACGAGCAAATTGGTAAATTTGGAGGCGGTAACGTTTTCATTAAACCTGCATCAAGTGGAACAGGAGTTATAGCAGGTGGTGCAATGCGTGCAGTATTAGAAAGTGCAGGTATACATGATGTACTAGCTAAGTCGAAAGGTTCATCAAATCCTCATAATGTTGTGAAAGCAACTTTAGATGCTTTGATTAAACTTAGAGATCCATACACTATCTCAAAACAAAGAAATATTAATTTAAAGCAAGTATTTAACGGGTAATAAAATGGCAAAAATAAGAGTAACCAAATTACGCAGCACAATTGGTCAATCAGATAGAGTTGAACGTTGCATGACTGCTTTGGGTTTAAAAAAAATAAACAGCTTTAATGAGTTGGAATTAACCCCACAAATCAAAGGAATCGTAAGAAAAGTTAACCATTTAATTAAAGTAGAAAACATTTAAGATGGATTTAAGTATTTTAAAACCTGCACAAGGTTCAGTAAAAAAAGAGAAAAGAATTGGTAGAGGTCAAGGTTCTGGAAGAGGTGGTACATCTACAAGAGGTCACAAAGGAGCTCAAAGTAGAAGTGGTTATTCTCGTAAAAAAGGTTTTGAAGGTGGTCAAATGCCGCTTCAAAGACGTATTCCAAAAGGGGGCTTTAAAAACTTTAATAGAGTTGAATATACTTCAATTAATATTGATGTAATTCAATCACTAGCAGAAAAATTAAACGTTAGTATAATTTCTAAAGAGATCCTAGTTGAAAATAATTTAGTTTCTAAAAACGAATTATTCAAAATTTTAGGTCGTGGCGAAGTTAAAACTAAATTAGACATTCATGCTAATGGTTTTTCTGCAACTGCAAAAAAGGCTATTGAAGATAAAGGCGGTTCCGCTAATGTTATAACTAAATAATTTTTAGAATGAAGAAATTTATTCAACGTATTAAAGAAATTTGGAGTATTGATGATTTAAGAACAAAAATCAAAAATACTTTATTGTTTCTTTTGATTTATAGAGTAGGTACTTTTATTATTTTACCTGGGATAGATGGTAATGTATTAATGGGAGCATTACAAAGTCAAACTGAAGGTATCTTAGGTTTGGTGAATGTGTTTGCAGGTGGTGCATTTGGTAGAGGAGCAATCCTTGCCTTAGGTATTATGCCCTACATTTCGGCTTCAATTGTAATTCAATTATTAACAATTGCAGTTCCATCTTTCCAAAGACTTCAGAAAGAAGGTGAAGACGGACGTCGTAAAATAAATCAGTACACACGATACTTAACAATTGCTATTACAGCAGTTCAAGCGGTAGCGTATTTGAATAATATCACATCTAAACAAGACAATTGGGCGGCGTTGTTGTTCAAAACACAACCTGAACAAATGTCTGAATTGTTTTTTATGGTAACTAACGTAATAATGTTAGTCGCAGGTACAATGTTTACCATGTGGTTAGGCGAAAAAATTACCGACAAAGGTTTAGGTAATGGAATTTCACTAATTATTATGGTGGGTATCGTAGACAGATTACCAGAAGCTTTAGGTTTTGAATTAGACCAAAAATTTGCTAAAGGAGGTTTGCCATTGTTCATTATCGAAATAGTATTGTGGTTAGGAGTAATTATTGCGACCATACTTTTAATACAAGGTACACGAAAGGTAACAGTCAACTATGCCAAACGCATAGAAGGAAACAAACTTTCAGGTGGAGCACGTAACTACATTCCATTAAAAGTAAATGCAGCAGGTGTAATGCCAATCATTTTTGCACAAGCATTAATGTTTTTACCCCCTACATTGGCGCAATCAATGGAAAATCCAAGCACACTTCTAACCTCTCTAAGTGATATTAGTTCATTTGCATACAACTTCTTATTCGCTTTATTAATTATAACATTTACGTATTTTTATACAGCAATAACAGTAAATCCAAACCAAATGGCAGACGATATGAAAAAGAGCGGTGGTTTTATTCCTGGGATTAAACCAGGTAAATCTACTAGTGATTATTTAGATGAGGTTATGTCAAGGATTACACTACCAGGGGCGTTGTTTTTAGCCTTAATAGCTATTTTACCTGCCTTTGCAATGATCTTCGGAGTAAGTCAGAGTTTCGCTCAATTCTACGGAGGTACTTCATTGTTGATTATGGTAGGAGTAGTATTAGATACATTACAACAAATAGAAAGTCATTTATTAATGAGAAAATATGATGGATTGATGAAGTCGGGAAGAATAAGTGGAAGATCAGGATTGAATTCACAATCTATTTGATAATTAAAAAATAAATGTTACCTTTGCACCCCTAATAATATAAAATGGCAAAACAAGACTCGATAAAACAAGATGGTACAATATCAGAGGCATTGTCAAATGCTATGTTTAGGGTAAAGTTAGAGAATGGGCATGAAATCATTGCAACGATTTCCGGAAAAATGAGAATGAAATACATTCGTGTTTTACCAGGAGATAGAGTTCAAGTTGAGATGAGTCCCTATGATTTAACAAGAGGAAGAATTTCGTATAGATACAAATAAATAATATTATGAAAGTAAGAACTTCAGTAAAAAAGCGCAGTGCAGACTGTAAATTAGTTAAAAGAAAAGGCAAACTTTTCGTTATAAACAAAAAGACCCCAAAGTTTAAACAAAGACAAGGATAAAAAATGGCAAGAATAGCTGGTATAGATTTACCTAAAAACAAAAGAGGTGTAATTGGTTTAACTTACATCTATGGAATTGGCTCTAGTAGAGCATCTAAAATTCTTATGGACGCTAATATCGATTTAGATAAAAAAGTGGCAGAGTGGAATGATGATGAATTAACGACAATTCGTAATATTATTTCTTCTTCTTTTAAAACAGAAGGTGAATTAAGATCTGAGGTTCAATTAAATATTAAACGTTTAATGGACATCGGTTGTTACAGAGGCACTCGTCACCGTAAAGGTTTACCTGTAAGAGGTCAAAGTACAAAAAACAACTCTAGAACAAGAAAAGGTAAACGTAAAACAGTTGCCAACAAGAAAAAAGTAACTAAATAGAATAAATGAGTACAGCTAAAAATAAAAAGAAAGTTAAAGTTGACCCAATTGGTCAAGTGCACATTAAAGCATCTTTCAATAATATTATTGTTTCCGTTACCAACGTTAATGGAGATGTAATTTCATGGTCATCTGCAGGTAAAATGGGTTTTAGAGGTTCCAAAAAGAACACACCTTATGCAGCTCAGCTAGCAAGTCAAGATTGTGCAAAAGTTGCCTTCGAAGCAGGTTTAAGAAAAGTAGATGTTTTCGTTAAAGGTCCAGGTTCTGGTAGAGATTCAGCTATTCGTAATTTAGCAACAGTTGGTCTTGAGGTTATGTCTATAAACGACTGTACTCCTCTTCCACACAATGGCTGCAGACCACCAAAACGTAGAAGAATTTAATAAAACAATTAAGATAAATAAGAAATAATGGCAAGATATACAGGTCCTAAATCCAAAATAGCTAGAAAATTCAAAGAACCAATCTTTGGTCCTGATAAGGCTTTAGATAAAAAACCGTATGCACCTGGAATGCACGGTAACTCTCGCAAAAGAAAAAAATTATCTGAGTACGCTATACAGTTGAGCGAAAAACAAAAAGCTAAATATACCTATGGTGTTTTAGAACGTCAATTCGCGAAAACTTTTAAATTGGCTGCAACTAAAAGAGGTATCACTGGTGAAAATTTATTAAAGTTTCTTGAAGCTAGATTAGACAACACAGTATACAGATTAGGTATCGCTCCTACAAGAAGCGCAGCTCGTCAATTAGTATCTCATAAACATATTTTAGTAAATGGAGAAGTAGTTAATATCCCTTCTTACTCATTACGTCCAGGTGACACAGTAGCAGTAAGAGAGAAATCTAAATCACTAGAAGCTGTAACTGATTCTTTGAACGGCGGAAAAAAACGTTTCAGCTGGTTAGAATGGAATGACAAAGATATGTCTGGTATTTTCTTAAATTTACCTGACAGAGCTGAAATCCCTGAAAATATAAAAGAACAATTAATCGTAGAGTTGTACTCTAAATAATCAATAATAATAACAAAACATGCCAATATTAGCGTTTCAAAAACCTGAGAGAGTGATAATGCATAAAGATACAGATTTTTATGGTCTGTTTGAATTTAGCCCACTTGAAAGAGGTTACGGTGTAACAATAGGAAATTCATTAAGAAGGATTTTATTGTCATCACTAGAAGGATATGCAATTACTTCTTTAAAAATACAAGGTGTTGATCATGAGTTTTCAACTATCAAAGGTGTTGTAGAAGATGTAACTGAAATTATCCTTAATTTAAAACAAGTTAGATTTAAGAAAACGACTGGTTCTGATGCTCAAGAAAAAGTATTCCTAAGCATAAAAGGTAAAGAACAATTTTTAGCAGGTGACATTGGAAGATATACAAACTCTTTCGAAATCTTAAATCCTGATCTTGTTATATGTAATATGGAACCATTCGTTAATTTGGATATAGAAATTACTATAGACAAAGGAAGAGGTTACGTGCCTGCTGATGAAAACAAACCAAAAGACATGCCAATTGGTCTTATTGCTATTGACTCAATCTTTACACCTGTTAAAAACGTAAAGTTCTCAGTTGAAGACTTTAGAGTTGAACAAAAAACGGATTATGAGAAATTGGTTATTGAATTGCATACTGATGGTTCAATTCACCCTGAAAGTGCATTAAAAGAAGCTGCAAACATTCTCATACAACATTTCATATTGTTTAGTGATGAGAATATTTTGTTGGATACTCAAGTTAAAAAACCAACTCAAGAAGTAGATGAGAATTTCTTACACATGAGAAAAGTTTTAAAAACTAATCTTGCTGATTTAGATTTGTCTGTTAGAGCATATAATTGCTTGAAAGCTGCTGAAATTAGAACATTAGGTGAGTTAGTAAGTTATGATATTGATGATTTATTGAAATTTAGAAATTTTGGAAAAAAATCATTGTCAGAACTTGAAGAGTTCGTTAGAGATAAAGGTTTAAATTTTGGAATGGATGTTTCAAAATATAACTTATCTGAAGATTAATAATTTTAAATTGTATAGTATAAGATGAGACACGGAAATAAAGTAAATAAATTAGGAAGAACCGCCTCCCACAGAAGAGCTTTAATGGCTAATTTAACCATTTCGCTTATTAAAAATAAACGTATTACTACAACTTTAGCAAAAGCTAAAGCATTAAGAGTTTATGCAGAACCTTTGATTACAAAGTCTAAAAATGATACAACACACTCTCGTAGAACTGTGTTTGCTTATTTAAGAGATAAAGATTCTATCAAAGAACTTTTTGGAACAATTGCTGAAAAAGTAGCAACTAGACCAGGAGGTTATACTAGAATACTTAAATTAGGTAATCGTATGGGTGATAACGCTGAGTTAGCTATGATTGAATTGGTTGATTTCAACGAATACACTGATGGTATTGGTAAGAAGAAATCTACTAAACCTAAAACAAGAAGAGGTAAGAAAGCTGCTACAGACACTGTTGTTGAAGATAAAATCGAAACCACAGAAAATCAAGCGGATACTACTGAAGCTTAATAAGAAGTTCAAAGACAAAAAAAAACCACTTTAAAAAGTGGTTTTTTTTTGTCTTAAAATGTGTTTAATAGATTATTTTATAATACTGTTAAATATAGCTCGACCATCTGTGTTAAATAAGTATTCAGAAAAACATCTCTCAGGATGAGGCATCATGCCAAAAACATTTCTCCCTTTATTGCAAATGCCTGCAATGTTGTTAATTGAACCGTTAGGATTACTTTCTTTAGTTACGTTGCCATTTATATCGCAGTATCTGAACATGACTTGATTGTTTGCTTCCAATTCTTCTATAGTCGCTTTATCTGCATAGTAATTGCCCTCACCATGTGCAATTGGAATAGTGTAAGATTTGTTAGAATCTAAACTTTTGGTTATTTTCAATTCAGTATTAACCGGTCTTAAATAAACATTTTTGCAAAGGAATTTTTGATGGTCATTTCTTAAAAGTGCACCAGGTAATAATCCACTTTCACATAATATTTGAAAACCATTACATATTCCCATTACATAACCACCCTTGTCTGCATGTTCTTTAACACTTTGCATTATAGGGCTCAGTTTTGCAATAGCGCCACTTCTTAAATAGTCGCCATAACTAAATCCTCCTGGAAGAAAAACAAAGTCAACACCCTTTAAATCGGTGTCCTTATGCCATAATTCTTCAACTGGTTGATCTGATAACTTACTCAGAGTATCAATTAAGTCTCTGTCACAATTGCTGCCGGGAAATATTACTACGCCAAATTTCATTTACTGCAAAAGTAATATTATGATTGATTATTCTATTAAAATTTAATTAACAAAATTGTTTCATTCCTTTTATTTGTTTAGTTTCGCAATACTATCATGAAATTTTCTTACTGTTTGATATTTTTTTTGTTTATGTCCACACTTCTGCATGGTCAACAGTATCAACTGTTTTTTCATGTAGGTCATCAGTTTGGTTTTAGACCACAATTGTCTAATGATGTTGATTTAAGTAACAAGGTTAAATACAGTTTGGGTAATGGAGTTAACAGTCTTTTATTGTTTAGTATCATTCCTGATAGTGCAAATTGGTATGTCTCTATAGGAGTAAACTCTTTAAGAGGAAATACAGTTTTGGTTTCTGAAAATAATTTAAATGCCTTTAAATATGAAGCTGTCTCTAAATCTATTTTAACACATAGATTTCAAGGGTTGCTAAACTATCGTTTTAATGTTAAAAATAGTACTATTAATGCTTTTTCTGGTGTCGTTGTTCCTTTTTATAACCGAATTGTTGAAGAATATTCTATGAAAGACAGTTTTTTATATGTTAATAAATCTTACAACGTGAGAAATTATCTTTCTATTGGTTATCACGGAGGTGTAGAATTTCAAAAAAAAATTAACAGTAAATTGTCGTTTTCTCTTAGTTCTAATTTAACTGTTTTAAATCAAAGGGTAAAAAGTAAAAACATGATAAGCTATGAAGATAATAATTTCAATACAATTGAATTTATCCCTGATCGTGCAAATAGAGAGTTTCAATATAAAAAAGATGTTATTGAAATACAAAATAATGAATCTTTTTTACCACGTGCTTTTAACAAAAATTTACCTACTGATTTACTCACTTACACCGAAACACTTAGTAGTTTTGGGATTATTATTGGTGTTGCCTATCATTTTTGATATTAAAAGTTGAAAAAAGTATTGAGTTTTATATTGCCTAATTCTATCAAAAAAGGAACAACTCAACTTGGGCAAGAATATGAAATAGCATACGAATACGGTAGAAAGGTTTTAAATAGCGCAAATGCAAATTATAGTTTCGGCAGTTTGCATGAAGTGATGCAAAAAGGGATTGAAAAGTACCTAAAAAATAACAATCCAAGTAAGGTGTTAATTTTAGGATTAGGCGGTGGGAGTTGTGTCGAAATTCTTAATCGAAAATGTCAAAATATACTTCAACTTAAAGCAATTGAGATAGATTCCGATATTATCGAATTTGCTAAAGAATACTTTAATATAGGTCAATATTCAAATGTTGAAATAATTAATGGGGATGCCCAATATTTAAACAAGTATTTACAAGAGGAAATTAATACGTTTGATTTAATTATTGATGATGTTTTTTGGGACAATCAAATTCCTAACTTTTGCTTTCAAAAAGAGTATATCGAACAAGCTAAATTTCTTTTGAAGGAGAGCGGTTGTTATTTCAGAAATGTGATGGAAATAGATACTAAGAGAGTATTGTTGTTTGAAAGTTTGTTAGCGGAAGAATTTAGTCGTATTTCAAAAACTGATGTTTTAAAACATTCTAACAAAATATATCTTTGCTACAAATAAAACTTAAAAGTATACCTAATTATAAATGAATAATAATGAACCATTAGTTTTTGAAAAAAACCAAAAAAAAGTACTCAATGCATGGTGTATGTATGATTGGGCAAATAGTGTTTTCCCATTGACCATTACATCGGCTATTTTCCCAATTTATTGGAACAGTCAAACAAAAAATGGAGTTGAAGTTATGGGATTGACTATAGAAGGGTCTGTCTTGTTCAGTTATTGTTTGTCTTTTGCGTTTTTGATTATTGCATTTTTAAACCCTATTTTGAGTGGAATTGCAGACCATTCTGGGAATAAAAAGTTTTTTATGAAACTGTTTGTTTTGCTTGGTTCTCTCAGTTGTTTTGCAATGTATTTTTTTGATACACAATCAATATGGATAGGTGTTTTTGCTTTTATTTTTGGAACAGTTGGATATGCAGGTAGTATTGTGTTTTATAACGCTTACCTTCCTGAAATTGCAACAGAAGATAAGTTTGATTTACTAAGTGCTAAAGGGTTTTCAATGGGCTACATCGGAGGTGTTATTTTATTGATTTTGAATCTGCTTATAATTATGTTCCCCAATTTACTTTACAATGTAGAAGGTAAGGTGATGGAAATAATTAATTTAAATCCTCAATTCAACAAAGAACAAGCACAATTACTTGCCAAATCTTATTATGAGAAAAAAGCAAGTCAACTTTCGTTTGTAACAGTAGGGGTATGGTGGATGTTGTTTTCATTAATCCCATTTTATTATTTACCTAATTCAAAACAAGGATTAAAAAAGTTGTCGTTTAGCAAGGGTTACAAGGAATTGCAAAAAGTGTATTCAGAAGTAAAGAAGTTTAAATTAATGAAACACTATTTAATGGCTTTTTTCTTTTATAGTATGGGGGTTCAAACGGTAATGTATGTTGCATCAATGTTTGGGGTAAAGGAATTGAAGTTACCCAAAGAGAATTTAATAATTACCATTTTGTTGATACAATTGATTGCAATAGGAGGAGCTTATTTGTTTTCTTATTTATCCCAAAAACTTGGCAATATTAAGTCATTAATAGTGAGTGTTGTAATTTGGATAGGAATATGTATTGGAGCTTATTATGTAAATGGAGTTAATGGGTTTTATTTATTAGCTTCCGTTGTTGGACTGGTTATGGGTGGTATTCAGAGTTTATCAAGAAGTACATTTGCTAAGCTTATTCCAAATGATACCAAAGATAATGCTTCTTATTTTAGCTTTTATGAATTAACCGAGAAGGTAGCTATTGTTATTGGGACTTTTAGTTTTGGATTTATAGAGCAAATTATTCAAATAGTTTTCAAAGTGGATAGTATGCGATATTCAGTATTGTCGTTAATGCTTTTTTTTATAATTGGCTTGTTTTTACTGATTGTTATCAGAGATGAAAATGTTGAAGTCTGAGATATTTAGTCAAGTTTAAAGTTTATATTTAGCATATTTCTTTTAGTCTTTTTTAATAATTGTTTGGTCGAATGGCATTTTGACTAATGGGTTGTTTGAATAAAACTTACACTATTTTTGTATTACTTAAATTTATTAAAATTATGTATACAAAAAAATTTCAATCCTATTTTTTGCTCTTTTATTAGTAAGTAGTTGTGCCATTATTAGACCTGGTGATGTGGGTATAAAACAGAAGTTTGGTAAAATGTCAAAAAAAGCGAGTACCGAAGGGGTGATTTTTTATAATCCCTTTATTTCAAAGGTCATTGTAACATCTATTCAAACTAAAAATTTGGAACTGTCAATCAGTTTGCCTAGTAAGGAAGGTTTGAGTGTAACTTCGCAAATATCTATTTTATATAGATTAGACAAAACAATGGTTCAAAAAGTAATAAGCACTTATGGGTTGAGGTATGAAAGTATCATTTCTAGTATTTTTAGATCCGCATCTTCAGATGTTTGTGCACAGTTTTATGCCAAGGATATGCACTCAGGGATGCGTTCTAAGATTGAACAATCTATCAAAGAAAAAATGGGAACAATCTTAACGTCTCAAGGGATTATTATTGAATCTGTTTTGATGAAAAGTATTCAGTTGCCTCCTGGTTTAGCGACCTCTATTGAGCAAAGACTACAAGCAGAACAAGATGCAATGCGCATGGATTTTATGAAACAACAAGCTGAAAGACAAGCAGAAATTAAAATCATTGAAGCCAAAGGTGAAAGGGATGCTCAAAAAATCCAATCAGAAGGTTTAACTCCTGAAATTATAAAATTAAAAAGTATAGAAGCTTTTAAGTTATTGTCTGATTCGCCCAATTCAAAAGTGATAATTACCAATGGAACAGCCCCATTTTTAATTACACCATAATTTAATTTCTAGGTTTGCATATTTTATGTATTATTGCAAACCTATTTGGGGGATTAGCTCATTTGGCTAGAGCGCTTCGCTGGCAGTGAAGAGGTGATCGGTTCGAATCCGATATTCTCCACCCTTTTTTAAAAACAGTCATTTTTACTTGGGATATTTTATAGCTATGCGCTGAGCTTAAGAGAATAATCACAAGAAAAAACTTATTTTAAGTTTAGAATCATTAAAATAGTCTTCTCCCCAATCTTCTTATATACAAGTCTTCTACTTTTTTTCTGGCCCAAGGGGTTTTTCTTAAAAAAGTTAAGCTCGACTTGATACTTGGAGAACTATTAAAACAATTGATTTTTATTCTTTCACCAAGCTCTTCCCAACCCAAATCCTCAACCAAATATGTGACAATGTGTTCGAGTGTTTTGCCGTGCAACGGGTCTTTAGAGTCATTCATTGTCAATTTAATTATCTTATGAAAATGTTGTGATTATTGTCCCTTAAAGGTTGCTTTTCTTTTTTCAATAAAAGCTTGCATGCCTTCTTTTTGGTCTTCGGTAGCAAACAACATATAAAAGTTTTTTCTTTCAAAGAATAAAGCCTCTTGTAGCGGCATTTCGTATGCTTTTAATACACTTTCTTTCGCCATTTGTACGGCAATTGGAGATTTTTCGGCAATAGTGCTTGCCAGTTTTACTGCCTCGCTCAAATAAAACTCTACAGGTACTATTTTATTGACTAATCCGTATGCTTTGGCTTCTTCAGCTGAAATAAATTGGCCAGTTAGAACCATTTCCATTGCTTTTGCCTTGCCCACTATTCTGGTAAGTCTTTGTGTGCCACCCGCTCCCGGCATAACGCCTATACTTATTTCAGGTTGTCCAAATTGGGCTGTTTCACTTGCTATTATCATATCGCATATCATGGCTAGTTCGCAGCCACCTCCTAATGCAAATCCACTAACTGCTGCAATAATTGGTTTTTTTGTTTTTCTGATACTGTCCCAAGTTGTAAATTGATCTATCTTTAACATGTCAATGGCATTTCTGCCAGCCATCTGCTTAATATCAGCACCAGCAGCAAATGCTCTTTCATTGCCACTAATTACAATAGCTCGGATGTTGTCGTCTTGGTCAAAATCTATCAATGCTTGCTTTATTTCAAGCATTAATTCTAAATTAAGTGCATTAAGTTCTTTGGGTCTGTTCAATTGGATGTGGCCAACATAAGGGGCTATTTGTGGGTTAACAAGAATAAATTCAGGCATTGTTTTTCGATTTTAAAATAATTCTAAAGGTTGTTTTTTTATAGGGAATACTTTCCTTTACAAAAATATGTCCCTTGTGGTAATTTTCTATAATCCTTTTTACTAAAGATAATCCCAAACCCCAACCTCTTTTTTTTGTAGTGAAGCCAGGTTTGAAAATTCTTTTTTGCAGTCCACTAGGAATGCCCTTGCCATTGTCTGTAAGGTCAATGATAATGGATTTGTTCTTTAAAAAGCAACTTATAGTAATAGTTCCTGTTCCTTCCATCGCATCCATCGCGTTTTTGCAAATATTTTCAATAACCCAATCAAATAATGGAACATTAATGTCTGCAAACAAATTAAAATCAATGTTTTCGTATTGATATATTACTTGTTCTGAACTTCGGGTTTGGATATATTGTATCGCTTTTGTTAACTGTTCTCCAATATTTGTCTCTGATAAAATCGGAACAGCACCAATTTTTGAAAATCTATCTGTAATGACTTTGAGCCTGTCCAAATCTTTTCTCATTTCTTCAAACGAATCTTCGTTTGCATAAGATTTGTCTATTTCCATTAAATCTACCCAACCCATTAATGAACTCATTGGGGTCCCTAGTTGATGTGCTGTTTCTTTGGCTAATCCAACCCAAACTTGATTTTGTTCAGACTTTCTACTGTAGCTAAAAGCAAAGTAACTAACTGCAATAAATAAAGCAACAATGCCTAATTGATAGTAAGGATAAGTTTTGAGTTGTTTTAATGTGCTAGAATCGTCATAATAAACATATTGCAATTCTGTCTGAGAAATATTAACCTCTATTGGCTCGTTTTTTTCTTTAATGTCTTCAAAGTAGGATTCTATATAACCATCTCTTTTAATGGCATTTGAATCTAAATTCCTAAAACTAATTACGTTTTTACCATCACTTAATATCACAGGAATTGTATTGTTGGATTCCACCAAAGTTAGGTATATATTTAACTCTTGTTCTGTCTCAGCATTGGTTATCATGTGCTGTGCATAAGCCCACAATTTGATTTTTTTTCGCTCTTCCTCTGAGAGTTTTTTGACCATGTTATTGGAATACAATAAAGAGAATAAGCCAATTATTACGGCTATAATCAATAAAGAGATTTTTATGATTTTCTTTAGTTTATAGGTATTCACAATTAATAAATTTCAAATCTAATAAAAAAAATGTTTTATTTATATATTTTCGCTACTTCTATGGAAATGATTTTACTTTTTAATGGAAATGAGATAAAACTGGATAGCAATCGCTTTTATGACCTTTCTATTCCTATACAAAAAAACACAAATGTAAATTGTTATCATTTGGAAAGTCCTGCCTTTTCATACTATGACAGTCCCGAGTTTTGCGGAAGTTTGGACAAAGGAGGGAGTGTCAATTGTGAAAAAATGTCCTTTTACGCCCACGCATCTGGAACTCATACTGAATGTGCCCTTCATGTACTCAAAACGTCTGTCAATATGCTCAATATTTCTTTGCCTTTGTTGATTAAAGCAAAGTTGATAACAGTAAAACCTTTAGAAATTGGGGAAGACAAAGTCGTTAATGCAGCATTGTTTGAAGGTGTTTTAGATAACACCGATGCCAAAGCAATAATCATTCGAACTATTCCTAATAATAGTGAAAAAAGAACACATAATTATTCTAGTACTAACCCTCCCTTTATTCATACCGATGCAATCTCATTGTTTAATCAATTGGGGTTTGAACACCTAATTACAGATTTGCCAAGTATTGACAAAGAACAAGACGGGGGATTATTGGCCGCTCATAAATTGTGGTTTGGCGACGGAACTGCGCACAAAACAATTACGGAGTTAATGTATGCGCCTGATGATATTCCCGATGGTGATTACTTTGTTTCCATACAAGCGCCTAAAATTGAAACAGATGCGGTGCCTTCTAAGATATTGTTATATCCATGTTTTTAAGGAGAATTAATAGTGAATCCCTTTTGTATGCCTTCAATGTGTTTTTGGAGAAATGGTATTTTAATTCCTTCGCAACAATGTCTATCAATCGCCTATTAGTTGTAAAATGGGATGAAATTGGCGATATGGCAACAAGCACCCATGTGTTTGAACTGTTAAAGAAAAAATATCCTGATTCGCAATTAACGGTTTTGTGTAAGCCCTTTGTTAAACCACTCATTCAAAATGACCCATTTGTGAATCACATTGTTTGTGATTTGGAGGCAATTAGAAGAACTAAATTCGATGTTGTAGTTGAGTTGAGAGGGACATGGCAAACGCTTGCTTGGGCAGTGTTTAATCGACCACAAGTAAGGGTAAGTCGAGCTTTTGTCCGATTTAAAAATAGAGGAAATCAGATGCACGAAGTGCTCACTAATTTTCAAGTTATATCACCATTGATAGGTGAATTGGATTTGAAATCACCTCAATTGTATTTTTCTAATGAAGATATAAAAGCAGTCGATGTTTTTTTGGAAAATCATCAATTTAACAAATTTGTATTGTTTCATGTGGGTGCAAGAAAAAAGCTTAGACAATGGAATACAGACAGATTTGCTTTTGTTGCAGATAATATAATTTCAAAACATCATCTAGCCGTTGTTTTTATAGGAACCCAAGAGGATGAGGAGGACATTGTTAAAATACAATCATTGATGAAGCATAAGTCTATAAGTTTTACGCAAAATTGCACACTGAGTATGCTTTCTTATTTGTGTTCAAAATCGCAACTATTTGTTGGAAATGAAAGTGGACCAATACATATTTCTGCTTGTTTCAATGCCCCAATAATTGGATTGTATGGTCCAGGAGTGCCACATGTTTTCTATCCGTTTTCACAAAAAGCAAAGGTGTTTCATCATGTTTTAAAATGTAATCCTTGCGATCAAATCCATTGTGTTACACCTGAAAGTCCATGTATTTCAATGATTGAAGTTTCTGAAGTAAGCTTGGCAGTAGATAAAATCCTGAATGAAAATTTGGGTGTCTAAAGTTTTTTTAATACTTTCGTTTATTAAAATCAAAAAAGAATGTTTAAAAAATCACTTTTTATGGCAATCGCTTTCATGCTATCACTTAGCGCTTTTGCCCAGTTAACCTCTGATAATGTTAAAATTAAAGATGATTTTACAATAGTAAAATTGAATGAAATTAACAATAAAAGAAGTGCAACTTCACCTAAAGTTTGCGGTATCGATACTGTTGAATTTCCAAGATACAGAGGTACAGCTTATTTTGCTGTTAATGTGAGTGGTGGTCGCGCATTAGGTCAACTTTATGATTGCCCTAAGCCTTTGACTTTGTCTGGTTTTACTTTTTATGCTTATGTCTCTGCCAATCCTCCAACAGCAAAAAGAATGAATATTATTTGTAATGTTTACAATGCAGGAACCGATAGTTTGCCTTCGGGAACACCTTTGAGAAGTGATACTTTAACAATTGATTCTACATTTGGTGGTGGTGTTTTGTCTAGAATTGAGAAACATGCTAGTTTTAATCCAATTACACTGAACGGAAAATATATTGTAACCATAGAAACAGACAGTATGACCATGAATGCAGGAGTGGTTACGAATAGTTATACAGCGGGAAACGGGAGAGGGCACAACTTGAATTGTGGTTCCATAAATGGTCTTTGGTACAACGGAAGAAATCTTAATATTGGAAATGTTCGTTTTGATTGTGATGTTCTTTTGCATCCACATGTAAAATACAATTTTGGAACTGATTTTACAATTAATTCAAATTGTTACAATGTGGCAGACAGTGTAAAGTTTGTAAACCAATCACCCAATAACATGGCAGGCTCTCCAATATACAATCGATATGAGTTTTTTAATATTGGTTACATCTCTCACAATTGGAATTCGGGTGTTTCTCCTTTTTCTAATTTTACAGGCGTGAATTATGGAACAAAATATACCGTTAAACAAAACTATAATGTTCGACTCATTTCCAGAGTTTATGGATACCGAGGTTCCAATTTTAATGGGTGCATAGATTCCACTATTAAACCACTTTATTTTAAACCTGAAGTGCCAGGATTTTCGGGCCCATTGAATGTTTGTAAAGGTGATTCTGTAAGATACACTGCTAGTTCAAATGATACAGGAATTGTTTATGAATGGTTTAAAAACCCACAGTCTTCTCCCTTATTAACAGGAAAATCATACAAAATAAACCAAGTTGTCAAAAATGACACCATTTATCTAAGAGCCAATAATCGTGGTTGTGTAAGTGGTTTTAGAATCCTTTATATCAAAGCAAATGACTATCCTAGTAATTTGACATTTAAAGATGATTCCATTTGTTCAGGGTCTCGTGGGATTTTAAAAGCAAATACTAATGTTGGGAGTGTTTTGTGGTATTCGGGTATCAATGACTTAACGCCGTTTTTTACTGGTTCAGTCTATCAAACCCCTGTATTAACTAATGATTTTTCATATTATATAGAAGCTTCGAATTTAGGTTGCAAACTCACCCCAAGACAAGAAATAAAAGTAAACGTAGGGAGTGGTTTTGCCCCTCAGCCACCTGTTGTGTCTAATGACACCGCTGTTTGTTTGTCTAATACAAATGCAGTTGTTTTAAAGGCAAGTGCACCTTCAGGATTAACAACAAGATGGTTTAATGTTGGAAGTGGAGGAACTAGCTTTAGCTCAACAAATACAATTACTTTTAATCCAACAATTCGAGAAGTAAAAGTTTATTATGTCGATGCATTTAATGGTGTTTGTGGCAGTAGTAGAGTGCCTGTTACTATAACTGTAGAAGACTTCCCAAGTATATTAAAAGTTGAGAATGATATTATTTGTAAAGGAGATTCTGCTAGAAATAGTGTAACAGTTGCCTTTGGAAATGTCGCATGGTATTCTGAATCAAATAATGGTTCGTTGTTGTCTAAGAATACAAATTTTGTTAGCAAGCCATCAAACAGTTTGTCTTATTACATAGAAACAAGTAGCAACGGTTGTAAAAGTACAAATAGAACCCGTGCTGATGTTACTGTTAATGAAGCGCCATCTTTTACAAAAGTTTGGGCAGATACAACATGTGCTAAAAATAAAGCCACATATAGTGCCTTAATTAATGGTCCCGGAACTGTTTCTTGGTATGAGTTTGATACATCAAGTAATCCTGTTTTTGTTGGAAATAAATATGTTTCAGAGGTGTTGAATGGGTCTAAACGTTTCTTTGCTCAGTCAGAATATGCAGGTTGTGTTGGTAATAAAGTTGGCGTACAACCATTGGTGAATCCCGCTCCATTTTCGGGGTTTTCGTTTGAGTTACTTACGTGGCAAAGAGTAAGGGTGTCGCCTATTAATTCAGGAAGTGCTGGTGTTAAATGGTTGTTTGGAGATGGTAAAACTAGCAATTTAAATGTAGTTACACATCGATACCAAAACCCAGGCATATATGACGTGAAACTCATTTTAACAAATATTCTAAATGGGTGTAAAGATTCAACAACTATTCCAGTAAATATAGAAACGAGTTCTTTGAGCTCTGTTAAGATTTTGCCTAGTTTTCAATATTACCCTAATCCTAGCAATGGCTTTGTTAAGATAGTGTGTTCTGAAATATCAGAAGGTCCTAAAATGATGCAACTACTAAACACAAGCGGTCAAGTCGTTATGTCTAAATGGCTAGATTTTGTTAATGGTGCAAGTAGCATTGACTTAAACGGACTAAGTAGCGGTTTGTATTTGTTGAAATTAAAAGGCTATCAATCGGTAGTTATCGCTAAGCAGGAATAAATAAAATGCGAAAAGGTGTCGCCCTGTTTTGTTGTCTGTTTTTTTTGTTAAGGGTATATTCTCAAGTTGAAGTATTTAGAGGGACTCAAGATACAGCATATGTTTTGAGTCCTGAAGATACCATCACTAAGCCTCCTCAATTCGTTGGTGGGGAAGATGCTTTCTATAGCTTTTTGGTAAATAGTGTCAACTATAAGGTTTTGAATGCACAATTAATTGGAGATGATATTAAGTTTTCTTTTTACGTTGAAAAAAACGGAAAGTTGTCGGATTTTAAAATTATTCAAAGTGTAAATGTTAATTTGTCAATTGAACTTGAACGAATATTAACAAGCGATTTAATGCCCGAATGGGAACCTGGTTTTTTAGTTGGTAAAAAGAAAAAAACGCTAATGATTTATGATTTAAAGTTTTCTCTTAGCAATGAATTGCCGAAAGTGATTGTTAGTAAAAATTATACATTCTCAGAGTATACAACACAAACCAATCTTTTGAAAAGGTTTTTAGTTGCCGGTTCTGTTTTAATTTTAGCAACCCTGTTTATAACTAGATAGTTGTTAAAAACAATCTTGTTGCAAACGTTGACATTCTTCTTTTGCTTTTTCTGCAAAATCTTCACCGCTCGAAGCGTATAATATACTTCGACTAGCATTGATTAATAAGCCTCCAAAAGAGGTTTTCGCATTTTCGCAAACATCCAAAACGGTTCCGCCTTGAGCGCCCACTCCAGGAACTAAGAAAAAATGATTGGGTAATATTTCTCTAATCGAAGCTAGTGTTTTTGCTTTCGTTGCACCTGTTACAAACATTAAATTTTCAGGAGTTCCCCATTCAGATACTTTGGTCAATACATGTTCATAAAGTGGTTTTTCGTCAAACTGCAATGTTTGAAAATCTTTGCTACCTTGATTACTTGTTAATCCTAAACAAATGACCCATTTATTATCGAATTCAAAAAAAGGTTTCAATGAATCTTCTCCCATATAAGGTGCAACAGTAATGGCATCAAATGCCAAGGTGTCAAAAAAAGCTTTGGCGTACATTTTACTTGTGTTCCCTATATCTCCACGTTTGGCGTCTGCGATTTTAAAACAATTATCGGGGATGTATGATAAAGTTTCTTCCATGCAAGCCCATCCTTTAGTGCCATACTGCTCATAAAAAGCGGTATTAATCTTGTATGAAACAGCAAAATCCTTGGTCGATTCAATAATTTCTTTATTGAATTGTAACATCCCATTGATGTCTTTAGGTAAATGATTAGGTAGTTTGCTTATGTCAGTGTCTAATCCAACACAAATTAAACTTTTTTTCGATTCTATTTGATTGATAAGTTCTTTTCTTAGCATTTTATAAAGGTTGTGCAAAAATCAATATTAATTAGTCTAAATCAAATAAAAATAATTGGCATTTTGCAACTATTTTTTAAATGGGATGTCTAATCTATTAAATGATTAGTTGTACCTTTGTTGTTGTGAGACCTTTAAAAATTCTTTTTCTCCTGTCTTTGTTTTTGTTTACAGGGATAGTTTGGGCTGTTTCACCTAAGCCAAAGTCACGCATTATCGTGCAGTTTCATGAATCTGTAAAAGAACAGCAAGTTTATAAATTGTTTGAAGGGGTTGTTGAAAAGGTAACTGCTTTAGATGTTGAAAATAAGCTTTTTGTTATAGAGTGGTCTTCTGTATATCTATCAAAAGAAAGGTTAATTGAACGGTTAAATTCATTGTCAAAAGTTCAAAATTTTCAAAATGATGGAATCATAAAGCTCAGAGAAACAACGCCCTCTGATTCTTTATTCAATCGTCAATGGCACTTAGGGTTAATTAAAGCGACCAAAGCTTGGGATTTAAGCCGTCAAGCTGCCAATAGGCAAGGGGATACTATTGTTATTGCCGTTATAGATGATGGATTGCATTTGAATCATCCTGATTTTAAAAACAATATTTGGAAAAATCATTCCGAAATTCCGGGAAATATGATAGATGATGACAGTAATGGTTATGTAGATGATGTATATGGTTGGAATTTTATGGGTCAAAACAATGATATTAGTGATAGTTTGAATTTTGATGCTACCCATGGGACTCCAGTTGCAGGGATTATAGGAGCAAGAGGAAATGATACAACAGGTATAGCCGGGATAATGTGGCATATTAAACTAATGATTGTAACTATTGCGGACACATCTTTGTCAATGCCAATTTATCAATCTGATGCCATCCGAGCCTATAGTTATGTTTTACATCAACGTAAATTATACCAAAGTACCAAAGGAAAAAAAGGGGCTTTTGTAGTTGCGAGTAATGCAAGTTGGGGTATTGACGATAAAATGCCACACGAAGCTCCCTTATGGTGTATGATGTACGATTCACTTGGTAAATATGGGGTTATGAATGTTGGCGCGGTTTCGAATAATCAAGTTTTGGTAGATACCAAGGGAGATTTACCAACTTTGTGCCCAAGCAAACATTTAATAACAGTAGGCTCATCAACGATAAATGACCAATATTTTTCAAGTGGTTACAGTCAACAGCATGTTGACCTAAGTGCACCTGGAGTGAATGTTTTTTCTGTGAAAGCATATAACAAGGAAAATCAAATATCTACAGACTTATACAGAGGTGGTTACACAGGAACTTCTTTTGCGGCGCCTATGGTAACTGCAGCTGTTGGTTTGTTGCACAGCTATGCTTGTGAAAAATTTATTGATTTAACCAAGTCTAATCCAGAAGCTGCTAATTTATTAATCAGAAGATTTATTTTGGAGGGTGTTGATACCATCGATGCATTACAAGGTTACACTGTTACGGGTGGTCGTTTGAATATTGCCAAAAGTATGAAAATAATGGATGCCTATTGTTATGGCACACTCAATGTAAATAGTTTGTTTTTGGAACAATTGAGCCTTTATCCTAATCCTGGAAATGGTTTGATTTCTTTTTCTATAATGCTCCCACTTGAAGAGCTTACAATCAATGTAGTCAATATGCAAGGGCAATCACAATCCTTTGCCATCGTTGAAAACCAGATACAATTACAAACAAATGCCGAAGGATGTTACTTTATTAGGTTAATTTACCATAATAAAAGCTATGGTTTTAAATACCTGTTGATTAATAACTAGTAGTAAAACTTCCAGTTAAAACCAATTCTAAATCTTCTAGGTGCTGAGGCGTAAAAGGGAGTGGTATAGTAATAATTAGCAAATTGGTATTGGTAGTTATTGTTGCCTTCTGCTTGCAAAGTTTCGGCGAGTTGGTTAACATGTTCCATTACTGCAAAAAATCTGACATGTTTAATTTCTGCATTCAAGAACAAATCCACAAAAGGGTATGCCCCTACTCGATAAGGACTGTTTTGAAAGCTTTGTAAAGCGGGATTGTATGTGTTTGCTTGGTATGAACTTGTCCAACTAACGTCTGCACCTATTTGGATAAAGGTTGATTTTTTGAAAGCAAATCTTTGGTAATACAAGGTTGATTTTGAAACCAATTCTGGCAATAATGCGGTTTGAGATAAGTTTGCAGAAAATTGTTGTAATAATAGGGTTTGTCTGAATTGCCAATTTCTTAAATTAAAGTGTTTCATCACTTCCGCTTGAAAAAGATTTTGCCCCTTTGCTCCTTGCATTGGCTTGCCTTCATTATTCAAATACATAAAGTTGTCAATGATGCCGTAATGAACGTCAATATAAAAGTTATTAAGTGGCATGGTGTAGTTATATACTTTATTTACATTCTTGTTTTTACTCTTTCTTTCTAATTTAAATTGTACAATCTTCTGTTGAGTTGGATTCCAATTTTTCGACCATCTGTAATGGTTACTCAATTGGTATTCCATTTGATAATGAGGTCTTCTTGAATTAACAAATAAGTTTCCTGCTAGTTGCCAAAGTGGGGCTTGAGGAATTTCAAACGTGTTTTTACTTTCAATACGATAGTCGTTTTGATTATATCCCGAAAGGTAATAATGGGCAAGAATAGATGATTTGATGGGTTTGTAAAAAGACAGACTGCTGTTTAAAAATAAAGACAGATTTTGAGTTCTTAATTGGTGGTAATTGATTCTATTTGCCGACTGCCAATAATTGATGTTGTCGTGTTTAATGCCTGCTATTAATGCGTTTTTACCAGGTATGACAATAGAAAATTCGTTACTCAGTTGTTGTGAGTTTGTGGAGTCTTGTGATTCTTTGCTGTTGAAATAAAAGGTTTGGTCATAAAAGCCAAAATCTTTTGCATCATCGGAATAAAAATATTGGTGCCTCAAATGGGAGAGACGGTATTTTAGCCCTATTTTTTTATTTTTCATAGAATCGTCACCCATTGAAATCCAATAGATTTGATTGAACTCTATTTCTCTTAATTTGTGTTGTGAGTTAGCAAGCGATAGTTCCGTTGGTAATTGACGAATATTAAATGGGGTTTCTCGGAATGTGGAGTCGTTAAGTGAAGATCTTTCAAGTCCGCCATTTTCTTGCATTATGGCTTTATTCCATGAATATATAAAAGTGGAGGTAAAGCGATGGTTCTTTGAATTGTAGTAACTAGTAATTTGCGTGTTTTTAACACTGTATCTTTGTCTTCTGTAAAACCCTACATTTGATGTGCTGTGATATTTAGCACTTATATTTAATTGTTTACTAATGTTTTGAGTATGAAAAGCGTGTAAATCTATCATGCCATTTCTTCCTGCACTTGCACTCCCTTGTGCGTATCGAAATTCAGTAAAGGGCATTTTTGCATTATATAAAATAGCATTGTTGTTGGTAAAAAAAAGTTGTTGATAAGGTTGGTTTGAGGGGATAAATCCATCTCTATGTTCAACTTGTAGTTTTAAAGGAAGGTAAGGAGTGGAAACATCTCCCAAATTTTGAATAGGGAGATTGTTTTTTTTGACATCATCGTATTGTTGAACCCCCAACATAGAACTGTCTCTTTTTATTTGAAACTCTTTTTTCTTGTAAAAGTCGGAAATGTGGAGGTGTTTTGGGGGTAATTTTACAGCAGTATCATACACTTCTTCGGGTGTTGTTTGTGATTTTAGTAAAAAACCTGATAATAATATAGAAAAAAATAATATAAAACGAAGCATGCCTAAAGTCCACAAATTTAATAGAATAATAGGCTTAATCATAGATACTTTTTAGTTATTTGTAAATGATTTTGATTTTTTTTACAAATCATATTAAAAAATTGTTGCGTAATATATTTTTTTGTTTAAATTTGCATCAGTGTTTTCATAGTTTTAGTTTTTGTCAAAGACCGTGTCGAAAGATACGGTTTTTGGCATTTATAGGGGTTTATATTGTTGTGTTCTCAGTAATACCAAGGTGCATGCTTCTGTTACTTCAATGTTATTTCTTTCTAATTCATCCATAAAGTCTTGGTTTTCTGTTCCGGGATTGAATATTACTCTTACAGGTTTTAAGTTAAGAATAAAGTTATAGTACTTTTCTTGATTTTTAGGGTTTAGGTAAAGTGTTATGGTATGAACATTGGGGTAGGTTTCATAAGGATTAAATATTGTAATAGGGACATCTAATACTTTTCCTACTTTATTGCCAATGGCTATTGTTTCAAAATGGTAAGATCTTAACATACGGATGGCAATATTTGAATATCTATCGGGATTCTCGCTTGCGCCTAAAACGATGGTAGTAAATGGTGTCATTTATTTCTGTATTTTAATTTTTTCAAAATAAAAGAATTGTATGATATTCGCCTAATAATTTAATTCAATATGAACATAGGTGATAAACTCCCAAATTTTTCTTTAATAGCAACGGATGGACAAACATATACTAACTATTCATTTGCCGAACATTATGCTTTGTGTGTTATTTTTAGTGCTAATTCATGTCCAATCTCTAATGCATATTGGGAGCGTATAGTTAAATTGTCTGGACAATATGAGGAAGATAATATGGCAACTGTCGTTATTAATTCTAACAATCCTTCATTGTCTCCGAAAGATAGCATGGCAGAAATGACTGCCTTTTACAATGGATTAGTAATGCCAAGTTTTGTTTATTTAAAAGATGAAAATTGTAAAGTAGCAGAAGCTTTTGATGCAAGTAAAAATCCTGAAGTTTTTTTATTTAACTCAAAAAGAGATCTAGTTTATCATGGTATTATTGATGATAATTGGGAAAATGAATCACAAGTTATGATGGTTTATTTGGAAGATGCTATAGAATATTGCCTCGATGGGGTCGATATTGATTATCCTGAGATGCCAGTTGAGGGTTGTGATATTGTTAAATAATGGGTGTTAAAACAGTTGTAATTACAGGAGCCTCCTCAGGAATTGGAGAAGCATTGGCATACCAATATGCTCAACTAAAATACAATGTTGTTATTGCGGCTAGATCTCTCGAACAGCTTAAATCAGTTGAGCTTAAATGTAAAGAATATAATTCTTCGGTTTTGCTTGTTCAATGCGATGTAAGTAAGGAAAGTGATTGTAAGTTTTTAATAGAAGAAACTATTCGTCAATTTTCTACTTGTGATGTTTTAATAAACAATGCAGGTATTAGTATGCGTGCAATTTTTAATGATTGTGATCTAGAGGTTATAAAAAAGGTAATGGATGTGAATTTTTGGGGAACCGTTTATTGCACTAAACATGCTTTACCATATTTGCTTCAATCCAAAGGAACTGTTGTTGGTGTTTCCTCAATAGCTGGTATTAAAGGATTGCCTGCAAGAACCGGCTATTCTGCCTCAAAGTTTGCAATGCATGGTTTTTTGGAATCGCTAAGAATCGAAAATTTAAAAAGTAATCTGAATGTATTAATCGTTTGTCCTGGTTATACAGCCTCCAATATTAGAAATTCAGCTCTCAATAACAAAGGGAATAATCAATCAGAAAGTCCCCTTGATGAGGCTAAACTCATGTCTGCAGAAGAGGTTGCTCAAAGGATTGTAAAAGCTATAGTATCTCGTAAAAGTTATTTGTATATGTCTTTTGATGGTAAGATGCTTTTTTGGTTGAATAAGTTTTTTCCTTTACTAATGGATAAATTAGTTTTTAATAAAGTTTCTAAGGAAAAAGACAGTCCTTTTAAATAATATTATCTGATTAGATGAAAGGTTCCACGGAACCATCTCTCTACATTGTCGCAACCCACATATTTGGTGTAAAATACATAAACATCTTGTGGTGCTAAATCGCCTTTTATAGTTCCATCCCAAGTAACCGAAGGGGTATTGGATTCGAAGATTTGTTCACCCCATCTGTTGTATAATCTTAGTTGGTAATCAGCACCAGGGTCACTGTATTTATTGCCTGGATACACATCGTTAATATTGTCTCCATTTGGCGTAAATGCATTTGGCATAAACAGGTCCGAAGGGAGCGCATTAGGGTCTTCTTTAATTTGGATAGAATCTGATATGATACAACCATTTTTGTTTCTAATGGTTACGGTGTATGTGCCTTCTTGTGTTACAACAATTTGCTGTGTTGTGGCACCTGTATTCCATAAGTACTCTTCCATATTGTCTGCTGCAATTAATGGATATCTTGAGGATAAACAAATGACAGTATCGCTACCCAATCCACCATCTATTTCTGGATATTGAATAATGTTAATAGTATCAGAAGCCAGACATCCTTCTTCTGTTTCAATGTTTATAAAATACTTGCCAGGGGCGGATACAAATAATTGTTTACTAGTAATTTCCCCGTTCCACAAGTAGGATTTGTAATTTCTTTTGGGGTCTAATGTTCGAGAGATAGGACCACAATAAAAGGTATCTGGTCCCAAATCTAATCCAATAAAGTAAAAGTCAATATCGGCAGTGTCGTATATTGTACAAAGTTTGTTTGCCGCGGTTACAATATAACGTCCCCTTTGGGAAACAGTAATTTGTGGAGTTGTATCACCTCTATTCCATAAATATCTAGTTTCTGCTTGAGTTTGAGTGTGGAAATTTTCGCCATCTAAAATGGTTCCTGTACCTTCGCAAATAGAGGTGTCTCTTAGTCGGGTTCTTGGAGGTGGATATAATACAAAGGTAATGCTGTCTTCGCCTAAACAGCCATTTTGATTAACTACTTTTACCCAATATGACCCAAGCGAAGGGATAAAAACGGAGGCGTCTGTTGTATTGTCGTTCCACAAATAGGAACGATAACCATCTTTTCCTTTGTATGTAAATTGAACAAAGCTGTCTCTACATATGACGGAGTCTGGGCCTAAATCCAACTTACTTAAATCATTGAAAATATCAATGGTGTCTTTAGAAGAGCAAGGGAAATCAGTAGCTGTAACAATGTATCTTCCTGCTTTGTTTACAGATAGATTTCTTGTTGTTTCGCCGGTGTTCCAAACATAACTTAAATTGGGTGGATTGCTAATTAATGTAGTTGTAAAAGGGCCACAAAATAAAGTGTCTTTAGGCAATTGAGTTTTAAATCTCTTCTTTACTTCTATTTCATACCTGAATGTATCCGAGCATAAGTTTGTTTTTGCAACAAGTTGGATTGTGTAGTTGCCGGGAGCGTTATATCTAAAGGAAGGATTTGTTTGTATTGAGGAGTTGTTGCTGCTGTTAGGGTCTCCAAAATCCCACAAATAGCTTGTTCCTCCTGAACTTCTATTTTGGAATAGGACTAAGTCGGATTCGCAGCTTAAACTAGGCGCAAAGAAAGATGATACTACGTCAAAAACACATTCACTAATGTTAAACTGATAATCTCTTTTGGTTTCGCCTATTAATACACCTTTTCTATATTCCAATACTTTTACTCCAATTACATAATTTCCGGTTCGGTCTGGTGTTAGTGTCAATTTCCCTGTTCTGCTATTGACACTTAATGTAGGTTGACCATTAATTTGAAAGTTGGTGTTATAATTGCTTGTCCACTGTACTTTTCTACTATTATCATCAAAAGGGTAGGTCGGAGGTTTAGTATTCACTGGATCAAAAATGTTGGGTTTAACGCCAGTAGGACTTCCAACGTCATCATCTCCACCTAAAAAAGGTTGATAAAGTTCGTAAACCAATGAATCTCCATTGTCATCTATGGCGCTGTGGTCAAAATTTAAAGGTGCATTTGTGCATAAAAAATTGGGGGGTAAATATTTAAAAAAAGGAGATGAGTTTCCCATTTTTACATCCTTAATTTCTGTCCAATAAGTGGCTCCTACATCGTCAGGAAACATAATATTGTCAATAATTCTGTTTCTGCAACAACGTTCAAATGTAATAGTGTAACCCCTGCCAGAATTATCTGGTAATGATAATTGAGTCGTGTATGTATAACGAATGACACATTCAGTTGGTTTATTTTTAATGCAATTGTAATTTAAGTCAGCAATTTTTGTAGGATTGAAACCTTGGATGTTTCTTTTGCTCAGTGAAAGTAAAGCACTGTTCTTGTTTCTGTTGTCAAAAACGTGAATGGTGATGCCCTCAACATCATCTTCAATAACACCCTCAAATGCATTTTTACAGTCAAAATAAACATATAAGGTAATGTTATATAGGTAGTTATTGCCACTTCTTCCTGCATATTTATACATCATTTCACCCCCTACAATGTGAGAAGCGCTTGATTTAAATGCGAATAAAACACACAATATGACGGTGACAATTAACCTCATTTATTATATTAGACGTACAAAGTTAAAAAAAGTTTCATTTATTTTTGATTTATTATTTTCATATATTGATTCAAAAACTGTTCCGCTTCTTTTTTCTTGCCAATTTTTTCTAATTCAGTGCCCATATAATAGTAAGCTTCAGCATTGTTTGGTTCTAATTGTATAGCATATTGCAAGTTCATAAATGCAGAATCCAATTCGTTTAATCTTAATTGTGCCTTACCTAAACCTAAATAACCCCTTCCAACATTTCCGTACGTTTCCAAAAATGAATAAAAATGATTTCTGGCCAAATCGTTTTGGTTTTGTAATAACTTAATTTCTCCCATCAATAATGGGGCAGAAGCATTCTTTTTGTTTTTGAAAGCTTGAGAAAGGTTGTCGTATGCTTTGGTTAGTAAATTTAAATCAGGGCTGTTCGGGTTTTTCATCATTGCCTGAGTGTACATCACTTCTCCCACACTTTGAAGGGCATCATAATTGCCAATTTTTAATTTAATGGCAATGTTATAAAAGTACAAAGCGCTGTCTAATTGCATTTTTAACTTATAAGCATTGGCTACTCCTCTGGCAAATTCCTCTTCTAAAGGGTTATACTCATAAGCCAATTTATAAAAATAAAGAGCGCTGTCGCCATTATTCTTTTTTAAATATTGATTGCCTTTGTGACCATAATGGTTTTCTGCTTTTACAATTGCGGTTATGGGAACTCCACCAACATTGATAACATGTATAGTGCCTTTGGGCGGCCAATAACCATCTAATATTTGGTTTTTTGAAAGAGTTCTTGTACTCCAAATAGCGTAATCCCAATTGTTGTTCATCCATTCCATTTCTCTAGTCCATAAACAAGGGACATCTTTGCCTGCTTCAACAAATGTTTTTAAAGCTTCTTGATTCGAATTTGCATTGATTTTGAATTTAGGATTGCCATTGTTGTCTTTTTCTAATATTTCTGGTTTGTTTTTTACAAGCCATTCAAAAGCCTCTCTTGGTGTTTGGTTCCAGTAATCTATGTCATAATGTCCATGAGCCCCTTTAATCCCTCCAATTATTTCATTGAAGTACATGTATTGATAAGGGTGGTTTTTTATATTCCAAGCGATTGGACTTATTAAACTCGCAATGAAAACTCCCCAAATTACTAGTCTTACTGTTTTATTCTTAAAGAATAATCCTATTTGATGCCAAGCTAAAACAGAAAGCACCGTCAATGTTGGGTAGATAAACAAAAAGTGTCTCCATCCATTATACACATATGATTTTTTGTAAATAGCGTAAGCCAATGGGAAAACAGAAGAAAATATCAGTAAAAAAAGAATTAATTTACCCAAAGTATCTTTTTTAAACCAATTGATAATCGGGCCAATAAATACACCAAATAATAATCCTACAGGGGCTGTTATTAAAATCATTTTAGGGATATAATACCATGGTTTTTCGTACAAACGAACACCCTCAAATAATTCATAATAAGTTAGCAAGCCAAATTTTTCAAATTGTTTTAATGCATTAAATACACCTGTTAAGGGTTGTCTCAATGCGTATGGCCAAAAGAATATTCCGAAAATATAGGCACTAATGGAGATTATTACAATTGTTTTAATATGTGTTTTAAAGGTTTTATTGGCATTTTTCTTGAACTGAAAAAACAAACAATACAATCCAATAAACATTACCATATATCCAAAAATAAGTAATGCACCAACCCTTACACTCAAAGCAAAACCGATAGCAATGGCAAGCATTACTTTGGTTTGATGTTTCGGCTTAGGTAATTCTTGAAGCAGTTTTACTAAGTAGTAAATGGACATGATATAACCTGTTGCAAAAGGAATATCTTTGGAATTGTTAAAGAAATGTCCATACAAGGAAGGCGATGCGAATAAAGCAATAACCGTAATTACTGCGGGAAGCCAACCAGAGAGTCGTCTAACAAGTAAGGCTGTGAATAATACTAAAAAGAAACCAATAATTGAATCAACCAAATGTCGCGCATAATACTCGTTTTCAAATCCAAATGTATTATTAACGGCACGGATTACTAAATCCACACTTGAACCATAAGAGAGTTTCCCGAATTCGCTAATTTTAGGGTCAAACATTGTTGTGTCACTTCCAAAACTGGTGTAAAATTTGATAACATGTTTGGAGAATTCATTGTGTGCAGGTTCATCCCAAGTGACATTGTAATCTTTGCTGGTGTAAGCCATGCCAATGAGAAGTGTCAAACATAATACAGCAAATGTTTTTTTATAAATAGGGGCATTAATATTGGTCCAAGAATTAGACTCTTCCTTAATATTTGTTACTTTGAAAAAACTAGTCCAAAACAGTTGAAATCCTAAAAGTTTATTCTTAATAGCAGATTTTAAGCCATCTCCAAATACAAAATCATTGGCCCCTAAATCAAATGAAACGGGCGTATTTAGTTGTTCCTTTTCAGTAAGTGCAGCAATATGCCAAGCGTCTTTAATTTTGTTTTTAAGGACAATCTTTTCAAACAGGTCTAAAGGCATTAAAACGGCTTCACAAGTTGATAAGTTAGATTCAACTCCTGAAAATAGTTTACCCCAAAAGTTAGTAATGTAATGAAGATATTTTTGAAAAAAACCTGATTTTTGAGGAAGTAAACCATCAGCAACAACAACTTTGTTCGTGACAAATACCTTATTGGCTTTTTGAGACCATTTTAAGTAAAGCGAAGGCTCGTTTGCCAAAGGAAGTTTTAATGGAATTACATTTTTAATGTTCTCATCAAAAGTAACGCCATTAATGATTTTGATTTTTCCGTTTTGAATCAGATTTTCAATTTCTTTGGACTTCAACGATTGGTCCGAATACAATTCTAGCGGGTGGTTTGGTTTGAAACAGATTTCTGCTAATTGGATTAAATCTTCTTCGGCTTGAGGTGATCCATTTGAGGATACAATATAAATAGCCGTGTTTGACCCATTTGATTTGATTTTATCACTTTGATGATTGCTCATTTTAAGTATTTTTTTAAATAAAAGTTACAACTGTTTTAGAGATTGTTTAATTAGGAACTCGACACTTAACTCTAGCTTATTGTTATTGGTGATTTTGAGTAGTGTTTTTTCTGCAATATTTCGTTGAAATCCAAGGGCTTGTAATGCTAATAATGCTTCATCAAATGATTTAGGTGCTGCATTTACAAATTGGTCAGGATCCATTGATTGGGAAAGTTTGCCGATTTTATCTTGTAATTCTAGTATAATTCGTTGTGCCGTTTTAGGTCCAACACCTTTAACAGCTTTCAACAAAGACAAGTTTCCAGTCGAAATAGCACTTATGATTTCTGTGGGAGATTGCCCGCTTAATATCATTCTAGCAGTGTTCGTGCCAACCCCATTTACTATAATAAGTTGTCTAAATAATTGACGCTCAGTTTCGTCAAAAAAGCCATAAAGGTAGTGGCCATCTTCTTTAATGGCCAAATGGGTTAAAATACGAATGTTTTTTTCCGATTTTATCTTTTCGTATGTGTTGATGCTTATTTGTAAATGAAAGCCAATTCCATTGCAATTTAGAACCAAGAATGCAGGATTAGCATGTTCTATTTTACCTTCTATAAAATCATACATAAGCTATGCAATTATAGATTCATTTTGTTCTATACATTTTACCCAATTATGAGTATCAGGTATTTGCAAAGTTTTAATTAATTCTAATTCAGTTTTTAATTTGAAGCCCAATAAATCTTCAGTTACAACTAAATTGTATTTTTCGTCACGGAAACCAAAACAATCAATGTGAGTAATGGTCGCAGCAGTTCCTGTAACAAACATTTCAACTAAATCACCGTTTGAATGCCATTTAAGTAAATCTTCAACTAGAATTGCTTGTTCGAAAATTGGAATTTGATGGTCTTTTATCATTTTAATGACGGAATCTCTTGTAATTCCGGCAAGTAATGAATCTGTTAAATTAGGGGTATAAACGCCATTTTTGGTAACAACGAAAATATTGCTAGTACCAGTCTCTTCCAATTTAGTATGTGTAATTCCATCGGTCCAAAGGACTTGGTCGAATCCATCTTTTTGAGCTAAATTCCTAGGAAATAAAGAAGCCGCATAATTGCCTGCACATTTTGCGCTTCCAACCCCACCAGCAGCAGCTCTTGTGTAATGCTCTTCTATTTTAACTTTAATGTTCCCTGCATAATATGAACTAACAGGGCAAGCATAAATCATGAAACTGTAATTGTCACTCGATTTTACACCCAAAAAATCATCAGTTGCAAACATAAAAGGTCTTATATACAATGAACTTCCCACTGAGGAAGGAATCCAATCTTTGTCTAAATTTACTAGTTTGGATAAAGCCTCCATGAAAATTTCTTTTGGTAAGTGAGGCATACTCATTCTGTCAGCAGAACGGTTTAATCTGTTTAAATTTTCTTCGGGTCTGAAAAGAGTTATTTCACCATTTGGTGTTTTGTAGGCTTTCATTCCTTCAAAAATAGATTGACCATAATGAAGAGCTGAAAGGGTAGGACTCATTGGAATTTTTCCAAAAGGAACGATCCTCGGGTCGTGCCATTCATTATCGTGATAATCGCAAATGAACATATGGTCGGTAAAAACTTTACCAAAACTGATGTTATTTGGATCGAAATCTGAAATTTTTGAATTTTCTGTGGGATTTATTGTAATTTTGAAACTCATTTCACTTGCGAAATAATCAAAAAAATGGAGGAAAACCTAATTTTATCAGAAAATTTTCCGGAACTACTCGCCCAATTTATGGATGGGGAGTTTTATCAAATTCAAGAGAGTCGTTGGTATGACAAGTTTGAATACGAAGGAGAGAACAAATATCGCTTTTTAAATATAGTTAATCACACCGAAAATAAAAGTCTTTCTGAGGAGGATAGTTTGTTCTTTTACAAGTTTACAAATGCCATTCAATCCGAAAAATACAAAATGGATAAAGATGGTTTTGCTGTTTTAAACATTAGTCTTTATCCTGGCGTGGAATGGAAGAACATCATTGAAGTTTTTCAACCTAATTTTTGTTTCTTTTGGGGTGTGAGTCCCTCTCAATTTGGTGTAAATATTAACAAATACAAAGCATCTGTTCACGATAGTATTAAAATGCTTTATGTGGATAGTATGAATTCGGTTTTTTCAAACAGTTCGTTCAAGTTACAATTATGGGAACAAACAAAGCCATTGTTCGGTATTAAATAATCTTTTTTAATGTATGCAAGAATTGATTTTTGTATCAACCAATAAGGGGAAGATAAATGAAATTAACCAACTGTTAAAAGAAGGTTTTAATGTCAAAGGATTACACGATATTGGTCATTTTGGAGAAATAGAAGAAACAGGGTCTACACTTCAAGAAAATGCCTTAATAAAAGCACAAACGATTAATGATGTATTTAAGATAAATTGTTTTGCCGATGACAGTGGTTTGATGATTGAATCACTAAATAACCAACCTGGCGTAAAAAGTGCAAGATTCGCAGGAGAAAAAGCTACAGACGATGCTAATATTAATAAAGTTTTAAATTTAATGGAAGGGGTGGAAAACAGAAAAGCCTCTTTCAATACCGTTATTTGTTTAATATGGAACAATGTAAACTATTATTTTGAAGGAAAAATTGAAGGTAACATCGCTAAACAACCCTCAGGGGAAAAAGGATTTGGTTATGACCCAATATTTGTGCCTAATGGGTTCGATGTTTCGTTCGCACAAATGACAAATGAAGAAAAAAATAAAATTAGCCACAGGAAAATAGCAGTTCAAAAATTAATCAATCAACTCATTAGTTTTGCCAAGTAAAGAAGATTTATTTATAGATATTAATGCTTTTGACTACCCACTTTTAGAAAGTCAAATTGCTCAGTTTGCACTAGAACCCCGGGATTCATCAAAGTTATTGATTTATAAGGTTAATGACCAGTCAATAAAAAAAGATGTTTTCAAAAATTTAACAGAAAATGTGCCCACTAATGCGTCCTTTTATTTTAATAATGCCAAAGTTATTCCAGCTAGAATTTTCCTAACAACAATTACAGGTGCTAAAATTGAGGTTTTTTTGCTTAAGCCTTTTGATAAGGATTATCAACAAGCAATGTCAGCACAACATTATATTATATGGGAATGTATGATAGGGAACAAAAAGAAATGGAAAAATGATGAATTATTAACGCTCAATCTCAATGGGAATCTTGTTAATTTTGAATTAGTTAACGATACAATTGTTGAAATTAAATGGACTTTTGATTTGCCTTTTGTTTCTTTGTTAACGGAAATTGGCAAAATTCCCTTGCCGCCATACATCAAAAGATTGAGCAATGAACATGATGAAACAAGATACCAAACTGTTTATTCTAAAATAGAAGGTTCTGTTGCAGCGCCAACTGCTGGATTGCATTTTACAGAAGCAGTTCTTGAGTCTATTATTAAAAGGACACAGGGTAAACGGGAATTAACATTGCATGTTGGTGCAGGTACTTTTTTGCCAGTTAAGGTTCAAAATGTAATTGAACATACCATGCACGAAGAGCATTTTTCGGTTGAGATTTCAACAATTAAGCAGTTGCTTAATGATGAGTATGTTATAGCAGTTGGAACAACATCTGTAAGGGTTTTAGAAAGTTTATATTGGTGCGGGGTGAATGTTATTAATAAAACAGCAAATCCATTTTGTATTGATCAATTTGCGGCATTCAATGAGGGGGTTAAAGTATTACCCGACTATAAAAAAGTATTAAGCTCACTTGTTCAATTTTTAGAGTCTGAAAAAAAAGAACAGTTAATTGGCATCACCTCAATAATGATTTTCCCTGGGTATGATTTTAAAATAGTGCGCGGATTAGTGACCAATTTTCACCAACCAAAATCAACATTAATCTTATTGATTTCAGCATTTGTAAACCAAAATTGGAAAGGAATTTATCAATATGCTTTAGAAAATCAGTTTAGATTTTTGAGTTATGGCGACAGTTCTATACTTTTAAGATAAAGTTTTTATGAAAATTATAAATTTTGGGTTTATTTTCGCAAACTAAAATTAATTTGGCACGAAATTAGATTCTTGCTAATTAATTCAAATATCTATGAAATTAAGAATATTATTATTTGTTATATTAACGACATTCACTTCTAGTCAGTTATTGGCTCAAAAGTTCGGATATGTAGACACTGATTACATATTGTCACAGATGACAGAATTTAAAGCGGCCCAAAAACAACTTGACGAAGCTTCTCAAAAATGGGAACAAGAAATTAAATCATTTCAATCCGAAATAGACAAAATGTACAAAGAGTACAAGTCGGAAGAAATAATGTTAAGTCACTCACAAAGAGAGGAAAGAGAATCCACAATAGTAAAAAAAGAAGAAGCCCTAAGAGAGTTTGAACAAGATAAATTTGGTGTAAATGGTCAATTATTTAAAAAAAGACAAGAATTAATTAAACCTATCCAAAGTAAAATATCAGAAGCTATTTTAAAAGTAGCCAAAAATAATGGTCTTGATTTTATTTTCGACAAATCAGCTAATATGAATATTTTATACAGTAATATAAAATATGACAGAAGTGGTGATGTTTTAGACGAATTAGGTGTAGTCCCTGATAAAGATTAATTAAAAAAGTACAATGAAAAATAATATATTAAAATCCCTGTCGTTAGTTGCGTTATTGTTTGTTTTTAGTCAAACTAATGCTCAAAAAGTTGGTCATTTAAATTTTCAAAAAGTAATTGAATTATTGCCTGAGTTTCAAACAGCATCAGATGAATACCAATTGTTCCAAGCTTCATTAGAAGATGAGTTGACCCAAATAGAAGTTGAAGCTAAAAAAACACAAAGTTTAATTGAGATTGAACAAAAAAAGCCTCAACCAAGCGCGCCAAGATTAAAATTGTTAGCTCAAAAAATGGAAAAATATCAAGTTAGCTATCAAGAGATAAGTCAAACAATTCAAGAAAGCTTAAAAGAAAAATACAATGAATTAATTGATCCTTTGAAAGAAAAAGTTTCTTTGGCAGTTGCAGAGGTTGCTAAGGAAAATGGTTACACCCATGTAATGGATGCAAATAATTTGATTTATGCTGATGAAAAGTTTGATTTGGAAACTTTAGTAAAAGCAAAATTAAATATTAAAGACAAGCCAGCACTTCCAACTGTGAAAGCTCCCGGGGCTGTAAACGGAATGGGTACAGGTAGATAGTTGTTCAAAAAACATAAATTGGATTCAAATTATTCCATTGGTGTTTTTGATTCTGGAGTAGGAGGACTCACCGTTTTTGAAGAAATTGTGAATGCCCTGCCTCAATATAATTTTATTTATTTAGGAGATAATGCACGAGTACCCTATGGTACTCGTTCTTTTGATACAGTATACCAATATACTTTAGAAGGGGTAACAAAATTACATGAATTAGGATGTAGGTTAATCATTATTGCTTGTAATACAGCATCAGCGAAAGCCTTAAGAACCATTCAGCAAAACGATTTTCTTAAATTTGAACAGCCATTCAAGGTGCTAGGTGTCATTAGACCCACTACTGAAGAAATTGGTGGATTAACAAAAACTAACAAGGTTGGTATTTTGGCAACCTCGGGAACCGTAAATTCCCAATCTTATGTTATAGAACTTAATAAACTACATCCTCAAGTTCAGGTTTTTCAAGAAGCTTGTCCAATGTGGGTGCCATTAATTGAAAATAACGATTTTAACAACGAGGGTGGACTGTATTTTATAAAAAAGAATATACAAAACCTATTGTCCCAAAGTCCTGATATAGACACAATAATATTAGGTTGCACTCATTATCCGTTGATAATGGATATTATAAAACAAAATATTCCGAGTCACATAAAAGTAGTTTCCCAAGGAAACATTGTTGCCTCCAGTCTTAAAGATTACTTAATAAGACATACAGAAATTGAAACAATTTTACAGAAAGAAGGGAAGAGATTGTTTTTGACCACAGAAGATCCAAATTTATTTGACGAAAAAGCAAAATTATTTGTTAAAAACCAAATAAATAGTCAGATTATAGAAATTTAATTAACTGATTTACAGTAGTTAAATAAAAAACAGTTGCCTTATTGCAGCATTACAAGTTTTACTTTCGTCAAAAAAGGTATAACTGAAAAAATTGATGTTGTTTTTATCCTTTTTAAAGTGTGTGTTTAAAAGTATCGTTAAGGGGTGGGCTGTATTTTTTGTTTTGATTATTTTGAATCTAGTGTTAATTTGCTCGAGTTTAAAAGCCCACCCATTAATGATACAAAAAATCAAAATCTCAATTGTTGATGATTTTCACCCCGTCTTTTTAAAACAACTTCAGCCTTTTTTTGAGGTTGATTATCAGCCATCTATAGAAAGAAAAGACATCTTAAGCCAAGTTTACAACTCTGAAGTTATAGCAGTAAGAAGTAAAATTAATTTTGATGAATCGTTAATAAAACTATTGCCAAATCTAAAATGTATTGCCCGAGGTGGCGCAGGAATGGACAATATTGATGAGGAATATGCTATCAAAAGAGGAATTGTTCTTTTGAATGCTCCCGAAGGAAATAGAAACGCCGTTGCTGAACATTGCATAGGATTACTCATTGGGTTAAGTAAAAATATAGTTAAGGGTCATCAAGAAGTTATTGATTTAAATTGGGATAGAGAGGGTAATAGAGGTTGGGAAATAAAAGGTAAAAAGATAGGAATAATAGGTTATGGAAATACAGGATCAACCTTTGCACAAAAATTATCTAGTTTTGATTGTGAAGTTTTGGTCTATGATAAATACAAAAACGCAGAATCAAATGCTTACCTAAATAATGTAGATTTGGAAACGCTAAAAAAAGAAAGTGATGTAATTAGTTTACATGTTCCATTAACTAAAGAAACCAATCAAATGATTGATAATTCATTTATTGAAGGATTAAAACAGGGGGTAGTATTGATAAATACGAGTAGAGGAAATGTCGTAAATCAGTCTTCTTTGTTAAATTGGATAAAAAGTGGAAAAATAAAACAGTATGCAACTGACGTGCTTGAGAACGAAAATTTAAAGACATTTAATGCGTCAGAAAATCTATTATTTGAGGGTTTGTTATCTACAAATCAAGTGATTATAACTCCTCATGTGGCTGGTTGGAGTCATGAAAGTTATTTTAATATTGCGGATGTGTTGTCTAAAAAATTGATTGATTTTTCGTCAAGCGTAAAAAAAAATTAGTTAAAAGTTGAAATAAATAAAAAAAACTATGAAATTGCCTCGCTTTTTAGAGATTAAAAAATTGTTATTTTAAAATAAATATGAAGAATAAGTTTACTATCCAATCCCTGTTAATGTTTTTTATGACATTTGGATTTGCCATGATGATGAATGCGCAAACAAACATGGGTTTTATCAGGGGCGTTGTCGAAAAGGACAATGAGCCAATGTCCAACGCTATTGTTGTATTATACAACTCAAACGCTGAAGAGATTAAAAAAGTTAGAACTGAAAAAAACGGTTCTTTTACCTTTATTAACCTTGAGCCAGGATTGTACAATATCAAAGTTCAAGGAGATGGAATACGTTTCGAATCCAAAGAATTTGACGACATCAACGTGACAACCGAAGGAAAAGTTTTGACCCTAACAGTAGAAGTTAAAGTTGTTCAAGTGGGTGAAGGTGAAAAAGGCCTAAAAAAAGATAAACAACAAAGAGCTAAATTAGAGCAAACCTCAACAACTGCAACTGTTAGTGGTGATCAAATACAACAAACTGGATTTAGAGGAGCAACATCAATGGCTCAGTTCCAGTCGGGTGTAACCAATACAAGAGGCGGATTAAGTGGAAGAGGTTCTCGTACTGATGGAACGGCTGTTTTCGTGGATGGTGTTCGTGTAAACAACTCAAACATTAACCAAGGGATGAATGGTCAAGTTGACATTATGCAAGCAGGGATTCCTGCTCAATATGGTGACTTTACTGGTTTGGGGATTTCAATTACCACTAAAGGGGGTGTTTCTTCTCGTAAAGTGGGAAGTTTTGAAGCACGTTCCACAAGCATGTTTAATGCTTATCACCACAACTTATTCGAAGCCTTTTATGCAACACCAATATTGTGGAAAGAAAACCCTAGATACAAAACTGGCGAAAGTGATGTAAAACGTATTCCTATTGCAGCAATGAATATATCTGGTAGTTTGAACTACAACAGAGAACCTAGTCCTTCATATATTGGTTACTATGTTATTAAAGATGATCGTTTAGCTGAAATAGAGAAAAACCCTTTGAGAGTAAATACAGACGGAGGATTAGTTCACAATGCAAACTATTTAAATGAGAATGATTACGATAATGTTAAAGTGAGACCAAATGTTTATTCGTTGTCATCTTCTGCTCAAGCAAAATTAGATTTTAGATTGTCAGATTTAGCAACCTTAACAGCTTTTGGTAACTTTGTATACTCCAAAGGGGTAAACGGAGGTAACAATATTATGGCTTATAAAGACAATCCATTAAGTACTAATTTATATACTTTAGGTTATGTTAAATACACACAAAACTTTAAAGGTCCCGACTCAGCCAGAAAAGCAGACAATGTGACTTTAAATAACACTTATTTTACAGTTCGTTTTGACTACCAATCTACTTGGGCTAAAAATATGGACAACATTCACAGAGAAGATTTGTTTAACTATGGTTACATAGGTAGATTTGTGCATTATCCAAATGAACTTTTTGCTTATTATGGTAATTTAAATAATCCAAATGCAGCTGCAAGAAAAATGGTTGACCAAAATGGAGATACTGTTTATTTAAGGAATTTTTGGGAACAAATAGGATTTAGAGATACTGCGATTAGATTCCAACAAGCTAATATTAATACTGTAAGAGGAAATTATACCAATTCATTATTTAATAGATTTAATGAATTAGGTGCAAATGTTACATTTGACCAACAAATTTTACAACAACAAGGTTTGTTAAATGGTTACAATCCAAACAATATTTATTCATTGTGGAATTCTCCTGGAACACAATTATCAGGTTACGGAAAATCACAAAGAGAAACTTATACTTTCTTTGCAATGGGAGAAACAGAAGTAAAAGGACCTCAAAATAGCAGTAAAAAAGCTTCATCAGGTCATAAACTACAATTCGGGTTAACCTATGAACAAAACGTAACTAGAGCATTCTCAGTTGGAGCAAATAACCTTTGGAGAATTATGTACCAATATGCGAATAATCACATTGCAGAATTGGATAGAAGTAATCCAATATTATCTTACGATGCAAATGGCGTATTCCAAGACACTGTTAGATACAATCGTTTGGTAAATAAAGAAGCTCAATCGCAATTTGATAGAGAATTTAGACAAAGTTTAATCAGTAAAAATGCGAAAGATGTTTATGGAAATCCAATAACTGAAACCACTTTCTTAGACATCAATTCTTATGCACCTTCAGATTTTAAACTATCTATGTTTAGCGCTGACGAATTATTGAACAATGGTAGTGGCGTTGTTTCTTATTATGGTTATGATCATTTAGGAAACAAATTAAGAGGAAGACCAAGTGTAAACGACTTTTTAGATGATAAAAACAAACGTTCAATTGGCGCATTCAATCCTATTTATACAGCAGCTTGGTTCCAAGATCAATTCTTTTTTAAAGATTTAGAATTCAGACTTGGTTTAAGATTAGAGCGTTATGATGCGAACCAATTGGTGTTAAAAGATCCGTATTCACTATACCCAATTCAACAAAAAGGTGAAGTAAAAGAATTAGATGGTAATGTTATAACTCACCCAGAAAATATTGGAGATGATTATGCTGTTTATGTTGATGATGTAAACAACCCAAGAAGAATATTAGGTTATAGAAAAGACAATAATTGGTACGACGAAAATGGAACTTTATTGTCTTCACCAGATTTAATTGCAAACAGAACAAATAATGGTAAAGTAGCTCCATTGTTAGTTGACCCAACTAGACAAGAGGTAACAAGAGAATCATTTAAAGATTTCCAACCAAAAGTAAATATCTTACCACGTATTTTCTTCAAATTCCCATTAAACCCAAAAAGTTTGTTCTTTGCAAGTTATGATGTGTTAGCTCAAAGACCTGGTGCAAACTTTGCAACTATTGATGATTATGTTTTCTTAACACAAAAAGCAACAAACTCATTAAATAACCCTGCATTAGGTTCACGTATCACTACAGATTATCAAATTGGTTTTAAACAACAGTTGTCTCCAACTACATTATTTGGATTCACTTCATACTACAGAGAAACCAAAAATGACATTTCTGCATTCCAATTTAACAATGCTTATCCTATAACATACATTAGTTTCAATAACTTAGATTTTAGTACAGTTAAAGGTTTAATCTTGGAAGTGGATTACAAAGCTCCAAACAATATGAGTTTAGGTGGTAACTATACCTTGCAATTTGCAGATGGTACAGGTTCAAATATCAACTCACAAAGAGCATTGATAGCGAGTAACCAACCAAACTTAAGAAGTTTGTTCCCAATGGGAGAGTTAGATATTCGTCATCAGTTCAAAGGGGTGTTTAACTGGTCATTCTTCGATGGCAAAGGAACTACACCAAAAGAAAGAACAAAGCGTAAATATTTAGGTCCAGTAATTGGAAAAACCAAAGTATTAAGTAATACTAATATTAACTTAACATTTACCGCAGTTTCTGGTTTACCTTACACTGCAACATTACAACCCGTACAATTGGGTTCAGCTAACCGTTCACCAATTAAAGGGACTCCATTTGGTTCAAGATTACCTTGGCAGTTTAACTCAAACTTAAATATTCAAAAAGATGTGCCTTTGTCTTGGACAACTAAAGAAGGTAAGAAAAAAGGCGCTAGTTTACAAGTTTACTTATTTGTAACTAACTTGTTGAACACAAGAAACGTATTCTCTGTAAATACTTACACTGGTTCTGCAGAGGATGATGGATTCTTAAACTCACCTCAAGGACAACAAGCATTACAAAATCAATTAGACGCAGCGGCTTATACTTTCTATTACAATGCTGCGGTAAACAGTCCATTCAATTATCAAGCGCCTAGAATGATGTATTTAGGAACAAGATTTATGTTTTAATTAAAAAAAGAAAAAAAGTTATTATGAAAAGTGTTTTTATAAAATTAAAAGTTGTGGCCGTGTTAATGTCTGTTTCGCAGATGTTATCGGGAGCTGAAATTAAAAACTTCAATTCAACGACAAACGGAAACGGTCATTCACAAAAAAATAGCAATGGTTTTGCTGAATTTGCAAACAATTGTAAAGCTGCTTCACAAAGTGCGGATTTAGATGTGAACAATGTTAGAACCCGTATATTAAATGGCGGTGATATGTGGTGGGATTTAAACAATCCAAAATATGAAATACCTAAAGTGTCTGATGCAAATAGTGTAAGAAAACATTCTTTGTTCGCAGGTGCATTGTGGATTGGTGGATTAGGAAGAGGAGACGGTAACCTAAGAATGGCCGCCATGACATACAGACAAAGAGGAAACGATTTTTGGCCAGGTACTTTGGACCAAGCTTCAGTAAGTACAGACGGTGGTCGTTGTGAATCTTGGGATAAAATGTTCAAAGTAACTCGTGACGAATTATTGAAACAGCAAAATTCTGGATTTACAGATTTATCAAAAGGTATTTTAGAATGGCCAGCTTATGGTAATCCTAATATTCCATTTGCAACAAATCAAACAACAGATTTGGCGCCTTTCTTTGACTTAGACGGTGACGGTTTTTATGACCCAACCAAAGGAGACTATCCGATTTTGGATCCAACCAGAGACAACGACAAAAACTTACCGAAAGATCAACCAGACCAAATGATTTGGTTCGTATACAACGACAGAGGTAATGTGCACTCTGAAACAGGTGGTATTCCTATTGGTTTGGAAATTCAAACAACAGCCTTTGCGTTCCAAACCAATGATGAGGTAAACAACATGACTTTCTACCGTTCTAAAGTAGTTAACAGAGGTTTTGAAGCTTTGGATAAAACTTATTTTGGTCAATGGGTGGATGCGGATTTAGGAAACTATGCTGATGATTATGTTGGTTGTGATGTAGGTAGAAGTTTAGGCTATTGCTATAATGGGGATGACAATGATGAGGGTGTATTAGGATATGGTTTAAATCCTCCTAGTATCGGTGTCGATTTCTTTGAAGGTCCATTGGATTCAGCAGGAAACGAACTTGGAATGGGTGCCTTTGTTTATTATGACAATAACTTTAACCCTGTAAATGGTAATCCAAACAACGCTATTGATTTTTACAATTACTTACAAGGTAATTGGATGAATGGTGTTTGTATGAAATATGGCGGTAATGGTGTTAATGGTACCGTTTGTACTCGATATATGTTTGATAACGGAACTAACACTGCAACTGCAATGTTACCTACATGGACAGAAAAATCAGCAGGTAATCAACCAGCAGATAGACGTTTCTTACAATCTGCAGGACCATTTACTTTGTTTAATGGTGCCGTAAACTATGTAACAGTAGGTGTAGTTTGGGCTAGAGCAACATCGGGTGGTGCTACAGGTTCACTTAGTTTGTTAAAATTAGCAAGTGATAAAGCACAACAGTTGTTTAATAATAAATTCGATTTACCTGATGGTCCAGAACCACCAGCTGTAGAAGTTCAAGAATTAAACAATGAATTAGTTATGAAATTGTTCAATACTGATTTACCTGAAAACTATTTTGAAGCTATCAAAAATGAATTAGGCCAAACAATTGAATACAAATTCCAAGGTTACTTGTTGTATCAATTGAAAGATGGTACAGTTTCAAATACAGAATTAGACAATATCGAAAGAGCAAGATTAATCTATCAATGTGATATTAAAGATGGTATCTCTACTATGATTAATAGAGAGTTTGATGCATCAGTTTCAGCAAAAATACCAAAACTAAAAGTTGACGGACAAAACCAAGGTGTACAAAGAACATTAAGTATCAAAGAAGATGCGTTCGCATCAGGTTCAAATAAAACACTTATTAACTTTAAGAATTATTATTACCTAATGGTGGCTTATGGATTCCCTTCAAATGACCCTAACAAAGAAGAAGATGTTCAATACTTGCCAGGTAGAAATACGGCTAAATTTACAGCTTACCCAAGAAACACTTCACCAGAAAATGGAGGAAGTATGCAACAAGCCTTTTACGGAGATGGTCCTATTTTGAAACAAATTAATGGTCAAGGTAACGGTGGTCAAATTATTGAATTTAGCAAAGAAACTATCGAAGCTATTATTAGTAGTTCAAAAAACAAAGTGGATGAGCCAGTTTATTTAGGCGGAAGAGGCCCAGTAAATATTAAAGTTGTAGATCCTATGAAAGTTCCTAATGCTAATTTTGAATTTAGATTCATAGAACCTAGACAATTAAGAGTAAATCCAAGAGGAACTGGTTCAAATAGATACCAAGATTCTATTGCAGCAGGTAGTTTTTGGATGTTAATTAATTCAACTACAAATGATACGGTCTATTCTGAAGGGTCAATCGCTACAAAAATCGAAACTATACAAGGAAGAGATTCGATAGCGGGTGGTAAAAAGAATGGTCCAAAAGTAAAACTAACCAATAGTTTAAAAGATTGGGGATTAGCCGTTGAGATAGTTCAAGTACCAAGTCCAGGAAGAAATCCTTATGGAGAACCTTCAAACGGATTCTTGAACTACAATGTAAAATTTGCAGATGAAAACAAACAATGGTTAACAGCCGTATTCGACGTAGATGGTGACAATTCACCACTAAATTGGATTCGTTCAGGAACCAATGGTTTGTCGGCAGCTTTTGACGCATATACAAGTGACTTTAACGCGGATTTTGACCCTAACCACGGAGGGAACGATTCATACGATCCTTACGAAGTATTTGAAAAAATTTGGGATGGTAGAATTGCTCCTTATGCATTAACAGCTAGAGCACTTGGTGCAAAACCTTCTGGAACTGGTGCAGGTTCAATATTATACAGCCCAGCATTTGCTAACTCAGCTGTTGCTGATAATCCAATATCTGAATTAGCTAGTATCAAATTAGTATTAACGCCAGATGTTAGAAAATGGACCCGTTGTGTTGTTGTAGAAATGGGAGAGGATGTTGTATTAACACAAGGCGCAACAGCTAAGTTTAACCTTAGAGCAGCTAATTCTAAAAAACCTAACTTTAATCCTTCAGACGGAAGTTTAATCAATTGGGTAGAAGATCCAACAGAAACAGGCAGAAGCTATTTCCCAGGGTACGCAGTAAACTTAGAAACTGGAGAAAGATTAAATATCATTTTTGGAGAAGATTCATATGTTCCTTCAGAAAATGGAAATGACATGATTTGGAATCCAACAAGTGTTCAATCCAATGGTACTTATGTTTCATTTGGAGGTAAACATTTTATCTATGTAATGGGAAGTTACCAAGGTATGAATACTAGAGGATACAGAGGCCCAATTTATGATGAAGGTATAGAATATAAGAATCTATTAACTTCAGGTGGTTTCGACAAAAGAAGAGTGTTCTCTCAAGCAATGTGGGTTATTCCTGCTTTAGCTGAAAGAGGGTTTAATTTAAAAAATGGTGTTCCTCCAACAGAAGTTGATATTTCTATTAACATGAGAAAACCATTCACCAAAAAAGCCTCAGAAATTGGAGATTCAACCAAATTGCCAGCTTACACTTTCTCAACAGAAAGTATCTTCAATAATATCAATGAAAAAACTGGTAAAAATGCAGTTAACTTAATCAATATTGTTCCTAATCCATATTACGCAACTTCTGCATACGAATCAAGTGCGATAGATTCACGTGTTAAGATTACTAACTTACCTCCAAAAGCTACAATTTCTGTTTACACATTAAATGGTACATTGGTAAGAAGAATCAAAAAAGATGATAACGAAACTTTTGTTGATTGGGATTTAAAAAATAACAATAGAGTTCCAATAGGAAGTGGTTTCTATATCATACACGTTGATTGTGGTGATTTGGGAGAAAAGATATTAAAATGGTACGGCGTTATGCGTCAATTAGATTTAGATACATATTAATCAATAATTATAGAAATATTAAGAATGAAAAAATTAGTTTTAGCATTAAGCATCGCCTTTACTTGTTTCCAAGTCAATGGTCAAATAAGTGACGGCCCTGCAAGAGCAGGTCAATATGGATTTACTCAATTATTGGTTAATGGATGGGGTAGTTCAAGTGGAATGGGTAACGCCTACTCTTCAGGAGTATCAGGTGTTGAATCATTTTACTTAAATATTGCGGGATTAGGGAAAGTTACCAATACGGAAATTGCGTTTAGTCGTACTTCTTGGTTAGGTGGAACAGGTATCAATATCAATACTTTTGGCTTTGGTCAAAAAGTTGGTGAGGGTGTTATTGGAATCAGTGTTCAGTCTTTTTCTATTGGTCAAATTCCAATTACTACAGTGGATCAGCCAGATGGCGGTATCGGAACGTACAAACCGTCAATTAGTAATGTTAACTTAGCATACGCTCACAATTTCTCTGAGAGAATATCAGCGGGTTTAAATGTGAAAATAGCCAGTGAATCTACACCAGATGTTAGAGTTGGTGCTATGGCATTTGATGCAGGTTTACAATATGCCGATCAGTTTTTGAGAGGAAAAGCAGTGAAATACCAAAACCCAGAAATGAATCCAGCAGCAGCGAGAGGGAGCGATATCAGATTTGGTGTAAGTATTAAGAATTTGGGAACAGATGTTAGACATACAGGTGACGGATTAGCTACTAAGTCTAATATAGATGGTAAAGAGTTTACTACAACCACTTCACAAAGAGCAGATAAAGTTTCATTGCCTTCGCAAATTAACATTGGTTTGGCTTATGATTTTCGTTTAGATAAAGACGCTAATACCTATTGGAATCGTTTAACTGCGGCTTTAAATTTTACAAATAACGTTGCCATGGCGAATCAAACATCTTTAGGTTTAGAATATGCCTTCAAAGAAATTTGGTTAATTAGAGGTGGATTTAATTATGAGCAAGGAATTTTTAATTATGAAACTAGAAATAATGCCTACACCGGTTTAAATCTAGGAACTTCTATCCAAATTCCTTTAATGAAGAAAAATGACAAAGGTTTCCGAACTAAATCTGATGCGTTAGGAATTGATTATTCTTATAGAGCAACAAGACCTTTTACCGGAACCCATACTTTTGGCCTAAGAATCAAACTTGATTAAATATCAAAAAAAATAGTATTTTTGCACAAGTGCTTTCATTTTGAGAGCACTTGTTTTTTTTAATAACCAATATAATAGAATGTCAGATATAGTATACTTAACCAAAGAGGGTTATGATAATTTGAAGAAGGAAATAGATGAGCTTAAAAAAGTTCAAAGACCTGCTATAAGTGCGCAAATAGCTGAGGCAAGAGACAAGGGTGACTTGTCTGAAAATGCTGAATATGATGCCGCTAAAGAAGCACAAGGGTTATTAGAAGCTAAGATAGCCGGTCTTCAAACAATGTTCTCTAAAGCAAGAATTATTGATGAATCTAAACTTGATAATTCAAAAGTGAATTTGTTGAGTAAAGTGAAAGTGAAAAACTTAAATGCTAACAGAGAAATGGTGTATATGATAGTCTCAGAAAAAGAAGCAGATATGAAGTTGGGTAAAATTTCAAGTAAATCAGCAATAGGTGCAGGTTTAATTGGTAAAGCGCAAGGTGATATTGTAGAAATTCAAGTGCCTGCAGGAATCGTAAAGTTAGAAATTTTGTCTATTAGTCTATAAAGCCAGAATGTCAACTATTTTTGATAAAATCAATAATAAGGAAATTCCATGTTATAAAATACATGAAAATGATGATTTTATGGCGTTTTTAGATGTTAATCCAATTGCCATTGGACATAGTTTAGTTATTCCCAAAAAACCGCAAGATTACATCTTTGACATGTCTGATGATGATTTGATGGCATTCCATTTGTATTCAAAAAAAATTGCTTCTGCTCTCAAAAAATCGATAGAATGTAAAAAAATCGGTGTTGCAGTTATAGGGCTTGAAGTACCCCATGCACATATTCATTTAGTGCCTATGAGTAAGGTCGGTGATCTTAATTTTACTGCTGAAAGATTAACCTTGTCATCAAGAGAGTTCGAAGATATTTGTAGTCAAATTTCATCGAATCTTTAACTCATTCATCTTTGTTTTCACAAACATTTATATTTAAATCACATTAGTTATTATCTTCGTAACTCTTTCTGTTATTTATGAAGTGGTTAATTCTTGTTGTTTTATTCTGTGCTGTTGGATTCTCCAATGCACAAAGATTTACCATAAAAGGTCTTGTAAATAATTCTGCAGGGGAATCGGTTGCTTATGTAAATGTGTCCATATTAGAAATGCCGATTATGGGAACATCTACTAACTTAAAAGGAGAGTACACATTTCGATTGGAAGAAGGTAGTTACACATTGGTTTATAATATTACAGGTTACAAAACCTTGAAATATCCAATTATTGTGAGCAAAAATGCGACCTTAAGTCCCGTTATTATTGAACAGGATGAAACTGAGTTTGTAGGCGTAAAAGTCTCTATGAAAAAGGTTGATCGCTCTGAGGAAATTATTAAGCAAGTTATTGCGAATAAGTTAAAGTATTTGTATACCACAAGTTATTCAAATGAGGCGTATATAAAAGCCACTTTGGTGAATGAGTTTGTCCCAAATAAAAAAGATACTCTAGACTCATTATCAATGCCAAACATAACCATGGCAGAAATTCATTTAAAAACATTTTTTTCATCACCCAATAAAATCAAAGAAGAAAGAAAAGCTGTTGTTTTAAGAGGTAATACACAAGATTTGTTTTATTTGAGCCATACGGAAGGAGATTTTAATTTTTACAAGAATTTAATCCAAGTGCCTGCTTTAAGTGAATCACCTTTACTATCTCCTATTTCAAACAGTGGTTTAATAGCATACAAATACAAATGGATGGGCGTGTTTTATGAAAATGATATAAAGTTCTACAGAATAAAAGTAAGTCCGGGCTTACTTGGGAATGCACTGTTTAGTGGCGAATTGGTAATACAAGACAGTACATGGTCTATTAAGTCTCTTAGTTTGGTAGCCCCCAAATACCACACGCCTGAGTATGATTTTTTTGAAGTCAATCAGACGTATGGTTTTGAATTAGGAAAATATCACTTAACTAGGCAAGAATTTAATTACCAAACAGGGACAAAAAAAAATCACACAAACGGAAAAACCATCGTAATTTATTCGAATTTCGAAGATTCTGTATTACTGAACAAACGGTTTTTTAATAATGAGTTAAGTTCAACATCCCAAGAAGCTTACGAAAAAGATTCTCTCTATTGGCAAGGCATACGTAAAGAGCCTTTTTCGCCATTAGAGATAGCTTTTATCCGTAAATCAGACAGTCTTGTTGCCTTAAAATCACAGAAGTTTTGGCAAGATTCTGTGGATGCGGTATACAATAAAATTACATTGAAAAAATTGTTCTTATTTGGACAAGGCAATTACAACAGAAGTAATGAACGTTCATGGTCATTTAAACCTCTAATTTTTGTATATCAACCTTTATACATCGCTGGTCCAAGAGTGGATTATTGGGTAGGATACAACAAGGAGAGTAAAAACAAGAAAGAGTTTAACGCTTTTATTAGAACTAATGTGGGTACAATTAACAAGGATTTAAAAGGAAGTGTATCGATATCAAGGTTATATAATCCTTTTAAAAGAGCCTCTTATTCAATGAGTTTTGGTAGTGATTTTGGAATTATCAATCCTTTTGAATCTTGGATTAGATTATTTTCTCGTGCTAATTTTTATGTGCATGATTTTGCTAGTTTTTCTCATCGAAAGGAAATTATAAATGGATTGTATGTTGGGCTAGGAACCGAGTTTTCAAACAGAAGGTCAGTGAGTAATTTAACATTTGACTCAAGAGGCGATAGTTTATGGGGAGGTAACACCGATATTATTGATTTTAGTTTTTACCAAGCCTTGTATTTTTCAACTTTAATAAGCTACGTTCCCTTTCAGAAATATGTAAGGGAGCCTTATCAAAAGTTAATTTTAGGTTCGGCTTGGCCTGAACTCTCAATTAGGTATCGCAAAGGGGTTCCTGTTTTTGGGAGCGTTGTCGATTTTGATTATTTGGAATTTGGTATTGAACACGATTTGAAAGTTGGATTATTAGGCAATACCAAGTATCGTTTTGTAAGTGGAGAGTTTCTTCAATCCAAAGATTTAAGGATAGTAGATTATAAATTTCAACGTAGGGCTGGCCCTGTGTTTTTTACTAATCCATTGTTTTCTTTTCAGGGTATAGACAGTACGTATAATACATTACAACGCTTTTATGAGTTTCATTACTTACACCGTTTTAATGGGGCTTTAATTAATAAAGTGCCATTGCTAAAGAAGTTAAATATTATAGAGGTAGCAGGGGCGGGTTTTCTTTACACAAAAGAACGAAACTTTAAATATGTAGAAGCTTTTGTCGGAATAGAAAAGTTAATACGTTTTTGGAACGAGCGTTTTAAACTAGGGGTGCTTTTGGTAGCCGCTCAAAGTAATTTGTATAGTTACAGACCTCAGTTGAAATTCACGATTGAGGCTTATAACAAGGTGCGAAATAAATGGCCTTACTAATTAGAATTGATGACATTTTTGTCTTCCATTCATTTTACTTCTTCCTCTTCGCATATTCCCGAAATCCGATCCTTTTTTACCATTCCCTAAAGTTATATTGTAAGCGAAACAAATAAAGAAAAAGGTATCATTGTTTTTAGGGTCACCTCTTATGGCACCTGGTGAGCTAAACCCAGGTATATCGGAGATATTTCTGTCGGCAAGCGCAGCAGCATCTGGACCTTTTGCAGCAATTAATAAATTTGGGTCAACATAATTGGTGCTCGCATCGTCTATGTAATCTGTTTTTGATTTTCTTAAATTAAGCTCCATTGACAGATATTGTCCTCTGCCAACAGCCCATTTATGGCCAATACCAAAAGGGAAGCACAATGAACTTAATTTGTAAGGTTCTTTTCCAGATACTGCAAACTGACCTTCTGTGCCAAAATCTCTTAACTCATAAACGTTGCCATTTAATCTCGTTTTGGGGTTAAAAGTAAAGTATCCTACACCACCAAATAAGTACCACATCCCTTTTTTGTTTCTTGAATTATAAAGATTGATTTCTGCGGTCAAATCACCTTCAAAAATGTTGCTGTAAAAGTTTAAGTTTCTACCCCTGCGTTCTCTGTTAGAGGTGTATTTATCATTCGCAGAAACTCTTGCATACCAAAGGTTAGTTCTAATTGCAAAATATTTGTTGAAATTAAATCTAAAACCAGTTGTTACAGCATAACGGGTTGAGAGTATATCTAAGTCTTGAAAATCATTTGTTCCAAGAAACGGTTTGCCTCCTAAATCTCCTAGAAAATGACTTGATGAAACTCCAAACATAAAGTTAACCGATTGGGAATAAGTCTTTATACTTAAAGATGTTGTTAAAATTAATAAAGTAAGTGTTTTATTTATCATGTTATAGATTATTGTAATGTAAATATAGGGGTTTTGTAACTATCAACCAACATTTTTAATTTCAAAAATTTCTGAATTATTATCGTAAATAACCGATAAAATTTTTAGATTTATTAATTTGATTAAACTTCTTATTATCGTTCTTTTTTTGAAAGGCAACAAGCTTATTAAACTATTTAGTTTCAAAGGCCCATTTTCACGCATTATTTGCATAATTTCCGATTCAAAATAGCCATAAGTATTTTTGCCTATGTTTTGGGTTTTATTATTAAATTTAAGCCACTCATAAGTAACAATGCCAGCTTTGAAAGTGTGATCTTCTTGTCTTATATAAACAATTTTATTTTTTTCCGCATCTAAAGCGAACACAGGTTTTTCGGAATTTTCTTCAATAGTAACCTCTAAGATTACTTTTTTATCAATTGAGTGTTCTTTAAATTTAAATTCTACAGGAGGTACACAATAAAGTTGTGCAGCCATTTCAATCATGTATTTTTCTTCCTCTGATTTTACACCTGCAATGGTTTTGTTGTCCCTAACTCCCACTAATAATGTGCCTCCTTTGGTGTTGGAAAATGCACAAATAGTTTTGGCAATTTTATAAGCGTCAGAAATGGTATGCTTAAAATCGAGTTGAAGCCCTTCACCATTCATGATTAGTAGATTGATATGGTTAATACTTTTTATCAATTGTTTATTCTGATGTAAAGATAAGGCGACTCATTTGGGCTATTTCGAAAATTTCATTAGCTATGTCCTGAATAGTATTTGCTTGTATGTCTTCAATTTTTTTGATTGCATCTTCCAAACTTTCAATAGGATAGTAGTCTTGCGCTAAGTTTTTGCCTAATGCTAGTATAACATTCAAACGATGTTCTTCTGATAACGAGATTTGTCCTATAAATTGATTCTTTGCTTGGTTAAGCTGAAGTGTCGTTAATGGTTTTGATTTTAATAAATTCAATTCCTTGTTTATTAAATCTAAAGTTTTATTTAGGTGTTTTTTTTCTGTTGAGAAATAACAATGAAACAATCCTGTGTCTTTAAATGCCGAATAACCACTTTCAATGTTATAAGTATAGCCGTATTTTTCTCTAATGCTAAGATTTAACCGTGAATTCATGCCTGGACCGCCTAACAAATTATTGAGTAATAATAAAGGGATTCTGTTTTTGTGATGATATGGATAGGCAATGTTCCCAACAATAGCATGACACTGAATATGTTCTGTTTTTTTTGTTTGGTCTGTCTTTCGGTAATGCTTAAATACGTCTCTTTCTGGAATTGGTTTGTTAGGTAATTCTGATACACAAGTCTTTTCAATGTGCTTTAATGCCTCTTTAAAAGTCAATGAAGAACTAATACTCAGTGCAATATTTGAAGTTTGGTAATACGTATTATGAAAATCAATTAAAGTTTTTTGTTGGATCTGTTGGATGCTTTCTTGGCTGCCTAAAATATTTGGACCCAATGAGTGTTTGTTAAATATTGACTCCTGAAATTCATCGTAAATGTTTTCTTCTGGAGTATCTAAATACATATTAATCTCTTCCGAAATCACCTTTTTTTCTTTTGTTAATTCTTTCTCAGGAAAAGTTGAATTAAAGGTCAAATCACTCAAAAGTTCAAGTGCTCTTTTGAAATGAGGTGCTGTTACTGTCGCATAAATAGTGGTTATTTCTTTGGTTGTAAAAGCATTCATTTCACCACCAACTATTTCCAATCTATTAATAATGTGGTAAGCGTTTCTTTTTTTAGTGCCTTTGAATAACATGTGCTCAAAACAATGGGCTGTACCGGGGATTTCTCCATCATCTCTCGAGCCAGCATGGATAGTAAACGCAATATGCGAAGCTATAGCTTGAGGAAAATGGTGGTACATTATTTTTAATCCATTGTTTAGTGTATGTATAATATAGTCTTTCAATTAGAATGAAATTAAAGAAGATTTAGCAAGTTCGTATTCTTTTAATAAGTCGGAAAATAGCTCAGCAACCGGTCGAGATTTCTTAATCATGGAAGCCACTTGACCAATTTCAAGTTCACCTTCTATCAAATCACCTTCAAACATCCCTTTTTTTGCTCTGCCACGGCCAAGTAATTGTGTAAGTTCTTCCTTGCTTGCACAATTTTGTTCGGCTTGTTTTACTAAATCATAAAAAGGATTTTTTATTAATCTAACAGGTGTTAATGATTTCAAACTTAGTTCTGTGCCTCCATCTCCTGTTTCTATGATTTTGTTTTTAAAGTTTTGATGGGCACTGCTTTCGGCACTTGAGGCGAATAAACTACCAATTTGTACACCATCTGCACCCAATGCCATACAGGCTGCAATAGCATTTCCACTTCCTATTCCACCTGCTGCAATCACAGGGATGTTAACGGCCTTTTTTATCATTGGAATTAAACACAATGTTGTCGTTTCCTCACGACCATTATGACCGCCAGCTTCAAAACCCTCAGCAACAATTGCATCAACCCCAGCTTGTTCACTTTTTATGGCAAATTTTGTATTTGAAACAACATGAACCACTTTAATGCCGTGTTCTTTTAATTTACTTGTCCATGTGGCTGGATTTCCTGCACTTGTAAATACTATTTTTACACCCTCTTCTATAATGATAGCCATGTGCTTGTCAATGTCAGGGTATAGTAATGGAACGTTTACACCAAATGGTTGGGAGCAAACTTTTTTGCATTTTTGAATGTGTTCTCTCAGAATTTCAGGATACATACTGCCCGAACCAATAAGTCCTAATCCACCATTATTGCTTACAGCAGAAGCTAATTCCCAACCACTGCACCATATCATACCTCCCTGAATAATGGGGTACTTGATTTTAAATAATTCAGAGATTTTGTTCATTTTGTTTCTTGTAAAAACTTAATATTATGCAAATATACAAATTAATGAATCGAGGTTTTCTATGCGTTCTGTAAAGATTGTACATATGTGTATTGAATAGTATGCATTTAAGTTAATGTTGATTTAGGGTTAATAATTAATCTATATAAAGTATTCTGTTTTTGAGTTAAGTTTGAACCTAAATTATTTTGAACTAAAATGAGTAGAAATTGTATCCCTGAAAGTTTTAATATTACCACTTGGGAATTATTGTTGCCTTATTATGAAAAGGCCATAGACTTCCCAATTAACAGTGCCGATGAATTTGATGATTTTTTGAAGTATATCAGTGAATTAGAATCTATGGTTAGCGAGGATTTAGCGTGGCGATACATAAAAATGACTTGCGATACCAATAATGAAGAGTTGGAAAAAAGGTATGTGGATTTTGTGAATTTAATTCAGCCACATATTGCTCCATTTGAAGATAAAATTAATCAAAAAATACACCAATCACCCTATAAATCAGCTTTAGAAAAAGAGAAATCGTATTTTATTTACTTTAGGTCAATAGCCAATTCTATTCAGCTGTATCGTGAGGAAAATGTGCCACTATTTGCCGAAATTCAAACACTTTCCCAAAAATATGGTTCGATTACAGGTTCTATGTCTGTTGAAATTGATGGTAAAGTATTGACTTTACAACAAGCTTCTAATATTTTAAAAGAACCAAATCGTGAGCGCAGACAAATGGCTTACGAAAAAATTCAAGCCGTTAGGTTTGATAAAGTAGATGAGTTGAATGGTTTGTTTAATGAACTAATTCAATTGAGACACCAAGTTGCAAAAAACTCGGGTTTTAGTGATTTTAGAGATTACATGCACCAAGCCATGGGGCGTTTTGATTATTCGGTTCAAGATTGTTTTGATTTTCATGCAGCCATTGAACAGCAAGTCGTTCCATTGTTGAAAAAGATAGAATCAGAACGTAAAAATACACTTGGCTATGAAACATTGCAACCATTCGATTTGGCTGTAGATCCAAGTAATAGACCAGCATTAAAACCATTTGAAACCGGAGCTGAATTGCTAGAAAAGTCCATTCAATGTTTTACTGCAATAGATCCTGAATTTGGGGAAAATCTAAAGACAATGAAACAAAAATGTTTTTTGGATTTGGAAAGTAGGCTAGGGAAGGCGCCAGGTGGTTATAACTACCCTTTAGCAGAAAGCGGGGTTCCTTTTATATTTATGAATGCCGCCGGAAGTTTGAGAGATGTTGAAACAATGGTTCACGAAGGAGGACATGCTATGCATAGTTTTTTAACAGAACATTTATCCCTTAACGCGTTTAAAAATGCACCTATGGAGGTGGCTGAAGTGGCTAGTATGTCTATGGAACTATTAAGTATGGATACTTGGAATGCCTTTTTTGACAATGAAGGTGATTTGAAAAGAGCAAAAATTGAACAGCTTGAAGGCGTTATTGCAACTTTGCCTTGGATTGCCACCATTGATGCTTTTCAACATTGGATTTATACACATCCACAACATACTATTGAAGAGAGGGTAGAAGCATGGAAAAAAATATCACACCGATTTGATACAGGTGTTACCGATTATTCCAAATACCAACAATATCTTTCCAATAGTTGGCAAAAACAATTGCATTTATATGAAGTGCCATTTTATTATATCGAATATGGTTTTGCGCAATTAGGTGCCATTGCTATTTGGCGTAATTTTAAAAAGGATAAAGTAAATGGATTGATGGGATACAAGAATTTATTGTCAAAAGGTTACACTGTCACAATTCCTGAGTTATTTGAGTCAGGCGGCGTTAAGTTTGACTTTTCAAGTAACTATGTTGGTGAGTTGTTTCAATTTGTTTGGGACGAATTAGAGCAATTAAAGAAGAATTAATTTAAAAAATTATATGAAGAAGATAGTAATTGTTTTAGTAGTTTTATTGCTAGCCATCGGAGGGTATTTTGCTTGGTTAAAGTGGAGTCCCAATAAATTTACAGATGTATTTTATTTAATCCCTGATGATGCTGTAATGGTTGTTGAAACCCAAGACCCTATTAATAATTGGCAAACTTTCAGTTCCTCTGAAATGTGGAGTGGTTTAAAAACATTTCCTCCGTTTGCTGAAATTACCCGCAATGCAGATGTTTTAGATGAAGTAATTAAATCGAATCAACAGGTATTTGGTTTATTAGGTCAAAGGCATTTGCTGATTTCAATTCACATGACTAAAGCCAAAGATTATGATTTTGTTTACTATGCAGACATGCAAGAGGCTTCTAAGTCATCGATGATTAAAGCTTCGTTGGTTAGTGTGATAAAACAATTCGGCTTTTCACAAACCGTGAAAAAAGTGGGCGATGTGGAAGTTAATGAGTTTCTTGACCCACAAACAAGAGAAGTGTTATCAATCTGCTTCGTAAATAACTATTTGGTTTGCTCTTACAACAAAGGACTTATAGAAAAGGTTGTTACAACGTCTCAGTTGCCTACCTCTCAGTTAGGAACCCAAGCAAGGTTTGATGAAATTGACAGATTAACCAGTCAGGAAGGCTTGTGTAGGATATTTGTAAACTATAAAACATTGCATCAATACATGGGGGTGTATATGGAAGATGTAAGTGATTTAAAATCATTGTTTACATCGCTACATTATACAGGATTTGACATTAACCTGAAAGATAACTTAGTTTTAGCAGATGGGTCAACTGTTGTTAATGACAGTTTGAGTTCAGCCCTTCAGGCATTGTCTGTTTCAGGCAAGTCAAACAGTGAGATTGAGTCGATATTCTCGGAAAAAACCTCGTTTTTGTTTTCACTAGGCTTTACTGATTTTAATACCTTTTACTCTAATTTTGAAAAAGTATTGAAGGCAGATGCTGAGGCGTATGCAAAACAAGATGCAGCGGTAAAAAAGTTGGAGAAATTCTTGAAAATTAGTTTACAAGAACAGCTCTTCGATTGGATGGGAAGTGAAATTGGAATTGCGCAGTATGAAACCGATGTTTTGATAGGGAATAAAGTAAAAAATGTAATGGCCATAAAAGCCAAAGACATAGCTCTAGCAACAGAACAATTGGCTTATATAGAAAAACAAATTAGAAAAAGAACTCCTTTAAAGTTTAAAGAGTTAAACTACAAAAACTATCCCATAAAGTATTTGGAAGTAAAAGGCTTATTCAAAACAATACTTGGAAATATGTTTGAGAAGATTGAAAAGCCGTATTATACTTTTTTAGGAGATTTTGTGGTTTTAAGCGACGACCCCAAAACCTTATTAATGACCATTGATGATTTTATAGAACAAAAAACATTGTCAAATAAAGAAGATTTCAGAACATTTAGAGGGCAAATGCCAGAAAAGATTAGTGTGCTTGCTTATGTAAGTCCGGATAGGCATTTTGGGAATTTTAAAGGGTTGTTGAATAAAGAAAGTTGGGAGAGTTCCAAAAAGAATCAAAATCACATAAGATCGTTTCAACAAATTGGTTTATCACTCTCCGGAGATGGAGATGTAATGAGAACTGTTTTTTGTGCGGATTATAGAAAATGGGAAAAGTTAGAAGAATTGCCTATTCAACCTATAGATACCGCTTCAATAGATTTGTTTCAAGATACACTTAGTGCGCTTGATTTGTTTATAGTTAGCAATTTTCAAGACAATATGAGTAATACATATTATGAAAGTGGTCAAGTGAAAACCTCCGTTGAAATGGAAGGGAAACTCATGGATGGCGCCTACATTGAATATTATGAAAATGGCATAGTAAAAGTAAAAGGGCAATACAAAAAAGGCGTAAAAACAGGGACATGGAAATATTACACTCCAAATGGAGTCCTAGAAAAGCGAGATAAGCCAAGCAATACAGAAGAAGATAATATGAGTTTTTGGGACAAAATATTAGGAAGAAATAAAGAATAAATCTTTTTTGTAAATTAAAAGAGAACTTCTTACTTTTGCAATCCCGTTAACAAGTTGTAGATTTGTTAAAAATGTTGGGGCCCTTAGCTCTCACGCCCTACAGCGTGACGGTTAGAGCAACTGACTCTCCCGATAGCTATCGGGACAGTGGATACATGGTTCGACAACCATTAAAAAATGTCAAATGTTGGGGCCCTTAGCTCATTCGGTTAGAGCAACTGACTCATAATCAGTGGGTGGCTGGTTCGATTCCAGCAGGGCCCACCCCTTAAAAAAACCTCCTAATCGGAGGTTTTTTTATTTACTCTTTTTATGAAAGAAATTTGTGCATACATATTGTATTCACTAAAATTAGACAAGTACTATATTGGTGCCTGTCAAGACGAATTGCAAAAAAGAATTGACAATCATAATACTGGTTTTTATGGTTCAAAAACATTTACATCAAATGCGAATGATTGGATTTTATATTTAAAAATAGAAACCCAAGATTACGCTCATGCAATAAGAATTGAACGTAAAATTAAATCGATGAAGAGTAGGGTTTATTTAGAGAATCTTAAAAAGCATACAGTATTAGTAGAAAAGGTGTTTAATAATACTTTGTAACAAAATGCAACTGACTCTCCCTTTCTCACTCGCATCTTGCGAGTTAAAAACACCTTTACCTCCTGTATCTCTTTGATGTGTTTTCATATTTCTGTTGTTTTGTTATTGAGACATTAATAATCAAATACAAATGTATTTATTTTTCAAATTCATTTTACATTTATTAATAACACCAGAGGCAGAGTTGAAAATGACTCACAAGATGTGAGCGAGAAAGATTTATCAATCATATACTCTAAATCCCAATTATTTACATACGTTTTTTTTATTAATCGCTTTAAAATGATAGTTTTGCGTCTTTAAATCAAGATGAAACTAACCATAACAAGTATTGAGTTAAAAGGAATTCTAAAGTTTTTTATTTTGTCGCAGCAAGCTTTGTTTATACTAAAACAATTGCGAAGTTCTCAATGTAAAGGGTTTAAGAAAAAAGGAATTTGGACCACTCATTACACTATGACGCTATGGAATTCGGAGCAAGAAATGAAAGCTTTTGCACACAGTGGGGCTCATTTGTCTGCAATGAAGTTAAGCCAAAGTATTGCCAAAGAAATTAAAATATTAACCATAGATGCCAATGAATTCCCATCATGGAATCAGGCTATTGAATTGCTCAATCAACAGGGGAAATCTTTTAAATATTAATTTAACTTTGTTTGAAAATCAAATTTAAAGAGTTCCTTTAATAGCACTATTTTTGCCAACATTGAAACCTACTATTTCTTTTAGAATACAAGACCATATTCTCTATGAGGACAATCATTTGATTGCCATTTTTAAACCTTCGGGCGTTTTGGTGCAAGGCGACCAAACAGGCGATGTGCCACTTTCAGATTTGGTAAAAGCATTTATAAAAGAACGTGACCAAAAACCAGGTAACGTTTTTTGTGGGGTTATTCATCGAATAGACAGACCTGTAAGCGGTGTTGTTGTGCTTGCAAAAACTAGTAAAGCCTTGTCTAAAATGAATGAACTGTTTAGAGAAGATGCAATAAAAAAAACATACCGAGCTTTAGTCAATGGTCACCCCGTAGAAGAAAAGAAAGAATTAAAAGCCTTTTTAAGAAAAAATAATAAAATATTAAAGGCGGATGTGTTTATGAAAGAAGTAGACAATAGTAAAGAATCAATGTTGTCTTATCAGTTGTTGGAAAAAAAAGGGACACAATCGCTTTTAGAAGTGTATCCAATTACAGGACGTTTTCATCAAATCAGAGCAATGTTAGCTTCAATAAAATGTCCAATTGTGGGCGATGTAAAATATGGAGCTCCACAAGCGCTGAAAAACAAGTCAATCTGTTTGCACGCATACCAAATTGAATTTATTCATCCTATAAAACAAGAACTTGTGAAAATAACTTGCAAAGAACCTTTTTGATTGATAAATTCATTTTACATTTGCACTTACTTTAAAATCAAATGCCCAATTTGGATTTCAACAACACCGAAATTGCCTTTGCACACAAATCTAATGCTGAATTAAAAAAAGCAAGATTACTGTTTCAAAGTTTTAGTTACCCTTTTATCATCAAACAAGGCCCTAAAATAGCCAACTTATTTATTGATATTTTACCACCTGTAAAAAGTTTAATTCGCCATACTTTGTTTGCCCAATTTTGTGGTGGAGAAAATATTCAGGACTGCCAAAAAACAGTTCAAGTGTTAAGCAAATCGAATATTGGGACAATTTTGGATTATTCCGTTGAAGGGGAGGAGTCTGAAAAGGTGTTCGATGATACGATGAACGAGGTTATCGATACCATTGCAATGGCAGCAAAATTTAGAAATGAAATCCCCTTTTCGGTTTTCAAAACGACAGGTATTGCCAGAATGGAATTGTTAACAAAAGTGAATGCGAATGAGCAACTAACTGATGTGGAAAAAGAGGAGTTTGATAGAGTTAAGTCAAGGTTTGAGCGAATTTGCGAAAAAGCACATCAAAACAAAGTACGTTTATTTGTAGATGCCGAGGATTCTTGGATTCAAGATGTAATAGATGATTTAACGTATCAAATGATGGCAAAATACAATAAAGAGTCGGCCATTATTTACAATACCATTCAATGTTACAGAACGGGTAGAGTTTCACATCTTCAGTCAATATTAAGTACAACGGATTATTTTTTAGGATTTAAGTTAGTTCGTGGAGCCTATATGGAAAAGGAACGTGAGCGTGCTTTAAAAATGGGATATGTTTCTCCCGTTCATGCCAATAAAGAGAATACAGACAAGGAATACAACGATGCCTTAAAATTTTGTGTTGAACACATTGATAGAATTAGTATTTGTGCTGGGACTCACAATGAGCAAAGCTCTTTGTATCTAGCCAATTTATTAACAGAAAAAGGACTTTCAAGTCAACATCCTAATGTTTTCTTTGCTCAATTATTAGGGATGAGTGATCATATCTCTTACAACTTAGCAAAAGGGGGTTACAGGGTTGCTAAATATGTGCCTTACGGTCCTGTAAAAGCGGTGTTACCATACTTAAGTAGAAGGGCACAAGAAAACAGTTCGGTAAAAGGACAAGCCAGTCGCGAACTGAATTTAATCAATATTGAATTGAAAAGAAGAGGGTAAAAGGGGGTAGTAAAAACTACCAGCCCAATATCCAAGCAAATATCAATGGAGATACAATAGTTGCATCACTTTCCACAATGAATTTAGGCGTGTGGATGTCTAATTTACCCCAAGTAATTTTTTCGTTTGGTACTGCACCTGAGTAAGAACCATAACTTGTTGTTGAATCAGAAATTTGACAGAAATAGCCCCAAAAAGGAACGTCATGCCATTCTAAATCTTGGTACATCATTGGCACCACACAAATAGGGAAATCACCTGCGATACCTCCACCAATTTGAAAGAATCCTACACCTTTGCCTGAGCTGTTGTTTCTATACCAATCAGCCAACCAAACCATGTATTCAATACCACTTTTCATTGTGGAAGCTTTCATTTCATTTTTAATAATATAACTTGCAAAAATATTTCCCATGGTGCTGTCTTCCCAACCTGGAACAACAATTGGAATGTTTTTTTCTGCAGCTGCTAGCATCCAACTGTTTTTTGGATCTATTTCGTAATATTGTTCTAAAACGCCACTCAATAACATTTTATACATGTATTCATGCGGAAAATAGCGTTCACCTTTGTCATCTGCGTCTTTCCAAAGTTGATGAATGTGTTTTTGCAATCTTCTGAATGCTTCTTCTTCAGGAATACAAGTGTCTGTTACTCTGTTATAATGGTTTTCCAATAAATCCCACTCGTCTTGCGGACTTAAGTCGCGGTAGTTGGGAACACGTTTGTAATGGCTGTGAGCTACCAAATTCATGATGTCCTCTTCTAAATTTGCACCAGTACAACTGATGATAGCCACTTTGTCTTGTCTAATCATTTCGGCTAAAGAAAGCCCAAGTTCAGCTGTACTCATGGCACCAGCTAAAGTAATCATCATTTTTCCGCCTTCATTTAAAAAGGTTTCATATCCTTTGGCGGCATCCATTAATGCTGCTGCGTTAAAGTGTCTGTAATGGTGTTCTATGAAATTTGATACTGGTCCTTTGCTCATGATTGTATTTTTTTGACGTATTTGTGGCTGCAAAAGTAACCATTTTTGTAAATTCATTCAAACAAATTATATTTGTGCCGTGTTAGTGGTTAATAGTTAATGGGAAATAGTTAAGGGTCCCGAAAGAATTATCAGGACTTCAATAGTTTTTGAAACAATTATGGAAAATAGCAATTAAAAAATCAACCGCGAAACACTTATAAAATCTAAAATCAAAAATAATAAAATCAACAATAATATATGCCATATCCAGAAATGTTAGTTGCTCCAATGAGAGCCGAGTTAACCAATAATGGTTTTACTGAATTAAAAACCCCCGAAGAGGTCGATGCTCATTTGAGCTCAGCAACTGGGGTAAGTTTAGTTGTTGTGAATTCAGTGTGCGGATGCGCTGCTGGTTCTGCCCGTCCAGGTATTGTTAGGTCCCTTAACAATGACAAAAAACCTGATAATCTATTTACTGTTTTTGCTGGTCAAGATACCGAAGCTGTCGCAAAAGCTAGAGAATTTATGTTGCCATTCCCTCCATCTTCTCCTTCTGCCGCTTTGTTCAAAGACGGTAAGTTGGTCCATTTTATCCAAAGGTTAGAAGTGGAAGGTCACACTGCTGACCAAGTCGCTGAAAATTTAAGAAACGCTTACAATCAACATTGTTAATTAACACTGTTTTCAATTTATTAAAGGTCTTAACTTTTCGGTTAAGACCTTTTTTTAGTTTTGAAAATACTTAATAGAAGGTTGAAATTAAATTAATTGTGCGATTTTACTAGCTACCAATAGTTCGGGGTTTACTTCACTTTTTATAGTGTTTATTTTTTTGAGTGAATACATTACATTTTCAAGCATTTTTTCACTCACATTCTGGTCGGTTGTCCATTCAGTACTATAAAACCAATCGTAACTATCTTCAAGTTTAAGGTTAAATCGATGATGAACTTCTTCAATGCTGTTTGGGGCTTTCATGAATTGTTTAGCCGAAAAATTGATGACTTGATTTAGTTCTTTAATTTCTGGTGAATGGTTTTTGATTAAATCATTACTAGCAATCATTTGAAAGCAGGACCAAGGCGTAATAAATTCGCCAATTCTTTTTAATTGACCATCGTCAACGCATGGTTTAGTGGTGTATTTCTCCCAAAAAAATACTTGAGAATCATTTTTACTCAAAGAGGTTAGGGCACCATCCATATTTTCAATTAACAAAAAATCATTATCTTGAATGCTTTTACCCCTGATTTCGGCATCAATAAGTGCCATCAAATGGCTTCCACTTCCTAATCTACTAATGGCATATTTCTTACCTTCACATTCGCCTATTGTTTTTAAATTAGAATGAATGCCAGTATGAATGCCCCAAATAAGAGGAGTGCTAATGTATTGTTTTATGATTTTTGCTTCAAGTCCATTAATAATTGCTGCAACTACACCTTCAGTTAGTCCAACGGCAATGTCAATCTCATTATTAGCGATTGCTTTAGTCATTGCGCCAGTTCCAGCTGGGAAATAGTGCCATTCGAGTTCAATGTTTTTGTTTTTGAATAAATCAAATTCATTGGCAAGGATAATTGGAAGGTTAAAGTGTTCGGGCACACCGCCCATTCTTATTTTTAGCATGTTTAACAGATTAACAAATTTGCGTCATTTTGGTTTCACTGTTATTTAAAAAAACAAACTTTTAAAATGGGTATAAACAAGGTAATTGGAACAGAGTTAAAGTATGGTTTGGTTTTTAAAATTAATTAATTATCTTTGCAGCCCTTAAAAAAATAAATATACAAAAAAGTATGAGTTTAGTTAACTATGAATCTGCAATCATTTTAACACCCGTACTGTCTGAAGCACAAATGCAAGAAGCGGTTAAAAGCTACAGACAGTTGGTTGCGGAGCACGGAGGCAAAATGGTACATGAAACCAATTGGGGTTTGACCAAATTAGCCTATCCGATTAAAAAGAAATCAACCGGCTTCTATCATTTCTTTGAATTTCAGGCAAACCCTGAGTTCATTGCCAACTTAGAAACAGTTTATCGTAGAGATGAACGAATTTTAAGATTTTTAAACACCAAATTAGACAAACACGGTGTATTGTTTAATGAACGTAAACAAAAAGGAGAAATTGCACCAGCTCCAAAAATCGTAAAGGAGGACGCTAAAGTATGAGTAAGCAAGCATCACAAGAAACTTTCGGTTTCAACACACAACCAACCGTTATAAAAAAGAAATATTGTCGTTTCAAAAAACACAATATTAAGTATGTAGACTACAAAGACGCAAATTTCTTGTTGAAATTTATGAATGAACAAGGTAAAATTCTTCCAGGAAGAATCACCGGAACTTCAGATAAATACCAAAGAAAAGTGTCTACTGCAGTTAAACGTGCTCGTTTTATGGCTATTTTACCTTATGTAGCTGACGGTTTAAAATAATTTTAAAAAAGGAGGATTTAAAAAATGTCAAACATGAAATTAATTTTAACCCAAGATGTTAGAAATCTTGGACATAAAGATGATGTTGTTAGTGTTCGTCCAGGATATGGAAGAAATTACTTAATTCCACAAGGAATGGCTAAATTAGCAACTTCGTCTGCACTTAAAATGTTAGCAGAAGATGTTAAACAACGTGCATTCAAACAAGAAAAAATCAAAAAAGATGCGGAAGCTCTTTCTGTAAAACTTGAAGGAATCAAAGTGATTCTTAAAGCTAAAACAGGAACAAGTGGAAAAATCTTCGGTTCTATCACAACTCTACAAGTTTCTAATGCTCTTAAAGACATGGGAATTGAAGTTGATAGAAGAAAAATTGTTTTTACTGAAGAGCCTAAAACAATTGGTGAATACAAAGCAAATATCAATCTTCACAAAGAGGTTACCAAATCTATCGATGTGGATGTTGTCGCTGAGTAATTGATTTTCAATATAACTTTTAAAAAAGGGATGAAATTTTTCATCCCTTTTTTCGTTTTCTTTATTTCTAAGCTTATCTTTGAACTTCTGTTATGTTAAAAAAACACATTATTTTATTCTCCCTGTTAGTTGTTGCTCATTTCGGTTTCGCTCAACTTAATAATCAAAAAGGACTCTTATGGCAAATTACTGGAAACGGGCTTAAAAAACCAAGTTATGTCTATGGCACTATGCACGTAAGTCAGAAAATCGCCTTTCACTTAGGTGATTCATTTTATATTGCCCTTTCTAAGTCTGATGTAGTAGCCTTGGAACAAAATCTAGACAGTGTCATTCACAAATGGATTACCGATGATGAAGAGGCTTCAGAAGCTAACAAGGTTGAACAAAAAAGTACTTATGGTTTTCTTAATCTCTATACTTTTGGACTAAGTAGTTATAACAAAAAATTGATAGCTAAGAAATTGAGCGCCGAAGCCCGTGAAGTTAATTATTTACTTAAAAGAGGTGATCAAGATGATTTTGAAGAAGATGCTTGGCTCGATTTATACATATACCAATTGGCCAAAAAAATGGGTAAGGATTTTACAGGTGTTGAAGGGTTTGAAGAAAGTCGAGAATTAGTGAAAATAGCGGGCAAAGAACCTAAGGATGCTAAACCTAAAAAGAAATTCAAAAGAAGTACTTATCAACTGAGACAACAAATGGGAGATGCCTATCGCAAAGGGGATATTTATATGATTGATTCTATTGATAGAATGACCGAAAGTGAACACTATTTGGAATATATGCTATATAAACGCAATGCAAATATGGTTCGTCGAATGGATTCTATTATGAAGTTAGGTAAAGTCTTGTTTACTGGTGTTGGTTGTGCCCACTTGCCGGGTGAAAAAGGAGTACTAAATATGCTGATAGCACAAGGTTATAAAGTAAGAGCTGTGCAAAGTATCGCAAAGGAAAAAAGTAAAATGGCTAAAAAGTTTGAAGAGAAAAACTACGTCCATAAATACAATACTTTTACGTCCGACGATGGCTTAATTTCAGCCTCTTTGCCTTCAAGATTGTCGCAAATAAATGACAATAGTTATTTCACAACATACCTTTCTCCCGATTTAGCCAATAGTCACTATTTTCAAATCGAAAAAATTAAATCGAATGCAATCTTCTCTGGAAAATCTCCTGAAGATATTTTAGAAGAAATAGATACGATGATTTTCGAAAATATTCCGGGTGAAATAACCAACAGAAAGGCCATTATGTCCAACGGTTTTAAAGGGATTGAAATAGTAACTAAACTGAAAACAGGTGATTTGAATCGTTTTCACATTCTCGCTTCACCATTCAATATCTACATAGTTAGATTGTCTGGGAAAAAGAATTTTGCGATTTCAAAGGATGCTAATAATTTCTTTAATTCATTAAAAATTAATGAGGGTCAAAATCTGAATTGGAACTCAACAAGTAGTCCCGATAGTGTTTTTAACATACAACTCCCCGTTTATAACAAAGCGACTAAGTTTGCTTCAATTAATAAAGCGGACCCATCTTATGAACATTTGGTTTATGAAAAAAACACAGGAAATACCTATCTAATTAAACAATTGGAAGTTGTTAATCAAAATTATTTGGAAGAAGATACGTTTGAATTACAGGTAATGTCTTTAGGTTTTGCTTCAACCGATAATTTTACACCAATTAATCGACAGTTTATACAATTAGAGGGTTACCAAGGCATGGATGTAACTTATGAAAACAAACTCAAAAATAAGATACTGGCCCGTTTTGTTTTGGTAGGAACAAGATACTTAATGTTTGTATTAAGACCTTCACAAGAAGCCGATTTTAGCCATATTTTCTTCAAATCTATTTCTTTTAATCAAAGACCCAAATATCAGTATTTTGAATATTCAGATACTTTAATGCATTTTAAAGTAAAAACCCCAATCAATCCAAGTTTGGTAAAGGAAAGTTCAAATGAGGACTACTATGGTTATGAACCTATTGATGACGATGAAAAAAAACGCAAAGATTTTTATCAAGGTTCCTTCAATGAAATGTATTTTATTCCTGAAAATACCCACGATTTTATAGCCGTAAAAAGATACCAATATGGATATTATGAAAATCAAAGTAAATTGCCAACGGCGTACTACAATTCTTGGAAAAAAACAGCTTCTTTAAAAGTGACAGGAGAAAGTTATTTTGAAAAGAATGGAGTTAAATACAGCTTGTTTTCATACACTGATACCAACACCCATCGAATCATCAAAGTGCTTAATTCTTTGAATGGGATTAATCGTTATTATGTCGAAGCTTACACTGACTCAATTAAAGGGAATAGTGATTTTGTAAATACATTTATCAATACTTTTGAAATTATTGATACTGCTCGTAAAGGAGATATTTTTGAGAAAAAAGGCTACCGTTTTATCCAGGATTTTGTAAGTAAAGACAGTATCAAAAGAAAGTCAAGTATCAGCTATTTAGAAGATATTGAGTTTACTAAAAAAGATTTTAAAGCTTTGTGTAGCATCATTGATACCATATCTATGAAAGGAGATGCAGCCCCAATAAGAACCTCATTGATTGAAAAGTTAAGTGCCATTGATAGCGCATCTAACATAACTATTCCTTATTTGCAAAAATTGTATAATCGCTTTTCAGACACTGCTTATTTGCAAATAGTCATTTTAAAAGCAATTGCGTCTCAAAAAAACAGTATTGCTTATCAAACCATTAAACCCATTCTTGCTAATGATTTGCCAATCTCGGATGATGAAGATGAAATGGAATCTATGCTTTATGCCTTTTCGGATTCATTAAAATTGACCAAACAAATATTGCCTGAGTTAATTGCTTTAACCAGTATTTATGAATACCGAAATACTGCTTATAGAATGTTGTCCATAATGAAAGATAGTGGTATTATCAATGAAAAAGATTATGCCAATATTCATGACAGATTAGTGTTTGAAACCACTATTGAATACAAGCGAATGATGGCAGCTTTGACTAAGGATGAAAATGCCGAAAATGTCTATGAAACGAGGTCATTTTACAATATGATGGGGTATAGAATTCCTGAAAAAAACAATAGAGAAAGCTATGATTATGATGATGGTTTTTATTCTCATGATTTGCTTTCTGATATTTTAGATTTGTCATTGCCATTGTATAATAAAAGCAATTCATTAAAGGGGGTTGTAAATAAAATATTAACCATCACTAATAATACCAAGCGTTTAAGTTTAATGCCCGTTTTGCTTAAATATGAATTGTATTACCATGATTCTGTGTTTATGTCTTTAGCAAAAAACAAAGATACACGCAATGAATTGTACTCTATCTTGCACAAATCTAAAAAGTTAAATAAGTTTCCTAAAGAGTTCTTAAACCAAAAAGATTTCGTTTTAGCCGAACTATACGCCCTTTCAAGTGAGTATAATAAAATTGATACTGTTGAGTTTTTATCTACAAGAACACTTATTTTGGGTGAAGACACAAGTTTAGTTTACTTGTATCAATATCAAATTGAAGATGAGTCAAATTGGTTCTTGTTTGTATCATCATCGCTTCCAACTGATACCACAAAGCTTAACGCCGATTTAAGTAAAGTACTTTTTGAAAGTGAGACGAGAATGTTAGGGTCATTAGAAACTAACGAAGAGGTTTTTTCTTCCATTATGTTTGATACATTAATGGCTTACAAACGAACTAATAATGGCGGCTATTACAACAGATACGCTAATTCCAGAAAATACAGAAGCTCTTACAGTAGATACTAAACAAATAGTTTTGAGGCTATAGCATCAGCATAAAGCATCCCTTTTGGACTTAATTTTAAGGCTTTGTCGTTCAACACGACAAAGCCTTTTTTTATTTCTTCGGTTAATTGTTTTTTTAGGTCGTCTACTGGAATGTCTAATTCATTCAATTTCTCAATATCAATGCCATCACTCGTTCTTAAGCTAGTCATTAGGTATTCATTGATTCTGTTTTCTTTGCTCAATTGTTCTTCTTCAAACGGTCGTTTATTGTTTGACAATGATTCTATATACAATTTAATGTCTGAAAAATTCCAACTTCGGGTAATAAGATTGTATGAATGAGCGGATGGTCCAATGCCAAGATATGGTTCCCCAGCCCAATAGGAAGAGTTGTGCTTTGCTTTTTTGCCTTTTAATGCATAATTACTGATTTCATAATGCTCATATAGGTTTTCTTGAAGAACTCTATCGGCCATTTCAAATTGTTCGGCACTTAAATCATCATTCGAACTTGGATATTGTCCTCTTTTAATCAGTTTTTCCCAAGGTGTGTTTGGTTCAAGTGTTAATCCATAACATGAAATATGATGAACCCCTAATGTAATAGTTTTATTTAAATTACTCAGCCATTGTTCGTGGGTTGAATTGGGAATTCCAAAAATTAAATCAATACTTACTTCAAAGTTGAGTTTTAAGGCCTCTTTAATGGATGATTCAGCTTCTTCACTATTATGAGCTCTGTTCATCCACTTGAGATGAGAATCGAAGAAGCTTTGAACGCCTATACTCAATCGGTTTATCCCCATTGATTTCCACTGAATAAGTCGTTCCAAGTTAATGTCATCTGGATTAGCTTCTAATGTTAACTCAGAGATTTCAGTTAAATCATAGTTTGCTTTTACCGAGTTTATTATGTTTTCAAGATAGTTAAATTCAAGATAGGAGGGAGTGCCTCCGCCAAAATAGAGTGTTTTGATAGGTTCTGTGATTTCATTGTTGCGTAATGCTATTTCTTTAATGAGGGCATCTACCAACAGTGATTGGTTTTTTTTACCTTTTTCGAAGTAAAAATTACAATAAATGCACGCTTGTTTACAAAAAGGGATGTGAATATAAATACCTGCCATTTCAGAAGGCAAAGTAAAGGCAATTAAATTACATTTCGACTGAAAATCAGGACTTAAATCTCTATTTTTTGAGAATATAATTAAGATTTATTTGGGTTTTAAGGAAAAAATATGTTTAATTTGTTAAAATAAAATAAAATAGTATGGCTACAATCAACAAAATTCTCGTGCCATTTGCCAATTCTCCATCCGCAATTGGTGCTCTTAAAACTGCAATCTCAATTTCAAAACTTTTGAATTCAAAATTGTACATTATTCACGTTGTAACTTCTTTGTCTGAGTCAAATATAATTGACCAAATCAGAGAAGTTTGCAACTCAGAAAATATGCAGTTTACATTTATTGAGAGAAGTGGGCAAATCCACAAAGAAATTATTAAAGTGGAAGTTGAATTAAGTATTGACTTAATTGTTATGGGTGCTTATGGCGTATCTGGTTGGCAACAATTGTGGGTCGGTAGCAATGCTTTTAAAGTGGTTAGTACTTCGCATTGTCCTGTTTTAACTTTACAAGGTGATGTGTCCTCTTTTGTTGGATTCTCTAAGATTATGTTACCTTTGGACGACAGTGAAGAAACCAGACAAAAAATCAATCACGTTAAATTGTTTGCTAAAGCATTTGATACAGATGTGTTGATTTTTAATGTTTCTAAAGTGATGAAAGTAGAGTCTAGAGTTAAGTTAGCTAAATACGCTCATCAGGTAGAAGAATTGTTGAGCAAGGAAGGGATTAAAACCACCTTTGATGAAAGTTATGGTAACAATGTTGCCGAGGATTGTATCAAATTTGCCCAAATGCATAAATGTGACTTAATAACAATTATGACGGAAACAGAAAATACCAATAGTTTTTTTATGGGCACCTATGCACAACAATTGGTAAGCACTTCTACAATACCTGTTTTAACGATTCACTCTCGTTCGGTTACTAAATTACAAAGTTTAGCTTAATCTCCCTTTTTTAAACGGTTGAATAACATTACTGTCGGTAATGTTGGGGTAGATTTATTGCAGTTTTTTAGGCTATTTTTTTTATTTTTCGTAACATTGCAACTCCAATTTAATAATGGTTACAAAAGAGATTTTACTAAAGGCTTATCTATTAATGTCGAAAGCCAGATGCATGGCTACAATATATGAAGAAAACCGACCTATCACAAAATATGTTCACTCCACAAGCAAAGGACACGAAGCTATTCAAATAGCAGCAGGTTTTTTGTTGAAATCTATAGATTATGCAGCTCCTTATTACCGTGACGAAAGTATGCTTTTGGCTATCGGTATGCAGCCTTACGAGTTGATGTTACAATTACTCGCAAAGGCTGATGATCCCTTTTCTGGTGGTAGAACCTATTATTCTCATCCTTCTTTAAAAAGAGAAGGAATGCCAACTATTCCACACCAAAGTAGTGCAACTGGTATGCAAGCAATTCCCGCAACAGGAATGGCGCACGGTTTAAAATACAAAGAAAGTCAGGGTTTGTTAGAGTCCATCGAACCTCCAATAGTATTGTGCAGTATTGGCGACGGAAGTATGACAGAAGGGGAAGTGAGTGAAGCGCTTCAAATGGCTGTTTTAAAGGAATTACCAATTTTGTATTTAGTTCAAGACAATGATTGGGGTATTTCTGCAAGCGGTGATGAAATGAGAGCAATGGATGCCTATGAATTTGCGGCAGGATTTAAAGGACTCAAAAGAGTACGAACTGATGGAAGTGATTTTGTAACGTGTTATGAAGACCTACAATCTGCTGTGTCTTGGGTAAGAAAAAACCGCAAACCAATGTTGTTGCATGCCAAAGTGCCTTTATTAGGTCATCATACAAGTGGTGTAAGAAGCGAATGGTACAGAGATGATTTTGAACAAGATATTGCAGACGACCCTTTTCCAAAATTAAAAAAAGTGTTGTCTGATTTGGGAGTGTCTATCCAACAATTGGACGAGATTTATAAAGAAGCGGAATTAGAAATCAAAGAAAGTTTTGAAAGAGCAGTCAATGCGCCACAACCTTTGCCTGAAACATTATACCTCCATGAATTTGCAGAGACTCCAATCAAAGAAGAGGCCGGAGAGCGCTGTCCTGTTGGAAAGGAACCTATTGTAATGGTTGATGCAGCATTGTTTGCCTGTGACGAAATACTTAAGAACCATCCTGAAGCACTTTTATATGGACAAGATGTTGGAATGAGATTAGGAGGTGTGTTCCGTGAAGCAGCAACATTGGCAAAAAAATATGGGAAAGACAGAGTTTTTAATACCCCTATCCAAGAGGCTTATATCGTTGGTTCAACAGCAGGAATGAGCGCTGTAGGTTGTAAACCAATTGTTGAAATTCAGTTTGCAGATTATATTTGGCCGGGTATCAATCAGTTGGTCGAGGAATTGTCAAAAAGTTGTTTCCTTTCTAACGGTCAATTTCCAATTCAATCATTGATAAGAATCCCTACAGGGGCTTACGGTGGTGGAGGTCCCTATCATTCCGGTACCGTAGAAAGTAGTATTCTACAGATTAAAGGCATAAAAGTAGTTTACCCAAGTAACGCCGCCGATATGAAAGGGTTGTTAAAAGCCGCTTTTTATGACCCTAATCCAGTGGTTATGTTTGAGCACAAAGGGCTCTATTGGAGTAAAGTACCCGGAACTGAGTTGGCCAAAATGCCAGAACCATCTGAAGATTATGTGATTCCTCTTGGTAAAGCTAATATTGTTCAAACCGCTAGTGAAGATGCCGTGAAATATGGAGAATCAATAGCTGTAATTACTTATGGAATGGGTGTTTATTGGGCTTTAAATGCTTCTAAATCTATGAGTGAAAATGTTGAGATTGTGGATTTAAGAACTTTAAATCCTTGCGATGATGAAACTATTTTTAAAGTTGTAAAAAAACATGGTAAAGCCATTGTTTTGACCGAAGAAACTTTAAGGAATTCATTTGCCGAAGCAATAGCAGGAAGAATTCAAAAAAATTGTTTTCAATATTTGGATGCGCCAATAGAAATTGTGGGGTCAGCTAATTTACCAGCAATCCCTCTTAATGTTGAACTCGAAAAAGAAATGCTTCCAAGTGCTGAAAAGTTGAAAATAATAATGGAAAAACTGTTGGAAAACTAAATTGTATTTGTTTTTCTACTCTTTTTTGATTTAATTTGAATAATAGTAGAGAATAATGAGCCAATTTTACACTCCTTTTTTTCGTTTTTTTTTCATATTTGTTTCGGTCGTAATGGTCGTATCTTGTTCCAAAAAAGATGCTACTGTTGTTCCTAATAATAAACCTAAATCTTATGACGATGTATCAACTGTTAAGGTTGAAAATTATATCAACCGAATCTATATTGATTTATTGGGTAGAGAACCTTTAGATGCTGAATCAATAAGAGATTTAGAATTATTGAGAAAAGGGGATTTATCAATCAAAAGTAGGCAAGATGTTATTATGAGATTAATGACAGATTCCATTTTTGTGCCAGGAGATTCATCATACAGAAGAGCCTACTATCAAAGAATTTATGATTTAACTAAAGCAAGATTGCTTGAAGGAGCGTCAGAAGAAGAAATAAGTCAACCTATTGGAATTGCGCAGTTTTCATTATTGACCTCAAGGTTATTGGGCGATTCAATTGGCGTGTTTTCTGCCATGGCTACTATAGATAGATGTAAAAATGTTCTCAAATCCAGAAGAGCATACCAAGTTGGTCAAATCCAAATAGGAGACATGTATGCTTACATGTTGGATAACCCAATTTATGATGTAATTAATATGAATTCATTCAATTTTGTGAATGCGTCTTTTGATGATTTGTTTTTTAGATTCCCAACTAGAGATGAGTTTAGTATTGGTTTCGAAATAATAGAAAAAGGCAAAGGAGGATCACTTTTTGGAGGTTATGCTGATAATAAGTATGCCTATTGTCAAATGTTAGTTAAGTCGAGGGAATTCAGCGAGGGTTTAATAAAATGGTGTTACCTTACTTTAGTGGGAAGAGAACCGACTACCCAAGAAACGGTAAACCTAATGGATGATTTTTACAAAACAAAGAATTTACAAAAAGTTCAACTTTTAATAATGAGTACAGATGAATATGCACAGTTTTAAACTAATCTTTATCTTATTTGGTCTTCTTTCTTTTATTGCTTGTCAAAAAAAGACCGAGTATCAAGTCGTTAATACAGATTCTTATGGAGATAATTTAAATAAGAACAAGGCCAAATCAAACATTGAATATCACAGTATTTTAACGACAAATTTATTCCAAAAACCATCTTCGGTAAATGAATTAAGTCGCACTGATAGGGTCATTCAAAGCTGTGGTGATAAATCTTTAATCAACGAGGTTATTATTAGTAACTATATGAACTCTAGTCAAGTAAAATTGCCTACTAGAAAATTTATGGTGGATAGTACTGAACGTTTTATTGAAGAAACCTACGTTAGGTTTTTTATTAGAAGACCAACAGAAGCAGAAAGAACATGGTTCAGAAATTATATAAACGCGAACAAAAGTAATCCTAATTTTTCTCCTGAATTAGTTTATACCGCTTTTGCAGCCTCTGATGAATATTTTTTCTATTAAAAATTAAATCACAAAAAATGAAAAGAAGAGATTTTGTAAAACAAACAGCTAAAATAGCAACAGCGGGATTGGTATTACCTTATCTACTGCCAAGTGGAAGGTTGTTTGCACGAACCAATGAACCTAAGGCGGAACATGTGGTTTATGTGTTGTTTGGAGGTGGATTAAGACAACAAGATTCTATTTTGCAACGTTATTTGTCTGATAGTCAGGGTTACAATGTTGAGGGGAATATCATGTACAATATGTTAGAAGGCGCAGCACCCTCTACTAAAATTGCCTATGGAACAACACCTTCTGGACAACCGAATGGCAGTCAACCAATTCCTAAGATTTTATCACAATCTATCCAAAAGCAAGGAACCCTATTTGCTGAAATGCGCGCCATTTCTGGGGGGCATTATGGCGGATTAAATTCTTTGGTAACAGGAAGTGGAGTTCAAGGGCAAGGTTTAAAAGTAAGGCCCGTAAATCCTACTATTTTTGAGTATGCCCGTAAATTTGGAGGTTTTAAAGCAACAGATGTTTGGTTTATAGGAAATACAATATCAAACTCAACGCCTTTACTCAACTCAAGTCGTCACCCCGATTTTGGATTACAATATGGCGCTAACTTTTTTGCACCCGGAATAACATTTGGAGGTGACGGAAGAGCCACGCTGTCAAATGCGAAAATTTACCATCCTCAAGAGGAGCTTGAGCCTATGTATAAAATGAAGAACTTTTTAGACAATTCATTTAATATAAGACAAGGCGATATCCCTGGAATAAAAAATACGGATGAAGAAAAAACACGTATCAAAACGTTTATTGAAGAGACATTTAACAGACAAAGTGCAGGACTACTTCCTATGCCACCCGTTTCAGGTGGTGACGGTTCTACAATAGGTTATGCAGCCGAAGTGTTAAGGGTTTTTAAACCCAAATTATTGGTTGTGAATATGAGCAATATCGATGGATGCCACAGTAACTTTACAGGATACCTTCAAGCCATGCACAAAGCTGACCATGCCCTTGGCTTTTTATGGAATTATATTCAAACACAAATTCCGGAAATGAGTGGAAAAACCATAATGACTTTTGTGCCTGAATGTGGAAGAAATTTAAATCATAATCCCATCTTAGATGAAAATGATTGGTATGGTTACGATCATGGTGATGCTAACTCTTTGAGGGTTTTCGGAGGAATGGTTGGTAAAAATGTTCCTTCAAATTTAATGATTGGTTCTGAAAATAATCCAATTGGTAAAGTAACCGATTTTACATTGACAATTGCAGATATTTTAGGTTTCAAAGACCAGGTAAAGTCTGCCGGAATTATTGACCCCGATGCACGAAGTTTGTTTGATAGAATTTAATTAAAAGCCTATGAATAAGAGAAATACAAAATTATTTATTTTCCCTACTTTGATTATTCTGTTTTTGGGGGCTTGTTCCAAAAATAAAAATGATAATCCTTATGACAATTGGAAAGACGATGTTAAAGAATCTCCAATTAACAATGTTGATATTGATCCAAATTCAATTCAAGGGTTACATAAGAATATTTTTAAACCTACTTGCTCTAACAGCGGTTGTCACGATGGTAATTTTGAACCTGATTTTAGAACCATTGAAAGTACGTACAACTCATTAATAAACCGTTTGAGTACCAATACAGACCCTAATCAAGCTCAGTTTTCAAAAAGGGTAGTGCCAGGGAATGCTTCACAAAGTATGCTCTTACACAGAATATTAGAGTTTATCCCAGGAAGTCAAGGAAAAATGCCATTGACGACTGACCCCGGTAGTGATTGGCCTGAAAAAAAAGTAACTTATATTGAAAATATTAGAACATGGATTAATAATGGCGCAAAAGACCAATTTGGAAATAGTCCAAGTAATATTGATTTTACGCCTCAAATGGGTGGTTTACTCGTTTTTGTTAACGGTTCAACAACCCCTTTGCCTCATGTAGGTTACCAGCCGGTTTTTGTGCCTTCCAGCGCTAATCAAGTTAAAATAATGATTTCTATTCTCGATGATAAAACGCCATTGTCGCAGTTAGGTCCCAATACAATTAATTTTTCACTGAATCCTTATGAGTTTAAAGGCACTGAACAAACTTTGGCAAAAGAAAGCTCTCCATTTTTAGGCTTAGGTGTTTCAGGAGAAACGGTTGAATATTGGTACAGTATAACGTTGCCGCTTTCCTCTATAGGAGTTTCAGGTGATGTGATATGGTGCAGAATAAATACAACAGATAATGTTAATCCAAGCCTGTTTATTCCCTCTAGTGAAACTTCTTTTAATTTTAAAAAATACTTCGCAATAAAGATTAATTAATGAGACAAATTATTATCTATAGCTTTTTGTTTTTAGTTTTACAGAATTGTAAAAAAGACAACTCAAATGCGGTCCCAAGTATAAAGTTTATTTCGATTAGTGCGACAGAAGTTGTTCAGTATAAGGACAGTTTGGAAATTAAGTTTGAATATTCTGATGCCAATGGAGATTTAGGAGAGATAAATCCCGACCAAAATGCTATTTATGTCAAAGACAGGCGTTTGACAAAACCTGATTATTATTTTATTCCACCACTTTCACCTCCTACAAGTTCTGTTTTTATCAAAGGTGAATTAATAGTGAAAATTAAAAATACATTTTTGCTTGGAACTGCGCTTCAGGAAACAACTAATTTTGAAGTTAAATTAAAAGACAGGGCAGGACAATGGAGCAATTCCATTGTTACACCTGAAATTATAATTAAAAAGTAAATGAGACATTTGTTTACATATTTAGAAGGGTTTAAAACCTATAAATTGGTTTTATTAGGACTTTTTATGTCTTTGTTGCATGTTAAGGGGCAAACGGAATATAAAATGTCTAATGCAAAGGTCTATGCTTGTAAAGGCTCATTAAAAGACAGTGAAGCAAATCAACAATCAACTACTAAATATGCCAATAATGAAGATTTGATTTTTACTATCATAGTAAAAGGGGCAAGCTCTATTTCTATCAAATTTAAAGGTAGTTTTTGTACTGAGGCAGGCTCTGATTATTTAAAGGCATACAGAGGAAAAGACACAACTGGTACTCTAATTCGCACTTATACAGGAACAATTAATAATCCAACCAACATTACATCAAACGATTCTGCCATTACTTTTTATTTCCATTCTGATAAAAATATCGTTTGTGACGGATGGGAACTGACTTGGGAAGGTAAAATTACAAAAGTACCTCAACCCAAATTTAGCCCAATCACAAATCCAACATGTAATTCAACTAAAATTAGAGTTACTTTAGACCAACCTTTCAATTGTGATTCTGTAAAAGCATCCAGTTTTAAATTGTCGGGAACACTGTCAACGGCCATAACTTCAGTTACGCCTATTTCATGTAATTCCAAAAATGAAACCAATACCTTTGATGTTTCTTTTGCTAGTGCACTGAACAGAAGTGGTAATTATTCCTTGCTGCTAACTTCCTCTTTTAAAGATGCTTGTGACAGTGTTTGGGTGATAAAGTCAACTCTGAATTTTAAAATAACAGATTGTCCTATACAAGTAGATTTAAGGAGCAATAGATTGGTCATTTGTAAAGGCACCTGTGCAAATCTTACAGCCATTATAAGTGGTGGAAATGCAAGTAGTTATTCATACACGTGGCTTAGTGGTGGATTGTTTTCTGCACCACCTCAAACAGTTTGTCCAACAGCTACAACCACTTATATTCTGAGGGTTTCTGATGGAGTTTCAGTGCCAGGGTTAGACACCGTAGTTATTACCGTTTTAGATCCTCCTGTTGCTCAAAATGATACAACAGTTTGTCAATCATCCCCTTCGTTTAATTTAAAAGCAAATCCAAGTGGAGGTGTTTGGTCTGGAACCGGAATTACAAGTGCTGCAAATGGTACCTTTAGTCCAAGTGTGGCAAGGGGCGGAACTTTTAAAATAGCCTATTCAATTGGTGGTTGCGCAGATACTGTTGTAGTAACCGTCCGCCCAATTAGTGCAGGAACTCCATTAGCGGCTTGTCCTTCTTCTTCGGCATTTATGGTGTCAGGATTTACGCCGCCTGGGGGAACTTGGAGTGGTCCCAATATTAGTGCTGCAGGACTTATTACACCGCCTTCAAGCAGTGGTTCTTTTACCGTTACCTATTCTTGGAATGGTTGTACAAGTGATAAAATTATTAATATCGACTTAATTAATATTGTCAAAAGAGATACCATTTGTAAGTCAAAAGCAATTGATACTTTCAAAAACTTTACACCAATTGGGGGAACATGGACTGGCCCAGGTATAACAAATTCAAGGTTGGGGATTTCAACACCTCCGACAGCTGCCGCAGGGAATAAAATTTACATTTATACCATTAATGGTTGCCGCGATACACTTAGAAGGTTTATTCAAGAAATTGATGCCCGATTTGATGAAATAGCATGTCCCGATGCTGGTCAAAGATTATTGCCTCAAGGATTGCCCGTAGGTGGATATTGGACAGGTAAAGGTGTTTTTGATGCCAATAATGGTTTGTTTGATGCCGATAGTTTTAGAGTGCCTAGTAAATCCACTTTTGTTCAAACTAACTTAACCTATCATGGATTAAATGGATGTAAAGATGTTAAAATAATGTTCTTGAGATACACAAGGTTTTATAAAGATACGGTTAAAAATTGTGTTTCAGACACTGCTTATTTTATGAGAAATGCTTATTTGCAAAACGATCCTTGGAATATGATGTTTACAGGGAGCAATGCAATAGTAGGTTTTGGTGTTTACAATCAAAAGTTTAGCCCAACCTTGGCTGGTCGAGGAACTTTTCATACAATAATAGGGACAGCAAATGGTTGTCAAGATACTATCGTTATTCAAGTTTTTAATAGAGCAAATATCCAGAAAGACACGGTGTTTTGTATTGCAGACGATGCTTATCAATTAGTAAATAGGGAAGGTGCCGGATTATTCTTCGGCCCTGGAATTACAAATGCTCAAAAAGGAACTTTTAACCCTGCTATTGCCGGTGTTGGAACTCACTTAATCTTATTTAACTTGCCAGGAAAATGTACTGATACCGTTAAAATTAAAGTCAATGGATTGCCCAATGTTTCTATATTTGGGTTAAGTGATTACTATTGTTACAAAGATTCTATCACTCAGTTAGGTTTAAATCCTGTAGGTGGAAAATTGTTGGGTAATGGAATTATTGGAACTACATTTAATCCTAGTATTGCCAAACAAGGTCAACATAAAATTACATACACTTTTGGTTCAGGAAAATGTATCAGTACTTTTTCTAAAGACGTTACAGTTGGAGAGCCGTTAACTTTGACATTGTCAAAAAACAAAGACAGTATATGTATTGGTGAAACAGTAGAATTATCAACCATAAGTAAGGGTGGTAATGGTAATTCAACTATAGTTTGGAGTAGTGGACAAATGAATGTGCCCAATATTTACGAAGCACCCAAAAGAACTTCTCAATACAGTGTTGTGTTAAAAGATGGATGCAGCGATTCTGTTCAAAGACAAACTTCAATTTATGTTCATCCACCCTTGTTTGGAAGGGTTCAAACTTCTACCAAAATGTGTTTTGGGAATCAAGGTTTTGCCGAGTTGAAAATGAACGATACAGGCCCTTATTCTTATACTTGGAATACCATTCCAATTCAAAAAACAAGTAGAATTGTGGCCCCTGTGGCAACCACTTATAAAGTAAAGGTTAAAAATCTTGAGACCAATTGTTTTTATGACACAAGTGTTGCTATTCCGGGATATGATAAGATAAGAGCTTTTTTTACAACGGTCCCTTCTTCCCAATGTTTATACAGTAATAATGCGTTATTGAAAATAATCAATGCCAGTGAAGGTGGAACCAGTGGTATCTGGGATTTTGGCGATGAAAATACCGAGACTTATGATGAACAATTGAATCCTACACATTTGTATAAAGGAGATACAGACCGTTATGAAATTAAACTCTTTATTTCAAATGAAGGAGGGTGTAAAGACAGTTTTAAAGCCAGTATTTGTGTGATAGATACTCTAAGTTTGTTCGTCCCTGATGCATTTACCCCAAATGATGATGAAATCAATGATGTATTCAAAATTCATTCTCTATCGATAGTGAAACTTGATTTGAAAATATTCAATAGATGGGGTGAATTGTTGTTTGAAACCAATGATCCTAAAAAAGGATGGAATGGATTCTATAAAGGACAATTGTGTCCAACCGATTATTACGTTTATCAGGTCAAGTACAAAGGAAAAACAACGCCATGGAAATACAAGAATGGCGTGTTTTATTTGCTTAGATAAAGTTCAACGAATGGGGGAAGCTTAAAAAGCGGCGCCTATTCCCAAAGAAAAGTTCAATGTATTTTGTCTAGAAAAGGCAAATTTAACAATATTGTTTTCCAAATCACCTCTTAACGTTTGTGAGGGATTAATGCTTTGATAATCTTCAACAGGAGGACTATAAAAATTCAAAGGCAAATTAAACTGAATCATTTTATTGATAAAGATACTGTTGTCAATAAATCGTTTGGAGCCAAATCCAATAAAAAAGGTACTTAAAGAAGTTGATGTATAAGTAATTTTAGGTAATAAAATAGGATTGCTGTTGTAATCGGTATAATATAATTTGCTCTCTTTGATGTTTATAAAACTATGAGACAAGCCATATGCAAAATATTTACCAAGTGGGGCAACGGCACCATTATTTCTGAAATAAACCTGACTAGAAAGTTGAATTGACGTTACATTAAAGTCGATTAAACCTTCATAAACATAGTAAGATTTATTGTTGTATTTTATATCTTCACTATCAAAAATATCAAATAAGTATTCATTGTCAACTCTAAAGCCACCGTTACTTACAGATAACAAAATAGTTTTTTTTCTGTTTAATACTCTTTCAAAAGTGATTTGTAAATTGGGGTTTTGAGAAAAATACTGACCATGACTCACCAAAGGGTCTTTTTTAACAATTCCAACAATGTAATTAAGGCTTAAACAATTCTTTTTACCTAAATAGCCGGGAATACTTTTTTGTCCAAGAATAAAACCTTGGATTGAAAATAATAAAATTAAAGGAATATATTTTAGTTGCATTATGATTTTACTTGGTGGAATAGTGAATAGATCATTGTTTTTAAATGGTCAGTGCGTTTTTTTACTTTATAATTGTCTCTTTGTACATAAACAACTTTACCTGTTTTTAAGTCGAATATGATAGAGCTTAATTGTAAATTATGCTCAGGTAATACGGATAAAATATATGGAATTAGTAATGGGTAAACAATAATTGAACCAATCAGAAATTCTGGCTCTATAGTTTCTCTGTATATTTTTTGTGTGATGCCAGAAAGCATTACATGATTTGTTCCGTATTTCTCTTGTATTAAGTCGATATTATTAATGTTATACATTACAGATTGTCCTTCATTATTGTTAATCCATTCTGTTACCCATTCCATTAGTTCGGAATATTGATTGATTAATTCAGTGTTTAACTGTTTTTTGGCTGACATGTCAATAAAATCAATGTCGATGCCATTCAATTTAGCCATGTCTTTGTACAATTTTGCCAAAGCAATAGTGGTTTTTTCATTGTCCAATAAATTCTCTTTTGAGTTGCCATCTACAAATGTATATTTATCGTAATTTGGATTTAATAAAACCATTTTTTTAATTCCAGCAGTTTCCCCAAATCGCTTAATATACCAACTACTTGTAGGGTCTTTTCTTTTTGATAAATTTGAGTTGGTTTTTTCATCCTCATCCTTGTAATTGTATATAGAAAATTGTTGACGTAAAGATTTTACAAATAAGCTATCACTTAATAATTTAGAAAACCCTAAAATGTTGCTACTGCTTAGTTTATTTGAACTTGAACTAGAGATTGATTTGAATTCAGAAGATGGAGAATCAGACTTTTTGTTTTTATCCTGATAAGCTTTAATGATTTTCATCTTTTCAGTTTTACTCAAAGCCTCAAACTCAGGTTTTAATTTTAACTCTTCTAAAGTGATACTCTCATCAATGTCTAGTTTTTTCTCAATATTTAAGGTTGTGGAGTCCTTAATAATGTGCGCTGTAAAAGAAGTAGGAGTTGATTGTGTTTGTTTGAACATTAAATACAATGATTGCTCAAACAAGTGCTTGCTAAACGAGTCATTTTTGTTACTTTGATATGCATTCCATGTATTTCTAACATTGATGATTGACAAAGTATTAAGGTCAACATAGGTTAAAAAAGCATGTACTTTTTGAGTGACACCCTCTAACTCTTTGATACTTTTTTCTTTGGTGTAAGTGCTTGGTTCATCGGTAATACGTTTGTTAGTTTGTCCATATAATGCTATTGCAGACATTTTGTGAGCAAATGCTGTGTCTTTGTATTTTTTCTTGTATAAATAGGATAAATAGTATACACGTTGGTAATTGCCATAATTTAAATTGATGAAAAATAACTCTATACGCGCTTGTTGTTGTATGGTTTTAAAATAATCCTCACCAAATAAATACAATGCATTGTTGTTGTTTTTTGATTTAGTATAAAAAATTTCTAGTTCAGCTTTTCTCTTTTTGATATTCGGGTGACTTGATTCTTCATCATCTTCATCTTCCTCTGCAGTTATTCTAGATTCAATTTTGGGAGCTACATAATCTAATTTAAAAAGACTGTCTTCAAAAATATTGGTCGACCAATCAATTTCATCGTAGGGTAAATAAGAAAACAATAACATGTCAAAGGATGAAATTGCTGCATTTTGAGCATATTTTGTTTTACTAAATAATTCAAAACCATCTTTATCTGCTTCCAATTCATCCTCTTTTGAATAATGGTAAGTTGCTTTTAGTTTGCTTTCTAAATCTAGGTTTCTAAAATCACCTTTACCTTTTGAAATATCTTGTTGTCTTTTGTATTTTTGGATGCTGTGTTTACTTTTGTAATGAGAAATTTCATGACATAAAATATAGGCTAATTGTGCCTCATTCTCAACTTGACTCAATAAGCCAACGGTAACAAATACTACACCTTGGTCTGTCGCAAAAGCGTTAACAGAACTTGATTTTAAAACATAAAAACGAAGTTTGCCTGTTAAGCTTGGGTCATTTGACATTATAGTATTAGCAACCTTGTTGACATAATCAGTTAAAACATCACCATATAAGATTTTACCACTAAACAAAATGTTGTCTATTGAAAAGTTTGCATTGAAAACAAACTCTTTTTCGGTTCTTTTAACTCTATTACTTTTATTGCTTTTGTTGATTTTTTGATAATCAGCTTCTATTTTTTTAGAAGTTAATGATAAAAAGTCTTTAGGAATTAACCCCTGACATCTTAGAGGCTGATAGGAGATTTTTTGAGAGTAAGCGCTAAATCCATAAAAAATAAGGATATAGCAAATAGATAAGTATTTCATTAGATGTTGAATTGCAAAGAAAATGTAATTTGTTTATCTGAACAATCATTTTTTTATTAAGATTTGGATTGAACTATAAATTAATCTAATTTTGAACTTCAATTTTAATATGAAAATTAAAACTAACCTTATAATATCTCTAGTTTTGGCTTCTGTAGCCACTTTTTTAATTATAAAATTTATGAATAAAAACACAACATCTGCTCCTGAAAACCCTTTTTTTTCCTCAAAATTAGTTGATTTGGAGGGGAAAATATTTGAACCGAATCAACTTAAAGAGTCTGTTTTTGTGGTTTCTTATTTTCAAACATGGTGTAGCGATTGTGTCAAAGAACAACCTGAATTATTAAAATTGGAAAACCATTTTAAAGAGCAAAATTTTAAAGTTTTAATGGTTAGCGATGAGCCTATAGAATTAATGACAAAGTTTAAGGAAAAATTTCAATCTCAACTTAGTTTTTATCAACTACAAGACCCAATTAAATCCATTGGCATATCAAGATTCCCGACAACTTATTTAATTGATAAAAATGGGGTTGTTCAAGAAGTAAAAGTAGAGGGTATCAATTGGTACACCCCTGAAATTATAGAGAAAGTGTCTAAATTGCTTAAATAGATAATTGGAGATTAGTAATTCGATTCCTTACATTTTCAAACCATTTATAAAATCTGCAGTTGACATTCTTTTCTTTCCTTCAACTTGCAGCTCAATGATTTTTATTTGAAAGTCGGAGCAATGTGCTGTAAAATCTTTATTTGAATTGATTTCCAACAGACCAATTTCGGTCGATTTGTTGCTAAGAATCTCAACTTTAAATAGTTTTAATTTTTTATTATTCCAAGTGGTATAAGCACCAGGATAGGGAGACAATCCTCTAACTAAGTTGAATACTTGTTGCGCTGTTTTTTCCCAATTAATAACACAATGTTCATCGAATATTTTGGGAGCATGTGGGAATTCTCCAGTTTCTTGCTGAGTTAATTGAATACTTCCACTACTTATCATTTCAAGACTTTTACAAACTAATTCAGCGCCTTGATACATCAATCTTTCATAGAGTTCACCAATGGTTTCGTAAGGGTGGATTTCTGTTTTTTCTCTTAAAATTAAATCACCCGTGTCAATTTCATGTTTAAGGAAAAATGTAGTAACACCTGTACTTTTTTCGCCATTAATAATCGCCCAATTGATAGGCGCTGCACCCCTGTAATTAGGCAAGTAACTTGCGTGAAGATTAAAAGTTCCCATAGGTGGCATATTCCAAACAATTTCAGGCAGCATTCTAAATGCAATAACAATTTGAATATCAGCATTTAGTGATTTTAGTTCATTTATAAATGCTTCGGATTTTAAGTTGATTGGTTGTAAAATGGGAAGTTGAAGTTCAATAGCAGCTTTTTTTACAGCAGACATTTGCAATTGATAGCCTCTGCCAGCTGGTTTGTCTGGCGCAGTAACAACAGCAACAACATTGTACCCGTTTTCAATAATTTTTTTCAAAGCACAAACAGCAAAATCGGGAGTGCCAAAAAAAACAATCTTCAAATCCTTTTTAGAAATTCGTTGTATCACATTGCAAAACTAATTGATTTTAATGGAAGGTTAATGATTCTTTAAACAAATTGAAATTCTTTACTATTAGTTGAAAAAATAGATTATAATTGCATGATATATACATACATAATATGAAATTAACATTTACCATTTTATTCGCATTATTGATTGGGGGACTTGTGAAAGCACAAACAGAATACACATTGACACACTCAACTGGCACTTATACTGAATTATCCGCAAGTACAAATATCAATAAAGTATGGGATTTTGAAGATGCAATGATAAAGTTGCCATTTAAGTTCAAATACTTTAAAAAAGATTTTGATACTATTTATGTAACTATGCAAAGTGCTTTTTTCTCAAGACCAGGATTGAATTTTGACAATATATTTTATGGGTCTTTTAATTATTTTCCTGAGAATGATGACCCCAATTTGTCACCAGTATCATACGCAATTACAGGAACTGCACCCAACAGAATATTAAAGTTACAATTTAAGAATGTAAAAGCCGAGGTAATAGATATTGAGGAAGAATTTACCGCCAATTATCAAATGTGGTTCTATGAAACAAGTAGTAAATTTCAATTTCATTTTGGACCGAATGTAAACACCGATTTAAATTTAAATGAACACATTATGGGTTTTATTGATGTTGATAACAGTCCATACTTGGCGATTTCAGGAACAGCGAGTGAGCCAACAATAGTTAGAGTAACTAGTGCAGCTTCCTTCAAAGGGATTTCAAAACATCCATCCAATGGACAAATCTATACATTCAATCCTGAAGCACCCTCAACATCCACTCAAACCATAATCAAACCTTATACATTAACATACAATGAAAATGGAATGCTTATTAATTCAAATGTTAATATTGAAATTGAGATTTTGGATTTAAACGGAAAGTTGATTGCAACACAAAATAATGATAAGGCAAATTCAGTCATTCTAAATACTAATTTGTTGCAAAGCGGTTTATACATTGTTCGCATAAAAGCAGAAGATGTATCATTTAATGAAAAGTTAGTCGTTTATTAATTTATTTTATCAAATAAAAAACCAACTATTATTTTTTATAACTAATTGTTTTTCAATTTAATATTTGTATTATTTAGAATTATTTTAAATTGAATTATTTGTTAATAAATACTTTTTACATTGAGTGAAAGGGCAATATATTTGCGACTTAATTAGTAGTGTCATATTTCAGTCATAATTTATAACATGGTCAATCACCCATCAAAAAAAATCCTTAGAATTAAAACAATCATTATTTCGATTGTATTGCTTCTTAATCTATCAATTTTTGCTCAAGATGGAGCACTTTCTCCTGCAGCTGCAGAAGGCGAAACATTGTTTAAAGCAAATTGTGTGTCATGTCACGCAATGAATTCGAAGCAAGTTGGACCTGCATTACAAGGCGTTCATACTCGTCGAACTGAAGAATGGATGTTGAAATGGATTAAGAATAACGAAAAATTTAGAGCAAGTGGCGATAAAGACGCTATAGCTATCTACAATGAATATGGTGGAGCAGCCATGAATTCATTCGAAAATTTGAGCGATGATCAAATCAAAAGTATCATCACTTATTTTAAAGAATGGACACCACCTGCACCGAAAGTTGCAGCAGGTGGAGAGGCAGCCGCCGAAACAACGTCTTTCTACTCAAACAATACGTTGTATATTTTATTGTTTTTAATCATTGTTTTAGTAATTCTATTGTATGTACTTAACAAAACAAAAAGAACATTAAAAAGCACTGTTGCAGAGGTTGAAGAACCATCTGAAGAAAAGGCATCAGCGCCATCAGAATTTCAAGAAAAAATTGCTTACTATAAAAAGAGAATTAACCCAACCATTTTTAAAATGGCGGTAGGTACTGTTGTATTGGGTGGATTGGCAGCTTATGGATTCTACTTTGGTGTAACAGAAGTAGGTGTTCAACAAGGTTATGCCCCTGAACAACCAATTAAATACTCTCACAAATTGCACGCAGGTGAACTAGCTATTGATTGTAAATACTGTCACTCAACAGCAGAATATTCCAAACAAGCAAGTGTGCCAAGTGTAAATACTTGTATGAACTGTCACAAAGGGGTACAGTTAAGAGATAAATACAATGGTGAAATTTCTCCAGAAATCAAAAAAATATACACTGCAATGGATTACGATCCTGACAAACCAGCAGGTGAACAATACGGTCCAAATCCAAAACCAATTCGTTGGGTAAGAATTCACAATTTACCAGACCACGCATTCTTTAATCACAGTATGCACGTAAGCACAGGAGTTTCTTGTCAAACATGTCATGGTCCGATACAAGAAATGGAAGTGGTACAACAATATTCGACACTTCAAATGGGATGGTGTATTAACTGTCACAGAGAAAGAAATGTAGATGTGGAAAATAATCCTTATTATGAGAAATTACACGCCAAAATCAAAGCAGAAAAAGATGACAAATCATCAAACTACGGCAAGTACTTTACAAAAGACGGAAAAATTAATATTAAACCAGCAGACAACGGTGCACTTGAATGTTCAAAATGTCACTATTAATCAAATTTAACAAAAAAGGCTAATCAATAAAATGGCAAAAAAACAATTATACTGGAAAGGTGAAGATGAGCTTTTAAAAACCAAAGAGTTTTTAGCATCTCAAAAAAATGAATTCAGCGAAGCTTTACCTCTTGATGAAGTGTTTAGTGAAAACAACATGGGGCTAACAGCCAATAGAAGAGATTTCCTTAAGTTCTTCGGTTTTAGTGTTGCAGCAGTTTCTTTAGCAGCTTGTAATCCAACCCCTGTTCGTAATATCGTACCTTATTTAGTAAAACCTGAAGAAGTAACTCCAGGTGTAGCTAATTATTATAACTCTATCTGTGGCGCTTGTTCAACAGCTTGCGGTACGACGGTTAAAACCCGTGAAGGTAGACCAATTAAAATGGATGGTAATGTTCTGTCTCCAATCTCTAAAGGGGGATTGTGTGCAACAGGTCAAGCCTCAATTTTAAGTTTATATGATACTGAACGTTTGGATGGTCCAATACTTAAAGGATCTCCAATTGAATGGGCTAACTTAGATAAAACAGTTGTTGAACAATTAACCCAAATGTCTGCATCAGGTGCCAAAATTGCTTTAGTTTCTGGAACTATTCACAGTCCTTCAGGATTAGCACTTATTGAAGAGTTTAAAGCTAAATTTACTTCAACTACGCATATTACTTATGATGCAATTAGTTACTCTGGAATATTAACAGCTAACAAAAATTCATTTGGTAAACAAGTCATTCCGTCTTACCATTTCGATAAAGCGAATGTAGTAGTAAGTTTTGGTGCAGATTTCTTAGGTACTTGGATTTCTCCAGTTGAATTTACCAAAGCATGGTCAGCAAAAAGAAAAGTTGAAGGTGCCGATAAAATTGTTAAAACCATTCAGTTTGAAAGTAATTTGTCAACCACAGGTTCAAATGCTGATTACAGATTCCCAATGAAATCTTCTAACGAAGCAGTTTACGTGGTTGCATTGCACAATGAATTGGCTCAAAAAGCTGGAATTCCTCAAATTGCAATGGCACAATCAGGAGAATTAGCTGGTGGTTCAATCAAACAAGCTGCTGAAGCATTGTGGGCTGAAAAAGGAACTTCAATGGTCATTTCTGGATCAAACAATCCTTCAATCCAAACTGTCGTAAATGCGATTAACTTATTGCTAAATAACTATGGTTCTACCATTGATTTGGATAACCATTCTAATCAATTTAAAGGAATAGATTCTGATTTATATCAATTGTCTAATGACATGCAAAATGGTGCCTACTCAGCGGTATTGTTTTGGAATGCTAATCCAGTTTATAACACGCCTTTCGCTTCACAATTTGTTGAAGGAATTAAAAAAGCTAGATTATCAGTTTCATTCTCAGGAACAGCTGATGAAACAGCTTCATTATGTCAATATATAGCACCTTCTAATCATTTCTTGGAATCTTGGAATGATGCAGAACCTAAAGCAGGTATATTGCAACTAAGTCAACCAACAATCTCTCCAGTTTTCAAAACAAGACAAGCTGAAGAATCATTAATGAGTTGGGCTGCAATTTCTTTCGATAGCACTACAGATCCATTTGCTAAAAAAGGAATCTACTCAGAAAAATTAAATGCAGCACCTTTCTACTTGTATATCAAAAAAGTATGGGCTTCTAAAGGTGTAGCAACAGATGACGCATTCAATAAAGCACTTCACGATGGAGGTAAATTTGATTCAGTTGCTCAAGTGTCAACTGTTCCTTCATTCGCAGTTGCATTAAATTCTATCGTTTCAAGTTTAGAGACAAGCATAGGGAAAAAAGACCAAATTGATTTAATCTTGTACCAAAATATATCTGTAAAAGATGGTCAATTAAGTAATAATCCTTGGATACAAGAAACTCCAGATCCTATCAGTAAAGTGACTTGGGACAATTACGTTTCTTTACCAAAAGCATTAGCAGAAAATAAAGGAATTAAAAACGGTGACTTAGTAAATGTTACTGTTGGAAAAAATTCATTGAAAGCGATGCCAGTTTTTGTTCAACCAGGACAAAGTAACATGACAATCGGTCTTGCTGTTGGTTATGGTAGAAAAGGTAAAATTGGTGAAAAAGGTGAATTTGATTCAATCGGAAAAAATGCATATTTATTTGTAAATACCTCTGATTTTTCAAGAAACTATATCGTTAACGGTGTAACTATCGAAAAAATAGATGGTGCCTACGAATTAGCACAAACTCAAACACACCATTCAATAGAAGGTCGTGCAATTGTTAAAGAAACAACATTTGGGGAATACAAAAAAGACCCAACTGCTGGTAACAATCAACCTCAACCACATTTATATACACTTTGGGAAACTAAAGATTACAAGAAAGATGGAGCGCCTAATCACCATTGGGCTATGTCTATCGACTTAAATGCTTGTACTGGATGTTCAGCTTGTGTAGTAAGTTGTAGTATCGAAAACAACGTTCCTGTTGTTGGTCGTGCTGAAGTTAGAAGAAGAAGAGAAATGCATTGGATAAGAATCGACAGATACTTTGCATTCGAAGATAAAAAAGGTTTGGTTGATAAAAATAACTCTCAATTTGAAGGAGCATTTATTACCAAAGAAAAAGGTTTAGCTATAGCTGATGAAAAAGCAGTAGGTTCTCAGTTTGAACATTGGGAAAATGTTAAAGTGGTACACCAACCAATGATGTGTCAACATTGTGGTCAGGCTCCATGCGAAACAGTTTGTCCAGTTTTAGCAACTACACACTCAACAGAAGGCTTAAATCAAATGACTTACAACAGATGTATTGGAACAAAATATTGTGCAAACAACTGTCCATACAAAGTAAGACGTTTCAACTGGTTTAGATACAACGATAACGATAAATTTGATTTCCATTTCAATAATGATTTGGGTAAAATGGTTATCAATCCAGATGTTACAGTTAGAACAAGAGGGGTTATGGAAAAATGTAGTATGTGTGTTCAAAACATTCAAGCTGGAAAAGTAAAAGCGAAAAGAGAAAAAAGAGCTTTAACGGATGGTGAAGTTAAAACAGCTTGTCAAAAAGCTTGTCCTGCAAATGCTATCGTATTTGGTGACGTAAATGATCCAAACAGTGAAGTTCACAAGTTATTCAAAAACGAACGTTCATACAGAGTATTAGAAGAGTTAAATACACAAACTGCAGTTAAATATTTAACTAAAGTAAGAGATATCCAAAATAATAACGCATAATTCATAATAATAAACAGAAATGATTCACGATTCAGCTATAAGAACCCAATTAGTAACAGGAGAAAAAACACTTCATGATGTTACTACTGAAATCTGTCGTCCTATAGAAAATAAACCATCAACTTCTTGGAAAGTAGGTTTTGTATTGTCTGTAATTTTCTTAGGTATATTAGGATTAACACTTGCTATCACTACCTTATTCGGTATCGGTACATGGGGACTAAACAAAACAGTTCAATGGGGATGGGATATTACCAACTTCGTATTTTGGGTTGGTATTGGTCACGCAGGAACTTTGATTTCTGCAATCCTATTGTTATTCCGTCAAAAATGGAGAATGTCAATAAACCGTTCAGCAGAGGCTATGACCATTTTCGCGGTTATGTGTGCTGCCGTTTTCCCATTGTTTCACATGGGACGTTTATGGGTAGGTATGTATTGGGTATTACCGCTTCCAAATGCTTTTGGTTCATTGTGGGGTAATTTCCACTCACCATTATTGTGGGACGTATTCGCGATAACAACTTATTTCTCGGTCTCATTGGTGTTTTGGTACTTAGGTTTAATTCCTGATATTGCAACAGTAAGAGACAGAGCAACTACTGCAGGTAGAAAGTTTTGGTATAATTTCTTCTCAATGGGTTGGACTGGTTCTGTTAGAACTTGGAACAGATATGAGGTTGTGTCTTTAATATTAGCAGGTATCTCTACTCCGTTAGTACTATCAGTTCACACTATTGTATCTATGGACTTTGCAACTTCAGTTGTTCCGGGATGGCACACTACCATTTTCCCTCCATATTTCGTAGCAGGTGCTATATTTTCTGGATTTGGTATGGTATTGACATTGTTAGTTATCGTTCGTAAAGTAATGAACTACCAAGATTATATTACCATCGGTCACTTAGAAGCAATGTGTAAAGTGGTAATGTTAACAGGTACTATGGTTGGTTTGGCTTATATCACTGAGTTTTTTGTTGCTGCATATTCAGGTGTTGTATACGAACAATATGCTTTTATCAACAGAGCAACAGGACCTTATTGGTGGGCATATTGGAGTATGATGACTTGTAACCTTATAGCACCACAAGTGTTTTGGTTCAAATGGGCTCGTACTACACCTTGGTTTATCTTCATGTTATCAATCGTTGTAAACGTTGGTATGTGGTTCGAAAGATTCGTAATTATAGTAACTTCTTTACACAGAGAATATCTTCCTTCTGGTTGGGTTATGTACTCTCCAACGATTATAGAAATTGGAATATTTGTAGGTACTTTCGGTTTATTTTTCACTTGCTTCTTTTTGTTTTCAAAATTCTTACCAGTGATAAACATGTCTGAAGTAAAAAGTATATTGAAAAACAGAGAATAATCATTTTTAAAAGAACAAATTAATGATAGACAAAAATTTATATCTAGATAGAAACAAAACAGTTATTTTCGGAATATTCGAAAATCCAGATAGTTTTTTAGAAACTGTAGGAAAAGTTCACTCTAAAGGAGTAGACATTATCGACTGTTACACACCATTCCCAATCCATGGTATCGAAAAAGCAATGGGCTTAAAACGCTCATTATTACCAATAGGTGCGTTTATTTCTGGTTCATTAGGATTCATAGGAGCTGGTTCTCTACAGTATTACACAATGACATATGATTGGCCAATAATAATTGGAAATAAACCCTCATTCGGTGTAAGTTTTGTTCCGGTATGGTTTGAAGGAACAATCTTATTTACAGCATTTGGTTTGGCTTTATTGTTTTTTATAAGAAACAAAATGTTACACGGAAAGATGCCATCTGAACGTGTTGATATGAGACAAACAGATGACAGAATGGTTGTTGCAATCGCTTCTGATAATCCTGCAATCAACAAATCTGAATTAACTGATATGTTATTCAATGGTGGTGCAGTAGAAGTGAAAGAACGTACAAACCATGGTTACGAAGATTTTACTGATGTCAATTTAACCCGTAATAATTAATTAGAAAGAACATGAACAAGTTATTTTATATCGTTTTATCAACTGCTTTAGTTTCATTATCCTCATGCTTTTTAAAGTCTTCGGGTGATTTTACAGGAATTGAATATGCACCTGATATGTATTATTCTAAAGGCTATGAACCAATGACTCAATTTTCGGATAGTAGTAAATACAGATACAACCCTTATTTTATGTCTATGAGAGAACCTGTTGCTGGTACAATAGCAAAAGGTCAGTTAGATTACCAATATCCATTTGACAATTCAGCTGAAGGGTATGTAGCTTCTGCTTCTTTAACAATGCCAACAGACTTAACTGAAAAAGAATTGTTAAGAGGTGAACTTCAATACCAAATTTATTGCTCAGTTTGTCATGGTGAAAAAGGGGGGAATGACGGTAAAGTGTCTGCGAAGCAATCAGTACTTAAACCATCATGGGCCAACTACCAAGATCCTTATGTTAAAAACTTACCTGTAGGTAACATCTATCATGTATTAACTTATGGTAAAAACAACATGGGTAGTTACGCTTATGCTTTAACTCCAAGAGAAAGATGGTCTGTTATCTCATATGTAAAACGCCTTAGCGCTATGGATGCAGATGGAAATATTCCTGCAAACGTTTCAGCTATACCAATCATTTCATCAACTGATACTTTAACTCAAAAACAATAACCATTTATAGATTTTTAACATGAGTCACGGACACGAACTACATATTCATCAAGAAAATTACCAGTTTAAAGGTAAAGCAAAAACATTGAGTTTAGCTCTCCTTATTATTGGATTAGCATTTTCAATTATTGGTATTTTTACCATTCCAAGAGATACTCACCATGATGCACATGATACTGCTGCTAAACATGAAGTTTCTAATCACAAAACCATTGAAAAAAATATTCATGGTGTTGATGTTGCTCACAGCGATGAACAATTATACCCTATTCCTGTAGAACATGCTAAACCTTGGTATACAAGAATTTACATGAACTTGTTGATTAATGGTTATTTCTTGCTTTTAATAGCAGTTTGTGGTATATTTTTCTTTGCCTTACAATATATTGCAAATGCAGGTTGGGCTTCTTCTTTGCTTAGAATACCTCAAGCAATGAGTACTATTCTTCCAATTGGTGCCATTATTGTTTTAGCTGTTTTCTTATTAGCGGGACAGGATATCTACCATTGGGTTCACTATGAACATCTTCACCTCGTAAAAGGTCAAGAAGGTTATGATCCAATTCTTGCCGATAAGTCTTGGTTCTTGAACACAAAATTAATTTTGATTTTCTTGATTTCTATTCCATTGGTTTGGTTCTTATTTGGTAAATATTTGAGAAATTTGTCAATTAAAGAAGATGCTGAAGGTGGTTTAACTTTCTTCAAAAAATCAATCAGAGTTTCTGCTGCCTTTACCTTGTTTTTCGGATTCTCTATCTCTATCTTATCTTGGATAGTAACTATGAGTGTGGACGCACATTGGTACAGTACAATTTTTTCTATTTATAACTTTGCAACTGGTTGGGTAAGTGCTATTGCTATCATTACTCTTTTTGTTTTGTATTTAAAAAGAAATGGATACCTTGAAATTGTTTCGGACGAACACATTCATGACTTAGGTAAGTTTATGTTTGCTTTCTCTATTTTCTGGACTTACCTATGGGTATCTCAGTTCCTATTGATTTGGTATGCAAATATTCCGGAAGAATCTATTTACTACTACAAAAGATGGGAAATGCCATTTAAAATTAATTGGTTCTTAAACTTAGGTTTAAACTTCTTAATTCCTTTCCTAGTTTTAATGACTAGAAACAACAAACGTAATCCTCAAATTTTAACTTTTGTAGCTCTTTGTATTTTAGTGGGACACTGGAATGATATTTATTTAATGTTAATGCCTGGAGCTATTGATAAACAAGCAACAATCGGTTTCCTTGAAATAGGTATGCCTTTGTTCTTCGCTGGATTGTTTATGTATTGGGTTTTAACAGCGTTAAGCAAAAAAGGACTTATTCCGGTAAAACATCCTTACATTCAAGAAAGTGCTCACCACGATGTGGGAGTTTAATAAATAATAATCTTACAGAAAAAGCAGACTTAGGTCTGCTTTTTTTTGTCTAAATTGTTTCAATACTTATCAGAAAAGTGTTTTGTTGAATGAAATTTGAGCTTAAAATCCTTGATTTATTTTTAATTGTTTGATAATATATATTTTTTTTGTTTCTGTTAATTGCCATTTATTTATTGCATTTTTGTTCAATAGTTTAAAATGGTCTCAAGTGTAAAAGTTCAAAAAATCGTTTTAGCATTTTCTGTATTATTGCTTTTTGTAAAAGTGCTAGCATGGTATTTTACACATTCAGTTTCTATACTTACAGATGCATTAGAGAGTATAGTGAATGTCTTAGCAGGCGCTTTTGGTCTATACAGTTTAATACTTTCTTCCAAACCAAAAGACAAGGAACATCCTTATGGGCATGGTAAGATAGAGTTTATTTCCTCAGCTATAGAAGGTGTATTAATTAGTATTGCAGGAGTTTTGATTTTATTCAAAGCCATTAATCAGTTTTTTATTCCTAGTCAATTACACGATTTAGATTTAGGTTTATATCTTATCGCTTCTACGGGTGCTATTAATTATATTTTAGGGTTGTGGAGTATAAAACAAGGTAAAAAAATCAATTCACCTATTTTAATTTCTAGCGGCGCACATCTCAAAAGTGATACTTATTCAACTTTAGGACTAGTTTTAGGAATAATATTGATTATACTAACAGGGCTCAATTGGATTGATAGTGTTACCGCAATCATATTTGCCTTTGTTATCATTTATACGGGGTATCGAATTGTTAGAAAATCTGTTTCAGGGATTATGGATGAATCAGACCAACTGGTAATCAATGAAATTGTTGACTTGTTAAATGAAAAAAGAAAAGTGGAGTGGATAGATGTTCACAACATGAGAGTGATTAATTATGCAGGTTTTTACCACATAGATTGCCACCTCACTGTTCCGTTTTATATTAATGTTAACGAAGCACATGCAATATTGGATACATTAACAGATGTTGTTAGTGATTATTTTAATCAAAGGGTTGAGTTTTTCGTACATATTGATGGTTGCGTGTTCCAACAATGTAAGATTTGTCAAATTAAGGATTGTAAAGAAAGGAAATCAGACTTTGAAAAAAGAATAGAGTGGAATGAGGTTCAGTTAATTTCAAATAAAAAACACAATGTTTAATGGATACTAAATCTGAAATACTTCAATTTAATATTAGAGTTTATGGCATTTGCCTTGTTGAAGACAAATTACTACTAGCCAATGAAAGTATTAATGGATTCAGTTTTACTAAATTCCCCGGAGGTGGTGTTGAAAAAGGAGAGGGTATTATGCAGGCTCTTAAACGTGAATTAATAGAAGAGGGGCAAATAGAAGGCTTTAATTTTGAACATTTTTATACGACAGACTTTTTTCAAGTGAGTGCATTTAATTCTCAAGAACAAATTATATCTGTTTACTACACTTTTAATGCAAATATAAATTGGGTAACCCAAAAGGGATTTGATTATTCAAAAGGAAAAAAACAAGATTGGTTATTGTATTTTAAACCAATCAATGAAATATCAGAGGAAACATTTACGTTTCCTATAGATAAAATAGTAATTAAAAAACTAAAAGAAAAACTACTGTCCTTGTCCTAACGAAAATCCAATTTTACCATCAAAGGTATATAAGTTTTCGGTTTTAATAACCTCAATTTGATGTTGGTTGAATAAGGTTAGAAGTGCTATAATATCCCCTTGAGAGATAGAAGAACCATCCAAACTTTTGTATCTACATCTCCAATGGTCAGTGCAAAAAGTTTCATCAAATCCATTTGGCCAAACTTTAATACCTCTGTTTGAAATCATACTAAGTTCTATGTTTTTATGAGTAAGAGGTGAAATTTTTTCGCCTATCTCGTTTGCATTAGTGCCATTCCAACATACAAATATGTCAACACCAATTAATTCCTTTTTAGCTTCAACTCTTTTTTGGTAAGGCTTAATTTGAATTCCTGCTGTTTTTTTGTATTTAACCACTTTTAATTGTTGAGGTTCTTGTCCTAGTCTCTCTATAACGGCTTGGGCAAATTCATGTGTACCTACTTTTTTAGAACTAACGTCTGATTTGTATATATCAGCAGTGTGAATGCCATCCTCAAGAGTTTTTAACCAAGCATTTTGAATGATTTCTGCAGATTCGGTTTCCCCAATATGAAGCAACATCAATACTGCACCTTGGATTAATCCAGAAGGATTAGCAATACCTTGTCCAGCAATGGTTGGCGCAGAACCGTGAATAGCTTCGAACATTGCAAATCCGTCCCCAATGTTTGAAGAACCAGCCAAACCAACACTTCCTGCAATTTGTGCAGCAATGTCAGAAATAATATCACCGTATAAATTTAAAGTAACAATTACATCAAAAACTTCAGGAGTATCTGCTATCCTTGCCGATCCAATGTCAATAATCCAATGGTCTTTCTCTATTTCAGGATACTCTAATCCAATTTCATTGAATATTGTATGAAACAACCCATCTGTTTGTTTCATTATATTGTCTTTCGACATACAAGTTACTTTTTTTCTGCCGTTTACTTTGGCATATTCAAACGCATATCTTACAATTTTCTCGCAACCAGGTCTGCTTATCAATTTCAAACATTGAATAACTTCATCAGTTTGTTGATGTTCAATACCCGCATATAAATCTTCTTCATTCTCTCTGATAATGACCAAATCCATTTGGTGTTTACTGTCAACAAAAGGAGTGTATGTTACACATGGTCTAACATTGGCATACAAACCAAGTGCTTTTCTTGCAGTTACATTTAAACTTTTGTATCCTCCTCCTTGTGGAGTGGTAATAGGCGCTTTAAAAAAAACCTTGTTTTGTTTTAAAGTATCCCAAGAAGCATCTGCAATGCCTGAAGTATTTCCAGATAAGTATACTTTTTCACCTATTTCTATTTCATCAATTTCAATTTTTGCACCTGAAGCTTTTATTATTTCTAGTGTAGCATCCATTATTTCAGGACCGATTCCATCGCCTTTTGCAATTGTAATTCTTTTCATGTTCATTGTAGGGAATTTTTAGTTTGCAAAGGTAATCAAAATCTCTTTTTTTTACACATCAATCTCAACCTTTTTCACTCTTTTTTGAATTGGTAAAAGAGTGTTAAAATAAATTTTTTTGTTCAATCAATGGATAAACTATTAATCATCACTAATTAATGATTTCCAATCGTATTCCTTCGAGTCGTTTTTCAATTGAATTGTCTCGTCATAAACGTCTTTTTTGATTTTTATCAAATCAATTTTACTGCCTATGAATGTTTCAATTTCTTTTAACAATGGAATTTCCTCTTTACTGCAAAATGAAACTGCTTGTCCTTTTTTATTAGCTCTACCTGTTCTCCCGACTCTGTGAACGTAACTCTCTGCTTGGTCGGGTAGGTCGTAATTTACAACAATGTCTACATCGGCAATGTCTATTCCTCTAGCACTTACATCTGTTGCTATAAGTATTTTAATAGAATTGTTTCTGAATTGGTCTAATACTTTTATTCTTTCTTTTTGGTCTTTATCTCCATGTATAGTAGACGTTTGAATATTAACACGTTCCATCGCTTTTGACACTCTTTCAGCACGAACTTTTGTTCTTACAAATATCAAAAATTTACTGTCTGGGTTTTCATTGACTATTCTTTCTAAAAAAAATCTTTTGTCATCCATTTCAATCATTGCAAGCGAATGATCTATGTTTTTATTCACAGGGTTTTCAGGAGAAATTTGAATTCGTATTGGATTTTTAACAATTGAATAGGCTAGCTTTCTGATTTTGTCTGTAATAGTAGCCGAAAAAAACAAAGTTTGTCTTTTAAACGGAATATGCCTCATTAGGTCGGTGATGTCTTTCAAAAAACCTAAATCTAACATGTGATCAGCTTCATCTAAAACCAATGTTTCTAATTGGCTCAAATCGATATATCCTTGACTTATTAAGTCGAACATTCTGCCCGGTGTAGTAATAAGAATATCGATGCCTTCTTTTAATGTTTGAATTTGTTTGTCTTGTTCTACGCCACCATACAAGCTGAATACTTTTACACCTGTATTGAATCCAATTGAATTAAAGACTTCATTGATTTGAATGGCTAACTCTCTTGTAGGTACTAAAACCAAACTTCTTATTTTTCTGTTTTTTTTTTTGTTATTACACAAATGATTAATTATAGGTATAGCAAATGCCGCTGTTTTACCTGTTCCTGTTTGTGCAATTGCTAATACATCCTCGCCCTTCATGATAGGAGTAATAGCTCTAAATTGGATATCAGTAGGTCTTCTAAATCCCAATTTTGTTAAATTGGTAGTTATGTGGGGATGAAAATTGTATTGTTCGAATTTCATTCTAAGTTATTGAAAAAAAAAGCCCTGACTAATGCAGGGCTTTTAAAATGTCTGATTTTTAATTATTTTAATTTGCCTTTCCCGATTCCATTAGATGGGAGAGATCTGTTTCTTTTTTTGCTGTTACCAATTGGTGAACCAACTCTGTGCATTGCACATCTGAAACCAATGGTTGAGGTAGATAAGTTTTCATCTAAGTAACGTCTTGTACCTGGGCTCATCCAATAAGCTCTGTCATTCCAAGAACCACCTTTGAAAACTCTTGCTTTGTCGTTAATTAACGTTGTTACGCCATATTCATATACTTGTTCATCGTTTTGATATAATGTAGCGTCTTTGTAACCTATATTGTCAGCAACTTTGTAGTTTCTACGGTTGATATTTTCTTCTTCTGTAACTTTAACAAAGATTAAACGACCTAAAGAATCTTTTTCTTCAATTTCACCATATTGGTCTAATTTTACTTTAGAGAAAACATTACCACGGAATGCATTGAAATCATCAACATCTTCGAAAGACAAAGGACGGTATACATCCATTACCCATTCAGATACGTTACCAGCTAAGTTATAAATTCCATAATCATTTGGCCAATAAGCGTCAACAGGAGTAGTAATAACACCGGCATCGTTCAACTGGCTCGAAATACCCGCTTGATCCCCTTTGTCTCTTTTGAAGTTAGCCATTATTTTACCTCTGTCTTTTTCTTTACCATGAGTCATTCTCACGGTTAAGTCATTCCAAGAGTATACTCTTTTTTCGTCTGTATTCTCAAATTGAGAATTACCGATAGCACCTTGTGCCGCATATTCCCACTCAGCCTCTGTAGGTAAACGGTATTCAGGTAATAAGATACCATCTTTAGTGCCTACATCTCTACGACCTTTTTTGGTTCTGTAGTCACGTGGCATGCCTTTTAATTTCTTTCTAGTAGCTGGATTGTATTGGTCAGCCAAGTATGCTTTAGTATTAAAGTTTTCTTCATCCTTCATTTTGAAATCTTTGTAAGGGTGAATTTTTTCTCTGTCTAAAATCATTTCGTTTACACGGTCTGTTCTCCAAGCAGCGAAATCGGTAGCTTGTAACCAACTAACACCTACTACTGGATAGTTTTTGTAGGCAGGGTGACGGAAATAATATTCAACATAAGGTTCGTTGAATGCCAAACGGCTTCTCCAACATAAAGTATCTGGTAATGCTTTTCTATAAACTTCTGGGTAAGATTCTCCAAATACTCTTTGTAACCAATAAACGTATTCTCCATATTGGTGGTTAGAAACTTCTGTTTCATCCATATAAAAAGATGGAACCGTTTGTTTTCTTTCTACGTTGTTGTATTCAAACAATACGTCTTGTTCGGTTGAACCCATAACAAAAGCACCTGCAGGAACTAAAACCAATCCTGGTCCAGTTTCTTGTCCTTTGTATTTGTGATTTTCAAATCCACCCCATTTACGGCTATTGAAACCAAAGCCAGTTGTTTTTGATTTGTTTTTGTTGGCACAAGAGGGCGTTAATAGCATAATACCTGCCATTAATGTCGAAATTGCCAATAAACTTTTCTTTCTATTCATGTGTGTTAATGTGCGTGTGTTAATATATTATAAACTGCAAAAATGATTAAATATTGTGTATTTACAAAATTAAATTAAAAATCAGGACATCTTAAAGGTTTGAAACGAACAGGTCTGTTTCTTAAACACCAATCCACAGTTGCGCTAACTTCATGACTACCAGGAGCTGCTGCTCTTGCTTTTGAAACTGTTATGTCATAACTGTATCCAAATTTAAATCTATCTTTTCTAAAACCTAACAATACCATTATGGCATCTGAGTTACCAAATGTTCCTAATGTTTGTCTGTACCATAAACCTGTTACAATTGGCCCTTTGTTTACATAAAAACCAAAGTTTAATTGTGTGAAGTTTTGTTGCATCATAAACAAAGCATTTGGGGAGAATGTTGCTTGTGAAATACGTTTGTTATCCAAAGGAATTACAACACCTGAATGGAATGTATAACGTCTTGGAACAATACCGTCATTGTTGCTGTAGAATGATTGAACTGGTTGTGTAATGTTGTGTATGGCAAATCCAGCATAAAATCTTTCTGAATAGGCAAGAAATCCTGCACCAAAATTAGGAAATACAACACTGTTGCTTGCAGTTGGTTCATTCGTTATATTAATAAACCCTCTTGTTGGGTCAATTTGATCACCAAATCTTAGTTTAGTATGGTCAATAGCTTTCTGAACAAAAGAGGCTTGTAAACCTGCTCTTAAAAAGAAATATTTATTGATAGGTAAAACATAAGAATAAACGCCACTTACTGATGTCGTGGTTAACTGACCGGCACCTGCTCTGTCATAAGTTGCCATTAATCCAATACCTCCACCAATTTTATCATAATGTTGGTCGTAACTGGCATTGAAAGTTCTAAATGTGCCAGGTAAACTTGGCCATTGATTTCTATAGTTGATAGACATTCTTCCTGCTGAATTTCTCCCACAAAATGCAGTCCCTGCCATAGCTGGGTTGGTGTAAACTGGCGCTGCATAGAATTGAGAAAATTCAGGGTCTTGAGCTCTAGCTGTTGTGAAAACAGCGCAGATCATAATTAAAATGTAAATTTTTTTCATTTTCCTTTGTTGTATAAACGGATACTTTACAAAGATATTGTCATTTTTTCGTAATTTCATATTTTTTTTATAATTTTTTTAATCCTGTTGCGTTTCAGTGGGTAATTATACTTAATTTTGTATTTATTTTATGTTTAAATATATCGGTTTTGCTTCTGTTTTGTCAATATTGCTTTATAACAGCGTTTTAGGTCAAAACCTTGCTTTGATACCCCCAAAATCGATTATTTGGGATTTTTCTGTAGAACATCACAATCCAATTGTCAAGAATTTCACCTTGTCGGAGTCGCTTTTTGGTTCCGTTTTTTTGCCTTCTATTACCGAAAATTTCCCCTCTGAATATTATACCCAAATTGAAATTCAAAACCCGGTTTTTGAAAAATTAATTGGTTTCGAGTCCTTTAAAAGTAAAATAAAACCTCTTCTTTCTGTTGATGTAAAAATTAAACAATACCACACTTATGAAGGGTCACAATTGTTTGCAGCCTATACACTAAGCCCTTTTGTGTTGAAAAATGGCGAGGTGCATTGCTTAAAATCTTATGAATTAGTCGTTAACAATACTAGAAAAGTTGAAAAAAATTCTACTGTTTCAGCTTCAAAAAGAAGAACAACCAGCACTGTATTGGCAACAGGAAAGTGGCTCAAATTTAGTGTTGTTCGAGATGGTATCTACAAACTTACAAAAAGTGATTTGAAAGCTGCTGGATTAGACATTGAATCAATCAATCCAAGAACAATAAAAATATACGGTCACCATGGAGGAATGTTGCCCGAAGACAATGCCGCAACAAGGTTCGAAGATTTGCCCGAAAATGCTATTCAAATTATAGGTGAAGGAGATGGCGTATTTAATGATGATGATTATATTATTTTATATGTTCAAGGTCCTCATAAATGGAAGTATAATTTTCAAAAACAAAGGTATGAGCACCAAATGAATTATTATTCTGATAAAACATTTTTCTTTTTAACTCATGGCGGAGGCTCAGGAAAACGAATGAATACAAGGTCGAATGGAAGTTCTCTTGTTCCAGAAAAAGTGTTTAATTGGTTTGATTATCATCTGTTTCATGACGATGAGAAAGAAAACTTTTGTAATGAAGGTAGAATTTGGTTGGGAGAAAGGTTCGATCAACAGACTTCATATACTTTCAATCAAAGGTTGGCCAATATTACAACGGATAAAGAGGTAAGTGTTTATTTTGAAGCAGCGGCTGTATCTCCAACTTTGAGTCAAATGAGCCTTCAGTTAAATGGTAATTTAGTTACGACCATGTTTTTTCAAGACCTTGTTTCTAAGTATGAATGTTTTACTGACGGTGGAATAAGAAGCGGTTCTATCGCTACATCATCACCCGATGTTCAGTTGCGTTTTACTTACAATAAACCAAACAGCAGTTCGAGGGCTTGGTTAAATTATTATGAATTACATGGGTCACGATTGCTTAATAAGGAAGAAAATTTTATGCCTTTTAGCAATCTAATAGCACTTCAGCATGGAACGGTAGAATACAGAATGCAAAATCTCACTTCAAATTCAGTGGTTTTTGATGTAACTAATCCTGTTGAACCACAGATACAATCTTTGTTTACAGACAATGGGCAATCGGTATTTAGAGACAATAATTCTTTTGTGCTAAAAGAATATGTGTTATTTAATGGAGATTTCTTAAAACCTGAATTTGTTGAAGAGGTGCCTAATCAGAATTTACATGGAACAGGTATCGTTCAGTATATTATTATTGCCCCTGACGCTTTTAAGGATGCGGCGATTAAACTAGCGGATTATCACCGATTGAAGTCAAATTTGCAAGTTTTGGTGGTTAGTCCCCAATTAATCTACAATGAATTTTCGAGTGGCTCTCAAGATATAAGCGCCATTCGCGATTTTCTAAAACTGATTTTTGAAGGGAACAATAATCCCGTTAATCAACTAAAATATGTGTTGTTATTAGGCGATGCAAGTTTTGATTACAAAGACAGAATTTCAGGCAATACTAATTTTGTGCCTACTTATGAGTCGGAACCTAAGTGGAATATTCCCCTTTCGTTTAACAATGGATATTATTGTTCTGATGACTTTTTCGGATATTTGGATTCTACCGATGGATTATGGATAAATGAACAAAAGCTTGAAGTGATTGTGTCTCGAATGCCCGTCTCTAGCCCGACAGAGGCAATGGACATGGTTGACAAAGTAATCCATTATAAAAGCGATGCGACTCTAGGTAATTGGAGAACCAATGCCACTCTATGTTCAGATGATGCTGATGCCGGTTGGGAGGTGATGTTCGTCAATGATTTTGAAAATATCAGCGATTTTTTAGACACTACTGTAAAAAACTTAAATGTCAATAAAATTTATTTTGATTCATACAAACAACAAAACTTAAGTGGGTCGCAAAGGTATCCTGAAGTTCAAGACGCTATCATTAAAGACTTTGAAAATGGGACTTTAATTTTCAATTATGTGGGTCACGGTGGTGAACAATATTTGGCTTCAGAAAAAGTGATTGACATTCCTTTGATTAATGGTTTGAAAAACATTAATACTTTGCCTGTTATTTTTACCGCAACTTGTGAGTTTAGCCGTTTTGATGATGCCCGTAGAAAAAGTGCTGGTGAATATATGTACACCAATCCCCAAGGAGGTGCAATAGCTATGTACACAACCACTCGATTAGTTTATGCAGGAGACAATGCCTCTTTAACAAATTTTTTCTGGACCAATTGTGCTTATGTTAAAATAGGAGGGAAGTGGCCAACTTTAGGAGAGATTCATAAAAAACTCAAAAACAGACCGAACCCTTCTTCTAACGATCGAATGTTCACGCTGTTTGGTGATCCTGCCATTACAATGAATTATCCTGAATCAATCATTGTTATTGACAGTGTTAATGGACAATCGGTGGTAAATTCGAACGATACTATGAAAGCCTTGAGTAAAATGAATTTTGCAGGTCATGTTGAAGATGTCTTTGGTGCGCCGCTCAATAATTTTCAAGGGAAAATAAACTCAGTGTTTTTTGACAAGAAATCTCGTTTTTTAACTTTAGCGAACGACAATATTCCTTCAACAGTATTGCCTTTTAATTTGTATTCTAATGTTTTGTTTAAAGGGGTTAATTCTATTAATAATGGAAAATTTAATATTCGCTTTATTGTGCCTAAGGATATTAATTATAACTATGGGTTTGGTAAAATTAGTTTGTATGGTGCCGATAATCAAACAGATGCGTGGGGGCATTATAATAAAATACTTATAGGAGGAACCAATCCAAATGCATTGGCAGATGAAAAAGGGCCTGAATTGGAAATAGCGGTTGATGATTATTCTTTTGTAAGTGGCGGTGTAACTGGTCAAACCCCTGTTTTGTTAGCTCGACTTTTTGATGACAACGGTATTAATACTTCCGGTAATGGAATTGGCAGAGATATTTTGGCCATTATTGACAAAGGGACTGCACAAGAAAAACGCTATATATTAAACTCCTTTTACAAGTCTGAGCTCAATAGTTATACAAATGGTTCCATTGAGTTTAAACTCAATGGAATAAGTCCCGGCAGGCATACCTATACACTAAAAGCATGGGATGTTTACAATAATTCAAATGAGCAAACACTTGAATTTGTGGTAAAAAACAAGGATGAGTTTGTGATTGAAAATCTATTAAATTATCCCAACCCATTTAACAATCGTACTGTTTTTCACTTCGACCACAATCAAAGTGGAGAAACCTTAGACATTGATATTACCATTATGACGATTACGGGTAAAGTTGTAAAAACAATCAGTGAAACAGTCGTATCAGCAAATGCCCATATTACAGACATAGAGTGGAATGGGAGAGATGATTATGAAGATAAATTATCAAAAGGGGTTTATATTTATAAAGTAAATGTGAGAAGCTCAAACGGAAAAAAAGTTGAAAAAATTGAAAAGTTGGTCATTTTAAACTAAAGAAATTCGAAAATCTACTTATATTTGCCGTTTATTGATAATAATTTTACTTAATCAAAGTACATATTTTACATGTTAAATTTTAATTTTTTAAATACAAAAACAATCATTTGTGTAGGGGTTTTAATGGCCTCATATTCCAATTCTAGCGCTCAAGGTATTAGCAGAAGTCAATTAGCGGGACAACAAAACGTAATTACCACTGCGGTTCCTTTTCTGACTATAACACCCGACAGCAGACGAGCAGCGCTTGGTGATGCAGGTGTGGCCAGTTCTCCTGATGCTAACTCTATTTTTTGGAACACTGCCGCTCTAGCATTTGTAGAAGATGAACAAAAATCTGGTCTTTCTATTTCTTATGCCCCTTGGTTAAGAAGTTTAGTGCCTGGGATCTCTTACAATCAAATTGCAGCTTATGGAAAGGTTTCCAAACGTTCTGTTTTGGCTGGTTCATTCAGATTCTTTAGTTTTGGAGATATTAATTTTACGGATGATGTTGGAAATCCACTAGGAGTTTTTAATCCAAGTGAATTCGCTATAGATGTTGCTTATGCTTCTCAGTTGAGTAAAAATTGGGCGATAGGAACTAATTTGAGATTTATCAATTCAAACCTTGCAGGAACTAGACCATTAAACGGTATTACGCCTAAAGTTGGTAGAAGTGGTGCAGGTGATTTGTCTGCCATATACAAAAACAAGATTTTTAAGAAAATTAAAGGGGACGAGAAAAAAATAAATTATTCATTTGGTTTGTCTCTTCAAAATTTAGGAGCTAAAATCACTTATTCAGATAAAACTAACCGTGAATTTATTCCTGCATTGATGAGAATTGGAACAGCTTGGTCTTACGACATAGATGAATATAACTCTATCACTGCAATGTTGGACTTTACGAAACTAATGGTGCCAACGCCAGGTATCGTTGTTGTTAAAGGATATACAGGTGCTGATTCGTTGGATTTTGATAACAATGTATTGTTTGAAAGAACCAGAAATGATGACCCTGTTATTACAGCAGCAATCAACTCATTTGCAGATGCACCTGGTGGTTTCGCGGAGGAAATGAAAGAGTGGAACTATTCTTTTGGAATAGAATATACCTATGCTAAGCAGTTTATGGTTCGTGCAGGTTACTTCAATGAACCTGAAACCAAAGGTAATAGAAAATATGCAACAGCTGGTTTCGGTTTGAAATACAAACTATTTGGTTTGGATGCTGCCTACATTATTCCATTCCAACAGTCGCACCCATTGCAAAATCAATTGAGATTTACATTGAAGTTTGATTTTGGAGCGTTCAAAGATCCTGAAGCTAATAACTAATCTTAATCGTTTAAGAACGGGTTAAATTGTCTTTCATGTCCAATATTAGTTATTGGACCATGACCACTCATTACACTTGTTTTGTCAGGTAAAGTCATCAGTTGTGATTCAATTGACTGAATGAGAGTTTGGTGATTTCCTCCAGGTAAGTCTGTTCTACCTATGCTTTGATAAAACAAGGCATCTCCAACTATTACAAAATGGTTTTCCTCTGAATACAAGCTAATACTGCCTGGAGAATGTCCTGGAGTGAAAAGTACTTTTAATGTTGAGTCGCCAAAGTTGATCGTTTGATTTTCTTTCAAGAATAGTTCAATTTGTGGTGACGGGTCGTAATTTAGTCCGTAGGATTTGGCAGTAAATAATCCTGAATTTAAAACCTCAATTTCCTTTTCGTGGCTTTGCAATTGTAAATTGTATTTGTTGACACAATAGTTGTTCCCGAAAATATGGTCGATATGACAATGTGTATTAATAAGCATTACAGGCTTTAGTTTATTACTTGTAATGTATGAGTCTAATTCCATTTGTTCGCTTGCAGAATACATGCCTGGGTCAATGATAATACATTCATTATTGTCATTAATAAGTAAATAGGTATTCTCTTGAAAAGGATTAAAGGTGAAGGATTTTATTTGAATCATAATGCTAGTGCAATAATCGAAAAATTAAACAAATTAATAATGAACTAATTAAAAAATAAAACACAAGAAAGTGGTCGATTAACGAATTAAGTAAGTTTATTTTTTTTACCTTTGCAAAAAAATGATTTAATAAATGCCACAAATTTCGTTTGCAACAGACAAAAGACAGTTTCATATTGAACTTAACGACCGTGTTAAACAATATTTTAAAGACAATAACTTGAGTCAAAGAGGGACATTTAAATTGTATTTCAAAACAGCTTTTATATATACCGTTGTTTTTACTTTATATTATTTATTGGTGTTTAATCAACCCATGTCAACGGCTTTAAACTTTTTGTTATTGGCCTTGTTTGGTACTTTTCTAGCTTTTGTTGGTTTTAATATTATGCACGATTCTTGTCATGGCGCTTTTTCAAACAACAGTAAAGTTAACGATTTTTTTGGATATAGTTTGAATTTTTTAGGAGCCGAAAGTCATTATTGGAGAACCAAACACAATGTGCTTCATCACACTTATACCAATGTAGATGGTGTTGATGACGATATTTTTAAACCACCGTTTTTAAGAATGTCGCCAAATCAGCCTTACAACACTTTGCACAAAAATCAACACAAATACATGTTGTTGCTTTATGGTGTTTCTACTTTGTTTTGGGTGTTTTTTATGGATTTTAGTAAGTATTTTACCAATAAAGTTCACACGTCTGCATTGCCGCCTAAAACCATGAAAAATCACATTACCTTTTGGTTAACCAAGCTTTTTTATATTGGTTTTTACATTGTAGTGCCAATTATGATGCTAGGATTTAGTAAGTTTATTGTTGGCTATTTGTTTTACAACTTTGTTATGGGTATTGTTTTATCAGTGGTATTCCAATTGGCCCACGTAGTTGAAGGAGCTGAATATGCAGATGCTCAGGAAACAGGGGTATTAAAAATCGAAGAAGATTGGGCTGTTTACCAACTAAAAACCACGTTTGACTTTTGTACTGATAATAAGTTTTTAACTTGGGCATTGGGAGGACTTAATTTTCAGGTTGAGCACCATTTGTTTCCTAAAGTAAGTCATGTGCATTATCCTGCCATAAGAAAAATTGTAAAAGAAGTGGCAGCCAAGTACGACGTAAAACACAATGAGTTTTATACACTCAGAGAGGCTGTTAAGTCACACTTTAATATGATGGAGCAATTGGGTCAACTTTCTACGGTGAAAGCCAAAGCAGCATAATTAACTGCAAATCTCACTCCATAGTTGATGTCATAATTGTTTTTTTTGTTAACTACAGAATTTTTGGAGGTAAGATTAAGAAATTTTCTTTAGTAATTCATTCAATTCTTTGTCCGTAATATTTTCTTTATCTGATTTATCGTAAATTGAAAGAAGGTAAACGGTTGAATCATTTATAACAATATTAGTAATTAGTCTAGCACCTTCACTTTTACCTTTGCCTTTGGAGGCAATTGAAATTCTAATTTTAAAGCAATTTTTACCTATTGATTTCCCTTATTCAGGATTTTCTTTTAACTCATTTACTAGAATTAAAAGTTAGTTTTTTAAAGACTGATACCTCTTTACAAGTCTTTTGGCTTGTTTTTCAAAAACAACAATTGTTTTTACTTCAAAGCTCATTTAAAAAATCTTCAGCATTACGAGCTTTCTTTTTACCTGATTTAATCAAATTGATTTCAGTAACTGCTTCATTTAAATCTTTCCTTAGTTTATCTTTAGCAGCATTCATAGGTTTGATTTTTTTTACGAAAGAAAGGCTTTTTAAAACTTTAATTCCAAAAACTGCTTCATTATCCGGCACTTCTAATAAAATTTTCATTTTTAATTTCCTCTTATGCAAAGATACTTAAATTATAAAAATAAAACCAATTAAACTTTTAGTCGCTGACTAATGATCTATGATAGAACAGGTTTTAACTACTCATCACGCTGCCGCAGTTGATGTCTATCACCTGACCGGTCATCGCATTTTGGTTTAATAAATAATGCACTAATTCTGCTATCTCTTCGGGTTCTGCCATTCTTCCTAATGGGACACTTTGCATGGCTATTTTATGGAATTCTTCCAATGAAATGTTTAACCCATTGGCAATGCCCATCATGCCTTCTTTCGCCATATTGGTGTTTACCCAACCTGGACTAATCGCATTGACTAGTATTTTCTTTTCTGCCAATTCCATTGCCCAACTTCTCATTAAACCAAGCAAGCCTGCTTTTGAAGCGCAATAGGCTGTGTAGTGTTTTACACCAAGTTTGGCAAGTACACTCGATGTCAGTAACACATGTTTTGAAGGCGCATTACTTTCAATTAATTGAGGTAAAAAAGCATTAACAAAATGGTAGGTCCCCGATAAATTGGTGTCTATAATTTCATCCCAACGGTCTTCTTCTCCATAGTGATTTTCGCCACCCACACCTGCATTGGCAATAATACCATCTAAATGAGTGCCGCTTAATATTGCAGACACTTCTTCGCAATTACTTTTTAATCTAATATCAGTGGAAATAACTAAATGATTGCCACTAGGAAGTAAAGAAAGGGTTTCTTCGAGTTTGTTTTCGTTTCTGCCGGCAAGAATTATTCCTGCACCGTGGCTCGCTAGTTTAATTGCAATGGCTCTGCCAATGCCGCTGCCTGCTCCACTTATAATAAATCTTTTATTTTTCATAATTAAAGAACGTGCAATATATAACGATATTTAAAATATTTAGGTTAAATTTAGATAAAAATAGATTTATTGGGATAAATTATTCTAAAAAGTAATCATAAAAATTCGATAGTAATTAAATATTTTTGCACTCGTGAATTATAGTGTTATTAAGGTTGAAAATAATAATCAATCTACAGAGTTTATCAATTTCCCTAAATGGCTTTACAAGGCTGACGTTAATTACATTATGCCATTGGACAAGGACATTCAGGATGTTTTTAATCCTAAAGAAAATCCTTATTTTGAATCGGGCGAATGTATAAGATGGCTGGTTAAAGAAGGTAATAATACCGTAGGACGAATAGCCGCATTTTACAATAAAATCGCCCAAACTGATGTAAAAACAGGGGCCTGTGGTTTCTTTGAATGTATTGACAATCAAGAGGTCGCCAATTTATTGTTTGATACAGCTAAAAATTGGTTGAAAGAAAATGGGTGTGAATACATGGATGGTCCTGTTAATTTTGGTGACAGAGATAGTTTTTGGGGATTGATGATAGAGGGTTTCGCAAGTCCAAGCTACAGAGAAAATTACAATTTCCCCTATTACAAAGGATTGTTTGAAAACTATGGTTTTGTCTCTGAGATTGGTCAAACAACGTCGTTAATCAAGGAATCCATTTTTAATTTTGAAAGATTTAGTAAACTGGCCTCAAGGGTTTTTGCAAATCCTGCCTATACCTTTGAGAATATTAAAAAGTCAAACATTGACAAATACGCCAGTGATTTTATAGAGATTTATAACAAAGCGTGGGCGTTTCACGAAAACTTTGTGCCGATGACTAAGGAAAAGATTTTATCAAGAATGAAACAAATGATGCCTATCCTGATGGAAGAATTCAATTGGTTTGCCTACCACAATGGAAAGCCTGTTGGATTTTACTTAACCGTTTTGGATGTTAATCAAATCTTTAAGCAAGTAAATGGTAAGATGGATTGGATAGGGAAACTTAAATTTTTGTATTATAAGGGCAAAGTTAAAAGAGTAAGAGGAATTGTGTTTGGTGTTATTCCCGAATTTCACAATTTAGGAATAGAGGTTGCCCTTATTATGAAGTTCCGTGAATCTGTTTTGAAGTCTAAACAAATTACTGAAAATGAATTGGCATGGGTTGGTGATTTTAATCCCAAAATGTTGAGCATGTTTGAATCTATGGGTGCTCAACCTATTAAAAAACATATTACTTACCGATTTACTTTTTAATCAATGAAACTTCTTTTTATCGCCAATAGATTTCCATATCCACCTTTTAGGGGCGATAAATTAAAGATTTTCAATTTGGCTAAACAACTTTCTAAGTCGCACACTTTACACCTGATTACGTTTGTTGAAAACCAGTCAGACTACCAATATGTTGATCATCTGAAACCTTATTTTGAGAAAATTGAGTTAATTGATTTGCCAAAATGGAAAAGTGTTGTTAATGTTTTCTTTGGTCTTTTGGGGCGTAATCCTCTTCAAGTTCAATATTTTAAGTCGAGCGAATTTAAAACTAAACTCGATTTAATTCTAAAAGAAAATTCATACGATGCCATTCACGTTCAACATTTAAGAATGGCACAGTTTGCACTCAATTTAAATCATCCCAATAGAATACTAGACTTGCCCGATGCTTTTTCTTTGTATTGGGAGAGAAGGAAATCTATAAAGCGCAATTTTATTACCCGCTTGTTAGACAATATTGAAAGTAAAAAAGTGTTGAACTATGAGAAAGAAATTCTTCAAAACTTCAATAAGTGCTTAGTATGCAGTCAGGAGGATTTGAATTATTTAAAAAAGAAACATCAGATAGACAATTTGTTTTTGTTGCCCAATGGCGTAGATGTTGAACAGTTTAAGTTTAAAAACCACGACTACTATCATGCTCATACTTTATTGTTTACAGGTAATATGGACTATGCACCCAATGTTGATGCAGTTATTTATTTTGTTAATGATGTATTTCCGCTTATCAAGTCAAGTTTTCCTGAAGTTAAGTTTGTAATAGCTGGTCAACGTCCCATTGACAAAGTATTACAATTACACAACGGTGAAGATGTATTGGTAACTGGATTTGTAGAGGATTTAACAGATTTGTATAATTCGGCTTCCGTTGTAGTAGCGCCACTCAGATTTGGAGCGGGTACACAAAATAAAGTTTTAGAAGCTATGGCAATGGGCATTCCTGTGGTTTGTTCAAATATTGGTTTTGATGGTTTGGAAATCCAAGATGGTGAAGGGGCTTTTATGCGAACCAATTCTCAAGATTTTGCTCAACAAGTGATTGCCTTACTAGGTGATTCTTCATTGAGAGAAAAAACAGGTTCTTTGGGAACACTCAAAATCAATCAGTCTTTCAGTTGGGCACAAATTGCCAATAGATTGGAAGGTTATTTCAGTGTTAAAGGTTAATTAAACTGTCTTTTAAATGATGATTGTTTAAATCCCTTTTTTTTCCAATAAGTATCTCACTGATGATATAAATAAAATAAGTTGGAAGAGAAATAAAAAGTAAGCAAATTTCGCGATTCATCATTGGAAAAGCAAAAAATAATCGAATAATAGTTACTTTAATTGGTCTTCGTAGCCTTCATCAATTTGCCAAGGGCCATTGTATGCTGCGGATGTAGCTAACACATCGCAACGTTCATTTTCAACAATACCGGCGTGCCCTTTAACCCAATTCAATCTCACATTTAGTGTTTTGAAAACAGCTAAAAAACGTTTCCATAAATCGACATTCTTGACTTGTTTCCAGCCTTTTTTTTGCCAATTGATAAGCCAATTTTTATTGATGGCATCGCACACATATTTACTGTCAGAATATACTTCGATTACATAATCGTTTTTTTTGATACTTTCCATTGCCACAATAACGGCTAATAATTCCATTCTGTTATTGGTAGTGTGCTTAAAGCCGGCAGATAATTCTTTCCTTATGGTGCCAAATTGCATAACAACACCATACCCTCCTTTTCCTGGATTTCCCAATGCTGCGCCGTCTGTGTAGATAATAATGGATGGTTTCAAATAGTAGATATTAAATAATTTCGGCAACGACAAAAGTACTGCCTCCTATGAATATTAAGTCGGTGTTTTGTGCTTTATTTTTGGCACTGTTTAAGGCTGCCTCTACCGATGGGTATGAATGGCCATTTAATCCTAATTCTTTTGCTTCTTGTTCTAAAAGTTGTGACTCTAATCCCCTAGGAATATTAGGGCAGCAAAAGTAATATATAGCTTCTTTTGGCAATAAATTAAAGATTGGTGTTCTGTCTTTGTCTTTTACCATACCAATAACCATGTGTAGTTGATGGTAATTTTCGCTTTTTAATTGATTGATTATTAGTTTAATGCCGTCAAAATTATGGCCGGTGTCAGCAATTATTTTAGGTTCTTGACTTAATACATCCCATCGACCTCTGAAACCTGTTAATGTTTTTACGTTTTGTAAGGCTTCTTTGGTTTTGATTGGGTCAAAATGAAACCCAAGTTGTGAAAGTATTTCTAAGGATTTAAAAACTGTATTTCTGTTTTTAACTTGATAATCTCCATTTAAATCGAAAGTCCCATCTAAACTATGAGGATTGATTTCATCCTCAGCAAAATAGAGTTTAGCATTTTGTTCTTTTGCTTTTTGCAAAAAAACAGGTTTGGTTTCAGGAACGGTTTCTCCAATCACCACAGGGGTATTTTGTTTTATTATTCCAGCTTTTTCAAAGGCAATAAGCGGAAGTGTATTTCCTAATAAGTCCATGTGGTCGAACCCAATATTGGTAATGATTGATAGGAGAGGAGAAATAATATTGGTGCTGTCCAATCTTCCTCCTAAGCCAGTTTCGATAATAGCAATATCCAATTTGTTGTGGGCAAAATAGTCGAAGCATAATGCAACTGTAATTTCGAAGAAAGAGGGTTGAATGGTCTCAATATGTGGTTTAATTCTCTCGACAAAATCAACAACATATTCTTCCGTAATCATTTCTCCATCGATTCGAACACGTTCTCTAAAATCTTTAAGGTGAGGAGAAGTATAAAGACCTGTCTTGTATCCATTGTTTTGTAATACAGCAGAAAGCATATTACTGACACTGCCTTTACCATTCGTGCCTGCAACATGAATGCTTTTAAAAGAGAGGTGTGGATTGTTTAAAATTTCGCAAAGTTTGATAGTATTGGTTAAGTCTTTTTTAATGGCTGACTTACCATCGCGAGTAAAATAGGGTAACTTGGCATAAAGAAATTCTACTGTCTCTTTATAATTCATATTAAGACAGAGGAAACTAGTTTAGTTTGAATATAAAAGTGATAGTTCCGGGTACATCAAAACCTTGGTCTGTTGATGCAAATTTTGATTTGTTTAATAATTTTCGTGCTACACCTTCAAGGCAAGAACCACCATTTGATTCTGGATTTACACCATCATAAACAATGCTTCCATCTTTTTTAACAATAATATCTAAAACAACTTTACCTTGTTTGTTACAGGTTTCGTTTGTTGTTCCTGCAATGAATCTACGACTTCCGAATGAGTGTTTTACTGACCCATTGCCACCTATTCCACCGCCAGGACCTGTAGAACTTCCGCCACCGCCGGCACCACCTTTGTTACTGTCGCCTTTGCCGTCTTCAGCCCCTTGTGTTCCAGGTTTACTGCCATCGCCACTGTTTTGTTTTTGTTGATTTTTTTTACCTTTTAACAAATTGTCAAGCGCGTCATCTTTGGGTTGTTCAACAGGTTTGGTATTCGTGTTTTCGGTTTTGTTTTTTGTTTCGTTTGTTTTTTTAGTTGCAACAGCATCGGGGTCTTCGTTTTGCTCGAAAGCTTCATTCGAAGGTGAATTGGGAGCTGCTGCAGAAGTTTCAGGTTCAACAGGCACTTCACTTGGTCCACCAGCATCGGGGTCGCCATAAGCAACGGCAACAGAGCCATCTTCAGAAAGTTCTGGTAGTTCAATATTAAAATTGTACATCCACAGCAATAAAAACAAAAGTACCATGATAATACTTGTTGCTATTCCTGATATTGTTCTGTGTTTTTTTTCTGTTGCTTCGTTCATAAGTGTGTTTATTTTGATTCTTTGTCTAATGCTAAAACCACTTTTGCACCTGTTTTGTTAGCAATACTTACCATTTCCATAACTTTCTCATACAATACTTTTTTGTCTGCATTGATACTAACGGGAGCTGTCGGGTTTTTGCTTAATTCACTTTGGAGTACCAAAGGTAAATCCTCAAAGGCAATATTTTTTTGTTTTTCTATTGCATACACACCTTCAGCATTCAAATACATTCTTACCGGTTTGGTTACTTGGTTCACATCCTTAACACCTTTTGGTAGTAATACTTTCAATACAGGTTCTCTTACTACTGTAGATGTCAATATGAAAAATATCAATAAAAGAAAGATAATATCGGTCATACTTGACATATTAGCTTCGAGTTTTATTTTACTTGCTTTTCTTAATGACATAGCTTCTTATTAATTAGAAGGGGTTTGTAAAATATCTAAGAACTCTACAGAGGTTGCTTCCATTTTATAAACTACTTTTTCGATTCCTGCAGTCAATAAATTATAAGCCAAAAACGCAAAGATACCTACTACCAATCCTGCAACTGTAGTAACCATAGCTTCATAAATACCTCCACTCAATGCACTTGCATTTAATTGGTCGCCCGCTCTAGCGATACTTCCAAAGGTAGAAATCATCCCTGTTACTGTTCCTAAAAAACCCAGCATGGGAGCCGCACCTGCAATAGTAGCCAACCAAGGCATTCCTTTTTCTAGTTTGTAAACTTCTAATTTCCCTACGTTTTCAACTGCAACTTCAATGTTTTTTAAAGGATTTCCTATTCTAGAAATACCTTTTTCTAACATACGGGCAATAGGCGTATCAGTTCTACCACAAAGCGTTTTTGCACCGATGATATTGTCATTCAAAACCATGTCTTTAATACTTGACATAAAGTTAGCATCTAATTTTCCTGATTTTGAAATGGTTAACCATCGTTCAATGGTAATGTATAATGCAATCACTAACATAATCCCAATTGGTATCATAACAATACCCCCTTTAAGGACTAGTTCCCATGTGCCTTCAGGTAATTTGTTTGCGGCAGTTTCTGCAGCTGCTACTGTTGATGAATCAGCAGTTAATTGTAATAAAATCGATAGAAACATAATTTATTTGTATATTTTTTAACGTGTAATTTGAAAATTTATTATAAAAGTATTGAATTGTGAGCCATATTTTATCTTTCAATAAGGCAATACCAACCATTTGATTCATAAATACTCACCACTTTTCCAAGTTTCATTAAGTCCATTTGATGCGCCTCCGCATTTTGTCTCATTTTGTATTTTGCCAATTGAATGCTAGTCGCACTTGGTGCTAATTCCGTTTTTATCTCACCCTCAAATGGGGTAGATTCTTGTGATGAAACCAAAGTTTCGTTGGTGATAACTTCAGGTGTAACTGTCTCAGGAGTTTTTATTTCTGCTATAACTTCTTCAACAATAGGTGTTTCAGTTTCTTCTAATGGCGTAATTTCTTGTACAATTGGGTTTCTTTTTGAATCCAATTTTGGTAAAATCGAAGCCTCATTCAGGGTAACATCCGATTTTTCGAAAAACAAATAACCTACATGAACGATAAGTGCGATAGAAGCTGCTACTAGCCAAGCTTTGTAATTAAGCTTTACTGTTTTGAATGTTTCAATAGGACTGTTATCAGCTAACTCTAATACAGGTTTTTGAATAACTTTATTTGTCGCAACTAATGGTTTTTCAATTTGTAAAGGATACAAACCATAGGTATTAATATTCAGGTTTAATTTCGAATCACTCTCAAACCAAAACTGATTGTTTTCATTGGTTTTGAAACATCCCAAACCTTTCACATAATAGTCTTGGTGGGTGGAAATGTATTGTTTGAAACTTAAATACCAATCATTGTATAATTCAGCTGCATTTTCAAAAGAGATGCCTTCTTTTTTTTGAATTTCAGAAAACAATAAACCATCATTGTCTTTTAAAAACTGATTAAAAAAAAGTGTTTTGCTTGCTGCTTTTAAAGTTGAGGTCTGTTGATTGTAATTCGCAGGGCTTTCTCTTACGATAAAACTACCTAATTCTGGCAATACAACACATTCTTTGCTGTGAAGTAGTTGTATGAATAATTGTTCTATAAAATGAGTTTGCATTAGTGTTCAAAAATAGGGTTTATTTCGAATAGAACAAAAGTTTTTTCTCTTACTAACGGGTGTATTTGTATTTGCGAATAAAGAAGTTAATGACACCAAAAAGAAACACCATTAACACGGGCAAAATAGTATTAAAAAGTTGCCAAAAGGTTTTCTCTTTAACCCATTGACTGTCGTTTTTAGGCGCATTTATCAATGGTCTGTTAAGCAATCGCATGTTTATCTCCTTGGTTCGTATGTCTATTAATCCACTTTCGTCAAACATGTAATCAAAGCAATTCATCAGGAATTTTTTATTCGCAAATTGTCTTCCTGTTTCTCTGTCAAATCCCAAGGGATAAACTTCGCCTGTAGATTTTTTTACGTAGTTTAGTCCAATGTCACCGTCTGCAATAACAATCATGCTGTTGTTTTCCACCGATTCTTTAACCGGGAATTCATATATTTTGTCTGGCCTGCGGAAGTTGGATTTAAACGAACCTTCTAATAAAACGCCCGCAACTTGTGTCCCTTGTTTAAAGGTTTTTAGGTAATTGATATCCCTATTATTGGCTACTATTGCTAAGTCAACAAAGGATGGGGCATCTTGTAATTTTGTTCTGTCACTACTCAATAATAAGTTAGTGATATTCAGGTTTTTTCTAGAAATAGGTTTAAGGGTGCCACTGTATCTTCCCCATACTACTTCTAAGTTTTTAACAATAGGGTGGTTGTTGTTTTTGAAAGCAAATACTGGATAATAAACCCACGGAAAAGGAACCATTTGATTGGCTCTTGAAGGGTCGTTTAATACAATATTATTACAATTTAAGTCGAGCAAAAGGTTTGAATTTAAACGCACCCCGTAGTTGAAAAGTAGTGTTCTTAAATTTTCATTGTCATAGTCAGGGAAAAATGCTTTGGAATATATTCTTAAGCTGTCGTGTTCTGCCATTATTGGGTCAACCATCCAGATGGTTTTACCGCCATTCATGATGTATTGATCAATGATATAGGCTTCGTCTTTTTGTAGTTTTTGGGTTGGTTTGCAAATGACAATGCCATCATATTCCTTGAATTTCTCCAAAGTTTTAGCCACAATCATTTTACCTAATGAATCGTAATTTTGAGTTTTTTCGGTCAGGTACACAAATTGAGATAAGAAGTTCTCATCACCAAGATTAAAGAACAATCTATCAACTGAAAGATTCTCACTCAGTGAGTTAAGTAGGTCATCCATTTGAACAGCCTCAGGCTCACCATGGCCATATAAAAAGGCAATTTTTTTAGGTTGTTTGTTGATACATTTTCTGATAACATTGGCTATTTCATATTCTAAACCTTCAATAGATTTATTGATTGAGGTTTCTTCAGCCCTGCCAAATTCAGTGTTTAATAAATTGATAACATATTCTTTGTCTGCGCCATAGCTTACTTCGGCTGCCGGAAGAATTAAATTCCTTTTTTGTTGGTCGGCATCCATTTCTATGTCGTTGAAGTACATCACCCCTTTTTCACTCAATTGTTTGATGATTTCGGATTTTTCTTTGTCTGTTTTGTCAACAAAAACATTTTCAAACTCAAAATCTATTTTATTGCCACTCAAATCTCTGAATTCTCTAAGAATATCAAGGGTAGCAGTTCTTAATCTTTTGAATTTAGAAGATAAGTTATCGCCTTCCAGATACACTTTGATGTACATTCTGTCATCAATTTTTTGAGCTAATTCTTTTGAAGTTTGAGAAAGTGTAAATCTCTTTTCTTTTGTTAAATCTAACTTTTTGTAAAATTGTGAAGAAAGGATATTGGCAACAACAATGACAAAAACCAGAACAACTAGTTCTAATAACGATTGATATTTATAACTGCGTTTACTCATTTTTACCATTTTCTGCTGTTTAATTTAATTTTAGTTAACCACACAAATAATACAATTAGACTCACGAAATAGAGAATATCTCTTGTGTCAACAACGCCTCTACTGATGTTTTTATAATGGTAATTGATGCCTAACCATTCCACAAAGAAGTTGTTGTTTTTGAGCCATTCAAAAGAACCTAAAAAATCGAATACAGTGAATATAAAAAAGCATAAAAACATGCTTAGGATAAATGATACGATTTGATTGTCTGTTATAATGCTCGAAAATAAGCCAATTGAAATATAGCCGGCACTTAATAAAAGTAAACCAATGTAACTTCCTATCAGTGCGCCTGTATCAATATTCCCAACAGGAACGGAAAGTTTATGAACGGTATAATAATAAAGCAAGGTTGGCAAAATAGCCAAAACAACAATCGTTAAGGCTGCAAAAAATTTACCCATTATAATGCCCATGTCACTAATCGGTTTGGTTGTTAACGTTTCGAAAGTGCCTGTTTTTTTCTCTTCGCTAAAGGAACGCATTGTAATAGCGGAAATCAAAAAGATGAAAATAACAGGGGCGAGTTCAAACAAGGGGTCGATATTGGCATAACCGTTGTCCAAAATATTGGTTTCTTTAAAAACCCATAAAAACAAGCCATTAGCGATAAGAAATACCACTATGACTATAATTGCGATAAGGGAACTTAGGAAACTTCTTACCTCTTTTAAAAAAATACTATACATGGTTTATGGGTTCGTAACGTTTTTAAATAAATCTTCTAATGTGTTTTCCATCAATTTTAATTCGTGAATAAACAATTGATTTTGCACTGCAAATTGGAACAATTGTTCTTTGAGTGTATTCTCTTCAAGCGCAGATTCAATAACAAAGGTGTCGCCATTTTCACTCATAATATCACCTAGTTTTTGAAGTTCAGTGACAAGGGTTGGGGGAATGGATTTGCTGAAAGTTACTGAAACTTGAATGCGATTGTTTAAATGGCTTTTCAATTCACTTGGATTGCCATTTGCCACTATAATTCCTTTGTTGATAATAATAACGCGGTTACACATGGCTTCTACTTCCTGCATAATGTGGGTCGATAGCATTACTGTTTTGTCTTTCCCGATTGTTTTTATAAGATTCCTAATTTCAACAATTTGATTCGGGTCGAGTCCACTTGTAGGTTCATCCAAAATAAGAACAGAAGGGTTGTGAATCATTGCTTGTGCCAATCCCACTCTTTGTCTATATCCTTTGGAAAGTTGACTTATTTTTTTGTTTTGTTCAATGCCCAAACCAGTAATGTCTATCATCTCTTTTACCTTTTGTGTAATGTTTGACAATTGATAAGTGGAAGCCACAAATTGTAAAAACTCCTTCACATACATGTCCATATACAAAGGATTGTGCTCGGGGAGATAACCTATCTGTCTTCTAACTTCAATGCTTTTTTCTTCCACGTTCATTCCGTTAATACTCGCTTTGCCTGAACTTGGCGGAATGTAACAGGTTAATATTTTCATTGTTGTGGTTTTTCCAGCACCATTTGGCCCTAAAAAACCGATGATTTCTCCACTGTTTACCTCAAACGAGATATCATTGACAGCTTTTTGAGAGCCATATATTTTTGTTAAATTTTCTACACGTATTGACACGATTGCTAGACTCTTTTATTTATTGTTGCGAATTTAATGCGTTTTTTAAATTTATCGATATCTTTATTGTACCGATTCTAATTCCCAAACTGAGAAATTGCCAATTTTATTGTACAGTTTAATCCCCTGAAGTGAATTAACTTTATTTAGGTCTGTATTCTCTTCATTTACAATTAAATATTTGACATTGTCTTTTCTCATGATTTCAAAATAAGGTATTCCATTTTTTAATGCGGTTAGTTCTTCAACATGTTCAAAGGAATACCCCTTGGTTTGTGTAAAATAAAAATAAACACATCCCGATAGGTCGGACCCTATTACCACTTTGCTGTTTTGGGGAATGCTTGACCTCAATTGTCCTAAGATTTTGGTGTTTACAAATTCCATAGGTAATTGCCATTTGTTTTCGGTCCATCTTGAAGGGATAATTCGTGCCATAGACCAAACCATTTGTAAAAGCAGAATGATACTTGCCAATTTGATGGCCTGTTTTTGATTTTTGATTAACTGAACGGCTGCATAAATCAAAAAGGGAATCAGTGAGATAAAGTAATAACTGTGGTGTTTGAATCGTTCAATTGCCACCACATAAAAAAGGAGAAACGACAACATGCCAATGGCTACAAAAGCAACATTTGAGTTGAATTTAAACGTGCGCCATGATTTGATTATTAGGTAAATGAGGGCAATTAAAAGTGGCCACCCAACAATTAACTCAGGCGTATCTATGGTTAAATTATTGACAAAAGTATTAAACTTCTCTTGGATAGTGATGGGTTTTATCCAGAGACCATATTCACGTAAATTGTTTTTTTCGGTCAGTTTTAAGGCGTATTGATACCATAAAATTACCAAAGAAGTGGTTGCCACAGTAGCAAGACTGAGGTAAATAAGGTTTTTTCGATTCCTTTTAAAATAGACAATACTCGCAAAGGGGATTATTAAAAATTGAAATTTAATAAGTCCGGCAATAACAGCGAATAATGTCGCCAATAACAAAGTGGAAATTTGTCTTTTTTGTGACAGTTTGATAAAATAATACAATGCAAATAATGCCATACTTAATGCCATAATATCAGGCATGGCATTGGCGCTGTCATAGAATAAAATAGGGTTGAATAGCAAGAGGAGTGAGCCTATAAAAGCGGTAAAGGGTTTGATTTTTTGTAAAATAAGAATTTTATAAAAAGCCAATAGTCCCAAAGAAAAAAGGAGTAAACTGTATATTCGGGCAATACTATTGTGGGTCCCCAAAAATTTGTAAATAACAGCTAAACCCCATTCGTACAGAGGGAAATGCGAACCCGTAATGCCATTGGTCTCATTTCTACGGTCAATTTTAGGTTCAAGAATATTAAAACCTTCCTCTGTAAAATTATTGGCCATTGCCAAAGTATTACATTGCCTCCAAACATGAACACCACAGGGTGGCGCATTCAATATAAAAAAGTGCGAAACAATACTGATGATAATAAAGAGTATTAGCACCAAGTAACGGTTGTTAAACAGAGGCGAGTTTACCAAGTATGATCGATTATAATTTTCCAGTTATTGTCCATTTTTTTCAAAACCAAAGAAAATAAACCACTGTTTTGAGTGGAATCTTTACTCACCACCCAATTGCCTGTCACATTGGCCAATTCATTGTTGCGGTCCAAAGGCGTTACTTTTAGGTTCACAAAATTAAGCGTTCCCATTTCTTTGGGCGTAGGGTACGATTTTTTGTATTGCTCACTTACGGCATTGTATCCATTGTTAATGCCATTTTTGGTAATAAACTTAAGCGAATCGGAGTTCCAATACCCAAGCATAAATTCATCTACACTGCCACGGTTCCAACCATCGGTTTGTTTGTTGATGACACTCAAAATGGCTTGTTCTTCTTTTTCAAATGTTTGGGTCGGTGTTTTGCTTTCTTGACAAGCAAATAATAAAAGGGCAAATAGGATGAATATTGGTTTCATTTTAAAAATAATTATCAAATTTAAACTTAGTTTTGCAACTCAATTTCTTGCAATAATAATTAAAAATGTGAGAGAATGCATTAAAAAAGATAAGATTGAGTAAAACAGTTGATTATATTATAGTAGGGCAGGGTTTGGCTGGCACTTGGATTGGGTTTCAGTTAATAAAAAAAGGGTATTCCATAATGGTAGTCAATCACTCAAGTTTGAGCAACAGTTCTTGGGTAGCAGGAGGCTTGTACAATCCCTTGTTGGCCAAAAGACAAAAACTGTCATACCTTGCCCATGAAATCTATCCGCACATTGAATCTGTGTATGAGGAAATAGAGACTTATATCAACCATTCGGTATTAAAAGCTGAACCCATTCAATACATTATCGAATCTATAGAAGAGTTGAATACTTGGTCCGTGTTGTGCGAAACCGAGGCTTATAAACCTTTTGTAAAAATGATTGATTTTGTTGATATTCCTTCCATAGATGCCCCTTATGGTGGTGTTCAAATTCAACATTCAGGTTGGGTGAATATTCCCGAATTATTGCAAGCTTTCAGGGTGAAATTAATGGCAGAAACGGCTTACCTCGACGAAGTTTTTATGCAAGAGGACTTGTTAATGAATGCAGAAGGTGTTAATTATAAAGGCATTAAGGCAAAAGGGATTGTTTATGCCCAAGGAACACCCACTTTTCATCAGGATATTATCAGACTGAAACCCGCAAAAGGGGAGATTTTAAGAGTCAATATACCACAATTAGAGTTGCCTTTTATTCCACAGCAAGGGGTTTTTATGTTGCCATTAGGGGATGGGAATTTTAAAATTGGTTCTACTTTTGAGTGGAAAGATTTGAGTGACAGTACAACGGAAGAAGGCAAGGAACAATTGCTTAAAAAATGGCAAAATTATTACAAGGGGGTATTTACAATAACAGGACAAGAGGCGGGTGTGCGCCCATCGAGCAATGACAGACGACCAATATTGGGAGCGCTTGATCAGGATAACAAAAGTTTTGTATTTAATGGTTTGGGATCAAAAGGGGTTGCGTTGGCACCATATTTTAGTTTGCAATTGGCCAACTTTATAACAGAAGGAACTGCTGTAGACAAAGAAGTGAATTTAAAAAGATTTAAATGGATGTGAGGGTGCAATATTTTTCACTTGCCAATTCCTCTGCTACTTTTTTCGACTGATTTCTGCCTTCACAAACCACTAAATCATCAATGATTATTTGGATATTATAAATCTTGCGTTTGTTTTCCTCATCTACTCTAAGTAGAGAATATTCTATTTTACGTTTCTCTTTTTGAGCCCATTTTATCAACTTGGCTTTGTAGCTAAGTTCTTCAATAACGATAGTATTAAAATCGATGTAATTTTCGATAATATGGTTAATTATAAAGCGTTTGGCAAAGGCAAATCCTTTGTCGATATAGATTGCGCCAATGATTGCTTCCAAGGCATTTCCGGCTAAGCTTTCCATCAAGCTGGGCTGATTGTTTAGCTTTTTGTCATAATTGAGTAAGCCCAAAATGCCCATTTTTTTGCCAATTTGATTGAGCTTGTTTCTGCCTACAATTTTTGAACGCGTTTCGGTTAAAAAGCCTTCGTCTTTGTAGGGGAATTTATTGTAAAGTTTTTCGGCAATCACCATTCCCAAAACAGAATCACCAAGAAATTCCATTCTTTCATTGTTGATTTTTTTGTGTGGGATTTGGTTGTGGTTGTATGAGTTATGTGTTAGCGCAATTTTATACAAACTTAGTTTTTGGGGATAAAAGCCCAAAAGATTGTAAATATTTTGATAAAGTACTTTTTCCTTAGAAAATTTTCTGAGATAAAAATTGCGTAATAACAAGAATCTTAGATTTTTTTGAAAACAACGGTAGCGTTGTGACCGCCAAATCCGAATGTGTTACTTAAAGCATAATCTATGTTTTTGGATTGGGCTTTATTGAAAGTAAGGTTAAGTTTAGAATCTATGTTTTCATCATCTGTAAAATGATTGATAGTAGGAGGGACTAAACTGTTATTCATAGCCAAGATAGTTGCAACCGCTTCAACTGCACCAGCACCACCTAACAAGTGACCAGTCATTGATTTGGTAGAACTTATGTTTAAGTTGTAAGCGTGTTCACCAAATACAGCACCTATTGCTTTTAATTCAGCAATGTCTCCAAGCGGCGTTGAAGTGCCGTGAACATTGATGTAGTCAATGTCTGATGGTTTAAGATTGGCTTCTTCCAATGCCCAATTAAGAACGTTGATTACGCCTAAACCTTCAGGATGTGGAGCTGTTAAATGGTAAGCATCAGCACTTAAGCCTGTACCAACTATTTCGCAATAGATTTTAGCGCCTCTTGCTACGGCGTGTTCGTACTCTTCAAGAACAAGAGCGGCAGAACCTTCTCCTAATACAAACCCATCACGGTCTTTGTCAAACGGACGAGAAGCTGTTTTAGGGTCGTCGTTTCTTTCACTTAAAGCTTTCATGGTACAAAAACCACCTACAGAAGGTTCGTTAACACAAGCCTCAGAACCACCTGTTACAATAATAGGGGTTTTGCCAAGGCGAATGTTTAAGAATGCGTCGATAAGGGCGTTGTTACTTGAAGCACAAGCAGAAACTGTGGTGTAATTTGGGCCACCAAAACCGTATTTGATACTCACCAAGCCACCGGCAATGTCTGAGATCATTTTAGTAATAAAGAAAGGAGAAAAACGTGGTGTACCGTCGCCTCTTGCATAGTCTGCACTTTCATTGAAGAAAGAGGTTAAGCCACCAATACCAGAACCCCAAATGACACCCACTCTGGTTTTGTCTATTTTGTCTAGATTTAAACCAGAATCTAATATTGCTTGATCTGTTGTTACTGCGGCAAATTGCGCAAACCTATCCATCTTACGGGCCTCTTTACGGTCCATAAAATTTTCAGGATTAAATCCTTTTACTTCACAAGCGAATTTTGATTTGAATTTGGTGGTGTCAAACTGCGTAATCATATCAGCGCCGCTAACACCATTAGATAAAGATTCCCAATACGATTGGACATCGTTACCTATTGGTGTTAGTGCACCTAAGCCTGTAACTACTACACGTTTTAATTGCATGTATGATGTTATAGGGGGTTAATGATTATTTGGAATTATTTTCAATATAAGTAATGGCATCACCTACTGTGCCAATTTTTTCAGCTTGCTCATCAGGGATTGCGATGTTGAACTCTTTTTCAAATTCCATGATTAATTCAACGGTGTCAAGTGAATCTGCACCTAAATCATTGGTGAAACTTGCCTCTGGAGTTACTTCACTTTCTTCTACGCCTAATTTGTCAACGATGATTGATTTTACTTTTTCTGCTACTTCTGACATGATTTTTTTAAATTTGATTGGTGCAAATAACCATAATTTTAGAATAATATCACAATTTTTTTTTAATGGATTTGAAATTACTTTTGATGTAATTTAATTTATTGATATTTAGCGTTTTAACTAAAAATTATGTCCCGTTCATTTATTTTATTACTTTTGTAGTATGCTTAAATACTCTCTCTTAGTCTCCTTTTTTTACATTTCTTTTAATATTTTCTCGCAAGATTTAAACAATGTAAAGCGAAATGTTGACCAATTAGCAGGTCCTTCTTTCTATGGAAGAGGGTATGTAAACAAAGGTGATGCTAAAGCCGCTAAATATATAGCCTCCGAGTTTAAAAAAGCTGGTTTGTTGCCCGCTAATAACGCTTCCTATTACCAAAAATTGAGTTTCCCTGTCAATACTTTCCCGAATGAACTCCTTGTTAAATGCAATGGCGTTGTTCTAAAACCTGGCGTTGATTATATCGTTGAACCCAATTGCCCCGCTTTTTCTTACAAAGGAATGGTTTCTTTTGTTTCTTTCAATCAACTCAATAACGAAAGCTATTATGATTCTATTGGTTTCAAGCAATCTTATGCTGTTTTGGATACTTTTACTCCTAAATATTCTCAAACGGCTGAAATAACGAAAAGAAAATTCCTTAAAAACTACAAACAACCTCTTATAATAGAATTAAGTAATACCAAATTAACATGGTCGGCAAGCTACAAACAAGGCAATCGCTGTCATATTACGTTACTCAATTCTGCTTTTAAGCGCGATACTGTGCTGTATTTCGAAATTAATATCAAACCTAAGTTTATTCCTAAATATACTTCTAGTAATGTATTAGGGATGATAAAAGGCACTTCTAATAAGGATACTTTTATTGTTTTTACGGCCCATTACGACCACTTGGGTATCATGGGAAAGTCTGCCACTTTTAATGGGGCTAATGACAATGCAAGCGGTGTGGCAATGATGCTGGAATTGGCAAAGTACTATTCACAAAATAAACCCTATTACAACCTCTTGTTTATTGCTTTTACTGGTGAGGAAATTGGATTAATAGGTTCCGATTATTATGTTCGTAACCCTTTATTCCCGTTGGCGAAAATTAAATTTCTAATTAACATTGATTTAATGGGGAACGGCAGCGAGGGGGTAATGGTGGTCAATGGCAGTTTGCATGGCAAGGAGTTTAATCAACTGAGTGCCATTAATGCCAAAAACAAATATCTCCCTCAAGTGAAGTCGAGAGGTAAGGCCGCTAATAGCGACCATTATTGGTTCAGTGAAGCAGGAGTAAAAGCGTTTTTCTTTTATTTGATGGGTCCCTATCCCTATTACCACGACGTGAACGACCGACCTGAAATGTTGCCCTACGCCAATTTCGAAAATGCCTTCTTGTTGTTCCGCGATTTTATTGACAGTATCCGTTAGTCAATCTTTAAAATAAGATTATCAATACCGATGTTCGTTTCTATCAGAACTTGATAAAGACCACTTTTCATTTGACTTAAATTCAGTTGAAATTCATTTTTGTTGATTCCCTCTATTTATACGTCTATTTTTTTTCCTCTCATGTCATAGACGATGATCTGTTTGATAAGTTCGAAGTTTGACAGTGTTTTTATAGTACACCTCTCTGAACTTGGATTAGGATACAATATGAATTTTGTTCTTCGAATTGGTAGGTATTCGCAAGTGCTTCCTGTTTTAATTAAACCATCATTGTATTTTTTGCTCAATCTGTAATAGGCTTTTGTAGGAAGTGGAGTCGAGTCTATGAATTCATATTGAGACAATCCCGCCGAAGAATGATGTGCCGCAACTTCCCCTATTTTGTCCCAATTAAGTCTGTTAGATGATTTTTCTAAAATAAAACTAGCAAGTTCATGGTTTAGATTGGCGTTCCATTCCAATTTTACAAATTCATGGTAAGATTTAGCTGAAAACGCGGACTCTTGGAAAGGTAAAGGATTGTAACCGCTGAGCAAACTGCCCAAAGTAAAACTGCCAAAACTATTGAAACTGTCTGAAGTGCTGGTAATAATTCCTTTTAAGGGTCTACCATTTAAATACGATGGAGTGTTGCTGCTGCCTATGTTGAACCACGAGGTGGGTGCAAAGGTTTTGTTTTTTAGTACACATAAATTACTGCCATCAAACACCCCATCGCTTGTGTCAAAATACAAGGTCATTCTTGGGTGCGCTCCCGAGGTGGTTCGAAGTTGACTGTTGGAATGAAGCATCGAGGAACTTAATAATCTTTGTACAGACCACAGTCTAATATTGGAGGCAGTGTCCACATCTGAAGGAAGTTGCCACCCAAGGGAACGGCCATTCAGGGTTTGCATTTCTGCTCGGTAAGTATAAGAAGTGTTTGAAGTATGGGCAACATTTAAGGTAATTGGTCGCCATTCATAGTCGTATTTTAAGTCTTGATTATTCCATTTCTTTTTTCCCAATGGGAAATTTAAAGTACTCATAGAGGTAGAATTGCTGGTAAATTCATAATCAATAGGCCCATTGATAAAAGCGGAGTCGGACCCAATGTTCGAACTTACGGTTTCATTGTTTAGAACAAGGTTGTATCGACTGCTTGTATTTACTACACCATTTATAAATAGGAGTTGATTGGAAACAATAAGTTTGGTGTTTAGGTAAATGGCATCTCTTTTAATGGTATTGATAGTCAGTCGGGAGATGTTGGGATACAATAAGGAGTCGCTTTTTACGGACATAGAATCCGTGGAGCGAAGAACCACAGTACCTGTGCCAAGTCCAAAATTGATAGTAGCGTTTGAACCAACGGTGGATAGGTCTTTGTGAAAGAAATTGAGATTGCTGTAGGCAGGTTCAAGGGTTCCTGTACTGTTTTTGATCAATTGCACATTTCCTCTAAAGGTATCTCCTAGGGTGCTTGCCATACGGAGCCTGCTGTTGTCATTGTGATTGATAACAAGGTTCCCAAAAGAATTGCCACCCACCCAATCGTCAATCCCTCCTCCATTTTTGGTAAAAGTAGTCGTTCCGCTGTCGGTGCTAAAGCGGTTGTATTCATTGATAAACAAGTCATTCCCACAAACAATACTGTTGTTGTTGGACAAAGAGGAGTAGCTGATGGTAATGTCATTTTGGACAGTCCATAGGGTTCTTCCTTTCAGTTGCGTGTTTTTGAAAATGCAATTAGTGGGTTTGAACCATTGATTGGGACAGGCATTCCATTGTTTGAAGTGGTATAAATGGAGATTGCCTTTAGAAAAAGTATCCGATCGTAAACCAAAGAAATTAATCATTTGCGATGTTCCCGAACCAGATAGGTCGTTCCCAAAACTAATAGTTCCTGAGGTGTCAGAATGGAGTGAGATGAACTTATAAAAGAGGTTGACCCCACTGTAAGCCATTTCAATATTGCCGGTTTTGTGTTTTTTTAAGAGGACAGCTCCATTAAAAGTATCCGCAAAAGAGTTTGCCATTCTTATACGGCTATTGCTGCGGTTGTGGATGTCGGCAGCATTCATAAAAATATTAGCGCCTTCGCAATCATTGGTTGTGCCACCGGACTTTACAAGTTTGATAGGGTGGTAAAAGATGGTTTTTTGGATAGCGATATTCTCGGCGCTTATGGCACCTGAGTCGTAAATGTTGGCTTTATTTAAACTGAGGTTATTGGCAAGAGAAACATTGAAATGGTTGAGGTAAACTGAGGCATTGGTCCGAACTGTGAGGTTGTAAAGGGTGGTATTTTGACGAAGGCGACAGGGGAAAGAAGGAGAGGCGTTGCTAATAACAACAGAGTGGGAGCTGGTATTTGGAATGCCTGAGGGCGACCAATTAGAGGAGTCGTTCCAATTGTCGGAGGTATTGCCGGTCCAAGTAAAAGTTTGGCCATAGGAAAAGAGGCACAGGCACAGGTTAACAAGGAGTAAAAGCTGGGGGCGAGTGATATTGAGTATAGAATGACTAATAGAACAAACATCAGAATAGTAATTAAGAATAGCAAGACAAAGTGTAACGTTATAAAAAGCGGAAAAAGAACAAATAAAAGTGTATTTATTGGAATGGAATTAAGTAACAATACTTAATTTTTTAAATAAACAATACAATTTCAAACCATTATGCTGAGGTAATAACAAGAGCTAAAACCCTTACAAAAAATAAGGTAGTCTGAATTTTAGTACATAAAGCGTATTAAATAAGTTTATTTTTGATAGATAAAAAGTGTTTAAACTTATCTATTTGCATTAATAAAGGCGAAAAAAGGGAAAAAAAGCCTTAAAAGGAGTCAAAAACGGGTTTTATTTTACTGATTATGGGCG
>CAMBXL010000002.1 GCA_945871905.1 Chitinophaga pinensis
TTTGGGGTCAACACTCAACCACCTGCCCAATCTACTATCATATATCCTCGCTCCAAAATCATAACTACCTCCATTTACATTAATTTCATTGTCCTTTTCCATGGAGTTAAACCCATACCTATACCCCTTGTCCCACACACTACAAACAGTAGTATGTGAAAAATCGTTGTATATGTAGTTGGAGCCTTTCATAGAGCATTATATAGAATTGCGAAAAAACAACAAAATTTACTATTTTATTCAAAAATATGAATAAAAATAGTAATAAAAAAGAATTGATTCCTTTGTTTGAAAAATTCATACAGGAATCCAAGAATGGAAAAAGAATTCAAAAAAATGGGAAAAGGTTATCAGAATCTTCAATTACAAGTTATAAAAACACCCTCAAATACATTGTTAAGATAAATCAAAAGTATCAATCTCCCATATCAATAAGTTTTAGTTTTAAAAAGAACAGGCAAGAAATCATTAAAGAAAGTAAATATTGGGCTAATTTCTTTATTCAATTTAAAAAAGAAATGTATTTTAATGGTTGTTCGGATAATTATGTTGGCTTAAATATTAAAAACTTGAAAACATTCTTTAAATATTTAGAATCTGAAAAATATTTTCCAGCATCTGATTTTTATAAAAAGTTTTATCCACCTCATTTCGAAACTCAAATTTTTGTTTTAGAACAAGATAAACTTAGGTTTTTAATTACTAACTTAGAATTTGAAAATTCACTAACAAATAATTTAAAAACAATTAAAGATATATTTGTAGTAGGCTGTACTGTTGGTTTAAGATACTCCGATTTATTATCATTAAAAAAATCAAATCTTCATTTCACAAACAATAATCTATATGTAGTTACAACTTCAAAAAAAACCAATACGAATACAAGGATAAAAATACCTCTACATATCGAAAAAATTATTAATAAATATCAAAAAAAGAAAAACAAGAAACTTTTTCCTGAAATATCTTTATGGAACTTTAATTGTTATTTAAAACAATTAGGAGAAAAAGCTGGCTGGACTTATACTGTTGAAAAACAAAGGGTTTTTAATGGTCAAAAAAGAGAAGTAAAAAACAATGGCATGTCTTATAGGTATTGCGATAGATTGACAAGTCATACCATGCGTAAAACTGCAATAACAACTCTTTTAACATTAGGTATGCCCGAACAAATTGTTAGGAAAATAAGCGGTCACTCTGTAAATAGCAAAGAATTTTATAAATACGTTAAATACTCCGAAAGCTTTCAGGATGATGAAACAGATAAAGCCTTTTCTAAGTTATTAACGACTTAATACATAATACCAATTTTACATCAATTTATAATGTCATTTAAGGCGCACAACATCTCCAAATCTTTCAAAAATGAGTTCGAAATAATGTCGGTGTCTTTCACAAGTATCAAAACCTCCACATTTGTGGAGGTTTTTTTATGCCATAAAAAATCAAGCAAGCGTCGAAGACCTTGAGGGGATTTTAAAGTGATATTAAAAGCTCCAGTTGCCAAAAATCAACATACAAAAACACAACGCTTGATTAATCAAGATTATAGCTATATTTGGAATTGAATCCTATTATAAAACTCATCTATTGCATTAAATAATGGTTATTTATAGAATCAGTTAGTAAGTTGCTAGGTTAAGTATATGAGAAAAAACAATGTATCAAACTATACATTTGTAAATTTGAAAGTGTATTTTAGGAAAAAATAGAATTTTATAAGTTAAAAAATGTCTTTCTGAACATTTATTTTGTATTGAATTTCAACTTCCCACTTTTTTATATCATGTTTTAATGGGTTGGTATCTTTTATGATATAACCTGCAAAGCCCATCTCACCAATAAAATCATCCGTTTGTTTAAAGTTAAAATGACTGAAATTAAAATCATAATTTCCCAAATTTTCACAATATTGATTCCATCGAATAAAGGTAAAAAGCCTTTTATAGCTTTTACTGTCATTGTCGTCTAAAATAAAAAAAAGAACTAAATTAATATCATTTTGAAGGATTTTTTTTATTAAATCACAAATAGTATTCCTTACACATAAATCCAATGGAATGATCTCATCATGTTGATTAATTTGAGTAATGGATAAAACCTTTAAATTAAAGAGTAAATCATCATAGCCCTTAAAGATATCCGTATTATCAGTATTAAATAATATACGATAGATAATATTATGTTGGGTTATAAAAGTATAGTAATTATTTTCTAATGATACCTGGTAAAGCTGGGGCATACAATGAAACTCCTAATTTGTTTAATTCCGTTGTCAAAGCTTCGCCCTGCAAATCCGATTTCAATAAAAGCTTTACCTGTTTCATTTTTTTCAATGAATCAGACAATTCTTTTGTAGTTATTTTAGATGTTTCTTTCATAACAATTACAAAAGTACAATAAAATATTTATTTAATAATTAAAAAAATAGATTTTTGTGTTGTCGAAAAAATAATAATTATATCACATCTCAGTATAAAACATCTAATACCACCCCTTTATTGAAACTTCCCCCAAAACTAAATTTTAAAAGCTCAATTTATTATCGTAATATTGCAATGTGAAAATTTAAAACTTTTTACCAAACTAAATATTAAAACATGGGCATTACCAAATCAGACCAATTTACCGACCATCAAAACAAAATGGCAAATATCTTAAAAGCTCTTGCACACCCTGCAAGAATTGCTATTGTGGAATATCTTCTTTCTGTTGATTCTTGTATCTGTGGTGATATTGTCAATGAACTCCCCTTGGCACAACCTACAGTTTCCCAACACTTAAAGGAACTCAAAAATGCTGGAATTATTAAAGGAACTATCGAAGGCAAAGGCATTTGCTACTGCGTTAATGATGACATCATTACAGAAATAATGTCTTACTTCAATACGATCAACAAACAACTTAATTTTAAAAAATGCTGTTAAACCAACTTTATTATGAAACTATCTGAAATAAAAACAAAACTAGCTGAATTAAACTCAGTGGACTTCGAATTACAAAATGGAACTAAAGTTCCTGAACATTTCCACGTCACCGAAGTTGGCGTCGTTCACAAGCATTTTATCGATTGTGGAGGAACCGTTAGAAATGAAAAAATGGCCAACTTCCAACTTTGGAATGCCAATGATACGGACCACAGACTTAAACCTCAAAAACTACTTAACATTATTGAACTATCAGAAAAAACATTGGGAATCGAAGATTTAGAAGTTGAAGTCGAGTATCAAATGGAAACCATTGGCAGATACGCTTTAGAATTCAATGGAAAATCTTTTGTACTAATGCCTAAATTCACAGATTGCTTAGCCTCTGACAGCTGCGGTATTCCTCAAGAAAAAAAGAAAATCCGCCTGTCTGAAATTGTCGTTAACAATAACTCCTGCTGTTCTCCTGAATCCAACTGCTGCTAAGCCTTATGAGCAACCAAAACTGTACCCCTGCATACGAGCGAAAACGTTTAAGTTTTCTGGACCGCCATCTAACTATTTGGATATTTTTGGCAATGGGCATAGGCGTCTCTATCGGATACTTTATTCCTAGCAGCAGTCAATTTATCAATTCATTTTCAAGTGGTACTACTAATATTCCGCTAGCCATCGGACTGATACTAATGATGTATCCGCCTCTTGCAAAAGTAAAATATGAAAAAATGGGCGAAGTTTTTAAAAACACAAAAGTGCTAACGGCTTCACTTATCCTTAACTGGATTATTGGCCCAATTTTTATGTTTACTCTAGCATTGGTTTTTCTAAAATCTTACCCCGCATACATGACAGGACTTATTCTCATTGGATTGGCGCGTTGTATTGCCATGGTTGTAGTTTGGAACGACTTAGCTGACGGGAACAGAGAATATGCCGCTGGCCTAATCGCCTTAAACAGCATATTCCAAGTATTACTTTACAGCTTTTATGCCTATTTATTCATCACCATTTTACCACCCTATTTTGGCTACGAAAGTTACAAGGTCAACATCAGTGTATTACAAATAGCAGAGAGTGTAGGCATCTATTTAGGAATCCCTTTTGCCCTTGGTATCATTAGCAGATACGCACTTATCAAACAAAAAGGCATTGAATGGTTTGAACAAAAATTCGTTCCTAAAATCTCCCCTATTACATTAATTGCATTATTATTTACCATTGTAGTCATGTTCAGTTTAAAGGGCGAAATGATTGTAGAAATCCCCTTTGATGTTCTAAGAATAGCTATTCCATTGGTCATTTATTTTGCGGTAATGTTTGTGGTGAGTTTTATGATTGGTAAATACTTTGGTGCTGATTATTCAAAAAGTACTTCAATCGCATTTACTGCAACAGGCAATAATTTTGAGTTAGCCATTGCTGTTGCAATTGGTGTTTTTGGCATCAACAGTGGCGAGGCTTTTGTTGGAGTAATTGGCCCTTTGGTTGAAGTTCCTGCACTAATTGCGCTCGTCAATTTAGCTTTTTGGTTTAGAAAAAAATGGTTTAAAACAGAAATTAATTAAAGATAAAATGAAAATAGCATTATTTAGTGATATTCACGCAAACTTACCGGCTTTACAAGCATTTTTTGAAGATTTAGAACAAACAAAACCAGACGCTATGTACTGTTTGGGCGACTTAGTGGGTTACAATATTTGGCCCAATGAAGTAATAAATGAAATAAGAAAAAGAGGCATCCCAACTATTGCAGGTAATTATGATTTTGGCGTAGGCAGAAATTCTGACGATTGTGGCTGTGCCTATAAAACCGAAGAGGACAAAGCAATGGGTGCCCAATCAATTTCATACAGCAACCAACAAATTGGCGAAGAAGAACGCAATTATCTTCGAACATTACCTGCCCATATCCAAGTGGAGTATCAGTTGAATAACGACTCATTATTTTTATTAATGGTTCATGGCAGTCCACGTAAAATAAACGAATATTTATTTGAAGACCGAGAGGAAAAAAGCATGTTGAAGATTATGGAAACCGTGAATGCCGACCTCATGTTTTTTGGACATACACACAAACCGTACCACCGAGTTTTTGAATACAACAAAGAGGGACAAACGGCTTACAGACATGCCATAAACATTGGTTCAGTTGGGAAACCCAAAGATGGCGACACAAGAGGTTGCTATGTGCTAATCCACATCAATGAAAACACCAGTAGATTAGACAAAAACAGCATTAATGTAGAATTCAAAAGATTTGAATATGACATTGAAAAAGCAGCCACAGCGGTTGAAAATAGCATCCTTCCCAATGCCTATGCTGATATGCTAAGAAAAGCCTACTAATTTCTCAAAATCAATACTCAATAATTTGATAGCCCTTACCCATGTAATTGGTTAGTATGGCTTGAATATCACGGTTGTGGGGATACCTTTTTATAACTTCCTGTAAATCTTCAACGGACTGAATACTCTCCTCTTGGTTGATGAAACCAAACCCTTTGTAAACGCCATGTTCTATCCAAATAATCGATTTTTCGTAAACCGTTCTTCCTGAGCCTAAAATCAACATTCTTTTTTTAACAAAACTGTGCTTTTCCACCAAAGCCTCAACCCTTTCGTTGTAAACATCAATCTCTTCTTTTCCTTCGCACGCCCCCAAACACTTGTGCAATTGTCTGTAAAAACAAGGACCTCCTATTGCTTGTAAATCCAACTTACTTAAACACAATTGGTATTTATTCGCCCATCTGTACAATTGGTCTTGCGCTTTTTTCTGACTGTCGGCTGTTATGATAGGTTCCTCATCTTCATTATAAGGCTTTATCTTGAAGGTTAAATATCCATCTTCATCCGCTATCAAATAAATGCCATAAACGGGAATGGCTCTACTCCTTTTTTGACTAATATTATAAAAGGGCTTGTGGGTTTTTATTTCGTTTGACTCCAACAACAAAGCAACTAACTCATTTCCAGTAGCCTCGTATGAAATATCGGCAATTTCCTCTTTCATGGCAAGTGCTCGACGGTTTCCATGCGATGATAAATTCAAATGCTGTAATACCCTTTTTTTGATGTCTATACTTTTGCCTATGTAGAGTAAATTCCCCAGAGAATTGTGAAAATAATAAACCCCTGTTAATTCATCAGGTATTCGGTCAATGACCGACATTGAAAGCTGTGGTGGCAAAAAACTGGTTTTTATTTCATGCCCCAAATCGAACAACTCATTGCCCAAGGATTGCTGTTTTATTTTTTCAAACAACAAAACGGTTGCCTTCGCATCTCCAAAAGCACGGTGACGGTCATAAATAGGAATTGACAAAGATTCGCACAATTTTCCTAAACTGTATGAGGGCAATCCCTTAAATGTTTCACGACTTAAACGCACAGTACACAATGTTTTTCTATGGTATTGATACCCTAAAGACTTGTATTCTGCTTTAATAAAACTATAATCAAAACGGACATTGTGTGCCACAAAAACAGCCCCTTCTGTAATTTCAATAATGGATTTTGCAATTTCATAAAATTGCGGAGCATTCTGCACCATTTCGTTTGTAATTCCAGTTATTTGAGAAATTTTTGGTGGAATTTTTTGTTGTGGATTTACCAAACTTTTAAATTCTTTGATAACCTGATTACCATCATGCAATAGAACCGCTATTTCCGTAATCTTATCCTTATCGGGATTTCCCCCTGTCGTTTCTATGTCAACTATTGCGTACAAAATAAAGATGCAAATATCACCATTCAATTGATTAAAAAACAAAATCTAATTGCTATTCCCTTTTTCTTATCAACATTAAAGAAAAGAAACTGATTTTTTAAAACTAGAAATCACAGTTAAGTCTATCTTTTATAGCTAGATAATAGAGCACTAAAAACATGTTCACAATTTCAAACAATTGATGTTAAAAAAATAATTGATTATATTTACTTAAGTTATATAAACATGAATTAAATTTGAAAACATTAGAAATCTGTATAAATTAGCCAAACAGAGGTCTATAAAATTGTCAATACAAGATGAATCAAGATTACCCTCCATACTTAGATAAATTAAACCCTACACAAAGAGAAGCCGCAATGCATATCAAAGGACCTGTTATGATTATTGCAGGTGCGGGTAGTGGAAAAACCAGGGTATTAACTTATCGTATTGCCCATATCATCAAACAAGGAAACGACCCCTTTAATATTTTATCATTAACCTTTACCAACAAGGCGGCTAAGGAAATGAAGAACAGAATTGCAACGGTGGTAGGTGCTGAAGCAAAAAATTTATGGATGGGAACTTTTCACAGTGTATTTGCCAAAATTTTGAGAGTGGAAGCTGAACATATTGGCTACCCAAAAGATTTTACGATTTATGACACAGACGATTCAAAAAGCTTAATTAAAACCCTTCTAAAAGAATTTCAATTAGACGAAAAATTATACAAACCGGGAATTGTTTACAACAGAATCAGTAACGCTAAAAATAGCCTTATCACCTCGGACAAATACAAAAACATTCCTGAATTATTAGAGGCAGATAACTCATCAGGAAGACCAATGATTTCGAAACTGTTTGAAGCCTATCAAGCACGTTGTTTCAAAGCAGGTGCTATGGATTTTGACGATTTATTAGTCAATACTTTCCGCCTGTTTAATGAAAAATCAGACATTCTTTACAAGTACCAACACAAGTTTAAATACATCATGGTAGATGAGTATCAAGATACCAATTTGTGCCAATACATGATTGTTAAAAAACTGGCTAGCATGTATGAAAACATTTGTGTAGTGGGCGACGATTCGCAAAGTATTTATAGTTTTAGAGGGGCTAATATTCAGAATATTTTAAACTTTGAGAAAGATTACCCTGATTTAGCTGTCTTTAAATTGGAACACAACTACAGAAGTACCTCTAATATTGTCAATGCCAGCAGCAGTATTATTTCCAATAACAAAGAAAAACTCGACAAGAAAATTTTTACAGAAAACCAAGAAGGTGATAAAATAAAAATACTTCGCGCACTGAGTGACAATGAAGAAGGTCGCTTAATTTCACAATTGATATTCGAAGAAAAAAACAATACCCATGGACTCAACTCTGACTTTGCAATACTTTACAGAACGAATGCACAGAGTAGATCTTTTGAGGAAGCTCTGAGAAAAAACAACATTCCATACAGGATTTATGGAGGCACTAGCTTTTACCAAAGAAAAGAAATTAAGGACTTACTTGCTTACTTAAAATTGGTGGTTAATCCCAATGATGAAGAGGCCTTAAAAAGAATCATTAATTACCCTGCAAGAAAAATTGGCAATACCACGATAGAGAAACTTGTGTATACAGCCAATCAAAATGAGTTGTCAATGTGGGAAGTGATACAAAAAATCAATTTATTTCCTGATTTTGGAGCTGCCACTGCGCATCTCAAGAACTTTTACATGTTAATGAGCAACTTCCAAACAATGCAAGCTACCAAAAACGCTTACGAAGTTGCAGAATATGTTGCCAAAAACTCAGGATTAGTTTCACATTTAAGAGAAGACAAAACTGTTGAAGGCATTTCGAAGTATGAAAATTTGGTTGAGTTATTAAATGCAATCAAAGAATTTACGGAAGATGATACCAACGAAAACGACAAAACATTATCATTTTTTCTTCAGGACATCGCCCTTCTTACTGATGCCGACAAGGACAATGACGATACTGACAAGGTCACTTTAATGACAATTCACAGTAGTAAAGGATTGGAGTTTAAAAATGTGTTTGTGGTGGGATTAGAAGAAAACTTATTCCCTAGTCAGTTGAGCTTGAACAGCAGGCACGAATTAGAAGAAGAAAGACGATTGTTTTATGTGGCGGTAACAAGAGCGGAGCAAAAACTAACCTTATCATTTGCAACCTCACGATTTAAATACGGCAATTTAATTCCTTGCGAACCCAGTCGATTTATTGATGAAATAGACAAAAAATATGTTGAATTTGATTTCCCTCAAAACAAACGCGAAATAGATGCCCCTAGAAGTTTGAATCCCAAAACAACATCGGTTAGCACTTATGGCAAAGGATATGGAATGCAAGTCGGCAAGCAACTATTTTCTAGCACTTCAGTTTCTATTCCAGCATCGGCAAACTTTGTAGCGGGAGATAATAATTTGTTGGTAGAGGGAGACGAGGTTGAGCACCAAAGATTTGGCAAAGGACAAGTTCTTAAATTGGAAGACAGTGGAGAAAACAAAAAAGCAATTATCAATTTTACCCAAGCAGGACAAAAAACATTGGTATTGAAATTTGCTAAACTAATGAAAATATAATTCAAAAGAAGTACATTCGCACGATGAAAAAAATACTATTAACAACATTAATCTTGATAAGTTATAGCGCTTATTCACAATTAAATCCAGTATTAAAAAACAAAAGAGGATTGGCTATTTTACCTGAAAAAGGAGATTACAGCATAGGTATTGGAGCAGATCCATTTTTAAGATATATGGGTTCATTTTTTTCAAATTCAAGTAATGTGTCACCTAATGCTAATTTTATAAACAACTATAGCTTTTCTGGAAAGTATTTTATCAAAGAAAATCAAGCTTATCGTTTGTCTTTTTTAATAAACACAAACAGTAGAATTACAGAAATATCTGTTTTAGATATGACTCCCGGGGCAACTCAATTTGCTCAAGTCCTTAACAAAGGGAAATTAAAAACGAATCAGTTTCAATTAAATTTCGGAAAAGAGTTCAGAAAAGGCAAAACTAGGCTTCAAGGTTTTGCAGGCGTTGATGGTTTTATAAGGTATAACAACACAAGCGAAAAAACAACTTTTGGAAATAAACTAGAATTATATGACACAGGGTACACCCGAGTAATAGATAGAAAAAACAGTGGATTTACTTTTGGGATAAGAGGATTTGTAGGAGCTGAATATTTTTTCGCACCAAAAATGTCCTTAGGTTTTGAAATAGGTTTTGGACCATCTTACACCATTTCGAGAGACAATACCTATACAGCAGAAAGCTATGATTTTTCATCGAACGAAGTAAAAAACACAGAATATAAAGATGGAATTTCGACAAAAAGCTTCGCAATAAATAGAGACATTTTCAATAGTACGCTCAATTTAAACTTGTTTTTTTAAAAAAAAGGTTGCTTCGTATTAATCTATAACATATATTTGCACAAAAAATTAATCAATGAAAAAATTTAATTTAGTCCTAACGGTATTGTTTTTAACGAGTATTGCATTAACTTCATGTAAATATGAAGAAGGTCCTGGCATTTCTTTAACCTCTAAAAGAGACCGTCTTGCAAACGAGTGGTCAGTTGTTAACTACAAAATTAACAATGAAGACAATGCTGCAGCTTTAAATTCTTTTAAAAGTGGAGATACTTTAGAAATGATTTTATCTATCACTCGTTCTGGATATTTTAGTATTAACCCACAATATACTAAATCATATTCAAAAGCGAATGATGGAAAAATTTTTACTTACAGAAAAGACGAACACTTCTATTTATTGGCACCAATATACGAAAACAACATTTTTGCAAAAAATTGTGCAGGTAATGGAAAATGGTCTTTCACTGAAAGACATGACAAAGTTGTATTTGGGAACAATGGCAATGGAGATCTTTCTAAAGCTAGCGATTCTGAAGTTTTAACTTGTGAAATCATTCAATTAAAAAATAAAGAACTTAAAATTAGTTTTACTGCTAAAGATGGCAAAAAACATTTAATGACCATGGAACCAAGAAACTCTGAAACACCTGCGCAAAGAGTTAAAAACGGTTACTAATCAATCAATAACCTCATAAAAAACCTACAATTGAAAAATTGTAGGTTTTTTTTTATATTTTTTGTTACCTTTGACCTACTAATAGCCCTTCAATGGAAGAACTTTTTAAATACAATACCCAATCTGAAAACCTTATTATCTCTGAATATGGCCGCTCTTTTCAAAACTATGTAAACTATGTTTGCTCAGTTGAACCTAAAGAGAAAAGAACCAAAATGGCCGATACTCTCATTAGCGTTATGGAAATCCTTAACCCTACTGTTAAAAATCAATCCGATTACAAACAAAAACTTTGGGACCACCTTCACATCATCGCAAACTTTAACCTAAATGTGGATTCCCCTTTTCCTGTTCCTGAAAAAACCAAAATCCATCAGAAACCTGAAAAAATAGAATACCCTAACCAACCCATCAAGTTCCGTTTTTATGGACGTAATCTGCAAATGATGGTCAATAAAGCCACAGCATTAGGTGATGAAGACTTACAAAAAGAATTCCTAAACTTACTGGCCTCTTTCATGACTAATTCTTCCAAAAATTGGAATAATGAAAATTTAAGCAACTCACAACTGGCTGACCACCTAGAAGCTCTGTCGAATAAAAAACTAAAAGTGACTCCTGAACAATTAGAAATAACACTAGAACAACAACAAGCTAAAAAGAAATTTTTTAAACCAAACAACAAGTTTAAAAACAAAAAATTTGTAAAAAGAAAATAACAACTATAATGGGAACTTTCAAAGTAACTGGTGGCAAAAAACTAAAAGGAGAAATCATCCCTCAAGGTGCCAAAAATGAAGCATTACAAATTATCTCTGCGGTGCTTCTTACACCCGAAGAGGTTATCATACATAACATACCCCAAATAAGAGACGTTCTCAAACTGATTGACTTACTCAAAGACCTTGGCGTTAAAGTAAATCAATTAAGTCAAGAATCATACTCTTTTAAAGCGGATGACATCAATCTCGAATTTCTAAACTCTGCTGAGTTCAAACAAAAAGGCGCAGCTCTTAGAGGTTCTATTATGATCATCGGTCCGCTCTTAGCAAGATTTGGCAAAGGATATATTCCTAGCCCAGGAGGCGACAAAATTGGTCGAAGAAGATTGGATACCCACTTTATTGGATTCATGAAATTAGGCGCCCGTTTTGAATACTTGGCTAGTGAACAATTTTATAAAGTTACTACAGAAAATAACCGTCTAAAAGGTTGCTATATGCTGCTTGACGAGGCCTCTGTGACTGGTACTGCGAACATCGTAATGGCTGCAAGTTTGGCTGAAGGAACCACAACCATATACAATGCTGCATGTGAACCCTATTTACAACAACTTTGTAAAATGCTGAATAGAATGGGAGCCAAAATTACTGGTATTGGCAGTAATTTAATTCATATTGAAGGGGTAAATTATTTGGCTGGAACGGAACATACTCTTTTACCAGATATGATTGAAATTGGCAGTTTTATCGGTTTGGCCGCTATGACTGGCAGTGAAATCCGTGTCAAAAATTGCCAGATAAATGAATTGGGAATTATTCCTGATACCTTCAAAAGACTTGGTATAAAAATGGAATTTATTGGCGATGATATTTTCATTCCACAGCAAGACCATTATGAGATAGAATCTTTTATTGATGGAAGTATTCTTACAATTGCAGATGCCCCTTGGCCCGGTTTTACGCCGGATTTAATAAGTATTATACTTGTTACTGCAACCCAAGCCCGTGGCAATTTATTAATTCATCAAAAAATGTTTGAAAGTCGATTATTCTTTGTCGATAATTTGATTGACATGGGTGCTAAAATTATTTTGTGCGACCCACACCGTGCCAATGTGATGGGATTGGACAAAAAAATACCCCTTAAAGGCATTACAATGAGCTCCCCTGACATCAGAGCTGGTGTTGCTATGCTCATTGCTGCAATGAGCGCAAATGGCACTAGTACTATTAAAAATATTGAGCAAATTGACCGTGGCTATCAATACATTGACAAACGCTTAAATGAAATTGGTGCAGAAATTGTAAGAATAGATTAAGTAATCTTATCTTATCATGAAAATATCCATTAGTTTCCTTATCATTTTCGTTAGTTTGATCATGAGTGGCTTTAAATCAAAGCAAAACTCAGGAAGCAATATCCAACGATTTAGTGATTCTATCAACTGGAGTTTGTACAAGAACAAAGTGGTAGTCGTTAACTTCTGGGCTTCTTGGAGTAAAGCAAGTCGTGCTGAAAATAAAAACTTAGCTAGAATCTACCAAAAATACAAAAACAACTCAAAAATTGTCTTTATCAGCGTTTCCTTGGATACCGAAGAAACGAATTGGAAAAGTGCAATAAGCGAGGATGAGATGGTATGGGAAAATCATATCTGTGATTTCAAAAAATACAACTCCCAGATGGTTAAAAAACACAACGTCAGTTCTATCCCTAAAATAATAGTTTTTGACAAAGAAGGGACTATGATAAGTTCCGCTATCACTGTAAAAGAGATAGAAAACTCATTGGCTGAACTTGCCAAATAATCAGTCATTTTTTGTCACTTTTATTGACAAAAACCTCCTACTAACAAGCCATATTGTCATATTTAAACAATGGCAAACAATTTGAAACGTAGATACATCATGACAGAAGAAGAAAAAATCGAATTATCAGATGAGCAAGTCAGTAACGATGCACAAACATCAAACACTGAAACTGAATTAGATGAATTGAGCAAGTTAAAAGCAGATTTACAAGAAGCTAATGATAAATTTCTAAGATTATACGCTGAGTTCGACAATTACAAAAGAAGAACCACTAAAGAAAGAGCAGAATTGCTTCAAACTGCTGGCAAAGAAGTTATTTTGTCTTTCCTTCCTGTAATAGATGATTTTGAAAGAGCCATGAAAGTGAATGCTGACAAACAAAATCTTGAATCTTTTGCAGAGGGTATTACTTTGATTCACCAAAAATTTGTGAATACCCTTCAAAACAAAGGATTAAAACCATTGGAAAGCATCGGTAAAGAATTTAATGTTGACTTACACGAAGCGATTACAAAAATCCCGGCACCTAACGAAGATTTAAAAGGCAAAATCATAGACGAAACCGAAAAAGGATATACCCTAAACGGACACGTGGTAAGGTTTGCAAAAGTGATAGTAGGCGAATAAAAATTAATATAAAACATTTTGGCAAAAAGAGATTATTACGAAATATTAGAGGTTAGCAAATCGGCTACTGAGGAGGAAATAAAAAAAGCCTACAGAAAAATGGCTATTAAATTCCACCCCGACAAAAATCCGGGTGACAAAGCTGCTGAGGAAAAATTTAAAGAAGCTGCAGAAGCCTACGAAATACTTAGCAATGCTGAAAAAAAACAGCGTTATGACCAATATGGACATGCTGGTGTAGGTGGTGCTTCTGGTGGTGGATACGGCGGTGGCGGCATGAATATGGATGATATTTTCAGCCAATTTGGTGACATATTTGGCGGCGGAGGTGGTGGTGGTTTTGGCGACTTTTTTGGTGGCGGTTCTGGCAGAAATGGAAGAACTAGAGCGAATGTAGGTAGCAACATCAGAATAAAACTTAAATTGAGCTATGCCGACATCAAAAATGGTGTAGAAAAGAAAATTAAATACAAAAAACTGGTTCAAGCCAAAGGCACTACTTTTAAAGAATGTAGCACTTGTAAAGGCAGAGGACAGGTGAACAGAGTAACACAAACTTTCTTAGGACAAATGCAAACCGTTAGTGCTTGTCCTACTTGTCAAGGAAGTGGAAAAATTATTTCAAACAGACCGGCAGGTTCTAATGAATACGGTCTTGTTCACGAAGAGATAGAAACAACAATTAAAATACCTGCAGGGGTTCAAGAAGGCATGCAATTGTCTATCAATGGCAAGGGTAATGCAGCTCCCGGTGGTGGCATAGATGGCGATTTATTAATCTATATTGAAGAAGAAGGACATGCAGAATTGGAGCGTCAAGACCAACATGTAATATTCCAATTAGCCATCAGTGTGGTTGATGCCATATTAGGTTGCCAAGTGGAAGTGCCTACGATAGACGGTAAAGCCAAAATAACCATTGAAGCTGGCACTCAAAGCGGAAAAGTACTAAGATTAAGAGGAAAAGGATTCCCTGAAGTAAACGGCTACCAAACAGGTGATCAATTAATAAAAGTTCATGTGTGGATTCCTAAAAAAGTAAATTCCGAAGAAACTGATTTATTAAAGAAACTGAAAGATTCAGAGAATTTCTCTCCTAAAAATGCCAAAAAAGAAAAAGGGTTCTTCGATAAAATGAAGGATTGGTTTTAAGGAGATAAACAATGTATAACTGTGAGCGGAAGCCGCCGCAATAAGCTAAGCTTCTGACCAAGCACAGGGAAACTTCTGACTTCTAACTTCTCCCTTCTGACTTCTTCGTTCTACCTTCTGACTTCTCCCTTCTACCTTCTGATATGTCTCCCTTTCTATCTTACACCTTAAAACAGTGGGTGGTCGCCACCACACAAGCTAATCTTCAGACCAACCACAGGAAAAACTTATGACTTATGACTTCTGACTTCTCCCTTCTCCCTTCTGATATGTCCCCCCATTCTATCTTGCATCTTAGAACAGTGGGTGGTCGCCACCGCACTAACTAATCTTCAGACCAACCACAGGAAAAGAAATCAAAAATCAAAACTGAAAAATCAAAAATGATGTTCTTCCCAAACTTGACACAAATTGATTAATACCTCAACGGCTTTTTCCATGTCTTGCAAACTGACATACTCTTTTCGAGAGTGAATCGCCATTTCTCCGGTAAAGATATTGGGACAAGGCAACCCCATAAACGACAGTCTTGAACCATCTGTGCCACCTCTGATACTCTCAATTCTTGTTTGTAGTCCTGCCCTTTTGTAGGCCTCCATGGCATTTCCCATTACTTGCGGGTATTGGTCTAACATTTCGCGCATGTTGCGGTATTGTTCCTTCACCTCAATTTTAAAGGTAGCACCCGGATAAGCTGCAATCGCCTCTTGCGCCAATTGTTCTATCTGATTTTCGTATTCTTTTAATTTAGCGGTTTCAAAATCTCTGATAATAAACTGTACAAACGTGGTTTCTATACCACCCTCAATGTGCAATGGATGAACAAAACCCTCTTTTCCCGAAGTTGTTTCTGGACTCCAAGTGTTTTTGGGCAATAACTCCACAAAATGTGAAGCAACTTTAATGGCTGATACCATTTTATTTTTAGCATATCCCGGATGAGCACTGATGCCTTCAAAAATCACTTTCATACCATCTGCAGAGAAAGATTCGCCTTCTAAAACACCTCGTTCTCCACCATCTAAGGTATAACCAAAGTCTGCCCCTAATTTTTTCATATCAATCGCATCCACGCCTCTACCAATTTCTTCATCTGGTGTAAACAATATTTTTATGGCACCATGCTTTACTTCGGGATGATGAATGATGTAATTTGCAAAATCCATAATAATAGCGACCCCTGCTTTGTCGTCGGCACCCAATAATGTAGTCCCTGAGGCGGTAATGATGGTATCACCTATCCTTTCTTTTAAATAAGTATGTTCTTCAGCACTTAATACCAAACTTTTATCGTCTTCAAAATGTATCAATCCACCATCATAATTGGCATGAACAACTGGTTTTACTCCCTTCCCTGTTACATCGGGCGAAGTGTCCACATGTGAGCAAAAACACAATATTGGCACTTGCTTGTCTGTATTGGAGGGAATGGTGGCATACACATAACCAAATTCATCTAATTCTGCATCTACAATACCCATGGCATGTAACTCCTCAACCAAAATTTTACTTAAATTTTTCTGTTTTTCCGACGATGGTTGTGTCACTGAATTGGGATCAGCTTCGGTATCAATTTGTAAATATTTACAAAAACGGTCTAAAAGGGTATAATTCGATAAATTCATTCTTTCTTATTTTTACACTGCAAACCTAAAAGAAAAGCCCAAATAAATCACACCAAAATTGAAACTTTCTTATTTTTACTACATATTAACATTAACTTTGCGGCTTGTATGAATTTACTTTCTGTTGATCAATTATCAAAAGCATATACTGAAAAATGGCTCTTTAAAAACATTAGTTTTGGAATAGCAAAAGGCGAAAAATTGGCACTGGTTGGAGCCAATGGCACTGGCAAATCGACCTTACTAAAAACCATTGCAGGCCTTATAAAACAAGACAGTGGCGAATTACAATTGGCAAACGGCTGTAGTGTGGGCTACCTTCCTCAAGAACCTGAATTGGACGAGAACAAAACCATTCAACAAACTATTTTCTCGTCTGACAATCCTACTGTTAAAATCATCAACGAATATGAAGCTGCCATTCTAGATATTGAAGCTTCGGGTGATAGAATGCAGTTTTTATTAGATGAAATGAGTCGATTGGATGCTTGGGAGTTTGAAAAACGCTCTAAACAAATTCTGTCAAAATTAGGCATAAGTGATGTGGAAGTTTTAAATAAATCATTGAGTGGTGGACAAAGAAAGAGAGTGGCATTGGCACAACTTTTATTGTTAAATCCTGATTTAATCATCATGGATGAGCCTACGAATCACTTGGATTTGGAAGCTATTGAGTGGTTAGAAAATTTATTAACGGCGCATCAAATTTCGTTGCTAATGGTAACGCACGACAGGTATTTCCTTGACAATGTTAGCAATCAAATACTTGAACTTGACCGTGGCAACTTGTATATACACAAGGGTAACTATGCTTATTTTCTTGAAAAGAAATCGATGCGAGAAACAATTCATGCCGCCGAAGTTAGCAAAGCACGCAACTTGATGGTAAAAGAACTGGAATGGATGCGCAGAATGCCAAAAGCCCGTGGCACTAAAAGTAAAAGTAGGATTGAAGCTTTTTATGACTTAAAAGACATTGCGACTCAAAATTTGAATCAAAATGAATTAGAAATTTCGGTTCAAACGACAAGATTAGGGAACAAAATCATTGAATTACACAATATTTCAAAGCAATTCGATGACTTAAATATCATTGAAAACTTTTCATACATCTTTAAGAAAAAGGACAGAATTGGGGTGGTTGGAAAAAATGGGATTGGGAAAAGTACTTTTTTGGATTTACTTACTCAAACACAAGCACCTAGCAGAGGTGAAGTTATTCATGGTAGTACTTTAAAAATTGGTTATTACACCCAACACACCAATAACTTAAACAACGAAAACAGGATTATTGACGAGGTTAAAGAAATTGCAGAATATGTAACCTTAGGCACGGGAGAACAGGTCGCGGTAAGCAAATTATTAGACATGTTTTTGTTTCCCCCTAGCGTTCAACACACACCTATCAGCAAGTTGAGTGGTGGCGAAAGAAGACGTTTACAATTACTGAAAGTATTGGTAAGCAACCCCAATTTCCTAATCCTGGATGAGCCTACCAATGATTTAGACATAGACACATTGAATGTGTTAGAGGATTTCTTAAGCGAATTTGCAGGTTGTCTTTTACTAGTTTCTCACGACCGTTATTTTATGGACAACTTAGTGGAACATTTGTTTGTTTTTGAAGGTGAAGGCAAAATCAAAGATTTTTATGGCAATTACACGGATTACAAAGACCAAAAAACAGAACTAAGTTCTGAATCCAAAAAAACAGAACCCAAATCGAGCCCTACTGCCGCAACAACGGTGGTTGAGAGTAAAAAGAAAAAAGCGAGCTTTAAAGAACAACAAGAATACAAAAATCTAGAAACAGAGATTGCAAAACTTGAAAGTTTAAAGCAAGAATTAACCAACAAATTAAACAAAGGCAGCAGCAGTCATTCCGAATTAGCAGAATGGGCATTGGCAATTGAAAAAGCCAATTTACAAATTGATGAAAAAAGTTTAAGATGGTTGGAACTTGGTGAAATAATGGACTAATAGAATAATTCAGATTAACCCTTATCTTTGAAAAGTGAAAATATCTGTTGTCATTATCACAAAAAACGAAGAGGAAAATTTAAAAAAATCTCTGCCCAAGTTATTTTGGTGTGATGAAATTGTTATTGTGGATGACCACAGTACAGATAACACCGTTGAACTTGCAAAACAATACAATTGTAAAGTTTACAACTACATTTTTGAAAATTTTGGCAAACAGAAACGATTGGCAGTTTCATTGGCACAAAACAATTGGGTTTTGAGTTTGGATGCAGATGAAGTTCTGTCCGATGAATTGATTAATGAGCTGAAATCTCTGAAAGAAGATAAAAACATAGAAGGCTATTTCATTCCTCGTCAACATGTTTTTTTAAATACGCCTTTTAAATATGGCAAAGAAAGCAAAGATTACATTTTGCGTTTATTTAACAAAGAAAAAGGGAACTTCAACGAAGCCAATGTTCATGAAAAAGTAATATTGAATGGAAACACAAGCTCCTTGAAAGGGATTATTTTACATTACAGTTACAAAAACCTTGACCATTATTTTAGTAAGTTTAATCAATATACCACAAAAGGGGCCATTCAATTGAAAGAAAAAGGAAAAAAAAGAGCATTAATACTGTGTATCTTAAGTTTTCCTATTTATTTTTTCAAGCATTACTTCCTTTACTTAAACCTATTTAATGGCAAAGCGGGCTTTGTATGGAGCTACTTAAGCGCTTGGTATCACACGGTAAAATATTTAAAACTGTTCGAATTGAATAAAAAAGAGACCCTTTAATCGGGCTTAAATCCGTATTAGACCAAAATCTTTGTTTTTATTGCAGCTAATTTTCTTTTAAATTTGTCTAACACTTATGAGTGGTAGTAATGTTTTCAGAAAAGCAAATTATTGAAGGATGCCTTAAAGGTGACAGATTGTCGCAGAAGGCACTTTATAACCGCTTTGCCGGGAAAATGCTAGCAATAAGTAAACGATATCTTTACGATTTGGAGCATGCCGAGGATGCTTTTCAAGACGCTTTTGTCAAAGTTTTCCATCATCTAAAAAACTTCAATTTTCAAAGCAGTTTGGAAACCTGGATGACCCGAATCTTTATCAATGAAGCCATTAATAAACTGAGGTCGTTAAAACGATTAACACTCAACGTTAACATTGATGATTTAAGCTACCAATTACCCGAAAACAAAACTGAACTACCTGATAATTTCGATTATGACCTTGTGATGATGCTATTAGAGAAAATTCCCGAAAACTACCGAATTGTACTAATGCTGTATGCCATTGATGGTTTTAATCACAAAGAAATTGCAGAAAAACTAAACATGCCTGAAAGCACTTCAAGAAGCTCACTGACAAGAGCTAGAAATATGTTATGGCAACTATATAAAAAAGAATTAATTAAACATGAATCCAGAGGAATTTGATAACAAATTAAAAAAATCATTCGAGAGAGAAAATTTGCCCCCCAAAGAAGAATTGTGGCAAAATATTTCTAGTCAACTTGACCAAAAATCAAAATTTAACTTTTGGTGGGTCTTTACCATTTCTGCTATTTTGATTGGCATTATCATTATTGGACAACAATTGTCTGGTAATTTCAAAAAGGGAACTACAGTTTCTAACAATGAACAAAAAGCTTTAAATACGCCAAACGAAACCAACCCTACTAGTAAGGAACAGCAATTCAGCACATCGCACAATGATGAAAGCCGTCAAGAAACTGAGAACTCAACATCAAAAAAGCAAAGCGGAACTGATGACGACAAGTCAATAAAATCTTCTAGAGAAACTGCTCAATCAACAATCCAATCTAGGACTGCAAGGCAATCAAATAAAGTATCAAAATCATCACCTAAATTACCTGCCAATGACAATTCTAGTTTTGCAAAAACATCAACTCCATTAGAGACAAACATCCCTAATTCTTCTTTAACCACATTAGTAAAATCTACTGAAAATATAAATTCTTTGGGCAATGCAATGGCCTCTAATGCAGATTTTTATCAAATTAATTTTTTGAGATTTAAAAACTTTCAGGCTAAATCCAATCTTTTTTCGCTTAGTTTTTTTAATCCAATTGAGACTTTGGCAACAAACAAAAAATTCAAAACTAACAAAAAAACCAACCCTAAAGAATTCTACGAAAAATGGTTTCTTGCATTTGGCATAGGACCGCAATTCAATATCAACACAGTTAATGTTCCCAATGAATTGGAATCTTATGTACACAAAGATTTATGGAAAAATAAGGAAAACACAACTCACAATGGAATTGGCTTTAACACCTTTGCTTTGTTAAATTACAAGTTTGGCAGAAACTTTATTTTTGAAACTGGTTTGGATTACCGCTTAAGAACCGAAGATATTAAACTAGACATCACAAGCATAGATATTGCGGCCAGAAATAATGCCAACCAAATCATTCAATATGCCAATATCAAATTGTTATACATTGTGGGCAACGACACTACTTTTTACGACGCACTAGCAAGTTTTAATTTAGCGGTTAAAAATAAATACCATGTCATTACTATACCATTCAATTTTAAGAAGGAAATTGCAGTCAGTGACCAATCTTATCTTTCATTCGGTTTAGGTGGCGGTCTTTCTTACCTCTTCAGCAATACCTTAAAACACATCGACTTGGTTAATGAAATCGTAAAAACCGAGAACAAAAGATCGGCTTTAAACACTTCAATTAACACACAATTAGCGTATTATACAAACTTTAACGATATTGGACAAATTGGAGTTTACACTGGTTATACTCTCTTTACCAACCCTTGGCAAATCAATCAGAAACAGTATTCTATCATTATGAGAGACGTTCAGTTTGGAATTACCTACCGTAAACCATTGCAATGGTAAGCACAAAAGTCTGCCTTTTATAATTCCTATTTTTTATTGAACTTTGTAGCTAATGATAAACTACAATAATAAAGAGTGGTGGAAACTCATTTTGGGAATTCAAAAAAGTGCCCCTTTTTGCCCATTTATATATTCAACAGAACATAGAAGAAATTCTCCATTAATTACATTGAGCCTTTGAAACTGTTAAAAAATTATCTTTTATTGTGTTTGTTGTTTTTAGTCACCTTCTTACTAAGTAGGTTGTATTTCATTACTTACCTTCACACACAATTTACAGATTCATTAATAACTACGTTTTTCAAAAGTTCATTCCATGGGTTTGCGCTCGACTTGTCTGCCATTGCATACATAATGAGCTTAATTTTAATCCTTTATGGCCTTTTATTAATGGTGAATAAACCCCATCACAAACGGGCAATTAAAATCATAATTTCACTTGTTTTGGGAGTTGTTTTTTTATCGACTATCAGCGATACAGAACTTTATAAACAATGGGGAAGTAAATTCAACAATCAAGTTCTTGTTTACATTACACATCCCAAAGAAATGGCCCTTTCTGCTGGCTCCACCAATTGGTTAAAAACAATTTCTTGGGGCATTGTTCTGGCTGTACTGTTAATATTTCTATACCGAAAAGTAACACAATTATTATCTCCTATCGAACGAAACCTAAAAACAGTTCTGGTCTTGATTTCCCTTTTTGCTATTAACTTTATTTTTATGAGAGGTGGCATTGGTGTTACAACTATTAGCCAATCAAGAAGTGTTTTTTCAACCGATAAAATCGAGAATGCTTCGGCAGTTAATGGTTTGTGGAACGCCATTTACTACATAGTTAACAATACCGAAAGAATCTATGGCAATAAATTCAATTTACTGACTGAAAAAGATGCTAAAACCCTATTCGATGCTCAACTTAACTCAGACTTAGACAGCACCCTGTATTACAAAAAAGAAAAGCCTAATATCGTTGTAATAATGCTCGAAAGTTTTACCGCGGGGGCTAGTAATTTACTTTTAGGGAAAAACAATTGCACCCCTAAATTGGACCAACTTGCACAAGAAAATTACTTTTTCTCGGAATGTTATGCCACTGGCGATAGAACAGAAAAAGGATTGCTATCAATATTAAGCGGCTATCCGGCACAACCGATGTCATCCATTATTGTTTTTCCTGATAAAATGGCAAAACTGCCATCTGTTTCCAAAGATTTAAAAAAAATGGGGTATCAAAATAGTTTTATTTACGGTGGCGATGTCGAATTTGCCTCTATGAAATCCTATTTAATAGTTAATGATTTCGACTTCATCATTGACAAAAAAAACTTCACTTCTGAACAGTTAAACAGCAAATGGGGCGTGCATGATGGCAACTTATTTCAAAAATCCTTAAGTCATATTAACACGCTTAAACCTCCTTTTTTCACAACGATTCTTACCCTTAGCAGTCATGAACCTTATGAGGTGCCATATTCCTCAGGTTTGAGCAAAAATGAACCTTGGTATGCTTTCAAAAACTCGATAATGTACGCAGATTCTTGTTTATTCGAATTCATCAATCAGTGTAAAAAAGAAGCTTGGTACAACAACACGCTGTTTGTTATAGTTGCAGACCACGGTCATGACATTGGATTAACGGATATCCATTATTTTGGCAAACAAAAATTCCAAATTCCTTTGGTTTTATTAGGCGGTGCACTTGATCCAATTTACTTAAAAAAACAAAACAATACGATTGTTTCTCAATCTATAATCCCTCAACTGATTACACCCATTGCACAAAGACATCAATACAATTGGCAGACCAATAGCAATGACAGCAATGGATTTGCACAATATCACTTTTACAATGGGTTTGGAAGAGTGACAAAAAACAAAGAAATCGTCTTTGATAACGACTCCAAATTCGCTTACAATTACATTGATAAATCGCTAAAAGGCAAAACATTAAAAGACAGCTTAGTCCTTATAAATCAATCAAAAGCGTATCAACAAATCCTTATAAAAGATTTTCTAACCAAATAAAGGTTTAGGATAACAAAAAACTAATTTTTCAAATTGGTTTCAATTGTATATTTTTGCGAAACAATTAAAAGAAACGATGAGAGAAATTCAATTCAGAGAAGCCTTAAGAGAAGCAATGAGTGAAGAGATGCGTAAAGATGAACGTGTTTTTTTGTTAGGAGAAGAAGTTGCTGAATACAATGGCGCATACAAAGTAAGTCAGGGAATGCTTGCCGAATTTGGCGAAAAAAGAGTCATAGATACTCCAATTGCTGAACTTGGATTTGCCGGTATTGCAGTAGGTGCTGCTATGAATGGCTTGGTTCCTATTGTTGAATTCATGACTTTTAACTTTTCATTAGTTGCTATTGACCAAATTATAAACAGTGCTGCTAAAATGAATAGCATGACAGCCGGTCAATACAAATGCCACATGGTATTTAGAGGACCAACAGGAAGTGCAGGTCAATTAGGTGCTCAACACTCTCAAAACTTCGAAAATTGGTATGCCAATACGCCAGGTTTAAAAGTGGTTGTTCCTTCCAATCCTTATGATGCTAAAGGTTTATTAAAATCTGCAATCAGAGATGGCAATCCTATTATTTTCATGGAAAGTGAGCAAATGTATGGCTTAAAAGGTGAGGTTCCTGAAGAAGAATATACCTTAGAAATAGGCAAAGCACATGTGGCTAAACAAGGAACCGATGTTACAATCGTTTCTTTTGGAAAAATGATGCTGCGTGTTAATGAAGTTGTTATTGAACTTGAAAAAGAAGGTATTAATGCAGAAGTTATTGACCTAAGAACAGTTAGACCATTAGACCACCACACTATCATTGAATCAATCAAAAAAACCAATAGACTTGTAATTGTTGAAGAAGCTTGGCCACTAGCTTCCATAAGTAGTGAAATAACATACCAAGTTCAACGCCACGCTTTTGATTACTTAGATGCGCCTATCAGACGTATTACAACTCAAGATACGCCATTGCCTTATGCCTCAACTTTCGTAGAAGCCTTTTTACCTTCTATTGGTAAGATAGTGGAAGCTTGTAAAGCAGTTGCATACAAATAATAAATTTATACATCTATAAAAAAAGCCCCGAATAGCAAGTATTCGGGGCTTTTTTATGAATATTAATTGGAGAATCTTAACTGTAACTTAGAAATCAAAAACGCCTTACTTTTTCCCAAAATCCCTGCCGTGTGGCTCTTCGTACCAACGCTCTTTGGGTAAAGATTTAAAGTATTCGTAAGTGATTCTTAAACCTTCTTCTCTGCTTACTTTTGGTTCCCAATTTAACAATGATTTGGCTTTTGTGGTGTCAGGTTTTCTTTGCTTAGGGTCGTCTTGTGGTAAAGGCTTGTAAACCACTTTTTGTGAGGTTCCTGTTAATTTGATAATCTCTTCCGCAAATTCATTAATGGTAATTTCGTTCGGGTTACCTATGTTCACAGGCGTAGCACAATCACTCATTAACAAGCGGTAAATCCCTTCGATTAAATCATCTACATAACAAAAAGAACGTGTTTGACTGCCATCACCAAAAGCGGTTAAATCCTCTCCTCTTAATGCTTGTCCAATAAATGCAGGCAACACTCTACCGTCATTCAGTCGCATACGTGGACCATACGTATTAAAAATCCTTACAATACGGGTTTCCAAACCATGATAAGTGTGATAAGCCATGGTCATTGCCTCCTGAAATCTTTTGGCTTCATCGTAAACCCCTCTAGGGCCTACAGGATTAACATTGCCCCAATATTCTTCGTTTTGAGGATGAACCAAAGGATCTCCATAAACTTCACTTGTTGAAGCCACTAAAATTCTTGCGTTTTTAGCTTTTGCCAATCCCAATAAATTATGTGTTCCTAACGAACCCACTTTTAAGGTTTGAATAGGGATTTTTAAGTAATCTATTGGACTTGCAGGTGAGGCAAAATGCAGAATATAATCTAAGTCGCCAGGCACATGCACAAACTTGGAAACATCGTGGTGGTAAAACTCAAAGTTTTTAAGTTTGAATAAATGTTCTATGTTTCTTAAATCACCAGTGATTAAGTTATCCATAGCCATTACATGGCAATTTTCTTTGATAAACCTATCGCAAAGGTGCGAACCTAAAAAACCTGCTGCACCTGTTATTAATACCCTTTTTTGACTCATTTTTTCTTAATTAACTATTTCTCTACCAATACATTCATAGTGATACCCCAAGGCTTTCATTTCTTGTGGCTCATAAATATTTCTACCATCAAAAATAACTTTATTGTTTAATGATGCTGAAATTTTATCAAAATCTGGTGAGCGGAATTCAGGCCACTCGGTAACGATAACCAAAGCATCTGAATGAGACAATGCAGCATATTGATCATCAAAGTAAGTGATTCTATCACCTAAAATTCTTTGAGCTTCATGCATAGCAACAGGGTCGTAAGCCAATACTTTTGCGCCTGCTTTTAATAATTGGTCTATCAACACCAAACTTGGCGCTTCACGCATGTCGTCTGTTTTAGGTTTAAATGAAAGACCCCACAAAGTGATAGTTTTACCGTTCAAATCGCCTAGATAACGTTTTAGCTTCGTAAACATCACATGTTTTTGACCATCATTGACGTCTTCAACTGCTTTCAACACTTTCATATCGTAACCATTTTCATTGGCAGTTTTTATTAATGCTTTCACATCCTTAGGAAAACAACTTCCACCGTATCCAATACCAGGATAGATGAACTTATGTCCAATTCTGGTATCACTGCCTATTCCTTTACGAACCATATTCACATCTGCACCCATTAGTTCACACAAATTTGCAATGTCATTCATAAAACTAATTTTGGTTGCCAACATACTATTTGCAGCATATTTGGTCATTTCAGCACTTGGAATATCCATAAAAATACATGGATGACCATTTAATAAAAATGGTTTGTATAACCTTTGTAATACTTCTTCTGATTTATCGCTTTCTACCCCAATAACTATTCTGTCTGGCTTCATAAAGTCATCTATCGCAGCACCCTCTTTCAAGAATTCAGGATTACTTGCCACATCAAAACTTAAGTTTGAATTCCTTAAAGCCAAGGCCTCCGAAACTGCCTTTTTAACTTTTTGGGCAGTCCCAACTGGCACTGTACTTTTGGTGACTACCACCAAGTAATCTGTCATGTATTTTCCAATATCATTGGCTACACCTAATACATACTTTAAGTCGGCACTTCCATCTTCTTCAGGAGGCGTTCCTACTGCAATAAAAGCAGCTTCACACCCTTGAATACTTGACTGCAAATCGGTTGAAAACTGTAAACGCCCTTTGTCAAAATTACGCTTAACCATTTCATCTAAACCAGGTTCATAAATAGGCAAAATACCTTGTTTTAAATTCTCGATTTTCTTTTGGTCAATATCAATACAAACAACATTGATGCCTACTTCGGCAAAACATGTGCCTGTTACCAAACCTACATATCCCGTTCCTACAACTGCAATTTTCATTTTTTAAAATATTTTAATACGTTTTCTATAATAAATTCAATTTGTTCTTGTTCCATGTCTGTGCCTATTGGCAAACTAACAACACAAGTGCTCAATACTTCTGAGTGAGGCAATTGTATGTCTTGCAAGTAAGCGGTTTGCTTATACAATGGCAATGGATAATATATCATGGTAGGAATTCCTACTTTTTGAAGCGTGTCTCTAAAATGGGGAATATCGACATCGCACATTTGAAGCGTGTACTGATGAAACACATGTGTTGAGCTTGAATTTCTAGAAGGTGCTTTAATGTTAGGATGGTTTGCAAATGCTGCGTCGTATTGATTGGCTACATTTCTTCTTTCCTTATTGAACTCATCCAAATATTGCAACTTAACTTTTAATATGGCCGCTTGCAAAGTATCCAAACGTGAATTTACTCCAACCACATCGTGAATATACTTCACCTTTTGACCGTGATTGGCAATCATTTTCAACTTTTCACCAAGGGCATCGTTATTGGTATAAATAGCACCACCATCTCCATAACAACCCAAATTTTTGGAAGGGAAAAAAGAAGTTGTGCCAATATCGCCAATCGTTCCTGATTTCATTACTTTACCGTTAGAAAAAGTATAATCAGCACCTATGGATTGGGCATTGTCTTCTATCACATACAAATGATGTTTTTGGGCAATGGCCATTATCGCTTCCATATCTGCACATTGTCCGTATAAATGTACAGGAGCAATGACTTTGGTTTGTGGTGTTATTAATGCTTCTATTTGATTAACATCAACCGTAAAAGTATCCAAATTAACATCGCAATAAACAGGCTTTAAGTGAAGTAATAAACACACTTCAGCCAAAGCAATGTATGAAAATCCTGGCGTAATAACTTCACTCCCAATAGGCAAATCCAAAGCCATTAATGCAATTTGTAATGCATCGGTTCCATTGGCACATGGTATAACGTGTTTGGCACCAAGGTATTGACTTAAATCGTTTGCAAAAGCTTTTACATCGGGGCCATTTATATAGGCAGCTTTATCTAAAACTTGTTGAATAGAAGCATCAATTTCCGGTTTTAATCGCGCATATTGACTGGCCAAATCAACCATTTGTATCGGTTTCATTTTTACTTTTTTTTGCGAGCAAAGATAATAGTTAACTTGAAAAATTTAACACTGAAGTTTTAATGTTTCATTACAATTTTAACAAGATTTAAAAGTGAGCATAAACATGACCTTCATCAGTTTCCCATTTTATGTGACTTTAATCACACTAGCACTTTTCTCAATGAGGTATTTTTGCTTCAATTATTAAAAGATTTATCTTATGAAATTAGAACAAATTTATACCGGATGTATTGCACACGCTGCATACTACTTAGAAAGCAATGGTGAAGTCGCTATTTTTGACCCTCTAAGAGAAGTTCAACCATACATCGATCAAGCACTTAAAAACAATGCTCAAATTAAGTATGTTTTTGAAACCCACTTTCATGCTGATTTTGTGAGTGGTCATTTAGATTTGGCTAAGAAAACTGGCGCTTCAATCGTTTATGGACCAACGGCTAAACCTAGTTTTGATGCCATAGTGGCCGAGGATAATCAAATCTTTAAGGTTGGCAACTGCCAAGTAAAAGCCATTCATACCCCTGGACATACAATGGAAAGTACTTGCTATTTAATCATTGATGAAAACGGCAAAGAACATTGCATTATTACTGGTGACACTTTGTTTATTGGCGATGTGGGTCGTCCTGATTTGGCGCAACATGTTATTGCTGACCTTACAGAAGAGAAACTAGCCGCACATTTATTTGAGTCTTTGCGCAACAAAATAATGCCTTTGAGTGATGATTTAATCGTTTATCCAAATCATGGTGCTGGTAGTGCGTGCGGTAAAAAAATGAGCAAAGAAACCACAGACACATTGGGCAATCAGAAAAAAACAAACTATGCCCTTAGACCTGACATGACTAAAGAGGAGTTTATCAAAGAATTATTGACTGGTTTGACAGCCCCTCCAGGCTATTTCCCAAAAAATGTTTTGATGAATATTCAAGGATACGAAAGTTTGGATACTGTGATGGAAAGAGGTGACAAGCCTATGGATGCTAACACTTTTGAATTGGTGGCCAACGAAACTGGTGCTTTGGTTCTAGACACAAGAGATGCCAATGATTTTGCAAAAGGTTTTATCCCTAATAGCATCAATATTGGTTTAGAAGGCAGCTTTGCCATGTGGGTTGGCGAAATGATAAAAGACATCAAACAAGAAATTCTTTTGGTTACAGATTTGGGTAAAGAAGAAGAAGCAATTATCAGACTTTCTAGAGTTGGTTACGACCACACAATCGGGTATTTGAAAGGTGGTTTTGACACTTGGAAACAAGCAGGCAATATAATAGATAGCGTTGAGAGAATAAGTGCTGTAGAACTTGAACAAAAAGTAAATGAATTTTGTTGCATCATTGATGTCAGAAAAAAGAGCGAATACGATTCAGAGCATGTGCAAGGGGCGATTAATATTCCTTTGAACGACATTAACAATCATTTGTCATCCTTTCCCAAAGACAAAAGATTTGCATTACATTGTGCAGGTGGTTACAGAAGTATGATAGCAGCAGCCATTTTGAAGCAAAGAGGTTGGGAAAACTTTGTAGATATTAAAGAAGGATTTGCGGGCATTAAAACAACTGGTTTACCAGTAACAGAATATGTTTGCCCAAGTACGTTATTGTAACACATAAAACAAACTACATAAAAAAAGCCCCGAAATATCGGGGCTTTTCAATTAAATATTGTTTGTTTGATTAAGCGCCTAAAGCTACTCTTTTAAAACTTTTTACTACTAAGCCAGCTTCTGTATCAGCAAGCATTTTAGCGATTGTTTTAGAACTGTCTTTAACAAATTCTTGATTCAATAAAGTGTATTCTTTGTAAAACTTATTCAATCGACCTTGAGCAATTTTTTCAGCCATTTCTGCAGGTTTACCTTCAGCTATAGCTTGTTCTTTACCAACTTCAATTTCTCTAGTGATAACATCTTGAGGAACTTCTGATTCGTTTAATGCGATTGGGTTCATCGCTGCAATTTGCATTGCAGTATCTTTTCCAGCAGCAATATTAGCTTCTGAAGGTGCGTTGTTTAGTTCAACCAAAACACCCATTCTGTTTCCAGCGTGAATGTATGGAACAATGTTTTCACCTTTTACTAACTCATATTTAGAAACTTCCATTTTTTCACCTGTTTTACCCATCATATCAAGCAAGGCTTGTTCGATAGTTAAACCATTAACTGTTGAAGCAACTAAAGCTTCTATATCATTAGGGTGAGTAGATAAAGCTTGATTGGCAATCATATTGGCAAAAGCAACGAAATCTTCGTTTTTAGCTACGAAATCAGTTTCGCAGTTTAATTCAATGATAACACCTACTTTTTTATCTTCACTTGTTAGGGCAATTACTGCACCTTCTTTTGCTGATCTATCGGCTCTGTTTAAGGAAATCTTTTGACCTTTTTTTCTAAGAAAATCAACGGCTGCGTCAAAATCACCATTGGTTTCAGTAAGGGCTTTTTTGCAATCCATCATACCGGCACCTGTCATCTGACGGAGTTTGTTTACATCTGCTGCACTAATTGTTGACATATAAATAAAATATTAAAACTTTTAAGGGGTATAAAACGTAATTATGAAAGAAATAAAATTAAGCTTCAGCTGCTTCTTTTTCTACTTTAGATTTCTCTATTTCAACAGCATCTTTCTCTTTTTTTCTATCCATTTGACCTTCTTCAATTGCTTTAAGAATTTCACCAACAATTAAATTGATTGATTTTGAAGAGTCATCATTTGCAGGAATTGCAAAATCGATATTGCTTGGATCACTATTGGTATCAACCATAGCGATAGTAGGAATATTTAATTTGATTGCTTCTGCTACAGCTAAGTGTTCTTTTTTAACATCAACGATGAACAATGCTGAAGGTAATTTTGCCATATCAGCAACACCACCAAGAACAGAAATAAGCTTTGCTTTTTCACGCTCTAACATTAATTTTTCTTTTTTATTGATATTAGCGTAAGTTCCATCATTGGCCATTTTGTCAATGGTTTGCATTTTTTTGATAGACTTTCTAACTGTTGCGAAGTTTGTTAACATACCACCCAACCATCTTTCTGTTACGAAAGGCATACCTGCTTGTTTGGCAGCTTCTTGGATAATATCTTTTGCTTGTTTTTTCGTAGCAACAAACATGATTTTTTTACCAGATTTAACAAAATTTCTAACAGCAGAAGTTGCTTCGTCTAACTTCTGTCCTGTTTTGTTTAAATCGATGATATGAATACCATCTTGTTCCATGAATATGTATGGAGCCATTTTCGGATTCCATTTGCGAGTAAGGTGTCCAAAGTGACATCCTGCTTCCAATAATTGTTCTTTTGATACTGACATCTGTACGGTGTATTAGCGTTTGCTGAATTGAAATCTTTTTCTTGCTTTCTTTTGACCTGGTTTTTTTCTTTCAACCATTCTATCATCTCTTGTCAATAAACCGTGTGGTTTCAAAAGTGGTCTGTTCTCAGGGTTTATTTCACACAATGACTTGGAGATAGCTAAACGAATAGCCTCTGCTTGTCCTGTAACTCCTCCACCATCAACATTTACTTTGATAGCAAATTTGCCTACATTGTCTGTCAATTGCAAAGGTTGTAAAACCTTAGACTGATTAACGATTGTAGTGAAATAAGCATCATACGGTTTGTTGTTGATGATTATGTCGCCATTGCCATCTTGAACGTAAATTCTAGCAACTGCTGTTTTTCTTCTTCCTGATTTATTTGTAACTTCCATGTATTAAATTTGATGGATTATTTAATGGTTAATTCTTTTGGTTGTTGAGCTTGGTGAGGATGTTGGTCAGCATCATAAACAAATAGATTTCTGAACATTTCTCTACCCAATCTGCTTTTCGGCAACATGCCTTTAACAGCTTCTTCTAGCAATGCAATTGGCTTTTTGTTTACCAAATCAGAAGCACTTACTCTTTTTTGACCACCTGGGTAGCCTGAGTAAGTAATGTATTCTTTGTCTTGTAACTTAGTACCTGACAATTTTACTTTTCCTGCATTTAGAACAATTACACAATCTCCATTGTCTGAATGGGGAGTGTAATCTGTTTTGTTCTTGCCAATTAAGGCTGCAGCTATCTGTGAGGCTAGTCTGCCTAGAACTTTATCACTTGCATCTACCACGTACCAGTTCTTTTGAATGGTTGCTTTGTTGGCGTATACGGTTTTGTAACTTATTGAATCCACGTCTGTATGTTGATAAATTTTTGGGAGCGCAAAATTAGATAATCATATTGAGAATACCAAACAGTCTTGTAAAATTTATTTGATTTTTTCTTCAATTTCTTTGTAAACCCTTATCAATACACGTTTCTGAGACTCCCAATCATAATGTTTTTTTACAGCTAACTTTCCGTTTTCTGACATTTGTTCAGTTTTTAGTACATCCCTGTGTATTGTTTCTATTGCCTCTCCTATCTCATGACTGTCTCTTGGTGATACACAAAGACCACATTGATTGCCCTCCACTACTTCTTTGTACAATGAAAATGAGGAGGTAATTATAGGCAAACCAACTGCCATGTATTCAAATAACTTGGTCGGATAACTCTCCATAGAATTTTTCATCGGCCATATGATACACATCCCTATGTCCATTTTCTCGGCCAATGCATATCCGTCCTCTAATCTCTTCCTTCCATAAAAATGCAACTGTCCTTTAATGTCGTCATAATAATCTAATTTTTTTATTTTGGCTGACAAATCGGAATACAACTCCCCTACCACATGAAAATGAACATTCATCCCTTTTGCCTTTAACTGCTTTATACTTTCTATAATCTCTAAAATACCCCTATTTTCTAATACAATACCTATGTAAAACAAGTTCAACTGCTGTTTAAATTCTTTCTTTTGGAATTTATCAAAAAAATTAATGTCACAATAATTGAGCACCACCGAATAATTAGCCTTTAACAACTCATACCTTTTTTGATAACTCTTCTCAGCCAAAATCACATGAAATCTCTTGACAGCCATTTTCTCAAAAAAATTAAAAATCTTATATGCCATTTTCTGATTCCTAATCCATGGTTTGTCAAAAATATCCTCAGCTATGTTTTCGTGTACATCATAAATTACTTTTTTACCAAACATTGACAACAAAATACCACAAGGAATTAATTCAGGATCGTGAAAATGATAAATACTAGCTCTCTGTTTGATTGCTTTAAAAAACATCAATAACCACGAAAATAAAACCCTAACATTCCTGTTTCGAAAAACTTTAAATGGAATAATATGAACCCCATTTACTGTCTCCTTTTGGGGATGGTGTGCTATTAAAGTCACTTCATAGTCCTCTTTTAATGCCTGACACATTTTATAAAAAATCCTAGTATCCATTGCATAATGGACCGAACTTAAATGGCAAACTTTCATTTTTAGAGACAAGGGCGGCAAATATAATGTTAATATTGATAATAATCCATTCTGCTACTTTATTAATACTCTCATTATCAAACAAAACATAATGCCTTTTAATGGGTTTATTGTATTAAAGTAAATAAGTATTATTATTTAGAACGATTATAAGAAATAAAATAATAATTTTGCACCTCAAATATAATTACAAATAAAAGATATGAATTGGTTATCGAGTTTTCTAAAATCAAGTATCGGAAAAAAACTACTAATGGCCCTAACCGGTCTGTTTTTATGTACTTTCCTAGTGGTCCATTTGACCGGAAATTTACAATTATTCAAAAATGATAGTGGTCTGGCATTTAATGAATATGCAGTATTCATGACGACTAACCCACTAATTAAGTTTACTTCTTATGGCCTTTATGCCACCATTTTATTTCACGCTTTTTGGGGAATCTATTTGGTTTACGACAACAAAAAAGCCCGTCCTGTAGCCTATGCTCAGGTTGACGGAAAAGCAAATAGCGGTTGGGCCAGTAGAAATATGGGACTTTTGGGTACTATTATTCTTGTTTTTATCGTATTACACATGACTGGTTTTTGGGCTAAATACAAATTTGGCGAAGTTCCATACACCGATTATCACGTTAATCTAACCGATGGTGAAATTACAGCCTATCCTTATGACGGAAATATAAACGGCAAAATTGAAAAATTTACTGAACAAGGATTCGAAAGAGTAATTGTTAAAGATTTATACGCAGTAGTAAATGATGCTTTCAAAAATCCTTACGTGGTTATTTTTTATGTTATAGCAATGTTGGCCCTAGCCTTTCACTTAATTCATGGTTTCAAAAGCGCATTCCAAACATTAGGGCTCAACCATAAAAAATACAACCAATTAATTAAAAATATTGGAATTGGTGTGTTCGGCATTATCGTTCCAATACTATTCGCTGCTATGCCAATTTACTTTTTACTTTTCAACCATTAAAAATCAATCTAAAAAATGTCAATTAATAAATTAGATTCAAAAATTCCTGAAGGTCCAATAGATCAAAAATGGACTAAATACAAATCTTCAGTTCCTTTGGTTAATCCTGCCAACAAAAGAAGTTTAGAAATTATCGTAGTTGGAACTGGCTTAGCTGGTGCTTCTGCGGCTGCTTCTTTGGCCGAAATGGGATATAAAGTAAAAGCATTTTGCTTTCAAGATTCTCCAAGAAGAGCACACTCTATTGCAGCTCAAGGTGGTATAAATGCTGCTAAAAACTATCAAAATGATGGCGACAGCACCTACCGTTTGTTTTACGACACCATAAAAGGTGGTGATTACAGATCAAGAGAAGGCAATGTTCACCGTTTGGCTGAAGTTAGTTCTAGCATTATTGACCAATGTGTGGCTCAAGGGGTTCCGTTTGCTAGAGAATATGGTGGACTTCTTAGTAACCGTTCGTTCGGTGGCACTCAAGTTCAACGTACTTTTTACGCAGCAGGACAAACTGGTCAACAATTGTTACTAGGAGCCTACAGCGCTTTACAAAGACAAATTGGTATGGGTAATGTAACCATGCACACCCGTCATGAAATGATGGATGTTGTTACCATAGATGGTAAAGCAAGAGGAATTATTGCCCGTAACTTAATTACAGGTGAGTTGGAAAGACACTTCGGACATTCTGTTTTGTTGTGTACTGGAGGATATGGCAACGTGTTTTACTTATCAACCAACGCGATGGGTAGTAACGTTACTGCCGCTTGGAAAGCTCACAAAAAAGGCGCTTTCTTTAGTAATCCTTGCTATACTCAAATTCACCCAACTTGTATTCCTGTTTCTGGCGACCATCAATCTAAATTAACATTGATGTCTGAGTCTTTAAGAAATGACGGTAGAATATGGGTTCCAAAAAATGTAGAAGATGCTAAATTAGTGAGAGAAGGTAAATTAAACCCTAATGATATTACTGAAGAAAACAGAGATTATTATTTAGAAAGAAGATACCCTGCATTCGGTAACTTAGTTCCTCGTGACGTAGCTAGTAGAGCTGCCAAAGAAAGATGTGATGCTGGTTATGGGGTAAATAAAACTGGTCAAGCAGTATTTCTAGACTATGCTGCTGCTATTGAGCGTTATGGTAAAATAGAAGCGACAAAACAAAATTTAACCAATCCAGATAAAGCTACTTTAACTAAACTTGGAAATGCGGTTGTTAAAGAAAAATACGGCAACTTGTTTGACATGTACAAACAAATTACTGGGGTTAATCCATACAATGAGCCGATGCAAATTTATCCAGCGGTTCACTACACCATGGGTGGTTTATGGGTAGATTATAACTTAATGACAACTGTACCAGGATTATACGCTTTGGGTGAAGCTAATTTCAGCGACCATGGTGCCAACAGATTGGGTGCTTCTGCATTAATGCAAGGTTTGGCAGATGGTTATTTTGTAATTCCTTATACGATTGGTGCATACTTAAGTACTGATATCCGCACAAAAGCGATTCCAACCGACCATGAAGCTTTTGTTCAAGCAGAAAAAGAAGTTGCAGACAGATTGAACAAATTAATCAATATTAAAGGCACAAAATCGGTTGATTATTTCCACAAAATATTGGGTAAAATCATTTGGGATGAATGTGGAATGGCAAGAAACGAAGCTGGTTTGAAAAAAGCAATTGCTGATGTTCAAGCATTGAGAAACGAATTTTGGACCAATGTTCGTGTACCAGGAGAAGTGAATGAATTCAACACCGAATTAGAAAAAGCAGGCAGAGTAGCCGACTTCCTTGAATTAGGTGAATTGATGTGTAAAGATGCATTAGAAAGAAACGAAAGTTGTGGCGGTCACTTCCGTGAAGAATTCCAAACCGAAGAAGGCGAAGCGCTAAGAGACGACGAAAACTTCAGTTTTGTATCTGCTTGGGAAATGACACAAGACGCCCAATGGCAATTACACAAAGAAGAATTAAAATACGAGAATATTAAAATTGCAGCGAGAAGCTATAAATAGTAAGTGGTGTAATGGTTATTTGTATAATGGTTAATAGTGTTTATTTGTTTAATAAGATTTAGGAAATGAGTCAAATCAGAAGTTTTGAAGATTTAGAATGTTTCAAGTTTTGTAAAGAATTACGACTTGAAGTTTCTGAGTTAGTAAAAACGTTCCCTATTTCAGAACAATACAGATTAACTGATCAAATGATAAGATGTTCCCGTTCCACTACAAATAACATAGCAGAAGGTTATGGGCGATTTCATTTTAAAGAAAACATACAGTTTTGTAGAGTGTCAAGAGGCTCTTTATATGAATTGCTAGACCATCTTCAGATTGCATTAGAAAATCAATATATTGATACCACCAAACTATCCATTTTAGAATTAAAAATAGAAACTTGCCTTAAATTAATGAATGGTTACATCAATTATTTAAACTCAAAATTAAATTCAAATTACGCATCAGAACCAAAACCCGAGTATAATATTCAAGAAGTTAACAACCCCAACTCTTAACTAATAACCCTTAACCAATAACCCTTAACCAATAACCCCTAAAGATGAAAATAACATTAAAAGTTTGGAGACAAAAAAATACAAAAAGTAAAGGTCAATTTGAGACCTATAAATTAGACCATGTTTCTGAGGATATGTCATTCTTGGAAATGTTTGACGTACTTAACGAACAGTTGATCAACGAAGGCAAAGAACCTGTAGTGTTTGACCACGATTGCCGCGAAGGTATTTGCGGTAGTTGCTCAATGTACATCAACGGTAGACCACATGGTCCAAAAAATGCTGTTACAACTTGTCAATTGCACATGCGTTCATTTAAGGATGGTGACATCATCGTTGTTGAGCCTTGGCGCGCAGCAGCCTTCCCTGTTTTGAAAGATTTATCTGTAGATAGAAGTTCATTTGATAGAATTATGTCAGCGGGTGGATTTGTTAGTGTAAACACCGGGAATGCACAAGATGCTAATTCTTTACCAATTGGAAAAGACATAGCAGACGAAGCCTTTATGAGTGCCGCTTGTATCGGATGTGGTGCTTGTGTGGCGGCTTGTAAAAACGCCAGCGCCATGTTGTTTGTATCTGCCAAAGTATCACAATTGTCATTATTGCCCCAAGGACAACCTGAGGCTAAAAAACGTGCCATTGCGATGGTGAATCAAATGGATGCAGAAGGTTTTGGCTCATGTACCAACACAGGTGCTTGTAGTGCAGAGTGTCCTAAAGAAATCAGCTTAAGCAATATAGCACGCTTAAACAGAGAATACCTGTCAGCTAGCGTTGCAGGAGAATAGCATTTAAGATTTTAGATTTTAGATTTTAGATTTTTTAAAGTCAATAATTAGATCTTAGATAAAACTAAAAAGCAAGTAAGCAATTACTTGCTTTTTTTTGTTTATTATAGTTTTGAAGCCAAATTTTGGGATTAAATTGATAATTAATAGATAAAAATCATTTCAAAACTGTCTTTTATGAATTTGATTTAAACAGTGAAAAATCAAGCACATTTTATATGACAAATGAATTTGACAGTTTAATTGATTATTCACCCAAATTAAATCATGTATATTATGACGGAAATAAATTTATCCAAGTTTTTAATATGTTTGAAATTAAAACAAAACAAGTTAATCTATACTATAAAGTATACTGGAAATTATAAACAAAAAAATTGAGTTTTAAAAAAGTGCCTTAACTCTACACAACCTATTATTTCGTTAATTCATTACATTTTTTAGATTAAACGAAATACAACTTATTTCAAATTATCCTGATATTTGCCTTATGCAAAACCACGAAATAGACTACAAAATTATTGGCGAAGAGATGCAATGCGTTGAAATTGAACTCGACCCTCAAGAAACTGCCATTGGCGAAAGCGGTAGCTTTATGATGATGGACCAAGACATTCAAATGGAAACCATTTTTGGGGATGGAAGTGCTCAACAAAGTGGGTTTTTAGGCAAACTGGTTTCGGCAGGCAAACGCTTACTTACCGGAGAAAGCTTATTTATGACAGCCTACACTAATACTGGTTATGGCAAAAAGAAAGTAACCTTTGCGGCTCCTTACCCTGGTAAAATTATCCCTATGGATTTATCTCTTTTACAAGGCAAAATCATTTGTCAAAAAGATGCCTTCTTATGCGCAGCTAAAGGGGTATCCGTGGGCATTGAATTTCAAAGAAAATTAGGCACAGGCCTGTTTGGTGGCGAGGGTTTTATTATGCAAAAACTAGAAGGTGATGGATTGGCCTTTGTGCATGCAGGTGGTCATGTTTTGGAACGTGAACTTAAAGCAGGTGAATTAATTAAAATTGATACCGGTTGTATCGTTGGATTTGAACAAACCGTCAATTATGACATCCAATTTGTTAGAGGCATTAAAAATGTGATGTTTGGTGGTGAAGGTTTATTCTTTGCAACATTGCAAGGTCCTGGAAAAGTATGGATTCAAAGTTTACCTATCAGTCGTTTGGCTTCTAGAATCATTAGTTATGGTGGATTTAATAGAAAAGAAGAAGGTTCTATCCTTGGTGGTTTAGGCAATTTGTTGGACGGAAGATAAAACGCCTACTTTTTTTTACTTTTTTTCACTTTAACTACCTCCTTCTGCTCCCCAAAAACTATTTGGGTTTAATAGGTTATTTAGCCAAAAAAAATTAATATTGCGTTAGTAATTTAAAGCATTTTGACAAAGAAAGAAAAGGTTCAATACATTATTCAAACGTTGGAGGAATTATATCCCGAAACACCTGTCCCTTTAAATCACCACGACGCTTATACGCTTTTAATTGCAGTATTACTTTCCGCACAATGTACCGACGAAAGGGTTAATAAAATTACCCCTTTTTTATTTGCTAAAGCAGACTCTCCTCAACAGATGATAACCCTTAGCGTTGAACAAATTCGTGAAATTATCAAACCATGTGGATTGTCCCCAGCTAAATCTAAAGCTATATTTGAATTAAGTCATTTGATATTAAATCACCACAATGGCGAAGTACCTAACAGTTTTGAAGCATTAGAATTACTGCCCGGAGTCGGACATAAAACAGCCTCAGTGGTTATGTCTCAGGCATTTGGCGTTCCCGCTTTTCCTGTAGATACGCACATTCACCGCTTGGCCGAAAGATGGAAACTGAGTAATGGCAAAAATGTAACCCAAACCGAAAAAGACTTAAAAAGATTAATCCCAAAAGAATTGTGGAACAAAATCCACTTGCAAATCATCTTTTATGGTCGTGAATATTGTCCTGCACGAGGTCATCAGATAGACAAATGTATTATTTGCAACAAACTTAGTCAGAAATAATGAATGAATGTAATCTCATAGACGAAGGATTAATTGCTTATGAATTGGCTTGGAACAAGCAGAAACAGCTTTTTAATGAATCCATTGCGTTAAAACTCGCTAATAAAAAACCCAAGCACCACCTTATTGTATGTGAACATACTCATGTTTACACCTTAGGCAAAAGTGCAGAAATAAAAAATCTCTTACTCAACAACAATCAGTTAAAAGACAAAAACATCGATTTATTTGAGATTGAGCGTGGCGGAGATATTACTTACCACGGCCCAGGGCAATTGGTTGTTTATCCTATTTTTGATTTGGAACAATTGGGCATTGGCGTTAAGCAATTTGTCTTTAACATTGAGCAATGTATTATCAACACACTAACAAACCTAGGGATTGAAAGTGAACGCATAGATGGAAGAATTGGCATTTGGTTGGGAAAAGAAACCAAAAACGAAAGAAAAATAGCCGCCATAGGCATTAAATGCAGTCGATATGTAACTATGCACGGCTTGGCTTTTAACATTGAACCAGATTTGAATTTGTTTAATTTCATCATCCCATGTGGCATTTTGGACAAGGGCGTAACGAGTGTAGAAAATGAATTTGGTCGAAAGGTTGATACATTGCAAATAAAAAATACTTTAATCAAGGAATTTTCTACTATTTTTGAACTACAATTTAATTAATATGAAAAAAGGATATTTAATCGTTTTAGGAGTTTTATTGCTTTTAACTTTTTACAGTTGCAGCAAATACAATCAATTGGTGAGCACTGACGAAAATTTAAAAAATGCTTGGGGTGATGTTCAAGCGGATTACCAGAGAAGAGCTGACTTAATTCCTTCTTTAATTGCAACTGTAAAAAAAGCAGCTGAGAATGAAAAAGACATTTTAACGACTGTTACCAATGCTAGAGCAGGCATTCCTAATTTGGAAAAAGAAGCAAGTGAAAATTCTGAACAAATAAAATCAGCAAAGTCTCCTCAAGAACTTGAAGCTGTTGGTCAAAGAATTAATTCTGCAATTAAAATCACACTCGAAGCCTACCCTTCTATCCGAAGTACTGACGCCTTTATTGGTTTACAAGGTCAGCTAGAGGGGACAGAAAATAGAATTAAAACCTCTCGAAGTGATTACAATAAAAAAGTAAAAGAATACAATATTGCGGCAAGAACTTTCCCTAATAACATCTTCGCAAAACTATTTGGTTTCTCTGTAAAAGATGAGTTCAAAGCCTCGGAGGGTAGCGATAAAGCACCTGATGTAAAAGCATTATTTGATTAATTAAAAAACAATGTCAACTGTTTATTTTTTGTCCGAAAAGGAGGACAATGCAATTCTTAATGCCATTGCAGAGGCCGAAAAAGGTACTAGTGGAGAAATCAGAGTACACTTTGCTAAAAAAATATCAAACGGTATTTTCAATGATGCAAAAAAAACCTTTGAATCACTAAAAATGCACCAAACTGAACTTAGAAATGGCGTATTAATATACATGGTGCTAAGCGAAAAACAGTTTTACATACTGGGAGACCAAGGCATTCACCAATGTACAGGCGAAGTATTTTGGCAGTCGTGCAAAGATATAATGCAAGAAGAATTTGCAAAAGGCAATATTTCACAAGGTATAATAAAAGGAATAGAGGCAGTAAAAGACATTCTTAAAAAAGAATTCCCATACTCCTATGACGATAAAAATGAATTAAGCAATGAGATTTCTAAAGACCATTAAAATACTCTTTCTGTTCTTGGTTTTTAGCAATGTCAGTATTGCACAAGAAAATATCCCAAGAAACAGTGGTTATGTCAACGATTTTGCTAAGGTTTTAAACCCTGATGAAGCAGCCACTTTAAATCAAATATTAAAGGACTACAGCGACAGCACTTCCACTGAAATTGCAATCGCTATTGAAAGCAATTTAAACGGCAATGATGTCATGAGTCGAAGCTTAGACATAGCTCGGGCTTGGCAAATTGGGCAGAAAGACAAAAACAATGGTGTTTTACTTTATATTGCGATTGAAGATAAAAAGATTTTCATTCAAACAGCTGACCAAACCCAAGGGGTATTAACAGATTACTTAAGCAAGTTAATCATTGAAAAATCTATACTTCCTGAATTCAAGAAAGGCAATTACTACGCAGGTATTTACAACGGTGTTGTCAGTATTCAAGAGGCATTGCGAGGTGAATTTAAGGCAGATCAAAAAAACCCTAAAAAGAATCAAAGTAAATTCTTGGTTTTTTTACTCATTTTATTGGTCATTTTCATCATCATTTCAAGGAACAACAATGGTGGTGGCGGCATCAATCGCCGTGGCGCATATCCACTTGGAGGTGGATTGTTGGGTGGCATGATGGGAGGCGGCATGTGGGGTGGAGGTGGCGGAGGCAGTTCAGGTGGTGGAAGTTGGGGTGGTTTTGGTGGCGGAGGCGGATTTAATGGAGGTGGTGCTGGCGGAAGTTGGTAATTAAATAAATCTATCATGTTAGAAAATATAAACTTAAGTCATTTGTTAATTTTAGACATAGAAACGGTGTCACAAAAACCCGATTACCAAAACTTAGATGAGGAGTGGCAAGAGTTATGGTCGAAAAAAGTAGGTGCCCTGAATAATCCTGAAATTGATGCTTCAGCCAATTACGACCGAGCTGCTATTTATGCAGAATTTGGCAAAATAGTCTGTATAGGTTTAGGGATTTTTCATTACTCCGATGGTCAACTTCAACTGAGAGTTAAGTCGATTCACAACGATGATGAAAAAGTAATATTGGAAGAATTTTCAGAACTTTTAAATAAACACTACGCTTCAGACCAACATCAATTAGTAGCCCACAATGGCAAAGAGTTTGATTTTCCTTACATCAACCGAAGATTAATTATAAATGGACTGAAAATCCCTAAAATACTCGACTTAGCTGGCAAAAAACCATGGGAAGTGAAACATTTGGACACCATGGAGTTATGGAAATTTGGCGACTACAAAAACTATACTTCTTTGGCTGTATTGGCCAAATGTTTTGATATCCCTTCACCCAAAGATGATATTGACGGAAGTATGGTAGGTCACACCTATTGGCAACAGAATGATTTGGAAAGGATAGCGGTCTATTGCAAAAAAGACATAGTAACTACAGCGCAGATTCTATTGAAATTCAAAAATTTACCATTGTTGAGTCAAGAAAACATTCAAATTCAATAATAAAAAAGCAACCCTTTTATAAAATTTTAAGTCTAAAAGAATAAAAATTATATTATTTTTGTGAGTTGACTTTAATTAAACCGTTTTTCACCTTAATTTTATTGTTTTCCGCCCTGTTTGTATATGGTGCAAGACCCACTGTGCACTCATCGAACTTAACGTTTAACAACTTAACTTGCAATTCTGTCATTATTCAATGGACAAGTGGGAATGGTTCAGCCAGAGTTATTGTAGCAAAAGAAGGTTCTACTCCTGATTATGAACCCGTGGATGGCTCGCAATATTCCCCCAATAAAGATTTTGGCAAATCAATAGAATATGGCGTTAAAAACTATATCGTTTACAATTCGAATGGAACGAACTTTGTAAAGGTAGACAGTCTTAAACCAGGCAAAACCTACTACTTTACGATTGTTGAACATGACAATAACTTAAACAACACCTTGTATTATGTGAGCAATCCTCCTTCAATAAGCATTACAACACATTCACTGAATCTGAATTTCACCATCAAATATTTTGACAGCTGTCAACAAAAAAATTTATACGAATTCACAAACACTTCTACTGCTAGTTTTTCTGGTGTCACTTATACTTTTGACTTTGGAAATGGCAATACATCTTCGAGTAGTCCTGTTCAAAGAAGCTTTACAAATGCAGGTCTTGTCCCAGTTAGAATATCAGCTAACCCCTCATTAGGTTGCCCTAATTTAGTATCAAAAAATGTTAGGGTTTACAATAAAAGAGTAGCTTTTATTGATTTCAATGTTTTTGATGACACCATTCAGTGTCTGGATGGCAACTATTTTGATATTGACCCAACTCCAGTTACCTCACCATTGCTAGCCTCCTATCGTTACAATTGGGATTTTGGTGATGGAAAATCCTCTTCATTTAAACGAATGAAAAAAACATACGAAGCTAGCGGTCGATATAAAGTTCAATTGGAAATATTAACTAATGTGAACTTACAACCAACAGGTTGCCGTGATACTTTAAGATTCGACTTAGTTGTTTTACCCAATCCAGCAGGAAGCGTTATTGTAAACCAAGAAAAACAGTGTTCTACTAACAATAACTTCATCTTTGAAAATCCTGACAATACGCTCACTTTTTACAAATGGTATTTTAGTACAGGCGACTCAAGCTCGTCAAGAATAACAAGCAAAAGATATAACAGTGTCAATAAATTCCAAGTCATACATGTGGCATTTTCTAAAGATGGTTGTAAGGGTAAAGACACTATTGAAGTTGAGGTTTTGCAAAACCTTGATGCTACTTTTAGCGGTTTAGATACAGCCTATTGCAAGAGCAACAACCCCGTGACTTTAAATACTACTATGCCAAATGGAGTATTTAGTGGTTACAATATTGCAAATAATACACTTTTGCCAAACACACCCGGAACATACTCCCTTAAATATTTATTAAAAGACCAATATTGTGCTGACTCCACTGAACAAAATTTTAAAATATCAGACAATCCCCAACCATTTATTGGAAGAGATACTGCTATCTGTTCTACAGGAACGTACTTTTTAGACGCCAATCACAATGGTACTTATTTATGGAACACAGGCGAAACTAGCAAAACGATTGGTATCAATCAATCGGCGACCTACGGAGTTGTGGTTACAGAAGGATTGTGCAAAGGTTCAGATTCAATACAATTAATTTTCTCTACCGTTCCTGTTGTTAACATAGGAAGAGATACCATTTTGTGTAAAGGGGGCTCATTAAAGCTAGTTGCTACCAATCCTCGCTCTATTTACCAATGGAACACAGGCAGTAAAGACAGTTTTATATACACCTTCAATTCTGGCAAATATAAGGTTACAGTAAGCAATCCTTGTGGAGTAGCTTCAGACTCTATAAATATTTCGGTCCAAGGCGATTATTGCGACTTGTTTATGGTTAATGCGTTTACACCTGGAAACGATTTACTAAACAATGTATTCATGCCAAGAGGTAGAAACATAACCGTTAAACTCTTTCAAATTTACAACCGTTGGGGTGAATTGATTTTTGAAACCGATCAAAACAATGTAGGTTGGGATGGCACCTATAATAACAATAATGCAGACATGGGTCTTTACATTTGGAAATTATTTTACACCGTTCCAAACGGACCATTCGTAAAAAAGAGCAATGCCTTTGGTCAAATATTACTCATTAGATAATGAGTATTTAAATCGCTTGACTTAAAATAGTTTTTTCAATGATATCACAACATTCGTTTACTTGCGCTTCGGTGATAATAAGTGGAGGTGCAAATCTTATAATATGGTCGTGCGTTTGTTTTGCTAACAAACCATTTTTCAACAAATCTAGACAAATATGATAAGCGGTTTTGTTGTCACCAAAAGGCTTTATAACCACAGCATTTAGCAATCCTTTTCCTCTTACTTTTTCCACTATTGGAGAATCAATAGCACTTAATCTTGCCCTAAATAATTCACCCATTCTGTATGCATTTTCAGTCAATTTTTCATCTTGAATTACCTTTAAAGAAGCAATAGCAACCGCACAGGCCAATGGATTTCCTCCAAAAGTACTGCCATGTTCACCAGGATGAATAACATCCATTATAGATTTACTAGTCAATACTGCTGAAACGGGCAATACCCCGCCACCCAATGCTTTTCCTAAAATCAAAATATCAGGTTTAACACCTTCATACTCACAAGCCAATAATTTACCAGTTCGGCCAATACCCGTTTGAACTTCATCGGCAATAAACAGCACGTTGTGTTCTTTACACATCTGATAAGCTTTAGATAAATAACCTTCAGAAGGCACCACTACACCCGCTTCACCCTGAATGGGTTCCAACATAAATCCTGCAACATTTGGATCTTTTAATGCAGTAGCTAAAGCGTCTAAATCATCATAAGGTATAATTTCGAATCCAGGTGTATATGGGCCAAAATTATTAGAACTTTTAGGATCGGTACTTGAACTTACTGCAGCAATGGTTCGACCCCAAAAGTTATTTTCTACAAAAATTATCTTTGCTTTGTTTGATTCAACGCCTTTGACTTCATAAGCCCATTTTCTACATATTTTAATAGCAGTTTCCCCACCTTCAACCCCTGTATTCATTGGTAACACTTTTTCGTATGAAAAGTAATTACAAATAAATTCAGAATATTCAGCTAGCAAATTATTATGAAAAGCCCTTGAAGTCAATGTTAAATTTTGAGCTTGACTTGTTAAGGCATCAATAATGGCAGGATGGCAGTGACCTTGATTGACAGCACTGTATGCAGACAAGCAATCATAATAGGGTTTACCTTCAACATCCCAAACCATTATTCCTTTTCCTTTTTGAAGGACTAAAGGCAAAGGATGGTAATTGTGTGCGTTGTAAAGATTTTCCTTTTCAATAAAATACTGACTGTTTAAAGAGGTATGATTCATAATACTTATAGAATAAATATGCCCTCCAATTAGAATTGGAGGGCACAGATTAATTTTTTGTTTATATAATTTAAGCTTTCGCTTTTGCGCCCAAAACTTCAAGCATTTTTGCACCAATTTCTGCAGGAGATTCAACAACATGAATTCCACATTCACGCATAATTGCCATTTTTGCAGCAGCAGTATCGTCTTTACCACCAACTATTGCACCGGCATGACCCATTCTTCTACCAGCAGGAGCTGTTTGACCAGCGATAAATCCTACTACAGGCTTAGTTCCATGAGCCTGAATCCATCTTGCAGCTTCAGCTTCCATACCACCACCAATTTCACCTATCATGATAATTCCGTCAGTATCAGGGTCGTTCATTAACATTTCAACCGCTTGCTTGGTGCTTGTTCCAATAATTGGATCGCCACCAATTCCTATTGCAGTACTTTGACCTAAACCAGCTTTAGTAATTTGATCAACCGCTTCATAAGTTAAAGTTCCTGATTTAGAAACAATACCTATTCTACCTGGATTAAAGATAAAACCTGGCATAATTCCAACTTTAGCACCTCCCGGAGTCATTACACCTGGGCAGTTTGGACCTATTAAAGTACAAGATTTATCACTTAAATAATCTTTCACTTTAATCATGTCTTTAGTTGGAATACCTTCAGTAATACAAACTATTACAGCAATTCCAGCATCAGCTGCTTCCAAAATTGCATCAGCTGCAAAAGCAGGTGGAACGAAAATAATAGAAACATTGGCACTTGTCGCTTTAACAGCTTCTTGAACGGTATTAAAAATTGGTTTATTTAAATCGGGATGTAAGCTACCACCTTTACCGGGAGTAACACCACCAACCACATTTGTACCATATTCTATCATTTGCGATGCATGAAATGTTCCTTCTTTACCTGTAAATCCTTGAACAATTACCTTTGAGTTTTTATCAACCAATACTGACATGACTTGTTTTTATTTTGTTGGCGCAAATATACATCAAATTAACTAAAAAAATCAGGATATTTTTATAATTTCGCACCTCATTATTATTAAATATAAACCAAACTTACCATAAAATGAATTTTCAAACCTATTCCGAACAAATAGAATCTGCACTTGCTACACTTGGCTTAAACCCTGTTGAAACAAGATGTGCAGATGAAGGACAATGGATGATTTTTAATGGAGAAACTGAAATTTATATTGATTTATGGGAAAATGAAACTGACAATCCTTGGTTGTATTTTGAATCAACTGAACCTTTGTTTATGTTTCAAATCATTGCCCCTATTTGCCTGATGCCTGATGACAAATCTGTTGTATTTTATGAAGAATTATTACATAATAATTTAAATATGCTTTATGGTTCTTACACTATCAATAAAGACCAAAACATGTTGGCAGTTAAATACAGAAGACCAATGAAAAATCTAAGCAAAGAAGAGGTCATCGACTTAATAGAATGTATCGGTTACTACGCCGAATCAACATTTGAAATACTCAAAGAAAGATACGCTATTCAAAAAATTGCTCAAGAAAATTAATTTTTTTTTTGACGAAGGCAACCTTGATAGGTATAAACACCTCTAACCATTCAGAAATAAGAACGAAAAATTGTGTAAATGGCAGATTTCAATACAGAACAACTAAACTTACTTTTAGCCCAATGTATTGACAATCAATCAAAAGCACAAAAAAAGTTATTTGACATATTAGCTCCAAGAATGTTTGCAATATGCTTACGTTATGCGCAAAACAGTGATGAAGCCAAAGATATTTTACAAGAAGGTTTTATTAAAGTATTTGCCAATTTGAATAAATTTGAACACAAAGGTTCTTTCGAAGGTTGGATAAAACGTATATTCATTAACACAAGTATTGAGTTTTATCGAAAAAATCAAAAACACAGTGTTTTAGATAAATTAGAACCATACAATGAAAAAGGCATTGAATCAGATGTGCTTTCTCTTTTGAAACATGCTGATTTAATGAAACTAGTCCAAGTTCTACCCAATGGATATCGAACAGTGTTCAACTTATTTGTGGTGGAAGGATACAGCCATGATGAAATTTCTAAAATGTTAAACATTTCAGAAAACACCAGCAAAAGCCAACTACATAAAGCAAGACATTTCTTACAAGAGTTAATATTAAAACAAAATTTAAAGTGAGTAACGACAACGACATACAAGCATTTGACCAGATTTTCAAAAATCAATTGGAAAAGGCATCTGTAAATCCTCCTGCAGGCTTATGGGAGTCTATTGCCTCGCAAACTGCTCCAATCAAAACCATTTCGACTGCAAGTAAATGGGGCGCAACATGGATTAAAGGAATTTTATTATCAGGCACTATTACCATAGGTTCTGTTGCTATATATCAATATTTAAAAACTGTAGCGAATAGTGAAATAAACACTCCAATCGTTTTAGAAAAAAGTGAAACAACAGCTCCGTTACAAGCAGAAGATGAAACACAATTTAACGATGAATCAACTACCAAAAGCTCTGTTGCTAAAAATATCAAAACCGACAAAACATCAATAAATATTGAACCAAAACTGGGTGAAGAGGTAAATAAAATGGAAGGCAATAACAGTCACAGCACTAACAAAATCATTCCAATTCCCGGAGTATTAAATATCCCAAGTAATTTTTTCCCTACAATTATTCCAAGTACAACAATTACAAAAGTAGAAAATTTACAAGAAGAGAATAATTATCAAGAAAATAACACAGAAATTGTTCCTACTTTAGATGATGAATCTAAAACTAAGTCTGACAATAGTGTGCTAAATATCCCCAATGCTGTAACGCCAAATGGGGATGGATTAAATGACACCTATTTTATTGAAATTCAGGGAGAAGAGTACTTTGAGATGATTATTTACAACGAAAAGATGGAGAAACTGTTTGAAACAAAATCGAAATACAAGTCATGGGATTGTAAATTACCAAATGGCGATTTGGCTCCTGCGGGCAACTACATGGTATTTTTAAAATATAAATTTTACAACCAAGAATTTGAAAGTCAATACATTAAACTTAAGATCATAAAATAAGATTTGGAAAAAAGAAAAAATGAACATAATATGCAAACTGAAAATAGTATGAATAAAATAAGACAACTAGTAAAATTTGGCAAAGGAGTAGGCGTACTGATAGCCTTTCTTTTCGTCCATTTTAGCGCTAATGCGCAATGTAGTATCACCGTATCCGGTGCACCCTGTGTGGGCGAACCAGTGGTGTTTAATTGTAATTCCGTAGGAGCTTCCAACTACAATTGGAACTTTAACGGTGAGGGAACTAATACAACGTTATGTAACCCAAGCTTTACATTTAACTCCCCAGGACAAAAAACCATTACCCTGTCACTAAGACTAGCAAATGGTAGTACTTGTAACGCCACTTACACACTCGATGTTAAACCAAAACCAATTATTAACGTAAGACGTATTGTAAATCAAACACAGTGTTTTGCTAACAACAGCTTTTGTTTTACAGACAGTAGTAAGTCAGGCGAACCTGGAGGACAAATTTGTAGAACTGTCATTGTATTTGACGATGGTACTCGTTACTCATTTTCAGGCAATGGACCTCGTCAATTTTGTCATTCATTTGGCGATCCTGCAGGTGGAACTTACGGCATGACCATTGAAGTGGAAGATTGTAATGGATGTTTAACAAAAACAAGGTTAAATGCAGTAGCAATTGTTCAAGCTTCTTTAGGCTTAACATTTACCTCTCCACGTCCACAAAGATGTGACAGTGTACAATTGTGTGTTACCAATAATTCTACTATTCCATTGACTGACATTACAAGTTTTACTTGGGATTGGGGTGATGGAACAAAATCTACAGGAAACTCATCAACTCCTAGCTTATGGAAAAATGTAGTATGTCATTGGTTTTACGCTCAAGGACCGAACGGTGGTAACTTCAATACAAAATTAACTGTAACTTCAGTTTTTGGTTGTACAGAATCGTTTACTTTTACAGCTTCTGCAACAAACTTAATTGTTAAGCCTGTTATCATAGCAGACCGAGATTCAGTGTGTTTTAATGACAAAACGATACAATTTAAACTTAAAAATGGCGCTGTTCCTTTGGCAACTAATCCTGTATGGAACTTTGGTAATCCACCAAGTGGACCGCTAAACACTGTAAGACAATGGACAGGAGCTCACGCTGCTTGGGGATTAGGGCCCTATAAAATCAACTTCTCTTTCCAACATCCAATACCTGGATGTGGTAAAACAGTATATGACACTATTTTAGTTATTGGACCACAATCTACTATTGAAGGTGCACCACCTGCTGGTATGAAGTGGTTAATAGATTCATTAAGATACCAATGTGTTATTAAAGATACCGTTAAATTCTGGAACTTCTCTAAATTCTATCACAATGACAAAGACATGACAGACGATGACTCTGTTATTATCTTAGCTAAAGATAGTATTATGATTAACAAAACTACTGGTGCTATTCTTGATCCTAAAACGACTGTTTTCAACCCTTCATCTCATGAGTGGGTAAAACCTGGATTTAATGCGCCTTTGATACATGGTTTTAATAACAGACCAAACGGACAAACCTCATTAAGACATCACAATCAACAAAGGGGTAATGACTGTACTATTAGACTTTGGGATTTTGATGATGACTATTGTGAAAAATGTACAACGGACACCAAAAATGGTGTAAACATCGGCAAAAACTGTAAATACAGCAAAGACTCACTTCCTCAACACTGGTATACTCCTTGGGATTCATTGTATCAAACTAACTTCGGTTTGCGTTCTGAAAGTGTTTTCAGATATGACAGAGATTCAGGTTTATGTTTCCAAAGAAGAATGTGGTCAAATGACTCAGTTGCCATTATCAGAGATACTTTCTTATTCTATGGCGATAACCCAATTGGAAATAAAACCAAAGATTCTACTGTTTTTGCTAACATAGACAATAAAATAAAAGTGCCATCAGGGGTACAAGGAAAAGCAAGAATTGACATTACCATTGCTACAAGGGTTTATGTTCCTACGGGGGATACTTTATTTGTTGACCCAAACAACGGCTTCCCTCCTAACAGATGGATAGGACAACGTTTTGTGACTTTGCAACCCGGAACTACATTGATACTGAATTCCAAAACAGACAAAGTCCTGTACCATTATTGGATTCAAACTATTCAAGATACTATTCCACTTCACCTAGTTCAACCATGGCACAAGGTATGGAAGAAAGATGTAATGAGAGGTTATCAAAAAGGTGACAGTATTAATGCTGATGCACACCGTCAAAAATTCTACAGTGGTGATGTTGTAAGATGTTTCAATGTGCGTTTAAAACACGTTGACGTATGTCACCCTTTGAAATGCGAACACGAAGCTGTTGCTTCATTGGCATTACAACCACCAAGTGCTAAAAAATTACGTAAAGAAGGTGTATTATGTCTAGGTGGTGCTCAACAAACGTATGGTATTACCTTTATATTGGAAGATACTAAACCAGGTTGCTCTAGAACATGGGCTGAAATAAACTACGATACTGCATTAAACAAAAATGGTTGGGTACCTTTAATTGGTCCAAACTTAGGTGCAGGTGGTGTTTCTACTGGCAACTTACCTCCAGTAAATCCTCCATACTTAGGTTATAACTTAGGTGGTCCAGCTCCAGGCCGTTTCTCTAAACAATTTACTGTTGATGATATTAAAGACACCATTACAGGTTACATCAATGTTGGTTTAATTGTTGGAAATGGAATGTGGACTAATAATTTAAACAATGGTATTAACCCAAATACTTGGGGTTATCCTACAGGTTGCAGTGATACTGTTTATTATAACAAATTTGCACGTTTCCCAATCTTAGATAATAACTTTAGAATTATTAAACCAAAAGAAGGTGAAGCATTTACTAAAATATGTAGAAAAGATACGATTTGCTTAACTACTAATGTTTGGAACAGATCTTATGTTCCGGATGTTGCTGAAGCATTATGGACTTTAACAGGTGCTAACGTAGGTAAATTCTACAATCAATACTACATTTTAAGTGCTAGTGAAAGATACCAACGTTTCAAAACAATTCACCCTGATACTCCATACTTAGAAGACCGTTTACAAGTTGTAAAACAAAGTTTCTTCGATGGCAGAACTGTAACTTTAGACAGTCAAAACTTCAGAGTTGCTAAAGTTACTAAATGGCATACAGAAGCAGATATAACGCCTGTGTTTGATATTATCAAAGCTATTTTAGAATTCAACAATATCGATATCTATGATTTAACGCCTGCTCAATTAAACGACATTATTTGGAATGGTAAAGGTCAATTTGGCAAACCATATACAGGTTCAAGAGGTTGTTTAGATACAACAGGATTTGGAAGATTTATTAGATTCTATAAAGTAGCTGACGCAAAACAAAGCTTACATTATAGAGATACTTCATTAATTCCAATTGAAAGAGTAAAAGGCTGGGATGGTAAAAATTACAACGCTTATTGCTTTAAACCACAATTCTCAGGATACTATGTTGCAAACTTTGGATTAAGAAGTACTGCTCCTGAAAACTGTAACAAAAGCACAGGAACTGCTAAGAAAGTTATTGTTGGCTTCTATGGTGTAATGAACTACACAGACACAATCATCTGTCATGGTTCTGAAATTGTCGCTGAGCCACAATTTAGATACTTTGAAGTATTCCCTGAAATTACTTTCCGTTTGCTTGATCCTACTGACTATTGGAGAACTAGAATTTCAGAAGCTGGTAACCCTAATAGAGAAATTCCTACTCGTTGGGATTTAAATAAAGATGATGATGGAACACATCCACAATCTATCTTTGGTGGTTTCCCTTATGGTGCCTCTGGATTAGGTAATCCTCAGATTAGTTTGGGTGGTGTTCAACGTCCTGGAAGCTTGTATTACAATCAAGATACAGGTCGTGTTTATACAATCAGAACTGCTGCTGGTGACAGTGCTACTTGTCGTGATACTTTCACTCAAGACATCTACGTAACCGCAGTAAGAGCTAAATTTGATATTGACCAAAAACGTCCTCAGTGTAACACAATCATTGAGTTATTCGACTCTTCTTATGTTCAAGACCCTTGTATGGCTAAATTAAAAACACCATGCGACAGAATCATTAGATGGACTATCAACTGGGGTGACAAAGCCGCTAACTCTATCAACAAATTCTTAAATGTTTTACCAACAAGTATAGGTCACGATTATACTAGAAACGGTAGATTTAATATTATCTTAGAAGTAGAAACTGCTCTTGGATGTATTGACAGAGATACTATGGAAATATACATTCCTGGTCCTATTCCATTGTTTGATACTTTAATTAACAGAAAATACTGTGTTGGCGAAAGAGTTGATTTCTCTAACTTAAGTACTTACCTAAGAGCTGACAGTAGCATTTGGTTATGGAGTTTTGGTGATGGTGTATTTGGTAATCAAACAGATACTATTGCCTCTACAAACGATACAATGAGTCACAGATATACTAAACCAGGTACTTATTCTATTTTCTTATACCACTACTTTAAATTGAAAGTTGGTAGTACAACAAAAACATGTTCTGTGGTATATCCTGACACTACGAATGGACAAGAAGCCCACTTCACAGTTGAGATAACCGCCTATGACAGTTCAAAAGTAAGTGCCACACCAGTCGATGTGTGTATAGGAGATACAGTCTTTATAAATGGTGAAGTTCATCCTTATGGAAGATACACTAACTACAAATGGAACTTTGGTGTTAACAGTACTGATACTTTAATTTCACCTGATACTGCACAAAAAAGAACATACAACGCTCCTGGTAGATATGTTATTAGGTTCAGTGGTGACGTTAATTCTGCCTCATCTCTAATTAAAATATGTCCTGGAGAAGACAGTGTCGTTGTAAATGTTGCTAATGTAGTGGCTGATTTCCAAATAGACTCTACGAACAAACCGGTGTTCTGTTTCAATAATACGTCAACCAATAATGTTAAAAACTTCTGGTCATTCTACAATGATGGGTCTAACATCAACAACCCAACAGGTAATAAACCTACCCCTAAAATCTATAACAGAACTACTGATGGTAAAGAATTAAACGACCCTCAAGTTTGTGAAGATTATAGAGATTCATTAGGTGAATACTGGGTATGTTTAGAGGTTGAAAATGCTATTGGTTGTACAGATACAATTTGTAAAAAAGTTTACAATGACTTTAAAGCATCTATTCGTCCACCTAACGTATTTACGCCAAACACAGATAATTTCACTGGAGTAGATAAAGATGGATTAGTTGGTAATAACGTCTTTAATATCGAGATTAATGGTCAAGTTAAATATGACTTAGTAATATACGACAGATGGGGAGTTAGAGTATTTGAATCAACAGATGCAAATAAAGATTGGAACGGTAAAGTAAATAACACTGGTGCTATTTGTCCAGACGGAACCTACTACTATATCTTGAAATACAGATATAAAGGTATCGACAAAGACGAAGAAATTCTTAATGGTGTTGTAAGAATTATCCGTTAATTAAACTCTTAAATAATTTAAATAAGCCCTGACTAACAATCAGGGCTTATTTTTTTTACCTTTGTACCGTCATGTTTGCCCATCAATATAATCCTGAAGACACCATTGTTGCAATTACCACACCTGCAGGTAAGGGTGCAGTAGGAATGATTAGAATATCTGGGAATAAAGCTTTTTCTTTAACGGAGTTATTGACAAAAAAAGAAATTCATGCTTGGCCATCACATACTATCCATTTAAGTCGATTTTATGAAAAGGAAGAAATTATAGATGAAGGTTTGGTCTTAAAATTTAATGGGCCCAACAGTTATACAGGCGAAGACACCATTGAGCTTAATTGCCATGGTTCACCACTGATACTTCAAAAAACTTTACAAACATTAATTTCATTAGGTGCTAGAATAGCAGCTCCAGGTGAATTTACATTCAGAGCTTTTATAAACGGAAAGCTCGACTTAGCACAAGCAGAAGCAGTAGCAGATGTTATTAACGCTGAAAGTGAAAAGGGATTGACCAATGCCCTTAAACATTTAAAAGGTGGTTTTTCAAAATCAATACAAATCCTTAGAACCGATTTAATAAAATTCGCTTCTTTAATTGAACTCGAACTCGACTTTGGGGAAGAAGATGTAGAGTTTGCTGAAAGAAATGCCCTACTCAATAAAATTGAAGAATTAAGAATTGAAATAACCCAATTGATAGAATCATTTAAAGTGGGGAATGCCATATCAAAAGGAATTCCAACCGCAATAGTTGGTAAACCCAATGCAGGCAAATCATCACTTCTAAACACGATACTGAATGACGACAGGGCTATTGTTTCGAATATTGCAGGCACAACAAGAGATACTATTGAAGAACTATTTAATATCAATGGCCTCCTTTACAGACTTATAGATACAGCAGGCATTAGGGAAACAGAGGATGTCATTGAAAAAATAGGCGTTAAGAAAGCTTTAGAAAAAATAAGTGAGGCAGACATTGTCCTTTATTTAATAGATGCTCAAACTTTCAACATTTCTGAACTTCGCGATTTGGTAAATGCACAATACCATCAAAACAGTAAACTGATAGCTTGTTTCAATAAAATAGATTTATTAACAGAGATTGAATTATTGGAATTACAGACAAGTATTAAGAACGAAAAGCTACAAGAACATAATATTGAAACTCTATTTCTTTCCACAACCAAAAAACAAGGCATTGCGGAATTGAAGGAATTGATGTCAAAAGACATTTTAAATCAATTAAGGGCTAATGAGCAATTGCTTACCAATAATAGACACTACGAGGCCCTAAGCAAGGCAAATGAGCAACTTCTCTTGTGTAAGTATGCCATAGAACAAAGAATAAGCAATGACCTGTTAGCCGAAGACCTCAAACTTGCACTGTATCACCTAGGTGAAGTGTCAGGGACTATCAGCAATGATGATCTTTTAGAATCCATTTTTAGGGATTTTTGTATCGGAAAGTAAAGTTATTTTCTTTTGATAGTGTAATCCCTTCTTATAATTGACTTGTAGCCATTTTTAGATGGTTTAATTTTCTTTTATTTTGTTGTTATTTGTTGTTTTATTGTTGTTAATTTATATCTTTGTATAACATTTACACAATTAGCAACAAAAAATGAAAGTACATTTAAGACAAAGAAAACAAACTGATAAAAAAAGCAGTAAGTCAAATGACACTAATAAAGCAAATGTTAGTTTGTATTTAGAAATTTATAAAGGAACTGCAATCACTCCTGAAGGTAAGACTAAAATATTAAGAGATTATGAATACTTAAATTTATACTTAATAGACAAACCAACATCAATTGCTGATAAACAAATCAATAAAGATACCTTAGCTTTAGCAGAAAAGATTAAAAACAAAAGGCAATCAGAAATTGACAATGGCACTTATGGATTTGATAGTAAACAAAAAAAGCAAACTAACTTTATTGACTACATTCAATCTTTATCCAACAAAAGATATGAAAGCAAAGGTAATTTTGGCAATTGGGAAAGCTTAGTTAAACACCTTAAAAAATATGCTGGTTTAAATTTAACATTCAATGATGTTAATGAAAAATTTTGTGAAGACTTTAGAGATTATCTAAATAGTGCCAAAACTAAAAGTAATCAAAAATTATCATCAGGTTCTGTTTCATCTTACTATACTAAATTTAGAGTAGCTTTAAAACAAGCAGTAAAGGAAAAAATCATTTTATCAAATCCAAGTGATGATATAAGCACTCCAAAAGTAATTGAAAAACAAAGAGAGTATTTAACTTTAGATGAAATAAAAGCATTGGTAAAAACAGAATGTAGGTATGAAGTTTTAAAAAGAGCTTTTATATTTTCATGTTTAACTGGCTTAAGATGGTCTGACATTAATAATCTAACATGGAATGATGTTGAAATAACATCTGATGGCTGTAGAATTACTTTCCATCAACAAAAAACTAAAGGATTGCAATATCTTGACATATCAGGTCAAGCAAAAAACTATATAGGTACACAAGGCAATCCTTTTGATAGAGTTTTTATAGGGCTAAAATATAGTAGCTATGCAAATGTAGAACTAACAAAGTGGATGCTGAAAGCTGGGATTACAAAAGATATTACTTTTCATTGTGCCAGACACACTTTTGCTGTTTTGCAGTTAAGCTTAGGAACTGAAATTTACACACTTTCAAAGCTATTAGGACATTCAGAAATAAAAACCACTCAAGTATATGCTAATATTATAGATGCAAAGAAAAAAGAGGCTGTAAACAAAATACCAGATATATCACTATGAAAAAAGATAAAAACCTAAAAATCAATTTAGATACTAATTTAGAAAACATATCTAAATACATCAAAGATGATAAAGACATTAAATTACATTCTGAAATTGAATTAACTGCCAAGGCTTATTTTATACTCAATAATGACTATAAACCTTGGAAAATGGAAATCATTGCTGAACTTAAAAAAATAAGTGAACCAAAAAATCAAATAGATTATTTAAGAAAACAAAGTATTGAATATTTAGAATATGTTTCAGACAATCCATATTTATTAGCAGCATCAGGTTATACACAAAAAACCCATCAACATAAGGCTGGTTTAGATAGATGGATTGAGTTAGAAATTAGTAAAATTGAACTTAGTATGGTAAATGATAATCCTATTAAATCAAAAAATAAAATATCATACATCTGGGTAAACAATCCAGACAAAGAATTACCAGAACTTTTTGAACTTATGGTTAATAAACACAAACTAATTGCACCTGAGACAAACTATGAGCAATTTAAAGCAGTTTTTACAGGGCAGCTAATAGATGATGAATTTAAGCCTATCAAATGGCATCAAGACAATGCAAGTGAATTGTTATATTTTATAAATAGATTAAACTTTTACAGCAACATTACTAAACCAAATCAAAATGCTGATTATAAAAAAATGACATCATGTTTTGTTAAGCCAGATGGAAAGCCATTTGAAGCAGCTTGGAAGTCATTAAACTCTAATATTGAGATTAATTTATCAGATGCAAAACAAAAGGTAATAGACAAAATAATTAATGAATTTTAAATACTCATTCTTTACCTTTACCTTTACTAATCAAGCAAGTAAACACTAATATTTTCTTTGTTTTCTGTCCTTTGCAGACATGAATTTAGAAAATATAAATGATAGACTAAGGAACATTGAAACCTTACTATTAAATCAAAAATCAGTATTTAATTTTGATGAAATTGCAGCTTATACTGGGCTGTCTAAAAGTCATCTTTACAAACTTACATCATCTGGTGGAATACCTTGCTACAAACCACAAGGGAAACACATTTATTTCAATAAGGTTGAAATAGATGCATGGCTTATGCAAAACAGAAAAGCCACTAATCAGGAGATTGAAATCCAAGCATCAACTTATTTAACTATAGGAGGGCAAAAAAATGATTAACAACTATTTTAAATTCATTGCTTTGCCTGATGATGTTAAGGCAGCTAATAAAATCAGAAGTAAAAAAAGACTTGATTGTATTGTATTTAGTAATAAAGAAAATTATCATGGCTTGACAAATTTTGTCAATGATAAAGGTCAATTATATTTATACAAAACTGAATGTAACAACTTTATAAATGCTGACAAAAAAAGAATGGCTGAATGGAGTTTAACTGGTAATGAGTTAAACCTAAGTAGTATTTATATTGATGATACTGACATCATAGAATATGGATATGGCTATCCAAACCCAAACAGAACTTTAGGGAATGGAAAGCCAAACCCACTATTTGAATTTAGAAATGATGGTTATTTGTTTATTATGAATAATGACTATTCAGAAATTGAAATCTTGATTGTAAAGGATGGCAGAAACTTAATAAGCAGTTATTACCAGAAATTAATTGATGGTGGATTTGATAGCTTAATAAGTGAATTTAGAAAGCAATCAATCCCATTTTACAATTACTTAAATAATAGACTATAGTAAGCTGTTTTGAATGACATTTTTAATCAATTGATATGTATGACACTATTAATTTTTGGCTATCATCTGACAAAGTTAATTCATTTAATATTTCAGATACTTCAAGACATCTTGTGAATATTTCAGAAAGCTTTAGAGATGATGGTCAAAACTTAATAAGTGGAAACATTAAAAACTTAAAGGTATCAATTAGGCTTGAAGGCATATCTATAAAAGGCAGCCTTGCAAAATACTTTCTAAATGATAACTTTAAAACCTTAACAAGATTAGATACTCAAAGAGCTATTGAACAACTATCAGATGAATTGTATTTACCCATACATGAATTTAATATAACAAGATTAGACTTTGCCCAAAATATGCTGATGGAACACCCACCAGAGGCATATTATAACTTTTTAGGGGATTGCATCCACTACACAAGACTAAAGCAGCCACAAAGCATTTATTATTCAAATGGATTAAAACAGAAATTGTTTTATAATAAGATTGCAGAAGGCAGAAAAAAAAGGGAAACAATCCCTGAAATATGGAATGACAGAAATGTTTTAAGATATGAAATGAGATACTTAAACAGACTGCCAAAACAATTTAATACTTCAATGGTCACAGCCCAAACAATAACTGATGAAAAGTTTTACATGACAATGTTTGACAATTGGCACAATGAGTATAACAGCATCAATAAAATAAATGACTTTAAAATTAACACCAAAGAAATGAAAAGCCCAAAAGACTTTAAAAAACAACTTGAAATTTTTGCTATAAAACAATTAGGTCAAGACAATCTTTTTGAAATGATTGAAAGCTTAAGACTTCAAAACACTTTTGAAAGTCCTGAATACTATTCAAGATTAAAAAAAGAAATCAGGACACTTTGCAGCACTCCAGAAATCACTATTGAAACAGAACTGATAAAAGAGCTAAACAAAAAAATAGATAACACTAAAAGGAACTACAGATAAAATCACAATTGACAAAAAACATCAATCAAAATGGCTACACCCAAAACACAAATAGAACTAACAGAACTTGAAAGCCTTGCATGGCAGTACATAATTGAATGTGAAAACAACACAAAACTGCATCCAACAGCATCAGGAAAGCTTGTATCAATTAATTACAGGCATTTACCCACTATTAGTTACTTCCTAAATATATATATCCCAATGAAGGGAAAGCCCACAATAAGCAGAACAACATATTACAACTGGCTAAACCAATCTAATGACAAAGAAAAGCTTGACACTATAGCCACTATAGGTAAGCTATTTGAAGCTTTAGCAATTGACATAGTAGCCAATGAAGGGAGGGGCATATTTTATTCAAAAAATAAATTAAATTTTACTGATAAGATTGAGCAAAAAAATAATGAAAATTTTAAGCCTATTGAATTAGTAGTTAAATATTCAGATGATATAAAACCATTATAAGGAATGAAACCAAAAGAACTTAAATTTATAATAAACAGCATTGATGATATAATTAAATTAGGTAGAAGTAACAAGCTTACACCTAAGCAATTTAATGAGGTTTTAAGTCATTGCAGCCCCTTTGTAGGCATCTTTACAAAAGACTATGAAAACACTATTGAAATGGCTGAAAAGCTACATGAATTTAACAAGACATGGCAGCATACAATAGAAAAGCCTATCTTTATTGATTTTTAAATTTATTTTTAAAGCAATTAGATACATTATAGAAAAATTCAGACTCCTGAATACTTATAAAATTTTGTGTAGCAATACCCAATTTCACACCTTTGATTTTTTTTATTGAAAAATCACTTAAATGTTTGTCATTTATTTCAAAAAAAGCTTTTGCAGAATGATAGACATTTCCATAAAAATCTGAAGTAACATCTCCAGTAACTTTGCTATCAATTTTTAATTGAGTATCATCATCAAATAATAATACAACTCCCCTTTCATCAAGTATAGGAGAACTTGAAATCCCGTTTATAGACATATATTTTCTAATTTCATTACCACTTTTAACAAAACTAAATGATAAAATACTTTGTTTTGTAAACTTTACTCCAGACTCTTTTATTGAAATAAAAGAAGGTGACCTAAAGTTAGTATCTTTACTAAATGCATCTACACTTGTATTTATTAATAGTGAACAATCAATAGTAGTTGAATTAACAAATAAAGTTGATTTGTAAGGGCTACATCCCAATAGTAACAGCAAAGTTAAAAATCCAAAATATTTCATTTGCCAAAATTATCATTTTAACTTTCAATAAAAAATATTATATTTGCTAAACACTATTTTAAAGATAGTTTATTTATAAAATAGCATAATAGTAAAATAACTAATTGTTGCTAATTTTCACTAAAAACATCCTTAACCCTTGTAAATACACACTTTTTTACTTTCTGTATTGGAAAGTAATTAAATCCCTAGAGGCGAATCGCCTGGTTGCCCATATTCTTCGGTGTCTTTTTCCTCGAAATATTGACTGCAATCAAACTCAAAACTAATTTCTTGTTGTGGCCGGTCTATAGGGTCAAGCCTAATTCCTAATTCCTTATCCGCCCGAGCTTTATTGATAAAATGAGCAAAAATTGGCAATGCAGAGTGAGCACCTTGTCCATAATTTGTACTTCTGAATCGCACTTTACGACTGTCGCAACCCACCCAAGTAGCACAAACCAAATCCTTAGTAACACCCATAAACCATCCATCACTGTTGCTTTGGGTAGTTCCTGTTTTACCCCCTACCCATCCTTCCACTTTGTAACGGTTGTGCAAGCGTTGACCTGTTCCTCTTTTACAAACACCTTCCAACAACTGACACATGACATAAGCTTTTTCTTCAGTTAGAACTTGCCTAATTTTTTGGGGTGAAAACTCAGCCAATATATTCCCGTTTTTGTCTTCTATCCTGGTAATATAAGTAGGTTCAACCCAATATCCTTTGTTGGCAAATGTAGAAAATGCACCCGCCATATCGAAAGGAGAAATGTCTGTTACGCCTAAACAAATAGATGGATAAGGCTCTAATTTGGCACTGTCTATTCCCATTTTCCTAACAAACTCTATCACATTTTGAGGTGCATTTTCCCCCAAAGTATACATCACTTGTGCTACTATACAGTTGGTAGAGGAAGCCAATCCTCTGAACATATTCATTGTGCCTCCATAAGAACCATCACTATTACTGATTGTCCAATTAGGATATGGAGGAGGATTATTAGGAAACTGCATACAAGGCGATAATTTATTGTCAATTGCCAAAGCGTAAACAAATGGTTTGAATGTAGAACCAACCTGACGACCTGAACCTTTATTGACATGGTCATATTTGAAATAATGGTGATTAATCCCTCCTACCCAGGCTTTTACTTGTCCTGTTGTCGGTTGGATTGCAATAAAACCAGTATGTAAAAAACGTTTCATATACTTTACCGAATCCAAAGGACTCATCATGGTATCAATGTCCCCTTTCCAACTAAAAACCGTCATTTTGGTCTTCTTTCTGCAAATCTTCATTATTTTAGAAGTATCGCCATCAAACTGATCTTTAAGCAATCTGTATCTTTCGGTTTTTCGCAACTCTTGCATTGGATATTCTGGTAACACTTTCCAGTTTTCATCTCTCCAAGGCTCTCTATTACCCCACGATTTGTCAAATTGACCTTGTAATTCTGTTAAATGCATTTTTACAGATTCTTCAGCATAAGTCTGTAATTTGGAATTAATGGTTGTGTATATTTTTAATCCATCTTTGTATAGATTATAATTTTCACCATTCGGTTTTTTATTTTCCTTACACCATTTGGTTAAATCACGTTTGAGCCATTCTCTAAAATATACGGCCAAACCAGAATTGTGGTCTTCATATTGGTAGTTGAGTTCAATAGGCATTGATTTGAGTGAATCGAAGCCATTCTTGGTAATTTTTTCATTACGAAGCATCTGACCTAACACTGTATTTCTTCTTGCCAATGAGTTGTTAGGATTTCTTTTGGGATTGTATATGGTTATAGCTTTTAATACGCCTACCAATACTGCCGATTCTTGAATACTAAGATCTGAGGGTTGTTTATTAAAAAACTCCTTTGAGGCCGATTTGATACCATACGAATTACCCGAAAACTGCACTGTATTCAAATACATGGTTGCTATTTCTTCTTTGGTATATCTTCGTTCTAGTTTAATGGCAATAACCCATTCCTTTAATTTTTGTATAAGTCTGATTGGCAAACTTGGTCTAATGCCATCTTCGTAGTGAAACAAATTCTTAGCAAGCTGTTGTGTAATGGTACTGGCACCCCCTTTTTTCCCTAATCCTACAACAGCACCCAACAAACGTTTAACATCGATTCCTGAGTGAGTAAAGAAACGCTCATCTTCAGTGGAAATAAGGGCATCAAACATGCTTGGGGCAATATCACGGTAATCAACATTGGAGCGCTTCTGAATAAAATACTGGCCCAAAACCACTCCATCTTCACTGTATAATTCACTAGCAAGTGCACTTTTGGGGTTTTCTAACTCTTCAATATCTGGCATGTAACCCAATACTCCTAGATTGATCAGAAAAAAGAACAAGGGAATAGATAATAAAAAATAGAGGTAATATTTCCAGAATTTTGACATAGTTGATTAATTATTTATTTGTTGTAGTTTGTATTATAGAATGATTCATACTCCTCGATTACTTTATCGGTTACAAGAATAGAAAAATTATCTTTCCCAATGATAAATTGCTTAAAAAACAGACCTAAATTTAGTTCTTCTTGAAATTTAGGATCATTGGCAACCTCTTTAATATAGCGTTTGGCATCGTCAAGAGATTTGAAGTTATTGACAATTAAAATCTGAAACTTATCTCCTAACAATGAATTAGTTACCCTTAATCCGTCATTGGTATACAAAATTTTATTTCTGTTTAAGAAAGTAATTTTAACTTTAGTAAAATCAACCGCTTTAGGAATTAACAGAATGTAAAAATGGTCGGCAGACTCGTTTAGTGTATATTTAGTACTAACTGAATTGGTTTCCACAATTTCACCGCGTTTTACTTTCAGTTTATAAACCATTTCTTCGCAACGTTGAGCAATTTCCGTGTTAGGATAATTATTGATAATAGCCGAAATTTTTTGTTCAAAAGTGGCCATATCACCTTTTTGAGCATGGCACAACGCTTCTACAAAATCATATTGAATTTGAAGAGGACTTCCTGGATTGCTTTTATCGTTCTGAGATTTTAGAGAAAGTGCCTCATCATATTTTTTATCTTTGTACAAAGTGTAAAAAGCTCGGTATTGCTTTTCCACCTCTTCTGAAACATTACTTTTAGAAGATTGATTAACCACAGAATCAGAACCTTCAGAGTTTTGTAAAGCAATTAGGAAATTACTTGTGGAATCTGAAGATTTGATAAGATTATAGTAAAAGTTAAACTGATTGACATCGTTTTTAGTTTGGGCTATTTTGGCCAACAAATACCAAGAATTGAGTTCATAGCTATTTTTGGGATATTTAGTATTGAGCTCAAGTAGCATTTTTTGGGCTTTGTCATATTCTTTGAGGTTTTGATAATAAACATTAGCCCCTAAGACATAAGATTCAGCTATTTCGGATTTCATTTTATCCTTATCCGCTTTCGAAAAAGGGATAGCTTCATAATATTTCTTTCTCTCGTCAGGAACTTTACCCATAACCTTTATTTTCTCATCATTGCCATAATCATTGTTTTCTTGGGCATCGTTAACCTCTTTCCAAATAGCAGTTTTATTACTACTAATAGCCCAAAAATCCATTAGTTTACGCACTCCCCATATTTTTTGAAAGTCTTGTAATCCTTTTGTTTTGGCGGTTTGATTATAAAATGGGAAATTAGTAGTTGTTACATTTTGGGTATTTTGAGCAAAGGCATCTTGGTTGGTTTTCTGTATTTCTTCAATACGTTTGGCCTCCAATTCTTTGTCCTTCGCTTCTTTAATGAGCTTATCAATGGTTTTTTCCCTCAATTTTTCATTCTCAGCTAAGCGCAACAAACTGTCTTTCTCTTTGATATTCACCAAATGTTTAATTAAGTCACTAAGAACCAAATTTTTATTTTGAATAGTTTGATAATTAGGATTTGTTACTTCCACAGTTCTTGCGGCGCTGTCATAATAAACTTGAGCATTTTCATAATCTTGACTTTTAAAGAATAAATCGGCAAGTGCCAAATAACTCAGACTTTTGATTCCAATATCAGATGTTTTAGAAGAGAGAGCGTTCTTAAATTCCGAAATTGCTTTGGACTCATTTTTATCTAACAGTTCAAGTTGACCAAGTTCATAGTAGATTACATCAAAATAATCAATATTTTTATCATCCTTGAGCATGCCTTGCAACAAAAGCTTGGCGTTTCTAATTTCACCTTTATTTTTAATATTAATGGCTTTTACTATATTTAGCTTAGCGTTAAAGGCAAATTCATACGGAGGATTAATTTTTATAACCTTTTTGTATTTTTCAACCCCTTGATAATTGTTTTTAGTGATAATATACAATTGGGCTAACACGAAGTTGTATCTTATTTTACTTGCTTTATTTTTAAAATGAGGAAGCGCATTTTCAAGTAATTTGATAGCAATAAGATATTTTTCTTGTCTGATATTAACAGCGGCACCTGCAATATCCAGTTGATACAAAAGGTGTTTACTAAATGTTTTGTTAGTTTTTAGCTTGGTGTAAAGTGACTCAGCATCTTCATTTTTACCTAATTGCAAATAAGTAATGAGCAGATTTATTTCAGCATGGTGAGCTGCAGGAGAATTTTTAAAATTAGAAATGACGTACTCATACACTTCAATAGCAGAATAAAAGTCCCCTTTAAAGAAACGGGCATCACCCATTAATAGGTAGGCGTCATCTACCCATTTAGATTTACTGTGCTTGTCAATTATATAAGAACATTTTTTTATCGCTTCATCCATTTTTGCTGCGTTCCCTTTCAAAGAACTTTCATCGGGATATGGATACAGATTAAGAATATTTTTAAAATTATCCTTGTAACCTGTACTAGCTTCTAGTTTCGCATCCTTAACTATTACATTTGCATTGTAGTAATAATTGTAGTGTGACACAGAATTATGCCAAACTTTTGACAACCACGACTGAGCATTGGCAAGACAAGGAACAAGAATCGATATGAGTAGAAACTTTTTAAACAATTATTTTTTATTGAATTAAAACCTATTAACTTTGAAAACGCAAATTTATTGTTTGTTAAGTAATTTTTTTCATGGATGATAAACAAAATAAGAGAAAAATTTTAAAAAAGCTCAAAAGCAGGTATAGATTGTTTGTTATCAACGAAACAAACTTTCAAGAAAAAGCCTCTTTAAGCCTTACGCCTTTCAACGTATTATTGGTTGCTAGTGCGGGTTTGCTTATATTTTCTCTAATCAGTTGGGGTATTTTTACTTTATTTCCCATCATCAAAGATTATTCTCCCGGCTACAACACAGGATTGGACGGAAAAGTTAAAAATGAAATCCTAAAGAAGCTAAATAAGCTTGAAACAGAACTCAATATGTCCCAAAAAAGGGAATTGGCGCTCAAACAAATCATTAACGGAGAAGAAATTACTGCCTATGACATTCCATATAAGGAAGATAACAGCAGAAAAGTTGAGTTGAGCATTAACGAAACTAAGGCAGATGGTTCGAGAGTGAAAGATGCCCAACAAAAAATAGACAGAGCTCAAAAAACAGATCAAAAACCTGTGGAGGGCAAAAATGGTTCTGTTGCAGAGAATAACATTCAGGAAGACTATTACAGGGAGTATGATGACTTGTTTTTCACCCCCTTGAAAGGAGAAATTACCCAAATCTTTAATATTCAAAATCCTTTTATAGAAATAAAACCTATTGCAGACGAAACTGTAAAATCAGTATTAGATGGAACTGTCATTTACAAAGGATGGACGCCAGATTTTGGGTATGCTATAGCGATACAACACGACAATAATTGGCTATCGGTTTACAAATACAACTTGGGTTTGTACAAAGAGGTTGGCAGTATAGTAAAAGCCGGGGAAACGATAGGAATTATAGGATATAAAGAAAATAAAAAAGACATCAAAAAGCTTAGATTTGAGTTGTGGAGAAATGGAATAGCAATGAATCCAAATAATTTGATAGTTTTTTAATAATATTGCAAATATGTTGAACAAAAATAACAAAAGTGAAACCGCACAGAATGCCGCTTTAAATATGATAGGGGCAGGAACGCTTATTAAAGGTGATTTAACATCAGAAGGAGATTTAAGAATTGATGGTTCTATAGAAGGAAATGTTGTTTCAAAATCTAAAATAGCAATGGGTGTAAGTGCTTCAATAAAAGGAGATGTAAAAGCAAGGAGTGCCGATGTGTCGGGTAAAATAACAGGAGATGTTGAAATTACAGAAACACTTTTTTTGAGAGCTAGTGCTAAAATATACGGAAATATAAAAACCAATAAAATTGTCATAGAGAGTGGTGCTGAGTTTAATGGTCACTGTAATATGAACCAAACTGCAAGTATTGAATCAAAATAAAAAAATAAATAATGTTGTAAAATATTCAGGATTAGGAATACAAATGGCATTGTTTGTTGTCATTTTAACCTTTGCTGGAAGGTGGATAGACCAATTTTTTACTTTTAAATTGCCCATTTTTACAATAATAGGAGTTTTTATAGGATTAATAGGTGCCATGTATTACATGATTAAACAACTAAAATAATGAAACAAAAACATACAATAACTAACCTTTTTCTATTTATCGGTTTATCGATATTGAGTTTTGTAATACCTAAATTGGCCACAAGTTCAAAAGATGCAATGCTATTGAGTTTAATTTTATTTATCTACTTTATAGCTTTTAGCTTTGGAACATTCAAAATTAGCGAATCAATAAGTACAAATCAGAGTAGGTTCAATGCAGTGTTTTTTGGGGTTACAGGACTACGAATGATATTAATCATTTTTTTATTCCTTATATATCTACTAATCAGTGATATAACTAATAAAATCGGGATTGTTTTTTTAATTTGTTCATATTTTATCTTTATGGGTTTTGAAATTAAAATAATCCTCCATAAATTGCGCCCCGATTTAGGAAATCAAAAAGCCAACGAAAATGCCCGAAAATAAAGGACTTTCAAAAATAACAAATTTCAAGATTTTATCTTTTGCTTGCTTAATTCTGCTTTTGCAAAGCACAGTTTTACTTGCGTCAGACCATGGTTCAGACACAAACATTCATTCAAGTGAACAGCATCAGGGTGAAACTCACCATACTACTATTCATGAGAAATTTAAACCAGGAGACATGATTTTAGATCACGTTAAAGATGCGCATGATTGGCACATTATGGATTTATCACCTGGTCATCCAGTAAGTATTCCTCTACCTGTAATTATTTATGACAATGGTTTACATATTTTCTCATCTGGAAAATTCGAACATGGTCACAAAGTGGTAGAAAGTAAAGGCAATCATTATTTCTTACACAAAGGAAAAATATACAAAACAGACGCAATTGGTCATTTAAACTACGACGAGAAAAATAAAGTTAGCAATGAAATACCGATGGATTTGTCCATTACCAAAAACGTTATTGCTTTATTTGTTAGTGCAATATTATTATTACTTATATTCTTAAGTATTGCCAAATCCTACAAAACAAGAGGAAAATCTGCTCCGAAGGGAATCCAATCATTACTTGAACCAATAATTATCTTTATTAGAGACGAAGTTGTTAAACCTTCAGTAGGAGCTCACTATGAGAAATTCTTACCGATGTTATTGACTATTTTCTTTTTCATATTTATTAATAACTTAATGGGGTTAATTCCTATTGCTCCATTTGGTGCTAACTTAACTGGAAATATTGCAGTAACAATGGTTTTATCGATTGTTGTATTTTTGGTTGTATCATTTTCAGGGAACAAACATTATTGGAAACACATCTTTATGCCAGATGTACCTAAAGCATTGTGGGTGTTATTAATACCTATTGAAATATTAGGTGTTGTATTAAAACCATTTGTATTAATGCTGCGTTTGTTCGCAAATATTACAGCGGGTCACATTATCATCTTAGGATTCTTTAGTTTAATATTCATTTTCGGAGAGAAAAGTGCAGTTGCAGGATTTGGCACATCAATATTATCGGTAGCCTTTACCTTATTCATGAGTGTGTTGGAATTATTGGTAGCCTTTTTACAAGCATACGTATTTACGTTATTAGCTTCCTTATATATTGGTTCTGCTACAGAAGAGCATCACCACGCAGAAGACCATCATTAAAATAAAACAAACAACAAAATAAAAACCCAAATAAATATGTCAATTTTAGAAATTCTATTACAAACAGTATCAGCAGACCCTTCAAAATTAGGCGCTGCGATCGGAGCAGGATTATCAGCTATCGCTGCTGGTATCGGTATTGGTAACATTGGTAAGTCAGCTTTAGAAAGCATTGCACGTCAACCAGAATCAACTGGAGACATCAGAGCAAACATGATTATTGCTGCTGCTCTTGTTGAGGGTGCGGTATTCTTTGCTATCGTACTTTGTTTATTGATATTGTTCGTTTAATATCAATAAAAGAAACCATAAAAAAACAACAAGGGATTATTGATTTAATCCCTTGTTTTTAAATTTATTTAAAAAAACAAAAAAATGGAATTAGTATTACCCGGTATAGGATTAACCTTTTGGATGGTTTTAGTTTTTGGTTTATTGCTATTTTTACTTAAAAAATTTGCATGGAAACCGATTCTAAGTGCTTTAAAAGAAAGAGAAAATTCTATCGAAGAAGCTTTAAAATCTGCTGAAGCAGCTAAAGATCAACTTTCAAAACTTAAAAGTGATAACGAAGCATTGTACAAACAAGCACGTGAAGAAAGAGATCAGTTATTAAAAGAAGCAAAAGTGATGAAAGAAACTATTATCAGTGATGCTAAAAAATCAGCTGAGGATGAAGGAAAACGTATTATCCAAGCTGCATCTGAAGAAATCAATAAGCAAAAAGCAGTTGCAATTGCCGAATTGAAAGGTCAAGTTGCATCAATGTCTATTGCTATTGCTGAAAAATTAATTGGCAATCAACTTGCTAATAACGATCAACAAAAAACAATCATTACGAGTCACATCAACGACCTTAATAATACACAACAAGCAAACGCTTAAACAAAAAGCATGTCAGAACATAAAATTGCAAATAGATACGCATCCGCATTATTTCAACAAGCTTTGGAAAACAAAGTAATTGAAGAAACGGCTCAAGACATGAAATTAATTGCTAATACCTGCAAAAATAGTAAAGATTTAATGAATGTATTGTCAAATCCAATCATTAATCCAAACGAAAAGTTAAAGGCATTAAAGCAAATATTTTCTAGTATTGGAACTATTAGTAGTCGTTTTATTGAATTGATATGTCTTAAAAAGAGAGAGGATTTGCTTGATAAAATCGCTGAATCATTTATTGATTTATACAGAAAGCATTTGGGAATTCAAAGAGTAGATTTAACCTCTGCTATTGAATTAGACAACGCTACAAAAGAAGAAATTAAGGCATATGTTAAACAACATACATCTGCAAAAGAGGTTGAATTGAATTCTCAAATCAATCCAGATATAATCGGTGGTTTTGTAATTAAATTTGGTGACCGTTTATTGGACACTAGTATTTCAGCAAAACTCAGAAAATTAAAAAAAGAATTAAACATCGCATAAAACAAATAAAAAATCATGGCAGACATTAGACCTGATGAAGTTTCAGCAATATTGAAACAACAAATAACAAACTTTAAAACCGAATCTGAATTAGAACAAGTAGGTACTGTTCTTCAAGTAGGTGATGGTATCGCTCGTATTCACGGCTTAACACAAGTTCAATCTGGTGAATTGATTGAATTTGAAAATGGCATGAAAGCAATCGTATTGAACTTAGAAGAAGACAATATCGGTGCGGTATTATTTGGTAACAGCACACAAATTAAAGAAGGTGATACTGTAAGACGTACTGGCAAAATCGCTTCAATAAATGTTACTGAAGGGATGCTTGGTCGTGTTATCAATACTTTGGGTGAGCCTATCGATGGTAAAGGTGCATTAACTGGGGAGTTCTTCGAAATGCCACTTGAGCGTAAAGCGCCTGGGGTTTTATACCGTGAACCGGTTAAAGAACCATTACAAACTGGTATCAAAGCGATTGACGCAATGATTCCAATTGGTAGAGGTCAACGTGAGTTGATTATCGGTGACCGTCAAACTGGTAAAACTGCGGTTGCTATTGATACTATTATCAACCAAAAAGAATTTTACGAAAAAGGCAAACCTGTATATTGCATCTATGTTGCAGTTGGTCAAAAAGAATCTACTGTAAAACAAGTTGTTAAAACATTAGAAGAAAAAGGGGCTATGCCTTATACGGTTGTAATTTCTGCACCATCTTCTGCACCTGCTCCACTTCAATTCTTTGCGCCAATGGCCGGAGCTGCTATTGGAGAATTTTTCAGAGACAGAGGTTTGCCTGCATTAATTGTTTATGATGATTTGTCTAAACAAGCGGTTGCTTACCGTGAGGTTTCATTGTTATTAAGACGTCCACCAGGACGTGAGGCATATCCAGGTGACGTGTTCTACTTACACAGTCGTTTGTTAGAAAGAGCGTGTAAATTGAATGCATCAGATGAAATCACTTCAAACATGAATGATTTACCTCCATCTCTTAAAGGAAAAGTTAAAGGTGGTGGTTCATTAACTGCTTTGCCAATTATTGAAACACAAGCAGGTGACGTTTCTGCCTATATCCCAACCAACGTAATTTCAATTACAGATGGTCAGATTTTCTTGGAATCTAACCTATTCAATAGTGGTGTTAGACCGGCTATTAACGTTGGTATATCTGTATCTCGTGTGGGTGGTAATGCTCAAATTAAATCAATGAAAAAAGTAGCTGGTACATTAAAACTTGACCAAGCTCAATACAGAGAATTAGAAGCATTTGCGAAATTTGGTTCTGACTTGGATGCTGCTACAAAATCTGTTTTAGAAAAAGGTTCAAGAAACGTTGAAATTCTAAAACAAGGTCAGTACTCTCCTCTTCGTGTTGAACAACAAACCGCTATTATCTATTTAGGAACTAAAGGTGCATTGAACAGTGTTCCGGTTAATAAAGTTCGTCAGTTTGAAGCAGAATACTTAGAAATTTTGGAACATAAACACAAAGATTTGTTAAACCAACTAGCTGCTGGAAAAATTGATGATTCAATTACTTCACAATTAGAAGAAATTGGCAAAACTTTAGCTGCAAATTACAAAGCATAATTTAGCATTAAATAATTAAGAATGGCAAATTTAAAAGAAATAAGAAGCAGAATTAGTTCAACCATTTCAACGCAACAGATTACCAAAGCGATGAAATTAGTGTCTGCAACTAAGTTGAGAAAGGCTCAATCTGCCATTACACAAATGCGTCCTTATGCTGATAAACTAAGTGGCGTTCTTAAAAATTTAAGCGACAGTGCAGACAATGAACAATTGTCTAAATATTTTAAAGAACAAAAAATAGACAAGGTTTTATTAGTTGTTATTACAAGTGATAGAGGTTTATGTGGTGGTTTTAATGCCAACGTCATTAAACGAGTAAATCAACTTTTAAAAACTGATTATGCAGCTCAAGTGGAATCTAAATCTATTGATTTAATGTACATAGGAAAAAAAGGATATGAAAATTTAAAAAAACATGACCTTAATCACCGTACAGAAAATGTTACTTTGTTTACCAGCTTGAATGCAGAAAATAGCTTTAAACTAGGAGATGCATTATTAACAGAATTTTTAAATGGCCACTACAATCGTATTGAAGTTATTTATAATAAATTCAAAAATGCTGCTACTCAAATTATAAGTAATGATATTTTATTGCCTATTACTATTAAAAAGTCAAACATTGTTACTACACAAAATGATTATATTTTTGAACCAAATAAAATTCAATTATTAGAATCATTATTGCCATTGTCTATCAAAACTGACTTATACAGATGTTTAATTGACTCATTTGCTAGTGAACACGGTGCAAGAATGATTTCAATGGATAAGGCTACAGATAACGCAGGTGAAATTTTAAAACAATTGAAATTGGTTTACAACAGAGGTCGTCAGGCTGCTATTACAAACGAAATTTCAGAAATTGTTGGTGGTGCTGCTGCATTAAACGGATAAAATATTAAATTGACAAGACATAAAATAAGCCCTTCTATGAGGGCTTTTTTTTATGCCTTTCCGCCTTTGTCGGTGTTATCACCAACAAACCATCTTAGCTTGTTTGCCGTTGACGAACTCATCTTAGCTTTGATAAAACGACAGATAAAATTCGCCTTTGTTGGTGTTATCACTAACAAACCTTCTTAGCATGTTTCGTTATTGATCTTGGCTAGGTCTAGCAAACTACGACAAAACTACAAATCATTGGCTTGTGCCACTAATTCTGCTATATCTAACACTTGAACTGAATCTTCTTTGTTTTGATTTTTAACCCCATCTCTTAACATCGTCATGCAAAAAGGACAATTAGCTGCAATAATATTGGCACCTGTTGCTAAAGCTTCTTCAGCACGCTCAATATTTATTTCTTTATTACCTTTTTCTGCTTCTTTAAACATTTGAGCCCCACCAGCGCCACAGCATAAACCAGATGACTTACATCGCTTCATTTCATGCAATTCTACGTCTAACACCTCTAAAATACGTCTAGGAGCTACATATTCATTATTAGAACGTCCTAAATAACAACTATCGTGATAGGTTATTTTTTTTCCTTTAAAAGCGCCTCCTTCTACTTTCAATACACCATCATTGATGAGTTGTTGTAGAAATTGGGTATGATGAACCACTTCGTATTGACCTCCTAATGAAGGATATTCATTTTTTAAGGTATTAAAACAATGGGGGCAAGCTGTTACAATCTTTTTGATACCATAACCATTCAATACTGCAATGTTGTTCATTGCTAACATTTGGAATAAGAATTCATTTCCGGCACGTTTGGCTGGGTCACCTGTGCAGCCTTCTTCCTGACCTAATATAGCAAAATCAATATTACAATGGTTTAATATTTTGGCAAAAGCTTTGGTAATTTTTTGGGCACGTTCATCAAAACTACCGGCACAACCAACAAAAAAAAGTACTTCGGGAACTTTCCCTTCTGCTGCGTATTGTGCAGCTGTTTTTATTTCAAATCCTACGGACATAATGCAAATGTAATTAATTTTTTAATAGTGGAATGATAGAATCTTTAACCAAGTATTGGATACTTTTGTTTTGATTAAGTAACTCTCTGATATAAGTTGCAGAGATAGAAAGCAAAGGAGCATCAATTACACAAATATTAGAATGGTTAGGATATGGATTATCAAAAGACTCACTCCTTTTATAAACAACAATTTTACTTTTTAATATTGTATCTACCTGATGCCAACGTGGTAATGAAACAAGTGAATCACTTCCCATTATAATTGTCAATTCATCGTTAGGGTAATGAACTTTTAATGCCTCTAATGTTGATGCTGTGTAAGAAGGCAAGGGTAAATTAAATTCAATATCACATGATTCAAAACAAGAATTGTCTTTAATTGATTCATTTACCATTTCTAAACGCAATGGACCATTTATTAAATCGCTGTTGTCTTTAAAAGGATTTTGTGGTGATACAATGAATAAAATTTTATCAAATATTTGTTCATTAATGAAATACTGAGCTATTGCTAAGTGACCTATGTGAATGGGATTAAAAGAACCGAAATAAAGGCCAATCTTCATTAGAGTATTAAGAATAAATAAAAATTTTTACTATCATTTCTGCTTCAGTAAGAGCCAAATTTAAATGGTCATTGATTATAACTACGTCATATTTATTTTCATACTTAAGTTCTTCTTGCGCTTTTTCTATTCTCATATTAAGCTGATGTTCAACTTCAGTACTTCTTTTCTTTAAACGTTCCATTAAGATTTCGATACTAGGTGGCCTAAGAAAAACAGAAAGAGCGGCATCACCATATTGTTTTTTAATATTCATACCACCTAAAACATCGACATCAAACACAACGGTTTTGCCAAGTGACCATAATCTTTCCACTTCCGATTTTAGAGTACCATACTGAATCCCTTTATACACCTCTTCATGCTCCAAAAATTCATTATTAGCAACTTTGGTGTTAAAATCATTTTCATCTAAAAAATAATATTCTCTTCCATTTTCCTCATTAATTCGAGGTTTTCTGGTGGTTGCAGAGATAGAAAACCCTAATTCAGGGATTACATTTAGTAAATGATTAACCACAGTTGTTTTACCACTGCCAGAGGGTGCAGAAAAAATGATGACTTTATTCAAAACTTCTACAAATTAACAATTAAATCTATTTTCAACCTAAAAAAATATGGTAGATATGAAAATAAAAAAGCGAACTAAAAATAGTTCGCTTTTTTATTATAGAAATCAGGTAACCTTATTTATTTGATTCTTGTTCTGGTTTAGGTAAAAGAGCTTTTCTTGACAATCTCAGTTTTCCTGTTTTTTTGTCAACTTCAACCAATTTAACTTTAACTATTTCACCTTCTTTAAAGATTCCATCCATTTTAGCGATTCTATCCCAACTGATTTCACTGATATGCAATAAGCCATCTTTACCAGGTAAAATTTCGATAAATGCACCAAACTCAACAATACTTTTCACTTTTCCTTCGTATACTTCACCAATTTCAGGAACAGCAACAATACCTTTGATTATTCTAAGAGCAGCAGCCATATTTTCGCCATTTTCTGACAAAATTTCTACTATCCCTTGGTTTTCAATTTCCGTTACAGAAATCGTGGTATTGGTATCTTTTTGAATTCCTTGAATAACTTTACCACCTGGCCCAATGATAGCACCAATTTGATCTTTTTCGATAATTACACGTTCAATACGTGGCGTATGTGGTTTAAATTCTGTTCTAGAAGTTTCAAGCGTTTTTTTCATTTCATTTAAAATGTGAGCTCTTCCTTTTTTAGCTTGACTTAAAGCTTCTTCCAACATTTCCCATTTCAAACCATTGATTTTGATGTCCATTTGACAAGCTGTAATACCTTTGTCAGTTCCTACAACTTTAAAATCCATGTCACCTAAATGGTCTTCATCACCTAATATATCAGTTAAAACTTTGTAGTTACCTGTTTTTTCGTCACAAATTAAACCCATAGCCACACCACTTACACCGCCAGTTAAATTAATACCGGCATCCATCATTGCCAAACTACCGGCACATACAGTTGCCATACTACTTGAACCGTTTGACTCTAGTATATCACTTACTATTCTGATAACATAAGCATTATCTGCAGGCAATACTTTTTTCAAACCTCTTAAAGCTAAGTTACCGTGACCAATTTCACGTCTTCCTGGACCTCTATTTGGTCTAACTTCACCTGTAGAAAAACCAGGGAAGTTGTAATGCAACATAAAACGGCTGTAACCAAAACTCATAGGGGCATCTAATAATTGCTCGTCTAGCTTACCACCAAGTGTTACTGTAGTTACAGACTGAGTTTCTCCTCTTGTAAATACAGCAGAACCGTGAGCAGCAGGAAGATAATCAACCTCAGACCAAATTGCTCTAACCTCATCTAATTTTCTACCATCTAAACGGATACTTTCATCAAGAATCATTTTTCTCATGGCTTCTTTTTCTACATCATGGTAGTATTTTTTAGCCAAAAACTCTTGTTCTTTTCTTTCTTCTTCTGTTAATGATTCTAGGAATTCAGTAATAATTGCTTTAAACTGAACACTTCTTTCACTTTTGGGTAATTGGCTTTTAGCAACTTCATAAACTTTATTGTATGTTAAATCCCAAATTTTAGTTCTTAGTGCTTCATCATTTTTTTCGTGACAGTACTCTCTTGCAGGTTTACGGCCACCCATTTGTTCACATAAATCCCATTGTGCTTTACATTGAATTTTGATAGCTTCGTGAGCAAACTTCATAGCTTCTAACATTTCTATTTCACTTACTTCACTAAATTCACCTTCTACCATATTAATGTCTTTTTCAGTACCAGAAACTATCATTTCTAATGAAGCATTTTTCATTTCAGTTTCTGTTGGATTAAGCACTAATTCTCCATTTATTTTGGCAACTCTAACTTCAGAAATAGGTCCTAAAAAAGGAATATCACTTACCATTAATGCTGAAGAAGCTGCTAAACCAACTAAACAATCAGGAGGTAAATTTTTATCACTACTCATTAACACAAGGTTAACTTGAGTATCAGCGTGATAATCATTAGGGAATAATGGTCTGAGGGCGCGATCGACGATACGACAAACTAAAACTTCATAATCAGTTAGTTTGGCTTCTCTTCTAAAAAAGCTTCCTGGTATTCTACCAACCGAAGCAAATTTTTCTTGATAATCTACCGAAAGCGGTAAAAAATCTACATTTTCTTTAGCATCTTTGTTAGACACTACAGTAGCTAAAATCATGGTATTACCGCATTTAACTACAACACTGCCATGGGCTTGTTTAGCTAAGATACCAGTTTCAATTTCAATTGATTTTCCATTGCCCAAATCTATTGAGCTTCTAAATCCTTGTGGTTTATTTGACATATATAATTATTATTTTTTAAACATAAAAAGCCCTCCGAATGGGGGGCTTTATGACATTAAAATTTTAAAAGTTTTGCTTACGCAGACTATTTTCTGATTCCTAATTGTTTAATTAAATCACGATATTTGAAAATATCTTGTTTAGCTAAATAATCAAGTAATGCTCTACGTTTACCTACTAATTTTACTAGACTTAACTCAGAAGCAAAATCTTTTGGATTTTTTTTCAAGTGTCCTGTGATAAAATTAATACGTTCTGTAAACATCGCAATTTGACCTTCAGTAGAACCAGTATTGGTTTCTGAACCACCAAATTTTTGAAAAATTTCTTTTTTCTCTTGAGTTGATAAATGCATATTGTTAATTATTAAGCTTCAGCAACAACTGAAACGTATGATCTATTATTTTTCTTTTTTGTAAACTTTACAATACCATCAACCAAAGCGAATAATGTATGGTCTTTTCCAATTCCTACATTTTCTGATGGGTGATGTTTTGTGCCTCTTTGACGAACAATAATGTTACCAGAAATAACATTTTGACCCCCGTAGATTTTTACACCTAAGCGTTTGCTATGTGACTCACGTCCGTTCTTCGAACTACCTGCTCCTTTTTTATGTGCCATTGTATTATCTTATTAAGCGTTGATTGTTTCAATTAAAACCTTTGACAAATAGGTTCTGTGTCCATTTTTCTTTTTGTAACCTTTTCTTCTTTTCTTTTTGAAAACAATTACTTTGTCATCCTTTAAATGCTCTAATACCTTACCGGTAACAGAGGCTCCTTTTATGCTTGGCAAACCAACAGATATTTTACCACTGTTGTCGATTAACATCACTTTGTCAAATGTAACTGAAGAACCAGCTTCATTTCCTAAGCGATGGGTGTAGATATATTTATTTTGTTCTACTTTGAATTGTTTACCTGCAATCTCTACTATAGCGTACATGCTTTTAAAAATTTGGACTGCAAAATTAAGTTAATAATCCCAATTTACAAACATTATGTCTAAAAAAAATACCATTTTTTAAAATAAGTTGTTATTACCCCCAAATTACTATGGCGCCATCAATGGCTTTAATTCTATTATATCACTGATTATCAGTATATTTGAACGACCTCCCTTGTATTTCAAACATACTGAATTCGGGATATCTTCAGGAGCTTTTCTTTCCAAACTTCCGGGAGTAGTTATCTGAAAATCCCCCGCATTTTGCACACTTTCTGTTTTTATGGACAATAGACAAGTTACCAATTGCCCTTTTTGGAGTAATGTAGTTTGGGAAGTATTAAAACTGTCGATTTGAATAATTAGTTCATCAATCTTACCTTCCGCACATGAACTGTCACAAACCATCTCAAAACCCCTTTTAACTTCCATTTGAAGGGTATAAACTGTTACCATTGGACTTCCATAAACGCCACCATAATATTTCATCTTTGTAGCTGACTTTAACACAAAGTCAGAATTCTTATTTATAGGTTGTTTACATTTAAACGCACTGATGAGTAATATTAAAAAGAAAATATAAAAACGAGTTATCATAACTTAAGGTTTTCAAATATAGTACCAAAAAAAATGCCTTCAATAAATTGAAGGCATTTTTAAATTTTAATTAAGGCTTATTTTTAATTAGCTAAAGTTACTTTAGAAACAGAAGTTATTCCGTCTACAGTTACTTTTACTAAATACACTCCACTTGATTCACTTGACAAATTAACTGTTAAAGCTCCTAAGTCAGAATTTTGACTGTAAACTTTAGCGCCTAGTACATTGTAAATTTCAACTTTCATTGCTTTGTTAGCAGAATGTTTGATTTCAAATGTACCATTATTTGGATTAGGATAAATGCTAATACCATTTACTTTATTTAATGAATTAACTGAAGTATTCGCACTGATTCTTTTTGTAATTTGACACTCACAACCGATTGAATTCGTTGCTTTCATTGTTACATTAAAGTTACCTGTGTAAGCAAATTTATAGTTAGAAACTGGTGTAGTGCTGTATCCACCTTCACCAAAGAACCACTCATATTTGGTATAGGTAGTATTAGATGGTGTAAAGGTTAAATTCATAAATCCATTGTCTTTGGTGGTAAAGGCACAAGTAGGTGTTTCGCTAACCGTTATAAATTGTTTTGCTGTATCTGTACATCCACCTGGGTAAGTTGCTAATAATTTAACTTCGAACGTTTCTGTTTGTGGAACAGTATATAATCTAACTGGTGCTGGCGTATTGTCAGTTCCATTGCCAAAATCCCAAAGATATTGAATACCTGCATTGTCTCCTTCAGTTAAGTTAACAAAACGCGCTGATTCACCTGAACAAATATCTTGAACTGTAAATTTGGCTTTTGGTTGAATTAACACATCCACTGTTTTGGTAATACTTGACTCACAAGAGTTAGTATATTTAGATTTTAAAGTTACAGTTACTGGACCGTTTTGTGCCCATGCTTTTTTAATTACATTGTTAGATTGTGAAGTAAATCCATCACTGAATGTCCATGTATAAACAGGATTAGAAACTGCTACTACAGAAGTATTAGTAAAGTTAGTTAATTTTTTATCGCAGAATTGGTCACCCACAAAATTTGGACGAGGTGTTGGCACTATTTTTACTTGTTTAGTGATTGAATCTTTACATTCAAATTCTGAAACAGAAATTAATTTAACATTATAAGTTCCTGCAGTTGTGTATGCATATTTTACATTATTTTGAGTTGTGATGTATCCATTACCCATATTCCACAATGAACCTTTTAATCCTTGAGAAATAGTAGACGTATTGATAAATTCAGCTTCAGTCAATTCACAAACATTTGAGCTTGGTGCGATAAAGTTAGAAACTGGTTTTGCAAATACGTAAGCATTTTTGGTTAATGAGGCAACACAACCATTAGCATCAGCAGTTAGAGTAACTCTATATGAACCTGCTCTTGGGTAATTTTTAGATTGAGTTGCTGCCGAACTAGTGCTCAAAATTGGAGAACCATCACCAAAATCCCATTTATAGCTTAACGCTCCGTTTGCTACGAAAGTTGTATTAACAAATGTAAGAGCATTGCCTTCACATCTGTTGTTTACTCTGAAACCTACTGTTGGTAATTCACCAACTTCTACAGTGATAGTTGTATCTTTCTTAACTTTCCATGGGAAACTAGTCGCAACTAATTTTACATAGTATATACCAGGTTGCTTGTATTCGTGAACTGGACTGTTTAAATCTGAACTATCTCCATCATCAAAATACCACATAAAGCTATTGTTTCCAGAATGTATAGTTGTTGTATTTTCGAAGAAAGTAGCTTCACCTAAACAAATTGATTGTGGGAATTTAAAGCCAGGTTTAGGAGTTGATGCTACCACTAAGGTTCTTATTACTGTTGAATCACAGAAATGAGGACCTAAATCTGAGTAATTTACAGAGAAAGTAATAAAACTATCTAAGAATTGTGTTTTAGGCACATAAGTAATAGTGCCAGGACCTGAACTTCCAGGATTTACAACAGTGTATTCAGTAGAAGGCACTACAACGCCACCTCTTGTTCTTGCAACAACATTGTTAACTAACCAAGTGATATTATGATCAGCATTAACAAATCCTGTAGGAGGATTTAATTGGTAAGTTAATGTTTTACCTACTTCAATAATATCAGGACTAGAAGGTAAGCCTAATTTAACTTGACCTTGGAATGGCAATGCTGTAACTAGTTCTGCACCTGTAGGACGAGGTTTTACAGTTACGGTTAATGAAGTTCTTGTAGAATTTGTACATTGTGCTTTAGTCATCAATTCAACATCTCCTGTATAAGGCGTGTAAACACCTGTTGAAGCAAATAAGCCATACCAATATGCACCACCTGTAATTGTTAAATCAGCGTTGGTGTTTGATGTTGTACCAAATTTAGCCCATAAGTCGTTACCTGAACCGACTGTTGGGTCGGTTGTTACGTAAAAACCATAGGTTGTTCCTTGATTAAGCAATAAACTTCTTGTTGAAAGTCTTCCAAAGAATTGACCTCCTTGTGTGAAGTATCTTACTTGACCAGAATTAACTAAAGTCCAAGCATTTGCATTATTTTGGGAACCAACATGAGTTCCTAATTTATAATATATTCTTAAATTTGTATTTTGATAGTTCCAATACAATCTAACCGTAATACTATCTACTAAAACACTTTTAGTTGTACTTACGTCAAATGTGTATCCATTGAATGCCGTTGCTTGTGCTGACAAAATCGAAGTTCCTCCGAATCCTAAGCCTATGCTACTAGTTCCTCCAAATTTCATGGATTGAGCATAGAATGTTCTATTAGAAGTTAAATAAGGTCCTTGAATATTACGACCTACACCCAAAAGGTTACCTCCCGTTGATTGGTCGAACCAAAGTATAGAATCTGCACTTGAATTTGGGGTTGCCCTTAGTCGAGGGAAACCGTTTCCACATTGAACAAAATTAGTGGTTGTTGGCGGAAGAGGATTTCCTAAAAAGAAGAAACTTGTTCTTAAAGTATCATTTTCTTTAATAGAATCCGTTTGGTTATTAGGACGGTGAGTCCATACTTTGAAACGGTACATTGTATTTGCCGTTAATGACATATTTGTTATCAATCTCAAAGTAGTATCTCTGTTAGGTCTTAATCGGCTTTGTACATAAAATGGTGTTTGAGTAGTTCCATTAACAGACCAATACAATCTAAAACTATCAACTCTAGTTATTCCAAAATTGGTCATTCTAGCATCAAAAGTTTGAGTATAATTACATAAGTCAGCAGCAGTCATACTACTAACACCCATGTCATTTGGTTTAGATGGTTTTTCGAAAATCACCGTTATACGTTGTGTTTGTCCACCGCATGTGTTTGAATTTACCCCACCCCAGTTTTGATTACCCGCATTAATTTGTGGTCTTACACTCCAACCAACGTTACATGCACAGATACTTGAAGCTGAATTGACATTCAATTCAGGCCCAGAACCACAACCTCCTACAGACCATACAAAACTTCCACAAGTTGCATTGTAAGTAGAAGCATTTCTTAAGGCCGCCGCTAATCGCCTAACGATTGTTCTGTCAGTACATGTTCTGCCTGTTTGGTCTAAAGTTCCTCTAACTGTAACCTTCAAAAAAGTTTGAGTAGAGGTATCCAATGCACTTCTAAAAGTACCCCAATTATCCCATTGGGAGGTTCCTGCAGCGTATCCAGAACCTTGGGTAAAGGTATCAGAATAAATAATGTTTTGTGAGTTTGCTCGATTACTAACGAGTAAAAAGCAAAGCATTGGGAGAATTAATTGTATAATTTTTTTCATATTGAAACTTTTTTCAGGGCACTAAATTAATATGTTTTTTGAAAATTCAAAAAATATTTTTTTAAACAAACCCTGAAAGATATTAAAATATAAGAAAAATGACGAAAAAATGACGAAAAAGGCGAAATGCCTAAAACAAATTTCTACAAAAGTTGTAGTGCTGTCGCTGCAGCCTCTACCCCTTTGTTGCCATGCAGTCCGCCTGAACGGTCAAGGGCTTGTTGCAAAGTATCAGTGGTTAAAACCCCAAATATTACGGGTAGTTCGTTGTCTAAACTAACCCTCATAATGCCATTTGCTGTGGCATCGCATATAAAATCAAAATGTCTTGTTTCTCCTTGAATGACACAACCCAAACAAATCACTGCATCTAGCTTTTTTGCCTTGAGTATTCTTTGAGCACCAAAGGGCAATTCAAAAGTTCCAGGGACTTCGTTTATAAGAATATCTTCACGATTAACATTAGCAGAAAGAAGAGTATTGACCGCTCCTTCTAACAATGCGTAGGTTATAGAATCATTCCATTTCGAAACGACAATTCCAATCTTTTTACCTGTACCATTTGGCAGATTCTTAATCTCAGAGAGATTTTGATGAACCGAAGACATTTGTCTTAGTAATTGTCAGTTTTAGCTTTAGCTCTTGCTATATACTTCTCTATTTCCACTAACTCTTCGCTTTCTGGAAATTCTTCTTTCAAACTAGTATATATATCCAAAGCGTTGCTCCATTCATTTTTCTTTTCATGAACGCGAGCGGCTTTTTTCGACCACCATAATTTTGAAAACTCATTTTCAGAAGCACTGATAGCTTTGTTGTAGTACTTTAACCCTGCGTCTAAATCTTTATTCTCTATGTGTGCATCTCCCAATAAACCAATAGCTTGTGGTTTCATTATTTTATCTGAAAAAGACACCTCTTCTAAAAATTCAATGGCTTTTTTTACATCACCTTTATAGAGATATGATGCACCAGTCATGTAAGCAGCCAAATGGCCGGCTTTAGTACCACTAAATTCATCTGCCAATGCAGGTCCTTTTTTAATTACAGCATTGAATGAGTCATTATCAAAATCTTGTTGAGTTTGAATAATTGCGACTAAACCTCTTTTTTCTAGTGGCATTTTGTATAGAAACTGGTAAGAAATTACACCTACTAACAATAATACTACAGCGCTAACGCCGTATACCAATGTTTTATTTTGGGTGTTAATCCAAGCCTTAATTCTATCAACAAATAGACTAACAGACGATGGTCCACTAGATTCTGTTTGTTCAGTTTCGTTTACTTCAATTTCTTGATTGTTGTCTTCAATATCTTGTTGTGTCATTGTATGAATTTTCTGATAAAAGATTGCAAAAATATACTTTTTTTTTAATTAATCCATTATAAATGGATAATCTCCGTCATAAACATCGCTAAATAGCTCACTTGCATCAGGATACGGTGAATTTTCTGCAAATTCTACTGATTTATTTACTGTTTCTATGATAGATTCTTCAATTTTTTCCAAGTCTGCTTCACTTGCAAATTTATTCTTAAGTATGGTTTCTTTGGTTGTTTCGATTGGATCTAATGATTTGTAATGAGCTAATTCTTCTTTTGAACGGTAACTAGCTGGATCGCTCATACTGTGACCTTTGTAACGGTATGTTTTAATTTCTAAGAAAGTAGGACCATCGCCTCTTCTTGCTCTATCCGCAGCCTCTTTGATGGCATCATGAACAGTTTCACATTTCATTCCGTCTACTTGGAAAGAAGGCATGTCATAAGCAGAACCTATTTTATAAATATCCAAAACATTCGTTGTTCTTTCAACGGAAGTTCCCATTGCATAGTCATTGTTTTCGCAAATAAAGATTACAGGAAGTTTCCATAACATGGCCATATTAAATGTTTCGTGAAGAGCACCTTGTCTTACAGCACCATCACCCATAAAACAAACGCATAAATTTTTAGTGCCATTGTATTGTTCGGCAAAAGCTAGACCAGCACCTAATGGGATTTGACCTCCAACTATACCATGTCCACCCACAAAGTTGTGCTCTTTGGAGAAAAAGTGCATACTTCCACCTTTTCCTTTGGTACAACCTGTAGCTTTACCATACAATTCTGCCATACAAGCATCTGCACTAACACCCAAAGCCAAAGCATGACCGTGGTCTCTGTAGGCTGTTATAAACTTATCGTCTTTTGTTGTTGCAGTAACCATTCCCGCAACAATAGCCTCCTGTCCAATGTACAGATGACAAAATCCTTTTATTTTCTGTTGACCATACAATTGAGCTGATTTTTCCTCAAATTTTCTGATTAACAGCATTATTTCGTACCATTTTAGGTAAGTTTCTTTATTAAAATTTATCTTTGCAGCCTTCGCCATGATTTTTAAAAATTAACGGCAAAAGTAATCAAATATATTTATCAATACAAAAAGTGCGAATAAACAATTTATCAATTTATCAATTTAAGAACCATAAAGACTTTAAGATTGACTTAAATACAGATATATCATGTATAACGGGAAAGAATGGTCAAGGTAAAACAAATTTACTAGATGCCATTTTCATGTTGAGTGCATGTAAAAGTTATTTTAACGCCATAGATTATCAATTGATTTTACATGGAGAATCTTCTGCTGCCTTGAATGCCGAATTTTACAACGGACAGCAGCTTGATATACAACTTATTATTGAGCAAGGCAAAAAGAAGAAACTAAAATTAAATGGCAAACAATACGACAAACTTATTCACCATATTGGTTTAATAAATGTAGTAATTATTACCCCAGACGACATTGAACTAATCAAAGGCAATAGTGATGAAAGAAGAAAATTTATCGACCTTATGATTAGTCAAACCGATAGAGTTTATTTAAATCACCTTTCTGAATATCACAAACTATTAGACCAACGCAACCGACAGTTAAAATTATTTGCCGACCATCAACACTTTGATTCTATCATATTAGAAAGTTTTAATGAAAGAATGTTGGCCCCTTGTGAATACATTCATCAAAAAAGGCAAACTGTGCTAAAAGAAATTCAGGCCGCTTTCAAACAATATTACCGTTCATTTCAGTCGGGAAGCGAGGAAGTTGTATTAAAATACGAAAGTGCTTTAAACTCAGATTCTTTTGAAATATTACTAAAGTCAAGTTTAAACAAGGACTTGGCTATACAAAGAACAAGTGTGGGCATACACAAGGATGATATTTTATTTGAAATAAATGGTTATCCGCTCAAAAAATTTGGTTCTCAGGGGCAGAATAAATCATTTATTATTGCTTTAAAATTGGCACAATACCATTTTTTAGCAGAGACAGTCAAACAATCCCCAATCTTATTATTGGATGATATCTTTGAAAAAATAGACGAGGAACGCGCCGAAAAACTCATTCATTTAATTTCTCAAGAGTCATTTGGTCAAATCATCATAACAGACACACATGCAGAAAGGATGAGAAAATATTTTGAAAACATTAATAAAAGCACCAAATTCGTAGAGTTATAAGTATGAAAAAGACCAATCATTTATTTACCATATCAGAAGCTTTGGATTTGATAACAAAGGACAAGCGAATGACTAAAGGACTAACGGAGAGTGTAATTAAAGAAAAATGGGCTGAAATGATGGGCAAAACCATTGCCGAACATACTACTTTGTTATATGTAAAAGACCGCATTCTTTATCTTTATTTTAATTCATCTGTTATTAAAAACGAAGTCAACCTTAGCAAACACAAAGTGATAGAAATTGTTAACGAAACCATAGGAGAAAGTACCATTACAGACGTTATTGTAAAATAATTATGGCTATAAAAGTTAAACCACAAACAGCGGGTTGGTTATTGTTCATTGTTTATGCTATTGGTTATGCAGGTTTTCAGTTTTCTGAAACTAAGGGATTGATGCGCGAACTTATTTGGGTGAATTTGCTATTAACATTAATAGTGTTATTGATTTATCACAAAAAATGGGACAAAAATTTCATTTTAACCTCTTTATTTTTAGCTTTTGTGGGGTATGGTTTAGAGGTTGTGGGTGTAAAAACAGGACTTATTTTTGGCGAATATGCTTACGGTCCAACCTTGGGTTTTAAGTATTGGAATACTCCAATAATGATGGGAGTAACATGGATTACCACCCTATATTTAAGTCGACAAATTGCAGAATTATTGGTAAAAGACCCTTTTTTACATTGCTTAATTGCCGCATCATTAATGGTGTTGTTAGATTTCTTTATCGAGCCTTTTGCTATTAAACAATACATGTGGGCTTGGAAAAACACAACAGTGCCAATTCACAACTACATAGGCTGGTTCATCAGCGGATTTGTGCTGCATTACTTCTTTTTAAAATTTACTAAATTTCCTCAGAACAAACTATCTTTAGCTATCTATATTATTCAACTTGGATTTTTTTTAGCCTTATTCTTATCGAAAAATTAGTACACAAATCACAAAATGTATTACATTCGTAAATTAATTTAAAAAAAATATAAATGAGTTTACAAATAGGAAATACTGCCCCAGATTTTACGCTTTACAACACAGAAAAACAAGCTATTACATTATCCGAATTAAAAGGTCAAAATGTAGTTTTATTGTTTTTCCCTTTGGCATTTACCTCGACATGCACCAAAGAATTGTGTGGTGTTAGAGATGACATTGCGAACTACGAAGGACTGAATGCAAAAGTTTTTGGCATTTCTGTCGATTCGATTTTTTCATTGGGACAATTTAAAAAAGAACAAGGATTAAATTTTGATTTAATAAGCGATTTCAATAAGGATGTTTCAACGGCATACGGTTGTTTGTATGATCAGTTTGTTTTGGAAATGAAAGGTGTATCCAAACGCTCTGCTTTTTTGATAGATGCTAATGGCATTATTCAATATGCCGAAGTATTGGAGAGTGCTGGTGATATTCCTGATTTAGAATTATTAAAATCACACATAAAGTAAACATGATGACATCGTTAATTATCATTTTAATTGTATTAGGTCTAGCTTTAATATTGTTAGAACTATTTGTAACGCCAGGATTTATAACAGGTTTATTAGGTGGTGCAGCTTGGCTTTATGCTTTGTATAAAATATATACATTATATGGCACTTCATCTGGACACTTGGCATTATTAGGTTTACTACTGTTATTAATAGCAAGTATTATTATTGCTTTAAAAAGTGGCATTTGGAACCGAGCATCGCTCAAAGAAAATATAGATGGTAAAGTTAATAATCTTCCGCCTGTAAATGTGGGAGATCAGGGTTATACCATTAGTTTTATTAGACCAATGGGACAGGCCATTGTCAATAATTACGACATAGAAGTTAGCAGCATGGGAGAAATGATACCATCGGGAGTAAACATTGAAATTATCAAAATCGAAAACACAAAAATTTATATAAAACAAACCACAATATGAGTCTATTACAAATTCCAAATTTCTTATTTGGTGCGGGTGGCATCATCCTCATCGTTATTGTCTTTTTCATTTTCCTTTACTTTGTTCCATTGGGACTATGGTTTTCAGCCATTTTATCTAAAGTAAAGATTTCTCTTTTAGATTTAATCTTTATGAGATGGCGAAAAGTGCCGCCAGATTTGATTGTTAAAGGACTTGTGAATGCTACTAAAGCAGGATTAAGTGTTAACAGTGACATGTTAGAAGCGCATTACTTGGCAGGTGGTAATGTTATTAGAGTAATTTCTGCATTAATTAGTGCTGACAAAGCAAACATAGCGCTCGACTTTAAATCGGCAACAGCTATCGACTTGGCTGGTAGAGACGTATTAGAAGCGGTGAATATGAGTGTTAATCCCAAAGTAATAGACACGCCTCCAGTTTCTGCAGTTGCCAAAGATGGTATTCAGTTAATAGCAAAAGCACGTGTTACAGTTAGAGCAAACATTTCTAGATTAGTGGGTGGAGCAGGTGAAGAAACTATTTTAGCAAGAGTAGGTGAAGGTATTGTTACCACAATTGGTTCTGCTATGAACCACAAAGAAGTGTTGGAAAACCCTGACAGAATCTCCAAAGGGGTTTTGGCAAAAGGGTTAGATGCTGGTACAGCCTTTGAAATATTATCTATTGATATTGCAGACATTGACATTGGAGAAAACATAGGTGCTAAACTACAAATGGACCAAGCAGAAGCTGATAAAAATATTGCACAAGCAAAAGCAGAGGAACGTCGTGCTATGGCTATAGCGTTAGAGCAAGAAATGAAAGCGAAAGCACAAGAAGCAAGAGCTAAAGTAATAGAAGCAGAAGCGCTTATTCCTATTGCTATGGCAGAAGCATTCAAAAGCGGAAACTTAGGTATTATGGATTACTATAAAATGCAAAACATAAAAGCCGATACCGATATGAGAGACGCTTTTTCAAAACCGACTAAAAAAGATTAAGTAAATCTTAAAAATAAATAAAGTAGCCCATGATAATTCATGGGCTATTTTTTTGGAGAATCGATTCAATTCAGATAATTATATTAATTTCGCCATTCATTGCCACCATGAAAGTTATTTCTTACAACGTAAACGGAATACGTTCTGCCCTTAGTAAAGGGTTTTTAACCTTTTTACAAGAGGAAAATCCAGACATTGTATGTCTTCAAGAAATTAAAGCCAACGAAGCCGATATTGACCAATCATTGTTTGAAGCCTTGGGTTATCACTGCTATTGGTTTTCGGCACAAAAAAAAGGCTACAGTGGTGTCGGAATATTAAGCAAACTAAAACCTGTTTCAGTTAGTAAAGGCATTCAACACGAGTTGTTTGATTATGAAGGTCGCGTATTGACATTGCAGTTTGACAGCTTTTCAGTTATGAGTTGTTATTTTCCTTCGGGAACGACAGGTGACATTAGACAAGAAATTAAATACCAATTTTTAGACCATTTCTACAACTACATCAATGCAATAGAGCAACATAAAGAAGCATTGATTGTGTGTGGAGATTACAATATTTGTCACCGAGAAATAGACATTCACGATCCGATAGGCAATAAAAACTCGAGTGGTTTTTTGCCAGAGGAGCGCGCTTGGATGGACAAATGGTTTAGCAACGGCATGATTGATACATTTAGGTACTTAAATCAGATCCCTGACCAATATACTTGGTGGAGTTTTAGGACTGCAGCACGTTCCCGAAACAAAGGATGGAGAATCGATTATATATCATCAAGCCGATCTTTTGAAAAACAATTAGTAGCTTCGGGTATTTTGAATAACTATGTACACAGCGACCATTGTGGTTCATTTGCCACATTTAATTTATAAACTTAATGGTGTACAAGGAGTATGATTATATAATTGTAGGTTCGGGTTTGTTTGGGAGTGTATTTGCCCATGAAATGAACATACGCGGGAAAAAATGTTTGGTTATAGAAAAACGCAACCATGTGGGAGGTAATACTTTAAAAAAATAATTAATCATATTTTATTAATCTATGGATAAAGAAGTCGACATATTAATTATTGGTGGTGGTATTACAGGAATTTCTTTGGCTTCATTTTTAAAAACATCTGATTATTTAATTATTGAAAAAGATTCAGAGCTTGGCGGATATTGTAAAACAACTATTTCTAATGATTATATTTGGGATTATTCTGGTCATTTTTTCCATTTTAATAACAATGAAATTAAAAACTATCTTATTAATAACATCGATTGTGAAATTGTAACTGTTAATAAGGTCTGTTATGTTTATTACAACAAACAACTCATAGATTATCCGTTTCAAAACAATATTCATCAACTTAATGAAAATGAGTATTTAGAGTGCTTAGAAGACTTAAAAAACAAAGAAGATTTAAAAATAAATACATTTACCGATTATATTGTAAGCAACTTAGGAAATGCCATTTGTAATAAGTTCGTTAAACCTTACAACCAAAAATTGTATGCTTGCGATTTAGACCAATTAGATTTTGACGCAATGGGTAGATTTTTCCCTAAACTATTAGACTACAATAACTATTCAAGTGGTTTAAGTTTTAAACACAAACAAACTACATACAATGATACATTTATTTACCCTAAAGGAGGTAGTTATGAGTTTATTAAATCCTTATTAAAAAGAGTAAACTCTAATAATATCTCAGTAAACAATGAAGTTCATAGCATCGATATTAATGAAAAAAAAGTGATTACTTCAAAAGGAACTATAAAATACAATAAACTTGTCAATACAATTCCATTTAATCATTTATTAAAACTAAGTGGTGAAGAATCTAAAAATCTATCTTGGAATAAAGTTGTAGTATTTAACATGGGATTTGACTCTCCTAGTGATATTGATGCAAATTGGATTTATTATCCAGGTAATGAAATATTTTATAGAGTTGGATTTTATAATAACATATTCAAAACTGACAAAATGAGTTTATATGTTGAAATAGGAATGAAACACAATGAATTATTTGATGAGAAAGTAACCTTGAATTCAATATTAAATGACTTACAATCAGTTGGAATTATTAAAAATCAAATATTAGTAGATTACCAAGTGATAGCCATGAATCCGGCCTACGTCCACATTACAAAACAGTCTAAATCTATCTACAGTAAATGGTGTGAAAAAAATAATACAAAAGATGTATACTCAATAGGGCGTTATGGCTCTTGGACTTATTGCTCTATTGAGGACAATATTATTCAAGCTCAAGAACTCGCATTAAGACTAAACCAACAACTATGAAAGTTTTCGCATTAGTTATTACCTACAACCGATGCTATAGCTTAAACAAAGCTATTGACAGACTTTTAAAACAAAAAGACCTTATCGATAAAATTATCGTTATCAATAATAACTCAAATGATTCAACTTACTCTTATTTGAAGACTTTTGAAAACAATCCTTTATTTGCCATTTACCACTTTAATACAAATACAGGCGGGGCGGGTGCTTATTATTATGGGTTCAATCAATGTGTTTCACTAGGTGCCGATTGGATAATTTGCATTGAAGATGATATTATATTGCCTAGAACTTTTAATTATGACTTGAAACCTATTCTTCGTGAAAAAAAAGAAGAGAAAGTTGGATTTATATATCCTAAAATATTAAGTATAGAAAATCGCCATCACACGCATGGTTCACTTTATTTCACAAAAAACAATAACATTGAAAAAGCACAATTTGCAGGTTTGGTGGTTAATGCAAAGGGCATTCAATCTGTTGGCTTACCTATCCATTCTTTTTTTATTTATTTTGATGATTGGGAATATACCCTTAGGTTGACACAAAATGGATTTGTAGGCATACATGCACCCACTTTATACGCTTGGCACAATGATGGAGTTAGAGCTACAGGGAAACCTTGGTTAAGCGCTCCTAAAAAGGAAATTTGGAAAAGTTTATATGGTATCCGTAATGAATTGGTCTTTTACAAAAAAAAGGGTTTTATGGTGTACATAAAACTTTTAATTAAACATGTATTTATTACCCCCATTTCTATCCTATTAAATCGTAAGAAAGATGCTTTATATGTTGCAATTAAATGGAGTTTATGGTCTTTTAAATCTTTGTATTTTGACTATACTATTGATAAAGTCAATTCAGAAAATGTGAAAATGTTTGAAAACAAGTATTTGCGTTAATCTTTCCAAATAAATTTAACTAAGGAAACGCCCATTACAAAAACGAGAATATTAAACCCTGATAGGAGTAATAGTTCGGGCAAATAACTCAAAAAACCTAGGTCATCAATTGCATTTTTTCCGGCTTTTACCCCTATGAGCACAAATGGAATAATGAGCGGAAATGTTAATACCGGCAACAACACCCCTGGATTATCTGTTTTGGAGGCAATACTGCTGCTAATTGTGAAAATAGAAGCGATACCTCCTCCTGTTAATAATGCTATGATATAAAACCCAAAAATAGAATCACTGATTTGACCATGAATCATGATAAAAATGAGTAAGGCAAACGATGTAAATAAAAACATCAAAACAAATGATGTAATCAATTTGCCTATTAAAAACTGTGATGGAGATAAAAGTTGATGCCAAAAAATGTAATGTCCTTTTTTCATTGAAATAAAGGCTTTAGAGATCCCTTGCAAGGTTGTAAATATAACCACAATCCAAAAAATAGCCGAAAAATGGGGTTTATCCATCCCCGGAAGTGCTAAAAAAGTAATTAAAACGGCGGTAAAAATATAGATAAGAATGGCTATCAAAGCGTATTTGTTTCTCCATTCTTCATCCAAAAAAAATTTAACTGCTTGAAAAATTGTTGCCAAAATAAAAAATTGTACTTTTGCAAAAGTAACGTAAACATTTTTATGAACAACAAAATTCAACATTTAAGTAACGAAGAGCAAACACTCATTTTAAACGCCCCCATTTATATTTCAGCCTTAATATCAGGCGTTGATGGCGAATTCCATCCTGAAGAAATTAAAAAAGCAGTTAAAATTATCCATATAAAAAGCTTCTCAGAAACCAAAGACATAAGAGGAGTATATGCTGAATCTAACCAAGAAAGCGAAGAAAAAATTGAAATGTTGATTGACGCATTACCTACTTCAACAAGCGAAAGAAATGATGTTTTAATTCAAAAATTGAGTGGATTAAACGAAATTTTTCCAAAATTAGACGCAACTTTTGCTTTTGATTTATACAACAGTTTAAGAGAATTGGCTTACTATGTTAGTACAGCCTCTGAATCTGATATGGCCGGTTTTCAAAATGAATTGGAAAAAGAAGTTGCAAAACTTCCTTTTTTAAATGCTCCACATTTGGACTAATTGATCCAAAAACTTATAATTAACTATCACGGTAAGGATTCCTTATCGTGATTTTTTTTGCCTTTAATGTTTTATTACTTTGAAGTATTTTTTAACCAAACCAACTTGAATTTCTACAAAATAAACCCCTGAATTAAGTGGCGTTAAATCTAAATTGTCTGTATTATTGGCGGAAAATAATATTTTTCCTTGAAGACTATACAACTTTGCAAACTCTACATTGGCATTAAAATTCAAGACTGAGTCAAATAAAATCAATACGCGTAATCCGCTAAGTAGGCATATTCTGAAGTTAATTTTCCTTCTTTGCAGATAGTAGCTTGACTAATGATTGCACTTTCTTCTTTTAACAATTCCGGAAGAACATATTCCATTAACATTTCACCAAAACCTTGGCTGGCATCTTTAGGCAATTCGGTAGGAAGATTGCTAATAGCCATTATATCAATGGTATCTTTTAAAAATGGTTCACACATTTCCATGGTAACGGGATTGAAACCAAAAACCGGTTCATCAATTTTAGTATCTTTAAGAGTAATGGGAACAGATCCATTCACATCGCAACTAATATCGGCAATCACTTTAATTTTAAAAGAAGGGTCTCTTGTGTCATTTTCCGAAAACAGTCTATCCATTTTAGAATCCCAATAAATGCCATTCATCAACAAATCACAATGGGGAAAATAATAACGAAAAACGCAACGGTATCTGGTTGGGTCGTGATGAAAATCGCTCCTATCATAAGGTTTACCATCAATACGTTCGTATAAATTTTCGGTCAATAGTAATGCAAATACTGGTTCGGCAAAGCGTTTGGTTAAAAAATCGGAGGGTGTTACTTCCTTAATCCCAGCTTCTTTCAGTAATTCTAGTGCCCCCAAAGAAACCCTACCATTGCCAGTCAAAATTATTTTGATAGGGCTCAACTGCATTTTTTTCAATTCTAGTTTTACCTCATTATAATCACTACATAAATAGGCTCTTTTAAGTTCAAAAGATTGGTGTTTCATTCCCCAGGCATAAAAACCATTGTATGCACCAACCACGCCTGCAAAACGACCAAAACCTAAAATTCTATCTCCATTTTTCCATCTTAGAGTTTCATAATCGGTTAACGTAATATTTTTTTGAATCATAGCCTTCATCAATGCTTGATTGTGCGCTTGTTTTTTGATCGTATGTGAGAAAAAGAAATAATGTTTATTGGAAATTAAATCCTCTATTGTTCTTTCTTTGATACCCATAAGCAAATCGCAGTGAGAAATATCTTCAACTATTTCGGCACCTATTTTTTGATAAGAATCATCGAGAAAACAACGGTCGTTAGAAGGTTGGACATAAAATTGAATCTGCGGATATTGCGACATTATTTGACTGCATTGAGCGGGAGTAAAAGCCACACGTTTATCGGCAGGTTTTTTTTCTTCACGTAGGAGTGCAATTTTAAAGTACTTCATTGGGTCAGTAGATTGAGCAAATATAGTAAAAACTTGACAGGATAAAGAAAAAGCCCTAAGGATAAAAAAAGTAATTGTATCTTTGCAATGATAAAAAATCTCAAAATGGGGCTGACTGGAATTGACGGGTAGAGCATTTGGGGTGTAAGCATGTAGAGCTTTGTTTGCTGGCTCTTTAATCTCAACACTCAACAATTTAAGAGGCGAAAATAACTTCGCAATGGCTGCCTAGTCTCAGACTACGCAAATCCATACACCTACAGTGCCCTTATCTGGGCCGGCGCTGAAGCGGGTGTTCGACATGCCTAGGTATGATTTTGTTGTGGTTATAGGCAAACTCATTATTTAATAACCTAAGGTTTAATTTGGCTGTCCTTAAGCTTTTTTAATCCCGACACTCAAATAAGGATAAACATGTAGAAAGCATCATCATCTCCTACTCCGGACCAGGGTTCGACTCCCTGCAGCTCCACAAAACATAAAAGCCCTGAAATCAACTTCAGGGCTTTTTGTTGAACTTTCGGTAGAGATTTAAATTGATATGTTTAGGCTATTAAATTCCTAACAAATCAAAATTACAGAACTTTCAACACCTTACGAATTGACCACCATTTTGTAAATCAACTTTACACAATATAAAATACCCTATAATTATTCTTTTATTGAGCGTGATTCCGGAATTACGTGTTGTCTTTTCTCTACTTTAATCCGTTATTTCATCAATAATGACAGTTTTATGATTTATGAAAAATCCTTTACAACATTACAAAAAAATGACTTTTTTGATTGGTTTAATGCCTCCTATTTAGATATAAAAACCCCATTTTCATGTCCCTTTTATTTCATTTCGTTAACTATCTGTGTGCTTTTATAAACAATATGATGTGATTCAAACATTATTTGCTCATTTCCTAGTTTTAACAAAAAAGTAGTATCGTATTGTATTTATATTTGAAAGGCAAATGGCAAATCATTTACAGTAAAGGAGAAATTGTAACATCGAAATCAAATCAATGCAACTAATTATTCCATCATCAAATCAATAAACAAATATTAAAAAATCTTATAACTCCAAACAAGAGTCAAGTACTCCCTATTACAACATCTGCATTGTAGACACTTCGAATATTTTTGCCATTGGATTAAAAAATAGTATAGAAAAAAGCTTGATTAAAACCGCCAAAACATTTGTGTTTATTCATAAAACAATAGATGAAATAAACCCAGTTGATATAACGCCAATTGACCTTTTACTTATTGATTATAATGATTTATTCCTTCCTCAGTTTAATGTTTTTTTTCGAAGGTTAAGAAAAAAAATCCTGACTTGAAATTGATTATATCTTCCAACGATTTACTGCACATTGATTTTATTAAATTATACTCTTATAACATTAATGGATTATTTTCAAAGAGCTTAAGCATTAAATCCTTTAACACTTATTTTAAACGTGTTTTAGAACAGTCTATTTACATTGACCACAAATCAATAGGCGATGTTATCAATCAAGAAAAAAACCAAAAAATAAAATTTTATTACAAATCTGTTTCACTTCAAAACTTAGAGTTGATACAGCAACGATATAATTACTTAACTCCACATTTTGTTGACAAAGATGCACTTTCATCTTTGATTCCCTAATAAAAAAATAAATAAAAGCCATAATAATCTTACATTTAGATCTAAAAAACCCATTAATAAATTATCTTAATACCTAAAAAAGAGATATTTTAACCAAATTAAAAACCTCATAAATTATCAAAAAAGGGGGGTTACAAAACTTTTTGAAGATAGATTGTTATCATTTTGAAATAAAAAAACCGATGAATTAAACATCGGTTTTTTTAAATTTTAATTACACTATGAAGAAAACTATTTACTTTCAATCAACTTAAAAAACTGATCCAATTGAGGAAGAATTACAATTCGTGTTCTTCTGTTAAGCGCTTTGTTGGCATCTCCCTCGTTGGAAGCCACTGGAATAAATTCACTCCTTCCTGCTGCAATCATTCTTTTAGGGTCAATGCCATGGTTGATTTGTAGTGAACGAACTACAGAAGTAGCTCTTAAAACACTCAAATCCCAATTGTCTTTAATGCTTGTGGTTTTAATTGGATTATTATCGGTATGCCCCTCCACCATAAACTGAATATCTGGTTGGGACTTCATCACTAATGCTACTTTACCTAATACATCATTTGCTTTTGTACTCATATCATAACTTCCACTTTTAAACAACAACTTGTCTGAAATGGAAATAAACACAGCACTACCCTCAACCTTTACTTCAATATCTTGATCATTAATATCTTTTAATACCCCTTTTAAATTCATAACTAAAGCCAAATTCAATGAATCTTTTTTGGCCATTGCCACCTGTAAGTCCTTAATATAAGCATCTTTTGAACTGATGTTGTCTAAGGATTTTTTTATGCTTTCAGCTTGAGATTTTGTAATAACGGACAAGTCACTCAATTGATTCAGCAAAGCGTTGCTTTTAGATTTTAAATCAAGTACTTCTGCCTCTAATACTGCAATTTTTAGTTGTTTTTGGTCTTTGTCTGACAAACAATTGTTTAAATCAATTACTATTTTGTCGTGGTTCGACTTTAAACTTTCATATTTAGAAACTTGTTCGTTGTATTTTTTCTTACTAACACAACCTGAAGAAAATAATAAAATGGCATCTATAGGAAAACTTAGATATTTCATTTTCATACAATGAAATAAACAAAAATAATACCAAATTACTTCTTAAATACTTTGGAATCTATCCCTTTATTGATATTGTAATTTTTAAAACGGATATAAATCTGTCCTTTTTTATTTTTTTGTTCTTCTTCCTTCGTCGGTTTTTTGGTTCCTTTATTCACATCAGCGGCTAATGCTTTAGGGATTTTAAATTTTTTGACATCCACAACAAAAACCATACTGTCTGGCAAACCGTAGCTTTTTCCGGCATTTCCATAAAAATATTGAATCAACATTGTACCATTACTTCTTGTTGTAATTTGAGATTTCATGGTTAATGATTGAGCAGTGTCTATCCAAAACTTGGCAACGATTAAATCACCCGTGTCTTCATTAGGTATAACATTAATGATTTGAGTTTTCACTTTATTGATAACTTCATTACCAGAAATTACAGCCATATAAGAAAAGGTATCCTTAAGAGTTGCGGCAAAATTGGATAGTCCTTGTTTCGGCAAAATGGCAATACCAGTAGATTCTATTTTAAATAAATTGGGTTGTTTGATATACAATTTAGCATTTACAGGCATTATTTTGATCATCGGAATGTCTGATTTTATTTTAACATCTACCGTATAATCTTTGGTTTTCATTAGTTTTTTATAAACTCTGTTCAACAATTGGTTTGGTGTTGGTGAAGCAATAGCTGGGGTAAAACTAAAACAGATAAAAGAAAATACGAGTAGTAAATAACTTACTTTTTTCATTAGGATAGAATGTCTTTTTTGTTGAATTTATAAAGTGCTATACTCAAAAAAACCACGATGTGTGTAAAGAGTACTAATAGGGATTGTTTGATATCGGCTACAGGCAAAGGATCATCAAAAAAACTACGCCATGCAGCCATGTGTGTGGTAAATAAAAAGGGTCTAATATTGTCAAAAACTGGCACATCGAGAGTTCCAATAATGGTAAATAAAATAATGATAGACATCGTACTAACAATAGGTCCAATGGAATTTTCTGAAAAACATGATAACAAAAGCGAGAGTGTGGCAACCGTTGTTAGTGCAAAGAAAGCAACAGCAAAACCACCCAAAAATCGCCAATTAATATCGTTTCCACCAACAATAACTAAGCCATCGCTATTGAGCACTATTAAATCGCCAAGGCCAAACATCCACTTCCCTACTACCACCGACATAAAACCAAGCCAAAGCAAAATAAAAAAAGTGTAAATAAGTCCTGCAAAATATTTGGACAATAGTATCTGTGTTCTTGAAATAGGTTTGGTCAATAACATTCTGATGCTTCCCATGGCAGCTTCGCCTGAAATCAAATCTCCGGTAACTAAGGCGACTAATAAAGGAATTTGCACTATTAGCATTTGTAAAATAATAAAAGCCATTAAGTGTCCATTCATGATAGTACCTTCAAATGCCAGTGTTTGTTCAAAGGAGGCAGTGATAAATGAAATATAAGAAGGTCCGTCAACTTTCATGGCAAACAAAATAATACCAACCAATACCGTTATAGCAATAAAGCTAATGTAGGTTCGGGGTTTTGCCGCTATTTTTATAAGTTCGTTGTAAGTATTTTTGAGTAACATTTATGATTGAATCAATTTTAAAAAGTAATCTTCTAGTTTGCGTTTCGTTTCGATGCCAGAAATTTCAATTCCATTATTCACAAGTTGGGCATTGATTTGTGCAATTTCATTTTTGGCTAACACCAATTGAAATTGATTGTCACTTAGCTTTTCAATCCCTTTAATATTACTTAATAGAGAGAGTGCTTGTTGAACTTGAGGTGTTTCAAAAACTACAATTAATTCATCTTGGTTTAAGAGTTCTTTAACATCCCCTTCCACTACTGTCATTCCTTTATTAATAATGACCATTCTATTGGCAATAAGTTCAATTTCAGACAAAATGTGTGAAGACAACAAAACAGTTTTATTTTGTTCATTTTTCAATCTTAAAATCAAATGTCTAATATCAATAATTCCTTGAGGATCTAAACCTGTGGTAGGTTCATCTAAAACAATTAATTCAGGATTATGAATAAGTGCTTGGGCAATTCCTAAACGTTGTTTCATTCCATGAGAAAACCCACTAACTTTGTCTTTTTCTCTACCAGCCAAACCAACAAAATCCAATATTTTGTGACAATTCTTTTTACTGACATCGGCCCCAGATATTCTTCCAAATATTTCTAAGTTCTTTTCAGCAGACAGGTATTTGTAAAAATCAGGCTTTTCAACAATACAACCAATTTTAGAAAGGATTTCATTCCTGTTTTGACTCAATTCTTTGCCAAAAATTTGGATAGAACCTGAACTTGGCTTAATTAACGACAACATACAGCGAATAGTGGTACTTTTTCCGGCACCGTTAGGCCCCAAAAAACCATACACATCGCCTCTGTTTACATGAAAATTAACGTCTTTAACCGCCTTAAATTTTCCGTAATTTTTAACTAAATGATTTATCTCTACAATCTTTTCCATACTTATTTTTATACCAATATTTCACCTTCACTTGCATCGCCCAAAATAACATGCTGTTGATGGCAAAATCGAATGGCCGAATACAAAGCTAAAAGAGCGTCTATTTCGTGAATTGTTTGAGGTTCAATATTACCAAATAAACCATTCAATTCCTCTTTAATTCTATGAAACATTTTAAAAACACCATCAGCGGTTTTTACTCTCTCTATGTTTAACAAACGACACAAATGGCTCGGATAGGTTTCATAAACTTCAACTTCTTTCCGATTCAACAAATATTTAAGCGCAATGGCACGGGCTGTTAATCCTCCTAAAAACATGGGTGACATAGCCCCCGTTTCTTTGTCACATTGTCGATAAAAAAACTCAGGCTCTACCTCATCTTTAATCCCATGTAATGAACGAGGCAATGACAAGGGCGCATCTATAAAAACCATCTTAACTTGATGTGCACTTAACACTTGCAGAATAAAATCGTCTGCATTTTCTTTAACTTTTGTTTTGAACAGTTCTACCTTTCCTTGTTTCAGAATGGCAATGGCTGTATTTCCTGATAATTTTGCACCATAATCAACCCCTGCTATAACAGTTTCCATTTCTAATATCTTTAAATTCATCCTTTACAATGCCTTGAATTTAATATGGAGAATATAGTATGAAATATTAACCCTAACCCTTATAAGTGGGGAGAAAGAATGGCAAATTAAAACAAACAGGGTACGTAATGAATCGAATTTAATATTTAAACTAGTGAGTGTCAATAAAGAATAAACAAAAGTAAATGGACTTGGTTTTTAAGCTTTAAAAAATATATACAAGTCAATAAAAACGATAAATACTGTTGTTCTTTATTATCTAATAATCAACCCTGCCATAGGTTGAGCGGTGGGCATAATGGTCATTTCATTGATATTGACATGAGGGGGTCTGTTGAGCATAAACCAAATCCCTTCTGCCACATCTTCTGCTATTAAATTCTCAAATCCATCGTACACTTTTTTTGCTCTTTCCTCATCCCCTTCGAAGCGGACAATAGAAAATTCTGTTTCAGCAGCGCCGGGGTGAATTGCTGAAACTTTAATAGGATATTTACACAAATCCAAACGCATTGATTTGTTTAAAGCATCAACCGCATGTTTAGTGGCACAATAGACATTTCCATTGGCATAAATCTCTTTACCGGCTATGCTGCCCACATTAATTATATGGCCTTTTTTATGTTCAATCATCATAGGAACCACGGCTCTAGTAACATATAACAATCCTTTAATATTGGTATCAATCATGATGTCCCAATGGTCGATATTACCATTTTCTATGGTAGACAAACCCATAGCCAAACCAGCATTATTTACGAGTACATCTATAGACTGCCATTCTTTCTCTAGTAAGGAAATCTGAGACAAAACATCTTCTCTATTTCTAACATCTAACGTTAAGCAAACTGACTCTGTTTGAAACTTATCTTTTAGTTCTTGAGCTACTTGTATTAATCGATCCTTACGTCTTCCAACAAGTATTAAATGATACCCATTTTGGGCTAATAAAAAAGCAGTTGCTTTTCCTATTCCGGAACTTGCACCTGTTATTAATGCTATTTTTCTTTCCATTGCTGCAAAAATAGTTCTTTTTTTTGGGGGGAACCTCTTATTTTTTTTGTTATAATTGTAAACTGTGAAACCGGAGTTATACATATTAGGTTCAAATAGCGCTACACCCACTCGCGACAGGCATCCAACGGCTCAAATTTTGAGAATTGGAAGCTCTAAAATTATGATTGATTGTGGTGAAGGGACTCAAAACCAACTTTTGAAATATGGACTTAGACACACAGGCATTACCCATATTTGTATTAGCCATTTACACGGCGACCATTATTTTGGCCTCATAGGATTACTTTCAAGCATGAGTTTGTCGGGGAGAAAGGATACGCTTTACCTCATAGGCCCTCCTGCTTTAAATGAAATTATCAATTTGCAAATTACACATGGCGCCATTTCTCTTAATTTCTCTATAGATTTTATTGCTACCAATCCCAATCAACCAAGTTTTGTTACACAAACAAATTTGTTTTCCATTGAGAGTTTTCCCCTTAAGCACCGCATTCATTGCACAGGTTTTTTAATCAAAGAGTTGCCCAAAGAATTACACATCAATTTGGAGGCTATTCAATTTTACAAAGTGCCAATTAGTTTACTAAATGATTTAAAAAAAGGGGCTGATTTTATTACCGAAAATGGCGAAACCATAGCAAATCATCTACTAACTACGCCTGCCCATTCTTCCTATTCTTATGCTTTTTGTTCAGACACTATATACGACCCTGAAATAGTGCCTTATATTAAGAATGTTGACTTGTTGTACCATGAAGCTACATTCATGAAAAACCTTGAAGAAAGAGCTCAATTGTACTACCACAGCACCGCCGAACAAGCAGGTAAAATTGCCCAACAAGCCAATGTTAAAAAACTCATCATTGGCCATTTTTCCTCTCGCTATGACAATTTGGAAATGCTATTGAAAGAAGCCCAAGAAGTGTTTGAAAACACTGTACTTGCGTTGGAAGGAAATATGATAACAATTGGCGAATAACACTCCTAATTATTACAACACTTTTTTTCTTTTGAAATAGGTTTCTATATAAAACGTTCCAAAAGGCACTAGTGACAAAAGAAATAATACCAATACATGAACAAACTTAATTTTTCTTTGAAAAAACACTATTGCAATCCACAACATAAACAATACAAACAATACACCGTGGGCCATTCCTACATAACGAACAACGTTGGGATCATTGAAAAAATACTTAATTGGCATTGCAATAAACAGTAATATCAAATAGGAAATACCTTCCCAGTGACCGATGCGAATTAAATTTTTGATAGAAAAACTAAACATAAGTGCAAAATAAACTAAAATTGGGCAATGAATCTGCTTTTAACTGATTTCATTTTGAATTAATGTAATAAAATCCGTTTCACTTAAAATTGGGATTTTCAAACTCACAGCTTTTTCCAATTTGGCAGGACCCATATTGTCTCCAGCTACGACATAGTCAGTTTTACTACTGATACTTGACACATTTTTACCACCATGTTGTTCTACCAAATGCTTAATTTCATCACGACTGAATTGGGTAAATACGCCCGAAATTACAATGGCTTTGCCTTTTAATTTCTCTGACAACAACTGTTCTTCATGCAAGTTGGCCAACTGTAAACCCGCTTGTTTCAGTTGGGCTATCAAATCAATATTTTTATCTTTACTAAAATACTCAATAATTGAATCGGCTATTCTCTCCCCTATTTCATCAACTTGCAATAATTCTTCTTTGTTAGCCAACATTAATGCATCAATTGTTTTAAAATGTTTAGCTAATTTCTTGGCTACGGTTTCTCCAACATATCTAATCCCTAAACCAAATAAAACCCTTGGAAATGGAATAGATTTAGCTGCATTTATCCCCTCTAATAAATTCAAAGCAGACTTTTCTGCCATGCGTTCCAATGCAATAACTTGCTCGTATTTCAATGTAAATAAATCACCTAAACCATGAATTAAACCTTGCATATACAATAGTTCTACCGTTTCGTCTCCGAGGCTATTAATATCCAATGCTTTTCGGTGTATAAAGTGCTGTATTTTACCAATTACTTGTGTAGGGCAATTGGATTCATTGGGACAATAATGTTGTGCTTCTCCTTCTTTTCTGATGAGTTCAGTATGACAATCAGGACAGTGAGTGATGTATTGATTTTGGGGCAAATCCATTTGTCTTTTGCTGAAGTTGACGCCTGTAATTTTGGGAATAATTTCACCCCCTTTTTCCACAAACACAAAATCACCCACTCGCACATCTAAACGCTCTATTTCATTGGCATTGTGCAACGAGGCTCTTTTAACTGTTGTTCCCAACAAAAAAACAGGCTCAAGATTAGCAACAGGTGTTATAGCTCCTGTTCTTCCAACCTGATAATCAATACTTAACAACTTGGTAAGTGCCGCCTCTGTTTTGAATTTATAGGAAATAGCCCAACGGGGTGACTTGGCGGTAAATCCAAGTTCTTCTCTTTGACTGTAATCATTCACCTTAATTACCACGCCATCAATGTCATAACTCAACAACTTTCGCTTTTCATCCCACTCATTTATGTAATTAAAAACAGCATCAATTGTTGGGCAAATTTTTGTTTCATTGCTAACTACCAGTCCCCATTGTTTCAATTTATTTAATCCCTCAAAATGGGTTTTTACAGATGGTGTATTTTCTATCAGTTGATATAAAACAATATCCAAAGGTCTTTTGGCAACCTCGGCACTGTCTTGTAATTTTAAGGTTCCTGCTGCCACATTTCTCGGATTGGCATACAAAGGTTCATCAGAATCGGCACGTTCTTGATTCAATTTATCAAAAGCAGGGCGGTGCATAAAAATTTCCCCTCTCACTTCAAACGAAGAAGGGAATGCTCCTTTTAATTGTGGATTTAAAGCTCTTATCGTTTTAACATTATCGGTTACCACATCTCCTTTTACGCCATCGCCTCGGGTTACAGCGCGCAACAAATTTCCATTTTCGTAATGTAAACTAATCGACAAGCCATCGACTTTCAACTCGCAAACATATTCATAATCATGATGCCCTAGTTGCTTTTCAACCCTTTGGTCAAAATCTCTTAAATCTTCTTCATTGTAGGTATTTCCCAAACTAAGCATGGGATATTCATGGGTGAATGATTCAAAATTTTTATTGACTGTCCCACCTACTTTTTGTGTTGGTGAATTGGCATCAAAGTATTCAGGATGCTTGGCTTCCAATTGAATTAATTCCTGCAAAAGCATGTCAAATTCATAGTCGGAAATAAGCGGTTGTGCCAACACATAATATTGATAATTATGTTCCGAAATTGCTTTTCGCAATGATTCTATTTTTTCTTGAACGCCAAACAAAGACATAGTGAGTTATATTTAAAGTTCAAAGGTAATAAAACCGCGTGTTCTTTAAAATTTAATTAAGTTAAAAATCATTCAGAAAATCGAATCAATTGGTAATTCAAAGTAATAAGCAATCCAATTGATATTAATGCTACAGCAATGATTTTGTATCGGTTGATTTTTATTAGTTTGACTAGCAAGAAAAAAGAAAACCCTGAGATTAAACTCAACAATACTTGTAAGTATTTTATCATTTTATTGGAATACCAATCTGGAACAAATTGATAAATTAAATAGTTTACAATATCGACTCCAAACCAAATCAACAAGAACAACAAAACCAGTTTTTCACTACTTATAGTTTGCTGTTTTATTTCACCTTCGATTGTATTTTCAGTCAATGTTAATCGATTAGAATTAAATCTTAAAAGCCACAAAACAAAATTAAGCACTAACAATACAATAAAGCAAATAAATGCAACCAACATAAAATCATTTTCATCAAAGATAAAGTCATTAAAAATGACAATTAAAATGGCATAAAAGCTAAAAACTATCCCAAAAAACACAGAGTGAAAAACCATTGATGCTTTTCGAGACTTAAAAAAAGCATAAATAGAGTAAAAGGTTAAACTCAAAATGGGTATTACAAACACAATGCCTATTAATCCAACAAACACAATAAGGCCATCCAAATTATGTCCATCAGCAAAGGCGGAAACTGGGATAATAAAAAGAGAGAGTAGAGTAAGAAAACGAACTAATAATTGATTCATTAAAGATAGATTTTTAAAAATAAAAGGGATTCAATTTGAATTGATTTACACGAGAATATTCAAGCGCAGGGAAAGGCACTTTAACGGCATTTAAAACAGAAAACAAACCCTTTAAGAACTTTCTTTTTGTTTTAATTTTAGTAAAATCTACATCCAACGAAAACAACCACTGCCTGTATCTTTCTACTGGTTGAATGTAAACGCCATTATAATAACTGCGATTGGAAAATTCGCTCAACATGCCATTACCACTATAACCTATAGCAACATTGAACCAAGCAGGCACTTTTTTAATGCCAGAAATTTGTTTAAAATTAGCAGACAACCAATAAGTATGTCCATTATAATCCATAAAAAATCTTTCAAGATGGGAATCTCCAAGTCCTCTTGGATTAATTTTTGCGTATGGTGACGGGGCATACGAAAATTTCATTTTTACGGTTTGGTCCTTGAGTAATCCTTGTTGCAGCATAAATAGCGCACTTCCGGCAGCATTGGCTACCATGTCGCCTTTAGAGAAACCATAACCTTCGTATATTCCATCAAAAACCTCAATTGGTGTTTGGAGTATTAACCCAAGGGGACCGCCGTACCACAAGGCTTTTTTGTGACTTACCCCTGCCCATCTCAAAGCGTCATATCCTTTTCTACTGTATTGATAGGCGCCATAAGCGTGTCCACATTTGTCTATTTGCAAATAACCTTTATTGTCGTTGTAAAAATGAAACGGGGCCCTTTCATGGTCCTTATACCAAACATATTGTAAAAAAGCATTTCCACTTAAATAAAAAGCAGATTCAGAAATGATTACTTTCCTCAACCGTTTGGGTTGCAGAGTGTCACTGTATTGGGCATTTACAGCAGTGGCGACAAAAAACACTGTAATTAAAACCTTTATCTTGACTGCTAATTTCATTGTTTAGATGAGCAAAGATAGTTAAATCTCAGATTTATGGAAACGGGCGTCTTCATATCAATAAAAAAGTCATATTTTTGTCATGTCACTAATAAACTTTAAACAATTGATGTTATTTATTTTTCATTATGAATAGACTCTTTTTATTACTTTCTATTTCAATTTTGCTATGTCATTCAAGCACAATGGGACAGTCAAAACCTGTTGCATTGGGACAATGGCGACTGCACTTACCTTACAATAATGTGAAGCAAATAGTGGAAATAAAAGATAAGTTATTTTGTGCAGGCACCCATGGTTTCTTTTATTTGGAGAAAAAAGACGGCAGCACCACCCGTTTGTCTCCCATCAATGGTTTTGGCGGTTATGAGGTTGAAACCATGCAGTATGATAAAAATAAAGACTTATTGGTGATTGCTTATGCTGATACTAAAATTGAAATACTCAAAGGGAAAACCATTGTTAAAAACGACGATATTTTCCAGAAAACAATCATTGGCAATAAATCTATTAATCACATCAATATCCATCAAGACATTGCTTATTTGAGCACTTCTTTTGGTTTACTTGAATTGAATATTGACAAAAATGAAATTAGAAATTCATATCAAAATATAGGGCCGGGTGGTACAACAATAGAAATTTTCTCTTCGAGTGTTTTAAATGACAGCCTCTATGTTTCTACAAAATTTGGCATTTACCGTGGCAAAATAGCTTCAACTATTAATTTGGCTGATTACAACAATTGGCAATTGGTGAAGGCTGCAAACTTTGCAAGCAAACACATTTGTAGTTACAATCAAAAATTATACGCAGAGCTTGACAGTCAGGTTTGGGTTTATGAAAACAAAGATTGGAATTTATTGGAAACATACGACAGTGCTGCTGTAACCAATATCAATGTTTATCACAATCAACTTTTAATAGGCGTTTACAACAAACACATTATTAAAATAAATGGTAACAGTAAAACCTATCAATCTATTAAAGTGCTTAGCCATTGCATTCTCGATGACCGAGAACAAATTTGGTATTCGAGCCCAATTATTGGAGTGGTATTGCAAAACCAAAATGGTGAAGTTAATTTTTTCCCAAATGGCCCTAAAGCCATCAATGCCTATCAAATGATTAATGCTTTTGATAAGTTTTATGTGATGGGTGGCACTTTCAAAGAAACCAATTATGCTCCCAATTTTAATAAAAACGGATTCTATCTATTCGACAATTATACTTGGACGTATTCCGATCCAAGCAACCCACTGATACAACCTATGTATGACTTTACCTTGTGTGCTTACCAAAAAAATACAGGCCGTTTATATTTGGGAAGTCATGGTACAGGCATCCTTCAAATAAACAATGGACAAGCTGTAAAACGATACGATGAAACCAATTCTCCATTAAGAAAGCGTGGCGGATTGTTCAATATCATTAGCGGAATGGCCCTAGACAAATCAAGCAATTTATGGGTTAGTAATTTTGATGTTGACAGCAGTTTACATCAACTCAATAACAAAGGCGAATGGACTTCCTACAAACTACCGGTTAACAATACAAGCAAAATTGCGATTGACAGCAGAAACAACAAATGGATTGTTGTACAAAGTGGTGGTTTATTGTTTTTTAATGACAAAGGGACTGTTACAACAACCGACGATATTATTAGTAGAGTGAATGCCAATAGCGGTACCGGAAATTTACCAAGCAATAATGTTAATGACATTGCTTTTACCAAAAACGGAGAACTGTTGATAGGTACCGACCAAGGGTTTGTTAGAATTAGAAATCCCAATGCAATACAAACAGGCGGAAATTATGATGCTGAAAGGATAATAGTATCGGTAGAACAAGGCACTAACTTGGGTGGATACGTTTTGGAAACCGAGAGAATAAACACCATTTTTATAGATGGTGGAGACCGAAGATGGTTTGGCACAGACAAAGGGGCTTGGCTTTACGACTCAGATGGCACTACTTTGCTACACCATTTTACCAAAGAAAACTCGCCACTAATTTCAAACAATGTTTTTAATATTGGCATCAATGAAACAACAGGAGAAGTTTTTTTTGGAACAGACAAAGGCTTAATTTCTTTCAGAGCAGATGCCAATGCAGCCGCTAAATCGATTGAAAAATTGGTAATATACCCGAATCCTGTTCGACCAGATTTTGTAGGTGATGTAGCCATTACAGGACTAACAGACAATACATTAATCAAAATCACAGACATTAATGGTCAATTGGTTTATCAAACATTTTCGAATGGAGGAATGGCGACTTGGAACTGTAAAACTTTTTCAGGCGAGCGACCATCTACTGGCGTGTACTTAGTGTTTGCTATTAGCAATGATGGCGAAGAAACTGAAGTTGGGAAACTATTATTTATAAAATAAAGTGCTTAACAAAACCCTTGGCATTGTTATAAAAGTTATAAAATATGGTGAATCTTCTGCCATTTGTCATATTTATACCCAAGAATTAGGATTAATAGGATTTCATATTCCTGCAGTTTTCAATGGCAAAGGGAAAGGCAAAATTAAATCAGCCTATTTACAACCACTTCAGTTGCTGGAAATTAGTTTCAACTACAACAAGACCAAAAATTTACAAAGTTTAAGTGAAGCCTCTTGCCCCTTTATATTCAATTTAACACATTACCAAAATCAAGCTTTTTACCATGTTATTTGCGAACTCCTTCAACAGAGTTTAAAAGAAAACGAAATCAACATTCCGCTTTTTAAATATTTGCAACAATCCCTATTACCTAGTATTAATAATCCTTTACACTTTTGGGCATTGCCTAGTACTATGGTAAATTTATTGTATTTTCATGGATGTGCTCCCAATGTAGATTCCTATCAAAGTCACTCATTGCTTGATTTAAATGAAGGCATTTATAGAACCCAATTATTGTCATTAAAAAACAGTGCAATGGAATCCTCTTCCGCGGCTATTTACTTACTATTAAAAGACGAGAAAGACTTACTTCCATTGGATACCAAACTTAGAACAGAGGTTATAGACGATTTAGAACGCTATTATAAAGTCCACATCAATGAATATTTGGAACTTAAAAGTAGAGCTATTTGGGGTGAATTAATGGCTAGTTAATTACCTAGCAAATTAATCCCTAATTCATTAAGCTGTTGACTGTGAATGGTAGAAGGTGCATCAATCATCATATCACGACCCTGATTGTTTTTAGGGAAGGCTATAAAGTCTCTGATACTATCGGCACCACCAAACAAGCTACACAATCTATCAAAACCAAGTGCAATACCACCATGAGGCGGCGCACCATATTCAAAAGCATTCATTAAGAACCCAAATTGGTAACGGGCTTCTTCATCTGTAAATCCTAGCGTTTTAAACATTTTAGCCTGTAATTGTTTGTCGAAAATACGGATAGAACCACCCCCAATTTCAACCCCATTGATAACCAAATCATAAGCATTGGCTTTAATATCACCTGGATTGGTATCCAATAATGGAATATCACTTGGTTTAGGACTAGTAAATGGATGGTGCATGGCGTGCCATCTTCCTGATTCTTCGTCTCTTTCTAACAAGGGGAAATCTAAAACCCATAAAGCTTTAAATACAGTTTTGTCGCGATAACCCAGCCTTTCTCCCATTTCCAAACGGAGTTCACTCATTTGTTTTTGAACTTTTTTAGTATCGCCACTTAGTAATAACAACAAATCTCCGGGTTGTGCATTACAGACTTTAGCCCACTCGGCTAGGTCCTCTTGGGTATAGAACTTATCGACCGATGATTTAAAAGTTCCATCTGCCTGACAGAACACATAAACCAGACCTTTTGCTCCTATTTGAGGACGTTTTACCCATTCTGTTAATTCATCTAATTGCTTGCGAGTATAAGTGGCGCAACCGGTAGCACAGATTCCAAGAACTGTTTCAGCAGCATCAAAAACGGGGAAATTTTTTCCTTTCGTTAATTCGGTGAGATAATTAAATTTCATCTCAAAACGAATATCCGGTTTGTCATTGCCGTACCAAGTCATTGCTTCATCGTATGTAATACGAGGCAGTTGAACTATCTCTACTCCTTTTACTTGTGAAAATAAGTGTTGAACCAAACCTTCAAAAATTCTGAGAATATCCTCTTGTTCAACAAAGCTAAGTTCACAATCTATTTGAGTAAATTCAGGTTGTCTGTCTGCCCTTAAATCTTCATCTCTAAAACATTTTACTATTTGGTAATACTTATCAAAGCCACTAACCATTAACAATTGCTTAAATGTTTGAGGACTTTGAGGTAGGGCATAAAACTGACCAGGATTCATTCTACTAGGCACCACAAAATCGCGAGCACCTTCGGGCGTAGATTTAATTAAAACCGGGGTTTCCACTTCGATAAAATCAAGTTGGTCGAGGTATTGTCTAACATGCTTGGCAACTTGATGTCTAAGAATTAAATTATTTCTAACAGGTTCTCTTCTTAAGTCGAGGTAGCGGTATTGCATTCTGATGTCATCACCACCATCGGTGTTTTCCTCAATAGTAAAGGGAGGGGTTAACGACACATTCAACACTTGTAAAGAGTGAACCACTATTTCAATATCTCCTGTTGGTATTTTACTGTTTTTGTTACTTCTTTCAGTAACAAGACCTTCAATTTTAATTACAAATTCTCTCCCTAACTGACGGGCATGTTGAATTAAATCGGCATTAACTTCTTCATTAAAACTCAATTGAGTAATTCCATATCTATCTCTAAGATCCACAAAGGTTAAACCTCCAAAATCTCTTCTTTTTGCCACCCAACCAGAAAGGGTGATTGTTTTATTTACATCAGTAATTCTGAGTTGTCCGCAATGATGGGTTCTGAACATGTTGCAAAAATACCCTAAAGGGTTGGGATTTTAAAACCCATTTTTAGAAGAGACCGTAAAATAAGAGTATAAGATAATTTCTAGTTTCGGCTGTCCATCCCCCAAAGCATTTTCTCTCTTAAAGTTTTGAGGAAAGTATCGCCTTCAAATCGAACTAAATTGAAATAAAAATCCGCTTTTCTTACAGCAATTTGAGCGGTTTTGGTAATGGTTACAGAGCGACTGTCTAAAGTTGCAAGGAAAGTATGGCTTCTGCCTTCTATTTCAAAACTAAGCACTTGGTCGTCGGGGATTACAATGGGGCGAACATTTAAATTATGAGGCGCAATGGGAGTAACGACAAAACTGGAGGCTTTGGGAAATATAATGGGACCGCCACAACTTAATGAATAACCCGAAGAACCGGTTGGAGTAGCTATAATTAAACCATCTGCCCAATAAGAATTGAGGGGTTCTCCGTTCAAAAAAGCGTGAACAGTAATCATGCTACTGCTTTCTTTTTTATGAATCACAAAGTCATTTAAAGCATAATTAAAACCAAACATATCCATATTGGTTTCCAACTGAATAAGCGAACGTTTATCGAGCGAATAATTTCCTTTTACTAGGTCCTTAAATGCTTTTTTGAAACTATCGGTAGAGACATTGGCCAAAAAACCCAATCGACCGGTATTGACACCAATGACTGGAATTTGGGTATTACCTACAATTTCAATAGTATCTAAAATAGTGCCATCACCACCAATAGAAACGAGATAATCAATATTAAGATGGTCTTTTGTAAGTGTTTTAAAAACCTGACAATTGAATTGAGAGCTGAATAGGTCAGCCATGTTTTGGTGCATCAGCACTTCAACCCCTTCAGCATTCAAAAAATGAATCATTTCTTCAACCAGCTTTTTTTGATTAGCTGTATTAATGACTTTGGCATATAATCCTATTCTCATGGCTTACTTAAACAAAAATACTATTTATTTTAGAATTGAAGTGGTTTTATTATAAAAAAAGTCAGCTAAAAAGCTGACTTTAATGTATAAAAATATTTTGTTTAGGTTAAAAACGCTCGAAACTAGAGAAAAAGAAATTTGACTCAATAGCTGCATTTTCGTTGCTATCACTACCGTGAATCGCATTAGCATCGATGCTTTTTGCATATTTTCTTCTGATAGTTCCTTCTGCTGCATTTTCAGGATTGGTAGCACCAATCAAAGTTCTGAAATCTTCAACTGCATTTTCTTTTTCAAGGATAGCTGCCACGATAGGACCGCTAATCATAAACGTAACTAGGTCATTAAAGAAAGGTCTTTCTCTGTGTACTCCGTAAAAGTTTTCAGCTTGTTCTTTTGTAAGTTGAAGGTATTTCATTGCAATGATTTTGAAACCACCTGCAAGTATGTCGTTAATTACGTTTCCTGTATGTCCGTTATTCACAGCATCAGGCTTAATCATTGTAAAAGTTCTTTTAGTTGTCATTTGTTAAATTGGCTATTTTTAAGGGCTGCAAAGGTAATAAGAATTTTTGATTATTTAATTTTTCATTTTCGATTATGGCATCAGACCACCTGTTGTAAAAGAGTAAAAAATTAGTAAAACTATTGACCTCAATCCTTTTGCTTGGTGTAATACCTTTCCCATAGGTCTTGGATAATGCCGTCTTTTAAACCTTGGAAAGGTGTTAGTATTTCCTTGACTGCGGTTTTGGAAAAAATATCCAAATAAATTCTTCCTGCATAATCAATAACTTCTGCCCTGTCTGGATTTAATTTTAAATGATACACACGGTCATTGTGACTCATTTTTTCTATGTCTTCGTTTAGCTGTTGTAGCTTATCTACTCTTAAATACTGCCCTTGACCAACATTGGCCAAAACGCCGAATTTATGAATATTTCCTCCTGTACCTACTCCCTTAATATTGGGCAACCATGCTATATTTTCTTTCACCCAAGCATGGAGTTTTTGAACCTCTTCGGGCTTAATTTTATTTTCCTTAGCTCTTACCGTACCTATGTTAAAACTCTTAGATACCAATGGTTTGTTGTTTTGAATGAGCGTTAATTCTGTACTTCCACCTCCTACATCAACGTGTAAAAATGTTTCTTTGGGTTCCAACAAATGCAAAAAAGCATTCATGATTAACTTACTTTCTGCCGAACCTGTAATAACATCAATGTCTATATTGGTTTCTTTTTTAATGAGTTTCAGGATTTTTTCTGAATTTTTAGCATCGCGCATGGCACTTGTTGCACACGCTCTGTAAAAATCGACATTGTAAATATCTATCAATAAACTAAAGGCTTTGATGGCTTTAACCAACAAATCAGTTTTCTTCTTACTAATTTCTTTGGTTCCAAAAACATCATCGCCCAAACGAATGGGCAATCTTGTAAACTCTACTTTTTTCCATTCAGGCTTTAATTCATCCAATTGTAAAGGACGTGCAATTAATAGTCTTATTCCGTTTGAACCAATATCTATAGCGCCGAATTTCAATTTTGTAGTGTTTTATTATACGTGAGCAAACATAACAATATTATTACAAAACTTTATTGCTTAAATAAAAATTAAATGTGTTTTTTTAAGTGTTTTTCAAGGTAATTGAGACCCTTGGTGGTGAGCCTAAATGAATATTCATCGAGCTTGTCACTGTCAAACAAAACACTCGACAACTGCCCTGTTTCAACATTCATACACGGCTTAATAAAATCTTTAACTATCAAATATTTCAACTCATCTGCCACATGGTGTTTGCTAATTTCTCTGAGATCGTCAACCAAATGCAAAAATGATTCTTCAAAAATCAGTAACCTTATTATTTTTTCACCTAACTCACTTAATTCTTCCATCTTTTATTGCATTGGGTTTTATTTTTACATTGACATGTTCATACGGACAATGTTTACAAGCACATCCACAGCAATAACCTCTTTTTAAATGGTAGGCTTCGGTAAATACCATCATCCCATTTTCATTGATATAATAATCGTTACTTGCAGATTTTTGCACGACACAAATTTAGTGTAAATTTGTAGTGATGTTTAACAAAGTCTATACAATTTGTGTTATTTTTTCGGTAACGTTTTTTTACCCTCTGATTACCAACGCTCAATGGAATAAAATATACACTAATAACATTCAAGATTTATATGATGTTCAATTAATTGATGGCTATGCCTTTGCTGTGGGCCAAACCAATACCATTTTAAAATCAACAGATGCTGGTAAATCATGGAAAAATCAGTTTATTTCTATCCCTACTCATTTAAGAGCTTTATATTTTGTAGATACTTTAACAGGTTTTGTTACTGGCGAAAATGCTAGACTATTCAAGACTAACAATGGTGGCAAAACCTGGACTTCCAAATTTGTTAGAACTGCGGCTTATGCATATGGCCTTCATTTTAGCAATAACAATGGTTTGCTAGTGGGCGCTAATGTATTGATAGCAAGCACTAATGATTTGGGAGAAACTTGGACCGTGGACACTACTTTTAATTCCAATATCACTTTGAGAGGTGCAGGAATAACACCCAATGGAACTTGCTATGCTGTTGGGGAAAAAGGTACTCTTTTAAAAAAACAAGTTTCCCGAAAAAAATGGGAAAAAATAAACCTTAATGAAACCATCCATTTAAATGAGGTAATATGTATAAATGATGCCAACATTATTATAGTGGGAGGAATGCCCGATACCAGCCAAGTTGGCAAACATTTTAACCGACTAGTAGTGAGTAATGATTCGGGCAAAACATGGCAAAAGACCAATGTTGGCGAAATGAAATCTATCTACAGTGCTTGGTTTAAAAACAAGGACACTGGTTTTTTGGGTGGCTCAAATGGCATTATCTCCAAATCCTACAACATCCAAAACAACAGAGGGCAACAACTAAGTGGAATAGCCTCTGATATTAATGGCTTAAGTTTTTATAATAAAATTGGGTTAGCGGTAAGTTATGGCGGCACCATATTGAGAACAGAAAACTATGGTGGCTATGGATTATTATTAAAAAACAACTCGATTAAACCTTACCTTATATTCCCTCAACCAAGTTCTGGTCAATTTAAACTTGAAAGTTCACTAGAAATCTCAAAAGTAAGTAGCATAGGTCCTGATGGCAAAACGAATGAATACAGGATACTTGATAATTATTTTATAGAAATTAGTCATTTGAATAGCGGCATTTACACCATTAAAATCGAACTTTCAAATGGCCAAACATATTGGGAAAAAATAAGTGTTATTTTACCTTAAAGACCTTTTAAGACTGAAGAATATTTAAAATAACTTTTCTGTGGGTAGTAAGCAAAAAGGCAAGCACCTTCTTTTATTGTTTGTATTAGCGGCAATACTATATTTTCGTGAACAGCGGGACAACCCAAACTTCTACCCAAGCGTTGATTTTCTTTGATAAAATGTTCACTTACATAATTGGCACCATGAATAACGATTCCTCTTTCAAGCGCCAAATGATTGATTGATTTTTCTAATCCAATTAACTTAAGCGACCAATCGTGCATCCCTTGGTAGAGTTCTCCTGTTACATAAAACCCTATACTTGATTGAAAGGATTCTTTGGTATTTGAGAATTTTTTAGCATACAACTCACCTGAGTTTTTTCCATGGGCGACCCATTCATTAAACACCACTTTTTGAGTCATTAAATCTATCACCCAAAGACGTTTGTCATTCGCCGACAATGAATAATCGATAATACTCAAAAAACGATCGTTCTTAATGTACCCTTTTTGAGCCAACTTAAAATACCCTTTCAAAGCCCAATCAAAAACTGAGCGCTTCAATAAAGTTGATGAATCAAAACAAACATCATATAAACTGTCTGAATATTTTCTGTAATGTTCCGACTTGACAGAAAAATAATGATATGGAGCGCAAAATATAATTGAATCACTTTTTAAATGGTGTTTAAACAGTGATTTATTATTGTCACTTGTTAATGCAGTAAGCACAACAAAACAACAAAAAACCCAAAAAAACTTAAACCTCATTTTACTTACTAATTTTGCAAAGTTATAAAATAAATGTCTTTTATCCAAAAACACTATCTGGTAAGTACCACATATTCTGAAATAACCTTACTAATAAATCCTTTTTTATTTTTGGGCACTTCGGTCAATTCCAATATTTCTTTTAGTCTTTCTACAGCCAAATCTAACGCTTGTATATGTTCACTGTTATTATACACATCCAAACGGTATAGGATTGATTTTAAAACAATTACATCATTATCTGAGAGGCGGTATGCAAGCGGAAATTGAAATTCATAACTTTCTTTTCTCTTTTGGTTTAATTTAAGAATTTCAGAAAGCGAAAAGTCGTAATCCCCTTTGATTTTGATAACAGTAGTGCCTGCCAAAATATCACCAATTCGTTGGGCTTTGTTATTGCTGCCAATCAACAATACGGCAATAGCACCAACAGAAAAATAGATGTCCATTAAACGCATGGACCAACGGCTGAAATAATCGTAAAAGGTGAGCTTGTCGCCATTTATTTTTACAATTTTTAACCCAACCGCCTTTTTTCCAATACTTTGGCCCTGACCAATCATTTCGGAGGCTAGTGTATAAAAACCTAACCAAACAAAAGCAAAAAGATTCATAAACACGTCAGAATCAATTTCGAATACATTATTAATAATCAGCATTAAAAATATAAATCCTAATGCCATTACAATGAAATCAATAAAAAAGGCAAGAATTCTTGAAAAAACTGAGGCGAGTTGGTACTCAATTTTTACATTCTGACTGGTATTAATTTCGAACCTTTGCAAGGGTTAGTATTGTTCGTTTGAATTTGGAAAATCTTTTGCTTTTACATCTGCAATATAGTGCTCAACACCACTTTTTATTTGGTCGTATAAATTAAGGTAACGGCGCATAAATCTTGGGGTAAAATCTTTATTTATTCCCAACATATCGTGCAGCACCAATACTTGACCATCTACATTAGCACCTGCACCAATTCCTATTACAGGAATTTTCAACATGTCTGTCACTTGGTGAGCCAATTCAGCAGGAATTTTCTCCAAAACTATAGCGAAGCAACCTGCATCTTGAAGCAATTGTGCATCGCGAATGAGCTTATCGGCCTCTTCTTTTTCAACCGCTCTTACCGAATAAGTTCCAAACTTATAGATACTTTGAGGCGTTAATCCCAAATGACCCATTACAGGCACTCCGGCGCTTATTATTCTTTTAACAGACTCTATTACCTCTTCGCCACCTTCTAGTTTAATAGCATGGGCACCACTTTCTTTCATTATTCTAATACTGCTCAAAAGGGCTTCTTTACTATTTCCTTGGTACGAACCGAAAGGCAAATCCACCACAACCAAAGCGCGTTTTACAGCACGAATTACAGAAGATGCATGGTATATCATTTGATCGAGGGTAATAGGTAATGTTGTTTCGTGACCAGCCATTACGTTACTAGCACTGTCTCCAACCAATATCACATCAATATTGGCATCGTCCACTATTTTTGCCAAAGAGTAGTCATAAGCTGTTAACATACTTATTTTTTCACCCCTTTGTTTTAATTCTTCCAAAGTGTGTACCGTAACCCTTTTAATTGGTTTAGATGGCGTAAAAGACATATTATTTATTTTCTATTTTATAGTTTTTAAAAGTTTTTCTCTAACAGAAACACTTACATCGCTAAGCGGCATTCTTACATCAACTCCACAGATATTTAAGGCTTCCAAAATCACTTTAATTCCCCCCGGACTTCCATCTGCAAAAATTAAATTCATGGCATCTAAAAGTTCATAATGAAGTGGTAACGCAGCTTGTGTATTTCCTGCAAGAGACAATTTAACCATTTCACTGAATTTTTTCGGGAACGCATTGGCTATTACACTAATTACACCGTCCATTCCCATGGCAATAAAAGGCAATGTAAAAGCATCATCACCACTTATTACAGAAAAATTAGATGGTTTATGTTGGATAATTTCCATGCATTGAGAAAAATTTCCACTCGCCTCTTTTGTTCCTAAAATATTGGGATGTTCTGCTAACTTTAAGGTAGTTTCTGTAGAAATATTACTTCCCGTTCTACCCGGAACGTTGTATAAAATAAGGGGTAAAGGCGATAAATCAGCTATGTGTTGGTAATGGTTATATATCCCGTTTTGATTTGGTTTATTGTAGTAAGGACTTACACTTAATACCGCCGAAAGTCCTTCAAAATTTTGTTTTTTAAACGATTCGGAAAGTGCCATTGTATCGTTACCCCCTAATCCTAAAACCAAAGGTAATCGTCCATTGTTTACTTGTTTAACATGGTCAACTATTGCTTGTTTTTCTGTTGAACTAATGGTTGGACTTTCACCTGTAGTTCCTAAAATGACTAAATAATTAGTACCATTATTGATTTGAAAATTTACCAGTTTAGTTAATCCTTCAAAATCAATTTCTTTATTTTTTAAAAAAGGCGTTACTAATGCGACTCCTGTTCCTTTAAGTTGTTGTGATATGCTATGTGACATGGTTGTTTTTAAATAATTTTATTGAGACACTTCCCTATTTCTATCAAATAATTTTCGCACAAATCTGCCCCATTTGGCTTAATGGAAATTTCATATAAATTGGTATTTTCATTATTAATATATGGCCCTATTCTGTACGAGGCCGAAGAATAAACTGCTATGGTATCTAAATGCTGATTGGGTGTTAAACAAGCATTGATTAATAAATCGTACTTGATATTTAAAACCTCTTTTAATGCCTTAGTTTTAGGAACACCAAAGAGATTAAAATCACCTTTACATGTTAGTTGATACATGTCGTTTGACAGCATATCGGGTTTTAGTTTTGAGAGGGGATAAAACACCAAAAAAGTAACTTCTTTGTTTGTCTTAGTTAGCTCATGACCAAATGTTTTCAACTCATCTGTATCTGTTTTTGACTGATTGGCATCCCACATAATCAATATTTTTTTCACTTTATCAAAAGGCATTACTTGTCTTTTGATAAGTTGATTCTTTGATTTTTTTATGAGTGCATTAAGTTTCAAATCTTTATAAGCAATTGATGTTTCAAATGTAATAAAAAAATATTAATCAAAGACTTACTCTTTGTTACATAAATAGTACCGATACAATTAGGCTAGTTTTATCAATCCAATTTCTGGTCGAATACCAATTCTACCTGGATATCCAAGGTAGCCAAACCCTCTGTTTACATAAAGAAATTGTTCTCCTATTTGGTATAAACCTGCCCATTGTTTGTACATATATTTTACAGGACTCCACTGAAAATTAGCGGTTTCTAATCCAAATTGTGCGCCGTGGGTATGTCCAGAAAAGGTTAACTGAATATCTTTGAATTTTTCAACGACTTGTGCATCCCAATGGCTTGGGTCGTGCGATAACAACAATTTTACAGGCACTTCCTCTGTACCCTTATAGGCCTCCGATAAATTACCATATTTAGGAAAACGACCTTTGACACCATAGTTTTCTACGCCTATAACTGCTAGTTTTTCGCCTTTTATTTCCAATATTTCATTCTCATTTAAGAGCAATCGCCAACCCAACTCTTGATGTACTTTTTTCAAACGCTCTAAATTATCGATTTGCAAAGGCGACATGTGCGATTTGTCAATTAGTTTACCTGCCATTGCTTTTTCATTATTTCGGTCGGGCCATTGGTGATAGTCGCCATAATCGTGGTTCCCTAAAATGCTATAAACACCAAGTGGCGCTGAAATTTGCTTGAACAATTCTAAGTAATCATCCGACATTTCTTCGGTTAAACTATTTACCAAATCACCTGTAAAGAATATCACATCCGCTTTTTGATTAATCAATAATTCAATCCCTTTTTTTACGGCACTTTTATCCCAAAAACTACCCACATGAATGTCGCTAATGTGTCCAATCTTTAGCCCTTTCAATCCCTCCGGCAATCCGGGTAATGATACACTAACTTGGTGTAACTTGTAATCATGTGCCCCTTTGATAATTCCATAAGACAGGCCGCTAAAGGTTAATGCGCCTATGCCTGCACTGATTTGAGAAATGAATTTTTTACGTGTAACAAGGAACTTTGATTTCTCTAATTCACCTTCTTCTAAATCTTCAATTTCCTCTTTTTTAGGTTTAAAAAAACCAACTATTTTATGACCCAATCTATACAAATCCTCGATTAATAGAGGAAAAATCATTACTATTTTGGCCATAAACATCCCAAAAAACAAACCTGTAGTTACTACAAAGAAAGTACGACTTAAATGCACAAAATAGCCGCCCATGGCTAATAAACCAAGGACGTAAAAACTTATACTTATGATCCAAAAAATTCTTCTTATCCATTTTTTGGCAGTATCACTCAAAGATTCAGTCAATACCTTTATAGCTTGATAAGCATACAAATCAAAGATGATAATAAAAACAATTGAAAAAAATATTCTAAGGGCCATTGGTATTAAACTTATTACAGATTTAAACATGAATTAATAGTCAAATCTACGTGTATTTTTAGGCTTAATATTCAAGAGAGTGTTATATTTCTTTAAAACCTCTAAAGTTTTCGAGTAAACACCTTCTTGTTTGTTTGCCAATATATTTTTACCTGTTTCGCCGAAAACTCTAAAAGTTATTTCTAACAACAATGCATCTTCTATCATTTGCTCGTTTTTGGTACCCGTTTGATAATTAATAAAATGTTTATTTTTCTTTACTTGTTTCAACACTTGAATGATGTATTTGTTTGGTAATTTGTATTTATTAAAAAATGCTTGGGGCGAATTGTACTGCTCTTTTATCATTTTCAACTCTTGTTGCATTTTGTCTAACACAAACACTTTGAGTAAATTGGAATATTCTAAGTTTTGTATAAATCCACTTGTATAAATACTATCATTTTGGGTTGAAGTATAAACCAAATCGGGTCTAAGACCTCCGCCTGGAGTGAGCAATCGACCATTTTTAGAGAAAAACTCCTTTCGAGAGCTAGAATCTAAAATAGGATTTAATGTATCAGCCAATATATCTCTGTTAAAAATTTGCAATCTATATAACTCAGGTGATTGGTCATAATCCCTTTGGATACTTCTTCCGCTTGGGGTGTAATAGCGCGCTGTTGTTAAGCGTATAAGTGAACCATCGGACAATCTAAAAGGTTCCTGAACCAATCCCTTACCAAATGAACGACTACCCATTAACACTGCCCTGTCATTGTCTTGTAATGCCCCTGCCAAAATTTCACTAGCCGAAGCAGTATTTTGATTGATTAACAGTACTAATTTCCCTGAAATAAACCCTCCTTTTCCATTGGCAAAATATTCTTTTTTCAATCTTTTATACCCTTTTGTAAAAGTAATTAATGCGTCTTTTTCTAGAAATTCATTGGCAATAGCTACCGATTCTGACAGTAAGCCTCCCCCATTGTCTCTTAAGTCCAACAGCAACTCTTTCATTCCCTTTGCTTTTAACTCATTGAGTGCCACCATAAATTCTTGATGGGTTTGACTGCTGAATCTTTCTATTTTAATATACCCCAATGTTTCGTTCATCATGTAATATGATTTTGAACTATTCATGCTAATGGGAGCTTTTTTAACATTGATATTGTATATCTGATGTGTGCTTTTTCGGTATAGACTAATTTGAATCTCCTTACTCAACAAAACAGCTCTCAAACTGTCTTCATTTGTTTCCTTAACAACATCTTTTTTATTGATTTTTAACAATCTATCACCCGGCAATATGCCACTTTTGTTAGCAGGACTGTTTTCTAAAACATCATAAACGAACAACGTATCATTTGTTCTAAAATACTCTATACCCAAACCCTCATATTCTCCCTTTATTTGTCGTAATGAAATTTCACTTAATTGACTAGTAATGTAGGTACTGTGTGGATCGAGTTGTGACAATAAAAACCTGATAGAGGCTTCTCTGATATATTCCCCATTTGAACTGTCCACATAGTCAGATTCAACAATGTCTATTATTTGGGTAAACTTATCTTTTTCTACCTTTTTAATTTGAGCACCCCAAAGCACACCCACAGCTAAACATACAAAGATGAGAAGCGGTTGTATTGATTGGTGATTGGTATTTTTAATTTGAGTAGGCTCAGACATTCTTTAAGAATTACAATACATTGAGCAATTGTTCTTTAATCTTTTCGAGCTCTTCTTTCATTAAAATTACAGATTGTTGGATTGGAAAATAGTTGGCTTTACTCCCTATTGTATTTATTTCCCTCCCAATTTCTTGTGCTATAAAGTTCAATTTTTTTCCATTAGCTTCTTTTTCCAAGTTATCCTTAAAGAAAGACAAATGATGCGCTAAACGGCTTTTCTCTTCGGCAATATCATATTTTTCTAGGTAATAAATCAATTCTTGTTCATACCTGTTTTTATCTATGTTCTTCTCTTCATTGTTTTCAATTAAAGATAACCATAATTTTTCTTTGACACCTTCTTTACGAGGACCTTCATGAATGGCTATTTCTTCCAAATGTGAGGAAATAACAGACAAACAATCTAGCAAATACTGACTTATGAAAGCACCTTCCGTAATTCTAAATTCGTCAAACTGCAAAAAGGCATTCTCAATATTTTCTTTAATTATTTTCCAATCTTCCTCAAACTTTTCAGACTCATCATATTTAAGTACCTCGGGCAACCCAATAACCGTATTAAAAATGGTATCGGTTGGCAAATTCAACGACTGAGCTAATGCCATTAATTTTTCTGAATATGATTTTGCTAAGGGCAAGTTAATACTCATAGAATCATTAATCATTTCACTTTCTTTTCTCTCAGCAATTAAGTTAACAGAAACAGAACCTCTTCCAATTTTAGCTGTAAGCAATTGTCTTATTTCAATATCTTTGTCTTTAAAACTTTTAGGTAGCCTAATCGTTAGTTCCAAAAACTTATTATTTAAAGACTTTATTTCTGTTTTTATTCTCCAATTTTGGTTTTCAGTTTCTGAAATACCATAACCGGTCATGCTTTTGATTTGTGCCATTTTAATTTACTTGAGGTAATGTATACGCCTGCAAAAATCAACAAAGTTGACAATATTTTATGCATCGTTAGGGTATCTTTTTGCAAAATAATTGCAATAATGGTTGCCAAAATAGGTTGTAAATAGATGTAAGCGCCCACCAGAGTAGGACCAGCCTTGTGTATTGCCCAAGCGTTTAATAAATAGGTAATAAAGGTTGTAAAGACTATTACAAACACTATTTTCAATACTATCTCGGTAGACATGGCTGAAAAGTGCGCATTACTGAGTTCCTGCCATCCAAAAGGAATTACCATTAATGAACCAATACTAAAGGTGTATTTTGAAACCGTCATCATATGGTATTCTTTTAACAAATCGCGCGCTAATACCAAATAGAAAGCGTAAGAAATGGCATTAAAGACAATTAAAATATCTCCTGTAACTGTATCAGACGAAAATTTAAATTGATTCCCCGACATGAGCCATAAACAGCCCAAACAAGCCAACAAAATTCCTAAAACTTGACTTACAACAACTGCTTGTTTATTGATAAAAACATTGAGTAAAAACACAAAGATGGGGGTTGCTAACATCAATACTGCGCCATTTATGGGGGTTGTAATTTCTAATCCCTTAAAAAACATTAACATATTGGCAGCTACACCAAATAAACTGCACAATAAAAACCGACGACCGTGTTTTTTCCAATTTACTTTTTCATTTTTAAATGCCAATGAAGCAGTCCAAAATAACAAAGCGGCTCCTGTTACACGTAAAATAATAAAACCAAACCCTTGAATATAGGTTGGCATAATGTCTTTTACTATACTAAATGTAAGCGCATAAATAAAAGAAACTGCAAAAAGTGCTATGTGGACTAGGGAATTGATAGTGAATAAAGTTTAGCTATAAAACAGTTTATTTTATTGGCGCGAAGTTCTGTCTTTTTTGAGAGTCCAAAAAATATAAAATGGCCTATTTTAAATTAAATTTCCTTTAACGGAGAATCTGTTTTAGCATAAGACAATCGTGCTAATCTGTTCGTTTTATGATAAGAATCTAATCCTGAAACAGTCATTGACCCTGCTTTTTCAATATCGACAAAACCATCCTCAAGGACATAATCACCCTGCATTATTACTTCTTTAATTTTGCCTATTACAAGCAATGTTTTGTTTAACTCTATTTCCACCACTTGAACCAATTCACATGCAAACTTAATTGGGCTTTCCGTTACATATGGAGCAATTGATAGCGTTGAGTATTCTTCGGTTAATCCTACTTCTTTAAATTCAGATTGATGCCTTAAGTATCTGGCTGATGTTTGGTGTGCTTGTTTATAAAAAGATTCATTGACATGGTTTACTGTAAAACAATTGGTTGCCAAAATATTTTCATAGGTATGTCTTTCTACAGAGGCAGGTCTTACCAAAATGGAACACAAAGGAGGATTTGCGCCTAAGTGCATTAGTGAATTAAAAACTGCAAGATTGGTTTGTTTTTGCGTATTGGTAGTCCCTATTAAAACCAAACTTTTAAAACCACCCAAGGAATTAAAAAAGCTCGCTCTGTAGCGTTGCTCCATGGACAAAAAATCGTTTTCAGTAAATTGCATTACATTTTAATTGAAGACATTCCTCCATCAACATGTATAATCTGTCCGGTAATCCATGCTGAGCTTGGGTATAGTAAAAACTTGGTTATTTCGGCTATATCAGCAGCGGTTCCAATTCTTTGAAGTGGGTGTCTTTTGGCAGAAGCTTCAATTTTTTCGGGGGTATTGGTCAGTTTATCAGACAAAGGTGTTTGAGTGAGTGAGGGAGCCACTGCGTTAACTCTAATTTTGGGCGCATACTCCGCAGACAATGATTTAACAAGTCCTTCGATAGCTCCTTTGGAAGCCGCAACACTGGCATGAAAAGGCATACCCATAGAAACCGCAACGGTACTATAAAAAACAACACTGGCTTGTTCACTTTTTTTCAAGTTTGGCAACACCATTTGCAATAGTTTAATGCCTGACAAAACATTGATTTGCCAATCCAAATTAAAATCGTCCATTGACAAACGGTTGAATGGTTTCAAATTGATACTTCCGGGGCAATACACAAAGCCATCTATTTGTTCTGGAAGCAATTGTACATCCAATGACAAGTCGGTAACGTCTGTAGGAATAAAAGTTAGGTTAGGGCTCTCTATAAGCGATTCTGAAGTTCGGGCTAAAACCCAAACATGGTGTTTATCATTTAATAATTTTTGGACTAAATCTAGACCAATTCCTTTACTTCCACCTACTACAATATAATTTGACATTGTAAAATAAACAATCTAATTTAAAATAGGTTCATAAAAAAAACCATCCGCTTTTGGCGAATGGCTTTTTACAATTTTATTGCAATCGATTATTGAATGATTACATTTTTAGTTGTAGTCTGTTTATTATGTTGAATAGTAAACGAGTAAATACCTTTACTGAATTGAGACAAATCAACATTGATATTACCAATTACTTCTTCATAATTTTTATTGATGACGATTTGACCAAGACTGTTGTACACTTTCAAACTTACTTGGTTTACATTATTATCAAACTTCACATTAACTAAACCATTAGATGGGTTAGGGTAAATAGAAATAGACTGAGCGAACAATTGATTAACATCAGTTGCTACATCTACGCATTTAGTTGTTTTACACTCGCATCCAGCTTGATTAGAAGCAATCATGGTTACACAATAGCGAATATCAGTATTGAAGGTGTAAGAAGTTCCTGCAGAAGTAGAATTAAGTCTATTACCATCTCCCATTATCCAAGTATAATTAACACCAGAAGTAGACCCTCCAATTGGCGTAAAGTTGAATTTTTTTCTATCTACATTCCAATCTCTTGTAAAATTAAAATCACAAGTTACTGGTGCTGGAGAAATATCAATGACTTTAGTTGCAGAATCTTTACATCCGTCTTGAACATCAGCTACCAATTTAACAGTAAATGATTGCGCATTGGTATAAGTGTATGTTGGAGAGAAAGTTGTTGAATTTCCGCCATCCCCAAAGCTCCATTTGTAGGTTACGTTACCAAAACGAGCAGAGGTTAAGTTTGTGAAAATCGCTTGATTCCCTTGGCATTGGTTTTCGAACTCAAAATCAACAAGAGGTTGAACGCCTACAGATATTACCTTAGTAATTTCAGAACTACAGCCATTGGCTAATTCGGTTTTAAGACTCACATTACGTGGCCCTAAAGATGACCAAGTTCTAGAAGGATTTGTTATATTAGAAGTCCCATTTCCAAAAGTCCAAGTATATTTCAGAAGACTTTCATTGAAAATATTACTTAAGTTAGTAAATGGAGTAGCGGCACGTTCACAAGCAAATGGATATGAAAAATCGGTAATAGGTCCTTGTTTGACTTCAATTGGTTTGGTGATAGAATCTTTGCAACCAAATTCAGAAATATTGGTTAATTCAACCATTTTAGTACCTGCATTTTGGAAAGTATATTCAGTATTAAAATCAGAACCGAAATTACCATTGTCACTGAAATCCCATTTATTTCCGAAGGAACCAAATTTAATAGATGATGTATTAACAAATTGGAATGGTTTATTAGAACAACTTCCACTTAATAATTCAAAATTTGGATTTGGTTTAGCAAATTGGTAAGCAGTTCTGGTTAGGGTATTAATACAACCTGCAGACTCAGCAGTTAAAGTAACTTTGTAACCCCCAGAGTTAGAATATCTCTTAAACACAGGATTGTTATTTGATGTATTAACAACAGGACTTCCATCTCCAAAATTCCAAGTATAATTTAATGTACCGAAACTTATCGTTGTGTTATTATTAAATCTAATATCTTGTCCTTCACACGCATTAATTGGGGTAAATGCAATATTTGGCAATTCACCTACAGAGATATTAATGATTGTATCTTTGGATACTTTCCATAAATCATTAGTTGCAATAAGTCTTACAGATTTAATACCTGATGAAGTATAAGTATGGTTAGGTGTATTAAGATCAGATGTATCCCCATCACCAAAGTACCACTTATAGGTCATAAATCCGGAGTGTATGGTACTAGTATTTTCAAAAATAACGATATCACCAACACAAATTGAACTATTAACACTAAAATTAGGTTTAGGCGTTGGCGCCACCACTATGGTTCTACTTAATGTAGAATCGCAGAAATGTGGACCTAAGTCAGAGTAATTAATTGAGAATGTAATAAAACTATCTAAATAAGCAGTAGTAGGAGTAAATGTTAAGCTACCTACAGTAGAACTACTTGGCGCTAAAACACTGTATGCAGTAGAAGGCACCAATACACCTCTTCTTGTTCGAGCAGTTACAGAATTGATAACCCAAGTGGAACCATGTCCCCCATTGGTAAATCCTGTTGGAGGAGTAAGTTCATAAGTCACTGTTTTACCGACTTCGGTAACATCAGGATTGAACGTTAGTCCACCTTTAAACAAACCTTGAAAAACAGCACCTTTAACTACATCAGCACCAATTGGTCTTGGTTTAACTGTAATGGTATATGGCACACGAGTCGTGTTATAGCATTGTTTTCTGTAAAACATTGTTACATCAGGTTGGTATGCTGCAAGTATTTGGGTTGCTCCAAATTTACCAATGATAACACTTCCACCCGTTTGAATTGCTAATTCAGAATTAGCAGGACCTGCGCCACCAAAGGTTGAGTATATGGCATTTCCTGCACCAAGTGAAATGTCTGTTGTAAAATAAAAACTATAAGTACCTGCAGGCAACATAATTTGTTTTGCCGAAACTTTAGCATAATTCAAACCATTAACATTCACAAAGCTTGCGACACCTTCATTTAATTTGGTCCACGCAGTGCTGTTATTTTGAAAGCCTGTGTAGACACCTGTTTTATAATATAATTGATACCCCGTATTTGTAGGAGTTGCATACCACAATCTTAACATCATTGAATCGAGTACTACGTCATTAAGCACATTGACTGTAAACATACCACCATAATCATTGGTTTGAGTAACGTTTACACCAGTTGTTCCGTTGAAAACCAATGTATTATTTCTAGATGCTATTTTGGCACTTTGCGCAAAAAAAGTAGATGTTGAAGTTAAAAATGGACCTCTTGTATTTTTTCCGATTGTGAATGGCAAACCACCTGTTGATTGAGTATACCACAGAATACTATCACCATTGTTATCAGGAGTAGCCATTAAACTTGAAAAACCCTGACCACATTGGGTAGAGTTGGTAACTGAAGGAGCATTGGGATTTCCCAAAAACTCAATTAACCTTGTAAAACGATCATTTGCAGCACCAGAATCTAATGATGATCCATTTGGCATTGAAGTCCAAGCTTGTACATTATAATTTGTACTTGGCGCAAAATTAAAATTAGCATTTAATGAAATATTAGTAGATTGTCCAGTTGTTAAATTCGTAGTAAGAAATTGAGTCGGCTGTGGAACACCATTAACAGACCAATTTAAACGCACACTGTCTAATCTTCTTAATCCATAATTAAAAACGGTTGCATTCAATTGTTGTGGTGAATAACAAACATCAGGATTGGTAATTAAAGAGATTCCTGCATCATTTCTAAAGCTTGGTCCAAATATTTCTATTTCTCTAAAATTAGGATTAGACAATTGTCCAGTACCTTGCATTAAAAAAGAGGTAAATCTAATACGAGAAGTAGTCACTGCATTGATATTGACAGTGTTGATACATTGCATTGTTAGGTTGGTAAAAGAACCAACATTTACCCAAGTGGTCCCATTCCAAGATTGTATTGTTGCACCTGTTAAAAATCGTGCTGTATTTTGCGCATGATGAATAACAAATTGATTAATGGCTCTTGGACTTGACCAATCCCATTGAATCCAATTTACACCTGGTGTTGGATCAGGAGGGGTTGCTGTTGAAATCCACATTTGTTGTGTGCCGCATGTCCCAAAATTCAAATCGTTTAAGGTAGCACAAGCACCCGTATTACAAGTACTTGCAGTAGCTGTAGCTAAAGGTGCGATGTTTTGACCATACACATTGAGGGTCAAGAACATTAAAGTGAAGTAAAAATAAACCTTTTTCATTATTTATAGGTGTGTTTATTAAAAAAATCAAGCGCACGAACATTGATTAGTTCGCACGCTTGATTACTGTTTTATTTTATTGAAGTACTACTCTTTTGGTAACACTTACTCCGTCAGACACAATATTTAAAGAATAAATACCTTTAGCAAGACTTGATAAATCTAAAGAAATTGAAGACGTTGCTAGTGTATTATTTTGAGTAAATACCAATTGACCAAGTTGATTAAACACTTTAACTAGAGGATTATTGGCAATATTTCCATTAAAGTCTAAGTTTACTAAACCATTACTTGGATTTGGGTATAAGTTGATAGAATTCTCTAATGATTGAATATTAGTAACATCCACAGTGCTGTTGATACATCTAGGCCAGTATGTGTAAACAACTTGTCTAGTTAATGGAGCAGAAGTATTGTTACTTGGGTCTTTTACTTTGTAAGTAATGAAGTAAATTCCTTCTTCCATTGGATTTACATTTTGATTTACAATTTCTACATTTGGTAATAAAATTTGTGGACCATAGTAGTTGTCAGTAGTTGTTAAACCAGACAATGGCCAAATATTTTCACCAACGCAACCATAGATTGTACCACCCCAAAGAACTGGTGCAATTCTGTCAACCACATTTACTGTTCTTGTTTTGATAGTTACGTTACCAGAACCATCTACAGCTTTAAATACTTCAGTGTAAGTTCCAACTTCATTTGGATTTACATTTGAAGAAATTCTTGAGATACTCACTTGACCTTGTCCGTAGTAGTTATCGATAGCAGAAGCAGGCACAGAAAAATAAGGTCTTGTTACATCATGTTCTACAACATCAAAAGTATTTAAGTTGATGGTTGGAGGCACAAAATCATCCACTCTGTAGTTAACTACTTTTGGTGAAGATACATTTCCTTCGTCATCTTTAGCTGTGTAAGTTACAGTATAAGTTCCTTTTAAGCTAGAATTAACCACTTCCGGGAACCATGATTTCATTAATTCTGGATTATTGTCATATGCATCCTCTGCAAAAGTTTGGTCAATCCATAATGTGCCTATTTGGATAGAAGTATCACCTGTACCTTTGATAAGAGGTGCTTTTGTATCTTCTACACAAACATTTCTAGTTGCAGTAGCTAAGTTACCAGCAAAATCTCTTACAGAATAAGTAATTGTGTAATTTCCAACCTCACGTGTTTTTACTGTTCCACTTGTTCGAATAGCAGAAGTTAAGTTAACAAATGGATTGGTATTAGCTGCAGTTGCTCCCGGATCTACATATGGAGTATTGTTTCTATCTACTTCAATACAAGTTGAACTTCCAGGGTTAAGCGTGATTGTCGGAGGAGTCATGTCATTTACAACCACAATTACTCTGTATTTAGTTTCCGCAATGTTGCCTGAATTATCTGTTAAATTGTATTCATAAGAATAGATACCTGTCACTGATACATCTAAATCATTTGTAGTAACAATTCTAGATGTGATATTTCCTTCAGAAGCATCAAATCCAGTTGCACCTGCGTCAGTGTATGTGCCGCCAACTTCCATTCTTACAGTATCTTTTCCTAATAATGTAATGACTGGTTTCATGTTATCATTGAACAAAACAATACCATAATCGTGGTATTGACCTGCAGTAGCTGGACCACATGGTGAAGTATTTGAATTATTAAAGTTAATTGCTAATCTTAAACGAGTAGTTCCTTCAAAAGATTTACTTAAGCTTGGAACAGTAAAGTTAGACGTATAAGACAAATTACTTGTAGAAGATTCAAAGAAAATTTCTTCCCCTGCATCATCAAAGTCACCATCTATGTTCCAATCTATCCAACCCTTTCTGTTAGCTGGGTCAGCATTGGTATTTCTTGCAACTTGTATGCTGTATGTTTTACCATAAGTTAAGTTAGCAACCTTGCTATTAGTGAAATTTAAATAGGCATCTGTATTTGTAGTAAAGTTATCAATTAGTGAAGTATTCCCGTCTGCTAATACTACTTTACTAATAGTTAAATCTGCCGCATTAACAAAAGAACTTGGGTTACAGTATTGAACTGCACAAACGAACTGATTTTTAACAATTGTTTTTTCAGTTGCATTTTTGTTATTGCTATTCCAAGCTTTAAGTGTAATTGTATAACATCCTGGTTGGTTGAATCTGATCATTGGTGTTGGAATAGAATCACCTGGTGTACTTCTGTAGTATACAAATCCAGTTCCAGATACTGAAGGACTAGATGGCGCATTCACTAATGTATAAGTTGTAGGGAAAATAGACCATTCAAAACGGTTTGCATTGTCAGAAACAGGCAATAATCTAATGACGTCTGTAGTTACATTTGGTCTTCTATTCGAAGCTGCAATGTCTAGTGATGTTTGAGATTGAGGTGTAACAACAGAAATTGTGTTACAAGATTTTCTGTTACCTACACAAGATTTTACTTCTAAACAAACATTATAATTACCATCGGTTGTAAAGTTATAGTTAAAATCTTGACGGTCGTATATACCAACTAAGTCACCATCAACAGTCCAAGTCCAAGTTGGAACACCAACAACATCTTGAGTTGTATTAGTGAATCTCACTGGAGTATTGTTGTATGACGGTGTTGTTGTAGGTGTAAAGGTTGGTGTAGGGGGATTAGCTGTACCCAACTCAGAAACATAAGTTCCGATAAAACCTGAGTCAACTGCTGTTCCATTAGATACAAATAAAATATACATACTACCACTTGTAGCAGTTACTGAACGAGGCGTTGTAACACCATTTGTCCATGCAGCTAATTGAGTAGAACCGGGACCACCTGGAGTTTTTCCGTCCCAAACTGTTAAAATATCAGATTTGTCAGCAAATTTCAATTGAGACATGGTTAAGGTGATTTTTTTAGCATTACAAGGTGTAATACGAACAAAAGAACGGGTTCCTAAACCTTGACCATTTCCATAATTCAATCCAGTTCCACCATTATCAACAATAGATCCTGAAGGGCTTTCAACCACGTTATCATTGTTTGGACCATAAGAACCAAAACCTAATAAATATTGAGTAGGCAAAGTTACAGTGATGTAACAAACTTTGCGTTTAGGCGCCGATAAACCAATGTCGTTTCTAGCGGTTAATACCACTGCGTAACAACCTGGTCTGTAAAATGCAAATTCAGGATTTTGTGAAATAGCATTAGAACCATTATTGTCTGGATCAGGATCAACATCACCTGACAATACATCTTTTACATCATTTACATCAGTTGAGTCATAAACTTTCCAATCCCATTGGTAAGGACCGTAATCAGACAAATCGAATAATTTTACTTTATCATATTGTTCCACAACGACTCTGTCCGCAACGAACTGAGCATCAGGCACCACAGTAGGGGCATTGATTGTTAGGCATTTAGTTGTACTATCGCTACCTAAGCAGTTGGTACTTCTTAATTTTACACATTTGGTTCCACCTGTAGTCCAAGTATAGTTGAAATTAACACTGTTTGGTGCATCTACACCATCTAAGTTAGCATCCCAAGCATGCGCTATATAACCAGTTTGATTAGAGTTAACAAATTTCACTACAGACTTAACCCAAGCAGAAGTTGGGGCGGCAAAGTTTGAAGACAATTGAGTTGGTAATTGAAGGTTAATAGTGTAATCTTCAGTTTCTCCCCAAGCATAAGTTCCACAAGCACTACCAGGGTTTGTCATTGTTGTTGTTTCTATCAACACACAACGCATTCTGGTATTTCCTGGACTGATATTACAAGGTACAGTAAAAGTGTAGCTAATATCCCTAACACCTGAAGCAAAAGCAAATGGAGTAGAACGCACCGCTTCAGAAGCTTCAAAAACGTTGTTTCTGTTGTAATCTATCCATACTAAAGCTTGGTTATTATAAACAAAAGCTCCACAATAAGCAACTCGAACTGAAACTGTATAAGTCGCACCAGCAGACATAGGAATAGCAGGAAGGGAGGTAAAATTTGTGTATTGAGCACAAGCTGTTTGTCCTGTTTGCAACGAATTATTGTCCAACAAAACATTGTTTCCTTGAACTAACCTTACGTTAGAGATGTACTCATCTGCGGTACTTGTAGCATTTGAAGCACAATACTGACCATAAGCATTTGGCAAAATGGTCCATAACATCACCATCACTAGTAATCCTAGTTTATTGGTAATTGATTTAAATTGATTATTTGATTTCATACGAAATGATTGATTTGGAAATTGGGACTATTTAATGATATTGATTTTTTGATTGATAACTTGATTGTTTGCTGATAATTTAACCATGTAAACACCGCTGTTTAAATGAGATAAATTAATCATTGTGTTGCTTGAATTTAATTGAACTGTTGCCACTAATTCACCAATGGTGTTAAAGATTTGGACTTCTGTATTTACAAGAGCCTCATCTGTTTGAATCGTAAACTGACCATTAGAAGGATTAGGATACATGTTAAACTTAAACTGACTGATTTGATTCACATCGGTAGTAATGTCTATACATTTAGTAGCAGAACATTCGCAGCCATCTGGAGTAGAGGCTACCATTGTAACGCAGTATTGCAAATCTGCACCATAAGAGTATGAAGTACCTGCAGCGTTAGAAGTAAGCCTGTTTCCATCACCTGTTATCCATTTGTAAGATAAGCCATTGGTAGAACCACCAATTGGCGTGTAGTTAAATGCTCTAGCACCTGCATTCCAATTGCGGGTGATATTAAAGTCACACGTTTGAGGTAATTGCGCAATATTTACCACTTTAACTATTGAATCAGAACATCCATCTTCAATAGAGGCTACTAATTTAACAGAGTATGTTTGTCCAGAAGCATAAGTGTGAACTGGTGCTGCATTATTAGAAATTGTATTGTCGCCAAAATTCCATTTGTAGTTGATTTTTCCTTTAGGGAAAGTGGTTAAGTTGGTAAAAGGAATTTCACTTCCTTCACATTGAGTTTCGAACTCAAAATCAGCCAAAGGTTGAACACCTACATTGATTGTCTTAGTAACTTGGGTACTACATCCATTTAACAATCTGGTGGTTAAGGTTACACTACGCTGACCTAAACCTGACCAATTTACAACAGGGGCAAACTGATTATTAGGAGCACCTTGACCTAAGTTCCAAGTATATGAAAGTAATGTTTCACCATTAAGGCTAGTATTGTTTACAAAAGGTGTTGGAGTTCTATCACAAGCAAAAGGGAATGAAAAGTCGGTAGTTGGAATTTGTTTAACATTGATTGTCAATTCTGCGGTATCCAAACATCCAAATTCAGAAACGGTAACCAAGGTTACCTTTTTAGTACCTGCTGATTGGAATGTATAATTTGGGCTTAAGTCGGAAGCGATATTTCCATTGTCATTAAAATCCCATTTATTACCAAAATTACCAAGAGCAATTGCAGATTGATTTGTAAATGTAAACTCATCATTCAAGCAATCACCTTGAGCTTTAACAAAGGCTGCATTAGGTTTAGCAAATTGATAAACGGTTTTAGTTACTTTGTCAGTACATCCATCTGCAGTAGCTTGAAGCGTAACTCTATAGGCACCAGGCGTATTGAATTTTTTGTTTACAGCAGCTCTTGTAGATGTATTAATATTGGGTGAACCATCGCTAAATGACCAAGTGTAAACTGTAGTTCCTGAACCAGCATAAGCAGTACCGTTTCCTAATACAACTGCTACACCTTCGCATTTATTCGTATTTATGATACTTGCTATAGGCATTTCAGTTACATCAATTGCAACAGTTTTACTAGTGACAAAATTATAAGGTTTGGTAGTTGCAGTCAAAGTCAATTGGTAAGTACCAAAAGAAGCGTATCTGTGGGCAGGATTTGCTTCTTGAGAATTAGGAGTACCATCTCCAAAACTCCATTCATATTCAACAGAACCACTGCTTACAGTTGTTGTATTATCAAACACATTGTCTGTACGTTCGCAAAGTGGGTTAGGAATAATAAAATCTACATTAGCTTTTGGAGCTACAAGTACTCTTCTTTTGAAAACTGTATCACAGAAAGTTTCTAAACTTAAAACTCTGATTGACACTTCAATGATACTGTCCTCCCATGCAACAGTTGGTTCAAATGTTGCACGATAAGGTGCAGAACCATTACCAGAAATAAGTGCATTAGCATTCAAACCATTGATAGATCTTGCACTCACAAATGCTCTCCATTTTGTTCCGTAATCGGCATTGGTATATCCCAAACGAGAAGGTTCACTTAGGTTATACACCAATTTTTCATTTCTGAAAGTTACATCTGGTTTACCCGTAATGTCAAAAATTGAAGATGTAGAAGACAGTGATGTATTATGAGTAACTACTGAACCACCTGGTGCAGGAGTAATGGTAGTAGATGCAACAAGTGTATCATTTGTCAAATTATCGTCTCCACCGCTGTTAAATAAACGAACGGTAGTTGGACCAGGAATACTAAACACATGTGGATTAGGGAAAGAAAAATTGATATATGCATTAGGTGCAATGTTACCAGGAACGGTATAAACAATTTTTGGTCCATAATTAATAGCATAAGCAACTTCAGGATTTGAGATTGTGAAAGGTGAGTTATTTCTTAACGTTCCACTAATGGCTGAAGTAAATCCAGAACAAGAAGGTACAGGGAAATTTAAATTAAAAGCAGTGATAGAGATATCAGCAGCATATTCTAAAGCGCCAATATCAGGAATTACACCTCTTGTTGTACCACTATTATCAGTAGTAATACCCGAAATAACACCTCCTTTATTTGCCATAGACAATGAACGAGGTGTTAAGTTAATTGAAGCTGGATCAATACTAATAAAATTTGGATTGGTTGCAATGTTTGAACTAGGGAAACTAGATGCATACATAGATTGCATATTTGGAATATCTCCGGTTGCTGTTCCTGCTGAATTTTGAACTCCCCAACCGTAATTAAGCGTTCCACCTGCATTTGGACCAAAGAATAAACAATTGTTTTGATAAGTGGTCCATCTGTAAGTTGAAGTAAATGTAGTTGCTTGGTCATAAATAAGCCATTTAGAACCACTTCCACCAATATTATTATATAGTATATTGTTTCTGAAATTTCTAAACCAACTTCCTTGAACATTTCTAACAATGGTACTTGTGTTATTTACATTCGTTGGATAATCGAAAGCAATGGTATTAAAATCAACATCAAGTGAAATAGCTGGATTCAAATAAGCAGAATACCAATACAAATAGCATTGTAATGTAGATGTTCCAAAATCATAAATCCAATTGTTGGTTATTCTTGAATTCATAATAGGCACAGTAGTGCTACTCATACTTATGTAAATAGGATAAATTACAGACCCTTGTGGCGTATTTCCATTCAAATTAAAAATTCTGTTTCTATCGATAGTAAATGTACCTGTGATAGTGTATAATCCGTACTTGGTAGTTATGTTTCCAGTTCTACCTTGGTTGGTGATTGTATTATTTCTGATGGTTGTATTGTAAGTATAAGGATGGTTAATGCCATATAAATAAAAATCTCTCATCAAACAATTTGAAATAACATTATCATTACCCGCATTAGATGCCGCAGGGGTAGTTATACCATACATGTTAATTGCATAGTAGGGGCCGTGATTTAAACCATTTCCTGAACGCATGTCACAACTATCAACTAAATTACTATTTCCAAAATTACCAGAAGCACTTCCGGTAGTACCGTTGGTCATCCAGATGTAGGCACTTCCTACATTCGGAATACCAGTAATATTATCGCATCTTAATTTACAATTTTTAACAATGTTAAAATCTGCAGCGTTTCTGAACCAAAAACAGTAACCATAAGTTGTTTGATTCATTCTTACTTCTAAATTATTAATTGTAAAAAAGTCAGTGCCATTTAAATCAACAACACCTGCATCTAAAGTAGAAGTAGGAGTAAACTCTAAAATAGCACCATTGCCATTAATTGTTACTCTTCTTGTCGCTTGAGAACCAACAATAGCTGTTAAAAGTAAACGCTCATTGTAAGTTCCTGGGGTCACATTTGCTGTAACATTGCCTTGAAGACCAGCTCCGCCAATGGCGTAATTTGCAGCACCACCATCGCCACGGGTAAGATTTCTTAAATCATTAGCAAAAGCAGTGAAACTTCTATAATTAGAACTAGAAGCTGCCAATGAAGGGTTAATAGTGTAAGTTCCACCGGGGAAGGCTTGTAAACTTTGAGTTAAAGCCAAAAATGCTATTGCTAAAAATAACAATCGCATTTTTTTGTGAATTTTGATTTTGAGTAGATCTTTATGCATAAAATTAAAAAAATATAATGATTATGTAATGTTTTAATAACAATACAAGTTAGCAAATATATTGTAAAGTTTTTAGACTCAACCTACATTTTGTAAAATATTACAAAGTTTTGACATATTATTTTACTACATTACACATTTGTGTACTATTTATACTAATCCCTTTGTCTTAACAATCAACTGATTATCTAATATTTGATTAAATAGCACTATGAATCAAATAAAAAACAAAAAAAATTCCACAATTAAGTTCTAAAAAGGGATTGTTTATTTTTAAGTATCTTTGCGACCGCAAAAAATAAATAATCAATGATTTCAGTTTCAAATGTATCGCTTAGATATGGTAAAAGAGTTCTATTTGACGAAGTAAATGTCAAATTCGTTCCAGGCAATTGTTATGGTGTAATTGGTGCAAATGGTGCCGGAAAATCAACTTTCTTAAAAATACTTTCTGGCGAGATTGATGCCACTACGGGCCATGTTGACATAGAAAAAGGCAAACGTATGAGTGTTTTAAAGCAAAATCACTTTGAGTTTGATGAATTCCAAGTGTTGGAAACCGTTATTATGGGCAACAAAGAATTGTACAGTATTATCAAAGAAAAAGAAGCTTTGTATGCCAAAGAAGATTTTTCTGATGAAGATGGAATAAGAGCAAGTGAACTTGAGGAAAAATATGGTGAAATGGAAGGCTGGAATGCTGATAGTGATGCGGCTTCCTTACTAAGTGGTCTTGGAATTACAGAAGAGTTACATTTTAAAACACTGCATGAGTTGAACAATAACCAAAAAGTTCGTGTTCTATTAGCTCAAGCTCTTTTTGGGAATCCAGACATCTTGTTAATGGACGAACCTACCAATGACTTGGATGTGGATACCATTGCTTGGTTGGAAGATTTCCTTATCAATTTCGAAAATATCGTTTTAGTGGTATCGCACGATAGACACTTCTTGGACACTGTTTGTACGCATGTTGCTGATATCGATTTTAACAAATTACAAGTCTTTACTGGTAACTACTCTTTCTGGTATCAAAGTAGTCAGTTGGCATTAAAACAACGTTCTGACCAAAACAAAAAAGCTGAAGAGAAGAAGAAAGAATTAATGGAATTCATTCAGCGTTTTAGTGCAAACGTTGCCAAAAGCAAACAAGCAACTAGCCGTCGTAAAATGATTGATAAATTGGATATTGAAGAGATTAAACCTTCAACCAGAAAATATCCTGGTATCTTTTTTACCCCCGAACGTGAGGCAGGTGACCAAGTTTTAAGTGTAGAAAATCTTTCTTATGTTCACGATGGTACCACTTTATTTAGTGGATTAAATTTCATTATAAACAAAGGAGATAAAGTTGCTTTCTTGTCAAAAAACGCCTTAGCAATTACCAAATTGTTTGAATGTTTGGCTGGTCAGGATCAACCAAAAAATGGCAATATTGAGTGGGGTGTAACCATAAAAAAAACATACATCCCCAATGATAACTCTCCTTATTTTGAAGGCATTGATTTAAGCTTGGTTGACTGGTTGCGCCAATATTCTCAAGAGAAAGATGAAACTTTCATCAGAGGATTTTTGGGAAGAATGTTATTCAGTGGTGAAGAAAGTTTAAAGAAAGCTAAAGTATTAAGTGGTGGTGAAAAAGTAAGATGCATGATGAGTAAATCCATGCTAGAAAGCCCTAACTTAGTTATTGCTGACGAACCAACGAATCACTTGGATTTGGAAAGTATTCAATCTTTAAATAACAGTTTTATTGATTACAAAGGCACTATTTTATTTTACTCTCATGACCATGAGTTTATGAATACAGTTGCCAATCGTATCATAGAAATTGGACCAAACGGCATGATAGATAAATTCGCATCTTATGATGAATATCTAGAAGATGAGTCAATCAAAGAACGTAAACTAGGCTTGTACTAATTGAATGAAAAATAAGCCACAATTAATTTATTGGCTTGAAATTATCCATATTCCATTGTGGTTAATCAAGGACTTGTGCTGGTTATTTGTTTGGGATGTTTTGGGTGTAATAATGGCTATACCTACCATTCTTGTTGCTTTAATTATGGTTATAATTAGTACTGATGACCGCAGTAAACTTTTCCCTAACTTGTCTATTTTATTTTGGATAATTGCTAACAGCACTTGGATGATTGCAGAGTTTTACAACTTAAATATCAAACATTTTGCAGCTATTCCTTTCGGCTTAGGTCTTCTTTCCTTTTTTATATTTTTATTGATTGCAAAACCTAATTTAACCCAGAATAATCATTAGAAAATCTATTACTAGCTAAATCTCTTTAAATCAGTTGTTTCTTACTTTTCTTAACCATAGATTTGGCTATACTTTTCAAAAAGTAAGAAACTGATTTATTGATATTTAACTCTCATAACGAAGTTCTAATAATTAATCTGGGTTTGAATCAAACAAAAAATCCTTAAATTTGTCACTCTATTAATCATGCCAAAAATTACTTTCAATTTTGAAGAAACCCATAAAGAATCATTAACCGTTGACATAGAGGTTGGTGAAATGATATTGGATGTTGCCTTAGATAACGACGTTCATTTACATCACAATTGCGGTGCTGTATGTGCTTGTAGTACTTGTCATATATTTATTGAACAAGGCGCAGACAGCCTATCAGAAATTACAGACAAGGAAGAGGATTTTGTTGACCGTGCCCGCAATCCTAAATACAATTCACGACTGGCATGCCAATGTGTGTTAGAAGAAGATGAAAACATAATGGTAACAATCCCCGACCAATCGGTAATTATTGGACACTAAATTTATATAAATATGACATTTGAACTACCAATACACTGGAAAGACCACGAAGACATCGCAATGGCTTTGTATGAAAGATTTGGCGATGATTTTGGTGAATCCAAAATATACAGAATTCGCTTTACTGAATTGATGCAATGGGTGCTTGAAATTCCCAATTTTAAAGGCACTAAAGAAGAGTGTAACGAAGGACACCTAGAAATGATTCAAAGTCAGTGGGTGTATGAGTGGCGCGACAATCAAAAATAAACCTTTAAAACAAAAAGGTTAGCAAATTAAAAATTCCCATTACTATCACTATTTTAAAAATAGTGTGTACTACTTTGTATCTTGACTTTTCAATTAAACCAAAACTTATTACAGTAATCATGCTTGATAAAAGCACGAAGTAATTTTTGGTAATGAGCCCTTCGTATGCAATAATTCCAACACCCAAAAGCAGCGATAATACCATTACAAAATAGATAAAAGACTTGGCAGTTTGCAAACCCAGCACGACAGGAATAGACTGTATTTGCAATACTTTATCGCCTGTATAATTCAGAAATTGTTTGATAAGTTCTCGTGCATAAACGATAGACAGGAAATACGCACCATAGACAAAAATAAAAGTATAAAAAGTATTGTAATGCAATAGAACCGCAAAGAAACAAGTTATACTAAGCATGGCAGCTGTAAATTCTTTGATAAAGAATATCTTCTGCAACTTGTGCGAATAAATCCAAAGTGCAGAGATAAAAGCAGTAAAAAAAACACCTATTTTAAATGAGGACAAATAGGCAATCAATAATGCTAAAATATTGAATGCGATATAAAGATTTAACGAGGTCTTTTTACTTATTATTCTGTTAAATAATGTGTTTTGAGGCCGGTTAATTAAATCCTTTTCAAAGTCGTAAAAGTTATTAATGATAAAACCAGCAGCAATACTAAAAATAGAAGCTAAGACAATACCGTGCAATTTAAAATCAGTTAGAATAAGGGAATAGGAACCGTGTGAATGACGAATAAACACGAAAGCGGAGATGTATTGAGCTAAAACTGTCAGGAGAATATTATACCACCTTACTACAGAAAATAAGGCAATCAACTTGAGTGCAAAAGTGTGCTTGTTGACAGAGGATGTTGAATCTGTCATAAGCTTAATTAAAACGTGTAAATAACTTGCAACTTCTGTCCTTTAAGTTTTTCGACAGCCGATTCATAATCGTGGGTAAATCCAAGAATATAACCTCCTCCACCACTACCACACAATTTAAGGTAATACGAATTACTCTCTATACCTTCTTTCCAAAGGTGTTTGTAGTTATCAGGAATCATAGGAGAAAAATTATCATATACCAATTGAGATAAGTGCTTAATAGAACTCATCAACGGTTTGAAATCTTTATTTAAAAACGCATGAATACATTCATCGTTGTATTTTTTAAATTGGTGTTTAATTAAATTCCTGAAACCTTCATTTTTACATTTTTCTAAGAAAATAGAAACCATGTTTTGAGTTTGACCTGTCGTACCACTGTCCATTAGAAAAATAGCACCTTTACCATTGTCATTAGGAGTTGGCAGACCAACAGTGTCTAATTTTGTTTTTGACTGAATGAGTACAGGAAGATTTAAATAACAAATCAATGGATCTAATCCTGAACTTTTTCCATGAAAAAAAGATTCCAATTGAGAAAAAACTTGTTTCAACTTCAGAATTTCATCGCCATCTTGTTGTGCGTTTACCACAATTTTATTAAGACCATAACGGTCGTAAATAGAAGCAACAAGGGCACCACTTGAACCTACTCCGAAACCTTGAGGTATAGAACTATCAAAATAAAGCCCTTCATTAATATCTTGTTCAAATTGAGCAAAATCAAATTGACTAGTTAATACATTCTGCGACTCTAAAGATTTAAGATAATCGAAAAACACTTTAATATCGAGATTCGACTGAATAGCAAAAGCATCCTTACGGCCATCTTTTTTCAACTGACCATTGAATTTATCAAAGGGGATAGAAAGCCCCATTGAATCTTCAATGATGCCATACTCCCCGAAGAGTAATATTTTGGCGTAGAACAAAGAATCTTTAATATTCATTTAAAATCAATTTGCAAATATAACACTTTCATTCACAAATTGTTTGATTGAATTGTTTATTCGTTGAATTGTTTAATTGCTAAATTGTTTAAGTGTTTATTCGTTTAGGTGTTTAATTGTTGAATTGTGTCACCCACTAGGCTGAGCCAAGTCACGTGAAGGGGTTCTCGAAGGGTGTTGAATTGTTTAGAGGGTTTAAAGTTTTTAATAGTATAATTCGATAGTCATTCTGGAAAATTTTGTCCTCAAAATTTATTCAGAATCTCTTAATGTTTTACATCCTGAATCAAGATCCCGAAAGCTTTCCGAAAACTATCAATGAATTATTTCATTCAACCTTTTCCCAAGAACCACTCCCATACTCATGCATGCTTGCAGTAAATAACCCCCTGTGGGAGCATCCCAATCGAGCATTTCGCCAATAATATAGTGATTGGGCAATGCTTTCAATTGAAAATTTTCATCTACCTCCTCTATCGCTATACCTCCTGTTGTGGAAATGGCCTCGTCTATCGGGGCTGCATATAACAAAGAGATTGGCAGTGATTTAATTCTTTCGGCCAATTTATCTATTTCAACATAATCCTCTTTACTAATACTTTGCTTGATTAATTGAATTTGCATTGGGCTGAAATTCAAGCCCATTTTAAGTGCTTCGCTTGTGTTTTTTGACTTAACTTGTTTTAATTTTTCTATAATCTGCTCAAGCTCAAACATAGGTTTTAAATCCAAATAAACTGTTGCTTGTCCATGCTGCTTTAACTCATTTTGAATCACTCTGCTTAGGGCATAAATGGCATTCCCTTCGAGTCCGAATTTTGTTACGACCAACTCTCCTTTTACACTGTGATTTCCTAATGTTAAACTTATATTTTTGAGTGGAAAGCCATTGTATTTGTCAATAAATTCTGATTGCCAGTCTACTTTAAAAGCACAATTAGACGCCTGGAAGGGCAAAGTTGCAATTCCCTTTTTTTGGAAATAAGGCAACCACGTTCCTCTAGAACCTGTTACGCTCCAACTGGAACCACCTAATGCAAAAATGACTATATCTGCTTTAACAACTTCTGTTTCATTGAACAACAAATCATTATTCCCTTTCCACCCATTCCATTGCATTTGAGTGCAGATTTTCACCTTGTTTTCTTCTAATTTTTGAAGAATAGCATTCAACACCTGAATGGGTTTGATACCTTTGATAGGATACACTCTGTTGCTACTTCCTACAAAAGTTTCTATACCTAACGAGCGCAACCAATTTCTTAAATCCTGGTTTGAGAAAGTCTCTAAAGTCTTGTCCAAAAAACCACTAGGATGGTATTGTTGCTTCATCAATTCTATGTCTGACCCATGTGTGAGGTTAAAACCACCATCACCTGCCACCAGAAATTTACGTCCTAATGTTTTGTTTTGCTCGTAAACACTAACCTCAAACTTACTAAAATCAAGCGTAGCTGCCAGCATTAAAGCTGAGGGACCGCCTCCTACTATGGCAACTTTTTGTTTCAAATAAATTAAACGATGAGGGATGGACCAGTCCCAATTTTATTGTCGTAAAACAAACCATTTTCGCAATGTTGCACCAATTCATTGGCAATGAAATTCTGCACGTTTGTTTTCTCCATTTCGGGATATAACAAATGCACATTGGCACCAGCATCTAGAGTAAACATGACATTCACAGCTGTTTGATTTCTGTAGTCTATTACCTTTTCAATAATTTGCAAAGTTTGCGGTTTCATCAAAATAAAAGGAGTTGGTGAACTCATCATTAAAGAGTGTAACATTAAGGCTTCAGATTCTACCAATTGAATAAATGCAGACATGTCTCCACTCTTCAAAATAGTCATTAACAAATCAATATTTTGATAGGCCGTTTCGTATCTTTTTTCAGCAAAGGGGTGTTGTTTTAAAAGCGCATGTCCCATAGTACTCGAAACTGCTTTTTTCCCTTTTTCAACGATTAAAATACTGTCCATGATGTTTTTAAAATGTGGATGTACTTCAGTGTCTATATTCACCGCATATTCATCATGACTTCCTGCTATACTTTTACTCTCTCCCCAAGCGTTGTAACCACCATAAACACTGCGACAAGCACTACCCGATCCTATTCTTGCCCAATAAGAAGCCGTTTGGAAAAAGTGAGGCAAAGATTCGCCTGTTATGGCTTCGTGCAATGTACATAAATTTAAAGCTAAAGCACTGTATGCAGAGGCCGAAGATGCTATACCACTGCTGTGTGGAAAGGTATTGCTAGAATGAATAATTACATGGTAATGTTGCAACCATTTAAAATAAGATTGTGCATGGATTAAAAAAGGTTTTAACTTTTCCTCAAAACTGGGATTTTTGGTATCTTCAAAATAGAAATCAAAGCTCAATTCGTTTTGATTCTCATCATAAATAGCCTGCATGCTGGTATCGCTTATAGCCTTATCTAGGGTAATACTAATGGAGGGATTACAAGGAATCTGCAGTCCTTTTTTACCCCAATATTTCACTAAGGCTATATTTGACGGGCTTTGCCATCTGCTTACTACTTCTATTTTTTGATAATTCATTCTTTAATCAGTTCTTGGTAGGTGTATATTTTATGAAACCCTTTTTGCTTAAAATAGTTTTCGGTATTGTCGCCTGTTGCTAAAATGTAATCGCCACCCCAAGCGCCCAAACTTTTGATACTTCCTTTAAAATCGGGGAACAATTCTTGTTTAATGGTTGGTCGGTTCAGTAGGCGTGACGTTTCACTTTCAGCCAATTCAAGCATCAAGCAAAATTCATAATAATCTTCATTGGCAGCTATTAGTTTGCTAATGTTAGAAATTTGTGCAATTTGATTTTTATCTATGGGATGTTGAATAGCAGACAATTGATTTCTACTGATTTGTTTTTTATTGAGATAAACAAAAAACAACTTATTGGTAAAGTTTTTTTGCCAATTAACAATTTCAACAAGCGGTTGATTGCCATTCATGGTGTATAAAAGCGGCTGACCATTTAATGCCACTGCTACATCAAAACCGCTTCCTTTAAAAGCGTTAAAATGCAATGAAAATGGATTAACATCGGCCCAAAGTGCGATGTTATTTGTTAATGTAGAACTACTTCCAAAACCATCGTCTTTATCAAATTCCAAATAATTATTCACTATATAAATCCCTTTTTCTGAGAGAAAATCCGGGTTTAAAACTTGGGCATTTTTTAAAAAACGAAATAATTGTATGGAGACGTCATTGGAATTGGTTTGGGTTACAAAAAAGTGGGGTAATTGAATCTCAGCAAAATACCATTCGTTCATGCTTGAATCGTAACTGTGCCATTGGATACAATGTTGCTCCTCGGAAGGTGTAAAAGCAACTTCCATTTTCTGCCCTAACTTAGTAGGCAAAGCAAAACATGTAGCACCATAAAGCACCGCATATTCCCCCGAAAGCATTATTTTACCATGACTGTAAAACTCCATTGAACGTGCAAAAATAATGATTTAAGTGAGGTTAAGCAAATTGGTTGGATTGCAGGAATGAGGAATTAGGATTTAGGGCTTAGGAATTAGCCGTGCCTAGGCTAAGCCTAGGGAATAAGGATTAATGGATATTTGTGCAAGATGCAAAGCATTGAATCACTAGCAAGATGCTAGAAACACTTAACTAACAGCTCTTAACTTCGCCCCTAATTGTCTTAAAAATATTCACCACAGCACTGTAACTTACTATATTGTGTTTGAAGTGTTCTACTATTTTTACTTTTTCCTCTTCTGTGGCTTCCAACTGGTTGAGAATGTTTAACAAGTGCATTTTCATGTGCCCTTTTTGTATCCCTGAGGTTACTAAAGAACGTAAAGCTGAAAAGTTTTGTGCTAAACCAACAACAGCGGTAATTCGCATTAATTCTTGCGCATTGGGATTGCCTAACATTCTATAAGCGAATTTTACCATGGGGTGTAAATTGGTTAATCCACCCACAGTACCTAATGCCAAAGGAATGTCTAACCAAAAACGAAAAATACCATCTTTTACTTCTGCATGGGTTAAACTGCTATAGCTTCCTGAACGTGAAGCGTAGGTGTGTGCTGAAGCTTCTACCGCTCTGAAATCATTGCCTGTAGCCAATACCACACTGTCTATACCATTCATAATGCCTTTGTTATGTGTGGTGGCACGGTAGGGTTCTATTTCTGCTATTCTTACGGCTCTGCAAAACTTCTCTGTAAAGTACTCCCCTGTCATGTCATCTCCACTTTCTGTCATCTCAGAAACCGGTGCTGAAACTTCTGCCCTTACAATACAATTAGGCGTGTAATTGCTCAAAATACACATAATGACTTCAATATTTCTATTTTCCTCTTTTAAGTCAATGGCATGAACAATTTCTTCTTTTAAAATCTTTGAGAACTCTTCTAACACTGAATTAATGAAATTAGCCCCCATACTGTCGCAGGTTTCAAAAGTGGCTTTCAGTTGGTAGTAATGAGGTTCTTTATCCGTTTGATTGATGAGTTCCAAATTCAAAATACCTCCACCACGTTGTTGCATGTTTTTGGTAATATGATTGGTATTGGCAATTAACGTTGGCTTTACTGACTCAAAGAAATTGAATAAATCTGTAGGATTTTCGCCTTTCCAAATAAAGTGAACGTGACCTATTTTTTCGGTACTGATAATTTGTGTACGAAAACCGCCTCTGTTCAACCAAAAATTGGCCGACTTGGCTGCTGCTGCCACCACAGAACTTTCTTCGATAGCCATGGGCACACAATACATTTTATTGTCAATTAAAAAATTGGGAGCTATTCCGAAAGGCAAGTAAAAATTGGTAATGGTATTTTCAATAAACTCATCGTGCAATTTTTGAGTTGGTGCATCAGGATGCCAATATGATTTCAAAAAAGAAATGGCTTGTTCGTCACCATTCAAATAGTTGGCAACAATCCACTCAATTTTTGCTTCTTTACTTAGTTTAGAAAATCCTTTAATTACAGTCATTTTGGCTTATTTTATTTTTAAATATTGATAACAAGTTTCAAGTCCTTTCTTTTGAAGTTGGCAATAGGTCTGCAATTCTTCATACTCAGAAGTCGCGTGTTTTAAGAATCCGGATGCTTGGGCATAAATGGCATTCATTTTTGATTTTTTCATCAAATAATAACCATCTAAATATGATTTAATTCCCCCACTAATGATCAACTGTTTGCAAAGCGCTTTTGCACCCAATTCTTGAACAGCTTGGTTGGCAAAATCCACCATTTCTGAAGCGGTGTGTCCGATATAGGTAATGGGTTGAAGCAATTCTTTGGTTAATTCATTTTGACGGTGAAGTTCTAGTGTTGCAAAGTTAGTCCCTCCAAAAGCACCAAACTCAATAGCTTCGATAGGAAGTTGAATTAATTCCATGAGCGATTGTGGACCGAACCCTTGCCCAACTTCTTTCACCATTATTTTATAATTGGCTATATCCAACAAACGCTTGATAGTATCGATGGGTGGATTTTTGATAATATCACCTTCAGGTTGCAACCACTCTTGCAATGGATTAACGTGAACAATTAACCCATCGGCTTGAAGTTTTTTAACTAATTCTTCAATTTTATGGGTTTGTTTGCTTTCCAAAATTTCTTCGATTTGGGCTATACCAAGGTTAGCGAACAGCGGTAAATCATTCCCTAGTATGGGGCGGATATTAAAATCATCGAAATAGGTATCACTGTCGAGGATAATTCTGCAACTGCCCAAACCAATACCCATACCAAACTCATTACAAGCCTTAGCCAAATTGCGATTGATAATGCCTGCTTGTTGGGTTCCACCAGTCATGCTACTCACCCACAAAGGCAATGAGCATTGTTTCCCAGCTATATTACTCACAGGAATGGCGTTATTATGAGGGTGTGAAGCTAAAAAAGGTTCGTAATAAAAACGAGTATCATTTTGCAGCGTTTGAGATATGAGCGCTAACTCAATGTGGTCTTTTTTGCGTTCAGAGGTTTGTTGCGTATCCAAAACTTATTGATAAATAAATATTTAACCACAAAGTTAAGATTTTGTTTGATATAATTGATTTTTTAGCCTTTTTATAATGGTTTATATGATGAAAAAACTATAATATTGAAATTGTTGTTCACTTCAGTTAGACCGAAAATAAGAATGGTTTGAAGACGTAATTACACTTTTTCAAAGGAAAAAATGTAATATTTAACACTTTTCTGAAGGAAAGTTGGTTTATAGGATAGACTTCGACAAAAAAAAGCCACATTTTACTGTGGCTTTTCAAACTATTTTAAAAAAATCTAATTGCTATATAATTACTCCATATTGTTTTAGAGTAGATAATTGTTCTTCATTCAAACCTTCTGTTGCTTTCTTAATCATTTCAAGATTTTCTGACTTTTTACTCATGTTTTTTAGATAGTTGGCGCATGGACCTGCCAATCTTGAATTGTAAGTCAATACTGCATCTATCAAATGATTAACTACGACTTGATTACAAATCCCTAATCTATTTAAAGCCCCACCTGCCGCAACACGTGTTCTAAATTCGTAATTGGCGCTTATTAATGTGGTTAAAGATTCTTGGAATACTTCTCTGCTTTTGTCTCCTTCGTTTAATTTATAAGCATGTTCGAGCCATTTAACTCTTACATTGTTATTTTGACCAGAAATAGTTGAAGTAATAGATAAATATCTTTTTTTGTCTTTTTCACTAATTGCTTTACTTTTCATTAATTTATCCAAAGCATTTTCAACTACAGAATAAGCACTATCCATTAACAACATTTCAAAAATTTCCTTTGTCTCAACAACATTAGTATCTGCTTGGATAAAGGCATTTTTAACTTCTGCTTTACTATCCTTAACTATGTTTTTATACCATTTATTTAATGCTTTTTGATTGGCCAATTGTTTTGCAATTTCTGCTCTAATGGCATGGTGTTTTTCTGCTGCAAATCTTGCTTGTAAAAGTGCTTGTTTGTCTTTCAGTGGAATGTCTTTCATGGCTAAAATAGCATCATAACGGTCAATCATATAAGTTGCTTTTGCAGCCTGAGCAAACAATTCATCATTGTATTTTTTGAACGTCATTTTTTTCATCACATTACTTCTTTCATCAAACAATACAAAATCAATAATATCTGAAGCAGGATGTTTTACAGCAATGTTTTGAAGGGCACTGTCAGCTACCCAAATAGTGGTTCTGTGAATACTTCCATTTTTGTAATATATAGCAACATCCACAGGTGTTTTAAAATAACGAACATGCCCATCCGTTTGGTGAACTTGTTTGATTTCAAAATTTACAGTTTGTTTGTTGGCCACATAACTTACTTCAAAATGCGGTTCGCCACCTCTGTGAATCCATTGGTCAAAAAACCAATCGTAATTCATCCCTAATTTATCTTTTAGTGCTTTTTGGAAATCCCAAGATTCCACATTTTTAAATCCATTAACGGTTAAGTAATGTTGTATAAAACGTTTGAAATTATCATCACCTAATTGGTGTCTCAACATACTCAAAACCGCACTTCCTTTAGGATACAAGCGAGTCGTTCCCCCTTTGGTATGTCTTACTGGAAAATGATCTTTCTCACTTTGTGCTAAAGCCGAATTGTGTTCACCTCTAACCCCCCATTGGTATGCATCATCCCCTTCCAATTCTTTGAAAAATAATTTAGGATAAAAAGTAGCAAAACTTTCTTGCAACCACACATCACTTCCACCACGGGCTGTAATTAAATCGCCAAACCATTGGTGGGTAAGTTCATGGTGATTAACGCCCATGTAATTTCTGTCTTTAAAACCGCGGGCATCAGTTGTAAAAAAATCTCCAAAAATAGTAGCAGAAGTATTTTCCATAGCTCCGTATAAGAAATTTTGAACCATTACTTGAGAATAAGAACCCCAAGCATAAGGGGTACCGGTTTCATCTTCCAAATGTTCTATCATTTTTTCAGTGTGTAAACTGGTGTAATGAACACGGTCTTTAAATTCAGGGTAATACCAAAACTGAACTGGCGTTCCACGCTTGGTAGTGGTGGCTTTAATTTCATAGTTACCTATAGCCAACATCAACAAGTAGCCTGCATGTGGCTTTTCCATTGCATAATGCCAAGTTGATGTTCCATTGCCATTGTCTTTTACTGAAACTTGTTTCCCGTTTGACAACACTTTGAATGGATTAGCCATAGTTGTTACTGTTTCAGTTATAAATTTATCGCCCATGTCGTCGTACATTGGTATCCAATGTCTGTTATCAATACCTTGACCTTGAGTCCATATTTGTTTACGGATATAATTAATATCAGGCGTTGCTGTATTTTCTGGCTGATTCCAACCAATAAAATAAATTCCTTTTTTGGGTTTGGCAGTGTATGTAAATGTAATTTGGTGTTTTTCATCCCAATTTAAAGCCTTAGCAAACTTAACAACCACCCCTTCTTTATTAGAATAAAAACTAAGTGGTGTGTTATCGATAGTAGCGGTTAATATTTGTATACTTGGGGCATTAAAAAACAGAGTATCTATGCCATTTTGTAAAGTTGTGAATTGGTGCGTTACTTTTCCATTGACCTGTGCAAGGGTTGGTTCAAAACTCACTTCCACACGCATGTGAGTAATATCAACACTGTGATTGCGTTCTGCCGCATCAGGATCAGCAAGATAATGAATGTGTGGCACATCGGATTGCGCCATTGCTGTAACAGAAAAAATTGAAAGAATGATTAATAAAAATTTTGCCATTTATTTGATATGTAAAGGGCAAAAATAAGGAAATAAATTGAATGGCGAAATTCAGTTAATTTAAGTTTTATTTTGCCATCATTTTGGCAATGTATTTGCCCAAAATATCAAACTCAATATTCACCAAATCGCCCACTTTTAATTGCTTAAAAACCGTGTTTTCGTAGGTGTAAGGAATTATTGCAACCGAAAATGATTGGTCTTTACTATCTACTACGGTTAAGCTTGTTCCATTGACACAGATAGAGCCTTTTTCTACAGTGATATAATCGCCCTGATAAGTAAAGGTGTATTTCCAACTGCCATTCTCGTCGAGAATATGAGTACAAACAGCGGTGGTATCAACATGGCCTTGAACAATATGACCATCAAAGCGACCGTTAGCGGGCATGCATCGCTCCAAATTTACCAAAGTGCCAATTTGCCAATGTTTAAGATTCGTTTTATCTAAAGTTTCCTTAATAGCAGTCACTTGGTGTTCATGTTGATTGACTTCAATAACTGTTAAACAAACGCCATTGTGTGCCACACTTTGGTCAATTTTTAGCTCATTACTAAATGACGATTGAACAGTGTAAGTCACGTTATTTTGATGACTATTGATAGCGGAAATGGTTCCTACAGTTTCTATTATTCCAGTAAACATTTAAGAGCAAAATTAATGGATTTAGAGAAACCCTGTGTTATTATTTTTAAAAATTAGCAACTAGTCTCACATTCAACAACCTTCCCGTTAAATAATTAGGAACCCCTAAGGTATTGTTATTAAAATCCTTAACCCAAATGTAAGAGATGACATTGTTTATTTGCAAAAGATTGTAAACATCGACCCCTATCCATAATTTTTCAATGTTTTTAGGTTTTAACTTGGTGCGTTTTCCTCCGATAATCACTTTACTAAACCCTATGTCCACTCTTCTGTATGGTGGAATTCGGTATGCTTCGGTATATCGTGCACTTCCTCCCAAATAATAAGGCAAACTTGACCCAAAATTGAGCATTAGGTGCATTCTATAATCGGGATTGGTTTTCAATTCGTCTTCAAACATAACAGAGGCACTTACCCTTCGGTCTGTAGGTCGGCGCAGTGAAGCACTTTCGGTAAGCACGCTGTCCTGATTCATGTATCTGATTATTTCATCTGTTTTGAGAATACTAAGCGTAAACCAGTTTTCGAGTCCTTTTATAAATTGCCCGTTGATTCTAGCATCAATACCTGTGGCATAACCACGGGCCGTGTTATCTCCATAATATCTAATTCTGACATTGTCCAAAACATAAGGGACCATGTAATCCAAATGTTTGTAATATCCTTCGGCAAAAAACTTAAAGGGTCTACCAAATTTTTTGAATCCAAATTCAATTCCTGCCACAGAGTGAATACTTCTTTGAGCCTTTAGATTGGTATTGACCAAACCATTAAACTGACGCATTTCACGGTAAAAAGGTGCTTGGTAATAATAACCAAAAGCCGCTTTAAGTAATAAATTTTTTTTGAAAATGACCATATCTTTACTACTTTCAGATTGCTTGGCATTGTAAGGTTTATTCGGCTCATAATACAACTGAACACGCGGCGAAAACAGTGATTGTTGATTTAAGCTAGAATACAAAAAACGACCTCCGCCCACTACAGACCACTGATTGTACTTACCAAAACCTTGATGAAATTGTGTAAATGCAGAATATCTATCATTTGTAATGGTTGTTCTAGAGGCTATATATTCCACTAATTTCACCTCAGTTAATGAAGCAGTAAAAGGATTGATATTGTAGCCACTTGAGTCATTGTAGCGCCATTCTTTAAAACGATCTTGGATAATTTCTTTTTGATATTTTACACCCCATAACCATTTGGCGTTGTGACTAAATAATTTAAGTTTTTTGGTGCCTTGTAAACTGGCATTTATAACGCTAAAATTGAGGTCATTTCGGGCATGATTGATAAAATAACCAAGGCCTAACAAATTTCTTACAGTACCAAAACCAGAGGAACCAATGTTGTTATTTACATCATAAATTTCATAGGCCCCTTGAATATCAAAATGTTCTTTTTCCGAGGAAGTGTAGGCAGAAACGATGAATTTAATTTCATTTCTGTATTTGTTTTTAACCAATGACAAAGCACCCATTACACTGTTATAATCCACTATTTCCTGACCATCTAATCCGATTCTTAGACGGAGTGCACTTTGTAACGTTCCGAAAGACGTTTCTTGAAATTCGGGTTCAAACCTGAAACGATTTTGGGCATAGTTAACCAAAAACTCCAGACGTGTAAATCGGTTGAAATGATAAGTCATTAGCGATTGTAAGTCACCAAATCTGGACAAGTACAAGCCTTGAGCATCCAAAGAGTTCAACACATTTTTATTGGCTCTGTATCGTCCACCTATAAGAAAAGACGCTCTTATTGAATCCTTACTACCTACTTTTTTCTTAGCTTTCAATATGCCTTCCGTATAAAAAGAAGACCCTAAAATTCCTACTTGGAAACCCGAGGCAAACTTAGTAGGAGAGCGATAACCGACATCAAGCACAGAAGAAAGTTTGTCTCCATATTTGGCTTCGAAACCACCGGCAGAAAAAACCAAATTATTAACCATATCAGGATTTACAAAACTTAAACCCTCTTGTTGTCCGCTTCTAACCAATTGTGGTCGATATACCTCAACATCGTTGACATAGATTAAATTTTCATCATAGCTACCTCCCCTTACGTTGTATTGTGAGCTCAATTCGTTTCCAGAGGATACTCCAGGTAAAGATTTTACATAATCCAAAAAATCACCCGTTATACTTGGGCGCGAATCCATGGGTTTTATGATTAAAATAGTACCATTTACCTCCTCTTTTCTTACCGATTTGGTAAACCCACTGATTTCGACGGTATCAGAACCCATTACAATATTCAGTTCAAAATTTTCATCAGAATACAGTTTTGGAATGTTACTAAGTTTGTCATTATATCCCATTAATTCAAACTTTAGCGTGTTTTTTTTACCCAATTGATAGGGAATTTTATAGGCTCCAGAGCTATCAGAAAAAACAACCGACTGACTACTTAAATTAGTAATTTTTACGCCAGATAATTTTTGATTTCTTGCATTAAAAACTTTACCAAAAATGTTAGATTGGGCATTGCTAGTAATGGCAAAAAACAAAAAAATATTAATTATCCAGAGTTTCAAAATTATGCTTTTAACGAAGGTAATTACAAATTATTGTTTGATAGACGAAATGGTGACACTTGGATTTTCGGAGTTAAAAACGGTATTACCTGCAACCAAAACTGTGGCACCTACGGCTATCAATTGTTTGTAATTTTGCAAAGTTACACCACCATCAATTTCTATTTCAAAATTTAGGTTATGTTGACGTTTCATATTATTTAATTTCTCAATTTTACGGTAAGTATTTTGAATAAAAGACTGCCCACCAAAACCGGGATTTACACTCATTAAACACACCAAATCAATATCCCCTAGTACATCTTCCAATTGTTGAATACTGGTGTGTGGATTGATAGCCACACCCGCTTTCATTCCTGCTTGTTTAATTGCTTGAATGCTTCTGTGCAGATGAGGACATGCTTCGATATGAACAGACAATAAATGGGTGCCATAGTCAGCAAATCGGGTAATATAACGGTCAGGCTCCACTATCATTAAATGCACATCTAATGGTTTTTTAGCATGTTTTTGAAGCGAAGCCATAACAGGAAAACCAAATGAAATATTGGGCACAAACACACCATCCATAATATCCACATGAAACCAGTCGGCTTCACTTTGGTTTATCATTTCAATATCTCTTTGAAGATTGGCAAAGTCGGCAGATAATATACTTGGCGCTATTTTGTGAGTCATGCTGCGAATTTAATAGTAATTTTATGAATCCCAAAACAATCGGCTTAGATTACCCTGTTCCCATAATGAAATCAAAATTTAGACTATTCAATAACAAGGTAAATCAAAACAAAGTTTAAATTGTTATTATTCGAACTTATATTTGCAACTATGTATCAAAACATGCGTTATTTAACTTTATTATTAACATCCATTTGCTCTACTGCTTTATTCTCTCAGTCGAAGGAAACAGTAGTTGCTCAAATAAAATCGGATATTACCTACTTGGCATCCGACCAACTTGAAGGTAGATTGACCGGCTCAAGCGGAGAATTGAAATCCTCTTTATTTATTGCTGACGAATTCAAAAAAAACAAACTTGTACCTAAAGGGGATTCAGCTTTGTTCTTTCAAAATTTCTCTATCATTCAATTGAGATTAAACACCAATACTATCGCTATGACGATCAGAGACAAAAAGGAATTGATTCTTGGATTACGTCCACAAACAGGTGATTTTTACCCTTTGTCATACAGTTGCAATGCTGATAGTTTGTTCGACCACCCTGTGGTACAAGCAGGATATGGAATTGTGGCGCCTCAGTTAAAACACAACGATTACTTGGACAGTAACAACATGAAGGGTAAGGTATTTATTATAAAATTGGGCAGTCCTAAATCAGGTCAAGCACACTCAGAATATAGTCCTTACGAAAGTTTGTCTTACAAAGTAAATACTGCCATTAAGTATGGTGCAAGAGCTGTAATATTTGTTCAAGCTGATACTCTATCCAAAAAACCTACCGGATTACTTGACAGAAATATTAAGCCCGGACCAATTCCTGTGTTATTTGCAGACAAATTCACCCATCTCTTTTTAGATGGAAAATCGGTTAGTTTCCATGTTAAAATAGCTCAACTTAATGCCACTGCGCACAATGTTGTAGGATTTATGAATAATAAAAAAGCTAAAACCATTGTTATTGGCGCTCATCAAGACCATTTAGGTTACAATGAATATGGCGGAAGTAGAGACCCACAAAGTGGAGAAATTCACAATGGTGCTGATGACAATGCAAGCGGTGTAGCTATGATGTTGCAGTTGATGCGCAAAATCAAAAAAACAAAAAAACTGAAAAAATTCAACTACTTATTTATTGCTTTTAGTGGTGAGGAGCAAGGATTATTGGGTTCGAATCACTTTGTAAATAAACCAACTATAGAACTTAAAGACATTCATTGTATGTTAAACTTTGACATGGTGGGCCGATTAGATTCTAACAAAAAAACATTGATGATTTACGGTATTGGAACTGCCCCTGAGTTGAACAATGCTATTAGCAGCATCAAAACAGATACGACTCAAATAAAAATCAAAACCTCTGAATCGGGAACAGGAAGTTCAGACCACACCAGTTTTTATTACAAAAACATCCCTGTATTGCATTACTTTACTGGTCAGCACCACGACTATCATAAGCCAAGTGATGACGAACATTTAATTAACTACGATGGCCTATTTATGGTGTACGACATCACTTTAAATACATTGTTAAACATCAGAAAATATAAACAACTTACCTTTACCCCAACTAAAGCCGAAGAAAGCAAACGCATGTCATTCAAGGTAAAACTGGGCATTATGCCAGATTATGCTTTTGATGGATTGGGGGTAAAAGCAGATGGTGTAAACATGGGAGGTGTTGCACAAATTGCTGGCATGAAAGCCAATGATATAATTATCAAACTTGGGGACTATGAAATTAATTCGATGGGAGATTATATGAATGCCTTAGCATCATTCGACAAGGGTGATAAAGTAACAGCTACTGTAAAAAGAGGAACAGAAACTATTCAACTAAACATTCAATTTTAAAATGAAAATTATTGACCACATTAAACAGGCCGAAAAGACCTTATTTTCGTTTGAAATTCTTCCTCCTTTAAAAGGGGACAGCATAGACAGTATCTACAAGGGAATAGATCCATTAATGGAATTTAAACCATCATTTATTGATGTTACCTACCACCGCGAAGATTATGTTGAAAAAAAGAGACCAGATGGTTCATTTACCAAAGTTTCTACCAAAAAAAGACCGGGAACAGTTGCCATTTGTGCTGCGGTAATGCATAAGTATAAAATAGACACTGTACCACATATTATTTGTGGTGGTTTTACCAAAGAGGATACCGAAAATGCACTGATTGATTTGAACTTTTTAGGAATTGACAATGTGTTGGCTTTGAGAGGCGACAATGCCAAAAATGAAAATGTATTCAGTCCAGAAACTGCAGGAAATTCAAATTCGCTCGACTTGATTCATCAAATCAAAAACATGAATAACGGCATTTATATCGACGAGGAATTAACCAATGCCAATGTCACTAATTTTTGTATAGGTGCTGCAGGTTATCCTGAAAAACACCACGATGCTCCTAACATGAAAACAGATTTAAAATTCTTGAAAAGGAAAATTGAAACTGGTGCAGAATTTATTGTTACTCAAATGTTTTTTGACAACCAAAAATATTTTGATTTTGTTAAAAAATGTAGAGAAAACGACATCCATGTCCCTATCATCCCAGGTATAAAACCACTAACGACCAAAAACCAATTGCAATTGCTCCCTAAATTGTTCCATATCGACTTGCCTGATGCTTTAACTGATGAAGTAGAACAAGCCAAAAACAATGAAGATGTAAAAAAAATAGGCATAGAATGGTGTATTCAACAATGCAAAGAATTAATAGATGCCAAAGTCCCTGTATTACATTTTTATACCATGGGAAAAAGCGATGCTACGAAACTGATTTGTTCTAAAATATTTTAAAATTACTTTGAAAGGACTGGTAATAAAATCGACTGGTAGTTGGTATAATCTTAAAACCGAAGACAATACATTTTTAAAAGCAAGAATAAAAGGCAAAATAAGATTAAAAGATTTAAAAGTCACTAATCCTGTTGCAGTTGGCGATACCATTGAGTACGAATTGGAAAGCGGAGGTGATGAAACCTATGGCGTCATTACGGATGTACACAAGCGCCACAACTACATGATAAGAAAAAGTAATAAACTGAGTAAGCAAGGTCAGATTATTGCCTCAAACATAGACATGGTGTTATTGATAGTCACTATCAGTCAACCTAAAACATCACTAGGATTTATTGATCGTTTTTTGGTTATGGCAGGTGCGTTTCATATTCCCGTTGTGTTGGTTTTCAATAAATACGATTTATATACCGATGAGGAAATAGCCTATTATCATTTTCTGAAAAACCTATATGAAACAATAGGATATCGCTGTGTGGCTTGTTCATCACATATGGATTCCCTAAAACCCCAGCATGTATTACTCGATATTATTAAAGACAAAACCGTATTACTAAGTGGTCATTCGGGTGTTGGCAAATCGACCATATTGAATCAATTAATTCCGGAGGCCTTTCAAAAAACCGACATTATCAGTGTGATGCACTCTCGCGGGAAACACACTACCACTTTTGCAGAACTATTTTTTGTAAACGACAATACTGCTATCATCGACACACCGGGAGTCAGAGATTTTGGGATTATAGACATAGAAAAACCCGAAATTGGGCATTATTTTCCTGAAATTCGAGAATACATGAAAAAGTGCAAATTCCATAATTGCATTCATTTAAACGAGCCAGAATGTGCCGTAATTAAAGCAGTAGAAGAAAAACAAATATCCGCTAGCAGGTATTACAATTACCTGAGTATCTTAGAAAATAACGATGTTTTTAATTGAAGTTATTTAAGTCCGCTAGTACTAAAAACCGCAGTTGCAGTTCTTCTTTTGCTTACCGCTACCCATTCCTTTACTTCCACCACAGGACTGCATTCCTATCATAATAACAAATGCTAGAAGTAATAATCCGATAGTCTTTTGATGATTTCGCATAATTAGTCAACGAAAATAAGTATAATTTGTTATACTTCATTATTTTTGCAACATGGAAATAATTAAAAGCGGTTTGGATATTTTGCTACACCTCAATCAATATTTAGAATTGTGGGTTTCGGAATATGGCACATGGATTTATGGTATTTTATTTTTGATAATCTTTGTTGAAACTGGTTTTGTTATCATGCCACTTTTACCTGGCGATTCTCTTCTATTTGCGGCAGGTGCATTGGCGGCTTCTCAAGGAGGAATCAATATTGCCATTCTCATTCCACTTCTTATTTTAGCGGCATTACTTGGCGATAACACCAACTATTTTGTTGGAAAATACTTCGGAAACTTAATTAAAAGCAAACAAAAAATACTCTTTCTCAAACGTTCACACATTGAAAAAACAGAAGCTTATTATGCTAAATACGGTGGCAAAACTGTTATAATTGCCCGTTTTGTGCCTATTGTTAGAACTGTTGCCCCTTTTGTAGCTGGTGCAGGTTCTATGACCTACAAAAAATATATTGTTAATTGTATTTTAGGCGCAATTCTATGGGTAGGTGGTGTTACAGTATTGGGTTATTTAGCAGGAAATATCCCATTTGTTAAAACCAATTTTGAAATTGTCATTTTTGGGATTATAGGCATTTCAGTTCTTCCTATTATCATAGAAGTTTTTAGAGCTAAAATGAAGCAAAGAAACAAAAATTCGGAAATTATAGATTCTAAATAATGCCTAGTATTGGACTTATCGGCTATCCTTTAGAGCATTCTTTTTCACCGCAATATTTTGCTAAAAAATTTGAATCTCTTCAGCTTAACGATTGGCAATACAAATTATTTCCTATTGCTTCTATCCATACACTGCCTGACATCATTAGGGAAAATCCAGATTTAATAGGCCTAAATGTAACCATTCCTCACAAGCAATCAGTTATTCAATACTGTCAACAAATTGACGAAGAGGCCCTACAAATAGGTGCTGTAAATGGCTTAATCATCCAAAGAAACCATAAAGACAACTTCCATCTTAAAGGCATTAATACAGACTGGATGGGCTTTTACCTAAGTTTAAAAAATGCACTTTCCTTCACTCCACATAGAGCCTTGATTTGTGGCAATGGTGGTGCTTCTTTGGCGGTTCAATTTGCCTTAAAAAAACTGAATATTCCTTTTCAAATTGTTAGTAGAAACGGGGCATTTACCTATCAAGATCTAAGTGAAGAACTGTTTCAATCGTTCCAACTAGTTATCAACACAACACCTGTAGGCACACTGAATAACAGTGAAAGGATACTCCCTTTGCACTATGAAGCTATAAATGCTGATATGTTTTTTTTCGACCTTGTTTACAATCCTGAAATTACACCTACTATGGAATTATTCATGACACATGGGGCAAGTGCAAAAAACGGTTTAGAAATGTTGCATCTTCAAGCCGACTTGTTTTGGCAATCGCTCAACTCAAAATAAACTACCTCAGCAGTATAAAGCTTGATTTTAAATAGTGGTTTATTCCTCTAAAGTCCTTGACTTTGAATACTGCCAAGTAATATCCATCTTGCACAAAGTCACCCTGAAATTTACCATCCCATCCTTTTCCTTCTGTGGTTTGATAGATAAGCTGCCCCCATCGGTTAAAAATACTCATTTCATAATTTTTAATCCCCATTCCTACCGGTTCATAAACTTCATTAATGGCATCATCATTGGGTGAAAAAGCAGTTGGCGCATTAAACACAAACAGGTATTTAATTCTTAATTTTTGAACAAATGAATCGTTACAATTGAATTGAGTTCTAACATACTGTTTAATGTAATAAAGACCACTATCGGGATACAAATGCATTAAGTTTCTTAAACTTGACTTAGATCCATCACCTAAATCGTACCATAATGTATCGGCACCATTGCTTAAATCCGTAATCGAAATTTCAGGATCTAGAATAGTACCAACCCCTTTGTCTAGAGAAAACAAGGCACTTGGTTTAGGATAAACTTCTACTTGCTTGGTCGTATCATACAAACAATTGTAATCTGTTTTTATTTGATATTTGACATTGTATTTCCCTGCTGAATTATACAAATGAATGGGCTGTTTAATTGAATAGTTTGTTCCGTCATCCATCTGCCACTTGTATTCTATTATTTTGGCGTAAGGAGTTAAACTACTGTCCTTAAATAGTATTGGATTTTCTATACATACATTTTGAGATTCGAAATTCACCACAACAGGCGGATAACTTGTTATAGTTTTGATAACAGAATCGATGCAATTTTGATTGCTAATTGCGGTTAATTTAACACTAAAATCACCTGCTGCAGGGAAACGATGGTAAGGACTCGTGTTGGTATCTATCATATAGTTTCCAAAGCGCCAAGTGTAACCTGTTATGTTTCCCCAATCTATGTTAGAGCGATTAGTAAAATTAAATTGATTGTCTACACAGCGGTTGGTATCCGAGAAATCAACTTGAGGTAATGGATAAACATTGACATTTTTTTGGACTTGATAAGCGCAATTTTCAGCACTTGTAACCTTTAATAATACAGGTGTATTTAGTATCCATTGCTTGTATTGGTATCTTGGATTTTGTACTTTAGCAGAATCACCACCGAAATACCATTGCCATTTCGCAATATTAGTATTTACATAAGTACTATTGTCTTGAATTCGCAAAGAATCGAGGTAACAATGGTCGAGCAATGTGAAGTTGGGAACTATTTTAGGATAAACAATATGTGGTTTTAAAATTGTATCCTTACAGCCTCTTACTGAATTAACAATTAATTGAATATCAAAAGTATCACCTACACTGAAAAGGTGGGTAAAACTTCGGGTTGAATAAGTGCTTGCATCTGGCAATAAGTAACTGTAGGTGAGAATAGAATCCTTAGTAATAGTAGACAAGTTTACTATTTTAGAGTTTATAAGTTCACAAACTGGATTAGCCTTAAAATCAGCAACAGGAAGAGGATAAACCCAAGCCGTTTTTTGGATAGAATCCATACAATTTTGGGTACTTTTTACCACCAATTTCACTGTAAATTGGGTATCTTTCGGGAATAAATACTTTAATTCATTAGTTTGAATCCACTCATTATTAATACTCCATCGGTAAGAAACAATACTGTCATTATTTATTTGTGACAATTGTAGCAATTGAGTACTGTCTCCAATACACACATTATTCATTGAAAAATCAGCAGTTGGGCGAGGGTGCACTATTACATTTCTGTAACTGGTGTCTTTACAATTGAAATTACTATTTATTGCCAACCCAATCACAAAAGTATCAGCAGTATTATAATAATAGCGGTAAGAAGGTTTATTCAATACATTACCATCACCTGTTATCCATTGAATAGTATTGATAGTACCTGATGCAATTTGGCTTAAATTATTGGCAGAAACTGAATCTGTAAAACACACATTGGAAAGCGAAAAACGACTAATTGGTTTAGGGAAAGCGCTTATAGTTTTGACAAGAGTATCCTTACATCCAAATGGAGATGAAACGAGTAATTTAACAGAGGCACTGGTTTGATTATTCAAATCGAGCAACCATTGAGCCGCATTAATAGTATCTGAAGGTGCAGAAGTCCATCTGTTATAATTGATGACATCATTTGAAATAGTTGAAGAATCTATTAATAATATAGGTTCTCCTTGACATTTTTGAACGTATGTAAATGCGGCAACAGGCAAAGATTTAACAGTTAATCTTACCGTATCAGACACTTTACATGATTTATTATCAGTAACTGTTATTTTATAAGTTCTGCTTGTGTCATTAAATGCAATTACTTGATTATTGGCGTAGTTATTTAGCCCTATATTTGGTGTCCATAACAATGATAAAGCTCCATTTCCTTGGAAAGCTTTTGCACTTAATCTCACTTTGTTATTTTGGCAAATTGAAGTGTCTCTTTGGTTCATGGTAACCTTAGGCAACGAATAAACTACAGCAACCATGGTGTCTTTAGAACTACAAGTTCCTCTGTTAGTTGTTAGCACATAAGATATTTTTAATGAACCTGTGTCTTCATTTAGCGCATTGAATTTTGTTTTTGATTTAGTTTCATTGCTGAGATACAAGTTAGGTGACCAAAAATACTTAAACCCTTTGGTTGAATCGATGCCTATTGTTGTATTTAACTTACTGCACAATTGAATATCGGGACCAGCATTTCTTAAAATAGGAACGGGGAATTTGGCAAATGTAAAATTACACGAACATGAAGAGGAATCAACAACTACGAATAAATTACATGATTGACCTGCTGCCACCCTTACAGATTGATTGATCAATGCAGATTGATTTCTATTTAAAGCTGACTTAAGGGTATCGGTATAAACCACAAAATCGAATGGATCAACAGTTCCTGAGTTATTTTGGTCGTATATGTATTTAAACACAACAGAATTAGCATTAGAAATATTGTTTCCGACATTTCTAATATTGAATTGAAGATTTAAAAATTCCGAATCACTATTCACCGATTGAATTTTAGATTTTAAAGATTGAAGCATTAAAGAACCTTTGTAAACATTGGGCTTACTCAAATTATTACCCGTAATTACATTGATATTACAAAGTGAATTATCTGCCACACATTTAACTTCTTGCTTTACAGCAGCTTGACTGTATAAATCTTGCGAACCACAACTTAAATCTTTACTATTGGACATAAATCCAAAATTAAACTCCATACTATCTCCTGGCACAATTCCCGACTTTAAGCTCATTTCAACCTCGGTTGCACTATTGATATTTCTAAATTTAGTAAGCGATGGATTTGGGGCGTTATAAATAGACTGATAAAGAGAAGAATCATAAACCATTCCTTTTATTAATATCGCTTGGTATTTATCTTCAATACCTGTTTTATCTGGACCTAAGTTGATTATTCTTACTCTTACTTTCGTACTTTTTTGACACGGTAAAATAGAATCAGTAAGTACTTTCACGAGAGTAAAGTAAGGTCTACTAACCCCTTTAATATTCAATGAATTACTAATACCAGGATAGGTAATAATTGGTTCACCACATTTAATATTTCCTTTGGCGCTAGCACGAATATAATTTCCAGAAGAGTAGTCGCAATCGGTTTGTACTTTAAAGTAAATAATGATTTTATTGCGATTGGTATCTGAAACCCCTTTAAAGCCTTGACTCAATAAATTATTAATGGAACTCAGAGGCCATTCGTAAGTAGTTCCACTGACCAAAGTAGGATTTGAAATAGCTTGTTTAAAAGACTTATGAGGATATTTAATGTAACATGAACGGCTGACAATATTCATTCCTATGGGCAGTGTCACAATTGCTTTGGTATTATATGCTGTAGTAGAACCAATATTTTCGAGCGTGTATTGATATGGGGTTTGACCACATAAATCAGCAGTCGTAATTGAATCAGTTATACCCACTTGAAATTGGGTGTTTTGAGGTTCAATATAAAGGGGAATACGGTCTTTTTGGCAATTAAAATTAGCAATATCAGTTGGGTAACCACCACAGTTCCATCCAGAATACAAAATCACACTATCCTTATTACAAGTATTATAAGTGGCTCTAATTTTAAATCTACGGGTGTTATTAAACCCAATAGTTCCCAAACGAAATACTCCATTTTTCACAGGCATTAACGTATCTCTAACTGCATCTTTTATTTGTATAATTTTTACAGGACCGGAATTATCTGGGGCAAACCAAGTATTTAAATTACTAAAAGATGTTGAGAGATTGGTATAATTGACCTCCCATTCTGCGGTATCTTGTGCAGCATAAATGGTGGGAGAAAGTGGTTTAATAGAAACAACAGGACGGTTGTATTGAATGTAATCATCTTGAGCCGCACTTTTGATAGTATCAAAACCAACCCCGAAGGAGTTTAATTTTTCGAATATAAAGTCGTACTTAATAACCTGAGGGGCAGTAGATGGAATTTCACAAGTAGGTTCAAGGTATGCAGCATAAACGCCATGGAAAGCATCATCGCTGTAATTGAATACTCCGCCTGAATCTTTAAAATGCTTAGTAACATCAAATACCAAAGGATAGCTTTGTGCATTAATTGGCCTGATGGTATCTTTAATCTCAACAGCTGTTTTATTAGAACCAGCAGTTCGGTATTGATTCAAATACGATCTTCGGTATTTGTATCCTGGTGGCGTATAAAAACGAATAGCTTTTAGTCTCGAAAAACTTCTGTATTCGTAAGGGAAATAATTATTACCTCCATAGTTAGAACAACAAGGACCTATTCCTATGTAATAATTATTAGAAACCCCTATTAAATTACAGTTATTGACATTAATATTATCTCTACCGTAATTTGTGTAATAGTATCCCGTTAATATTGTTTTACCAGAGAAGGTATCACATTGAAATTTATTAGAATTACTGGTTGGGTTGGCAACATTACTGAGGTAAAATAAGTTACTAAAATTCTGAATAATGGCATTTCCTCCTAAATTTTCTGTGACTTTGAATTTTATTTTAACGACCACACTGTCGTTGTTAACGTATCTAAAATTTTGTGGCAAACAAGAACCAAGAGAATCCATACTTAAATCAACTTTAAATGAAGCATTGACGCCAGAAATTGCTTTAACACTTGTATTTCTAAAACAATTCATACGGCTATTTCCACCTCGATAAACAGTAATTTCGGCATTTAAAAAAGTTAAAAATCGACCATATCCAATATTAGATTCCGCAAAAAGGTGTCGCCAAGTTGCAATAGTAGATGTTCTTTTAACAATACCTGTATAGGTGGCCATTACTGTATCTCCGAACAAGGTCCTCTCCTCTCTTATTTTTAGGGTATCCAAATTCCCAGAATTATCGGGTAAGCCATCGTTATTGTTGTCTGGTTTACCAAAATTGATTCTTTGAACAGAAAAATTCTTGAACATCATTCCGCCATTACAATTGGAATAACAGTGTAGTTTGAGTTGCGTTGACTGACAAATTAGATAAAACCATTCCCTTTTAGTACATGATTTATCGGGGCTGTACTTCATTTGTAGTTGAATAGTTTTATTGCCATTGGCACCTGTTTGTGAACAATCCGCTTTGAGATAATAAACCAATTCTGCATTGACCAAACTGATTGGAATATTGTTAGGAAAGTAGGAACGTATTGTGTCACCTTTTTTAACAATACTGTCAGGATTCCATTGTGCTGTTAGTTCAGCATTGATAAAATATAAATCCTTTTTTTGTCTAGAATGACTGAGACCTGAGGGCAAAATTAAATCAACTATAAAAACCGCAGAGGATGTACTTCTTAATACGCTGGCAGAGGAAATTAAAGTTCTGAACTCACCAACTTGGTTGTTGATTAAATCGGATGGGGCAAAAGTGGACGAAGCAAAATAATGCTGGTCATACCATCGACCCCAAGCTGCTGCTAGTTGTAAATTATTCTTGCATTGGTCTTGGTAGGTTGCTGAGTAAAGCCAACTATTATAGTTCATGTAAATATTTTCACACACTCCAGGCATGCACGAAAACGTTTCCCATCTAATAAATAAAGTATCTCCGGGTTTCAAATCGGGAGTTTTAATTCTAAAAAAAGTAATTGGATTAGAACCCAAGCAACTGTATGACCCCAGGTTATATCCATATACCAAACTGTCAATAACAGGCAGAGTCCATGAACCTTTGTGTCCTACTTTTATTTTTAAAGTAGTGGTATCCAAACGACTCATCAACGTGTAATATTGATTGATACTTACTCTGTTTGCTGAGGCCACCATTGAGCCTATGTTTGTAATTCTCAACTCAGAACTGTGTCTATTGTTGTTGTAACAAGTAGGATATGAAGGAAAGGGAATTGCTTTTAAATTGGGGATTTTATTACTTATACTCGCTGAATTAGAGGCTTTTGATATTAAACATGTTTTACCGTTACAACCCCAAGATAGTTCGTAACTTGTAGTTAGGTTTTTACACCCTTTAATAAGCAATGAATCTATTAATTCGATTGTTTCATTTTGGTCGAGCAAAGAATCATTGTTACCTATTTTAACAAAATGAGAACCATTAAATGTGGTGTAAACGGTATCACCTGAAAAATTATTAACGCCATTATTGACCTTATAAATTTGAACATCTTTGCCATTTATTCTTTTTAACTTAAGTTCCTTTAAGGGACCTTTTCCGAAATTCCCGATAGTGATTTTTCTTCCAAACTTAGAATTAATATCTCCCACAAAGTTTGGATTTGTAATACTAGAATATTGTGCTGATGGCACATTAACAGCGAAAGGGTTTGAGGAACCGATGTCAAAATTTCCGGTGTAGTTAACCCTTACATTGACGACAGGCACATTGCTTGAGTTTAAAAATTGCAATAAATCGCAGTTTGAAGTAAGAGTAACTCTTAATTTAATATTTTGCGCAACCCCAATATTGGGCGCAGTGAAAACGGGTTGATTAAGATTTGTAATATTACTTTCCGAAATTCCAGACCCTACAACAGTTCCAGCTCTGTAAAGCACCCCCGGAGGAAGGTTTAAAACCACATTGACAGAGTTCACAGCACTGCCTGTAATGTTAAAAATTTGAACATTAGCGGTATCATTTATTCCGCAAATTGATAGTTTCTTAGGAGGTGAACATTGTATAGAAAGCCTATTGCCCTGAGCATGTATCAATATTGGAATTAGAAAGATAATAAAACAGAATAACTGGTATATTTTTTTCAATTCAAATCAATATTTTACTTGTTAGCGACTCTTAATTTTTTGTTTTAAGAAGTTCAAAGTTAAAAAATAAACTGAATCAAACAAGAAAAAAATGAAATATAATGCGTTTCAAACACATTAATCTTTCATTCTGAGCTCAATATCTTTTCCATCGACTCTTTGAATCACCCAACATTCTGAATTTTTCAGTCTAAGAATTTTCCATTCATTTTGTTGAGAGGTCCCTTTGGGAGTAAAGATAATTTTAGCTTTTTCATCAGAAAATTTCCAAGCACCATTTTCTTGGTAGTTTGTTAGATTAAATGGCCTGTAAGTAAGCGAGTATGAATTATCTTTTCCTATTACAACTTTATAATCCACATAGGCTCTTTTGTAATCGTCTGTTTTATCAATTCCACTTTCAAAAACCTGGTCGATGACCCAAGTATTTGCGGCTCTAGATTTTTTGGAAATCAAACTAAAAGAGGGTCCATCTTCATACTGACAAGCATTGAATAAAAATAGACTTAAACTTAAGAAAATTAACGATATAAATTTCATATTTTAAAAACAAAGATATTCAAAAAAATTAAAAAACCAATACTTTTGTACCAAATTACACGAAATATGAATATCAATTTTTTAGCCATTTTTGTGGCAAGTTTAGTTACATTCCCTATTGGATTTACATGGTATCATCCTAAAGTGATGGGCAGCGCATGGATGAGAGAAATAGGTGCTACACAAGAGAGTATGTCTAAGGATTTCAACATGACTAAAACCATGATTTTGTCATTTTTATGTTCCTTTTTCATTGCTTTTGTAATCAACTTTATGGTTGTTCACCAATACAGTTTATTTTCACTGTTACAAGACATTCCTGAAGCAATGAAACCTGATGCAAAAATTCAATTACTTTTAAATGGCAATGATATAGCTTATGGTTCTAAGTATAGAACCTTTGGTCATGGTCTATTTCATGGCTTATTGGCAGGTTTATTTTTTGCAACGCCTGTTGTTGTCCAAAATGCTTTGTATGAAAGAAGAAGGTTTAAATATATAGCAATCCATGCAGGCTATTGGATAATATCAAGCGCATTGATTGGAGGCATTATTTGTGTTTGGGAGTAAATTAATCAATCAAAAACGCTTTCAATTCAGCTGCGTCTTCTTTTTTCATTTTACCAGCCATAATCAGTCTCACTTGCCTTCTTCTTAAAGCCCCATCGTACTTAATTTTTTGAGCTTCAGTTTGTGGTTCTAACGCTGGGACTACAATGGGTTTATTCCTTGAATCTAAAGCAACAAAAGTGTAGTATGCATCATTACATTTGTATTTTTCACCTCTTGGTATATTTTGAGCATACACTTCGATAAACACCTCCATTGAGGAATTAAAAGAACGCGTTACATAAGCTTCTAAGGTTACTACATCTCCTAATCTGATAGGCTCTTTGAACGACACGCCATCAACACTAGCTGTCACTACAATACTGTTACTGTGTTTTTGTGCTGCAATGGCTGCCGCAATATCCATCCAATGCAACAATCTACCACCCATTAGGTTATTTAGCGTATTGGTATCGTTTGGCAAAACGATTTCATTCATTATAGTGAACGAATCTTCTGGTTTTTTTATCATTTTTGTATTTTTTTAATTGTTTTTATTCCCAAAGCCATTTTTCCTTTGTAATTGGCTTTAAGCCAAATGGTTCTATAGTATTAGTTACAATAAATTCTACTGCCTCATCCACGTCATCTGTCAATAAAAACAGATGTTTGTCTTCTTTACTTATGGTTCCTTCTTCAATCATAGTGTCCATGTATGCTATCAAATTTTTGTGATATTCTTTCCCAAAAATAACCACAGGATACTTTTTAATCATGGTAGTTTGGATTAAAGTAAGCACTTCAAATAGCTCATCTAAAGTTCCAAAACCTCCAGGAACTGCTACAAGTCCATAAGAATACTTGAGTAACAATACTTTTCTAACAAAGAAATATTTAATATTGGTAAATCTATCTAAATAAGGGTTTGGGCTTTGTTCAAATGGCAATACAATATTGCAACCAACCGATCTTCCTCCTACATCTTTAGCACCTCTATTAGCGGCCTCCATTGCGCCAGGCCCACCACCTGTCATAATCGTAAATCCAGTCCTAGCTATTTTTCCTGCCAATTCTCTTGTTTGTACATAATAAGGATGGTCTTCTTTAAATCGAGCTGAACCGAATATGGTAATACAAGGCCCGACAAAGTGCAAAACCCTGAAACCTTTTACAAACTCCCAAACAACTTTAATGGTAAATAAAAAATCTTTTAATCTTGACTGAGGTCCTGCTAAGAATTTTATTTCTTCGGAATTGAATTTATGGTTACTCATGTTTTATTAATTGTTTAGTTGTTTATTTGTTTAGTTGTTTAAGTGGTTTAAATGGTTGAGGAAGTTTAAATTGTTTAGTTGTTTACGGGTATATCACTCTAAGAGTTCCCTTAGCGGAGTCGAAGGTAAGGGAAGTGCTTTCGGTGGGGATTAATGATAAATTACTCGTTTGTTTCATCTGTTTCGAGGACGGATTCACTAAGTTCGTCTTTTGGATTTAAGCCTTTTTCAAAACTTAGAATTAAGGCAGGCAATACAAATAAATTACTGAATAAAGCAACTAATAGAGTGGATGCCGTTAAAAAACCTAATGCAACTGTTCCTTGGAAATTGGAAAAAGTAAAAATGATAAATCCGAAGAACAATACAACAGAGGTATAAATCATGCTTTGACCCATTTCCTTAACTGTTTTAGACAACACTGAACTAACAGAACCTTTACTTCTCTTAAGTTCGTGCCTAAATTTGGTTAAAAAGTGAATGGTATCATCTACGGCTATACCAAATGCAATACTGTAAACCAAAATAGTGGATGGTTTTAGTGGAACACCAAAATGCCCCATTAGTCCGCAAGTAATTACAAGTGGAATAATATTAGGCACCAATGAAACGAAAATCATTTTGAATGAGGTGAACAATAAACCCATCAATAAAGCGATAATAATGAAGGCTAATATGACACTTTGAACCAAACTATTTACTAAGTATTTATTCCCTTTTAAGAAAATAATAGACGTCCCCGTTACTTTTACATCATAATCTTCTTCAGGAAAAATTTCTTTAATTATTTCATTGACATCTTTGTTGATTTCTTCCATTTTTTCTGAACCCACATCACGCATTTGAATACTAATTCTTGCTTTTCTAAAATCTTTGTCTACCATTGATTTTAGCATATTTTGATTCGATTGATTTTGTGGAATATAAGAAGCAATTTCAGCTAAATCTATGTTGTTAGGCATACGGTAATAGTTAGGATCACCATCATTGTAGGATTGGTTGGCAAACTTTAAAACTTCAACCACAGAAACAGCTCTTGAAAAATCAGCTTGGTTTTCAAGTTTCTTTTGTAGTTTATATATTTTCTGTAAAGTAACAGGATTTTTCAGACCATCGGGCTCACGGGTATCAATCACAATTTCGTAGGGCATTACACCTTTAAAATGGTCTTGAATAAAAATTAAATCTTGATATAATTTATCTTTGTGAGGGATATCATCAAGCATAAATACCAAAGGTTTTAACTTTAAGAATCCAAAAAATGAAATCACAATTAACAAAACTGTAAAATAATAGATTCTTCTTTTTCTATTAAAAACAATATAATGAATCCAATTTATAAATCTTAACACATATTTATTCTCCAAGTGCTTGGTTTGCTTAGAAGTAGGTGGCTTAAGAATACTGAATAAAATAGGAATAATAGTGAGTGAAATTACAAAAATGGACATTACACTCAAGAACGCAGCAACACCAAATTGCTTAAGAGGTAAAGTGTCAGTGAAATAAAACACACCAAAACCAATTGCAGTGGTTAAATTGGTTAAAATAGTAGCCACACCTACTCTCGAAATAACCCTTTGTAAAGCTTTAATTTTATTTTGATGCAAACGGTATTCCTCATGGTATTTATTAATGAGATAGATGCTGTTAGGAATCCCTATTACTATCATAATTGCAGGCAACAGACCTGTCAACAATGTTATTTTATAGTCGAGCAAACTGATCCAACCCATGCTCCAAATTACTGCCAAAGACACAATAAAAAGTGCAACTAGCAAGTTAGAAATACTCCTAAAAAATGCCAAAAAAAGCAAAGCTGTAACAGATAGGGCTAAAAAGGTAAAAAAGCCCAATTCGTCTTTTACTTTTGTGGAAAGCGTATGCCTAACATAAGGCAGACCACTGTAATGTAACTCAATATTGTTGTTTATGGAAAATTGATTCGCATGGTAAACGATTGAATCTATAATTTGTGTTCGGTATTTACTGTCCAATAAATCCTTGTCTAAGCTTACAACGATGATACTTGCATTTGAATCTTGGTTAAAAATCAAATCTTTGTAAAATTTCATAGACATCATGATTTCCTTAACACTGTCTATTTCGTGCTGCTTAAGAGGACCCGTAATTAAAGGTGTTAAAACAAAGCGTTTGATAGAATCAACCTTGGTCAGTTGATATAAGTTTGACAAAGAAAGCACGTCGTAAACCCCTTTAATTTTATCAATTTCAGAAGTTAAGTGATACAAGTCATTAAAAACCTTTTCTTTAAAAATATCAGGTGACTTTAAACCGATTATCAGCTTGTTTCCATCGTCACCAAACTCCTTTTTAAAATTCTCGTAATCAACAAGTTCAACGTCATTTTTTGGCACTAACTTTTGCATGTTATAAGCCAATTCAACTTGCGTTGCCTTGTAAGCCATAAATCCTGTCGTAAGGACAATAAATCCAAGAATAAAATATTTATTTCTTAGTATAAAATTAGCAATTTTTTCCCACATTATAGTTTGCAAAATTAAGTTAAATTTTTAATAAGTACATTACAAATCAGAGTAGTGTCTTTATTATAACAATCTATCAAATCAAATTAGGCTATTTACAATATTGACATCACTTTGTATCTAATCCATTAAAAATCTGTTTAAAACTTGATTTTGAAACCTAACTAAGAGCTATTATTTTCGTGACATGAAATTTTTTATCGATACAGCTAATTTAAATCAAATCAGAGAAGCAAAAGACCTAGGTATTCTTGATGGTGTAACAACCAATCCTTCATTAATGGCCAAAGAGGGGATTGTTGGTGAAGACAATGTTTTTAAACATTACAAAGACATTTGCAATATTGTAGAAAAAGGAGATGTAAGTGCTGAGGTTATTTCTACAGACTTTGAAGGAATGATAAATGAAGGTAAAAAATTAGCTGCAATTGATTCTAATATTGTTGTAAAAGTACCCATGATTAAAGACGGTATTAAAGCTATTAGTTGGTTTACTGCTAATGGTATTCGCACTAATTGCACTTTGGTATTTTCTGCAGGTCAGGCAATTTTAGCTGCAAAAGCTGGCGCAACCTATTTATCTCCATTTATAGGAAGAGTGGATGACATCAGTTGGGATGGTATGGATTTAATTTCTCAAATATCTCATATTTACTCAATGCAGAATTACAAAACTCAAATCTTGGCTGCTTCTGTAAGAAATCCATTACACATTGTTAAATCTGCAGAGGCAGGTGCTCATGTAGTAACTTGTCCTTTGGATGCTATTTTGGGATTATTAAACCACCCACTAACAGACATTGGTTTGGCGAAATTTTTGGCTGACCACAAAAAAGCGAATCAGTAACTACCTCGTTTTAAAATAAATTAAAGTAATATGAATACAAACTCGCTTAGAAAAGCAATTTTTCATATTATTGACGACCACAAAAGCAAACGTCCTCTTAACAGGTTGTTTCATTTTATTTTGTTTAGCTTAATTGTTTTAAGCTCTTTTAATTTATTGCTCGAAACTTTCGATATTATTCAAAAAGACTATACGCATGTCTTATTGTTTTTAGAATTAGTAACTATCATTTTCTTTACGTTGGAATATGTCTTAAGGCTATATACCTGTATTGAAATAACAACCTATTCACATCCATTAAAGGGGCGACTAAAATATGCAATTACCCCTTTAATGTTGATTGATATTTTGGCATTATTGCCAATGTATTACTTCTTTCTATCGTCCTATAACAGCTACTTTTATGTATTTGGCATTTTTAGGGTACTTCGATTGTTCAAAGCCATTCGCTATTTGGACGCCTTTAAGGTAATAGGGCAAGTTTTTTATTTAAAAAGAGAACAATTGCTTATCAGTTTTACCATGATTTTTTTCATGTTTATTTTTTACTCATGTTTAATTTTTATTGCAGAAAACAAGGCACAACCTGAGGTTTTTAAAAATATAACTTCGGCCATGTGGTTCACTATTTCGAGTATTACAACAGTAGGTTATGGCGATGTAATTCCTTTAACCCCGCTTGGTAAAATTATTAGTGGTATTATCGGAATAAGCGGTTGGTTATTATTTGCTATCCCTACTTCCATATTAACATCAGGGTTTTTGAAGGTAACTATTCAGAAAGACAAGTTAAAATGCCCCAATTGTGGTCATATCCACGATTAATTACTGACCTAATTATCTTATTTTCTTACACTTGTCATTAAGAAGGTTTTTCGTAATCAAATAATTCAATTTAGCTTCAGTATTTTGAATACTATCTCGATTACCACAATTACACATTTCCAAAAGAGGATCTTTGTCGACAATCATTTCGAATAATTTTTTTAATGATGGCACTTCCTTTAGTTCACTATACTGTTGATAGGTTAGACTTATAAAAGCCACATTGGGATTTATACCTCTATTATCCAACAAGTACCCATTCTTTAGTATTGTTGGATTGGAATTATAACCTTCTTTTTTGACATCAGATGGCGCTGGATAAGAGATAATTTCAGACTTGTCATCAGACAATATCACTGCCACTAAATCATTATAATTGTTTTTGGTTTTGTACACAATTGCACTAGGCCCTGGTATAAATTGCGGTTCAAATGACAAAGTTTTATTCTTTTTAGATTGGCAAGCCCAAAATATGACAGAAATTAAGACTATTGAAAAAATTCTCATTTGGCAATACTTATTTTTTTAATCAATACGCCTTCATTAGTATTAATAACAACTGTATACAACCCTGCTGAATAATGTTTAGAATTTACATTCAATGAAATTTGATTTTCAACATTATATGTTTCAATTTTGTTACCTAATACATCAAAAATATCGATAGTTTGTGCAGGAATCTTCAAATCTGACCAAGTGATAGAAAACTGATTCGTAGCAGGAATAGGATAAAGTTTAACAGACTCAATGGTTTTTTCATCAACTATCGTTGAAATTTGGGTTCTATTAATACTTAAATCTAATAAATAGGTACCTATGTCACCAGTAAAGTATGGTGATACTAAAATATACAATGTCGTATTTCCATTTACAATCAGATTATTAGGCAAATCTGAATCAAAAGCATCTGACCATGAAGTTCCTGTGGTTGAATATGAAAAAACAGCATCTAAAGTATAGGTTTTGCTATCATTTGATTTATATGCATCATTGATCCTTGGACTAATTGTGTATTGATATCCTTCTGGTAATATTACTTTATAATAATCGTAATCTGTTCCATTGTGGCAATTTGACCCAACTGTTGATGTTTTTGCAATATTTCCATTAAAGTTAATTGGTAAATTGTATGCAACAGATGAAGTGTTATTATTTTCATACATATCAGCTAAAAGTCCTGGTGCTGTTAATTGAATATTTACAGGATTTGAATAATTCCCAGAACCTACGTATTCCCATTGACCATCTGTTTTTTTAGACCAAACAAATAGCTGATAAGTCCCTGGTTCATCAGACAAACCACCATCAATTGTAAAGGTTAATCCATTTGTAAAATGATACCCAGATTGTAATGATAAATTTTCAACTTTTTTAAGTTCTTTAATCCATGTTCCATCGGACTTGTGTAAGTCAACTGAAATTATTCCTGAGAAATCACTTACATCAAAATTGGCAATATCAAATTTAATATCGAAAGTTTGATTCTGAATTAAAACAGATGGGTCTGTGGTAATTGCAGCATAAAGTTTTAGGGGATTTTGATCGTCACCAACTACTGTAATCGTTGCAAAATTTTGATAATTCCCATTGCTAAATGCTTTCCAATCTGTGGTTCCTGTTTTTTTGTAATAAACACCTACTGTATATGTTCCTGGAGTCATAGCACTAATACCAGAGGATGTGAATGTCGTTGGTAAATATTTAAGGAAGTCGATATTAACGCCAGTTTTGGTTTCAATAAAAGCAACAAACTGATTGCTAGAATTAAAAACAGCCGCAGCTAACTCCCCGTTAAAATTCTGTGTACTGCTCGATCCATAATTAGCTAAGTCGACAGAAATTGAAAAATTACTTGAATATGTTATAGGTGAATTACTGAAATTTAACGTAGAATATAATCTCATGTCTAAATCAGCTGAACCTCCACCTGATGGTGGCTCAATACCTATAACAGCTTGATGACCACTATTAAACCCTCCACTTCCGCCACCAGTTCCCAAAGAACCAGGATTTAAAGCATTAATGTTAAAATAACCATCAGCATTACCTCCCCAACCCCAGTTAAAATGGAATAAATCATTATTGTCATATCCATCTGCCACAAAGCAATGACCACCACCTCCTCCAAAACCAGCATATATAATAGGTCTTGAAGCATTTAATTCAGCCTTTAAAAGATTAATCCAGTTTGTTTGTGAATAATTAGCTCTCTCTATTCCTTGCAAAGAATTTTTATACCCAAAATAAGTTTTCAATGCATATTCTGTACAATGTGTAACAGGGCTTCTACTGCTTATTACATAAGCACCACTTCCTCCGGTAGAACCAATGCCATAATTCATGTCAACACTCACTCCAACTTGATAGGTTAATGTTGCAACTGCATTGTTTGTAGAACTAACTGTGTTGGGCATTGATGACCAACTGTAAGTAGTAGCACCAAAATTTGCTGATAAATTACCATATTTATTGTGAGAATAGGTATGATTCCCTGTTCCTTGAGTTGGGTAGTTCCAGTATTTCATAACTTGTGTCATAGCTGTAGCAACACAACCACTCACTGTTCTTTGTCCAGATGCATTATCATAAGGACATAAGGCATTATAATAGGGAGATTGATTCCATTTTGTGCTTAAAAGTGGAGAGACGCTTGCACGTTTTGAGGGAGAATTAGGTATCGTTGTTCCAACGCTTACAGGTAAAGTACCACTCAACAAATCATTCCATTGTTCTGTTATAAAGGTGGTTGCAGTTAAGTTATTGGCAATAGAATATCTTACTTGTTCTTTATATCCTTCCAACCATTTTACTACTTGAGCAGGCATGTCGTTAGTTATAAAATTATTTTGATCAGAATAACCAAAAATAGGCGTTAATATATCATCCGCTGAAACTATAACAAACCCTTTATCTTGAAAATTAAAAATATAGAAGTAATTGATTGCTTGTTCTTGACTAGAAGAATTGTATGATTTAGATGATTCTGTGTAAACTAATTTACAGTCATTAGCACTTGAAATTTGGTGATAATGACTTAGAAAGTTAAAAGCAACCTTTTGGGCGTTCGTTACATCAACATTCTTAGCAGAAAGGGATAATATGCTTAGAAAGAGAGCATAAAAAAGTATATTTTTTTTCATTTTAATAGATGATTCAAACTTATATTTTTTTTTTGGTTAAAAAAACATAAGTTTGAATATGAAAAATATTCTAATTTTATTTACTACAATTGTAGTTTTATTTAGTTCTTGTAATGACGATAAAGAGACAACACCTACAACAGGAACCATAAAAATTGAATTTAATGGTACACCATCTGCAAATGTTGGACAAAAAGTAACCATTAATTTTGCAATAGATTTATACCATTTAAAAGAAAGAATTTTTGAAATTTTTGAAATTTCAAACAATCCTCATCAAGAAATAATAATTTCTGATGTAAAGCCACAAACATGGTATTATCTAATTTCTCAAAAGACTCCTGGAATGCCATACGAAACTGAAGGAACTGTGAGTTTAGAAGCTGGAAAAACAGGGGTTGTTTCAGTTAATTTCCAGTAACTCCTCAAATCTTATCAACCCTAGTTTGGTGTCTTCCACCTTCAAACTCAGCATTGAGATAGGCGGATACAATTTCTTTGGCTTGTTCTGTACTTATAAAACGGGCAGGTAAGCACAGGATATTGGCATTGTTATGCTGACGAGCCAAAGCTCCTAATTCGGGCAACCAACACAATGCCGCTCTAATTCCTTTGTGTTTATTTGCAGTTAAGCAAACACCATTACCACTTCCGCAAATTAGTATGCCTAGTGACTGTGAATCAGATTCAACAGCAGCTGCTAAGGGATGGACCACATCTGGATAATCCATAGACTCTTTGGAGAAACAGCCATGGTCTTTTAGTTCATAATTCTGATTGCTTAAAAAGTTGATCAATTCTTGTTTTAAATCGAATCCTGCATGGTCGCAGCCAATATGTAATAATTGTTTCATGAAATTTATTGTTCTAATTTTTGCTGACGTTCTACACGAGCTGCTATTAATACCCCCAACTCGAAAAGGGAATACAATGGAATGGTTAATATAATCTGACTCACTACATCAGGAGGAGTTACAATGGCGGCAACAATCAGAATAATAACAAAAGCATGTTTGCGGTATTTTTTCAAAAATGATGATGAAATCAACCCAATTCTAGCCAAAAAATACATTAATATAGGCAATTCAAAAATTAAACCGGTTCCCAAAACCAATAAGCTTACAAAGGCTACTATATTTTGAATACTTATGAAATTTTTAATATCTGGACTTAATGAATAATTAAAGAAAAAATTTACCGAAATAGGGCACAAAACAAAATAACCAAATGATATCCCCATTGCAAATAAAGCGGTAGTATAAAACACAAATCCTCTAGTATTCTTTCTTTCCCTTGCAGACAAAGCTGGTTTAATAAACAACCAAATTTGGTATAAAATAAATGGCATCGAAAGCACTATACCTACTATAAAGGCCAACTTAAATGACATCATAAATTGACCAGCCATTTCGGTATTTAACAAATCAAATTTAAGTTCCTGAAAGCAATACTGATCGGAATTATAAAAATAATGTGACAATTTACAAACCAATTGATAACTTAAAAAATCATTTTTAATAGGACCTGTAATGACCTCATGAAAAATAAAATCCATGTAAATAAATGCCACTATGGACATTATCACCAATGCATAAGCACTTCTTATTAGATATTTTCTTAAGACATCTATGTGGTCGAAGAAAGACATTTCCTTGTCTTCTTCAGGTTCGATATATTCTTGGTCTAGTGCCACTTTTTATTACATTAACATACCACCACAAACACTGATGGTTTGTCCAGTAACATAAGCACTCATATCACTTGCCAAAAACAAACAAACATTGGCTACATCTTCTGTAGAACCGCCTCTTTTCAAAGGAATAGTGTCTACCCATTGTTTTTTGATATCTTCGTTCAAAGCGCCTGTCATTTCTGTTTCAATAAAACCAGGAGCAATGGCATTACATCTCACATTTCTACTGCCTAATTCTTTGGCCATAGATTTTGTAAAACCAATCATTCCCGCTTTACTTGCGCTGTAGTTAGACTGACCTGCATTACCAGTAACACCTACTACTGAAGTCATGTTGATGATACTGCCTGATCTGTTTTTTAAGAATGTTTTTAAACAAGCCTTGGTTAAATTGAATGCCGATTTCAAATTGGTATTAATCACTTCGTCCCATTGTTCTTCTGTCATTCTCATTAAAAGATTATCACGGGTAATACCTGCATTGTTAATTAAAATATCAATGGTTCCAAAATCAGCAATAATGGCATCCGCCAATTCGTGTGCAGCAGCAAAATTAGAAGCATCACTTTGATAACCTTTCACTTTAACACCGTATTGTGCAGATAATTCGGCTTCAAATTGACGTGCTTTTTCTACAGAGCTTGCAAAAGTAAAAGCAATATTAGCTCCATTTTTAGCAAAAGCTTCTGCGATTCCTTTTCCTATACCGCGACTTGCGCCTGTTATTAAGGCCACTTTTCCTTTCAACATATTTTGATAATTATTAAACAGCGAAAATAATTCTTTTTTGTATTTTTTGTTTCTATTTTATTCAAAATCTGTAATTCACAGTTTAGGATGGTCTGTTTGAAGTTCTATTTTCCTTTAATAATACCTTCGAGAGCACTTCCCATCGATAAACTCAGGGTAAACTAGCTCAGTACAAGCTCTCAGGTTGACAATTTAACAAATAACTATTTCCCGATAGCTATCGGGACTATTAACTAATAACCATTACCCAATACTCATCGCAAAGTGCTGTATGCCCGCTTCTTCAAACTGTGGGCCATAACACTCAAAACTCATTTTTTCGTAAAAAGGAACGGCATGGACTTGGGCGTGTAGCATCACTTTAGTAGCAAACGGCAAATCTTGCAACACGGCTTTTACCAATGCTGCTCCCACTCCTGTATTTCTGTATTCTTTCAAAACGGCAAAACGTTCTAATTTAATAATCCCCATGTCCTTAAAACGCCATCTTGCGGTTCCACATGCCTCTCCATTGTAATAAGCAATAAAGTGGGTGCATTGTTGGTCGTCTTCGTCGTATTCTTCTGCAGCATCTACCTTTTGTTCTACCACAAAAACCCGATTTCGGATACTAAAAATTGAATCTATTTCTGACTTTGTTTTAACTTTATTGACTTGGATCATTTGTAAAATTTAAGGTGGTTTAAAAAAGGACGGTTTTTTAGGAAATCAAGTTGAACCTGATGGGTGTAGGCTTCTTTCTCAAAACTGATGGAACGGTAGGCCAAATCATGATTGAATCTGTGTTTTATTAAACCATAGGCATATTCCAAAAAATACCAAATGTGGTACGGAAGGATTAATAATTCCAACTGTTGTCGGTGGTGAATTTTTTCGTGATTAATTAAGGCCTTGTTGGAGCGCAATTGAGTTGTTTTAACAATAATAAAAGGCCACAACGCCATGGCATTTACTCTGGAGTCGTTCAATGAGAAAATCTTTAACAATATCGAACTTACCAATATCATTTATTCTTCAATTTGCCCTTGTCCTTGCTCTTCTTTTTGCTTTTCTTCTTCTAATTTTTTGCGTCTTTCCTCACGTTCTTTCTCTATCATTTGTTTTAGAATTTCTTCCTCTGTCAATGGCTTTTTAGGCTCTTGATTGGGTGTGTTTTCTAAATGATTTTTTTGATTTAATGAATCTTGTAATTTCAAATTCAATCGCTTCATACTGTCCAATTCTTGTTTCAACAGACTGTTTTTTTCTTTCTCAGTCGTTAATTGATTGGTGGTTTTATCAAGCGTCTTTGTAATATCCTTTAACTCTATAAACAAACTGTTATTTTCTTGATTCAGAATTGAATTTTGCAAAGTCAGCACATCTATGGTTTTTTTCTGATTACTAACCATATTGGTTAGGTTTATTATAATATCCCCATTCTCGTCTCCTTTTTCTACCCCTTGTTTAAAATCCTTTAAGCGATCATTTTCTTCTTTGAGTTGTATTAATTTAAAACTCATTTCATCTAACTCATCCTCCAATTCAGTAACACGAAATTGCAATCTATTACGTGAATTCAACAAACCAGTATCATTTTGTCTGAGAGAGGCTTGGTTATTGTTCAGCTTAAGCTTAGTTTTCAATTCATCTATTTCTTTATCCTTTCTTATTATTTGGTCTTTCAACTTTATAATAATTTGAGTAAATGCCTGTTCTTCTTCCTTGCTAGTATTGGTTTCTAAATCTTTTAATTCTACTTTTTCTTCGAGATAAAGTTTTAAAAAATCAAACTTTGCTTTACTATCTGGACCAATGTAAAGCCCTACTTTTCCTTTGTTAAGTTCAATGTCTGTAAATGTGGTTACAAAAACCGAGTTGATATACAAATCGTAAACCTTATTGTAAGTTTTCACCACGATTGTATTTTCGGATTTGGTAATAACCGAGGGTAACTTAACCCAAGAATTACCTGAAGAATGAATCGCAACTTGCTTGTCTTTGTTTAACCTTAAAATCCTGTATTCCCTTTTTTGATTTATCTCAACCAAAATACCTCCGCTACTTTCAGAAGACGCCATCATGAGCACCCCTGCACTTTGTTTTTTATTATTGTGTTGACCAAACAATACATTACATTCCAACTGAAAGGAACTGTAAATATCTGTCGTGGAAGGCAAAAGATAATATCCCGACTTTTTTGAGCGTCTAAATAATTCATAGTAACCATTTTGACCTAAAAATAAGTTTTCAGCATTAAAAGTAGTATTCCATTTATCGGTATTGTCAAATTGTTCGTTGAAAACAGTCTTTTTGAACTCTTTATTCACTTCTTGCCCAAATGCAGAAAAACACCACAAATAAATTAAAAATAGAAATAATTTCTTCATCTTTGCACTTGCTTAATTAAAAAAAGCAAAGTTAATATTATTTATGACAAAGAACGTGTGTTTTAATTTTTTGTTCCTTTTCACTGCTATTCTGCTACTTAACAGTTGTGATAATGAATTGGATGTTTTATCAGATTATGAGGAAAATGCTTCTGTTTACGGTATTTTAGATCCTTCACAAGTGACACAATACATCAAAATTAACAAAGTATTTACCAACCCAAATGCCAAAGCTTCGGATGTGGCGAAAATTTCAGATTCATTGTATTTTGATTCCTTAGCCCCATTTATCATAGAACAAGAAACCGGCCGAAGAATTCCATTATACAAAGTGAGTAATTTACCCAAAGACAGTGGTTATTTTGCCAATGCTCCCAATTATTTGTATGCAACCAATGAGCGTATTTATTCCAGAAACCCTTTCAATCAGAACCAAAATTACAGCTACCGAATTGAATTTGAATTACCCACATCAAAGAAAAAAATAAGCGCAACAACCAACATTGTCAGAGATTTTTTTATACAATCACCTATTTCTCCTAACCCATTAATTCCTAGGTCTATTAATTTCCCGACTAATGCCAATGTTCAGTTAAGATTTTTATCTCCTTTGAATGGCAAAGTATTCGATGCCTTTTTTAACATCAACTATGTAGAGGTTAACAAAGCGGACACCAATATAAAGGCGTTTAAAACCATTAAATGGAAAATATTGAGATCATACCGCACCACAGCAGACAAAGGCAATGAGCAGATTACCTCAATCATTCCGGGAATTAGTTTTTACAATGTCCTTCTTAATGACATAAAAGTAGATGCAAGTGTTTACAGAGAATTTTTACCATGTAGTATGGAAATAGTAGGTGGCAATATCGAAATAGACAATTACATTCAGTCTTCTTCACCCTCAATAGGAATTGTACAAAAACAGGCAGAGTACAGCAATATCCAAAATGGTATTGGCATATTTGCCTCCAGATATTCTATCTTTTTGGACCGAATTGCATTATCAAGCACAACCAGAGGATTAGTTGCCAACAGCAACGACTATAGGCAGCTTGGATTTGTAAGATAAGGCGCTGTAAAATCCACTTTCATTCTTCAATTAAAGGACTTTTTGACACTTTTTGTGACAGAAAAGAAGTGACTATTGTCTAAGAATTGATTTTTTGTCACATAAATATAAGTGGCATTTTTTTTGGAACTAGGACAATATAAAAAGACGAAAAAATAATTTTTATGAGTAAAATAATTGGAATTGACTTAGGAACCACAAACAGTTGTGTTTCCGTAATGGAAGGAAACGAACCTGTTGTGATAGCCAACAGTGAAGGAAAACGCACCACCCCTTCTGTCGTAGGATTTATGAAAGACGGTGAGCGTAAAATTGGTGACCCTGCAAAACGTCAGGCAATTACCAATCCACGTAACACGATTTTCTCTATCAAACGTTTTATGGGTAACAACTTCGACCAAGTTGTGACAGAAACAGGTAGAGTTCCTTACGAGGTTGTAAAAGGTGACAACAACACACCACGTGTGAAAATAGATGACAGACTTTACACTCCTCAAGAAATCAGTGCTATGATTTTGCAAAAAATGAAAAAAACTGCAGAAGACTACTTAGGTACTGAAGTAAAAGAGGCTGTTATTACAGTTCCTGCCTATTTCAATGATGCGCAACGTCAGGCAACCAAAGAAGCTGGTGAAATTGCAGGTTTAACAGTTAGACGTATTATCAACGAACCAACTGCTGCGGCATTGGCATACGGATTAGATAAGAAAAATGCTGAAATGAAAATTGTGGTTTTCGACTGCGGTGGAGGAACACATGACGTATCAGTATTGGAATTAGGTGATGGCGTATTTGAAGTAAAAGCAACAGATGGCGACACTCACTTAGGTGGTGATGATTTTGACCAAAAAATTATTGACTGGTTAGTTCAAGAGTTTAAAGATGAAAATGGTGGCTTAGACATAAGCAAAGACCCTATGGCATTACAACGTTTGAAAGAATCAGCTGAAAAAGCAAAAATTGAATTGTCAAGCACCACTTCAACTGAAATTAACTTACCATACATTATGCCGGTAGATGGTATTCCAAAACACTTGGTAAGATCATTGTCTAAAGCAAAATTTGAACAATTGGTTGATGATTTAGTACAAAGAACGATTGCTCCATGTAAATCAGCCCTTAAAAATGCTGGATTAACAGTTAATGACATTCAAGAAGTGATATTAGTAGGTGGTAGCACTCGTATTCCTGCGGTTCAAGCTGCAGTAGAGAAATTCTTTGGCAAAACACCTTCAAAAGGAGTAAATCCAGATGAGGTTGTTGCTTTAGGTGCAGCTATTCAAGGTGGTGTATTAACAGGAGAAGTAAAAGATGTATTGTTATTAGATGTTACACCATTGAGTTTGGGTATTGAAACCTACGGTGGCGTAATGACCAAATTAATTGAGTCAAACACTACTATTCCAACCAAAAAGAGTGAAACATTCAGTACTGCAAGTGACAATCAACCAAGTGTACAAATGCACGTATTACAAGGTGAGCGTCCTATGGCAAAAGACAACAGAACCATTGGTATGTTTAATTTGGATGGTATTCCATCAGCACCAAGAGGTGTTCCTCAAATTGAAGTGACATTCGACATAGATGCTAACGGTATCTTAAATGTAAGTGCTAAAGACAAAGGAACTGGCAAAGAACAAAAAATCAGAATTGAAAGTTCATCTGGGTTGAGCAAAGAAGAAATAGAGAAAATGAAAAAAGAAGCAGAGGCAAATGCTGAAGCTGACCAAAAAGCAAAAGAAGAAGTTGAAAAACTAAACGCTGCTGATACATTAATCTTTACTTCAGAAAAAAACATCAAAGATTATGGCGACAAACTTCCTGCTGACAAAAAACAAGCAATAGAAGATGCTTTAGCACAATTGAAAACCGCTTATAAGAGCAGAGATGTGGCTTCATGCGACAGTGCTTCAGAAGCTCTTAACAAAGCTTGGGAAGCTGCAAGCCAAGATTTGTATTCTGCACAGCAAGAAGGTCAACAAGGAACACCTCAAAACGAAACACCAAACAACGACAACTCGCAATCAAACGATGTTGAAGATGTAAGTTTCGAAGAAGTTAAATAACCTTTTAAGATTATATACACAAAAAAAGCCCTGAAAATTATTTCAGGGCTTTTTTTGTGTCGTTTTTTTCTCGACTTCGAAATGAGTGTTTTTTACCTTGCTATTCTTTAAATAAGCTACCCCGGAATTCTAGCGATGTTTTTTTCCATCAACTTGATTTGCTCAACCACTTCTTTGCCTTTAGGGTTTAGCGCTTTGGCTTTTCTGAAATACTCTTTACCTGCTTTGTTTTGGTATCGTTGGATTTCCAATGAACACAATTGCAAATAAACACTTGCCAATCCTTCTTTGTCTGGTATGCCTGCTTTTACTGCTTGTACTAAGGTTAATCTTGCCTCTTTGGTTTTGCCTTGGCGCAATTGAATGAATCCTAATTGCATTAAATTAGTGCCTTTCATATCGCCAGTTAAGCTCGACTTAGTACTTAAACTTTTTCTGATATTGTCTTCAGCACTTTGCAAATCATTACCTGCCATGTTTAAAGTACTTTGCAACATATAATAGGCAGAACGAATTGGTTTTATGAGTAATTTAGGGTACTTAATTTTTTTGATATACATCAAAGCATCGTCCACATTTCCCTCTTCAACTGCATCTTTTACCAAACGCATAGTACCGATAGTAAAATGTAAGGCTAAAGACAATAATGCTAAAAAGTAAAGAATCCAAGCCAAAATAGGGTCGCCCCAAATATGTGAAACTACGCCTAATACAATAATCAAGGCAACAACTTGTAAACGGTATAGTATATAGAAATTTAGAATTTTCTTCATGGTTAATTATGTGGCGCGAATTTCATAAAAAAATAGCATTTTATTATGTTTTAATTCTATTAATTTTTTTTACCCAATGAAGGTTTATCCTATTTACATGAATATGCCTTAACTTTGCACCTTCTTATGTTTGAAAATAAAGGGCGAACAGAACTGAATCAATTAGGTGAATTTGGTTTAATAAAACATTTAACAAAAGACATTAAAATCCACCACCATTCCACTGTAAAAGGGGTTGGTGACGATGCTGCTGTTATTGACTTGGGAGATGCCTATCAACTGATTTCTACAGATATGTTGGTAGAGGGTTCTCATTTTGACTTAATGTACACACCACTGAAACATTTGGGGTACAAAGCAGTGGTTGCCAATGTCAGTGATATTACTGCTATGAACGGTAAAGCAACCCACATTGTGGTAAGTATTGCCATGAGTAGTAAGTTTTCATTGGAAGCCATTGAAGAATTATACATTGGACTAATGGCAGCTTGCGAGGCTTATCAAATTGATTTGGTGGGTGGCGACACCACTTCTATATCCAAAGGATTAGTCGTTAATATTACTGTGTTTGGACAAGTTTCCAAATCGAAAATTGCCTACAGAAATGGGGTAAAAGAAGGAGACTTGTTGGTTGTTTCAGGCGATTTGGGTGCAGCCTATTTGGGGTTACACATACTTGAACGTGAAAAAAGAATTTATCTTGAAAAGCCCGATTTTCAGCCAGATTTAGAAGGCAACGATTACATCATTCAACGTCAATTAAAGCCTGAAGCGCGCATCGATATTGTTGCCCTTTTGGAACAACTCGATATTCAACCTACTGCAATGATTGATATTAGCGATGGCTTGGCTTCTGAAATGCACCATTTGTCTGATGCCAGTCAAGTTGGTTTTACGCTGTACGAAGACAAACTTCCGATAGACCCTATCGCCTACCAAAGAGCTATTGATTTTGGTTTAGACCCAACGGTAGCGATGTTGAACGGTGGCGAGGATTATGAATTACTCTTTACCATTTCGCAAACCGATTACGAAAAAATAAAAGGCACTATGGAAATCAGTATTATTGGTCATGCTGTGGCAATGCAAGAAGGCATTCACATGATTAGTAAATCTAACATTAAGCACAAACTAAGCGCCCAAGGTTGGAAAAGCTTTTAAGCCAAAATAAGCATTAGAATTCTATTACCTTCATAACTAATCCTAATTCCTAATCTAGGTTTAAGCAAGTAAGCCCAATTTTTCTAATATTAACAAAGGTTCTATGGGACGGTTGTTATGAATACAAGCGGCAAATATTTGAGCTTTTATCACCTCAGATTGGTCAGATTTTTTGCGTATAGTTTGATGAAAAATAATTCTAAGGCGACCTTCTCTACTTACATAAGTTTCAACGGTAAATTCATCGCCACTTCTCAATGATTTTTTATAATCTACTTCGCTCCTTACCACTACGGCATCATATCCTTGCAGGTGTAATTCGTTAAAATCGAGTCCTTTTGACTTCAAAAATTCGTGTCTAGCGTGTTCTAAATAATTCAAATAAACCGCATTATTCACAATGCCTTGCAAGTCGAGTTCGTAATCGCGAACACTAAAATCTAAGTTAAATAAATTATCCATTGTATTTAGTCATAGCATTACTTAAACCTTCCAAAACAAAAGATTTAATAGCCAATACCGATTGTGCTGCTTTTTCTACTACCAATGGGAGTTCGGTGTCTTTCCATTTCCCTAAAACAAAGTCTACTTGTCTGTGCTTATCAAACTGACTTCCTATACCAAAACGCAATCGAGGATATTGTTGGGTTTGTAGCACTTCTTCAATATTTCTTAACCCATTGTGACCGCCATGACTCCCTTTAGAACGAAGACGAATAGTTCCGACCTCTAAGGCTAAATCATCAGTTACTACCAAAATATTTTCGAGTGGAATTTTATATTGTTGCATATAATATTGCACTGCTTTACCACTTAAATTCATAAAAGTTGTAGGTTTTATCAGAACCACTTCTTTGTTTTTTAAACGGCCTTCACCTACTATGGCTAGTTTTTGTAAACTAAATTCTATTTGTAAATCTTTGGCCAAAATATCCATCACATTGAACCCAATATTGTGTCTAGTATTGTCATACTGAGGTCCTAAATTCCCTAAACCAACTAATAAATATTTCACTTTTCTGAGTTATTTCCTTGTGTTACTTCTGCACGTCTAAGCACAAAATTTTTGCCCAAATATACTTTTCTTACCATCTCATCCTCTGCCAACTCTTCGGCTGTACCTTGTTTCAATAATTTACCTTCAAACAACAAATAAGCACGGTCCGTAATACTTAGCGTTTCTTGCACATTGTGGTCGGTAATGAGTATTCCTATATTTCTGTTTTTTAATTTGTAAACTATCCCTTGAATATCTTCAACAGCAATGGGATCGACACCTGCAAAGGGTTCGTCTAACAAAATGAATTTGGGATCTGTCGCCAGCGCTCTTGCTATTTCTGTTCTTCTTCTTTCGCCACCACTCAACACTTTACCATAATTGTTGCGAACTCTGTTTAAACTAAATTCTTCGAGTAAACTTTCCAATTTATCATGTTGTTCTTTTTTACTCAACTTGGTGAGTTCAAGAACCGCTTTAATATTATCTTCAACCGTCAAATCTCTGTATACAGAAGCTTCTTGAGGCAAATACCCCACGCCTTTTTGAGCACGTTTGTACATTGGCAAATGGGTAATTTCCTCATCATCCAAAAATATTTGTCCTGCATCAGGTTTTACTAGCCCTACCGTCATATAAAAAGTAGTGGTTTTACCGGCACCATTTGGACCAAGCAATCCTACTATTTCTCCTTGTTTTACATCAATAGAAACATCATTTACAACGCGTTTATGTTTGTATTGCTTAACAAGATTATTTGCTTTTAAAATCATTGTTTAATCTGTCTATAAGTTATGACAATTCAGAGGCTCTGATGTCCTTAATTTTTAGTTGTAAGTTACGGAATCCCTTGTACTCATTCATTTCTATAGAATAGCATGCATCAAATGGATTGCCTTCTTCAATGTAATCGTAAACCTGACTTAAGTTAAACCCTATGCCATCCATTTTTACACCTGATTGGTAAGCGCCTAATTTCAAATGCTTGTCTTTAACAATTCTACTTCCGGCATCTTTGATATGATTGGTTCTAAACACAGGGGTCATATTGCCGGGACCGTGAGGTTTAAATCGGTCTAAAACAGTAAAGAAATTCATATTGATATCTTTAAAATCTAATTCCAAGTCAAATACAATTTCAGGGGTTAACAAGTGCTCAGTGGTATTGTTGTTTACTATTTCCTCAAAACGCTCCGCAAAGGCCACAAAGGATTCTTTTTTAATGGTTAGTCCTGCTGCATATTTATGTCCGCCGTACTGTATGACCAAATCGCCACAAGCACCGATAGCTTCGTGAACATCGAAATCTTTGACACTTCTGGCAGAACCGGTTAACATACCATTCACTTCGCTAAAAATGATGGTTGGTTTGTAATATGTTTCAATCAACCTAGAAGCGACTATACCTATCACTCCTTTGTGCCAATTTTCACTGTACAAAACAGTCGATTTTTTGGCCCTTAATTCAACACTTTTCTCGAGAATTTCCTGTGCTTCTTTGGTAATATCATTGTCAATATCCTTGCGTTCTGTATTGTTGTCAACTAAGGTTTTGGCATGTAACAGGGCTTGATGAAAATCTTCTTCAATTAAAAGTTTAACCGATGATTTGGCATCAGCAATTCTTCCTGCCGCATTAATTTTAGGACCAATACCAAACACAATATCCGACACTTCGTATTCTTTTTTAATTTGGTAACTTTGGAGTAAGGCTTGTAATCCTATGCAAGGATCTTCGTTTATTTTCTTTAAGCCATGAAAAACAAACACTCTGTTTTCATCCTTAATTTCAACAATATCACTACAAGTGCTCACGGCTACTAAATCCAAGTATTTACAAACCTCATCAAACGAATAGTCATTGGCTTGGGCAAAGGCTTGAATCAGTTTAAATCCGATACCACAACCCGACAATTCCTTGTAAGGATAAGGACAATCGGCACGTTTGGGATTAAGGAGAGCAACTGCTTTGGGCAATTCATCACCGGGTAAATGGTGGTCACACACGATGAAATCAATGCCTAGGGATTTGGCATAATCAATTAGTTCGATAGAACGGGTTCCACAGTCGAGCGCAATAATGAGTTTAACACCGGTTTCTGCGGCATAGTCGATTCCAATTTTAGAGACACCGTAACCTTCCTTGTATCTATCGGGAATGTAGTATTCGATATTGGCAGTAAACTTACTAAAATAGGAGAAAACGGTGGCAACAGAAGTGGTTCCATCCACATCATAGTCACCGTAAACCATTATTCTTTCTTTAGAAGCCAGTGCTAAATTAATACGCTCGATTGCCAAATCCATTTCCTTCATTAGAAAAGGGTCGTACAGGTCGGTTAATTGAGGATTAAAGAATTTTTTGGCTTCGTCGTAAGTTTCAATTCCTCGTTGAATAAGCAGCGTAGCAATAGGTTTTGAAACATTGATGGCTTGGGATAGCAATTCAATTTTTTTATCATTCAATTTTGGGAAAGCTGTCCAACGATATGCCATAATATTGTGCGAATTTAATATATTTTTAACAATTCTATTGCATTTATTGTAAGCCACAGAAAGAGAAAGGGTTAAGAGATTTTTGAGTTATCAACCCATTTAGGTTAAGCCTTTTTTGAATAACGACGACAAGTTTAAATTTTTTATAATTTTTTCTTAAATCCAAATCGTTAAAATCGTATATTTTAATTATTTCATCAAAATGCTTAATTTTGCTGAACCATTATGGCCTCAACAGAACCAAACTTAGTATCAGCAATTGAACAAGCAATCTTAAAGCTTGAAAGACAAATTAGTCCTGAAAATCACGACTTAATTAACAACTGGGATACCTTAGCAAACAAATACAAAGACGAAGCTTATATCTTTAAAGTTAGAGACAAAGAAATTCGCATTCAAACCCATTCTGAAAGTTTAAGTCACACACAAATTCCCAAAGTTGCCATGCCTAAATTTAAGGCTTGGGGCGACCGTTTGCGTTGGCAATTACAGGAGAATGTTCCGGGCGAATTTCCGTACACTGCTGGTATTTACCCTTTTAAAAGAGAAGGCGAAGACCCAACAAGGATGTTCGCTGGTGAGGGCGGACCTGAACGTACCAATCGCCGTTTCCACTATGTAAGTTTGGGAATGCCCGCCAAAAGGTTGTCTACCGCTTTTGACAGTGTTACTTTGTACGGAAATGACCCTCATGTAAGACCTGATATTTATGGTAAAATTGGTAATTCTGGGGTTAGTATTTGCTGCCTTGATGATGCCAAAAAATTATACAGTGGTTTCGATTTGGCCGACCCTAAAACGTCTGTTTCCATGACTATTAATGGACCTGCACCAATGTTGCTTGGCTTTTTTATGAATGCTGCTATCGACCAACAATGTGAAAAATACATCAAACAAAATGGTTTGGAAGAAAGTATCAAACAAAAAATCGCTGATATATACAAAGCAAAAGGTCAGGAAGTGCCAAGCTACCAAGGACCTTTGCCTGAGGGAAATGATGGATTAGGTTTAATGCTTTTAGGGGTAACAGGCGACCAAGTCCTGCCAAGTGAAACCTACGAAGAAATAAAAAAATACACCCTTTCACAAGTTAGAGGAACCGTTCAAGCGGATATTTTGAAAGAAGATCAAGCACAAAATACCTGTATTTTCTCAACAGAATTCGCCTTGAGATTAATGGGAGATGTTCAAGACTATTTTATTAAAAACAAGGTTAGAAACTTTTATTCTGTTTCTATCAGTGGTTATCATATTGCCGAAGCCGGTGCCAATCCAATTACTCAATTGGCATTTACATTGGCCAATGGTTTTACTTACGTAGAATATTACTTAAGTAGAGGCATGGATATTAATGAATTTGGACCCAACTTATCATTCTTCTTTAGCAATGGTATCGACCCAGAATATGCAGTTATTGGAAGAGTAGCTCGTAAAATTTGGGCAAAAGCCATGAAAATAAAGTATGGTGCAAACGAGCGCAGTCAGATGCTTAAATACCACATTCAAACGAGTGGAAGAAGTTTACATGCTCAAGAGATTGACTTTAACGACATTCGTACAACCTTACAAGCTTTATATGCCATTTATGACAACTGTAACAGCCTTCACACCAATGCTTATGACGAGGCAATAACGACACCTACCGAGGAATCAGTAAGACGTGCCATGGCCATTCAGTTAATTATTAACCGTGAATTAGGTCTTTCTAAAAATGAAAACCCTATTCAAGGTTCGTTTATCATTGAGGAGTTGACAGACTTGGTAGAGGAAGCGGTGATGCAAGAATTTGACAGAATAACTGAGCGTGGTGGTGTTTTGGGTGCTATGGAAACCATGTACCAAAGAAGTAAAATTCAAGACGAAAGTTTGTATTACGAAACACTGAAACACACTGGCGAATTTCCAATTATTGGTGTCAATACTTTTTTGAGCAGCAAAGGGTCTCCTACTGTTTTACCAAAAGAGGTTATTAGAGCTACAGAAGAGGAAAAACAATACCAAATTAACATGTTAAAATTGCTTCAAGAACGTTCTCAAGAACAGTCGCAAAAGGAATTGAGACATTTACAAGAGGTGGCTATACAGAATGGCAATTTATTTGAGGCTTTAATGACCGCTTGTAAAGTGTGTTCGTTAGGACAAATCACCAATGCTTTGTTTGAAGTAGGTGGTCAATACAGAAGAAATATGTAAGGGGGAATAGTTCCTTGCCTTTAGATTTTGTCTTTTGCTATATCTATCCAACTGCGAACCTCTCCATTAGTTCGCTTTTGGTTTTGAAGACCTGTATGAACTAAAGTTTTTGATTTAACTAAATTTTGAGCATGTTTCTCAAAGTATTCAAATCCTTTAAACATATCGCTCATAATTGTTTCTGAAGCTTTTATTTCAACGAGATTCAATAATTCATCATCCTGCCATATCAAATCGACCTCATGTCCTACAGCATCTTTCCAAAACCAAATATCACGGAGTAAATTTTGGTGATAATTAAGTTTTACATATTCCGATACAACGAAATTTTCGAATAAAGCCCCCTTGTGTTGACTAATTTTTACACTCTCGGAATCTTTTATCTTTAACAAAAAACTTAATAGTCCTGTGTCATAAAAATACAATTTGGATGTTTTGGTAATGCGTTTATTAAAATTAACAAAGTATGGCTGTAACTGAAAAATAATAAAACTACTTTCTAAAACCGACAACCAAGATTTTGCTGTTGGTTGCGAAATACCACAATCATTTGCAAGGGCACTCAAATTGAGTAGTTGTCCTGCTCTTCCTGCACACAATCCGATAAAATTCCTAAATAACTTTAAGTCTTTGATATTAATTAATTCAGACAAATCTCTTTCAACATACGTTTGGACATAATTAGAATAAAAAACCTTTGAAGGAATATCTCTGTCGTAGATAGCTGGATAAAAACCCTTGTGTAAATTAACACTGTAATCATTTGATAATAAATTGGCTGACTTCATTTCTTCCAAATCAAATGGGAACAACTTAAAAATAGCTACTCTACCTGCTAAACTCTGCGTGATATTTTGTAATAACTGAAAATTTTGCGACCCTGACAAGATATATTGTCCCATGATTTGATCCTCATCCACCTTGGCCTGCAAATAGGAAAACAAAAAAGGAACACGTTGCACTTCATCTAATATTACATATTTGTCATATTGTTTCAAAAAGGCATTGGGGTCTTTTTCTGCAAAATTCCTAAAATCCGGATTTTCCATATTGATGTATTGATAATCCGCAAACTCATTCTTCAAAAACGTAGTTTTACCGGACTGCCTAGGTCCAGTTAATGCTAAAATAGGATACTTATTTTTATAAATTAGCATCTCTTTTTTTATAACCCTATTAATACTCATGATTAATCAAAATTAATTGCTACAAAAGTAATGTTTTTTCATGTTAATTTTTAAACTTTTTTAAAAAAATAAAAAACCTCATAATAACTTGATTTTAATACTATTATGAAATTTTACTTTGAATTTACATGGGTACTAACTTTGAAATTACACGGGTATTAACTTTGAAATTACATGATTACTTACTTTGGATTTACATAGGTACTAACTTTGAAATTACACAGGTGTTAGTTTTGAATTTTAACCCATTCCTATAAGCAATATTTTGAAACAATGATATTAGTATCCGCTATACATACAAGCCACTTAACTCTTCCATAAATTCGGTTGCTTCACGGATGTTTTTGATGCTTTTTACCAATAAAATAATGGTTTTACTACTTTGTTTCATTTCGAATTTAGCAGGTTGTGTTGCTATGTATTGTAGTATCTTAGAAAACGCGGCGCTGTCATAAAAAGCAGCTTTCTCGTCAGCCGGAAAATAGATTTTCATGTTTTGCTTTTCTAGGACAATCTTTTCAAATCCCAATGATTTTCCAATCCATTTTACCCTTATCGAAGCCAATAAAACGCCCACTTCTTTGGGATATCTTCCAAACCTGTCTATCAACATATCCGAGAATTTAGTGAGCGCATCTTCATTTTCGATTTTGCTTAATTCTGTATACAAACTCAGTCTTTCTGCCATGTTGCGAATGTATGTATCAGGAATTAACATATCAAAATCCGTATCAACCTGACAGTCTCTACTACTTATGCTTTCTATTTGATCTTTGAATAAATCGCTAAACTCATCGTGTTTCAATTCACGGATGGCTTCATCTAATATTTTATGATAGGTATCAAACCCAATGTCGCTAATAAAGCCACTTTGTTCGCCACCCAACAAATTACCTGCACCACGAATATCCAAATCTCTCATTGCCACATGGAAACCGCCTCCCAAGTCGCTGTACTCTTCGATAGTGCTCAAACGTTTTTTAGCATCAGAGGTAAGCGTGTTTAGTGGGGGTGACAACAAATAACAATACGCTTTTTTATTGCTTCTACCTACCCTACCCCTCATTTGATGCAAGTCGCTTAGTCCAAACATGTGCGCTTGATTGATAATAATGGTGTTACAGTTGGTAATATCCAAGCCTGCTTCAATGATTGTGGTGGCTATTAACACATCTTCATCACCTTCCATAAAACGGAGCATTACATCTTCCAATTCGGAACCATCCATTTGACCATGCGCAATAGCAACCCGAACACCCGGAACCAATTGTTCTATCATGTGTTGGTACTCATAGATGTCCTTAACTCTATTGTGAACAAAATAAACCTGTCCACCTCTACTAATTTCGTATTTAATCGCTTTTCTAATCAGCTCTTTGTCAAAGGTATGTAACTCGGTTTTGATTGGAAAACGGTTGGGTGGTGGTGTATTGATGACCGACAAATCTCTGGCTCCCATCAATGAAAAATGCAGCGTTCTTGGAATAGGAGTTGCTGTTAAGGTTAGCGTATCAACGTTGGCCCTTATTTCTTTTAACTTATCTTTAACACCTACTCCAAATTTTTGTTCTTCGTCTATTATCAATAGTCCTAAATCCTTAAATTTAAGGTCTTTACCCACTATTCTATGGGTTCCGATTAAAATATCAACTTGACCATCTTTTACTTTTTGTATGGTTTTCTTTTGTTCCCCTGCGGTTTTAAATCTATTGATATAATCCACATTAACAGGCAACCCTTTCAAACGTTCTTTGAATGTTCTGTAATGTTGATGTGCCAAAATGGTAGTTGGTACCAATACCGCCACTTGTTTGCTATCTGCTACAGATTTAAAGGCTGCACGTATGGCTACTTCCGTTTTTCCAAAACCCACATCACCACACAGCAATCTGTCCATGGGTTTGGTATTTTCCATGTCACGTTTTATCTCATCTGTTGCTTTGGCTTGGTCGGGCGTGTCTTCATATAAAAAAGAGGCCTCTAATTCCACTTGAAGGTAGGTGTCTGGCGCAAACGCAAAGCCTGGTTGTGCTCGCCTTTTGGCATACAAAGCAATTAACTCCCTCGCTATGTCTTTGACTTTCTTTTTGGTACTCGCTTTTTGCTTTTCCCACACACCACTTCCCAACTTGTGCAAGGCAGGTTGTGTGCCATCTTTGCCTGTAAATTTGGATATTTTGTGTAAGGAGTTAACATTGATAAACAACAAATCACCATCGCGGTATGCAATTTTAACTGCTTCTTGTAACACACCATTCATTTGTGTTTTTTGCAAGCCCATAAACTTACCTACCCCATGGTCGATGTGGGTTACAAAATCGCCTATTTGCAACTCACTTAGTTCCTTAAGGGTCATTGCCGTACTTTTGGAATAACCTCTTTTTTGGGTTTTAAAACGGTAGTAACGCTCAAACAATTGATGTTCGGTGTAACAAGCTAATTTTAAATCGTGTTCCAAAAAACCTTCGGCCAAACCATGATAAATAGGCACAATATTGATTTGTTTTTGACGGTCTTCAATAATGGTGAGCAATCGGTCTATCTGCTTGCCAGTTTCACTAAAAACTAAATTTTTAATATTTTTCAGCTCATTTCCTTGTAAATGAGTGAGTAACATTTCAATATTCTTTTGAAATAGCTGTTGCGGTGAGGTATTGAATTTAAACGATTTTTTCGTTTTAAAACTTCTCATAGCACCTACTTCTACTATTGTTTTTATTTGGGTAATATTGGCTCTTATTTCATTGGGCGTAATCAGATAATTTTCAGGTCTTATTTTTTCTGACAATAAGGTTTCCCATTGTTTCTGTAGGTATTGGAATTGGTCATCAAAGTGTTTGAGTATACAAATGGTTTCTTCAGTAAAATACTTAAAAATTGATATTTTCTCACCTGCTATACTACTGCTTTGAATATTGGGAACAATAGTTAAAAAGGCAATATTGGAGATAGACAGTTGTGTTTCCAAATCAAAGGTTCTAATACTTTCAATTTGGTCGCCATCCAATACAATTCTGTAAGGCACATCATTGCTAAAACTGTAAATATCTACAATTCCACCACGGATAGCATATTGTCCGGGTTCACACACAAAATCTTCTCTTTCAAATTCATTTTCATCCAAAAAGTCTGACAGAAATTCTAAGTCAAGAAGGTCGCCTAATTTAACTTCAAACGAATTCGATTTCAACTGTGCCGTGCTGATTACTTTTTCAGAGATACTTTCAGGCGTTGCAACTACAATGTAGGGATGTAAAGCATGTTGAAGTTTTGAAACGACTTCTGTTCTTCTTTGAATGTGCTCGGTATTTAGTTCCTCAAAATCGAAAGGCTTTTTGAAACTATCAGGCAAAAGCAGCACATCATTTTCAGAAATTAAATGTTCTAAATCGCTTCTTAAAAACTCGGCTTCTTCGGTTTCGGGAACCAAAACAAGCATATTTTGTTGAGTTTGGTGAAAAATAGAAGCAAGAACTACTGCCAAAGAGGAACCTGACAATCCTTCAAAACTGGCAATAGAAAGGCCGTTGTTTTTGCGTTGCTCCAAAAACTCAATAATTTGATCATGTTGCCCGAAAGCCTCTACAAGTTCCCTGACTTTCATTTAAAAAAGAGGTGCAAAGATAGGATTAAATTGAATTAAAAATCCTCTATTATTTCTTTAAAATGGCAAATCCTATTAAGAATGAAATAATAAAAAATGTAAGCGCCATTTCTACCAACTTTAAACTAGAAAACGAATACCATTGATTGATTAAAAAAACATGAACCAATAGAATTAATGCGAATAAAAATCCCTTAAACAACCATTTGTTTTTTCGGCGAATGAGCAAAGAAAATAAAAATCCCGTAAGCATATAAACACTTCCAAAAATCATAATGTCAGCCCCAGGCCAATGTAGTATTTTGAAAATGATACCGATTACTAAAACTGTAACAAAAATCCATAAAAGCGTGTTAAAAAAAATATCATTCTTTTTAATTTCATTCGGATTTCTAAAATCATCTATAATTTCTTGCATATACTTTCAACAAAAATACAAAGATAGTTAGGTTTGGAAAAGCATTTGTTTTTTATTTGCATGTATGAAACAATGGCAACTTGATTTTTTAAAACCTCAATCAATTGCTTTAACGCTGTTACTGTTTGTTCAAGCGTGTTTATTGTTTTATAACTTTTCAAATATTGCGATTAGTCACGATGAACTCAGCGCACTATATCGCTGCCGATTTCAAACTTTCAGTGAATTAATAAATGAAGGGGTTGTGGTAGATGGTCATCCAGCCTTGGTTCAAGTTTTATTGTGGAGTTTGGTGAATTTTTGTGAGGCTTCTATTGCCACTATTAAATTTCCTTTTATACTTTTTTCTCTCGTAAGTACCTTTTATTTGTTTAAAATTGGGGTTAAATACTTTGGCATATACACTGCTTTACTTGCCGGTATTTTCTTTATAAGCTTGGAATATTTCTTATACCTGCAAAGTGTTGCTCGCCCCTATTCATTGGGATTAATGCTCAATTTAATGCTTGTTTATCACCTTCATTTATTCAATCAAAATTCAAAAAAATGGGGCAGATTATTCGTCATTACAATTATAACCACACTTAGTTTTTACACCCATTATTTTAGTTTTTTACAAAGCGTAACCATTCTATTTACTTACCTAATCTTTCAATCCAATCAATCACAAAAAATAAAACTATTTGGCGTTTTAGTTCTTAGTTCATTGTTGTTTTTGCCTCATTTACCAATAACTTTAACCCAAATAAGTTATGGCGGATTGCAGTGGTTGAGCAAACCCGATTGGACATTTTTTAATCAGTTTTATTGGCAACTTTTCAACCAATCCACAACCATCACTGTTTTATTTTCTATGTTCATTATTTTGGCACTTGTGCAAATAAAAAAACACTTTAAAAACAGAGTGATTTTACTTTGTTTGTGGGGTGTCCCTCTCATTACCATTTATCTATATTCCATTTTAAGGGCTCCTGTTTTGCAATCTGCTTCCTTGTATTTTTCGACCCCTTTCCTGTTTTTACTTGTTGCAAATGGGATCGAAACATTGAAATACAAAAAACTTAAAATTGCAGGAATTGCAATTAGTTTTATTCTCTTAATCTATCATTTGCACTACAGTACACATTTTATTCAAAACAGATTTTTTCAACCTATGCAAGCTTTTTTTAATGCAAATAATAGCTTTATAAAGCAGAATTCAGGAAAGAAAATCAGTACTTATTGGCAAGGTAATTCCAATTATTTCAAATTATACTTACAACTCACCAAACAAACTTTTGATTGCAAATACACTGAAAAAACAGAGTCATTGGACAGCACCCAAATCATGCAATATGATTATTTAATTTGCAACCACTTACAAGCCGAAAACATGGCAAGTATCGGTCGATATTTTCCTTACATTAAGCAGAAAGACTACCATTTACACTACGAATTTGTGGTTTTACAAAAAGCCAAATCCCAACAATTGTTGTATGAGAAAACACTGTCATTTACCTTTGATTCTTCGAATTCACAAGTTCCGGTAACGATTCCTATTCACTCCATTATTCCTAATCACTATTATTATCTCGATTGGCAAAAATTAGAAAATGAAACCATAGACAATGAATTGGTGATAGAAACCTTTGTAAACAACCTAAGAGTTGATTGGCGTTCAATGAATTTGAGTCAAAAACAGACTTACAGCATCAAATTAAAAGATGTAATAAATCATCAACAATGGCAACAAAAGCCAGATTTGAAAATATATCTATCAAACCCTCAGTTAGTAAGCAAAAAACCTTTGCAAATAGTCTTAAAAATGAGGACAGACAATCCTTTTGAGTATACTGGAAAATAATGGGCTAATTTGTAGGCTTCAAATTTAAAAATTACTTACTTTTGTGCTGTGCATTACAACAGAAAACAATTAAGCAACGAAACTTTATTAGAGCTTTATAAAAACATCCTTTATCCAAGAATTATTGAAGAAAAGATGTTGATTTTATTGCGTCAGGGTAAAATCGGGAAATGGTTTAGTGGCATAGGTCAAGAGGCTATTTCTGTGGGTGTTACTATGGCGCTGCATAACGATGAATATGTATTGCCGCTGCATAGAAATTTAGGTGTTTTTACCACTCGAAAAGTACCTTTCAGACAATTGTTCGCTCAATGGCAAGGTAAAAAAAGTGGTTTTACAAAAGGAAGAGATAGAAGTTTTCATTTTGGCACGAACGACTATCACATAGTGGGTATGATTTCACATTTGGGTGCTATGTTGGGCGTTGCCAATGGTATTTCTTTGGCACATTTGCTCAACAACGACAAAAAAATAAGTGTAGTTTTCAGTGGTGATGGTGGCACAAGCGAAGGCGATTTTCACGAAGCCATGAATGTGGCTGCGGTGTGGCAATTGCCCGTTATCTTTTTAATAGAAAACAATGGCTACGGACTAAGTACACCAAGTAATGAACAGTTCAGATGCAAACAGTTTATTGACAAAGGAATAGGTTATGGCATGGAGGCTTATCAAGTCGATGGTAATAATATTTTGGAGGTTTACAATAAAGCGACTGAGTTATCAGAAAGCATGAGAAACTCCCCTCGCCCCATTTTATTAGAATGCATGACTTTTAGAATGAGAGGTCACGAGGAAGCCAGCGGTACCAAATATGTACCTCAAGAATTGTTTGAAGAATGGGGTAAAAAAGACCCTATTAGCAATTATGAAACCTATTTGATGTCAGAGGGGATTTTAAACGAAACCCTTAAAACACAAATTTATGACGAGTTGAAGCATGGCATGGACGATGATTTGGCAGCGGTATTTGCCGAACCAGAAATTGTAGCCGATATTGAAGAAGAACTGAACGATGTGTATGCGCCCTATACTCAAGAAATTATTGCGCCTGCTACCAACAATACTAGCACAAGACGCCTTGTTGATGCCATCAGTGATGGTTTAAAACAAAGTATGGAACGCCATTCAAACACAGTGTTGATGGGACAAGACGTGGCTGAATATGGTGGTGTTTTTAAAATATCAGACCAGTTTTACAAGTTATTTGGCAAAGCGAGAGTAAGAAATACGCCTATTACAGAATCCTCTATTTTAGGTGCGGGATATGGTTTGGCTATAAAAAAATACAAGGCGATTGTAGAAATGCAGTTTGCTGATTTTGTTACTTGTGGGTTCAATCAAATTGTAAATAATTTGGCCAAAAGTCACTACCGTTGGGCACAAGCAGCCGATGTGGTGGTAAGAATGCCGACAGGAGCAGGCGTTGGTGCAGGGCCGTTTCACAGTCAGAGTACTGAGGCTTGGTTTTTCCATGTAGCGGGACTAAAAATTATATATCCGAGCAATCCTTATGATGCCAAAGGTTTGTTATGTGCTGCCATTAACGACCCCAATCCAGTGTTGTTTTTTGAACATAAAAACTTGTACAGAAGCATAGAAGGCGAAGTGCCTAACGATTATTACACCTTGGAAATTGGCAAAGCAAAAACCGTTCAAGAGGGCGAACAATTAACTATCATCACTTATGGTTGGGGTGTTCAATGGGCATTAGAAGCTTGCAAAAACTTGAATATCAATGCAGAAATCATTGACCTAAGAACTTTATTACCTTGGGACAAAGCAGCGGTAAAAACAGCCGTTGAGAAAACAGGCAAAGTGTTAGTGTTGCACGAAGACACCTTAACTGGCGGTATTGGTGCAGAGATTGCCGCATGGATAAGCGAGCATTGCTTTACTAGCCTAGATGCGCCCGTAAAACGCATAGGCAGCCTAGATACGCCTGTGCCATTGGCTAAGGATTTAGAAGATAAATTTTTGGGCAGAGAGCAGTTGGAAAGAGGGTTGAGAGAGTTGAGGGATTTTTGATTTTTTTTATACCAAATTTGGTGTCATTAAAGCCTAGATTTAAAAGGAAAAAATCTATTATTAAAATTAGTAAAAACTCTTCTGTTTCAAAAAGAATTTGAAAGTTTAATGGATTAAATTAATATTGCTATTGTATCTATGACACCTTCTGTAAGTCTGATTATATCGGTTTATAAAAACACTGAAGCTTTGCTATTAATCCTTAAAAGCATAAATTTACAGTCTTTTAATGGCCCTATCGAAGTTATTATTGCCGAAGACAATGACAACTTGGAAATGAAAAATACCATAAAAAGCTTTTCCCCTAATCTAAATATCACAATAAAGCATATTCAACAAGAGGATTTGAAATTCAGAAAATGCAAAATACTGAATACTGCTATTAGAAACGCTACTTCTCCTTATTTGATTTTCATTGATGGTGATTGTATTCTTCATCCCCAATTTATAAAATCACACTTGAAATTCAAGAAACCTAAACAAGTGCTTTTTGGCAGAAGGGTGATGCTATCAAAATCATTGTCAGACAAACTAATTAAGGAAAACTCAATCAAACGTTTGGGACTGTTCAACTGTCTTATTCATCAATGCAAACGAATAGATGCTGCTTTGTACTTGCCCTTTTTAAAACCCAAACAAAAAAGTGGTTTTTGGGGTTGCAATTGGAGTATTTTTAAAGAAGACATAGAATTAGTGGGTGGTTTTGATGAACAATATAACGAACCGGGTATAGGCGAAGACACTGATATTAATTGGCGCTTGGAACAATGTGGCATTTATACCTTGCAAATAAAAAATCACGCCATACAATACCATTTATACCACCCCGAAAACTATAGCAATACGGCTAAAATGGAGTCAATATTGGCACAGAAAAAAGAAACTTTCTCTATAAACCAATCTCATAACGCATTAATAGGAGACCTAAATATAAAAGGTTAAAAACCGCTCGATTTAACCCATTTTACAACAGACACTCCCGACTTGGTTATAAATTTGAAGAAATAAATACCATCTGGTAATTCTCTTAAATTCAATGTTTGCATTGCGGGAATTTGGGAATATTGATTAGAAATCACTTGTTTGCCGCTCGCATTAATTACAACTAATTCTGTCGCTTCATTTGTTGAGAATGACACATATTGTGCTGAGGGATTGGGAAACACATTTCTTGTATTTAAATCAATATGTTTATCCTTTACCTCGAGAAGTGCTGAATAGGCATTAATTTTACCTCTACCCCATATCAATGATCCTGTATCTGCTATTTGACCCGTATGTTTGTCCAATCTTGCTGTTTCTTGAATTATTTCTTTTATTTGAGTGTGGTTTAAGTTTGGATTCATTTCGAGCATTAGTGCAACAATTCCTGCCACAGCTGGACCCGACATAGATGTTCCTGAAAAAGCCACAAACTGATAATTCTTGCCATTAAATTGGGTGGTTTGTGCAATTGTTCCGGGATTGGGGTCGAAAGAATTAACAGATGAAATGACCAATTGGCCGGGACCAGCAATATCGGGTTTTCTTCTTTCATCTACAGTTGGGCCATGGCTCGAAAAATTAGAAATAAGACCATAAAATGTGAGGCCATTTGGCAAAGAAACTTCGGAACGGTATGAAGCAACCGTTAATACATTTTTACCCACTCCTGCGGGCTCTCCTACACCGTAAGCCGTATTTCCAGGTTTAGTGTTATTGAAATCAGCTGTAAAAGGCACTCCCCAATTGGTATAACGATTAAAAAGTCTAACATTGTTCCATACATGCAAATCGCAATTTGTATTACTTACTGCTTCAAGCAATAATTTTAAATTCCCTTTCTTTCTAACATCAACTCTAATATTAGGTTTTTGGTTGGTTACAAAAGAATTGGTTATGGTAAATCGCATTTCAATAGAATCGCCATTACTATTCCCAATCATTTGATTAAAAACAGTGTCTTTTAAAGTTGAAAACCACATGGAGGTCAATAAGCTTCTTCTTTGGTTATTAAGCAAACTTAAACGAACCGAAAACGAAGAATTTTTGGAGCCCCACATCGATAAGGTTTGTCCGAAATAGTCGGGTAAAGTTGTGAAGTTAACTATTGTTCTCAGAGTATCTAAACTTGATTTAAAGGCTTGTTGTATATGAAAATTAGCATCCCCATTGTTCCCTGCAGAGCCTACCAATATTTTTCCTTTACCTGCAAAGGCATCAATACCAATATTTTCAAGAGTTGTGCCATCGTGAGGACCCAAATGATTCCCAAAACTCATGTTTACCACAAATGGTTTATTCACTTTGCGAGCATATTGTTCGATGTAGTGATAGGCATCAATTAACGAGGGCGCATCTCTTTTCAGGGAGATTAGTATTAAATCGCTTTCGGGAGCCATTCCCATTAAATTGACACCTGCACCTCCTCCTGCTGCTATTCCTGCGACGTGAGTTCCATGCGAACCGGGACCAAAAACATACAATGTATCTTGTTGAGCTGCCAATAAATCAGCTTGGGTTTCATAAGCCGTTCCAAAATCGAATCCATTGGGTGGAGGACCCGATAATTTATTTTGATCCCAAGCCCTAACCACACGGTAACGCGTAAGAGTACTGTCATAAAACATGGGATGAGTATAGTCGAACCCCCAATCGATAACGGCTACAACAACTCCTTTTCCTGTGTATGCACGTGGCAATGACCCTAAACCCCTATGAACACTGTCAACTCGCGTCGTTTTTATTGCATTTTCCAAATCAGGGAACAATGGGTCACCTATGTCAACCAATAAAACACCACTTAATTGGGCCAAAGACTCCAAAAATTGAACAGGCACTCTAACTGAATAAATATTGCCTTTTTGATTAAAATTTGTAATTCCTTTTGCACTTAATTCATTGGAACTAAACTTAGAAGATTCCACCAATAAAAGGGCTCCAATATAATAAGATTGATTTTTATAATACAAGGCATATTCATTGATAAGCTGAACATTAGGAACAATATTATCGTTGCGTTTGGCTGGTTTGGATTGTTTTAATTCAAACAAAAAACGCTTGGTTGCAGGAGAAAATTGAGCTTGAGAAAATAACACTTGAGCACAAGCAAAAATAACAGATACTAAAAGTAATTTTTTAAGCATAATTGTAAAGTTGTAAAGATACACAAAATATAAAAATACTAGAATAGCAAAATATTCAAAGTTGAATGATTAGAAAAAGAGTACTTTTGCGCCCGTGAAAATTGACTTAAAAATGTTTTTGACGCTCTTTTTTTTAGGACTTGTTTGGGGCAGTTCCTTTATCCTAATGAAAAAGGGATTAGTTGCTTTTACACCCTTCCAATTAGCCTCATTGCGACTTGTATTTGCAGGAAGTGTAGGCGCCTATTTCTTTGTAAGAGAATTTAGAAAACTAAGTAAAAAAGATTGGTTGTTTTTAAGTTTATCAGGCGCATTAGGAAACCTAATTCCTGCCTATCTGTTTGCGAGTGCAGGTGCTGAAATTCCAAGTTCATTATCAGGAGCCTTAAATGCAATGACTCCATTTTTTGCGCTTTTAACAGGAGTCGTCCTGTTTTCACAACTGTTTAAGGTATCACAAGCCATAGGGATAATCATTGGCTTAGCGGGTTCATTGCTACTTATTTTTTCCAAAACCAAAGATGGGTTTCAGTTTGAAATAGATTATTTGATTCCTTGTTCTAAAGTTATTTTAGCAGCTTTTTTATATGGCATCAATGTCAATATTATCAAATCAAAATTAAGCCACAATACTGCAATTGTAAACAGCATGATTCCTTTGAGTATTGTTTCAATTCCGGCTTTAATAATGGCTTTACAGACAGGTGCATTTAATGTGGCAATGCAAGAAGAATCGCTAAAACCACTTTTATACATAATTTTGTTAGGCGTTATTGGTTCTGCCATTTCACTCATTGTTTTTAACACATTAGTTAAAAAAACGACTGCTATTTTTGCAGCTTCTGTCACTTATCTAATACCTATATTTGCTTATTTTTGGGGCATTTTAGATGGGGAACCAATTGGTTTATTTCAGGTATCAGGTATGTTATTAATTTTACTAGGCATTACATTAGCGCGTAGATCATGATTCAGTTGCCAATTGCATTTAAAGAACGTCTTCTCAATCAGTTGGGAGAACAAGCTTATTTGGAATTTGAGGCTGCGCTTAATACAGAAACTCCGGTTTCATTCAGAATAAACAAACAGAAGTTAAATACCGAGCTAAATTATTCAAAAGTCAATTGGTGTTCCACAGGCTATTATTTACCTGAGCGTCCGTTATTTGTATCAGACCCACTTTGGCATGCAGGAGCCTATTACGTTCAAGAGGCTTCGAGTATGGTTTTAGAACAAGCCTTTGCTAAAATTAGAGAACTCATTGATACAGAATTAAGGGTTTTAGATTTATGTGCTGCACCCGGAGGAAAATCCACTCATTTATCATCATTACTCAATGACAATGATATTTTGCTAAGTAATGAAGTAATCCAAACAAGAGTCTCTGTATTAAAAGAAAATTTAATAAAATGGGGATTTCCCAATACCATCATTTGCAACAACGACAGTCGTGATTTTTCGCAACTTGGTGAAATTTTTGATGTTGTGGTTGTAGATGCACCATGCAGTGGTGAAGGTTTGTTTAGAAAAGACCCAAATGCGACTGAACAATGGACTGTTGACAATGTTCAAACTTGTGAGTTGAGACAAAAAAGGATTCTTCAAGAGATAGTTAAATGTGTTAAAGAGGGTGGATTTATCATCTACAGCACATGCACTTACAATCCAGGAGAAAACGAAGCACAAGTTGACTATTTAGAACAAAATGGTTTTAAATCTGTACCCTTTCATTTTGATGATAAGTTGGAAAGTTCATACCAAATGATGCCACACACGCATCAAGGCGAGGGATTTTTTATTGCATTGCTTCAAAAAACAGAGACCTCAGGAGAAAGTATTGACAACGCAATAGACAACGGCATAAAAAAAGAAAAAGTAGGTTCAGAATGGCAACAATTGATTAATACAGACGTTGATTTTTTTAAATTCAGAAATGAAATTTCGGCAGCAAAACCACCGTTATTAGATTTTCACAAACAGATTTCAAAACGATTAAAAATAGTTCAAGTAGGCACGAGTGTTGGAGCACAAAACCAACAACTGATGATTCCCTCAGGCGAGCTCGTTTTTTCACAACACTTTAATATTGAAAGTTGGCCAAGTATTGAATTAAGTTTAGAACAAGCTATACAATATATCGGCAAACAAATTATTCCACATTCCAGTTCAAGCAAAGGGTATGTAACCTTAACTTATAAAAACATTCCTATTGGATTGGGTAAATTTGCTGGCAACAGAATTAATAACTTATTTCCTAATGAGTGGCGATTAAGAAAACAGATAAAACAAGAAGAATATTTCACAATTTTACCATAAATATTCTTTTTCTATCCCAATCCTACCTTTGTATTAAGTTTTCTCACAAAAAAATAATAGGACAACAAACTCAAATACAAGGCATTTTTACTGGATTTAATAGTACAATAATATTAATTTGGATATTATTAAATATTAAATTTCAGCACATTAGCTTAAAAAAATAAATTTGCGTATTTTTATTAAAATACTGTATATTAATAAATTATAAGTTATAACAGGTTCAATCTACCTTAATATCAATTTAAATAGAAGAAAATCACTCTAATATTTATTAAATTCTATTATAAATAAGTACAACAAACCTTATGTTTGTAATCACAATATAACACAAATTTACATAAACGTGTATGTTTAGTAACGAAAGTATTAATCTAGAGATTTTAAAAGAAAGAGCTTATAATTTAAGGTGGGCCACTCACGAAGAAGGTATTATACCATTAACAGCTGCTGATCCCGATTTTCCATGTGCGCCAGAAATAAGTGAAGCCATACAAAAATATGCTAGAGACCGCTATTTTTCTTATAGTCCTGTTGAGGGAATCCCAAAATTTCGTGAGGCGGTAGCTCGTTTCTATAACAATAAAAGACAAGTTGCGGTTCAACCAAAACATGTGTTAGCCGTTAATAGTGCTGCCTATGGCTTGTATGCTGTATGTAAAACTTTTCTATCTATGGGTAACGAAGCTATTGTTTTTAATCCTTGTGATTTTTTGTTTGCCCATTCTGTTAGGGCTGCAAATGCCACAGTTGTCCCCTTTTCTATTCCTTTAAATCCTAACGAAAATTTGGATATTAATGCATTAAAATCATTAATCAACAAACAAACAAAACTGATTTGCATTTGCAATCCTATTAATCCAACGGGTAGAGTTCTGAACAGTTATGAATTAAAACAGATAGGCGAAATAGCGGTTGCACATAATATTATTATTTTGTCGGATGAAATATGGAGTGACATAGTCTTTGAACCATTTCAGTATAAAAGTATTGCTTCCATTAATGAGGCAATAAAAAACCAAACAATTATTGTAACGGGGTATAGCAAATCATATGGATTAGCAGGCTTAAGAGTAGGAAGTGTTATAGCACCAAATGAAGCCTTATTCACCAAAATACTAAATGAATCGGAGCATAACTCAACTGTAAATGGGTGCAATGTTCTTGCACAAGTTGCGGTTATAAGCGCACTTAATGAATGTGACTATTGGTTAACATCATTTGTGGAACATTTGAGTAAAATGAGAAACCTATGTGTTAATGAACTCAATTTAATAAAAGGAATTCATTGCAATGCACCACAAGGATGTTATTTGGCATTTCCCAACATCAGTGAAACAGGACTGAATGAATCGCAGGTCCATCAATTATTGCTTGAAAAAGCCAAAGTTGCAGTTGTGCCAGGTTTAAGCAAATGGTTTGGCGAAAGAGCAGAAGGACACATCAGATTGAGTTTTGCTACTTCAGAAAAAATATTGACAGAAGCTTTACAAAGGATACAATTTACATTCAATGAGTTATGAAAATAGTGATTTTAGGCAGTGGTATTGCAGGCATGGCATTAGGCGCCTTTTTACATCAAAAAGGGCATCAAATTTCATTAAATGAACGCAGTCCCAAAAATCAAAGATTAGGACATGCTTTTTTGTTGCATCCTGATGCAATGGATATTTTGCAAAAACTAACCCTAACGAAACCTAATATTGAAATTCCTGGACAAATTATTGATGAAATTAAACTTAAAAAAGCAGACAATGAACTATTACAATGCACAGAACTAGAATCATGGATTTGCATGAAAAGGAGTGACATACTCTCCTTTATCAATCATTGTTTACCAGAGGATACCATTCGATTTGACCGCAGTTTTAAAAATTTTATATACAAAAACAACCGAGTTGTTGCTGTTGAATTTGAGAATGGTGACATTGAATATGGCGACCTATTTGTTGGTGCAGATGGTGTTAGATCAAAAGTACGAAATAGTCTATTTGGAGAAGTTGAATTTTCAAAAACCGAAGTTAGAGAAATTGTAGGTATTATCAAAAACGAAGAGTTTACTCAAAAATCACTACACACCTTTAATAAAATAAATTGTTTACAACAAAGTATTGCTTTTGGCTACATTCCATGTTCAAATGATGAGATGGTTTGGTATATCCAATACGATGTTAGGTTGCAAAAAACCGAGTTTGACGGACCAGAATCTATCAAAAATCACTGTTTATCCCTATTAGAACAATTCCCCGAAGAAGTTCGAAATCTTCTGTCATTTAATGATTTTTCAAATAATTTTATATGGCAATCTACAGATTTTGATTTGTTACCTAGTTTTCACAAAGACAATGTTGTTCTAATTGGAGACGCAGCACACGTCGCTTTACCATTTACAAGTGCAGGTTCTACCAATGCACTTATTGATGCTTATACATTGTCCAATTTACTTCAACAAAATCCAACGATTAGTGGTGCATTTAATCAGTTTTATGAAATAAGAGCACCAAGAATCAAAGAACATATTTCACTAGGCAGGGAAATTAAAAATAATTTTTTAGACAATACCAACAAAACCGTTAAAATTCCTCTTATCCAGAATATTAAAAAAGAGGAGGAAATCCCTGTTGACTCTAAAATAGAAATTTCATATTTCACAGACCCTGTTTGCTCAACCTGTTGGATAGTTCAACCTCAACTCAGAAAATTGTCCTTAAAATATGGTGATTACTTTGAAATAAAATACCTGTTAGGCGGTCTTCTTCCAAGTTGGGACGAGTTAAAAGGTAAAATAGGACGCATTAAACAACCATCTGATGCAGCGGACTATTGGCAAGAGGTTTCTGAAACTCAAAAAATGCCGTTGTCTCCCGATGTTTGGATCAATTCTCCTTTGTCGTCCTCATTTCCACCCTCAATAAGTATAAAGGCTGCACAAATGCAAAACAAATTAAAAGCCTACCAATTTCATAGAAGGATTAAAGAGCTATTGTTTTTGGAAAGCAAAAACATTACTGATATTGATTTGCTTTTACATACGGCAGAGGAAGTTGGTTTAGACGTTATTAAACTTAAAGAGGACATGAACTTAAATGCAATTAAAAAATTCAATGAAGACCTTGAATATGCCTCTGAACTCAAAATTCATACGCTTCCAACCTTTATCTTTAAAAATGAATTTGGTGATGAAAAAACATTAAGAGGCTATCAAGAGTATGAGGTCATGGAAAAAGCCATTCTTGAATTAAATCCATTGGCTGTAAAAAACAACACCAAGCGCCAACCAATTGAATTATTTAATATTTACCATAGCATGACTGCTCATGAATTTTCATATCTTTTAGAAATTAACATCCTTGAAGCAGACAATATCCTAATAAACCTAGAACATTCAGGCATAGTAGGTAAAAAGCAAAATAAATCTGGCGATATCTGGAAACTAAAACTAAAAAACTAGTGTTTTATTGGCAATGTAATGCTGAATTCAGATCCTTTATTCAAAGTACTTGAATAAGTGATAGTTCCATTTAGTAATTCTACAAACTGTTTTACAATAGTAAGTCCCAATCCTGTTCCTGCTATTCCTAAAACATTCGATGCTCTGAAAAAGCTTTCAAACAAATGCACTTGTTCATCTTCAGGAATTCCAATTCCTTGATCAATAATTGAAATTTTAATTTCTGTTGCAAACGGCTCAACTATCAACTTAACGGTGGAATTCTCTGCCGAATATTTTAAAGCATTGTCGAGCAAATTAGATATGACGTGAGTCAATATTTGTGAGTCACTTCTAATATCAATAGGCAAATCAGGTATTATCAACTTAATGCGATTGTTATCAATTTTTTGTAAATAATACTCGTTTATAAAATTTGAAATATACAGAGAAAGTGAAAAATGGGATGGATTGTAACTGTATTTACCCATTGACTGTTTTTCGAGAATTAAAGTGTCATTTAACAAAATAACCATTCTGTTAATTTTTTTTTTATTCTGTTGATGTGTTTCTCAAACTTCTCAGCTAATTTAAGATTTGAAATCTCGCTAATGTACATTTCCATCAATTCTGTACTTCCAGAAATGGTAGAAAGGGGCGTTCTGAACTCGTGAGAAGCGGTGGTCACAAAACGAGACTTTAACTTATTGACCTCCTTTTCAGAATTTAATGCTGTTTTCAAACGGTCATTTGCCAACTGAATTTCAGCCTGTTGTTTTTGCATCGCTATAACATTTCCAATTGTGGAAGCAAGAACTAACAAAGCATCTTGTTGACTTTCTGTGAAAGTTTCATCTGTTTGACAATTATCAAAACCTACCCATCCCCAAAATAAATCGTTCGAATAAATTGGAACAAATAAAACTGCTTTTATTTCTTGTGATTGCAACGTTTCTCTGAAAGAATCATTTTTTATTTCTTTTACTATTGCGCTGTATGTTTTTCTTTCCAACATAACCAAACGCAGATCCGCAAAAATTGACCAAGGTATATCTTGTAATTCAGGATTGTCTATCTGAATAGTTATATTCTCTTTGGTCCACTCATATCTTTGTGAAAATATTTCCTCTTTATCACTGTTTTTGAAATTCTGAAAAATATAAACTCTGTCAACATCTGTTGCTTTGCCCAAAATACCCAATACATCGGTTATAGAACTTTCCAAACTATTATTGCTTGATAAAGAAAAATAAGCTTGTCCAAGTGCATTTAATATTTTTTCGCTTCTTTTCATAGTTGCCGCAAAATTAGTACAATTTGTTTATAAATAAATTAATAGTAAAACAAAACATTAACTAGGCTATTTGACTACCCGGACTTACAACAGCGCCTCCTGGTTGCATAAGTTTAAGTGAACCATCTTCATTTTCAGCAAGTAACAACATTCCATTACTTTCTATTCCTTTAATTTTACGTGGGGCCAAATTCGCTAATACACACACTTGTTGCCCTATTAATTCGCTTGGCGTAAAATGCAATGCTATCCCCGAAACTATAGTACGTTGTTCAAAACCTAAATCTACTTTTAACTTTATTAATTTATCCGCTTTCTCAACCTTTTCGGCTTCCAATACCGTTCCAACTCTTAAATCTATTTTACTAAAATCATCAAATGTAATCAATGGTTTTAATTCAGATTGAGGATTTACTGTTGCTTCTATTACTGTAGACGCAACCATTGTTTTTGAGTCTTCTAAATGCTTCACTTGTTTTTGAATAATATCATCTTCAATATTACTGAATAAATGGGCCGCTTGCCCTAATGTGTGTCCTGATTGTAATTGAACAAAGCTATTATTTACATGATTTTCTTTTTGTGTATTCAATTGGATTCTTAAATTCTGAGCAGAAAAAGGCATAAAAGCATCCATCCACCAAGACAAGGTTGCACAGACTTGAATGGCATTAAACATGACTGTTGCCGTTCTAGTTTCATCTGTTTTTACCAATTTCCAAGGCTCCATTTCTGCTAAATATTTATTACCAGCACGGGCTATGTTCATCAGTGCAAACAATCCGTCTCTGAATTTAAAATGACGGATAGAATGGTCTATTTCCTCTTGGAATAATTGAATATCCTTTATTAATTGCTGGTCTATCTCTAACAAATTACTTGCAACAGGCACTACTCCTTCATAATATTTATGAGACAATACCATCACTCTGTTTATGAAATTGCCTAAAATTGCAACCAATTCACTGTTATTTCTGGTTTGAAAATCTTTCCAACTAAAGTCTGCATCTTTGGTTTCTGGTGCTATAGCGGTTAATACATATCTTAGTACATCTTCTTTGTTTTCAAATTCCTTGAAATAATCTTCCATTTCCACACTCCACTTTCTGCTTGTACTCATTTTCTCTCCCTCTAAATTTAAAAATTCATTGGCAGGTACATTGTCTGGCAATACATTGGATTCTGCTGCCTTTAACATTGCTGGGAAAATAATACAATGAAACACAATATTGTCTTTTCCAATAAAATGTATCAAACGACTGTCATCATTTTGCCACCACTTTTTCCAATCATTTGCTTGACCACTTTTGATCATTGAATTTTGTGGGTAGGCATAATGAAATGATTTTTCTTCCAATTCTTTGAAAAAAGCTTTAGTGGCAGAAATATAGCCAATGGGGGCATCAAACCACACATACAACACTTTTCCTTCAGCACCTTTAATTGGCACTTTTACTCCCCAATCAAGATCGCGCGTCATGGCACGTGGCGACAAACCGCCATCAATCCAGCTTTTACTTTGGCCATACACGTTGGTTTTCCAATCGTCTTTATGTCCTTCGAGTAACCATTCTTTCAACCATGGTTCGTATTCATTTAAAGGCAAATACCAATGTTTAGTGGTTTTTAAAACAGGTGGTTTATCGGAAAGTGTAGAAACGGGATTAATTAATTCATTAGGGCTTAAAGCTTTACCACACTTTTCGCATTGGTCGCCATATGCACTGTGAAAACCACAATTGGGACATGTCCCTTTGATATATCTATCTGCTAAAAAGGTTTGTTTTTCTTCGTCGAAATATTGTTCCGAAATCTCTTCTTTAAACAAGCCTTTTTCATATAAATTTAAGAAAAACTCTTGAGCTGTTTGGTGGTGCATTTCATCACTTGTGCGGTGATATACATCGAATGAGATACCAAGTTTCTCAAAATTTTCTTTTAGCAAAAGATGGTATCTATCAATAATATATTGTGGGCTTGTATTTTCTTTTTGAGCTTGAATAGGGATTGCGGTTCCATGTTCATCACTTCCACATACAAATAACACTTCCTCTCCCGCATTTCTTAAATAACGGGTATAAATATCAGCAGGAATATAGGCACCAGCCAAATGACCAATATGTTTAGGGCCATTTGCATAAGGCAAAGCCGCTGTCACAAGGGTTCTTTTAAAAGACTTCATAGACATTGGCAAAGATACATTTAAAGCATTAAACAAAAAGAGAATCACTTTTTAAATTCTCAACTATTTGAATAATACAAATGATGTATTGACGTTTAATCATATAGTTCTAAATTTGTAGAATAAATTAAATGAAACCAGTTAGAATCAATTTTAAATCTATTTATTCACCGATGAACTTCTTTATAAAATGTATTGTTTTACTTTTTGCTTTTGGTGTTTGTAACACTATTTCTGCTCAAGAACGCATAACATCTCTCAATTTTTTACAAGCAGGTGCTGTTCCAAAAACGATTACAGAAAGAGGAAAAAACATAAACACTTCGGGTTTGTCTTTCAATTATGTACATTTTAATGAAAAAAAGTTTTTCAGAATGGATGCCACTTGGCTTGTTCGTTATTTATTGAATGGAGATAAAGATTCAAGCGTTTTTAATGATACCAACAAAGTATATGGTTTGGATCTACCTGTTTTTACCGCAACTTATGGAATAAACTTTATAAAAGGAGATGATTTTAGTTTGGGAATAGGAATCAATTTAGACTCAAGAACTTTTTATAGTGCTCCAACAACGAAAGCAAAAAATATCATTGATGCTTTTAATACAGGGGTAGTGTTAGGCACTAAAATTAGAATTAATAAATGGTTAAGCTACACCAGTTTGCTTGGCTACGACATTATGTTTACTGATGCTAAAAGCTCCTTTTCAAATGGGAGTCAATATTATTTACAAAACAATTTTTCATTTTTATTAAAAGGTAAGTTTGGGATTAACTTACAACCTGATTTAAGTTTAAAAACCTTTGACATAAATGGCATAAAAGACGCTAAAATAGTTAACAAAAATATTAAAATTGGATTGGCATACGCCATAGACTAATAAAAAAGGCGATTAAAATAATCGCCTTTTTCAATATCTATATATGTTTTATCCTATTACGGATTTGGTTGTGTCATTGGTTGAGAACCATCTTGTGACGGCGCTGTTTGTGTAGATGGATCTGCTGGTGCACTTGGCGTTGCATTTCCTTTAGCCGCTGGTGCATTTATTAATTCGTTAATTTTAGCGTCTTTTGCCTCAACTTTACCTGCTCCTGCAGTAGAAGCTCCATTGTATGAGCTAGCCACAAGAGAAACTACTAAAATAACCGCCGCAAAAATCCAAGTCAATTTCTCAACACCTTCTGAGGTTCTTTGAACTCCAAACATTTGGTTACTTGAAGAGAAATTAGAAGCTAATCCTCCACCTTTGGGGTTTTGAATTAAAATAATTCCAATAATTAAAGCGGCTGCAATTAAACCTATTATTAATATGATACTTAACATAATTTATTTATTTTCTTTTTTAAGATTTTCTATAAGGGATGCAAAATACGCCTTTTTTGAAGGATTTTGCAAAATTAATTTTTCGTATACTTTTATTGCCAAACTAATATCTCCTTGTTGATGGTATAGTTGGGCTAATGTTTCTGTTACAAAATCCAATTCAAAAACCTCACTTTTCTTTGCCATGTTTTCGGCATTGTAAAACTCTTTCTTAGGTCTCGAAATTTGAGGATTCTTTTTTATAAACCTCGCAATGATGTCGTCTTCTTCTATCTCTTCTTCAACTTTGTCAATTGTTTCCAAACCTTCCTCAATTGGCTTTTCAACTATTTCTGAAGCTCCTTTAGGCTGCTTGAGCCAAGCAAAAAAATCTTTCTCCGAAGTGGCACTTTCTCTTTCTTTCTGTTTACTTTTTAATTCTACTTCTAAATTATAAATTGGATTTTTCCTTAAATCTAAATACTTTTCTAATTCTTTTTGAGAATCAATTACAGCTTCAATCGGTTCCTCTTCTTGAATATCAGAGAACTCAATTTGTATTTCTGTTTCTTGAATTTTCTCATCCGTTTCTTCAATCTGAATTTCTTTACTTTCTACTATCTCCTCAGCTGCTAAATCATCTCTTTTATCACTCACTTCTATATCAACAACAATCTCCTCTGCCAATTCTTCTGCCATAGTAGACATCTCTTTTTGCTCAAGCTCAACCTTTTCTTGGAACTCATTTTTAGATACAAGTTCCGTCTGCAATTCTGTATCATTGTCTGTATCTGTTATTTCCTCAATTTGTTGATGTTGACCAGAGAAAGTAAATTCAGTGTCAACCAATTCTAATCCCTCTATTTCTGTCAATGGGAATTCATCTGTAACTGAAACCTCATTATTGTGTCGCAATTCAAAAATAACTTCTTCAAACTCCTCTTTGGTATCTTGATGTATAAGCTCAACTTCAGGAATTGCAACCTCTTCAGGCAATGACTCTTCACCCTCTCTTAAAAAAGCCTCCAAATCATTAACAGGCAGCTTAATTTCCTCCACTTGTGGTAACTCTTCTGTTGCAGTTTCTTCTTCAACACTTTGTTTATCTTCAATAATTTTAGATTCTTGAGTTATAATCGTTGCTGAATTATCGATGGCATTAGTATTTGAAATTACCTCTAAACTATCTTCACTTTTTACCAATTCATTTTGATGAATATAATGATATAAGGCCTCTCTGTTATTGACTCTTATTGCGGCATGACGGAGGTAAAAGTCAAACTCCTGTTCATTTTCACTGACATAAAATTTCGCTAAAAGAACATAAGGTAAATAGTAATAGGGTGACTTTTGAATCATCATTTTTAGCCCATCTACATCCTCTGAATTCATTAATCCAGGCTGATGATAAAGCGTTATTATTCTACTGCTGTCCATTACCACTTCAAAGCTACTTTATTAAATATTTCTTGAATTATTTGAGTACTTACCTCGTCTGACAATCTATTTTCAATAGTTTGGAAATTTTCTGTAGCGTTAAACTCCTGAAATTTAGTAATTTGCTCAGTAAAATTCATTTCCTTATGTTTAGGACACTCAAACACGACATTCACGGTCATAGAAAATCTATTTTTGGCAGCTTCTGTGGTATTTGTGGTTGCTGATGGTTGAATTCTGTAATCAGTTATTGACCCCGTAATTTTGAAATCTCCATTTTGGGGAACAATCGCTAGTGAGGTTTCTCTCATAAATTTATCTTTCAGTTGTTCTGTAAACTTTTGACTGATAGATGGATTTACCAAACTAGCTTGATTATTGAAATAGGCAATGCTAATATTGCTAACATCGGCAGGAATGTTTATCCCCGACAAGCTGTACTTGCATGACTTACAAGCAGACAAACTCAATAAAATAAGTCCTAAAATTAATCCTTTATATTTCATTAAAAATCTTCTAAATTATACTGTTTAATTTTACGATAAAGGGTACGTTCCGAAATACCAAGTTCTTTGGCCGCTCGGTTTCTTTTTCCTTTATTACGTTTTAATGCATTTTTAATCATTTCCAACTCTTGGTCGGCAATTGTTAACGAGCCAAGTGTATGGTCATCCAATGGTTGTACCTCTATAAAACTCTCCTTATTATTCGCAATAATTGAACTTGATGGAATAATGATTGCTGATTTCTGCTCTGCAACTTCAAAATCTGGTTCTTGATTATAAAGCACATGGTTTATTTCTGACTGATGTTTTTTGATAAACTCCTCACGGTTAGAATTATTCTCTATCAATCCCATCACTATTCTTTTAAGTTCACTTACATCTTTTTTCATTTCAATAAGGAACTTATAGAAAATATCACGTTCACTGAATCCTTGCGTTTGTCCTTCTGAAGAATTGGCCAATTGCGGTAAATTAGAAACTGGTCGTGGCAAATAATAGCCAAGAATTTCACTACTTATTGGGTTATTTTCTGATTCCAAGACACAAATTTGCTCCGTCACATTTTTCAATTGACGAATATTTCCTGGCCAAGTGTAATTTTTTAATAATTCTTGCGCTTCCTCAGTTAATCCTACAAGAGGGGCATGGTTTTTTTCGGCAAATGCACTTGCAAATTTTCGAAACAGCAAATAAACATCTTCTTTTCTTTCAGACAATTTGGGTACTCTAATGGGCACTGTAGCAAGTCTGTAATACAAATCCTCTCTAAACTTACCCTGTTGAGCTCTTTCGAGCAAATCTCTATTGGTGGCTGCTATTACTCTGACATTGGTTTTTAACACTTTTGAAGAACCTACTTTAATGTATTCTCCATTTTCGAGTACACGCAGCAGTCGAGCTTGTGTTCCCAATGGCAATTCGCCTACTTCATCCAAAAATATAGTACCTCCACTTACGGTTTCAAAATACCCTTTTCGGGCATCTGTAGCACCAGTAAACGAACCTTTTTCGTGACCAAACAATTCAGAATCAATAGTTCCTTCCGGAATTGCACCACAGTTTACGGCTATGAAATTCGCATGTTTACGGGCACTTTGTGCATGAATTATTTTAGAAAATGATTCTTTTCCGACACCACTTTCGCCCAAAATTAGAACACTCATGTCTGTAGGTGCCACTTTTATTGCGGTTTCTAATGCGTGGTTTAATGCAGGTGAATTCCCCACTATTTCAAACCTATTTTTTATACTTTGTAATTGCATTATTTTACAGCTTTACCTATTAATGTTGTACCTGTAGCTCTCTCTATCAATACATTCGCATAATCTCCTAATTGGTAATCTTCCCTTGGAAATACTACAATATTATTTTGATCATTGCGACCACATAAATCCATTTCACTTTTTTTGGAAACACTGTCTATTAACACTGTCACCACTTTACCTATCATCTTCTGATTGTTTTCTAAAGAGATTTTACTTTGTACCTCAATAATTTCAGTTAGACGGCGCGATTTAATTTCTTCAGGTACATCATCTTGCATCTTTTTCTGCGCCAACGTTCCTGGTCGTTCCGAATATTTGTACATGTAACTGAAGATGAATTTACACTCTTCCATTAATGACAAAGTCGCTTGATGGTCTTCTTCTGTTTCTGAACAAAACCCAGCAATAATATCACAACTGATACTACAATTTGGTATAATTTCTTTAATTTTATTAATTCTTTCCAAGTACCATTCTCTAGAATAGGTTCTGTTCATGGCTTCTAACAAACGGGTACTTCCACTCTGTGCAGGCAGGTGAATATGATTACAAATGTTGGGATATTTGGCTATCGTATGCAACACATCGTCGTTAATATCCTTAGGATGCGAAGTGCTAAATCTGATGCGCATACTTGGGTGAACAAGTGCTACCTTTTCGAGTAACTGAGCAAAACTAACTGCATTCTCTTTTTGTTCAACGCTTGCGTTTTTATAGTCTATTTTTGGACCGCCTCCAAACCACAAATAACTGTCTACATTTTGCCCTAAAAGTGTTATTTCTTTGTATCCATTGTCTCCCAGTATTTTCACTTCTTCTAATATGGTTTGTGGGTCTCTGCTTCTCTCTCTTCCACGTGTAAATGGAACTACACAAAAAGAACACATATTGTCACAACCTCGCATGATGCTTACAAAAGCAGAGATTCCATTGGTGTTTAATCTTAACGGCGAGATTTCGGCATAAGTTTCTTCCCTACTCAACAAAACATTGATAGCTCTATTACCTGTTTCAACTTCGGCCACCAAATTGGGTAAATCTCTGTAAGAATCGGGACCAGCCACTATATCAACCAACTTTTCTTCCTCAAGTAGTTTGGTTTTCAATCTTTCTGCCATACACCCCAATACACCTATAATTAAATCAGAGTTTTTTCTTTTGTTGTTTCTTAAATGTTTTAAACGGTCTCTAATTTTTTGTTCCGCATTGTCACGAATAGCACAAGTATTCAAAAAAATAACATCTGCACTGAACTCATCCTTAGTATACTCAAACCCATTCTCTGACATTATAGATCCAATAATTTCACTGTCGCTAAAATTCATAGCACAACCATAGCTTTCAATGTATAATTGCCTTTTATCGGTCTTAGGAATGGTTTGATTATTGGATAAAATTAGCTCGTCTTGCATAGGGAATGCAAAACTACAAAATAAATATGACATAATGACATATTTGCAATTCCATATTTGTTAAATCTAGTCTATTTTCAGATTAAACGCTTCCGTTATATAAAATAGAAAAATACTATCAATCCTCTTAAAACCATGAAACTTTACTACCATTAGGTTCTCTATTCAATACAGATTCTTAGACTAAATCAATCCTCTCGATTTCAATTCAAGGTATTTATTGAGTGTTTGCAGTGACAAATCTTGTGGTCTTGTATACACAGTTTGAATTCCGGCATTGTGAAGTTCATTGACTATAATTTTCTTTTCGTGAATGGTTTGTTCAGCCACTATTTGAGTATAAATTCCTTTTAAATCAACTGCGTCTTTATTACTCATATCCAATATAGCCGTATTTTCGAAGAAAATAACCACTAATAAATGCTGTTTATTGAGTCTTTTTAAAATCGGTAAAACCCTTTTCATACTGTAAGTGCTTTCGAAATTTGTATAGAGGAACAATAAACTTCGGGTTTTTACTAGTCTATTGACACTGTGATACATTAGCTCATAGTTAGCTTCTAAATTTCTTTCTTTTTGGTTGTATAGCGCTTCTAACAATTGATTCAGTTGCCCTACTTTTCGTTCGGCTTTGATAGCCGTTCCTATAACATCAGAGAAAGTCAATAATCCAACCTTGTCTGATTTTTTTAATGCAACATTGCTGGTAACTAAGGCACTATTGATTGAATAATCCAACAAACTTAAGCCTTCAAATGGCAGTAACATGGTTCTACTTTTGTCAATGACATGATAAATGGGTTGCGATTTTTCATCTTCATGTTGATTAATCATCAACTTTTGATTTCGCGCTGTCGATTTCCAATTTATTTGACGCACATCATCGCCTCTTACATAATTTCTAATTTGTTCAAACTCATAACTATGGCCTATTCTGCGCATTTTTTTGATGCCATATAGACTTGATATTTTTGAAAAAGTATAGAGTTCAAACTTCTTCATTTGAATAATACTAGGATATACAGGCACAGACTGTTGGGTTTCTACTACAATTCTGCGCTGGATTAACTTTAATGGACTTTGAATAAACAGATTAATATTCCCAAAATCATAAACCCCTCTACTTAATGGTTTTATAACATATTTTAACACTTTGTTCTCGTATGCTGCCAAAGAATATTTTAATAAAAAATCGCGATTTTGGAGTTGAAACGGCAATTCATCAATCACCTCGACGGTCCATTTTCTATTACTTAAATTTCTTGTCACAATTTCCACGTGGTTGTCATCGTTTAGTGAAAGTAATTGAGATGTTTTTCTGAGTGCTTGAACCATTACCCATTTGCTATAAATCCATAGCAAATCGAGCAATAAAAGTGAAAAGACGGCGAACGTTAAAAAGACGGAAATCAAAAACAAAGATTTAAAGGCAAAACTGATGCAAAACAAGGCTATAACAACCCATAAAAGCATAAAAAAACGTTTCCCAATAAAAATGTTATTGATTTGTTTCATTTTTTATCTAGGCACTTCAATATTCAGAAACAACTCTTGTAAAATAGATTTTACATCAAAACCTTCCATTTCTTTTTCTGGCGATAATATGACGCGGTGGTTTAACACAGGAAATGCTGCATATTGAATATCATCGGGCGTTACAAAATCTCTACCTTGAATAGCTGCGAGTGCTTTAGCTGTTTTCACTATAGCCATAGAAGCTCGTGGAGAAGCTCCCAAAACCAAATCCTTGGTATTGCGGGTGTGGTGGATAATTTCGGCAATATATCTAATCAAAGATTCCTTGATAAATACTTTCTCCACTAAAGTTTGACACTTAACAATAGCATCAGAATTAAGCACTTGCTTAACCTCTTTTATGGCTAATTGATTAAAATCTCCTTCAAACCTAGTGATAATCTCAATTTCCTCTTCCAAGCTAGGGTAATTTATTTTAACCCTAAACAAAAAACGGTCTTGTTGTGCTTCGGGTAGTTTGTAAGTCCCTTCTTGTTCAATAGGATTTTGGGTTGCCATTACCATAAATGGCGATTCAAGTTGATAGGTTAATCCATCGATAGTTACTTGTTGTTCTTCCATTACCTCAAACAAGGCAGCTTGTGTTTTGGCAGGGGCTCTATTGATTTCATCAATCAACACAATATTGGAAAAAATAGGTCCTTTTTTAAATTCAAAATCATTGGATTTGTTGTTATAAACACTAGTTCCTGTAACATCGGCGGGCATTAAATCAGGGGTAAACTGAATTCTTTTAAAATTCAAATTCAGTGTTTTAGCAAGTAAATTCACGGTCAATGTTTTGGCTATTCCGGGAACGCCTTCTATAAGCACATGACCTCGTGTAAATAAACCTGCCAATAATAAATTGATAAGTTCATCTTGTCCCACTATTACTTTATGAATTTCATGTCGAATAGCTTCCACTTGCTGTTGTAATGCTTGTAAATCCAAAGCTTCTCTTCCCGATTCTAATTGGCTCCATTCATTTTGTTGTTCCATACTATTGGTTATTGTTATAATGTTTGTAAAAAGTATTTATTCTATTGTATAGTTCTATTAAATTAGTACTGTCTGTTTTTTCTTTTTTGTAATCAATGACTTGAAAATAATAATCGAAAATTCGTTCTACTATTTTTTCATTGACTTTGGATTTTTTGGCAATATGCTTTACTTGTTCGGCTTGAATATCCAGGGTTGCAATGCCTAATTTTGTTCTAATAAAATACAAAAATAATTGCATTTTTTGCTCTGCCATTTGGTAGGAATTATCATGACTCAGATTAAGGGCACTTAATGTTTCAATAAAACCCATGGTGGTGTTTTTCTTTTGTTCAAGAACTGGAATTTTTCTTTGTTTTCTTTTAATAACAAAAAACAAAAAGAGGATTAAGCTCAACAAACTTAAATACCAAGCCCATTTTAATGCAGGTTTACTTAAAATAAAAGACAAAGGCGTTTCAGATTGCTTCATTAATAAGTCTGTTTCTTTTTTATAAATTCTTGCACTGTAATCAAACAACACATTGCTTAATTGAATGCTATTTAAACATTGATTAACATAGTCAAAACCACGTTCATTCCGCATTGCATAATTTGTAAACAAAAGAGGGTTAGAATGCACATAAATTTCCCCTTTACCATAATATATTTTTATAAAATTCACATTAGAATCCACCGTACCTAAAATATCATACTGAGGTTGAACATATTCAAAGAACAAATTATTACTAGGAAAATGAAAATAGTTCCAATTGGTATTTTCTGAGGTGTCTTTATTAAAACTTCTGAATTGAAATAGATTTTTACCATTGAACTTCAAAGAGGCTGATTGATTTAGACTGACACTTACCTTATTTTGGAAATATGTTTCCAATTGAATTTTTTCGTCTGCTAACGCTTGTGTAAGAAGCTGTTCCGGAATACCTTCGGTTATAAAAACCAATTGATTACCAACTCTAGCAAAAGACAACAAGGAGTCTATCTCAGTAGCACGCAGATAACAATTATTGCCTGCAAACAAATAGGTTTGACCCAATTTATTTGTATCTAAATATTGATTTAAAGACTCTTTAACACTTGTAAATTTGTTTTTTCCTTCCTTTTGAATTAGGGCTTCAAATACCCCAAAATCGTAGGGATGTAAAGTCGTACTTTCGAATGTTTTATACCATTTAAATTTCTCATTTTCTTTGCGAAAAAGAATAAAAAGCAAAATTGCTGAAATCAACACTAACAAAGTTATCCATATGGCTTTATCTCTTTTCATTTATGGCTTGTTATTAGCGATTCAAACTGATTAAAAACAATCATTAATTCATTAAAACTTTCTTCTGTTAACTTCATTTCTCCATACCAAATGCCGTCAAAATTAAAAGTTAATTTATTAAACAAAGATTGAATTTCAATAGGCTTTATTTGCAACATCAATTCATAATTGGTAATGTGTTTTTTATATAAAATAATATTCTTTAACACCAATAATTTGAGCGCATTCAAATATTTCAATCGGTAAGCCAATGCAAAATCTTTTTTAGCCACAGCATCATTGAAAAGCTCATTTATTTGTAATTGCATGAGTTCTTCCTTTTCAGGAGCTTCGTAGCTGTATAAAAAAGGCGATTTATTTACAATGTTTTTGCTTTTAAAATTCTTAATAATGAGGTACAAAACCCAAACTAATAAAGCAATAACTAAAAACAAAAAGAAATATCTAAATGGGGTGAAATCAAAACTGGTTCTAGACTTAAACTCCTTTGGTTTTTGTTTATTTTTGACAATTGTATCTTCCTCAAATTGCAAATCTTTCGCTTTTATTTTCCACTCCGACTTATTTAAAGCCGACTCATAAACTTCGGCATAACGTAAATTGCGAGATGAGTCTAACTCAATGGTATTGGCAATTGCAGAAGGCAAGCAAACCCATAAAACACAAATCAAAATAGACAATTTTACCTTCATTCTGTTTCTATACCGTATACCTTTTTGGTGTTACCTAACTTACTAATGGCCGTTTTTAATCCATTTGCTGTATTTATTTCTCTAATACTTAATGCATTCAATACTAATTGTACAATTTGAAAAGACACAAGCAAACTACAAATAAATATGAACAGCAATAACAAAATACTTTTTATCAATAACGTATATTTTTCAGGAGACAATTGAACATTTAGCTCGATTACCCAAACCATCAAAAAACTAATAGGAGACATTAACAAAACAAAACTAATGGTTGAAATTAATGCCATAGTTAGAGACAACAATTGAGTTTTGACAAGTCCGCTTTGAAATACCATTTTTATACCTCCCATTATAGAATAACGGTCAGGAAACATTAAATAAATAAAGACTCCGGACAATGCAATTGGAAACATAAACAGATATAAAAGCAGTATTATTGATTCATTTAAAAGCAACAATAAATTGATTGATATTACCATTAAAACTAGAGCACCAATGGCTTTCCGACTTGGTGCCTTCATGTCGAATTCCTTGAATAATTTTTTACTAATAAAGAATAACAATCCAAACTGCCATACAGACATTAGAATATATTGAATGAAGCTTTCATTGCTATTCAGCAATATTCCAAAATTAGAATAACTAGCCCCTAATTTACTCATTAAATTATAAAGGTCTAAATCATCTATATCTAACGACAAAACTTGAAATTGGCTTAAAGTTTCTTTGAAATTAAATACTGCGATACATACAAAAAACAATACAGAGCTAAGCAGAACAGAAACCAAAATTGTATTTAAATATTTCTTAAAAAACCCAATTGACTTCATAAAAATAAGACCATTTGAATAAATTGTATTTTTATCAAAATCAATGGGTTCATCCGGTTTATAGTCAGCATCTCCCAAATCAACATCTTTCACATCTTTAAATTTATTGTATGGATATATAACAAAGTAAAACACCATTAAACCAATGGATAGTAAAATAAAAGAGGCTCTAAAAGCATCGGGTATTTCTGTAAATCTAGTTAAAAAGGATTCAACAAAAGCGGCAAACACAATAAAGGGAATACCTGCTAAAAACAACATTGCACCTCTTTTTCCCCAAACGCTAAAAGCTTTACTTCTGCTCAAAGTACCGGGATAAAGCAAACCCCTACCCAAAAGCATTCCTGCCTGAGTTTCTATCACCAAAGTTAAAATCTCAATACTACCATGCATCCATACTGTTAGATTGAATTCACCAATTAAGTTTCGCGAATAAAAGAAATAAATAAAGGCCCCTAACATTACCCCGTTGCGAATCATTAATACCATAGCACCATAGGAAAAAAGGAGACCAAACAAAAACACAAACAGCGAAACCCTCAGATTATTGGTAGCTATATTAACAAACATGCCGAACGCATCGCTCGATTTATAAATGCCCAATGGATCTCCTTTTTCAATATTTTTAATGGTTTGATTGATATAATCATCCCCAAAAATAGAACGTGCAAATTGTTCGTCATTGGCCGAGGAAAATAGCCCTATGAGTACAGAAACAATAAGAATAACAAAAGAAAGTAACATTTCCTTACGACCGTAATAAACAATTTTGGGCACATCGGTTTTAAAGAAATCATAAATAGACTTTGAAACGTTTGATTTGTTTTTATAGATAGAATGGTAAATGAGTTGTGCTAAACCATTCAAATAAATTCTCACCGACCGGTTTTTGTAGTATGTTCGTGCATACGACAAATCATCTGTAATTTGAATTAGCTGAGCTCTTAACTTACTAGGGTTTTTTTGAGCTTGTTTTAATTCAAGTTCGAATTGTTGCCATTTCTCTTTGTTTTGATCTACAAATTTACTCTCACGCATTAGACATAGCAATGATAATAATATTTTTCTATATTATTCAGCACTTATTAATTATTTTTGTGTTTTAACCTATGCTCAAAGACATTGAAACCGAAAACGATATTTACCTATGGCAAACTGCGTTTTATAAACACTTATTAAACGACCCCATTACCTCTCCTAAATTTTCTCATTTGAATTTGGAGGAACACATGCCGAAAATAGTGGCGTTTTGGTCGTTTGTATTACTCGACAAGGAAGGTTACAAAACCAATGTATTTGAAAAACATATCCCTCTTAATTTGGAAAAAATTCATTTCGAAATATGGTTGAATTACTTTACCGCCACTACCAATGATATGTTTAGTGGCCCCAATGCTTCCATTGCTCTTGAAAGAGTTAAATTACTAGCTTCTACATTCTTACATAAACTTAAAGGCGAATACCATGGTTTTTAATATCTTCAAAATTCAACTTTTTATAATAACCTTATTGCTCGTTAATGTTTGTAGCGCCCAAACCAGTCCAGTTGTTCGCAAACAAGCTTTGATATTGATAGACAGCCATTTTAACGAAAGCAGTTTTAAGAATCTTGACATTCACATCAACAGCCGTTTACAATCTATTTTAACGATAGATTTTGCTGAAGACTTAAGCAAAGTAATTCAAGAAACCAAAGGGGTGTTATACATGGAACAAGCACTGGTTGGTGTTAATATTCGCCCATTAAACGACATAGAAAGAACTTTTACAAGTGTTGACAAAGTTAACAATGGCAGCAACAATGGAATGCCAAAAAACTTTGAGGGTAAAGGCGTCATTATAGGAATTGTAGATGTTGGTTTCCAAAACAACAATCCTAATTTTTTCAATAAAGACGGAACAAAAACAAGAATTTCTCGGTTTTGGCATCAAGGGCAAAGTGGAACACCTCCTGTTGGTTACAACTATGGCAATTTATATACGGATTCTACTGCAATAATTAACGCCAATGACCTCGACGGCAGTCATGGAACCCATGTTGCGGGTATTGCTGCAGGTAGTGGCTTTTCAACGCCAAATAGACAATATAGAGGAGTAGCACCTGAGGCTGAATTAGTTTTTGTAAGTATTAAATATAGCAATGATACTCTTAGGGGAAGTGCTTTGGGTGATTATGTAATTGCTAATCCAAGCATTATCGATGCTTATAAATATATTTTCGACTACGCCGCTTCAGTAGGCAAACCGGCCGTCATTAATTTAAGTTGGGGTATGCATACTGGCCCTCATGATGGCACTAGTTTGTTCGATATTGCCACAGAACAATTGGTAGGCAATGGTAAAATAATTGTTGGTGCCAATGGCAATGATGGCGAAAATCCAATGCACTTAAATTACAAATTCAACAAGGATACTGTTTCTACCCTTGCTATCGAAAACAATCGACAGTGGCGCGGTCGTGAGAGTATTTATTGTGATTTTTGGGGAAGTAAAAACAGCCGTTTTGGCATTCAGGTTCAAGTGCTAGACACCAATTTACAAATAGTTAGAGAAACTCCCTTTGTGTATTCAAATGAAATCAACCGCTCTTACACTTTATCTCATCAAAATAATCTATTTAAGATTTCCTTCCAAAACCAAGCAAACTACCCGCTTAATAACAAACCTAACATTACCTTAAGTGCTGAAAATTCAAACAGACGACTTTATATTTTTAAGGTGAATATTACCTCAGATTCGTCAGAAATTCATGCTTGGAACAGCGGTGCGGCGCGAGATTGGACAAGCGGTTCGTTCACGAATAAATGGGGAAAATGGAATTACGAAAACACCTTTATCAAAGGAAATTCCAACTACACCGCAGGCGAAAATGGCGGCACCTCCAAAGCTGTAATTTCTGTTGGAGCCTCTGCTGCACGCTCTTCTTTTACGAATATCAAAGGCAAGCTAGTGAATGACTCAGCTTATGCTTTCCCAGGCAGTTTGGCCTCCTTTTCTAGCAGGGGACCTACAGTGGATGGTCGTATAAAACCCAACATTGTTGCACCAGGATTTAATGTTCCTTCATCTTATAACAACTTGCAAATGGCACCTTGGATGAGTGACCGAACATTATTAAAAACTACATTCCGAGGAGATACACAATATTGGGTAGCCTCGAGTGGAACCTCAATGGCGGCTCCACATGCAACCGGCATAGTGGCCTTAATGCTTGAGGCTAATCCCAATCTTAATGCTTATCAAGTTATGGAAATTTTAGAACAAACGGCCACAGAAGATCAATGGACTGGCACTACCCCAAATAACAATTACGGACATGGTAAAGTAAATGCTTATGAGGCTGTATTATTAGCTCTTCAATATGCAGGAGTTAATGCATTTTACAACACCAACAATTTATTTTTCTACCCAAATCCAAGTCAAGATTATATTACATTCAAAGGAAATATTACAATGCAGAATGCAAGCATTTCTATTTACAATACATTGGGCACTTTGGTCATTCATCAATCTGAAATTACCGATATTAACAGCCATCAAATAAACCTGCAATCTATTGCTGACGGCATTTATACTGTAGTTGTAAAAAGTGAAAATTCAGGACCTTATGTTTTCAAATTATTAAAACGTTGATGTGTGAATTCAAAGATTCTATCGAATGAAACTAAATAATTGCTAAAATACACTTAAAATTGCCCTACTTTGAACAAATGGACCTTATACTACCGACTTGTTAATGAAAGTGCAAAGTTTGCAGTTCAATCACTGTTGAGTAACAAACTGCGTTCATTTTTATCTGTAATTGGCATAACCATTGGTATTTTCTTAGTTATTTTAGTTTTTACTCTTGTTGATTCATTAGAGGCAAACATCAAAAACAGTGTTCAGTCCTTGGGTAAAAATGTTATTTATATAGACAAATGGGAATGGAGTGGCGGTGGCAGCGATTATCCTTGGTGGGAATATTTAAAGCGTCCTGACTCTAATTTAGAGGAATTAAAAACACTAAAACAATATCCGGTTAATCATTTTTTCGAGGCGCTTTCTTATTCTTACTCCTCTAGGTCGACGATTAAACACGATAACAATGAGGTTGAGGATGTAACCGTGGATGGTTACACTTATGATTTTGTAAAAATAGAAGAAATAGAACTCGAAAAAGGGCGGTTTTTTAACCCCTATGAAGACCAAAATGGATTATCAGTTGCTGTTATTGGAGCAAATGTTGCCAAGGGATTAGCCACTGATGAAGATATCATTGGAAAAACCATTACCGCTTTTGGCAAACCTATCAAAGTTATTGGTGTTTTTAAGTTTCAAGGCGATAATTTAATCAATATAGATTTTGATGACAAAATGGTTGTTCCTATTCGTTTTTTAGAATACGCAACTGGTAAAAAAGGAGGCGGAAAGCTGATTATCAAAGTGAAAGAGAATGTGAATGAAATAGCTGTGAATGAGGAAATAAGAGGAACGATGCGAACCATCCGAAAATTAAAGCCTTCGCAAGACGATAATTTTTCACTAAACAGAATTTCTTTTTTGACCGAAACCATTGGTGATTTCTTTAAAAGTGTTAATAAATTTGGATTAGTTATTGGATTGTTCTCGCTACTCGTTGGTGGTTTTGGAGTGGCTAATATTATGTTTGTTTCGGTTAAAGAAAGAACAGCCATAATAGGAATTCAAAAAGCTTTAGGCGCCAAAAATGAATTTATTATCATTCAGTTTCTTACAGAATCCGTGTTATTGAGTGTCATGGGTGGTATCATTGGATTATTAATTACATTTGGATTTTCTATGTTATTAAATGTCATTATAGAAAGTCAGTTTGAATCCAACTTTAGATTATTAGTAACCAAAGAAAATGTATTAATTGGGCTTGCTTTTTCAACCGTTATCGGTTTACTTTCGGGATTTATTCCTGCCTACAAAGCTGGGCAACTTCAACCTGTAGAGGCAATGAGAAGTAAATAAAGTTAGTCTCCTATCAAATGGATTACACCATGAATTTGTTCTTGTAATTCACAATCCTTTATCGTTATAAAGTAATAATAGACCCCATCATAAGCCAAACCGCCATCCCAAGGCTTATTGCTCGACTCAAACATCAACAAACCCCAACGGTTATATACTTTTAAATCATACAAATACTTGGCATTTTGTTCGGGGAAATAATCGTTTATTAAATCGCCATTAGGTGTAAATACATTCGGAATTTTAATGGTATTACTTTTTTTGAAATCTGGAATTTCTATCAATTCACTGTAACTACAATCATTGGTTTTAACACCCGTAACTGTTAACGTTCCTACTTGCTTTACCCTAACAATGGTATCGGTAGAATTGGGGAGAAACTGTTGTGGTGTAGACATCCAATTAAGTGTTTTAAAAGCACCTTTAGCATGAACACTTCCAGTGTAATCGAAACTACTTAAATTACAAAGTAAACTATCCAAAACCAATCGGACTTGGAGGCTGTCCAAATCAATATAAATGCTGTCTGTAAAAACACAATTTATTCTTTGCATTTTGAGCCAATACAAACCTTTTTGACTCGCTATTATCACAGAATCTGTTGAACCATTTGACCAATTGTATTGTGTTTTGTCATAAAATTGATTGGGTTTAATAAGGTAATTTGCCCCTTGACATAAAAAGGTATCATTGGGTAATTTAAAATCTATTTTATCAAAAATGGTGATTGTTTTGATAATGGTATCAACACAATTTCCGTTAGTCGCAATTAAAGTTACGTTATAGTCGCCTATAATAGGGTAAGTATAGCGCCCCACTTTGTCGCTCGAAGTATCTGCGGTGGTAGAAGTGTCTCCAAAGTTCCAAAAAAATCGAGTCGCATTTTGACTGTTATTATTAAACACAACTTGCTTATCACAATTAATATCGGGCGAGGTAAATGCAGACGTTGTTTCAAAAACACATTCTTGAACATTGAATTGAAAGTCGCGAAAAGTAAACCCTATTAAGCGTCCATTTCGGTATTCCTTTACCACTATTCCTACTACAAACTGACCATTTAAGGTTGGGGTAATTTTAAGTACACCTGTTTTAGCATTGATAGTAGCTTTGGGTTGGGAATTAATTGCATCTATAAAACCATATCCTGATTCATAGACAATTTGACTAAAGGGGGGCGATTCATAATCAACAACATTTGGTCTTGGATTAAATTGAGTTCCACCAGTATAAGGATGAAAAAACTCATAAATCAAACTATCACCATCGGCATCGATAGCAGAATGGTCGAAAATTAAAGGGGCATTCGTACACAGAAAATTAGGAGGTAATTGTTTAAAATAAGGGCTGCTGTTGTTCCCAATTGAGTCAAAATCATTGATTATTGTCCAAATATTTTCACCGGTAGATTGGGGTGAAATGATGTTTTTGATGGTATTATTTCTACAACATCGTTGAAAAGACAACACATAACCCCCTTTATGTTGGGGCAAGGTAATAACGGTATCGTAATTATAAGCATCAATACAGGCATTTGGTGGAATGGCTATACAATTATAATTGGTTTTGGAAACCCTAACAGGTGGTTTTCGTTTTATCATAAAACTTAAACCATTCATTAAACTGTCGTTGTCTTTAGAAAAAACACCAATTCTTGCATATTCATCGTCTCTAATGGCGCCCGCTTGGCCAAACACACAATCCACATACAATTTCAAAACTATTCTAAACTGCCTGTTACCGAGATATGTATAATTCATTTCACTGCCCACAATATGAGTTGCGAGTGCGCTTTGGGTGAAAGCAAATATCAATATTATAAGTACAAATCTCAATGGAATGTGGGTTGTAAAAGAGACTTAAAAACCGAAATAGTTAAACTATTTCCCAAAACAGAAATGTCAATCTTTTCTATTTTTCAACTTTCGCTTTCTTAGGTTTTTTTTCTTTTTTTAGCTTTTCCCTTTTTAGAGGGTTTGTTCGAATCAGACTTTCCTTTATCGTTGGGATAATTACATCTTACAATCATTTGTTTTTTGGCAGTTTGCACATTTCCATGGTCGTAGGTTGAAACCATCAATCTCAAATTGGTTTTATTGACAAGAGTCAAAATGTAAATTAGCTGAATAGTTTGACGAGAACCGTGGGTATGGTAATTTTTATTAAAAAATACCATATTACTGTCATTTTCAGAAGTAATTAGAACATTTACATCATGCAAAGCGGCTTCAGAACTAACTTCTGCAGAGATAAAAATGGTATCTCCTTTTTGATAATTGGTTTGGGTTTGGGGCGATTTAATATCAATTCTTGTAGCTTGCGCAAAAAGAGATTGAAATCCGAGAGAAACCATAGCAATTAGTGTAATTTTAAGAGTATTCATCTTACAAATCTAAACAAAAAATATAAAGAATAAAAAATGGACTTTTTGACTCCTAAATTTAATATTAAAAAAATTTGAATAAATAATTTTTAAAATAAAAATGCAAATCATTACCACTGGATTTAAATTTAAATATATTTGAGCTTTATTTTAAAAAATAAAAAGAATTAAATATATTTGCATTTTAAAATACATGAAATCTAAAAACGTATACATAAATATTGTTTTTATAAACAGCAATACATTTAAAAAACAATTATTAATTATTCTCCTTCTTTTTACAGTAAAAACAAATGCACAACCACCAGCAGGTGCTGTATCTGCCAAACCAAACATGATATATTATGCAGGCGGTAGTTGCAAATTTTATGATATCAATGACAATTTGCTTCTATCTGTAGATGCTACAGAAGCTGGTTGGTCCGCTACACCTGCCAAAACTGCTTGGGTAGTTGTAACACCTACAAATGGCGGTTATTACGAATTTCCTAATTACACTTCAAATGCCCCTACTTGTAATATCCCTCAATATCTACAGCCATTTTGGAAATCAGACACTATTTATAATGAGTTAGTACTTTTAAATGGGGTAAATACTACCGCAAAACTCATGTTTAAACCTGCAAAAATTATTTCAGTGACCAATTATGATTTTTCCAAATCTTATGTGCAAAATACAGATTATTCAATAGCAGGAAATGTTATTAAACAATTAAATACAAAAATATCGTCTACTGTTTCAATAGTAGCAGGGAAAAAAGGAAATGGACAACTTAATGGTTTAATGAATACAAAAGCTACTTCATGGACTTGTGTTACATATATTCCCGATAGAAGCAATTGGAATGGGTCAAATCTGATTGGATATAAAGGCGATAAATTACCTAAAACTATGGCAAAATTAAAAGCAAGTTTACCTGTAAAGATTCAAGCTTATGGTATGAGTATTACCGCAGGTCTGAATGTAAGTGGTTTTGCTGGTGATGATAAAAACTTTACCCCTACTGCACCTTACATGCGTAGTTATGTAGAATTATTAGAAAATTCACTGGAAGCAAAATTTGGTTCAGATGTTACTATTATAAACGGCTCATGTGGTGGTAAAATGGTAGCTTGGATTGACCAATATTGTGAAAGTATGGTTGTGCCTAATTTGCCAGATTTAGTTTTGTTAGATATGGGAATGAATGACATTTGGGGTACAACCACCAATTCAGCATTTAAAACTAGTATGCAATCTTGCATTAATAAAATAAAAAATGCCAATCCTAATACTGAATTTATTTTAATAGGCAATATGCTGCCTGATGTTAATTCACAAGGAGCTCCATCAAATGGCGATGTTCTAATGTATGGTTTCTTATCACAATTAAAAAGTTTAGAATCCAATGGAATTGCAGTATTTGACATGACCACATTAAGTGATACCATTTATAAAAGAAAGGGAGCAACACACTGTCTTTCTAACTCACTACACCCCAATGATTACCTAGCAAGGTGGTATGCTCAAGGATTAACTGAATTGTTTAATGATGGAAGTATTATAGATAAAAAACCTAAAAAATATTATGTAAATAATACTGGAAATAATACCGATGGATTAAGTATTGCAACTGCATGGAATAATTTGGATAAAATTAATTTGAAAAATTTTAATCCTGGAGATACCATTCTTTTTGAAGGTGGCAAAACTTTTACAGGTAATATTGAATTTGATAACAATGATGGCAATTCATCTTCAAAGCCTATTATTTTAACAACTTATGGGTCTGGACAAGCTACAATAAAAACAACACTAACTTCAAAATGTGGATTCAAAGCCACTAATACACAGGGATTCCAAATCAGCAATCTTAAATTTGTTGGACCAGGAAATGGAACCCAAAAAGATATTGATGGCATGTTATTTTTTACAACTAATCAAAATGGTTATTTAAGTAACATTCAAATCAAAAATTGTGAGGTAAGTGGATTTGGCTATTGTGGAATCAGATTTTATTCCAATTGGGATGTGAATGTTAAAGCAGGTTATAAAGATGTAATTATTGACCAATGTAAAGTATTTGATTGTCGTGAAAATGGCATTGTAGCCTTTGGATACGATGTACAATCCACTAATTTTTATCATCATAAAAAATTCACTATAAAAAATACAGAAGTTTATAATATAACTGGCTATGCTTCTGCAACTCACAAGGGCAGTGGAATTGTTCTTTCTCAAATAGACTCTTGTGTTATAGAACGATGTGTGGCATATAACACAGGAACTGCCAATACTGCTTGTGGTGGTCCGGGAGGAATATGGGTTTGGGCCGCTAACGCTATTACAATACAATACTGCGAAAGCCACCATAATTCATCTGGCACTTCAACTGGTTGTGATGGATTAGGATTTGATTTAGATGGAGGTGTAACAAATTCCATTATTCAGTATTGCTATTCTCATGACAATGATGGAGCAGGCTATTTATTAGGAAATTTTGCTGGAGCAAGACCTTGGGGAAATAACATTGTTAGATATTGTATTAGTGTAAACGATGCTAAAACAAATAATTCCGCTGTTACTTTATTTACTGCACCAAATACAATATGGAATGGATTAAAACTTTATAACAATACTATTTATGTTAGCCCCTCACCAAATAACAAATATAGTAATTTTGGTGCTTTTCAAATGACAGATTATGGAACCAATATGTCAGAAGTAGAATGTTATAATAATATTTTCTATACCAAAGGTGGATTGCCTTTGGTTACTGTACCAAATACATTCGTAAATCAAACACCAAAGTTTATTGGAAACTTATATTATACAGATGGAGAATCTTTTACAATTACATACGGCAATAAGTATAATTCATTAAATGATTTTAGAAATGCTGGGATTTACTGCGAAAAAAACGGAAGTAAAAATACAGGTTTAAATACAGACCCTCTTTTAATCAATACAAATAGAAGTCCATTGACTATTTTCCCAAAACCAACAGATTCATTGGATGCTTTCCATTTTTCTCAAATGTCACCTTGTAGAAATACTGGTTTGGATTTACAAACATTATTTGGCATTAATGCTGGTAAAAATGATTATTGGGGAAATCAATTAAAAAATGAAAATAGCTTTGATATCGGTGCATTTGAATGGAAAAACACAACTACAGATGTTATATCATCAGAACTTTCAACAATTAAATTATTTCCTAATCCAATTGGAAGTCAAGATTTGATAATTAGTTTCCCGTCTAACTACATACTCGATACTAAACTTGACATATATGACACTAAAGGCAAATTATATATTTCACAAATATTAACAAATGAGACAAATACAATAAAGATAAATTCTATACCATTAGGGTTATACTTTATCAAATTAAGTGATGGAAAAAAATTTCAAACTTTTAAATTAATTAAGAGTGAATAAGTGTTTTTCATTATTTTATCTAAATTTTGTAAACTCATATGCTATTTAAATTTAAAATCATTAATTTTTTCATTTAAAACATACAGAAATGTAAGTTATATAATTAATCTAAATTCAATATAGTTCTTTTTGTACTTAAAACAATACAACTTCTAATAAGATTGATTTAATTGTAGCAACAAGTAATAGGAAAACGATTAAATTTGCCTAACTATAATATCTACTTCTTGAAAAAAATCCTACTGATTTGTTTTTTACAATTAGTATTAACAAATGCTGATTCACAAAGTATAAGTATAAGAGACTATAACTTAGAAGTTTATTGTGTTTCAAGGGTTCGAAATTCATCAACATCAATTTTGGATTTTCGTTGGAAAAATCCCCCTCCTACCGCTCGGGCACAAAGGGTTTACAGAAAATCAAAAACCGCCTACACTTGGGGAAGTGCATACCGCACCCTGAATATGAATGACACCATCTTTAGCGACACCATTACAACCGGTAGTCATTTTGAATACCGTTTTGAAAAAGATACAGGCAGAGATGGCTATTCAGTTCAGGGTTATATTTATGCTGGCCACAGAGTTTTACCTATCAAACAACGGGGCACTCTGTTATTAATAATCGACAGTACACATCGCGTTTTTTTGGCCAATGATTTAAGGACTTTCAGAAATGATTTGACAGGCGATGGTTGGTTTACCATAGTGTTGTGGGTGTCTCCTAGCACCAGTGTATCAACAATTAAATCATTCATTGTAAGCGAATACAACGCAAATCCTATTCAGGTAAAAAGCGTTTGTTTAATTGGTGATGTTGCAGTTCCATACTCTGGAAACTTTTCTTCATCGGGTCTATATCCTCCCGATGGACACACCACTTTTTCTGCCCCCAGTCATGAAGGGGCTTGGCCTGCCGATGTTTACTATGGTGATGTAAACAGTTCCAGTTGGACCGACAATACGGTAACCAATAACGCAGGTGCTAGAGCGGCGAATAACAACAACCCATCTGATGGAAAATTTGACCAAACATCCTTGCCTACATTAATTGAACTAGGGGTAGGACGAATAGATTTATCCAATTTTACATCATTCACAGAAACAGAAAGAGAACTATTGAGACGCTACTTTAAGAAAAACCACGATTACAAGCATTTGAATTTCACCACTGTACCAAGATGCTTAATAGATGACAATTTTGGTCTTTTAAATTACCCTTATCCCAATATTGACGAACATTTTGCTGGTAATGCCTACAGAAATACTGCGACATTAATCAACAAAGACTCTTGTTTTAATCTCGACTATTTAAGCACTTTGAATACAAAATCTTACCAATGGAGTTATGGTTTTGGTGCAGGTGGATATTCCAGTGCTTCGGGTGTATCAAATACGTCTCAGATGGCGTCCTCAACCCAAGAATTAAAAACAGTATTTACAGGTCTATTTGGCAGTTATTTTGGCGATTGGGACAATACCAATAATCTTCTGAGAGCTCCATTGGCGGCCAAAGGCCATGCATTAAATTCCTTTTGGGTGGGCAGACCACATTGGTTTTTTCATCACATGGGTTTGGGTGAAACCATTGGGTATAGCACCATGAGAACTCAGTATAATTATGATGCTACTGCTAACTATTTGCTTTACCCAACTACAGCTTTTAGCTACCTACAAATACATCCCGCTCTTATGGGTGACCCAACAACCCGTTTGAATGTTGTGGAACCAATCTCTGATTTTGTTGTGAAACAAGACAGTTGTAATCAAAGGTTTAAATTGTCTTGGACAGAACCCACCGACACAGCGGTAAACCAATATCTTATATTTAGAGCAAATCACATAGACAGCACCTTTGTAGAAATTGGCACAACTGCAAATCAAACCTTTACCGATAGTTTTCCTTTGACAGGGAACAATGTATATATGGTTCGTGGTATTAAACTTCAAGTAAACAACAGTGGCACATATTTCAACTTAAGTCAAGGCCTATTTGATACCATAAGTTATTCCATCCCGCTTTCCAATGTAGGTTCTGATACGTCGTATTGCTTAAATACCACAGTAACGCTAGGCTATTTACCATCACAAAATAATAGTTACACAAGCTACTTATGGATGCCTAATAATGTTAGAACTCCAACTCTTACAACTACTATAACTGGCAACGAATATAAATACCTAACAATAAAAGACACACTTTCAGGTTGTATTGTTAAAGACACTTTAAACATTAGTGCTTTGTCTTTACCTGTTCAGGAAAGTATTAATCTAAGCTATAATTTTTGCAACGACTCTTTATTGTGGAGTTGTACAAACCTAAACCCTTCAAGTTATATCTATACTTGGAATTTTGAAGGCGGAAATCCTAATGATAGTGTTGGAAGTGGACTTATTAATCCAGGTTTAGTTATTTACCCCAATATTGGCACTTATGCAATGGTTTTAACTATTACCAACCCTAGTAATAATTGTTTTGTTTTAGATACAACCATTCACAATGTAACATGCACTTCATTGAGTTTGGATGAAGTTGATGTAAAATGTTCCAACAATTCAGTAACTATTCATTTAATGGAAGAATATGTCAATAAATACCATCAACTTTCGCTGTATGGCTTATTCAACAACGATTGGGTTTACATAGAAAGTATAAAAACAATGGGGGCTTCTAATTATGCATTTAATATCAATAACACTTTTTCCGACTATCAAATAAGGGGAATAGAAATTGGCGATTTGACAGAGACAAAGCTTGGAGAATGCAGTTCAAATAAACAGGGAAAACAAGTTACCGTTTACCCAATTCCATTCCATGACTTACTGCAACTACAATTTAATCGGTTTGAACCATTCCGAAAATCGTACTTGGTAGAAATAATGAGCTATGATGGCAAAATTGTGTATCACCAATACCATAATGAGCTATTATTAACCTTAAAACTAAACGACTTAATTAAGGGTGCTTATTTAATTAGAATCATTGACCAATACAATATCCAAACCTTCAAAATCAACAAACAATAATCGATAAACTTGAAGGCGTTAATTTCCTTATCAAATAAGAATTTCAACATTACATTGAAAGTAATAATTACTTAAAAAAAAGTACTCTAAAAAGGGTAAACAGTGAAAAAGCCAAAAACAGAAACAAAATAATTGAAGGTCGCATTTTTTGAGCCAGAATAATACCCCATCTTGCTGATATTGCCGCCGACAAACCCAATGGAATAATGGCTGCCCACATCATAAAACCAGTTTGAAAGGTAGGAAAAACCAACAAAACTGGCTTTTGAACCATGTAATAAATGATGAGTGGTAAAGCAATGATAGGAATAACAGACAATGACAAACCGGTAGAAAAACGAACGGGTAGTTTTAATATTTTGTTAAAATAAGGTACCATTATTACCCCTCCACCTAAACCTGTTAATGATGTAATTATTCCTGCAAAAAGTCCCGCAGGGATGAATTTTTTATAGGGTGGTAAATTTAAAACTTCTGAATCTTTATTTTTAGAAAATTGCCCAATAAGCACCCTAATGATTGTCACTATTAAAACCAATGTGAAAAATGACTTAAATATAGACAAATCGTTAATTTCAAAAATATTAAGCAATGCTGTTACAAGTAAAGAAGAGCAAACTGCGGCAATTCCTGTATAAATAGTGGCTTTTGTGTTTGTATTTTTCAATTGCCTTTGTTTTAAAAACCCCGACAAGCCAACTATAAAAATAATCATCAAACTATTGCCAATCGTATATGAAACAATATCTCCGGGAGCTACTTTGTCTTGAATAATGTATTGTATTATAGGAATAAAAACCAATCCACCACCTACCCCCAACAAGCCTGATAATATTCCGCCGAAAACACCCGCCCCTAATAAGAATAGCAACGACAAATAATCCATTATTTCTTATTTAAGATTTGCTGATATTGCATTGAGTTATTGAATATTTCAAGCGATTTTAAGATGTATTGATCGTGTTTAAAGGATTGAATAAAACCACCTTCTTGATATTCATAACGCCTAACAATCTCTTCGGCTAACAATTGACTGATGCTAGTTTGATGCTTTTGTATTTCTTGTAGTTTATAGTCGTACAAAAACTTTTCTATCGCTGTTATTGATGATTGAATGGACTCTATATTGGGTTTAGCTTTTAATTTTACTTTCAATTGTTCTAACTGTTTCTCCGTTTCGCTCGACTGAATATCCTTTTGCATTTTTACAAATTGAACAAACTCATCGAACATTTGAGGGGTAAGCACAAACTGACTAGCAGAAGGAATAGACTCTTTGCTTGAAGCAAACTTAGTAGCATAATCAAACATCAAATAACTTTTTTCAAGTAAGCCTACAATTTCGGGTTTATCTTCTTTTTTGATTTCTATATCAGGTTGCACACCTCCTCCTTCTAATACTTCACGACCATTTTTTGTTTTAAACTTCTTTTTCAAACTGTCGGGCATTACTTGCGCTTTGCCATCTTTGGACTTATTGCTATAATCCAATTCTTGAATACATCTCCCTGACGGAATATAATATTTAGCAATAGTTACTTTCATTTGAGTTCGGTACACTAAGGGTCTTACATTTTGAACCAATCCTTTACCAAAAGTATTTTCTCCTATTACAACTCCCCTATCGAAATCCTGTATAGCACCACATACTATTTCGCTTGCCGAAGCAGAACGATTATTCACCAGCACCACCAAAGGAATAGTGGCATCTGTAGCAGGATCGAGGGTTTTATAATTTTTACTTGCATCAGCTGAACGTCCCTTTGAATAAACCACCAACTCACCTCCACCAATAAATACATTTACAATGTTGACCGCTTCGTGTAACAAACCTCCTCCATTGTCTCTCAAATCAAGTATGACTTTACTAATCCCTTTACTCTTTAAACTCAACAATGCTTCTTTTACCTCAGCACCTGCACCCATTGTAAAGTGGTCGAGACGGATATAACCTATTTCGGGATTAACCAATCCAAAATAAGTGACATTTTTAACCTTAATTTCTTCTCTGAAAATCTCTAATAGTTTTTTTTCTCCATTCCTTTCAACCAACAAAGTTACTTTGGTATTTGGAGCGCCTCTTAGGGCATTCCCAACTTCTTCTGACGATTTACCAATGAAACTTTTTCCATTAATTTCCAATAATTTATCTCCTATTTTTAACGCCGCTTTATCGGCTGCAAAACCTTTGTAAACATTGGTAATGTATGTGTAATCTCCCCTTTTTACACTTTGACTACCCAAACCACCGTACTCTCCACTTCGCATCATCATGGCGTCTTCTGCCTGACTTTCTGTGTAAAAATTGGTGTATGGGTCAAGAGAGGCTAACATAGCATCAATACCAACTTTCATTAAATCTCCTGGTTTTACATCATCTACATAATCGCGGTTTACGGTTTTATAAACGGAACCAAAGATTTCCATTTGTTTACTAATTTCAAAATAATCATCCGCTGCTTTAAAGGCAAACAATAACAACGAAAAAATAGCTATTAAAACAATCTTGTTCTTTTTTAACATCTTTACAAAAATAACAAAACTTGAGGAATATAAAAACCACAGCTATCCCAATCCTTATTTACATGTAAAATCACGCTTAGTAATTCCCCATTTAAATTTTTTATAAATAGTGAATCATTCAATACTTCATTAACAATGCTTTAAATTATTAAAAATGTTAAAAAAAATTAATTATAATTATGAAATACAATAAATTTGCAATAAACAATAAACAATATGAGTGTAAAAGTAAAAAGTGCAAAACATTTCCAAGAAACATTTAATCAAATTCTTGAAAATCACATTCCTGCTAATATTTCTTTGGCAAGGGAACTAAGCGAACTTTTAGACATCAGTTTGGACAGCGCTTACCGCAGGCTTAGAAATGAAACAGATTATACATTGAATGAAACATCCAAAATAGTTGAATATTTTAAAATTCCGTTTGAATCGTTGAATACAGAATTGAACAATGTGGTATCATTCACTGTAAATCACCTCAATAGCGACACCGAATCTTATCTTTCTTACCTCAATAATATGCTTACCAATCTTGAAAGATTGGCTTCCATGGAAGATGTCCATATTACCTTTGCAGCTGAAGATATTCCCGTTTTTTATCACTTTGGGTTTCCACAATTAATGGATTTTAAAATCAAATATTGGTTGAAATCCTTGATGAATGTCTCTGAATTCCAATATAAACATTACGAAAAGATTGACTTGCCAGAGGAAATCATTAATACCGCTAAAAAGATATTTTTAACCTATCAAACCATAGATTCAACAGAGGTTTGGACCAATGAAACGGTTATTAGCACCATCAAACAAATTAAATATTATTATGACGCTGGCTTTTTTGATAAAACAGAAAGCGTTTTGGAAATCATTTCCCAATTAGAATCCATGATTCAATTAATCCAAAAAAACTGTGACATGGGTTATAAATTCAATCAAAATGATAGCATGACTTCCACAAAATTGCAGTTTTATTTAAGTGATGTAATGATTGGCACCAATTGTATTTTGGCAAAATCCAAACAAGTATCGGCCTCATTTATCAGTTACAGTTCATTTAATTTTATGCAAACCACCAATGCTAATTTCAATCAACAAAATGAACAATGGTTGAACAACATTTTGGCTAAATCGACCTTGGTAAGTGGAGTCTCAGAAAAACAAAGAAATCAGTTCTTCAAAAGTATCTACAAGCAAATTGATGAATTAAAACAACACATCCTTGCGGAAGGTTAAATAAATTTGTAAAACCTAAGGTTTTAAATTAGATTCGAAACCAATTTAGGTATGGAAAAAGCAACGCTTAAAAACGCAAGAGTACTTGTAACCGGAGGGGCCGGTTTTATTGGCAACAATTTGGTCCGAAAACTCTTGTCCGAAAATGTATCAAAAATACTCATTATGGACAATCAATCCTCGGGTATGTCTGTGTTTTTACCTAATGACCCACGCATTGTTTTTGTGGGAATGGACATTGATAAAATGGATAAACTAAACTTTGTTATTAATCAACATGAGTTTGATTATGTTTTTCATTTGGCAGCCCATTTTGCAAATCAAAACTCTGTCGACCACCCATTCAGTGACATTCAAACAAACATTGTAGGAACTGTTGGTTTATTGGAAATACTAAAATCTCACAAAAGTTTGCAAAAATTTGTTTATGCCAGTAGCAGTTGTGTTTATGGCACTGCCGAACAAATGGATGAAAATACTTTTATTTATCCTTCGGAAACCCCATACTCTATCAATAAATATACGGCCGAACTGTACACCCAATACTACGCTCACTTGTTCCATGTTCCTACCGTTTCTATTCGTATTTTTAATACCTATGGTCCTTATGAATTGGCTGGAAAATACCGAAATGTAATTCCAAATTTTATTGAAAAAGCACTGAACAATGAGGACTTAATCATTACAGGAACTGGAAAAGAAACCAGAGATTTTACCTATGTTGATGACCTTATTGATTTAATGATTTCTGCGGCACTTGGACCAAACAAAGACGGTGAAATTTTTAATGGTGGTACAGGAACAAAAACTGAAATCCTAAAAATGTCAGAAATAATAAAAGAAGCTACAGGTTCTTTGTCTAATATTATTTTTAAACCCGCTAGAGCATGGGACAAAGTAAAAGACAGAGTGTCCGATACTTCCAAATCTGCTTCAGAATTGGGCTATCAACCGAAAGTAAATATCGAAGAAGGGTTGCAAAAAACCATTAAATGGTACAAAGAAAACTACGATAAAGTTAAATCTTTAAAAAACTATTTCGAATAAATGACATTCAATATTTCAAGAAGAATATTAGTTGTATTACCCGCATACAATGAAGAAGAAAACATAGGTGACCTCCTTTCGCAGATACAATTTGCATTGGAAAATGACAGCAAAACAGACTATAAGGTATTTGTAGTAAATGACGGCAGTAGAGATAAAACCGAAGAAATAGTTAAAAAAATGTCTGAAACTATGCCAATTGAACTTATTGTTCACGAGGTTAATCAAGGATTAGGAGCCACTATTAGAGATGGATTATACAGGGCTGTCAATGACTCCAATAAAAATGATATCATCATTACTATGGATGCTGATGCTACTCATAATCCTGGACTTATTTTAAGACTCATGAGAATGATTATAGAGGGACATGATGTTGTTATTGCCTCAAGATTTCAACCGGGTGCAAGAGTTATTGGTTTGGTTTGGTATAGAAAATTATTAAGTATTTTAGCTTCTATTATCTTTAGAATAACCTACCCAATCAAAGGGGTTAAAGATTACACATGCGGCTACAGAGCTATTCGTGCCGATGTACTTAAAAGTGCAATGGATGAATATGGCGACAGGTTTTTCGACCAAGATGGTTTTCAAGCTTTGGTCGACATATTACTAAAACTAAGAAAAAGAAAACTATTGTTCGGTGAAACCCCACTCATATTAAGATACGACCAAAAAGGTGGTATGAGTAAAATGAATGTCGGTAGAACTATCAAAAAAACACTCATTCTAATTGTTAAAAGATTTTTTGTTAATTAATCATGAATAAACAAACAGCTCCTAAAAAACCTGTTGTTAAAAATAACACAAACGTTAAAACTAAAACGACTGTTTCTTTTATTGAAAAAAACGCACTCAAAATTGCGATAGTTTTGGCAGTATTTGCCCTATTCTTACGTTTATACCGCATAGGGTTTTTATCCCTTTGGGTCGACGAATACATGCATGCTATTGCCGCTATCAATGGTAAATTCAAGCATGGTGAAAACAATGGTATTTTGCTTACTTGGTTCAATACCTTTTTTAGTTTTATACTAGGGAAAACTGAATTTGCAATGCGTTTCCCTGTTGCTCTTTTAGGTGCTGCCCTAATTCCGACTGTGTATGTATTAGGTCAAAAAATCGCCAATTTCAGAGTTGGTTTAATGGCTGCATTGTTCTGTACTGTCTCACTGTATCTTATTTTTTGGAGTAGAGTTGACCGCCCTTATGGTATGGTAGCTACATTCTATATGCCGCTTTTATTGGTATTTTGGTTGCTATTAGAATCCAAATCGAAAACAGAAAATGCATTGTCGAAATTTGGGATTAACCCAAAGTATATTCCTTGGCTAATATTGGCACTCGCACTTTCTATGATGAGTCAATTAATATGTTTCTTGTTTATTTTTTCTGCGGGTATGTATGGCACCTTGGCAGCTATAGATTCTTGGGTAACAAAAACAAGTAAACCATGGCAATTTAATGCTTACAACCTGTTGTTTGTACTCAATATCACCGCTATTATTTTGCTGCTTACTCCGTTTGGGAATCAAATAATGCGTCCAATTATAGAGCTTTTCTTACCTCCTAATATTGCCACATTAATATTACCAAATATGAAGGAAGTATTGGTACAATTTTCTGGCGAAAATTCTTCTAAATCTTTAGATGTGTACTTAGGCGTTATTAATACCGATTTCAAGGGTCTGAAATACTTTGCTTGGATTGGCTTTGTTGTTTCGTTTATCAAAAACCGAAAACTATCCTATTTCCTAATCTCTACTTTTGTAGTTCCATTCCTGCTTATGAGTTACGTATTTAGAGAGCCGGTTCATGCCAAATACCTAACTTATATTTATCCTGTATTTATGATAAGTGCAGCTTATACTCTTTATTTTATTGCATTTGTAGCTGCCAAATCTGTGAGTCAATCGTTTTCTGAAAGCAATATTTCTTACAAAAATGCTATGCTAATTCTTTTTGTATTTTTAAGCTTAGGGGTTAGCAAAAGAAAAGATATTTCTGAAATGTTAAAAACAGAGAAACATGGCAATATTGTTCCGAAAGAAATTTCTGAAATTCACTTTGTTAATTGGAAACAACCCTGTTTATTTATCAAAGAACAGTATCAAAAAGGGGATGTTGTAATGGCAACCGTTCAACAAGCACCAAGTTTTTATTTGCAATTAGATACCGTAGTTTGGTTTCGCCAAATGCACTATGACGCAGCTCAGAAAAAATACGTCCCTAACCTTTCAGACAAAAGAGAAAAAAGCGCTTATACTTTTGAACAATTAGTCAAAACGGTTCAAAACAATCCTCGTGGTTGGTTATTGGCTGATTATTATTTTGACAATGCATTAACAGATCCTAGAGCCAAACAATTTGTAGAACAAAATTTTACATACCACTTTGAGGCTTGTGCTGATGGTGCAGTTAAAGTGTTTAGTTGGAATAAGGCCAAACCAAAATCTTACCAAAGTGCATTTGTCTTTGAGTTAGGGAAAAATCCAAATCAATCTGCCTCTACTCCCTTTGGAATCAATATCAACCGTGCCGCTTTACCTCCCAAAGTGAATCTTTATTTACTAGCACAAGGTATAGACAGTAATTCCGAAGCTTATGTCATTATAAACGACAACTCCAATAAAGCAGTTCCTATAAAAAGCAATGGCAAACCAAACCAAATTGACTATTGTGTGGCCGAAGTTGATGCTTCCTTGTTTGTAAATGGAGAAAATAAAATTCAATTTGCCTACAATGATACTGAAGGAAATGGTGATCTTATCAAAGGTTTTGTTATCTTCAATATTGAAATAAGATAATAATTTCATTTCATTATGTAAGTCATGTTGTTAGTTTAGCACTAAATTTGTACTAGACTTTGTTGTCTTAATTTCTATGAAAAAAATACTTAAAATTACAGGTATAACTCTGATTGTTATTCTGTTTGCTTTAATTGCTACCCCTTTCTTATTTAAGGGTAAAATAATTGAAGGCATTAAAAAAGAAGCCAATAAATCATTAAATGCTGAATTTAACTTTGATGAAAATGCCATTGGACTCTCTTTAATCAAAAACTTTCCAAATGTGTCCCTAACTTTAGAGAGAGTAAGTATCGTAGGAAAAGATTCATTTAAGGGTGACACTTTGGTTTATCTTCCAAAAATAAATGCACAACTTGACTTGATGTCCTTTTTCAAAGGCTCGAGTATAAAAATCAACAAAATAGCACTTACTCAACCTTTTATTCAGCTTTTGGTGCTTAAAAATGGACAAAGCAATTGGGATATTACAATTCCAGATACCACTTCAACCGACAGTGACACGAGTTCAATGTTTGATATTAAACTTAAAAAGCTAAGCATTGAAAACGGTATCCTCAAATACAATGATGAATCATTGGGTTTTTCTACTTCACTTTACCAATTTAACCACGACTTAAAAGGTGATTTCAATCAAGATAATTTTTTGTTAGAAACCATTACTGAAGTTGAAAAACTGACCATGAATTATGGTGGTATTAGTTATTTATACAACATTAAATCTGCCATTAAAGCAAATTTAAACATGGACATGAAAAACATGAAATTCACGTTTTCCGACAATGATATTTTACTTAATGATTTAAACATTGGAGGTGAAGGTTATGTGGATATGAATGAAAATGACATGGATTTCGACATGGTTTTTAACACCAAAAAATCAGACTTTAAAACCTTCCTGTCTCTAATACCTGGCGTTTATTCATCAAACTTTAAAGACCTAAAAGCCAATGGAAAATTAGGTTTAAGCGGTTATTTTAAAGGTAAAATGACAGATACTCAAATGCCTGGCTTTGGTTTAAAAATAGACATTGACAATGGTCAATTCAAATACCCCGATTTACCCAAATCACTCAACAATGTCTTTGTAAATTTAAATATCGACAACTCAACAGGAGGTTCAGATGCTACAGTTGTTGACCTTAAAAGATTTGACATGATAATGGCAGGAGAACCTTTTAATGCTCAATTATTTGCCAAAAATTTTGAAACTAATCCATATATCAAAGGTTTTGTAAAAGGCGCCTTAAAACTGGATGAGTTTAGGAGTTTTATACCTTTGGACAATTCAACATTGATAACGGGTAAAATTACCAGTGATTTACAATTTGACGGATATACCAAAGACATTGAAAATTCAAATTACAATAAATTCAAAGCAAGCGGGAACTTAATGGCTCAAAATTTCCAATTCAAAGATCCCGAAATGCTGAAACAAGGCACTAAATTAGAAACATTAATGAGTTTCTCTCCTCAAAAAGTTGACATTAAATACTTGAATGGAACGGTTGGAATGAGCGACTTTGCTGTTGTTGGTTATTTAGATAATTTGTTCTCATATTTCACAAAAGATGAATTACTAACTGGTAAATTCAACTTACAATCCAACTACATTAATGCCAACGAATTTCTAACAGATGATGAAGTAGTGAAAGAACCAACCGTTAATGATACTGTATCTTTAGAAGCATTTGATGTTCCCGAAAATTTAGACTTTACTCTTAAATCACAAATCAATAAATTGGTATACGACAACCTTATTTTAACACAATTAAATGGGGATGTGATAATCAAAGAAAAACAATTAATATTTAATCAATTAGCCGTTCAAATATTGGGTGGTTCAATGACATTAAATGGTGTTTACGATTCGCACCAACCTCAGTTTCCATTTAGTAATATCAACTTTAATGTAAACTCTCTTGACATTATTAAAACCTACCAATATTTCGATATTGTTAAAAAATTAGCCCCTGTTGCTCAATACACTCAGGGTCTTTTTAATTCGCAAATCAAACTGCAAAATAATTTCAATAAAGACTTGAGTGTCAATTACCCAACCGTAACTGGTGAACTACAAATAGGAATTTCTGGCGCTTCTTTAAAAAACATGCCGCTACTAAACCAATTGGCAAGTGAGTTAAAAATTACCAAATTAAACAACTTAAGTCTAAAAGACCTCAATTTTAAATTGAAAATTGACAATGGCAAGGTGTTATTAGACAGTTTAAAAATGGCATTATGGCCGGGTGCAAATGCTAAGATAAGTGGTTTTTCGGCTTTAGACCAGAGCATTCAATACATTGCTAAATTGAGTATCCCTAGGAAAGATTTTGGAGAAGCCAATACTGTACTTAACTCACTAACGTCACAAACACGTTCCAAAGGCGTGAATTTAGAACTGATTGATATTGTCAATGTTGATGTACTAATATCTGGATTCTTTTCTAAACCAATTTTTAAAGTAAGTTTGGCAGAAACCAAAAAGAAATTTGTAGATGATGTAAAATCTCAACTTAAGGATGAGGTCGAACAACGTAAAAAAGCATTGGAAGACGAAGCAAAACGAAGAGCTGAAATTCAAAAACAAAGAGTCAATGATTCTTTGATGAACCTAAAGCAACAAGCGGTTGATAGAGCGAATTTGGAAAAGAAAAAATTGGAAGAAAAAATTCGTTTGGAAAAACAATTAGCTGAAGAAAAAGCTAAAGCTGAGTTAGAAAAAGCCAAACAAGAAGCCGCCAAAAAGGCAAAAAAAGCCATTCTTGATGGACTAAAAAAATAAGCTATTGTTTGTCTGGCTTTACTAGTAAAGTTTTTTCGTTACTGACCGTTACATGTCCCTTTTCTGCACCTTTAATTTTGCGTACAAATTTTCTAAGTGTGTACATAACCGTAACCAAACTTTGTTTCCTGTTTTTTGAATAGTAAGCCGCTAAAGATGCTCCCTTTTCTATGACTTTCAGCGGCAATTCTTTACCCTTCTTAACCTTTATTATCACATGACTACCGCTTACATCCTTGGCATGGAGCCAAATGTCATTCTTATCACTGTAATAGTTTAATAACTTTTCATTGCTCTCAGCATGTTTACCAACTAATATGGAATAATCATCGATTGTAAAGAGTTTATAAGGCAAATCTTGAATAGAATCTGTTGCATTTTGCTCTTTTTTGTAAGGTTTTAGTTGTTTTAAATTTTCAGCATTGTGCAACTTTTCCTTTGTTAACCTCAACTGATCCAATTGCTGTTGGGCTTTGTCTATCTTACTGCTTAATTGTTGCAATAAATAAGGCCTTCCCTTCGATTTTCTGAAATATTTATTAGCATTTTCTACAGCATTTAACTTATTGTCATACGGCACCTCTATTGTAGTTTGGTTATAAATATCTAGCAAAACTTGTTTTGACAAATCTGGATTAATTTGATGCAAATTAGACAAAATAATGTGACCAATCTCTTCATCATTTCTTTGAATTTTAAGAGACTCTAATGCTTTTAGATTGATTTGCAAATAAGCTTCTTTTTCTTGAATTTTTTTCTCAACTTGTTGTTGTAATTCACTTTTTTGCTGCTCATAAGTTTGTTTCCCTATGAATTGTCTCGTCCATTTACTAAACACCTCCAAAACGTTATTTTTATCATCGGCTGGTATAAATAAGTTAGTATTCTCCTCTGTTTCAAACCCTTTGATAGACCTTAGTTTATTGACTTCATTTGTAAATAGTTCTTCACTTGGATTGTTGTGGAGTTGATAAAATAAAGTTTCGGGCAAAAAGGAGTATTTCTTTTTGAATAAAGACAACTCATTGAAAACATGTGGCTCAAAATCGAGCTGCCTATTCACTGAATTCTCGTTAAACACAAAATTCATATCCGTTTCTATGTGTTTGCAAAAATGCTCAATCGTTTGATTGTTGTGAATCAACATTACATTAGATTTTCTTCCAAAACATTTAAAAAAAAGGATGAAATTATTACTAAGTTGAATATGAAAACTTCTGTCAAAAGGATGCGTAATGACCGATTCAACGAAACTGTCTATTACTTCAATAAATTGGGGTTTAAACAATCTACTTTTCCCTATCATTTGTTCATCAATATCAAATAATAATTCTCCATTAAAAAAATTACATTTCACAACTGTATTTTCAAAACAAATGATTAATTCATTAGGACTATTACTGAAACAATCGATAAGTTTAGAATGCTGTATTTTTTGATGCAATGCTTTCGCTATTGATTCAATGACAAAACAACTGTGGTGTGTAAGCATTAAGATTTTGGGGATGACTGATGGTTGAAAAAATAATACAATGGGACACCCAAAACTACCAAAATCAACCCTATAATGGCATATCCAGGCGACTGAACTATAGAATAGTAAACCAAAAATGCACTAAATAGTGTAAAAACTAAAGGTATTATAGGATACAGTGGCACTTTAAATGGTCTATTTTCATTGGGCATTTTTCTTCTTAATATGATGACACCAAAAGCGCCACAACCATAAAATATAAAAGCAACAAAAACCAACATTTCTGTTAACATATTAAAACTTCCACTAATAATTAATACTAAGCACCAAAATAGTTGCAATAATATGGCTTTGTGAGGTGTTAAAAATTTAGGATGAGACAAACCCGCTTTCTTAAAGAATAAACCATCTTTGGCCATTGCATAATAAATACGTGGGGCTGTCATTAAACTGTTGTTAGTGCTATTAAATGTGCTGACGATTATTAGTATTGAAATAAATAGCCCTCCCATTATCCATACTTGCTTAATTCCTGCAATAGCTGCGACTTGATTGTCTTGTTGGTAAATTTGATTGTAGAACGAAATATCACCTAATTTAAAAAAAGCAGCATTAACAAATACGTATAACACCATTACTATAATAGTGCCTAATGCCAATGCAATTGGAATATTTTTCTTTGGATTTTTAATTTCACCACCCAAAAAACCTACATTATTCCATCCTTCGTAAGCCCAAAACGCGGCTAACATTGCAGAAAAAAACATTGGCAAAAAATCTATTTCCTTAAATTGGCTCGACTGACTTTTAACAGGGTTATCGCCCATAACAAATGAGAAAACAATGATAAAAAAAACGCCTAAAACAACAGCTGAACCAAATAAATTACTTATTCTTTCACCATAATCTATCCCCCGGTAGTTAATCATTGATAAAACTAAAACCAATAGACATGCTATTGATTTGACTCCTAGATTATTAAAAGGCTGTAGCTGAAAGTCGTAAAAAGTAAACAATGTCAAGTTAGACCAATAAGCTGACACTTGGGGCAATGGAATTAAGTTATTAAGTGATTCAGCAAATACAAATGCCACTGATGCCGCAGTTGCTGTTTGAATAACAGAAAAAGAAGCCCAACCAAACAAAAAAGCAAACAACTTGCCATACATGGTCTGAAAATACACATATTGCCCGCCCGGTTTAGCAATCATTCCTGCCACTTCGGCATTACTTAATGAACCCATCAAAGTGATTAATCCGGCACATGCCCACGCTACAAGAACCCAAACACTGTCTTGTAAGTTGTAACTCATTTGGGAAATCTGCTTGAAAACACCGCTCCCAATCATAGCACTAACCACAACCATTACTGCAGAAAAAACTCCAAGCTTTTGTTTTAGTTCTTGTGACATCGATAAATGCGAACTTAAGAAAAAAGTTTAAACTTTATTTAATTTTCCCATTTATTTTATCAAATTTGTAAACACATGTACCAATTGTCAAAAATAGCGCAAGAACTAAATGGAAAATTAGTTGGAAAAGATAATGAGCACAATTGGATATTACTGATAGACAGCAGAAATCTAACGCAAGCATCACACACTATATTCTTTGCCATTTCTACAAAATTCAACAATGGACATCGCTATATTGATGAATTGTCCCATAAAGGAGTTAAACAATTTGTTGTAGAACCTGACTTTAATACACACTTATACCCTGATGCTAGTTTTATAGTAGTCGAAAATACTTTAAATGCCCTTCAGAATCTTAGTCGTTTTCACAGGCAGTCATTTAGTTTTCCTGTTTTAGGAATAACCGGAAGCAATGGAAAAACAATTGTTAAAGAATGGTTATTGCAACTTTTAGCGCAAGACTTTTCTATTTGCGCAAGCCCGAAAAGCTATAACAGTCAAATTGGGGTTCCACTGAGTGTATGGCAGCTGAATGAAGAACATGAACTTGCTATTTTTGAAGCCGGTATCTCGCAAAAAGGAGAAATGGAAAGATTATCTTCTATTATTCAAGCAAATATTGGGATATTAACGCACATGGGCTCTGCCCACGATGAAGGATTTGATGATTTTAATCAAAAACTAAATGAAAAAATTATACTTTTCGAAAACTCAAAATACGTTATCACAAAGTATAATCCCGAAATTATTTCGAAATTGAATGGTAAAGCCATTACTTACGATTATAATAATGAGAGCGCTGATTTAAATATTTTTTCAAAAATCACAGAACAGCAAAGCGTAACATTAAACGCCAAATATCAAAATCAAAACTACTCGATTACCGTTCCTTTTAAGGATGACATATCTATTGAAAATATTTGTTTGTGTTGGTTATTTTGCCTCAAATACAATTGTTTTAAAGCTGAATCTTTTTCAAGCTTAAAACCAATAAGTATGAGGATGGAGTTAAAAAAAGGGATTAATAACTGTATTGTTGTAAATGACTCCTATAGCAATGATTTACAAGTATTAAGTGTGGCATTGTCTTTTTTAAAACAACAAAACATCTACGCTAAAACGACCTTAATATTATCAGACATTCAACAAAGTGGATTAAATGATGAAGTACTAACTCAACATTTAATTGATTTACTTAAAGAAAAACAAATACAAAGAATTATAGGAATAGGGCCTAACTTTATTAAGTACCAAACACTTTTTCAGTCTGACATTCCAAACTCACAATTTTACATAGATACAAATACGTTTTTAGAGAATTTTAAAACTATCCATTTTGAGAATGAAGGTATTTTAATAAAAGGAGCTCGATTATTTGCATTCGAAAAAATAGCTAAAAAACTTGAGTTACAGTCGCACGGAACAGTATTAGAAATTAATTTGAATGCGGCATTACATAATTTAAATGTCTATAAAAAAGAGCTGTTACCTAATCAAAAAATGATGGCAATGGTTAAGGCATTTGCTTACGGAAGTGGCAGTTATGAAATAGCTAAATTGCTCAATCACAAGGTTGATTATTTTGCTGTTGCTTTTTCAGATGAAGGGGTTGAACTTAGGAAGAGTGGTATAAATACTCCCATTATGGTTTTGAATGTAGATGCAGAAAGTATTTTGCATATACTTCAATACAAATTAGAGCCGGTAATATACAGTATTCAACAAATTTACGATGTAATACCATTGATTGGAGATGCACCCATTTCAATACATATAGAATTAGATACAGGTATGCATCGCTTAGGAATCTCAACGGATGAAATTAGTCAATTATGTGAGGAAATTATTGGTTTAAAGAATTGGAAAATTGCCAGTGTTTTTTCTCATTTATCAGCAAGTGAAGAGTCTATACACGACAATTTCACTCAAGAACAATATACATTATTCGAAAATGCTTGTCGAACAATAGAGCAGTATGTTGGATATTCATTCGAAAAACACATTAGTAATACTGCTGCAATAAGTCGTTTTAAATTCAACACACAAACAATGGTTCGTTTGGGAATAGGATTATATGGAATTGATCCAAGTGGCACTAAATCGCACTTATTAGAACCTGTATTTACATTAAAAACCACTATAACTCAGATTAAAACCATTAAGGCAAATGAGAGTGTTGGATATTCAAGAAAAGGAATTGTAGACCATGAACGAAAAATTGGCATATTAGCGATTGGTTATGCCGATGGTATTAACAGAAAACTAAGTAACGGAGTAGGTTGTTTTTACATTAACGGCAAAGTGGCACCCATTATAGGAAATATATGTATGGATATGTGTATGGTAGATTTGAGCAATATTAATTGTTATGAGGGTGATACTGCATTACTTTTTGGAAAAGACTATCCCATTACAAATATTGCCACTCTCCTGAATACAATTCCTTATGAAGTTCTTACTTCCATTTCCCAAAGGGTAAAAAGAGTGTATATCAATGAGTAGAATAAAAATCCTCTTTTCGATTACAGGAATGACTTCGTCGAACTTCGCTTCGCTAAGGTTCGAACCGGCGTCCTAACGAGCTACATATAAATTAATGTTGAATTGTCATTATAAAATCTCGACCAACACCCGTCTTTAACCACTTTTCATGCGCCATAGCATCCGACTTTGTATCAAATTCTTTCTGATATATTAATCGCCAAGGTCTATACTTTTTTGTATAACCTTTACCGGAAATGTCATTATGTGATTGTATTCTGGCCTCTAAACGACCAGTAAAACCTGTGTAATGCTTGTTGAATGCATCAGAATACAATACATAAACTGTGTAAATTTCATTCATAGTTGATTAGTAATATAAAAAAAGGAGTGATTGCTCACTCCTTCCTTTATATTTAGTTGCGGGGACAGGACTCGAACCTGCGACCTTTGGGTTATGAGCCCAACGAGCTACCACTGCTCCACCCCGCGATGTATTTTATTTTATTAAGAACTGTATTTCGAAACTCCGTCCGCCGCGGCGGATATGAGCCCAAAGAGCTACCACTGCTCCACCCCGCGATGTATTTTATTTTTATTAAGAACTGTATTTCGAAACTCCGTCCGCCGCGGCGGATTTGAGCCCAACGAGCTACCACTGCTCCACCCCTCGATTTTTAGGACTGCAAAGATAAAGTAAATTTATCAATAAACAAGAAATATATTTTAACTATATTATTGATAATTTTAAACCCCTTTCTTATCAATCATGGGTTCCATAATAGGAGAGATAAGATATAGAATAAATGCGATAGGAATAGACAACCATTTAACAAAAAAGAAAGAAACAATAGTGACTATAAAAATGATTAAAAGCCAAAAGTAAGATTGTCCTTTTTTAAATTTTAAGGCTGGTAATTTCAATTCACTAACCAATAAATAGGAAACTACTATACAATAAATAGTGAACCCAATTTCATTTGAAAAAATGTAATCTTTAATAGGATGGTCAATAAATATCCAAGAAATTGTAAGCATTGCGTTAAAAGGAGTAGGGACACCTATAAATGAGTTTGTTTGTCTAGTATCAATATTGAATTTGGCCAAACGAAATGCAGACATTAATGCAACTAAAACAAAACTGTAAGACAAATAGGGGTGTTCAAACGACACTAAAGCATTCAAAATTAGAGCTGGAGCTAAACCAAAAGTGACCATATCTGCCAAAGAGTCTAATTGTTTTCCTAAGGCGCCATCAACTTTAAGTAATCGGGCAACAAAACCATCAAAAAAGTCAAGAAATGCAGCAAGAATTATTAAAAAAGCGGCCATTTCAAGTTCAAATTTGAAAATAGAAATGATAGCAAACAAGCCACAAGTTAAATTACCAAGGGTTATTGAATTAGGGATTTGTTTTTTTATATTCACCATGAACATTATGCAAACCTAAAGGTTTTATATGGAATTGCATTAATTTTTTTCAAACATTGGATGTTGGTTTTCAAAAACTATTTTTATTTTAAAATTGTTAAGGATTAGGTTTTAATTTATATTTGCCAAAAAATAAAAAACGATGCCATATTTATTTACATCAGAATCCGTATCAGAGGGACATCCCGATAAAATTGCCGATCAAATATCTGACGCCTTAATTGACAATTTTCTTGCTTTTGACCCCAATAGTAAAGTTGCTTGTGAAACATTAGTAACGACTGGTCAAGTTATATTGGCAGGTGAAGTTAAATCTCATACTTATTTAGATGTTCAACAAATTGCTCGCGATGTAATCGAAAAAATTGGTTACACAAAAAGTGAGTATATGTTTGAGGCTAAATCTTGTGGAATTCTATCTGCAATACATGAGCAGTCAGCTGACATAAATCAAGGGGTTGATAAAGCAAATAAAGAAGACCAAGGTGCTGGTGACCAAGGAATGATGTTTGGTTATGCAACAAACGAAACAGAAAATTATATGCCTTTGGCATTAGATTTATCTCATGCTTTGTTAAAAGAGTTGGCAATTTTGAGAAGAGAAAATAAAGATATCCCTTATTTAAGACCTGATGCTAAATCACAAGTAACTTTAGAATATTCTGACAACAATAAGCCTATTAGAATTGATGCTATTGTTATTTCTACACAGCACGATGATTTTGTTAAACCGAAATCTGATTCTAAGTCAGACAAAGATGCAGCAAACAATGAAATGTTGGTTAAAATTAAAAGTGATTTAATTTCAATCTTGATTCCAAGAGTAAAGGCAAAATACCCTCAATATGCTCATTTATTCAACGATAATATTACCTATCATATAAATCCAACAGGTGTTTTTGTTATTGGTGGTCCTCATGGAGATACGGGATTAACTGGTAGAAAAATTATTGTAGATACCTACGGTGGTAAAGGTGCTCATGGTGGAGGGGCATTTTCTGGAAAAGATCCAAGTAAAGTTGATAGAAGCGCAGCTTATGCAACTAGACATATTGCAAAAAATTTAGTGGCAGCAGGTTTATGTGACGAGGTTTTAGTTCAAGTTTCTTATGCTATAGGTGTTGCTAAACCTACCTCTATCAATGTTGTAACTTATGGCACAAGCAAGGTTGCGATGACAGATGGTGAAATAAGTAAAAAAATAGAGGAAATTTTTGATATGCGTCCTTATTTTATTGAGCAACGCTTGAAATTAAGAAACCCAATTTACAGCGAAACTGCAGCCTATGGACACATGGGAAGAACTCCTGAAAAAGTAAGTAAAACCTTCCGTTTGCCAAACGGTGAAGACAAAACCGTTGAGGTTGAATTATTTACTTGGGAACAACTTGACCATGTCGATGAAGTTAAAAAAGCATTTGGATTAAATTAGTATTTCTAAACTTTCTTAGCCCATTGAAACACCAAATACACAAGGTGTTTTACCTATAACTATATCTGATTTCTTCCATTCTTTAATGGTTTTACATTGAATGTATTCATTTTCACCTGTAATGTCTTTTGCAACGAGCAAATAGGTTTCTGGAGATAAATGTTGAACCAAAAACTGGAAAGTTTTATCATTCCTGTAGGGCACTTCAATAAAAAGTTGTGTTGTTTTAGCACTTTCTTTTTCCAAGTTTAACAAAAAAGGCTTGAGGGTATCGGATTGGATAGGTATGTAGCCATTGAATTTAAAGTTTTGACCATTAAAACCACTCGCCATTAAAGCCAACAAAATAGAAGAGGGGCCAACAAAAGGTTTTACTTTTACTCCCAATTTATGTGCAATTCGAACCACCAAATTGCCTGGGTCAGCAATACAAGGTAATCCCGATTCAGACATGACTCCAATAAACTTGTGTGCTTTCATAAGTGATTCAATATCTTGAAGTTGTTGCTGAGGTTGATGCTTATCTAACTCAAATATGGTTAACAAATCAATATCAATAGAAGAGTCAATTTTTTTTAGAAATTGTCTGCAAGTTCTTGCATTTTCGACAAACCATAGTGTTATAGATTTATACTGACTTAAAACCTTAGAAGGAATAACATCTTGCATTGAATTATCAGCAATAGAAATTGGGAACAAATACAATGTGGTTGTGGGATAATTATGCATAACTTTTTGAAATATGGTACAAAACTCGTATATTTGTCATTTATAACTAAATATATTTATGAGGAAATTATTGTTTTTAGTTTTATTTCTAGTTTGTACAAGCCCCATGTTCTCGCAGTCCTATGGAAATGAGTGGATTAGTCCTAACCAAAAATATTTCAAAATCACGCTCAATAACACAGGAATTTACCGAATAGATTATTTCAACTTGATTAGTGCAGCCACAGAAATGAGGCTTGATTTGTCTACTGTGAATCCTAGAAAATGGCAGATTTTCCACAATGGAATAGAAATACCTATTTATGTGGCCGGAGAGCAAGACAATATTTTTAATAGTTTCGATTTTATTGAATTTTACTCGACTCCTAATGATGGGAAACTAGACAATGGTTTGTACAGTAATCCTGATTTTAATGCCAATCCTTCAAGGAGTATAATCTCTGACAGCAGCGTATTTTACTTAACTTTTTTGCCAGCAAACTCGCCACAAAATGGACTTAGGTTAAAAGAATACAGAAATACAAATTTCAGTTCATTTACACCTCAAAATTATTGTTTATTCACAAGCAAAGTTGGGTTTTACAACCTTTATAACTACGGAAAAGGATTTTCATTACAAGGTTCACAAACTGTTAATCCTGATTATGTAAAAGCCGAAGGATATGTAAGTTCTTACTTTGGCTCAGGCACTAGTATTCCTGCATTTCCAGCTACCGTTCCTACCCCTAATGCTTCACTCGATGGACCAAACCCACAGTTAAGCTTCCAATCAATTAGCGCTAATGATAATGTATTGGTTAGTAATGACCATCACCTAAAAGTGAATATTAGCAATGATAATGTTTCTTATACCACTGTTTTTGATACTTTATTTGATGGCATTACGGTTATAAATAAAGAACTTGAATTTAGCAAAAATCAAATTGGCAATGAAACTTATTTTAGATTTACACCAGATTTTATAACAGGGGTTCCATACCAAGCACATGCATTGGCATATATCAACATTAAATATTCTAGAACCCTTGATTTAACTAGTAATCATCAACGAAATTTTGAATTAGAAGGTTCAACTAATCCCCGTTATTTAGAATGGACTAATTATAATGCAAGCAAAAATAGACCAATTATTTATGACTTTACAAGTGGTTACAGAGTTAGAGGTGAAAAATATGGCAGTGACAATGTTAGAATAATATTACCATCTGGAAATGCCTCAAATTACTACCTAACAGACAGTACTGATATTACTTTTTTGACCGCTAATCAAATTAAGCCAGGAATAAGTTATGAATCGATAGATGACAATAGTTTTGTAGTTTTCGATTCACGTCAATGGGTTAATAAAAACAAATTCCTGATGATTACCAACAATTCAATTGTAGGTAAATATACAGGAGATTTTATTCAATATAAAAGAACAATAACCAATACGAGTCCTGCGGATTTAGTAACCGTTCAGCAGCTATACGACCATTTCTCATACGGAGTACCACATCCATTGGCTATTCGTAATTTTCTTAGATTTTTAGCGGAGAGTGGTGACACAACCTTAAAATTTGTATTTTTAGTTGGCCGTGGTTATCAAACAGATTATATTAGACCAGCCAACAGATTAAGAGATAATATTGTTCCATCCATTGGTGTTCCTGCCTCAGATAATATGTTTGCCACCTCTATACTTGGTTCAAATTTATCACCATATTTTGCAATAGGTAGATTAACGATAGACCGAGCCGTACAATTGGGGATTTATTTAAACAAAGTCAAAGATTTTGATGCTAATTCAAATGAAATATGGAAAAAGCATAATTTGCATCTTGCGGGAGGAGAAGACGGATCACAAGCACTTAATTTTACAAACCGTTTAAACAGTCACGCCAATTTTGTGAAAGCTCAACCCTTTGGTGGATGGGTGACCACTTATACCAAGTCAAGTGTTGGAATAAGTGAGCCATTTTTAAAGCAAAAAGCAATAGATGTTGTATGTAAGCCCGAAGGTAATGGCGTTCAATTTGTAACGTTCTTAGGGCATGGTAGTGCGAATGTTGCCGATGTGGATATTGGTGACACATTAGAGTATTATAACAAAAACAAATATCCTATTTTTTACTTCAATGGTTGTAGCATAGGTAATCCATGTATTGGACCACCCAACAAGAATGTTAGATTATCAGGCGAGCGGTTTATAAACGCTAAAGACAAGGGAGCAATTGCTTTTATTGGACAAACTGCCTTATCAGAATTAAATCACGTAGACAGGCAAAATCGAGAATTATACCGATTGATATATTCGAGTAAATACAATGGAAATTATACGATTGGGGAAGCCATCAAAGACATGTTGGGTGTAACTGGAATAATCTCAAATGAGTTAAACAGTATTCAATCAAGAATATTATTTTTACAGGGGGATCCTTCATTAAGACTTTATCAACCTTCAATCCCTGATTATGAAATTTCCGACAAATCTGTTTTTCTATATCCTGAGGATTACAGCGCTGTTGCAGATTCGTTTGCGGTAGCTGTTCCAATAACCAATAAGGGGAAATATGTTTCAGACTCAATTTCTATAAGAATAGACAGAAGTTATCCAAATAATTTTATAGAAAAAACATACTTTTTCAAAGTTAAGAGTATAGCGAATACAGATACTGTTTATTTGTATATTAAATCAAAAGATGCAGCGAGTGCGGGAATTAATAAGTTTACCATAACTATAAATGACGATTTCGCTATTACCGAAAACAACTATACCAATAACAGGGCAATCATTTATCCGTTTATTCCAGGTAATGGGGTCAATTTGATATACCCAAAACGTTATGACATAGTTTCAAGACTGAATAATGACAGTGTAACATTAGTGGCTCAGGCATTAAATATTTTTGAGCAAAACTATCAGTTTGTCTTTGAGATAGACACATCACATTTATTCAATAGTCCATGGAAAAAAGCGGACAGTTCTTCTTCAATCATTGGTCACTTAAGAAATTGGAAAGTCAAGCTAATGGGCAATAGAGACAGTATTGTTTATTATTGGAGAGGGAGAATAAATACAGGAAGTATTCAAGGTGGGTTATGGACAGAGCGTAGTTTTATCCATATTTTGGACAACGAAGCAGGTTGGTCACAGTCACACTTTCCTCAATTTTATCCAACGAGTTCATTGTTCAGGGTAGCTTTAAATCAAGACCTAAGGAAGTTTGAATTTTCGCATACATCAGAAAAGGTTTTTGTTACAACTGCTCTTCCAAAATTCCCAAACTTCGGTATTAAAAAAGGTGGTTATGCCTCTAGGTCGCTCAATCCTGGGACTAATGCTGGGATATTAATTGTATTATTTGAAAAAAATAGCTTAGAACATATCAGGCTGAATAAAATTTTCAATGTAAACAAATATTATTACGATGGAATAAATTACGATTATTATGAAAAGTTAGTAAAAGCCTACAATTTTTTTGATGGAGATCCTAATCAAATGAATATGTTTAATGAGTTTATTGATTCTATTCCTGATGAAACCTATGTTGCAATTTGTAATGTAGAGAGAACAAATAGAAAAACCTGGACTGAAGCTACTAAAGCTTCATTTCGAAAAATAGGATCTAAAATAGTTGATAGCTTTTATTCTAATAATACTTCTTACGCAATGATTGGTAAAAAAGGAGCTCCTCCAGGATGGGCAACGGAAGATACAGGCCACTACTATAGTTATGATAATGATCTAAGTCTTATCGAAATAGAGAAGGAAATGATCGGTAAAAGAAACAAAGGGAGTCTCTCTAGCGAATTAATTGGACCAACTTCTGAATGGGGCGCCCTCCACTTCTGGACAAAAAATGAAGAATCCATTTCTCAAGATTTATTCAATATAGAAATTCATGGCATCAGTAACTCAAATAATGATACCATCTTGTTTTCTAATGTAACAAGTAGTCCGTTTGACCTCAGTTCTATTGATGCTAGCCAATTTCCTTCAATATACCTCAAAGCCAATTTTGAAGATACAAAAAACTATACGCCACCTCAATTAATGCATTGGCGAGTAACCAATAAGGAGGTGCCCGAAGGAACGCTTAACCCAACCTTAACTAGTAATGTTTGGAGAGATACTCTTAATCAAGGTGAAGCATTCAATTATGAAATTGCGTTCCAAAATATCTCTAAACTGCCATTTAATAAAAACCTACAATATGAGGTAACTATTTTTAATATTGATAGCAAAGATACTGTTTTCAATTCTGTAAGATTATATAATGACAGCCTAAAGCCTAATCAATTCTTTAAAATTGGGGCATCCCTTAATACTAAGAAATTGAAAGGTAGATACGCCTATGCAGTTAAAGTTAATTTTGATATTTTAAATAAACCTATTCAATCGGAATTAACCATGACTAATAACTCTGCGGTTAGATATTTTTATGTTGAAGAAGACAGAATTAATCCACTTCTTGATGTGACTTTCGACGGAAGACATATCGCGAATGGTGAAATAGTTTCAGCTAACCCTATTATTACTATTTCAAGTAAAGATGAAAATAAACTAAATTGGCAAACAGATACAGCCGGTATTATTATTTGGATGAAAAGACCAAATGAAACTGACTTTAAACTGATTGATTTTGACAGTTTTGGGGTTAAATATTTCCCTGCAACTTCTGCATACAATCAAGCCAAAGCAATCTTTTCGCCGCAAAATCTAGAAGATGGCATTTACACGCTAAAAATACAATCTAGAGATGCCAACGGAACTGCTGCAGGTACCAGCGAATACCTTATCAACTTTGTGGTAATTAATCAAGCTAGTACAACTAATTTTTACCCTTATCCTAATCCATTTACAACCCAAATGAAGTTTGTTTTCACGCTAACTGGAAAGGAAATTCCTGATTACATAAATATTAAAATCATGACCATTCAAGGAAAAGTTATTAAAGAACTTAATAAGGACGATTTGGGTGACATTAGAATTGGTAACAATATTACTGATGTTGTTTGGGATGGAACCGATACTTATGGCGACAGGCTCTCTAACGGTGTTTATTTGTATACTGTAACTATTAAAACTAATGGTGAAGAATTGTCTCAATTGGAAAACGATAATTTGAGTAATCAATTAAATGCAGACAAAGCAAACAATAAATTATTTAAACATTCCGTTGGTAAAATAGTCTTACTGAGATAATTACAACAATTTATGAAATTCACTTCTCCTTTATTCCTTTTGGCTTTTTTATTAATGGGATTTAATAATCCTAATATTACCAACGCAACTTATAAAAGCTCAGTTGATTACATGTATGAACTACAATTAAATCAACTACCTCAAGTTATCTTTTGGAGAAAAATTATGAATCTTCATCACGACAGTTGTCTTGTTAATATTCATAAAGAGAGAAAAATCTTAACCACCGCTTCTTACCTTAATTGGACTTCTTTACCTATTGATATTAAAGCACAAGTTTTGGATAGTTTCCGTAGATTAAACGGTTATTTAGATTCTCCCAAAATTGTTGGTACACAAGGGAAAAAGTTTTTTTATGCCTTTGAAAAAATTGCGCCTAAAGTGCCCGACGGAATGAAACAATTTGAATTAAATGGGGTTGATCCTTGGTATGCTAAAGCCATCCTTTTAATTGAAAGTCCTAACCAATTACAAAAATCAACTGCAGGTGCTTATGGCCCTTTCCAATTAATGCCTTATGTTGCTCGTCAATATGGACTTAAAGTTAATAAATATACAGACGAACGTGCCAATTTCAACCGCTCTGCTTATGCCGCTAGTCAGTTAATCAAAAATATTTGTATCCCTTATGCCAAATCAATGCTCTTGGAAATTGGCGTTGAATCAATAGATGAGGATGATTTATGGTTTAAACTTTTTGTTATGCATGTTTATAATGCTGGAGCAGGAACTTTAAAAACGGCACTCAAATCTATCCCAGAGCCTAAAAAAGAAATGGAGCTTATAACCCAATTGTGGCAAACTAATGCAGGAAGATTTCAATCTTCTTCGCAAAATTACAGCCAACTTATTTTAGCTGCTTTTTTTGAGTACGACGACAGAATTGAACGCTTAAATACTAGCAGTAATTAAAGTTTTAATAAATACTTAATGTTTTTATAAACTTGAGTGTTTTCCATGGTTCCTCTAAATAAATGTGAACCCGGACCAAAGGCATAGACAGGAACCATTATTCCTGTGTGATGACCTGTAGAATAGTGTGGTTTTATCTCTTTGTTTTTTTCAGAGCCATCTATCAATGACAATCCTCCAGTTTCATGGTCGGCAGTTACTATCACTAAAGTATTTTTATTTGATTGGGCATAGTCATATGCTATTTTAACTGCTTTATCAAAATCTATTAATTCTGAAACAGTGTAATTTAAGTCATTATTATGACCGCCCCAGTCTATCTGACTGCCTTCTATCATTAAAAAAAAACCATTTTTCTTTTGGTCAAAATATTGAATTGCTTTATTAGTAACATGTGCCAACCAATTCGATCTAAGTTGTGCTACAGGAGGATGAATACTGTCATTGTAAAACCAAATGTATTTTTTTTGTGGGTCAAGTGTTACGGATTCGGGACCATTTAAAATGGAATACTGATTACTAAGTAATTTTTCGATATTAAAATAGGGTTTTCCTGTTCCCGCCAAAAAATCTATCCCTTTATCATAAAAATCATTGGCTATTAGTCTGTGCATTTCTCTGTTTTTTTGATGTGCATAAAAAGAAGCAGGTGTCGCATGGGTGACACTACATATTGCTATTAATCCTGTTGCTATATTTTTTTCTTCAGCCAACTCAACAATTGTTTTTAATGGAAGGGTGTCCACTCCAACTCCCACAGCACCATTGTATGTTTTTTCTCCAGTACTAAAAGCAGTAGCTCCAGCCGCACTGTCTGTGATGTAATCATTAGCTGAAGCTGTTTTTAAAAATCCAATGTCATTGAAAATATCTAAAGTTAATCCTCCATTTATAACAGATGCAGCACAAATTTGAGCAAGTCCCATTCCATCACCAATTAGTAGAATAATATTTATTGGAAATTTAATCTCCGATTTTTCTACTTTTCTTAAACTATTACAGTTGATAATAAGAAAACAACACGCCAAAAATAAAATTGATGTTTTTAATGTAAATTTCATGTTGCAAATATCATTCTTTATTAAAATAACACAATAATGTTAATTAAATAAAATATTCGTACACAAACGTACCATTTTTGCCCTGTTAGCAACCAACTTATTTGTTTTAATTATACATTTGTTTGAAATAACTACAAAATGAAACCTTTAAATTATTGTAATGAATGTAATAAACTATTAAATGGAAGGAGTGATAAGAGATTTTGTGACGAAGGTTGCAGAAATAATCACAACAACAGATTGAATAGTGTTGCATATAAAAATGTAAAAAATATCAATAAAATCCTTCGAATAAATAGAAATGTTTTAAATTCTCTTTTGCCAAATGACGACAAAACCACAGTAAGTCAAAAAACACTTTTAATACTTGGTTTTAACTTTGAATACTACACCCATACTTATCAAACAAAAGCTGGGAATCTGTATTATTTTGTTTACGAATATGGCTACTTAAAACTTGAAAACAATAGGGTTATGATTGTTAAAAACAAGTCGATTTCTCAATAATTATCTTATTAAATGTGGTTGGATAATATCCAACCAATTTTTCAAAACTTGAAGCCCATTTTCTGTCAAAATAGCTTCTGGATGGAACTGTATTCCATGTATTGGCAAAGACTGATGTTCAAAACTCATACATTCTAACTCATTGGTTTGTGCCGTTGTTGATAAATTTGTTTTCTGTAGCTCTTTTAAAACTAAACTATGATAGCGACAAACTTTAAATGTTGAAGGTATATCCTTATAAATCCCTTTTGACTCACAATGTATTTCTGAAACTTTACCATGCATAGGTTTAATTGCATGAGTTAGTTGTGCTCCAAAAAACTCTCCCAATGCCTGATGACCTAAACAGACTCCCAATATTGGATAATGTTTATATAGTACCTCTATTAAAGCCATTAAATTACCTGACTCATTAGGTGTATTAGGACCCGGCGAGATAAGTACTTTATTGAAATTATAATTTTGTAATGTTTGTGGCGTTACTTCATCATTTTTCACAACTATTACTGTTTCATTCAACTGTTCTAAATAATCCTTTAGATTATAAGTAAATGAATCGTAATTATCTATCAAAAGAAGCATAGGCTTTCTTTATTAATAGGCTCTTGCGTTGTTTTTTTCCATAAAATATATGAATGACCTGTTTGCAATCTTATTGCCTCCAGGAGTTGGAAAATTACCTGTGAAATACCAATCACCTTTGTGATTTGGGCATGCTATGTGTAAGTTTTCTACACTTTGGAAAATTATCTCAACTTGTGGTTTGAAATTTTCTGGCGTTACTATTTCAGCAATTTTTTGAGAAATTTGTTCTGGTGTAAATTGCTTGTACAAATTAATAACTTTATTTTCTATCTCCTCCAAAGGTTTTTGCATCTCATCTAAGCACATTTGATATGTTTCATCCAATAAATGCATTTGTTGATTTTCCTTTAATAAATCTAACAAAGCTCGGAAAGCAACAAAATCTTTCAAACGACTCATGTCTATTCCATAACAGTCTGGAAATAAAATTTGAGGAGAACTTGAAACTACTATTATTTTCTTAGGATTTAAACGACCTAATATCTTCAAAATACTTGTTTTTAATGTTGTTCCCCTAACAATTGAATCATCAATAATAACTAAAGTATCTTCAGGTTTAATAATGCCATAAGTGACATCATAAGCATGCCCTACTAAGTCTTCCCTGTCATTGTCATTGGTAATAAAAGTTCTCATTTTAGCATCTTTTACTAAAATTTTTTCTCTTCTAATACGGTATGTAAGAATTTCTTTGATTCTATCACTTGTTAAATGGTCTTTTTCCAACATTAACTGTTCTGCTCTTCGGATTTTTAACCAATCATTTACACCATCTATCATCCCATAAAAAGAGGTTGCAGCCGTATTGGGAATGTAAGAAAACACAGTATTATCGATGTCGTTATTCAAAGCTTCAAGAACTTTTGGCGCTATTAGCTTCCCTAAATTTTTTCTTTCATTATAGATATCTGAGTCATTTCCTCTCGAAAAATAAATGCGTTCAAATGAACATGATAACTTTTCTTTTTGTTCTAGAATTTGTTTTTCACCATAAGAACCATCTTTGTTTATTATTAAAGCACAACCAGGCGTTAATTCTTTTACATCTTCAAAATTGATATTGAAGGTTGTTGTAATTGCAGGCCTTTCACTGGCAACCACCAAAAGTTCATCATTGGCATACCAAAATGATGGACGAATTCCATTAGGGTCTCTCATTACAAAACTAGCTCCATGCCCTATCATTCCAACCATATTGTATCCACCATCTGTTCTCTTAAATGCGTTCTTTAAAATGTTTTCTACAGATAGATTCTCTTTAATTTTTTCTGTTATTTCAAAGTTTGAACAACCTTCTTGTTTGAATATCTTGAATAGTCTTTCATTTTCTATATCTAAAAAATGTCCGATTTTTTCAAGCATCGTAACATTGTCACTTTTTTCTTTGGGTTGTTGGCCCAATTCAATCAGCTGATCAAATAAATCATCGACATTGGTAAGATTATAATTGCCTGCCAAAACCAAATTTCTGCACATCCAATTGTTTTGTCTTAAAAATGGATGTAAGTTTTCTAAACTATTTCCACCATGAGTTCCATACCTTAAATGACCAAGCAACAATTCGCCTGCGTATGGAAAATGTTCTTTTAAATACAAGGCATTATTGACGTTTGATTCATCTAATTCTTTCAAAGAATGATTAACTTCTTCGAAAATATCTGCAACAGGATTGTTCGAATTTGACCTTTTTCTTGCAATATAACGACTTCCAAACTGAGGATCTAATTTAATAACACCAATACCAGCACCATCTTGACCTCTATTAATTTGCTTTGCCATTAATAGTTGTAGTTTTTTCAACCCATACATAGGAGAACCATATTTTTCGGTAAAGTGTTCGAGAGGCTTAAGGAGTCTTATGAATGCTACACCACATTCATGCTTTATTGAATCACTCATTTAATCATTATTTTGACTGCAAATTTACCTAATATTATTGGTTTAGTGAATTCTTTTTTTGATAAAATAACGTTAATGTCTTAGTTATAATGACTTTCATTATATTCAAAAACTTCCCGTTAATCCCACTTGAATTATTCCTTTTGAAATACCAATTTCTGTGTATGCACCAACATTCGGTGTCAACATTAACCTTGTGCCAAAGGTCAATTCGTCCCCTAAAGGAAAAAATCTTGTAACATTAAAATCCTGCTCCAAGAAATCATTACCCCCCCTTGTTGTCTTCATAATACCAACTTGCCTTTCTGTATCCCAACCCTAAACCGATGTATGAATCCACAACTTCACTCTTATTCAAATGAAAATTAAATCTAAATAGTATACTTTGAGTCCTTTTTCCAACTTTTGTGTTGAGTAAGCATGTATTTGTTTACTGAGTTTAAGTTATTTCATCATTCAGGTATGCATAGTTTAGCCCAAATCCTGTAACATCTGATAAACCAAATTCATACTTAAAATAAAACGGCCCTGAGCTTCGGTGCTTAATATCTGTTCTATTGCTCGCACTTACTAAATCCTTAAAGACAACTGAAAAAAAATTTCCAGTTCCTATTCAAGCACTAATGTATGATTGACCTTGCTGAAAAGCCTGTCCATTTGCATTGAATGCAAGTAAAATTAATAGGGTAAAACTTACTTTTTTCATCGGTTTATAATTAATAGTGATACAATACTATCAATTATAAACGAATTATTTTCTGATATAAATCATAGAACGTGAACTTCCCGAAACAAATTCCTTATAAAAATCATATTGGGTGGTATCTGGTTTAAAGGAATCAAAATTGCCAGGCTGACAATATATCTGATATTTATACGAGGCAATAAACATTAAGTCTGAATGGAAATTAAACTTTTTTACATAACCAACTCTTGAATCAATAGAAGCTTGTTTTAAAGGGAAACTGAATGAAAACGTATCACTGCTATACTTGCCTGAGTTGATATAATTAAATAACATTTGGTTTGATTTAATGTGATCTTTAAAACTTAAATTAACATCTGAAAATTTCTTGTAATCATTCATGTAATTTAGTTGAATTATAAATACCCCTATTATCAAAAGATAAGGCAAAAACTTATTTATCTTCACAAACCTATAAATGGATGTAGCAAATAAAATACTTACAACAGGCATTAATACAATGAAATAACGTTCCAAACAGTGAGCTATTGATGAAAACAACACAAAACCAAAAGTAAAAATAAGCAGCAATAAAATCGACTTCTCTTTAAAGTCCCACTTAATTCTCTTAAAATAAACTACGGTGCTCAATAAAAGTAAGATTGTTAAAATAAAACGTCCTTGATTTACAAAAGAAAACTCAATTGAATAATCCCATGTTTTTTGAAGAATGCTATTGATTGTTAGTTTAGTTGCATTAAGATTATAAGGGTTTAAATACCACCCGTAGGCTGATTTTTGTGCCAAAAGAAATGCAGTAAATACAGCTAATGGCAATAAAGAAATTGCTATTTTAAACCCTAATTTTTCCTTGTTTTTATTTAACACATAATCGAACAAAGGGAATACTAAAAATGCTAAAGCAATAACCAAACCTGTTTCCTTTGTTAATACCGCCATACTTGCAAAAATGGATGCTAATAGATATCTTCCTTTTAAATAAAACAACAACCCATAAACAATATTAAAAGTTAAAAACACCTCAAGTAATACCAATGTAGATTGGGCATAAAATACTGGTTGGAACAATAAAATAACCATTGAAATAAAGGCTATAGCATTGTTTTTACTTATAAATTGTGCTAGTAAAAAAGTGCCGAATGCTAATAAAAGACTAATCAATAAAATACAGGTGTGCATTAATGAAATTGAATATCCAAATAGTTCATTTACAACAGACAGTAAAAATGGAAGTAACAAAGGATGTCCGAAACTGATTTCGGGAGGTACAGAAGATGGTAATAATGAAATATTATGGTCCATCATATAAAGCACTGCATTGGAATATGCAGCCATTTCATCCCAAAAATAAGGCAAAAATAAATCTTGGTATTTAAATGCTGAAAAAATTAGCAAACATAAAATGCTCAATACTTTAAACATATCCTTTCTTAAACCTTGATTCACGTTACAAACCTAAATATAAAAACAAGGATATGAAAGTATTATCTGTGATTAAATGATTAATTAAATAATACCTTAGATCTATTTTATGCCATTAAGACGCAAATTTATTAATCTAGTTTTATCATTTATTAGAAATATAGTTTGAGTTTTGCAGCTGTTATTCAAGTAATTATGCCAAATACTTTCATTCACAAATCAAACTCAAGAGGTAAAGCCAATCACGGTTGGTTAAACAGCTTCCACACTTTTAGTTTTGCCAATTACCACCATCCTGAAAGAATGCATTTTGGTGTTCTTCGTGTTTTAAATGACGATACTGTTGCTGCGGGAATGGGATTTGGCAAACACCCTCATGACAATATGGAAATTATTAGTATTCCATTGGAAGGCGAATTGCTTCACCAAGATACTATGGGTAACACTGCTATCATTAAAAAAGGTGACATTCAGGTGATGAGTGCAGGAACAGGCATTTATCACAGTGAACAAAACAATAGCAAAAACGACACAGTCAAATTTTTACAAATCTGGATTTACCCAAACAAAAAAAATGTAGAACCAAGATATGACCAAATTGACTTAGCAAACCTTCTAAAAACCAACGAACTTGTTCAGATACTTTCGCCTAATCCTAACGATCAAGGGGTTTGGATTCATCAAAATGCTTGGTTTCACATGGGAAAACTAGAACCTAACCAAACTGTAAAATACACCCTTAAAGACCCTCAAAATGGCGTGTATTGTTTTGTATTAGAAGGCCAAGCTATGGTTGATTCTATTCAACTAAATGAAAGAGATGGAATGGGTATCTGGGAAATTAATTCATTTTCAATAGAATCTTTGTCAGAAAATTTGGAAATTCTATTGATGGAAGTACCTTTGAAATTGTAATTTTCTACAATTTCAATGAAATCAAAAAGTAGGTTGAGCAGTTTCAGGTTTGCAATTAATGGTATTAAACACTTTGTAAAAACTGAAAAAAACGCCAAAATCCATTTTCTTTTAGCTTTAATTGCATTGGCTTTGGGCTATGGTTTCAATATTTCCAATATTGAATGGATTTTAATATTAGTAAGCATTGGAGGCGTTATTTCATTGGAAATCATTAACACAAGTATTGAAAATATGGCTGATTTTATTCACGAAGGAATCCATCCACAAATTAAAATTATTAAAGATTTGTCTGCAGGGGCAGTTCTTGTTTTTTCACTTGTTGCTTTTTTAATAGGTATAATCATCTTTATTCCTAAAATTTACACTTACTTTTAACAAAAAGGTTATAAGTTATTGTCTTTCATCAATTTTTTGTTTTATTTTCGCAACCTAATAAAACGAATAAAATGCAGTTTTTAGTAAAAATAGAAATAATGCCTCGCAAAGAGCTTTTGGATCCTCAAGGAAAAGCAGTAACAAATGGTTTGAACAATATAGGCTGTACTCAAATTAATGATGTAAGAGTTGGCAAATGCATTACTTATACCACTGTTGCTGACAGTGAAACTGCTGCTTTTGCTGAAGCTGAGCATGCTACTACAAAATTGTTAGCCAATCTGATAATGGAAAGCTATAATATCTCTATTACAGCTTTATAAGTTTAATTAGTATTAATGCTTGATGTTGCCATTATAGGTGGAGGTGCTGCAGGTTTTTTTGCAGCCATCAATATCAAATACCAACATCCCAACCTAAAAGTCGCCATTTTTGAAAAATCAAAAACTGTACTTGGTAAAGTAAGTATAAGTGGCGGTGGTAGATGCAATGTAACACATTCTTGTTTTGATAATTCACAATTAATTTCCTACTACCCTCGAGGAAACAAAGAATTATTGACCGTATTCAATCGTTTCAATCCCCAAAATACAATTGAATGGTTCAAACAAAGAAATATTAACTTAAAAACAGAATCTGATGGAAGAATGTTTCCTGAAAGCAACCAATCTGAAACCATCATTAATTGCTTTCTTTCGGAATGTAAGCAACTTCATATTCCTATTTATATTCAAAAACCTCTGCTTGATTTCCATTCCAAAGAGGACATGTCGTTTACTTTATTCTTTGAAAATGAAACCGTAAACTGCCATAAACTGGTTTTCACTTCAGGGAGCAGTGAATTTATGTGGAACATGCTCAAAAAGAAAGGCATTCCAATAATAGAACCCGTGCCTTCTCTGTTTACTTTTAACATCAAGCACCCTCTTATTAATGGCCTTCAAGGTTTATCAGTGAAACATGCAACTGTTTCTTGTACCTTTGATAAAGACTTGTTAAAGAAACATCAACTAAAAAAAGACCAATTGTCCCAATCGGGACCTCTGTTAATTACACATTGGGGATTAAGCGGACCTGCTGTTTTAAAACTTTCTTCAATAGGTGCAAGAATTTTTAATGACCAAAGTTATCAATTCTCCATTCAAGTCAATTGGATTAATGATTCGCTTGACAATACCATATTACAACTCAAAAAACTAAAAGAATCTAACTCCAAAAAGAAAACTACTAATACACCTTTTACCAATTTGCCAAGTCGATTATGGGAATCTATGTGTGCTTTACTCAAAATAGAAACGAAAAACTGGGGGGATTTAAGTCAAAATGAAATCAATAAATTAGCCATTTTTTTGACAGAGAGTCCTTTTGATGTGAATGGTAAAAGTACTTTTAAAGAAGAGTTTGTGACCGCAGGAGGGATAGATTTGAAAGCTGTAGATTTTAAATCTATGCAATCAAAACAAATCAAAAATTTATTTTTTGCTGGTGAAGTGTTAAATATCGATGCGCTGACCGGTGGTTTTAATTTTCAAGCAGCCTGGAGTGAAGCATGGATTATTAGCCAAAACATTGCTTAACTGAATCTACTCAATTCATTCACCCTGTTTGCATCAAGTTTTAAAAATGTAAACAACATCAAACTAAAACTTATAAGTGAAGAACCTCCATAACTCATAAACGGCAAAGGAATACCTATTACAGGCAATAATCCCATGGCCATGCCAATGTTGATGAAAAAGTGAAACAAAATAATAGAACCAGTGGAATAGCCAAACACTCTACTAAATGTATTCTTTTGTCTTTCGGCCAAATAAAAAATGCGTCCAATAAAAAACAAATACAGTCCGATAAATAGAACTGAACCTATAAATCCATACTCTTCACCTACGGTACAAAAAATAAAATCGGTGTGTTGTTCAGGCACTAATTTAGCCTTCGTTTGAGTGCCATTATTAAAGCCATTACCAATCCATTGTCCTGCACCTATACTAATTTTGGACTGACGGACATTGTAACTGTAATCTCGTTTTGATTTCATTTTGTCTTCCTTTTTAGGTAATTCAACTTTGAAGAAAGAAAAGCCATTTGTTTTATTGGCATAATACTCCTCAACATCTTGATTTAATGTTACCAATATTCTCTGCTGTTGATGAGGCTTAAGTATTGATGTGAATACAAAATCTAAACTCAAAATAAAACCAACCGATAAGGTAACTACCAAAATGGAGGCAACTATCAACTGTTTATGCTTTTTGTACATAAAGATTATAAAAGTCAAAATCAATAATAATCCTATGATAATATACAAAGAAGGGTATAAAATAGTTAAGACAAAAATTAGTACTAAGTAAAAACCCAATATAAGCCACCAACCTGACAGTCCTTCACGAAAAAGAACCAATATAAAACTCAAAAACACCAATGCTGATCCAGTATCATTTTGTGCAAGAGTTAATAGCATTGGAAAAAAGATAATTGCAAAACAAATACCCATATTTCTTTTTCCCTCAAACTTGATGACATATGTTCCCAAAAACTTAGCCAATGCCAAGCCAGTGGCATATTTAGCAAACTCACTAGGTTGTAATTTAAATGCACCTATTTTAAACCAAGCTTGTGCACCTTTGTTAAAAGACCCTGTTGCTAATAAAACAATTAACAACAATATAACAACCACATAAATACCGTATGCTGAATAGTTAAAAAACTTGAAATCAGTCAGTAATACCAAAAAAACAATAAGCGCACTCGCAGACATCCAAATTATTTGTTTCCCATATTCCATTTTAAAATCAAATAGAAAATGATGTTCTAAAGTATTATTGGCTGAATAAATATTTACTGCACCAAACATCACAATAATGATATACAGGCCAACGGTTAGCCAATCTATATGTAATTTTTCTTCCATATTATTTGGGATTGTAAACAGAGTTTTCCAATAATGATGTTGTTATCATTCGATTGTACAAATCGAGACGTGTTGAAGGTGCTTTTTTATCTTTTACCAAATAATGTTCTATCATCAAATTGGCTATTGGTGCTGCAAAGGTTGCTCCAAATCCACCATTTTCAACCATTACACAAATTGCAATTTGGGGATTTTCGCGTGGAGCAAAAGCAATGTAAATGGAATGGTCTTTACCATGTGGATTTTGAGCAGTTCCGGTTTTTGCGCAAATATCAATCCCTTCTATTCCTGTCCTTCCTGCTGTCCCCCCCGGTTTGGTTACCATAGACATACCGCTTATGATTGTATCAAAATGTTTTGCATCAATCATTGTGTATCTTTTTTCTTTAAATTCAGTTGGAACAAAATAAGAATCACCAATTGATTTTACAACATGCGGTGTTATAAACCAACCTTTATTGGCAATAATAGCTGCTACATTAGCCATTTGCAATGGCGTTAAACCAACTTCTCCCTGACCAATTGACATAGACACAACATTTGCTGAACGCCAATTTTTTCCAAAAACTTTTACAAAATAATCGTTGTGTTTTATTATCCCTTTTGACTCTTCAGGTAAATCTATTCCTGTTTTTACACCTATTCCAAAACTCAACAAGTATTCTGTCCATTTTTTATAAGCCACTTGCACCGAACCGTATTTAGGATTGTCTAAAATAGCACGATAAACATGACAATAATAAGCATTACAACTGTTTTTAATACTATTCTCTAAGTCAAGTGGCGAGGCATGAGCATGGCAACCAACAGTTAAACTTCCCATCCTATAACCTCCTGCACATGGAAAAGTTGTGGAGGGTTCTATTATCCCTTCTTGCAATCCAATCAATGCCTGAACTAATTTAAAAGTTGAGCCTGGAGGATAAGGCGCTTTTAATGCTCTGTTAAAAAGGGGTTTACTTGGGTCAATTAATAATCGGGCGAAATTTTTGTTTCTCTCTTGACCTACCAATAAGTTGGGATCATAATTTGGGCTATTGACAATACTCAATATTTCACCTGTTTTAGGTTCTATTGCAACAATAGAACCTATTTTATTCCCTAATAATTGTTCTCCAAATCTTTGTAAATCTATGTCTACCGATGAAAAGATATTTTGCCCTGGAATAGGAACACTGTCAAATTTACCGCCTGCGAAACTGCCTTGTTGTCGGCTGAATTTATCAACCAAAACGACTCTTCTTCCCTTTTTTCCTCTTAAGTAAAATTCATAAGACTTTTCCATTCCAGAAATACCCAATATATCTCCTGGCTTGTAATAAGGCTGCTCTACTACTATTTTTTCAGAAGCTTCACCCAAATAACCTAACAAATGTGCAGCCCCCTGAATATTATAACGTCTGTCAATTTTTGATTCGATGTAAAAAGCAGGAAATTGATGTATAATTTCTTGCAAACTCGTCAACATTTCGAATGGCAAATTTTTGTAAAAAATAGAGGCTTGTCTAGAATTGTATCTTGCTGCTTTTTTTAATCTTTTATCAAAATTGATGGTATCAATGTTTAAAAACTTACTAAGGGTATATTTATCCGTCTCTAGTGTTTTATCTGGAACAACCATTAAATCGTAAAGAGCATCATTATAAACCATTAAGTTCCCGAATCTATCCAAAATAGTCCCTCTTGGTGGGTTTAATGTTATCTCATTAGAACCGTATGCCTGTGCTTTGTAGTAGTTAGAAGAGTCAACAATTTGTAGGAAATACAAGCGAATGCTGAAAATAATACCAATTCCAATTAGAAAAATAATAATCAGCAAAAATTTATTACTCTTTTCCATTAACTATTAATTTCTTGAAGGTTTATATAATAAATTCTCTAATATTAATATCAATAAAAACGTAAATAAACTACTGACTATAACAGATGGCAAAACGTAAGAGAAGAAATTACGACCTAAGGATTCGATTAAAATAAAAAAGAAGTGATAAATGGTCGTAAAACCAAGAAAATAGAACCATTTCCATGTTTTACTTTTTTTGGATGTCCATGCTTTATTATCCTCATCGCGACCAGAAATAGCACTGTCAACATCTAGTACTACATAATATCTAAAAAAACCTATTAGTGTTGAAACTGCAGCATGAATTCCCCATGAATTAAAAAAGAAATCGACCAATAAACCTGAGAAAAAAGCGAGTAAAATTTGCTGAACATGCGTGTAGCTTACAGGTAACAATAGCAGGAAAAAAACTATTATTTGAGGTTGAAATAAATAGCCAAAATTAAACCCTAAAATAAGATTATTAAGTATAAATAGTTGAATGAATATCAACAACAAAAACACTGCAATTTGTTTTAATAAGTTAATCATTCTTAGGGGTTACTTATGATGGTTTGTTTTTCTAATTGCTCTATTTCCGATTTGAACAAATCAATTACAATATATACATTTTGAATTTTGCCAAAATTCACGCTAGACTTAATAGTTGCTTTAAAAAACGGGTCTGAACTACTTTGCTTAATTTCACTAACTAAACCTATTGGAATATTTTCGGGGAATATTTTGGTGTAAGGGCTAGTAACCAAATGGTTGCCTACTTTCAAAGCTTCATATTTATTGATTCCTTTGAGAGCTAAAAATAATGGATCTTTCCCGTCCCACTCTACACTCCCTTTGGTGTATGAAAGCTCTTTTATTTTAGGAACTATCTTGAATTTGTTGGTACTCAACAAAGAAACCACAATACTATAATTTTCTGAAACACGTTCCACAATCCCTACCACACCTTCCGGACAAAACACACCCATTCCTTGTTCAATTCCTGATGCTTTTCCTCTATTAATTGTTATGTAGTTGTTAGCCCTATTGGTAGAATTTGCTATAATTTGAGCAGGCAAATATTTGTATCTTTGTTTGTAAACAGTATCATTGATTTCAAATATTTTTTTGGACTCAATGACATAGTTTGATTTTAAATGTTGACGTAACATCAAATTTTCATTAGTCAAGGCTTCATTTTTTTGGTATAAAGCAACATAATCAAACAAGTGATTATTTACTTCATTTATTTTGGCACTTATTTTTTTGGTATTGTTAAAATAGTAGGCCGACTGGTATACGTTATTTCTAACAATTATAATTATGCAAAATAGTTCAAGTAGTAGAAACAACAAAACATGTAGTTTTCGCTGTATGTACTTGAAAATAGAATTCATTTAGAATCAAGAATTCATTAAAAATTTAAATCTACCGATGTTTTTAAGCGCAATACCAGTTCCTCGAACCACTGCTTTAAGTGGATCTTCAGGAATGTGAACAGGTAATTTTGTTTTGGCTGATAAACGTTTATCCAAGCCTCTTAATAACGCTCCTCCTCCAGTTAAATAAATACCAGTTTGATAAATATCCGCAGCCAATTCTGGTGGGGTATTTTCTAAAGCTTTCAGAATAGCTTCTTCTAGTTTTACAATCGATTTATCGAGTGCTAGTGCGATTTCAGAATACGAAACAAAGACTTGTTTTGGAATGCCAGTCATTAAATCTCTTCCGTATACCGCATAATCTTCAGGCGGATTGTCTAGTTCTGTTAAAGCAGAACCTACATTAATTTTAATTTTTTCAGCTGTGCGTTCTCCGGTCAATAAGTTATGTTGACGCTTCATGTACTCAGCAATATCAGTATTAAATTCATCTCCAGCAACACGGATAGATTGGTCGCAAACAATACCACCCAAGGCAATAACAGCAATTTCTGTAGTACCTCCTCCAATATCAATAACCATATTTCCCATCGGCTCTGTTACATCAATACCAATACCTACAGCTGCTGCCATTGGTTCGTGAATCATATAAACTTCCTTACCACCTGCTCTATCTGCACTGTCTTTAACGGCTCTTTTTTCAACTTCGGTGATACCTGATGGAATACAAATAACCATTCTTAATTGAGGTGAAAATGTTTTACCAGATTTGCTGATTTTTTTAATCATGCCTCTAATCATGTGCTCTGCTGCTTGGAAATCAGCAATAACGCCATCCTTCAAAGGTCTTATTGTTTTAATATTATCGTTTTCTTTACCATACATTTGCATGGCCTCGTGCCCAATAGCAATTACTTTTCCTGTGCTTCTTTCTATGGCAATTATTGATGGTTCGTCCACGACCACTTGATCTTTATAAATGATTAATGTGTTGGCAGTTCCCAAATCTATCGCCAATTCCTGAGTAAAAAAATTAAACCACGCCATGCTGTTTTTTATAGACCCGCAAAGTAACAATTATTTTTGTATTTTTTTGGATATTTTTTTTTGAAAACATTTGATTATACTAATGATTTGGCACTAAATTTGCAGAAAGATAAAAAAGCATGGAAAATAACGAACAAACGCATATATCCAAAAGAAAACCTGGAAGACCTTCAACCAACGACAGCAGAAAACAGGAGATTATTGACAAAGCAACTCAATGCTTTTTCAAATTTGGATATAATAAAACAACTTTAGACGAAATTGGTGAATCTATCGGATTCAATAAAGCTGCTTTGTATTATTACTTCAAAAATAAAGAAGAATTATTTGTACAAGTCTTAAATAATCAAATAAAACATGGTTTAATTAATTTAAAAAACAATATTGAGGAAATTGAAAATCCTGAAAATAAGTTTTTTCAATATTTTTGGCATCGAACCAAAGTTATTTCAAATGTTTTAAAGCTGACAAACTTATCAAATGAAAATATTTTAGATTTACATAGTACTTTTGAAACTATTTATTCTCCATTTAAAAAATCTGAGAAAGATTTTTTAGCTAAAATACTAACTACAATAGTACCTCATAAATCAAAAACTGAAATCGAAAATTTCGTTTCTCTTTGCTTCGATGTGGTAAATTCATTGTCATTATCTGCTTTAATGTTGCATAATATATTGAGTAAAGATTCAACTTTTGAGGAATATAACAAGAAAAAAGACATAGTTTTACAACATTTGTTGACTTCATTCAAATTAAAATAATTTTTTAATTTACACTTTTCTCTTACTTTTGGTTTTATTTTAATGGATAAAATCAAACTTACGTATCCAAAACCAATTTTTATGGTTTGGGCACTATGGCTTTTTCTCTCTTTCATCAATTTGAACAAGGCAGTTCACATGGATGATACTTTCCATATTGAAGCCGCTCAAGAAATTTTAAAAAACCCAACTAAACCTATGAGTGGTAAAGTTAATTGGGGCTCAAATCCTAATTATTTACACTCCTTTAACCAAGCACCCCTCTTTTTTTATGTCATTGCTTATTGGGGTTCTTTCTTTGGTTTCAATGAAATTTCTCTTCATCTACTCATTTCTATTTTTACTTTCCTTGCCTTGTTCTACTTTTATAAAATAAGCCGATTATTATATCCCGAAAAATCCAATTATCTACTTCTTTTGTTTGGGCTCTCCGCTCCTTTTATAGTCAACCAAAACATTCATTTAGATGTCCCTTTCCTTTCTCTTCTCTTGTTGTTTTTTTACAAAATTCTCCTTTTTTCTAAGTCTAAAAAAGGAATCCATTTGCTTTTAGCGGCTCTTGTTTTCAGTTTATCTTTACTTATTAAATATTCTGTTATCCCTTTGTTTACTGTTATGATTACCGCTCTGTTTTTTTCTAAGAAATATAAATATGCTTGGATGCTATTAGTGCCAATTGCTTTTCTAACCTTATGGTCCTATTTTAATTGGATTGAATATGGCAGCATTCACTTTTTGGACCGTCCCAAAAATGAGTTTACTCTAAACCGAATTGGTGGTATTTTTATTATATTTACTGCCTGTATTGGCGCTTTATTCCCTTTTGGATTTATTGGTTTAAGTAACTTTTTGAAACCTAATGTTAACCGTCTACTTGCTATTACTTTTATTTTCCTTTTTACACTATTATGTGCAGGAGTTTTAATTGGTTTTATCCCAGAAAAAATCTCATCTATTATACTTTATGCCGTATTCATCATTACAGGCTTAATTGTAATTTTTTCAACCATCTATATTGTATTTAAAAATTATAACTTTTTCAATATTGAAATAAAATTACTAAGTATTGCATTGTTTAGTTTGTCGGGCTTTTTAGTTGTTTTTGCACCATTTATGGCAAGTAGACATTTGCTTTTAATTTTACCGTTTGTTCTTTGGGTACTCAACCCATTTTTCCAAAAAACATCAAAAATAATTTTAAATTTAACATTATTAATAAGTGCTTTTATTGGAATTACCTTAGGTATTTCTGATTGGTTTTACGCTGATTATTACAGAGATGCTGCACATAACATTTCAAAACAAACAAACAAACCTAATCTATATTCAAGAGGACATTGGGGTTGGCAATGGTATTCCAAAAAAGAAGGTTTGAAAGAATATGGCAAAGATTCAACGATATTACAAGTCAATGACTTAATTATTGGCCCTGTTAATGTATCAAAACAGGACTTACATCCGTCTTTAGTATTAGAAACTATTTATAAAGAAAACCCTCCATCTACATTATTTACCTTTTTCTCGGGCAATGATTATGCTTCAATGTACAATGCAAGTTCTAAAAGAACATCATGGAAATTAAGCAAACAACCTATAGATACCATCGTAATTATGAGGGTAAAAGCAATTAAGCCTTTAACCCAAGTTAAGCATTATAATTGAAAATCACTGAACGCTAATTTGTGAAGTAGGATCTATTACGAGCTAAATCTCTTTAAATCAACTAATTTGGGTTTAACACAACTGAGTCAATAAAACTCAATATTCGTTCAGTACTTTTACCATCCCACATTGGAGGTATGGTTCCTTTTTTGTATGTTTGAGATTCGATTTCAGCTATCAATTTATTGATAGATTCTATATTAAACGGCACTAGTGTATTAGTTCCCAAAGTAATTGTAATTGGTCTTTCCGTATTATTTCTTAGTGTAAGGCAAGGTACTTTTCTAAAAGTAGATTCTTCCTGAATACCCCCACTGTCGGTAAGTATAAATGCCGCTTTTGTAATTAATTTTTGGAATGAAAAATAATCCAAAGGATCTGTAAAAATAAGTTTTTCCGAAGACACCAATTCATCCCAAAGATTAAATGCTTTCAGTTTGGCAACCGTTCTTGGGTGAATGGGGAAAACCAAATGATACTTATTGGTAACCGATTTTATCAACTCAATTAAAGTATGTAAACCCTCTATTTCATCAACATTAGAAGGTCTGTGCATCGTCATCAGAACGTATAGTTTATTTTCTAAATTAAGTTGGGTTAATACATCACTTTTCTCTATTTCAGTCTCAAAACCCACCAAGCTATCAATCATGGTATTACCTACCATTTCAATTCTATTTTGTTCAATTCCTTCTGTCAATAAATTATCTAATCCGCTTTGTTCTGTTACAAAGAAGAAATCACTTATTTTGTCAGTCAAAATTCTATTAATTTCCTCAGGCATTGTCTTGTCATAGCTCCTTAAACCACTTTCAACATGGGCTATTTTTATATTCATTTTATTGGCTGTAAGAGCAGCCGCAAAAGTACTGTTTACATCGCCTACCACTAACAATAAATCAGGCCGATAAGAAAGGCAGACAGGTTCCAAACCCAACATAATATTCGCCATTTGTGTATTGGCAGTCCCTTGCCCTATTTGTAACAGATAATCAGGTTTTAAATCAAACTGCTTGAAAAATATTTGACTCATTTTTTCATCAAAATGCTGACCGGTATGCACAAACTTAATCTCAATATGAGGAAACAATTCAGCAGCTACTTTTTTAAATCTAGTCACCTTTATAAAATTTGGGCGAGTCCCCACTACTATTAATATTTTTTTCACTTTGTAAAACCTATTTTCAGCAAAATTAATGGAATTGATGCTTTTATTACTAAAAAAACAAGAAAATGGTTGTAAATTTGTCTATTCAAAAAACAATCAACAATTACATGTTAAATATAGTATTATTTGGACCTCCGGGAGCAGGAAAAGGAACACAATCAGCCAAATTGGTTGACACATTTCAATTAGTTCATCTATCTACAGGGGATATTTTCAGATATAACATCAAAAATGAAACTGAATTAGGCAAACTTGCCAAAACTTATATTGACAAAGGTGAACTTGTTCCAGATGAGGTTACTATAAGCATGTTGGAAAAAGAAGTTGAACAAATAAAAGAGGCTAAAGGCTTTATTTTCGACGGTTTTCCAAGAACTGTAAATCAAGCGAATGCGCTTGACGCCTTTTTGAAAAACAGAAATGCCGAAATATCAATGATGTTAGCTTTAGATGTAGATGAAGACGAGCTTGTAAAAAGACTTTTGATTAGAGGAAAAGACAGTGGTCGTGCAGATGATTCTGATGAATCTATAATCAGAAACCGTATTAAAGTATACAATGAACAAACAGCAATAGCTGCAGAATATTACAATCAACAAGGAAAATACCATGGTATTAATGGCATAGGTTCTATTGATGAAATTTTCAATAGATTGAGCGCTATTATAGTTGAGTCAACTCGTTAATTCCTTTGGAATAATATATGCAAGAATCAAATTTTATTGACTATGTAAAGATTTATTTCCGAAGTGGAAAAGGAGGTAAAGGTAGCGCGCATTTTCACCGTGCAAAAGGACTTCCAAAAGGGGGACCAGATGGTGGTGATGGAGGAAAAGGAGCTGATATTAGACTAAGAGGTAATTCCCAATTATGGACTTTACTCCATTTAAAATACAGAAAACACGTTCATGGAGAAGATGGAGATCCAGGGGCTTCTGCTCTATGTACTGGAGCTTCAGGCAAAAATGAAGTTATTGAAGTTCCTCTTGGAACCGTTGCCAAAAATGCGGAAACAGGTGAAATTCTGTTTGAAATTACAAAAGATGGCGAAGAAAAAACTTTAATGCGCGGTGGAAAAGGCGGTTTAGGTAACAATCATTTCAAAACCTCCACAAAACAAGCTCCCACTTATGCCCAACCCGGTGAAGATTGCCAAGAAGGTTGGATTGTATTGGAACTTAAAGTGTTGGCAGACGTCGGTTTAGTTGGATTTCCAAATGCTGGTAAATCTACCTTGTTAGCCGCTATTTCAGCAGCAAAACCCGAAATTGCCAATTATCCGTTCACAACTCTAGTTCCTAATTTGGGGATTGTTCAATACCGCGATTACCGTTCATTCATTATGGCAGATATTCCCGGTATTATTGAAGGCGCACACGAAGGGAAAGGACTTGGACACCGCTTCCTTAAACATATAGAAAGAAATGCTGTACTCTTGTTCTTAATTCCTGCAGATAGCAAAGACATTAAAGCTGAATACAAAATTCTACTGAATGAATTAAAGAAATTTAATCCAGAATTACTTAAAAAGGAAAGAGTGGTTGCAATCAGCAAATGTGATATGCTCGACGACGAACTAATTTCAATGATGAAAAAGGATTTAAAATCAATTAAACCATTGTTTATCTCAGGGGTAAGCGGATTAAACTTACAACCTTTGAAAGATTTACTTTGGGATAAAATTGAAGCTTCTGTAGATTAATTTTTGATTAATCTGTAGTTTGCCAATTGGTTTTTGTCTTTAATCGTGATGTTGTAAACGCCAGTTGGATATTGGCTAATGTCTATTGTTTCTCCAGAAACATAATCTCTTTGATCAACCAATTGGCCTTGAGCATTAAATAACATGAATTGACCTTTTGCTATTAATTCATTTTTGATTTGGATAGAATGATTACTTGGATTAGGATACAAATCCGTCACAGTCGTTTTAACCGCTTTTACATTTACAGCTCCCCAAACATCTATTGTCATTGTTACATTTATTCCCTCAAACGGTCTTGACGCTCTGAAAAAATTAACCGCCATTTTACCTGAACCTCTTTTATTTTTTGGGTAAAAATGGAACGCTAAATAACCTGAATCACCTGCACCCATTTCGAAAGAATTTGAATTAACTTCTACACCATGACATTGCATAATATCACAAACAGCACTTTCCCAAGCTACATCACCTAATTCATTGGTTATTCTGTTCCAAGAAATGGTATCTTTTGAATTAGACAAGTTATACATCCATGTGCTAGCGAAAATATCAGACACAGTTGTAAAATCAGATTTATATAAAACAGTATCTTTAAAAGATATTTGAGCAGACAGTTGATTAGCAACAATCAAAACAAAAGAAACAATGAAGGTGATTTTTTTAGACATAATGCAAAGTTAACTAAAAAATAAAATGAATTACAACTTTATTTTAAAACTAATGTCCATACTCTTAACAGAATGCGTTAACATTCCTAACGAAATAAACTGAACACCTGTTGCCGCATAGGCTTCAATATTGTCTATTGTTATTCCACCCGAGGATTCTGTTTCACATCTATTATTGACCAATTCAACGGCTTGTTTGGTTAGTTCAGGACTAAAATTATCGAACATAATTCTTTGAATTGGTAGCATTGACATTGCCTCCTCTACCTCTTTTAAATTCCTAGTTTCAACCTCAATACCTAAGTTTAAATTATTTTGAACTAAATATGATTTTGCCTTTTCAATGGCCTTAATAATTCCCCCTGCCACATCAACATGATTGTCTTTTAGCATAATCATGTCGTACAACCCTTTTCTGTGATTATAGCCACCACCAAGGGTAACAGCCCACTTTTCCAATGTTCTCATATTGGGAGTCGTTTTTCTGGTGTCCAATATTTTAGTTTTGGAATCCTTTATCTTGCGTGCTATTTGATGGGTGATACTAGCAATACCACTCAGTCTTTGCATAATATTCAGAAGCAATCTTTCGCTCTTCAATAATGATTGGGCATTGCCATTTACCACAAATCCTATTTCTCCAATTTTAACTTCATCACCATCATTTTTATAAAAAATAATCTCACAATTTGGGTCGTTTAATTTCAAAATTGATTCTGCAATACAAAGCCCTGCCGCTATTCCATTGTCTTTAAAAATAAGTTGTGCAGACGCCTTTCTATCTTTCTCTATACTCGCCAATGAAGAATGATCACCCTCTCCAACATCCTCTTTTAATGCAAGATTTATCATCTCGATTACTTCATTTTCTTGACTAATATTTGTTTTCATTGTATTTTCTAATTACAGGTCGCAAATTACATGTTCCCTTTAAAACAAAAAAATAGTCCGAAGTTATTTCGGACTATTTTTTAAAACTTTATGTTTCGCTAAATGATTAGATTTTGCTTACTTTAAATTGATGTAATTGACCGTTATCAAGTAAAGTCACATTATAAACACCTGAAGTGATATTTTCTAATGAAATAATGCCATTATTTAACGCTTGAGTAAAAACTAATTTACCATTCATATCGTATACATGAGCTACTGCACTTGTATTTGATAATCCATTAATTTGAATGGTGCTAGAAGCTGGATTTGGGTAAAATGAGATTTGATTTGTGTTTTGTGAACTTACAGAAGTAGCTTGTAATTCCCCTTGCATGTGTGAAATATAACTTGTTTTGGAATCCCCCTTATTGAAATTATAAGTTGCCAATGGGAATCCGTATTCACTCTTATTTGACCACCATGAGTGTTCGTAAGATGAATCTATGGTATTATCTAACTCCAAATCACTAATTTGTCGAGCCGTCAAATTATTCCATCGTCCAATAACAAATGCTGCATATGAAGGAGATGAAATTTCTTCTTTCTCAACCATAACGGCATCAACCATTACATTGTTTGATAACTTTACCTTTCCCCAGCCTAAACCTGTAAACTTATTAACCGTTTTAGAACTTACTCTAATTGAATCTATTCTTGGCGCTGGACCTTGACCATCTGGATCAAAACCTAATTCGTAAGTAAACTCAACTTGAGAGACTGAATCTTTTAAAACCGTATTATAGGTCATTGGAAATTTCATTATTGAAGAACGAAAAGGGAAAACTTCATAACTGCCCATTCCATCGTCATCAGCAGAACCTACTGTTTCCAAACCAGATGTTGATTTATTTAATAAAATGTACGATCCTGGTTCATTTGCAAATGTAACAACAACATTAGCACTGATAGGTAAATTTTTTAATGCTGGAACCCAATCCCTGTTAAAAAAAAAGATAGTATCCTCTTCTTCTTTTGTTAGAGAACTAAAATCCCAAGTTTTGTTTGCTCCACCGATTTGAATTGCTATTTCTCCTGTATGATTATATTGAACGGATTTTTTACCCGTTGTAACAACCGTATAATCAAAAACGGTGATTTGTGCACTCAACTGAGAAGCACATAAAAGGCTCAATAAAAATGTAATTTTTTTCATTTTGTTGTATATATTTTTTAAAATTTGTTTTGTGTTTGTTATGATTACTCGATTAGGTAATTTTAAATTCATTAATCACAAAGCCAAGTCCTGCTTTGTATTCCCCTTTGATTGTAACTCTAAACTGACCATTTTTGGTTGTCAAATTTAACACAATCATTGAATTGGTAGAACCTGAGGTTTCGTGGAGTACTACTGCATTAGTTGGCACATTTGATTTGAAAAAATTCTCAAGTATAATAATTGCTTGATTTTTTGAACTTAATCCACTTGCTTGAGGTGTTGTTAATTCAATGCTACCATTGAACATCATAGATAACTCACTCACATTTGCATTTTTTAGAATAATTGCAATTTTATCACCTTCCTTAGCTTGAACAGAAAAAGAAGCCAAAACAAAAGACATAAAAAGTATCAGTTTACTCATAATTAATATTTACTATTCAGAAAGTGTGCCAAATTCTACTGCAATTATAATCTTTTTTTTAATTCTTCTATCTGATCTCTGTATTTTGCCGCCTCCAAAAAGTCCATATCCTTTGCCGCACGCATCATTGATTTCTCTGTTTCTTTTATGGCTTTTTGAATACTGTCCTTACTCATGTAGTCAAAAACTGGGTCGGCCGCTATTGAAAGCGATTCTTTTGTTTGGTCTGCATAATTAGAGAATTCACCTTTCTTAGCATCTGCCACACTTGTTTGATCCATTATTTGTTCTATCGATTTAACAACGGTAGTAGGTGTAATTCCATGTTCCAAGTTATATTGAATTTGTCTTTCCCTTCTTTTTTCTGTTACTTCAATGGTTTTTCTCATGCTTTCTGTCATTCTATCAGCATACATAATTACCTTTCCACGTTGGTTTCTGGCGGCCCTTCCTATGGTTTGAATCATACTCGTTTCACTTCTCAAAAAACCCTCTTTATCAGCATCAAGTATGGCTACAAAACTCACTTCGGGCAAGTCCAATCCTTCTCTTAATAAATTAATCCCTATCAACACATCTATTTTCCCTAATCTCAAATCCCTCAATATTTCGACCCTATCCAAAGTCTTAATTTCACTGTGAATGTATTGGCATTTTATTCCCAAATTACTCAGGTATTTCGCCAATTCTTCACTCATTCTTTTCGTTAATGTTGTTACCAAAACACGGTCTCCCATTTTTACCCTTTCATCTATCTCGTCTAACAAATCGTCTACTTGATTGATACATGGCCTAACCTCAATAACAGGATCTAACAATCCTGTAGGTCTTATCACTTGTTCCACTACAACACCCTCAGATTCTCGTACTTCATAGTCCGCAGGGGTCGCGCTTACATATATGACTTGATTTGTTAATTGGTTGAACTCTTCGAACTTTAATGGTCGGTTATCTAAAGCAGAAGGCAACCTAAACCCATACTCAACTAAGTTCATTTTTCTTGACCTATCACCACCATACATCGCTCTTATCTGTGGCATGCTAACGTGACTTTCATCCACCACCAAAAGAAAATCATCAGGAAAATAATCTAACAAGCAAAAGGGTCTATCTCCAGCCTGACGCCTGTCCATGTATCGACTGTAGTTTTCTATTCCACTACAATAGCCCAATTCTCGCATCATTTCCAAATCAAAATTCACTCTTTCCTCCAGCCTTTTGGCTTCTTGATGTTTGCCATTCTCTTTAAAATAATGAATTTGTTCCACTAAATCATCTTGAATTTCATATATGGCTTGGTTTAATCTTTCCTTCGGTGAAACATAAATATTAGCAGGGTATATTGCAATGTGGTCGTGCTCTTGAATTGTAAGTCCTGTTTCTGGTTCAAAAGATTGGATTTCTTCAATATCGTTCCCAAAAAAACTAATGCGATAAGCAAAATCATTGTACGCCAAAAACACATCAATGGTATCCCCTTTGACTCTAAAATTTCCTCTGTTAAAGTCTGCCGTTGTTCGACTGTACAAACTATCTACTAAGCGGTGTAAAAGGGCATTTCGGCTCATTTTCTCTCCCTTACTCAATCGAATAATACTCTCTTCGTAATCGTTAGGATTACCCGCACCATAAATACAACTTACCGAAGCTACCACCACAATATCTCTTCTACCACTTAATAAAGTTGAAATAGTTTTTAACCTCATTTTCTCAATTTCTTGATTGATAGCTAAATCTTTTTCTATGTAGGTATTAGTCGTAGGAATGAAAGCTTCTGGTTGGTAATAATCGTAATAACTTACAAAATATTCAACATCATTGTTTGGAAAAAACTGCCTGAATTCACCATATAATTGCGCCACTAATGTTTTATTGTGACTTAAAATGAGGGTTGGTTTCTGTACTTTTTCAATAACATTGGCAATTGTAAAGGTTTTACCACTCCCTGTAACTCCCAAAAGTGTTTGGGATTTTACACCCGACTCCAACCCTTGCACTAATTGTAAAATTGCTGTAGGTTGGTCGCCATTAGGCTCAAAAGGGGCTATTAATTGAAATCTTGACAAAGTTTCGCAAAGATAGTGTTGAATTGACTTATTTAAGAAATCTATCTGTAATTAAAAGGTAAATATTATCTTTGTAATAATGAAAACCGACAGTAATTGGGATGAAATTTTAAAAGATATTTTTGAAATGCCCTTTTATAAAGAGTTAGAAGTTTTCTTAAATACAGAAATCGCAAATAAGCAAAGTATTTACCCACCATCTAATCAAATTTTCTCTGCATTTATAGCCACCTCATTAGAATCTGTTAAAGTCGTAATATTAGGTCAAGACCCATACCACGGCGAGGGACAAGCGCATGGTTTAGCTTTTAGTGTTAACAAAAACCACAAAATTCCACCTTCATTAAAAAACATATACAAGGAACTAGGAACGGACCTTGGCATTGAATCACCAACACATGGCAATTTAGAAACTTGGGCACACAATGGTGTACTGCTTTTAAATGCCACTTTGAGCGTAAGAGCGAATGAAGCCGGAAGCCATCAAAGGAAAGGGTGGGAAGAATTTACCGATTATGTTATCAAAAAAATTTCTGACTTGCAAAAAAACTGTGTCTTTATTTTATGGGGAAATTATGCCAAAAGCAAAAGTGTGTTAATTGATAGACACAAGCATTTAGTTCTAGAAGCGGCACACCCTTCGCCACTTTCGGCCCATCACGGTTTCTTTGGATGTAAGCACTTTTCTAAGTGTAATTCTTATCTTGTTGATAAAGGATTGCCCCCAATCGATTGGCAAATCAATTGAAAACATTAGTTTTGTAATTCATCAAGACCATTACACCTTCCAAAATTATGTCATACGAAACCGTTATATCTTTAGAACATGCTGATATTTTTCAGGAAAAAAATCTTGTTTTACATCAGGTTGATTTTAAGCTAAACAAAGGTGAATTTGCTTATATTATTGGAAAAACAGGAAGTGGCAAAAGCTCTTTGTTAAAAACACTTTACGGTGAATTAAAACTAGAATTAGGAAAAGGTGAAATTGCTGGTTTTGACTTAATCAAACTTAAAAGAAGACAAATTCCTAAATTGAGAAGACGATTAGGTATCATCTTTCAAGATTTTCAACTTTTAACAGACCGTAATGCCAAAGACAATTTACTTTTTGTGTTAAAAGCAACGGGATGGACCAATAAAATGGAAATGTTTAAGCGTGTGGGTGAAGTGCTTAAAATTGTGGGATTAGAAACCAAAGATTATAAAATGCCTCATCAGCTTAGCGGTGGGGAACAACAACGTTTGGTTATTGCCCGAGCTCTTTTAAACAAACCTGAAATTATATTGGCCGATGAGCCTACAGGAAATTTAGACCCTGAAATTTCTAACGATATTGTTTCTTTACTTCAACTCATTGCCAAAGAGGAAGGCACTGCTGTTCTTATGGCAACCCACGAAATGCGTCTCTTGGAAGAATTTCCTGCTAGAGTTATTAAAGTGGAGCAAAATAAAGTGTACGACGATCCTAAATATACAAATATAGCTTAAATAAGCGCTAGTATTGTTTGGGTATTGTATTCATTGTCAAAAGGCCCTTGCATTAATCCCTTTTTTCTTTCTGCTATAGCATCTTCATCAAAGATTTTATTCCATAATAAATGGATTTCTTTAATCATTTCCTCGGCATTTTGAGTAACAATACAAGCTCGTTCCAAACCCGTGTTTTCTACCATTAACTTGTTGACCAAACAGAATTTACCAACAAACAAAGCATTCAATAATTTTAACTTGATACCTGTTCCCTGAAAGGTTGGCAATACATTAATATGTGCCTCTGATACTGCATTCATTATTTCTTCATTGTCCCAATTAGAAATTAATTGAATATGTGAATAGGGTTTACATGCATTGACAAGTTCGGGAGAAGGCTTGTTCCCTGCAATAATAACTGGATAACTGATTTTTGAAAAAACCTGATTTACCAAAAACAGTGCAGCATGATTGTTTTCGCCTACAGATAAATTTCCGTGATACAAAAGAAATGATCCCTTTCCGGGTTTGATATTAATAGAATCGTTGGCATGGAATGCTGGTACAAGAACAGAATGCTGGTAATTTTTTTGTAAATACTCGTGGTCAGATGGTGAAATTGCCAAAATCTGTTGGGCATGTTTCAATACCTTTTCGTACTGTTTCAATAGGTCAGACTCATTCCTGAAAAAGTACTTTTTAAAAAAATTAGTTTCTATTAACTCCAAACTTTTGTAATAATCGTGCTCAACATTGTGATTACGAACTATTTTTATTCGATTTTTTAATTTTTTATGCGTTAAGAAATAGGTACAATGTATGCCTTCAAAAATAATGGGAAACGAATCCTTGCAAAGATTTTCAAGCAATTCATCATTACTACGGGTAGAAACAATATAGGGAACATTACCAATAAAAGGATTCTTATACTTAGAACGTTTGTAATAATACACTTTATCGCACCACTCATTTAAAATAGCTTGCTGCTCTCTGCCATATTGAAAGCAATGTAAGGTAATAGAGACATTCAACTTTTTAAGCCATCTTAACTTGTGAAAAATATCAATAACACCTCCATAATCGGCTGGATAAGGCACATCAAAAGCAACAATATGTAAATGTTTCTGCATATACTTTAATTAAACGGCTCAAACAATTCTTTCAATCGAACAGACTCCTGATTCCAATTCAATTTTTCTGCGGCAAATAAAGCATTTTCTTTCAATTTATTGTAATAAAATTCATCGGAATAACATCGTAAAAGGGTTTCTACTAACGCTTCTTTGGTATTCATAATGCAAATGCCACAACCATATTCAGTATTAAGGAATTCATATTCAGGCAAATGTGAGGAAATAGATGGAATACCCGCTTGGACATAATCGAAATATTTATTACTCAATGAATAATAATAACTAAGACTTTGGGCATCCAACAAATTATAACCAACAAAACATTTTGCGCTTATTATTTTAAGTTCATTAGGACTAAGTATTCCTTTAAATTCCACATTTGTTAATTTTAATTTTTGTGCCAATTCTCTCAAAGTTGCACTTAAATCACCCTCGCCCACTAACAATAGTTTGAATTGAGGTAATTCTTTCATTACCTCAATTAGCAATTCCAATTCCCTTCCTTTATTCAATGCCCCTTGGTATATAATCGTAGGGCTATGGAATGGAACAACTTTTGGTTCTTGATGATAAAAAGGCACATTTCTTATCACAGAAAATGGTTTATTATAACGTAATTCAAGTGCCTTTGCCAATGAATTAGAAACTGTTATACATAACTTAGACCTTTTAACACCGGCAAGTGTTAAGCGGTGCCAAATCCATTTTTTTATTGACTTTCCTTGCAGTTCAGGCACCTCAGTAAAATACTCGTGCGCGTCGTACACCAATGGTTTACCCTTAAGCATACTCAAACACAGCATCGCTGCCAAAGTATCCGAATCAACCGCATAAAAAATATCTATCTTTTTGAAAAGTAGTTTGAAAAACAACAGAACATTGAACCACAAATAAAACAAAATACCCGAAGTAAATAATGGCTTAATGGCAAGTAAATCCATGTCTTTAAGTTCAGTGTTTTTAACAATATTTCCGTACTTAACAAACGGACGGTAAACTAGCAAAACATGAAAATTCATCTCTTTTAAAACAGAAGAAATACGTTGCATCCTCTGATCGGTGTAAAAATGACCTGTAATAGCTATTGCTATTGTTTTTTGCTGTTCCATTGTACCCAACCTTCCTTTGTTTTAATGATATATTGATAATCTTTGAGCCAACGCAATATTAAAACATAATTATCCAAATCGGTAATATTGGCCAATTTCATTAATTCATCTTCTTTAATATTGGAATTTGTTAAGCAAATAGATTTGATGATTTCAATGGTTTTTTGTGACACAAAATGCTCATTTAAACTTCTTTTATTTCTTAAACAAACGTCACAAATGCCACAATCTTTCGATTTTTTCTCACCAAAATATTGAACAATAATACTGGTTCTGCATTCATTATTATTGTCTATGTATTGGTTTACTGCCAATAATTTTTCCTGATATCTTTCTCTTAATTTATTTATTTTCTCACTTGACACATGAATACTTCTCAACCTATTTTCGAGTAATACCAATTGCGGCTGAGTGGTTTGAGGTATATAATCTATCAATTCGAGATCGTTGAATTTTAGCAATTGTTCTTTCAACCACGATTCACTTTTTTTGAGTCTACGGGCAATTTCTGATTCATAGATATTGGTATAAAAATCGAACAATCCGCCATAAGAACGCAGCAACATTTTAAAGATTACATCAACAGCAGTATGGTTTTGCTGCCATTCATTTAAGGTCTCATAATCGCACAAAATTTTTAATCGCGAAGGCAAATAAATGGACTCTGTGGTTTGAAAATAAGCCTCGTTTTCTAGAATTTTAATGGCATTTAAAGTAAGCTGAGTCGATAATTTATTGGATGAACAAAAATCACTAATGTCAAAATCACAACTTATAAATTGACCTGAACCAACTGCAATTTTCAAATAATTGTGAATAGCTTCATACACCTGAATAATTTCCTCGGGCTTGGGATATTTTACTGCAATAGTGCGTGCATCCTCCAAGCGGTCCGACTCATGAAAAAGCAGTATGCAATAAGACAAATTTCCATCTCTCCCTGCCCTACCCGCCTCTTGGTAATAAGCCTCCAAGGTATCCGGTTTTTGTTCGTGAATCACAAATCTTACATCGGGTTTGTCTATACCCATACCAAAGGCATTGGTACAAACCATAATTCTGATGTGTCCATGTTTCCATGCTTCTTGTTTTTTATTTCTGTCCAATGCAGGTAATCCAGCATGGTAGTAGTCGGTTTTCAGACCAATTTCATTCAAGTGCCTACTTATTTCTTCAGCTTTCCGTCTCGACTTGACATACACAAGGCCAGAACCTGCTAATTTTTGAGCAATTTTAAGAATTTCTTGAAGCTTATTTTCTGTTTTTCGAATAACGTAGGACAGGTTCGACCTAACAAAACTTTGCACAAAAACTTGGGCCTGTTTCAACTCTAATTTTAAAGCTATGTCAGACACTACATCTTTGGTTGCAGAAGCTGTTAAGGCTATAACTTTTAGCTGATTGAATCGACTTATAAATTCCGAAATTTCGAGATATGGCGGTCTAAAATCGTAACCCCATTGAGATATACAATGGGCCTCATCTATTGCCAATAAAGACACTTTAATATTGACGGCATAATCTATAAAATGCTTGCTTTTGAGTCGCTCGGGTGATACATATAAAAACTTATATTTGCCATTGATACAGTTTTCGAGTTCAAACTCTATCTCCTTCCGTTTCATTCCGCTGTAAAGTGCAACAGCTTGAATGTCTCTCTTCATCAAATTTTCTACTTGGTCTTTCATTAGGGCGATAAGGGGTGTTACCACCACACAAACCCCTTCTAACATAAGAGCCGGAACTTGGAAACACAAGGATTTTCCTCCACCCGTTGGCAATAATGCTATCGTTGGTTTTCCATCCAAAACTGACTGAACGATGTCTTTTTGTAACGGCCTAAATTGGTCATATCCAAAATACTGTTTCAGTGTTTGTTCGGGAGTCATTGTAAAATTTGCTCAAATTTAGTTTTTTTTGCTAATCCTACAACACCGATAAATACGAATAAATGGGAGAATTGAAAATTTAATTCTTCTAAAATACAGAGTTTGAAAAATGTTGAAACTAGAACTTCCTTATGCCGCTTTCGTATCCAAATCAGCCAATTTGCTCACTACCATGTCTGCGGTAATAGTTACTTCTTTGTCGCTTTTTGATGGCGCTTCATACATCACATCGAGCATTAATTTTTCGCAAATGGTTCTTAATCCTCTTGCGCCTAGTTTGAACTCAACCGCTTTGCTCACAATTAATTCAATGGCTTTTTTATCGAAATGTAATTTAATACCTTCTATTTCCATCAATTTAACGTATTGTTTAATTAATGCGTTTTTCGGCTTAATTAAGATGTTTTTAAGTGCTTCCCTGTCTAGCGGTTGTAAGAAAGTAATCATTGGCATTCTTCCAATAATTTCGGGAATTAATCCAAAACTTCTTAAATCAGAAGGCGCAACTTGTTCTATTAATTCGAGCGAAGCATTGGATTGTTGTGCGCTATTAAAACCTATCGCATTGGTATTTAATCTTTTTGCAATTATCTTGTCAATACCACTGAAAGCACCTCCACAAATAAAGAGAATGTTTTTAGTGTCTATTTTTACAAATTTTTGGTCAGGATGTTTACGTCCCCCTTCAGGTGCAATGTTAGCGATAGTGCCTTCTAAAAGCTTCAGTAACCCCTGCTGAACACCTTCTCCACTTACATCTCTACTGATAGAAGGATTATCTCCTTTACGCGCTATTTTATCAATTTCATCAATATATACAATCCCTCTTTGAGTCGCATCGACATCGTAATCGCTGGCTTGGTATAATCTAGAAATAACACTTTCTACATCTTCGCCCACATATCCTGCTTCTGTTAATACAGTTGCATCGGCAATACAAAAGGGAACTTTCAGTATTTTAGCTAGGGTTCTAACCAATAATGTTTTTCCGGTACCTGTTTCACCAACCATCAAAACATTCGATTTCTCTATTTCTGTATCGTCATCCCCTTGGTAATTCAATAAACGCTTGTAATGGTTGTAGATAGATACAGAAAGTACTTTTTTGGCTTGTTCCTGACCAATTACATATTCATCCAAGTGCTTTTTGATATCAGCAGGTTTTAGTAAATTGATTTTAAAATCAGGGTCTGATTTTTTCTTTTTGTTTTGACCACCCAATTCAACCTCTACTATTTTTGAAGCTTGTTCCACACAAGCATCACAAATATTGGCCTCAATACCAGAAATCAACATGTTCGATTCCTCCTTAGGCTTGCCGCAGAAAGAACAAAAACTAGAGGTTTTTTTACTCGCCATTATTTTTTATTGATGTTATTTGTCAAAACTTCATCCACCATACCGTATGCTTTCGCTTCTTCTGAAGTCATCCAATAATCTCTATCACTGTCTTTTTCTACTTTCTCGAAAGGTTGACCACTATGGTGTGCAATAATGTCATACAATTCTTTTTTTAATTTAGAAATTTCGCGGTAGGTAATTTCAATTTCAGAGGCCTGCCCTTGCGCACCGCCTAGTGGTTGATGTATCATTACTCTACTGTGTTTCAAAGCAGTTCTTTTGCCATGAGCACCTGCACACATCAATACGGCACCCATACTTGCTGCCATTCCTGTACATATTGTCGCTATGTCACTTGAAATATATTGCATGGTGTCATAAATACCCAAACCAGCATACACACTTCCACCTGGGCTGTTTATGTAAATTTGAATGTCTCTATTTGGATTAGTGCTTTCCAAAAATAACAACTGACCCATTACGATATTGGCAACTTCGTCATTGATACCTACTCCAAGGAAAATGATTCTATCCATCATTAATCTTGAAAAAATATCCATTGCCGCAATGTTCAACGGTCTTTCTTCAATAATATTAGGGGTTAAATTAGTGATATTGTGAGGAGTAGCACTATGTATGTAACGGTCTACCATCAAACTGTTTAAACCTAAATGTTTAGTCGCGTATTTTTGAAATTCTTTACCTTGGTCCATAATATTATATTAAACAACAATATTAATGCAAATTTTGTTTTATGCCAAACTTACACTCTAGATATTTACGAAGTAAAAGTATAGATGTTAAATAAGCTTATCACAACCATTATTTTGTTTCAATATTTTCAGAATATTGATTTACAATATATTAGTCGCGCATTTAAATTAAAAATTATCTAAATATCCATGAAAATCTCTTGTGCTAACTTTGGTGATATTCATCATTTTATCGATGAACGAGTTTAGGATTATGCCAAACTTATTTGAAAATTTTTTTTCCCTGAAACAAAAACGAGCTGTAAATTTTCATTTACAACTCGTTTTAAAATTAATTTATTCCCCTAACTTAGTGTTGGTGATTGTGTTCTTCTATTAATTTGTAGAATGCCTCAATAGTGATTGGTTTTTCGTTCAACTTCACCGTGTTTCTGATGGCTACAAATACTTTACGTCTTAAGGCAATGTCATTCATTTGTTCAACAAATTCACGTTTTTTCAAACTGTCATCACTGAATTTTTTTACCAATTCGAAATCAGGATTTTGCAATCCATAGTTTCTAAACATAGACAAAGTGTATCCAATAGAAGCTTCTTCAATGTCTTGCATTTCAACTTTTACATCAAACAATTGAGCTGCTTTTTCGCGAATCAATACATCTTTTAACACTTTAGCTTCTTTACCATAACGCTCGTCAATGTTTTGTTCGTTGTAATGTTCTTCTTTACTACTTAGTAACCATCTTTTTAAAAAAGAATCTGGCAATTGGAAAGTGTGTTTTTCTTCCATCAAATGGCCTATCATGTGTTCCAAGTGGTGCTCACTCTCGCCTTTGTAATATGACTCTAAATTTTCTTTGATTTTAGTTCTGAAATCTTCTTCTGAAGTCACTACTCCCTCGCCCATTACTTTGTTAAACAAGTCTTGGTTTACTTCAGCCGCTTTTCTTCTCGAAATTTCAGTAACCACACATTTGAACATTGGTTTAATTTCCGCAACTGCCTCTTTGTCAATGCCTAATGATGAAGATATAACAGTAACATTATCATTAAGTAATTCGAAAATATTAAGTGTTATTTCATCTCCTTTTTTTAACCCAATCAACGACGCTTTCAATGCTTCATTTTTTACCAATTCAGGCGTAAATGAAACATTTTTGTTATCTAATCCATTTTCTTTTGGTGTATTATTTTCATCTAACTCGGTCATGTCAACATACACAATGTCTTTTTCTTCTGATACTTCTACAGGAGACATTTCGCCAAAACGCATGGTTAATGACTCTATTTCTTTGTCAACTTCAGCATCATCTACAGAAATCACATAATAATCAACGGTGTCTTTGTCAGAAATGTTAAATTCAAAACGTGGCGCTAACCCTAAATCAAATGCAAACGTAAAGTCTTGTTTATTTTCAATATCCACATCCGATTTTACAGAAGCACTTGGAAGCGGTTGTGCTAAAATATCAATGTTATTTTCTTTGAGGTAATCGAACAATTTTTGACTTGCAATTTTATTAATCTCTTCAGCCAAAATACTTTTTCCATACATGCTTTTTATCATTCCCATAGGTGCATGTCCGGGTCTAAAACCTTTGATAGACATTTGTTTTTGGGATTTCTTTAATTGTTTTTCAACGGCATCATTATAATCTTCTTTGCCTAATGCAACAGTTAATGTGGCATGTAAATCGTCTGTTTTATTGAAATTTAATTCCATTTATTAAAAAGTATTGTTTGAAAAAATAAGTTGATTGGATAACGTGATGATTATAGAAAAACAAGCTGTTTTATGGCGGATTATCATGTTAAAAGGGCGTTATCTATTCCCAAACTCTTAAATAAAACTAATATTGTGCGGATGAAGGGACTCGAACCCCCACGCCTTTCGGCACCAGATCCTAAGTCTGGCACGGCTACCAATTACGCCACATCCGCATCAATTTTGATTTGTTTTAACTTTAAGAACGGGGTGCAAAGGTAAAGAAAAAAATAATTGAAAAAAATAATTAATTATCGAATCCTTCTTAAAAATGAAATGTTTTGGCCTAAACGAGCTTTTCTATGTTTTTAAATTCCCTGTTTTATTAATAAACCTATTAAACCGAAATGATGCATTTGCCCCCTAATTTTTACTCCCAATAATAATATAAGCAAATATGGTATGTTGTAAAATTGATTAAAAAAAATAATACATTTGCATACCCACGAAAATAGACCCAAATAAAAAAAAGTATGTCAGTTATCGGAACCATCATGAGTTGGTATTTTAAAAAAAAGGCATCTGCAATGGATGATATAATGACAAATGCCGCAGAAATACAAGACACTGTTCTAAAAAGACTGATAGAAGATGCCCAACATACTGAGTGGGGTGTCACTCATGCATACAATACTATTTATTCGTACGCCGACTTTAAACAACGTTTTCCTATACAAGATTACGATTCACTAAAACCTTTTATTGAACGAATAATGAAAGGCGAAAGCAACGTGTTGTGGCATGGCGAAACAACGTGGTTTGCCAAAAGCAGTGGTACCTCAAACGATAAAAGTAAATTTATCCCCGTAAGTTTTGAAACCCTTGAGGAGTGTCACTTTCAGGGTGGACGAGATATCCTCTCTTTTTACTGTGCCAATGTACCCGATTCAGATGTATTTGATGGAAAAGGATTGCTGATAGGTGGCAGTCATAAAATTAATTCTTTAAATGAAAACTCATATTACGGCGACTTAAGTGCTGTACTAATGAATAATATGCCTACTTGGGCCAATTTGATGAAAACACCTGACAAATCGATTGCTTTAATGGATGATTGGGAGCTTAAATTGGATAAAATGGCAGAACAAGTTATCAATGAAAACGTAACTTCTATATCAGGTGTTCCCACTTGGACCATGGTATTATTGGAAAAAATAATGGCCATGACTGGCAAAAAAGATATTTCAGAAGTGTGGCCTAATTTGCAATTGTATATTCATGGTGGGGTTAGTTTTACCCCATACCGCGAACCATTTAAACAGTTGATAAGCGGTTCTAAAATGCGCTATTTAGAAACTTACAATGCAAGTGAAGGTTTTTTTGGAATACAGAATGATTTAAGTGATGAAAACTTATTACTAATGCCTAATTATGGCATTTTTTATGAGTTTGTCAAAGTCAGTGATTTGGAACAAGCTTACCCTCCTACTTATTTGCTTGGCGAAGTAGAAAAAGGGGTAAATTATGCCGTCATCATAAGCAACAGCAGTGGTTTGTGGCGTTACAAACTAGGCGATACAGTATGTTTTAATTCCTTACAACCCTATAAGTTGAAAATTACTGGTCGCACCCAATTATACATCAATGCCTTTGGCGAAGAGGTGGTAATAGACAATGCTGAAAAAGCCATTGCCCATGCGTGTATTGTCACCAATAGTAAGGTAAAAGATTACACGGCTGCCCCAGTGTTTCTTGACCATAAAGAGGAAGCGGGACATGAGTGGCTGATTGAATTTGAGTCAGCACCTGACAATATCAATGATTTTACCTTGGCGCTCGACCAAAAACTGAAAGAACTAAACAGCGATTACGAAGCCAAAAGGCACAAAGACATAGCTTTAAAACTCCCTAAAGTTAAAGCCATGCCTCCCAACACCTTTTACAATTGGCTAAAAAATAAGGGCAAATTGGGTGGACAAAACAAAGTACCTCGCCTGTGCAATGACAGAAGAATTGTGGATGAGATATTGGGGCAAAACATTTAATTTCAATGATATATAAATAATATCTTATTAAAATTAATCCATGAATCTATAATTCAATGTCATTGATAGATAAGCAATAAACATATATTTAAAAAAAATCGTTAAATTCGCGCCAAAATATTCTATAAATAATGGCAATATCAATAAAAGTTCCTAGTCCAGGTGAATCTATCAATGAAGTAACGGTTTCTAAATGGTTAAAGCAAGTTGGCGATTATGTAAAACTAGACGAACCTTTGGTGGAACTCGAAAGTGAAAAAGCTACCTTTGAAGTAAATGCCGAAAAAGCAGGTATTCTTACTAAACAACTTGCCAAAGAAGGTGATGAAATAAAAGTAGGTGATATCATTGTTGAAATTGATGACACAGCAAAAGCACCTGAAGGCGCTGTTGCCCCAAAAGCGGAAACTAAAAAAGAAGTTACTGCAGCACCTGTAGCCAAAGAAGAGAAAAAAGCCGAAGCACCAAAAGAAGCGGCTCCTGTATCAATGGATAGCGATGTTCATATTGCACCATTAGCTAAGGAATTGATGTTGGAACACGGCATTAAACCTGCCCAAGTAAAAGGCAGCGGCCCAAATGGTAGAATTACAAGAACGGATGTTTTAGAAGCCATCGTTGCCAAAGGCGGAAGTGGTTCTTCTACCTCTAATAAATACAGCAATCCTTCTGGCGAACGCAACAAAAGGGTTGAAAAAATGAGCAATTTGCGCAAAACAGTTGCCAAAAGATTGGTGGCTGCCAAAAATGAAACGGCCATGTTAACTACTTTTAACGAAGTAAACATGAAGCCTATCATGGATTTGCGAGCCAAATACAAAGCCAGTTTCCAAGAGAAACACGAAGTGGGTTTAGGGTTTATGAGTTTCTTTACCCGCGCTTGTTGTATCGCCCTGCAAGATTGGCCTGCAGTCAATGCATTTATTGACGGTGATGCCATTCAGTTCAACGATTATTGCGACATTTCAATAGCGGTTTCTGGACCAAGAGGATTGGTTGTGCCTGTCATTAGAAATGCCGAAACCTTGTCATTAGCAGACATAGAAAAAGAAGTAAAACGATTGGCTGGAAAAGCCCGTGACAATAAATTATCTCTTGAAGAAATGAGTGGTGGTACCTTTACCATTACCAATGGTGGTGTATTTGGCAGTATGATGAGTACGCCCATTGTTAACCCACCTCAATCTGCTATTTTAGGGATGCACAACATTGTGGAAAGACCGATGGTAGAAAATGGTCAAATTGTGATTCGTCCAATTATGTATGTGGCACTAAGTTACGACCACAGAATTATTGATGGCAGAGAAAGTGTAAGTTTCTTGGTAAGAGTTAAAAATTTATTAGAAAATCCTGAAATGTTGTTTGACGGTAAAACACCGGCAGAAAAAGTTTTAGGTTTATAATTTGATGAGCGATTTTTATCACCACCCCACTGCTATTATCGACGAGGGTTGTACCATTGGCGAAGGCAGTAAAATATGGCATTTTAGTCACATCATGCCCAATTGTGTATTAGGAAAAAATTGTAACATTGGTCAAAATGTGGTGATATCACCTGAGGTCATTTTGGGCAATAATGTGAAGGTTCAAAACAATGTCTCTATCTACACAGGTGTTACTTGTGAGGATGATGTTTTTTTGGGACCAAGCATGGTTTTTACCAATGTTATAAATCCCCGAAGTGCTGTTAATCGCAAAAACCAATATGCGCAAACCAAAGTTGGCAAAGGGGCAAGCATCGGTGCTAATGCAACGATAGTATGTGGACACGATATTGGCGAATTTGCTTTTATTGGTGCTGGTGCTGTGGTAACCAAACATGTGCCTGATTTTGCCTTAGTGGTTGGTAATCCAGCCCGACAAATGGGATGGATGAGTGAATTTGGACATCAGTTGAAATTTGACGAAAACGGCAAAGCCACTTGTCCAGAAAGTGCACAAGTCTACGAATTGAAAGACGGTAAAGTAAAACGTATTTCATAAACAGAGAACAATGAAAACAATATTGGTAACGGGCGGATTAGGCTATATAGGTTCACACACAGTAGTAGAACTTATAAACAGTGGTTATGAGCCAATAATAGTTGACAATTTGAGTAACACTTCTATCGATGTACTCAATAGAATAGAGCAAATAAGTCACAAAAAATGTGTGTTTTATCAAATAGATGTATGTGATAAAGTGGCATTGAGTTCTGTATTTGAAAAACATATCATTGACAGTATCATTCATTTTGCAGCCTTTAAAGCTGTGGGCGAATCGGTGGAACAACCCCTTAAATATTACCAAAATAACATTGGCGGTTTAATCACTTTGCTTGAAGTGATGCAAGAAAAAGGGATTAAAAACATTGTATTTAGTTCTTCATGTACTGTGTATGGTGAGCCCGACAGCAGTCCTGTGAATGAATTGTCGCCTATCAAAAAAGCAAGCTCACCTTATGGCAACACCAAACAAATAGGCGAAGAAATTTTAACTGATTGTGGGTTTTTAAACTGTGTAGCATTGCGTTATTTCAATCCAATTGGCGCTCATTCTACCGCATTAATTGGCGAATTACCATTAGGGGTTCCCAATAATTTAATGCCTTATATTACCCAAACTGCCATTGGCATCCGTGAGCAATTAACGGTTTTTGGCAATGATTACAACACCCCTGATGGCACTTGTATTAGAGACTACATTCATGTAGTAGATTTGGCAAATGCCCATGTTAAGGCTTTGAAATTTATAGAAACCCATCCTGATAATTTATTTGATGTGTTTAATATTGGCACAGGTGAGGGTTATACTGTTTTAGACATTGTTAACATGTTTGAAAAAGAGAATAATATTACCTTAAAATACAAAATTGGGCCTAAACGTGCAGGCGATGTAGAAAAAGTATGGGCAGACAATAGCAAAGCCAAAACGCAACTTCAATGGCAAGCCAATCACACCTTGGTAGACATGGTAAAATCTGCTTGGAAATGGCAATTGGCTTTACAAGAATCCAAATAATAGGGTTATAAGTTTAAAATATGTTAACGAAAACACGTTAATTAACAATATTTTTGTAACATGAATAATCAGTATGAAACTTTTTTGAAGCATGTGTATGAACATGGTACACTTAAGAGCGACCGCACAGGTACGGGCACAAAAAGTGTTTTTGGTTATCAAATGCGATTCAATTTACAGGAAGGATTTCCTTTGGTTACCACCAAAAAAGTACATTTAAAATCTATCATTCATGAGCTTTTATGGTTTTTAAAAGGTGATACCAATATTCAATATTTAAAAGAAAATGGGGTTTCTATTTGGGATGAATGGGCCGATGAAAATGGCAATTTGGGACCAGTTTACGGCAAACAGTGGCGTAGTTGGGCCAGTCCAGATGGTGGTGTAATTGATCAAATTCAAGAATTGGTAAACACCATCAAAAACAATCCCGATAGCAGACGAATGATAGTTTCGGCTTGGAATCCTGCCGATTTGCCTAAAATGGCCTTGGCGCCTTGTCATTGTTTGTTTCAATTTTACGTAGCCGATGGCAAATTATCTTGTCAATTGTACCAACGAAGTGCTGATATTTTCTTAGGAGTGCCTTTCAATATTGCCTCATACGCATTGCTTAACATGATGTTAGCGCAAGTTTGTGGTTTACAGAATGGAGATTTCATTCACACCTTTGGCGATGCCCATGTTTATACCAACCATTTTGAGCAAGTTGAAACACAGTTAAGCAGAACACCCAATAACTACCCTACTATGAAAATCAATCCAGATGTAAAGTCAATCTTTGATTTTAAATTCGAGGATTTTACTTTAGAAAACTACAACGCACATCCGCCAATTAAAGCACCGGTAGCTGTCTAATTAAGTATATTTTTAAAGCATTAACTATTTATAAATATTGATTATCTTGCGCCTTTAAAATTGACTAAAGAAGTAAAATATAAAAAAAGAACCTCCTTTTGGCCTACTATCATCAGTATGTCCTTAGTTTTATTTATTGTAGGACTCTTAGGATTAGTATCTATCTATGCTAACCATCTTTCTTCTTTTTACCAAAAAAACTTTGAGGTATTCGTCTTTTTTGCAGCAGATGCTGACGATGAGATTGCCTTAAATGTTCAAAAACAAATCAATGGACTTCCTTTTGTGAACAAAACTACCTTTGTGGACAGGGAAGTAGCCGCTCGCAAAGAAATTGCAAGAACAGGTGAAGATTTTATTAAAACATTAGGCTACAATCCTATTCCCCATTCTGTACAAATAAACATTAAGTCTGAATTTGCGGATGAACAAAAAATGGAAGTTGTAGAAAAACAGTTGCGCTTACTTCCTCAAGTGGATGATGTAGTGTTTGCCAAAGACGATTTGGGTAAAAACATATTGTCGCAAATCAATAAGAATTTCAATACCATTAAAACCATACTAATGGCACTATCAGGGGTTTTATTGTTTATATCACTCATCTTAATCAACAGCACTGTAAGAATTAACATGTTTGCTCGACGCTTTATTATTAAAAGCATGCAGTATGTGGGTGCCTCAGATTGGTTTATTATCAAACCGTTTATTAAAATGTATTTGATATATGCCTTAGTATCCACGTTAATAGCCTTGGGATTGCTTTTTAGTTTGGTGTATGTAGCCGAAACCAATTTGCAATTCAACAATTGGCAACTGTTTATACAACAATACCTTTTACTAAGTTCAGTATTATTGGGATTGGCAGTTGTTATCTCATTAGTAAGTGTATATTTCTCAACCAAACGATATTTAAAATTAAAAATTGACCAACTTTATTAATTATGGCAAAAGCAAAAACTCCGCTTAATAAAACAGCAAGCAAAAAAACAAACAATACCTTTATGGTCTTTAAGAAACAAAACTACATTTTATTGTTGTTGAGTATTCTTGTTATAGTAATTGGATTTATGATTATGGGCAGTGGCAAAGATTTACCATTCGACCATCCTAGAAAAATCACCATTGCGCCTTTAGTGGTTTTACTTGGTTTTGCACTTGGTGTTGTTTCTATCCTTTACACACCCAAAGAAAACAGTCCTAAAGAGGAAGAATAAGCACATCAATGGATCTTATACAAGCCATTATTATTGCGATAATAGAGGGCATAACAGAGTTTTTGCCAGTTTCATCCACTGGTCACATGATTTTGGCCTCTTCTTTAATGGAACTTCACGAAGATGAGTTTGTTAAAACCTTTGAAATTGCCATTCAAATAGGGGCAATACTATCAGTACTAACGCTTTACTACAAACGCTTCTTGGTAAGCTTAGACATTTACTACAAGTTATTTGTTGCATTCATTCCAACGGGAATAGTTGGTTTTTTTGCCTACAAAACTATTAAGATGTATTTATTTAATCCTTTGGTTGTAAGTTTAATGCTTATCATTGGAGGTATTGTATTAATTATACTTGACAAATGGAGCGAAAAACCTTCTCATAAATACAAAGACATTAACGATGTATCAATTCTGGACGCATTCAAAATAGGATGTGCACAGTGCCTTTCTATGGTTCCGGGAGTCTCTAGAGCTGCCGCAACAATATTCGGTGGCATTGGCATAGGATTTAACAGAAAACAAGCCGCAGAATTTTCATTTTTACTCGCCATACCAACGATGTTTGCCGCCACGGGGTACGACTTACTAAAATCATCTACCGACTTTACCTCTAATCAAGTTTTTTTACTTTCAGTGGGATTGATAGTGGCCTTTGTAACAGCTCTAGTGGCTGTTAAGTTTTTCATTCTGTTATTGAGCAAATATGGTTTCAAGCATTTTGGTTACTACAGAATTGCATTAGGTATTTTGTTTTTGGTGTTGGCCAAAACAATGGGATTGGCAATGTAACTATTAATCTTTTTTAGGAAAAACAGAGGCAAAATACGTTTACAAATAAGAGTAAAGTAATACTAACTTGATAAAATATCGGATAATTTACTAAATGGTATTGGTAAAATATCAATTTATAGTAAATACAAAACAAGTTCCAGAGAGTGAATTTTTATTAAACAATAATAAAGAATATTCTTTAAAAGCTCAAAAGAATGACTCATTTTTAAACAAAGAAAAAGTCACTAAATTACTTTACCTAGCTATCTACTTTGAATGCCACTAGTATCTTAGTATCTTATCGGAGTAACGGTATAGCCTTGTTGTCTTAATAAATTAATTAAGCCCTTATCGCCTCCCAAGTGGCCTGCACCAACGGCTACAAAAAATGAAGTTTGCTGGAACTGTGGACTTAGGTATTCTACCCATTTTATGTTTCTTTGGTCGAGCAATTCGTTTTGGAAGAAATTCATTTCAGGAGATACTTTTAAGGCATAATCATAAATACCTTTCCCATTTTGCTTAGCATAAATACTTAACATTTCCTTTAATTCCACTTGTGCCTTGTCAGGGTTTTGACACAAATCCATTAACCATTTGTTTTGAACACTGTCAGGTACACTTTTTAATAAACTGTCTTGAAATCCAATGGTCTCTAATCCCATTGACTTAATTTTATATTTTTTGGATAAGTCGGCAATAAAGAAATCTATAGGCAATGCGTAACAACCCACAAATGATGGGCTCATCATAATGGTTGTCATCAAATTTTGAGGTGATTTATTCAATAAATTCTCAATAGAATCTTTTAATATTTGACGACATGTTTGGTCTACAATTTCAAGCTGTTCCGCAGTCAACACCTCATTTAAAGGACGTTCTGGTTTTTCCATCGCCATTTTAAACATGGTCATTAACACCTTAATATCATTTAAATTGAGTTCCATTGCTACCAAATCAGTTTCTTGAATTGTTTTGTTGATAGTAGGATTGTCTACTTCATCTTTGGTACAATACAAATGAATAGTCCCAAATAAATAAGAAGATTTGGTAATCTCTTTCCCAGACACTTTCCACAGGAGGGCATCCTCTTCTTGTGTTAAATCTTGCGCAGTAGCAATGCTAGAATTAACAAATAATAAGAAAGCAATTACTGTAAATTTAGTCAGGGTTGCTATTGTTTTCAGGTTCATTGTGTGTGGTTTCATCGGGAGCAATTTCATCATTGTTAGCCATGGTGTTTTCGGTAACCGTTGGTTTGTTGTCTTGACCTTCTAGTTGTTTTTTGAAAAAGCGTTTTTGAAACACTAAAATAGAAATAATACCGATACTGATGGCGGTGTCTGCCAAGTTAAAAACAGGACTAAAGAAAATGAATTCTTGACCAGCATTAATAGGCGACCATTCAGGGTAATGGGTATGAATAACAGGGAAATAAAGCATATCAACAACCCTGCCTTGTAACCACAAACCTGTGTATTCATTCATTTGTTGGTATATAACACCGTAGAATACAGAATCAATAATATTTCCGATGGCACCCCCTAAAATAAGGGCGATACAAACTAAAAACCAAAAATTAGCATTTTTCTTGATATTGGTGTACAAGAACCAAATTCCAAAAGAGGAAACTACAATTCTAAGTGTGGTAAGGATGTATTTTCCGACAACGCCAAAAAACTCCATACCAAAAGCCATACCGTTGTTTTCGGTAAAATGAAACAAGAACCAATCGCCAATAATGGAGCGTTCGGTATGTAAAATCATATTGTTTTTTACCCAATACTTTAGAACCTGATCCACAATAACCACAAAAGCCAATAGGACAAAGGGAACAACCCATTTTCTTTTGTTTGGAATTTCTGTATCGGTGTGTACCGAAGAGAGATGCTGTTCAGTCACTTGTTTTACTTATACTGTTTTAGTTTAGCTTCCATGCTCAAAGTTGCGTGAGGCACTGCCATTAATCTTTCCTTTTGGATCAATTTTCCAGTCACTCTACATACTCCAAACGTTTTGTTTTCGATACGTATTAATGCCGCATTCAAATTATCAATAAATTTTTTCTGACGAGCAGCCAATTGATTTAAATTCTCTTTTTCAAAAGTACTAGCACCATCATCTAAAGTAAGATACTGATTGGAAGTATTACCATCACCATTTTCATTTGGATTTTGCAATGATTTTTGCATTTTGCCAAACTCATCTTTAGCAACACCCAATTTACTCATTATCAACTGCTTGAACTCTAATAAGTCCGCATCGCTGTAACGAGTCTTTTCTTTTTCTTCTGTTTTTTTCTTAGCCATTTTTTTCTAATTTAATTAAACAAATTACACCTTCTATGTCTATTTTTTCTGCTTCTAATAAAGTTTCGGAATATACAATATTGTCTGCTAAAATTTCAGCGCAAATATAATCTTTAAAATAAACTATTGCTGCATTAATTTCTTCGTTACAATTCACCGTCACTAGGATGCGGTCCATTACATCCAAACCACTCTCTTTTCTTAGGTTTTGAACTCTATTGATAAATTCTCTTGCCAAGCCTTCTTTCCTTAATTCTTCACTTATTTGAATATCTAAAGCCACTGTTAATTTACCATCAACTGCCACTAACCAACCCGGCATGTCTTTGGAAAGTATCTCCACATCCTCTTTTAACAATTTAAACTGAACCGAACCTAAATCAATGGTATAGAAACCTTCTTTTTCCAATTCGTTGATTTGTGAATGACTCATATTTTGAATAGCTGCTGACAAGGCTTTCATATTGGCACCAATCTTTGGTCCTAACGCTTTAAAGTTTGGTTTTATTGCTTTTACAATCAAATCATTGTCGGCTTCTATAAACTCCAAATGCTTTACATTAACCTCTGACAAAACCAATTCTTTGATATGTTCTAACTGTTGCTTAAAGGTTGGATCCAATACCGGAACCATAATTTTTTGAAGTGGTTGTCTTACTCTGATGTTTTGTTTTTTTCTTAAACTCAATACCAAGCTGCTTAAATCTTGTGCCAACTGCATGGTAGTTTCTAGATTTTTATTGATATAGGCTTCTTGTACTTTGGGCATTTCAGTTAAATGAACCGAAGAAACAACCGTATTTAATTTCAAACTTTTGAACAACCATTCTGAGAAAAAGGGAGCAAATGGACTTGTTAGTTCAGTCACTGTTTTAAGACAAACATACAGGGAATCGTATGCAGATTGCTTGTCGGCATTCATTACACCTTTCCAAAAACGGCGTCTTGACAATCGCACATACCAATTGCTTAAATCATCACACACAAAGGTTTCTATAGCCCTAACCGCTGGAGTAGGATCATAATCGTCCATGTGTGAACTTACGGTATTAATTAATGAGTTTAATTTGGACAATATCCATTGGTCGAGCTCGCTAAGCAAACTAAAGTCTTGGCGTTTGGACTCATCAAAAACATAGGCATCAATATTGGCATAAATTGCAAAGAAAGAGTATGTATTATACAAGGTGCCGAAAAACTTACGTTGGGTTTCACCAATTCCCTCTAAGTCAAATTTTAGATTATCCCAAGGGTCACTATTGGTTATCATATACCATCGAGTGGCATCTGCACCATATTTATCTATGGTTGTAAATGGATCAATGGCATTGCCTAAACGTTTGCTCATTTTATTGCCATTTTTGTCTAGCACCAAACCATTGGCTATTACATTTTTGTAAGCCACACTGTCGAACAACATGGCTGCGATAGCGTGTAGGGTAAAAAACCAACCACGTGTTTGATCCACCCCTTCGGCAATAAAATCGGCAGGAAAAGTTTGGTTCCAATTGTCTTTGTTTTTCAATCCCCATTGGGCAAAAGGCATAGCCCCACTGTCAAACCAAACATCAATCAAATCGCTCTCCCTTTTCATCGGTTTGCCCGATGGAGAAACCAACACTAAATCATCAACAAATGGTTTGTGTAAGTCTATATTTTCATCTTGAATGATTTGGTTTAACCCAAGTACTTGATTGGCTTTCAGAACTTCAGCTTTTAATTCATCAATAGAACCAATACAAATTTCCTCCACCGAACCATCAGTTCCATCTTCTGTTCTCCAAATAGGCAGCGGCGTTCCCCAATAGCGGCTTCTGCTCAAATTCCAATCAACTAAATTTTCGAGCCAATTACCAAAACGACCCTCGCCCGTTGACTGAGGTTTCCAATTGATGGTTTTGTTTAACTCTACCATTCTCCCCTTAATAGCTGTGGTTTTAATAAACCAACTTTCCATAGGATAGTATAAAATAGGTTTATCTGTACGCCAGCAATGCGGGTACGTGTGAACATATTTTTCAACCTTAAAGGCTCTGTTTTGTTCTTTTAACCAAATGGCTAATTCCACATCAACAGATTTTTCAGGTGCTTGACCGTCGGGATAATACTCGTTTTTAACAAACTTGCCAGCAAAGTCATTGTTTACCTGATGAATAAATTTACCTTGATGATTTACCAATGGAATGGCTTTTTTATTTTCATCTAAAATAAGCATAGCAGGCACTCCATGTTGTTTGGCCACTCTAGCATCGTCTGCACCAAAAGTTGGGGCAGTGTGTACAATACCTGTTCCATCTTCGGTGGTTACAAAATCACCATCAATTACCACAAAAGCTTTTTCGGGATTTTCGTGTGGGGTTGTCCATTTGAACAATTGTTCATATCGAGTGCCTACAAGGGCTTTGCCTTTATATTCCGCGATTATTTGAAAAGGAATTTCTTTGGTTTCTTTGTTATAATTTTCAAAAAGGGAACTGTCACTGGTTTCTATGTATTTTTTTCCAAACTGTTTGGCTACTAAATTTTTGGCCAATATCACTTGAACGGGTTCAAACGTGTATTGATTAAAGGTTTTTACTAAAACATAATCAATTTTGGGACCCACGGTTAAAGCAGTATTGGAGGGCAAAGTCCACGGTGTAGTAGTCCAAGCCAAGAAATAAACATCGCCTTCTATTTGACTTAAAAGGGCATTCGAATCCTTGTGTGCCAAAAACTGAGCAACAACAGTGGTATCAGTAACATCCTTATACGTACCTGGCTGGTTTAACTCGTGTGAAGACAAGCCTGTTCCAGCAGCAGGACTGAAGGGTTGAATCGTGTAACCTTTGTATAAATAATCTTTCTTGTGAAGCTCTTTCAACAAATACCAAAGCGTTTCAATGTATTCATTTTCGTAAGTAATATAAGGATTGTCTAAGTCGACCCAATAACCCATTTTGATGGTTAATTCGTCCCACTTGTCCTTGAAGAGCATTACATCTTTTCTACATTCGGCATTGTATTCAGCAACACTTATTTTTTTACCAATATCTTCCTTCGTAATTCCCAAGCGTTTTTCCACTTGAAGTTCTATTGGCAAACCGTGTGTATCCCAACCGCCTTTTCTATTGACCTGAAACCCTTGGAGTGTTTTGTATCTACAAAAAATATCTTTGATAGCACGCGCCATAACGTGGTGAATCCCCGGCATACCATTGGCACTAGGTGGCCCTTCAAAAAAAACAAATGGTGTTTTTCCTTCTCTGCTTGAAACGCTTTGTTCGAAAGTATGTTCCAATTTCCATTGCTCAAGAACTTCCGTTTCTATCTGTGGCCAATTTACTTGTTTGAGTGTACGATACATGCTTTAATAAAGTGTGCAAAGGTAAGAAAAAAGGTGCAATGTATTTTGATTGCAATGTCCATGCTTTTCCAAAAACAAGGAATTATTCGACTTTTTTGGATATTATTGCATTAATGAAATCACTTTTAACACTTTTTTTAATAACCCTTTTATTAGGAAGTTGTAAAAAAGAAGAATTTAATACCCAAATAAATATCTCACTAAACTCAGGTATTCGAATTCTTAAAACACCGCCAACTCGGGTATTAATTACCAGTTACAGTGTAGACATGAACAAGGAGTATAAAAAAGTAATTCACACCCTTTATACCGATTCCTTTGGTCGCTATTCAAATGCCATTAAAGTAAAAAAACCGGGCAAAAAGGAGTATTACAAAATTGAATTAGAGGAAAGTATGTGGATACTCCCCAATTCAGGACCTCAAGAATTTACTGCTGGTTTTGAAAATAATATTGACTTTAGAATTCCCCCAAAATGGTTGATACAAATCCGACTAAAAGACAGTTCGGGACTATACAAACCTGAACAGTTGTTGAGTACTCACAATTTATCTAGCAACTATGCCGGCATCTTGTATAACATCGACTCTTTTCCTGAGTTTTCTACGCAAAATTATATCGTTACAGCTCCCTCAGATTCTTATATCACAGTCACATTGTCACTAAGAAAAAGATTGAATAACCAATTGGAAACAAGACAATTTAAATACAATGCAAACAACAGCAATACCATATGGATAACTTTATAAAACCTCAACTGATTGTATTGTTTTGTTTATTGCTTTCAAAATCAGCCTTGTCGGAGACGGTGGCAAGCACAAAAGATACTATTATTCGCAAAGAGAATCCTCCTTTCAAATTTCAAAGTCAATTAGAGTTTTCGGGGGGATATTCTACAAGAAGATATGCGAATTGGAACTTCAGAACAATCAATGGCGTCTCATTAGGAAAGGGCGCTTTTGCAGGAATAGGTTTTGGTTTACTGAGTTTCCGTGACCAAGCTACTTTTTTGTTTACTAACTACACTTATGTACCTGTTTTTGCTAGGGTTTCTATCAAACCACTGAAAAACGATAAGGTGTTTTTATTTTCAGACCTAGGAACACAATTTAAAGGCCCCAATAATTTGGAAAATTATCAATTAAAAAGCGACCCTACTATTTTCAAACCTCTGTTTTGGCGAATAGGAACTGGAACTGAATTAAAATCGAAACACAACACTTATTACATGGCTTTGTCATACAAATACAACAAAGCACGCTATTTTTACCGCTCGTTTCGCTATGGTGGTTACTCCATTTCTGACTGGTACCGTTCGCACACCTTTGAACTGACCGTTGGAATCAGACTAAAATAAAACAACAGAAATTAACAAATACTAAAAATATGAATAATAAAATCGCAAAAATCGTTTTACATCTTTTATTGATTTCCATAGGTACGCTTTTTTTTATGCACTATTTACCTTGGCAAAACCAGTTGTTGAAATGTCAAAACTTAAGGCTTTTCTTTTGTCATTGATTTGTTCACTACTTACTGTTTTTGTAAGAAATGAACAAATTGTAAATCTGTTTAAGAAGAAAAAATCAGAATAGATTTATAGAGAAATTCCAATTCTGTTGGAACGGTTTATTCACATTAATTACTTGAATTCGAAATTCAAAGTTACTGTACGAAAGAAGAATGATTTTAATGTCGGACTAAAATCCAAAAACATCCAAAAACTCTTTGTCTTCGGGTTTGGTATTCGATGAAAAGTAGTGTAACAACTTACCTTCGGGACTGATAACGAACTTATTAAAATTCCATTTAACTTCAAAATCACCTGCACCATTCAAAGCTTGTTTGGTAAGCCAAGCGTATAATGGATGTTGTCCACTTCCCTTAACTTCTATTTTTTCGGTCATTGGGAATGTTACGCCATAGTTCTTTTGACAAAATGCACCAATTTGTTCCGCTGTACCTGACTCTTGATTGGCAAATTGATTACATGGTGTACCTATTACTACCACATTACTGTCTTTGTATTTACTATAAAATTTTTGAAGGTTTTCATATTGATAGGTATAGCCACAAGCACTAGCTGTATTGACTACCACAACATACTTGCCTTTGAAATCAGCAAAACTGATAGCGCTTTGACCATCTAGACTTTTCAGACTGACATCATAAATAGATTGTGTTGGCGTTAATTCGTTTGCTTGTTCTACTTTTTTAGATTTGCCAACAAAACACGAGGTTAAGAAACTTAATAATCCCATAATAATAATACTGTTTTTCATAATGTATAAACAATTTTGCAATAATAGTGTTTTAAATTTGTACTTTAATTTTGGAAACAACACAAAACCCCAACGACCCTTTCAAAAAGGATGCTTTATACCAAGGACAGGATAAGTTTTCTCCTATTCCTTTAACGGTTTCGTCGCCCAAAATAAACCCTATAGACAAGCGTTTGGTCAAAGCTACTGCCTTTGAAACCATGCAATATCAGGCCAATCAGCAAATTTCAATCATCAAACAGCAAGCTGAATTATTGATGGAACAAGCCAGAAAAATTGAAGAAAGAATGGAAATTTCTAGAAAGATTTATGAAGCCGACCTCAATTTTGAACCTGTCATTGGCACTACTTACCACGTTTACGAAAAAAACGGCAGAACGGTATTATCGCTTGTTGCCCCGAATGAATGGGGTAAAAAAATGCCTTTCGACCACCATGTTTGTTCAGCTACATTGCTAGGTGACAAAAGTTGGGACTTAGTAAAATAAGCCACAATTACACCCAAAAACTGACTACTATCAGTGTAAACAACTGATTTCATTACACTTCACACTTTTTTTTGTCGTTTACCTTTGTATCATGAAAATCGAAGTATATACCAATATGGCAATTAAAGACCTCAAAAAACAATTTCACGATTATTTTGAGTTCTTAAAGATTGAATTTTTTTCAAAAAAACATGGCTATGAGGAATCTTCAAACAAGAAGAATATATACGAAGCAAATACGCTATTAAAGTCCATTAGCAGTAAAATAAAGGACACTGTCATTGAATTTGACGAACATACAACTGTTCAGGCTTTTGAAAAAAAATTCTATGATACATTAGGATTAAATGTTCAAGTATTCCGCAAATCGGGACAGGTTTACATTGAAACCTCTTTAACAGATGCTTGGACACTGAGCCATCAGAACAGTGAAGGAAAACTATTGTCTGAATTGGATGTCATAGAACCTACTAACGCCCTTGACAAAGATATTTGGGAATAAACGCCCACAAATTCATTACTATAGAACCTAACTAAAGTCTAGTAAATATTTTACTAGACTTTTTTTGTGGGTGATTTTCTCACCATTTCCCTTTTAGTCTCTTATTCACTTTATCATTAAAAATAGCAAAACCTATAAAACAAAAAAAAGGCTGTCCGTGGGACAGCCTTTTTAGTATAAGATTAATTGAAATTAGTATTTCAATTGGAAGTAAACTCTTCTGTTTTTAGCTTTACCGTCTTTGGTTTTGTTGTCTGCTATTGGTTTGGTATCGCCATAACCGTTTGCAACCAATCTAGAAGGTTTGATACCTTTGTTGATTAAGTAAGCCATAACCGCATCAGCACGTTTTTGTGACAATTCAAGGTTTTTAGCTGGGTCACCAACATTGTCTGTATGACCTTCAATGTAAACTGAAGCTTCAGCGAATTCGTTTAATATACCTGCTAATATGTCTAAGTTAACAAATGAAGTTGCTAAAATTACATCAGAACCAGTTTCGAAATAAATACCTTTCGCAGCTAAGGCAATTTTTTCAACTACTTCTTTTTTAATTTCTGGGCAACCTTTGTTGGTAGCAGGACCTGCAACTGCAGGACATACGTCTTTGTTATCAAACACACCATCACCATCAGTATCAGGACATCCTTCTGAATCAGCAGGACCTGCTTTACTTGGACATTTGTCTTTTCTATCTTCAACACCGTCACCATCAGTATCTGGGCAACCGTTGAATTGTTTTAATCCTTTTTCTGTTGGACATGCATCATCCATGTCAATAACACCATCACCATCTGAATCAGGGCAACCTTGGTTTTCGATTGGACCAGCATTTTTAGGACATTTGTCTTTAGAATCTACAATACCATCTTTGTCAGTGTCAGGGCAACCGTTGAATTTACGAGGACCGAATTGGAAAGGACAAGAATCTTGGTAATCAGGAATAGTGTCCAAATCAGAATCTTTAGGACAACCTTCGTCATTAACAGGAAGTTCCCAAGGTTGAGTTTTTGGACATTTGTCCAATTGATCAGGCACACCATCTTTGTCTTTGTCTTTTTGTTTAGACCCGCCAGTCATTGAAGACTCACCGTAAGGGATATTAAAGAATACACCTAAAGAGTGGTAAGCAAACATGTCATTGTTTTTGTTACGGGTGTGAACCATGTATCTGTATGGAGAACCATCCCAAATATCATTAAAAGTGTAATTAAACATTGATTGCAATCTGATACCAAACGATTCCGTTGGCATAAATTGGAATCCAAACCCAGAAGCTACGTTACCTGCAGCACCTGTATAGGCTGTAGGGTGACGACTTACTTTGGTGTGCATGTATAAACCACCTGCACCTAACATGATGTAAGGTGTAAATTTTTTGTCTTTCAAGAATTTGAATCTGAAACCACCATTAACAGTTGCATAATTCATTCTGAATGATTGGAATTCAATTTCTGGATCAACATATTGTAATTTTGTTTGAAACCCAACATCACCACCTGAACCAAACAAACAAATATCAATGTTTGGTGTTAAATAGTAACCTATTGAATAACCAACCCCTTGGTAGTTAGGTTTTCTAGCAAAAAACAAAGCTGAACCCAAGTCACCTTGGTATTCATTTAGTCCGCCGGAAACCTCAAATCCTAATCTGCGTTCAGCAGATTGTGAGAAACCGTATTGAAAAGACAATACAGTTAGAGCAATAATTAGTAATTTTTTCTTTATCATAAGCTGCAATTTTTTGTTATTTGAACTGAATAACCGGACAAATATATAAAAAGGTTTTGCTTTAAAAAGAATTTTTTATAAAAAAATTAATTTTTTATGTTTAAAAGGTTACCATTTTGGGTAATAATGTAATGTTTTAGCCCAAAATTAGCCGGTCCACTGAAAACTTCTCCATCTGTTGAGAATCTCGAATCGCAACATTTATTAAACTTTCCATTGCTAGTTTCGCCACATCGGAACAAAAATAATGAACTATCCATCTCTATTTGTGAACATGCATTTCGTGGTTGGTAAGGACAAGTTCGTTCAAAAGCATAGTATCTGTTGTCAAAATGATGAACAACCACTACCCCTCTTAATCCTCCCGATTCGTAAACGAACTGTCCTGTTTGTAACAGTTTTTCGTACTGAGGAAGGGCTAAATTAATGGTAATATTAACCGGAACGTCATCTATTGGCTCGGGATTCGATTGATTTTTTTCACAAGCGCTGACTACAAGCAGCAAAAAAATGAAAATGATTGATTTATTCATACTTATAAAAGCCTTCTTTGGTTTTTCTTCCATGTAAACCTGCATCTACTTTTTGTTTTTGAATTCTACTTGGTCTGAATCGCGGTTCATGGTTAAACAATTGGTATTGGCTCTCGGTTACCGAATAATTGGTGTCAACACCTATTAAATCCATCAAACTAAAAGGTCCCATTTTAAAACCTGACGATGCCATTATTTTATCAATCGTTTCAAAATCCGAAACCCCCTCTTCTACCAACTTTAAGGATTCTACATAAAACAAGCGAGCAACTCTGTTTACAATAAATCCAGGTGCATCGGCTGCCAATACGCCTGTTTTTTTAAGAGATGCCACAAATTTCTGAGCCACTTCTATTACCGAAGCCTCTGTTTTAGCCCCTTTAATAATCTCCACTAACTTCATGATTTGTGCGGGATTAAAAAAATGAATTCCTAACACCAAATGAGGCAAACTTAATGAAGCTGCTATTTTAGTAATAGGAATTGATGAGGTATTACTGGCATATAAACAAGCTGTTCCATTTATTTCTATTAACTTTTTAAACAAATTAACTTTAGGTTCCAATTGTTCAATAATTGCTTCAACGACTAAGTCAACCTTTAAATCATTTATATCTGTTGTTGTTTTTATTCTTGAGAGACATTGCTGAAGTTCTTCTTCATTTATTTTTCCTAAACTTACTAATTTCGTAAAAGATTGTGAAAGTTGAGCATTTGCTTTGTCTAACACCGACTGATTTAAATCGAACAAAACAACATCGTATGCTGCTTGTGAACATACTTGCGCTATGCCAATTCCCATGGTTCCCGCACCTGCTATTCCTATTTTTCTTATTTGTATTTCTTCTTGCATTATTATTTTCTGATTAACCATGTTTCAGGATTTTGTTTGTCTTGATTGTACCAAATCTCGAAATGTATTTCCGATGCCCCCTCTTCGCCCTCTGCAACGGTTCCTATGGCTTGTTTTAAAGCCAATTCCTGACCTTGAGTTACTTGTATGTCACGTAACTTGGAATACACTGTATAATACTCACCATGACTAACTAAAACCGCTTTTCCCATTCCCGGAATTGTGATAATAGCCGTTACTGTGCCTTTGTGAATGCATCTTGCTATGGCATTTTCGGGCGTACGAATGTCTATTCCGTTGTTTTGTATCATCACTTGGTCCAACTTGGCGTGGGGATGTGAACCAAATCGGTCGCTTATAAATCCTTTTTCAACAGGCCAAGGTAATTTTCCGCGGTTTGAGGCAAAATGGTCTGACACTAATTTTACTTCAGGTAACACTTCGTAGGTTTTTGGCGTTGCTTCCTTTGGTGGATTTTCTTTGTTCCCTGTATTTGGTTTGGCTTTTGCAGCTGTTTGCTTGGCTTTTTCTGATGCTTTCCTTTTGGCTTCGGCTATTTCGCGGGCAATAATAGCATTAATTTGTGCATTTAAATTTTCCTTGGCTTTTTTCTGTTTTTCTAAACTCGCTTTCAGTTCGGCCTCTTTGCCTGTTAATGCAACCACTACTTTGTTTTTTTCTTGTTTGTCTCCCTCTAGTTTTTTAACCTCAACTTGCTTGTTTTGTGCAAGGGTTTCTTTGGAGCCTTTCAATGCAAACAATTCTTTTAGTTTTATCTCCAATGAAATTTTCTCTTCATGTATTTTGGTCAAAAACTTCTCTTGTGCATTCGACAGATATTTGTTGAAACGCAATCTTTGAAACAATTGATTAAAACTTTTAGCCGCAAATAAATACAAAGAATTATTGTACACTTTTTTGCTTTTGTATGTTTGCACTATAGCTTTGGCGTAATTTTTTTTCTCTTTCTCTAGTTGACTGTTGACGCTATCAATTTCAATTTTTTTACTTTCTATATCACCACCTACATATATTATTTCCTGATTCAAATCGTTAATCAACTCCTCTCGCTTTTCAATCAACCTTGCAATGGCGGTTAACTCTTTGATACTTTGAGTTTTTTTACTCTTGGTTTCCTTCAGAATTTTTTGGGTTAATGCAATTTGCTGTTCGGTTTTTTTGCGTTTATTTTCTAACTCTTTTCTGCTTTGAGCTTGAATGATTAGAACACTAAAACACAATAAAAAGGCGATAATTTTACTTAACTTTTGCATAAGATTGAGGGATGTTAAATGGGAAATTCACTGGTGCATTGAATTCTGTGTCTTTAAAGTCCATCGTTACAAGCATTTCTTGCTTTTCATTTTTTGCTTTCAACATTGTATTTAACGGAAAATTATAGCCATTTATTACAGAATAATTGGTGTAATCGGCTGTAAAAATATTGTTATTAACTTGGTCTTTAATCATTGTTTGAAGAATAGTTAATACATTACTTAAATAAAAATGCTCGGTTAGGTAAGGTGATTGCAAATTGTTTATTTTTAAGTTTTGTGTAGTTTGTTCTCCCAATTGATACTCTTTTAAATTGAATAAAGGACGGGCCAGTATCAACCTTTGTAACTGCGCAATTTGCAAATCTACAGAGGTAATTCTTTTTAAATCTGCCATTTTATAGACCATGTAATTGCGTTCCAATTTGTTTAAAATAACAACCGAATCTTTGTTTACCAGAATCCTAGCGCCTTCTATACCAAACAAACTAACTGACATCCAAATGATAGAATCTTTGTACATTCTAATGGCGGCATCAAACGATTTACTGTCTGATCCACTTTTATAATACATGTCTATTTTGGATGAAAAATAAGTCCAATCAGTGACTGTTTGTTTTAAAATAGACTCTGCTGTAATCACACTCACACCAACTGTATCAATAGTTGGCTTTACCACCACTGGTGCTACTATTTTATCTTTTCTACTTTTACAAGCGACTGACAAAAGCAAAATACTGATTATAAATACACTGCTTGTTTTATTCCACATTCTTTTTATTCTTTACTTTTTGTTGTAACCTTACATTATTAGCGTCATTTTCTAACGCTTTTTTCCAATAACTTAAATACTCTTCATTGTTACCCATTTTGTAATACACATCGCCCAACGTTTCATTAACCTTAGCATTATTGGGACCCAATACCAAAGCGGATTTTAGTATTTTAATGGCCTCTTCCCATTTTTGTGATTTGTAACAAGCCAAACCTAATAAATAAGATTCTGTTATGGTATTTTCGTCCGACTTAAGGTAAAGTGTAGAACCTGTTTTTATAATATCCATTGCTTCGGGATATTGCTTATTTTGGATAGAAGCAAATGCCCACTGGTGGTGGAAATAGGGCAAACTAGGATAATATTCTATAGCCTCTTTACAAATACTTGCCATCAAAGTCCAATCCTGCAAACCCTCCGCTTGTTTAATCGCCCCTGTCCAAGCTTCGTATAAATTGGGGTTCATTTGATATGCAACTTTGTAATAATACAAAGCACTGTCCATTGATTTTACTTTGTCATAAATATTGGCAATGGTAAAATAAAAAGCCCCTTCCTTGTTGGGAAATCTTTTGAGTGCTACAATACATTGGTTTAATTCCGACAGGAAAGCGGTGTCCTTTTCATACTGTTGGTATATGTAGGTGAACAGCTTTGTTTTAGTTTGAAATCCTGTTTTAGTATCCGCCACTGCATTGTTCAAAAATTTAGCCGATTTGTCCTTTTGTTTATTCTCAACCGAATACTTGTATAACTGATAATTAATTTCGAAATCGTGGGGATTAATGTCCATGGCTTTTTCGTAATTCAACATGGCATTTTTAATGTCTTTTTGTTGTTCGTACAACTTGGCATCGTCTAGGTAATATTTCACTTTTCCTGGCGAGGCTTTTTTTATTTCATCGTACAAGGCGTGGGCAGCGGTATAATCATTTAATGCCCTGTACAATTCTATCATCCTAAGGGTATTTTTAAGTTTGTAACCCACTGCTTTTTGATGCGTTTTCCAACCCTCAATGGCTTTGGTAAACTCATTTTTTTGTTTGTATAAATCGTCTAACTCTTTAACCAATTGTTCATCATTGGGATTTTTTTCAAAACTGTTAGTCAATACTTCTATGGCCAAATCTATGTTTCTGCTTCTTTTCAACAACCAAGCATAATTCAGACTGACATAAACATTTTGGGGGCTTAGTTGATACGCTTTAATAGCATTTTGCAAAGACAATTCATCATTGTTCAGTTGTTGATACAATTTAGATAGTTCAAAGTAAGCTATAGCCTCTTCTTTGTTTAATTCAACACATTTCTTAAAAAGCTTAAGTGCTGTTTCGGTATTGCCAATTTCTTTTTGTGTGCACGCTTCAATAAATACTTCGCTGTAATTATTGGAAACCAAGAGCGCTTCACTTGTAGACAGTGACTTTTTTGAACTTCCACAAGCACCCAATATTACTATAATTAAATATATAAAAGGGAGCGCTATGGCAGTTCTTTGAGTCATTTACGATTGTATAGTACTGTAATCTCCGATGCTGTATGATTTAGAATTTCCATCTATTGTTACATGGTTGCCTATCATACTATTGGAGAACGAAATATTGTGTATTTGCGTATTTTCTTGGATAATACTGTTGGAAATTTGACTGTTTATGATTTTACTTCCTTTACCTATACTCACATGAGGACCAATGGTACTGCCTTCTATTACCACATCATTGGCTATAAAACAAGGTTCTATAATCGTAGTGTTTGCATACGTATTTACTTTTTCAAACTCATTTTTCTTGATTTCCAAAATTCTTTGATTCGTGTAAACGGTAGCATCCTTATTACCACAGTCAAGCCATTCTTCTACTTCGCCTGGTTTAAAAGCTAGGCCTTTGTTTTTCATGTTTTCCAAAGCATTGGTCAATTGGTATTCGCCTTTTTCTTTGATATCATTTTCTATCAAATACTGCAATTCGCTCAACAAATTGTCACCATCTTTAAAGTAATAAATACCAATAATAGCTAAGTCTGAAACAAATTCTGTTGGTTTTTCAATAAAATCTGTAATGACACTTTCTTCATTCATTTTTACCACACCAAACTGGCTAGGGTTTGCCACTTTGTGTACCCAAATAATTCCATCTGCAGATTTGTCTAAATCGAATTCCGCTTTGAATAATGTATCCGCAAAAGCAACAATAACCTCGCCTGTTAAATCGGGGGTTGCGCATAAAACTGCGTGGGCCGTTCCTAAGGCTTCCTCTTGGTAATAAATTTTACCTTCGGCTCCTATACTTTCTGCAATTTTTAGCAATTGAATTTCTACTTGCTCGCCAAAATCGCCGATAATAAACGACACTGTATTGATTTTATCGTTACACACTGCCGCTATGTCTTCCACCAATCTTTGAACGATGGGTTTGCCTGCAATAGGAAGTAAAGGTTTAGGAACTGTTAAAGTATGGGGTCTCATGCGTTTGCCCATTCCTGCCATTGGGATGATAATATTTATTCCACTCATTTTTTTATTGTTTAAGTCCGGTGTGACCGTAGCCTCCGGCACCTCTTGTTGTTTCTGTTAATTCTGCTGTTTCTTGCCAAATAGCTTGTTCGTGTTTGGCAATTACCATTTGTGCGATTCTGTCACCCGATTGAATTTCAAAATTGGTGTCACTCAAATTGATCAATAACACTTTTATTTCCCCGCGGTAATCGGCATCTATGGTTCCGGGAGAATTTAATACCGTAATACCGTGTTTTAATGCTAAACCACTTCTTGGTCTTATTTGCGCTTCGTAACCTGTGGGTAATTCAAGGTATAAACCCGTGGGTACCAATATCCTTTGAAGGGGTTTTAAAACCATTGCCTCATCTGTAAAAGCAGCAATATCAACCCCTGCAGACCACTCTGTTTGGTAGCTAGGCAAAGGATTATTGCTTTTGTTTATGATTTTGACCTGCATGTGCTATTGTGTTGCAAATTTATTCTTTTTTCGCTTAGGTTGTAACACCCATATTATCAACAGCAACAACGCCAAAAGTATGAATTTTGTTAAAATACTTAGAGAAATGACATTATAATGACTATTTAATTCTACATTTAGTTGCCAAGCTGCCACAGAAAGACCGATAATAAGTAGATACTTAAAGGGTTGGTAAGGAATAGTAAAATATTTTGAACCCAAACCGTAGGCTGCTAAGCACATAAAAACATAAACCCCAAGTGTAATGTATGCACAAGCCACAAAGCCATATACAGGAATTAAAACCATATTTAAAGCAATGGTGATTATTGCAGCAACAATGGCTATGAATGCCCCAAACTTTGTATTATTGCTTAGTTTATACCATACACTTAAATTGTAATAAATGCCTAAAAACAAATTGGCTAATAATAAAATGGGAACCACATACAAACCCCTTTCATCTTCGAAAAAAGCTTGTTTTTTGATGAATAAATGTGCCAATTCATTAATAAACAACATACAAGCCAAAAAAATGAAAGCACATACCCCTACAAACCAATACATGACATCGGCATACACCACTCTGTTTTCTTTACTGTCTTGTTGTTTGAAAAAGAAAGGTTCGGCGGCAAATTTAAACGCCTGAACAAACATGGTCATTACCATAGTTAGCTTATAAAAAGCACCATAAATACCATTTTGATACGACCCCTCTGCTGCGGGTAACAAACGAATTAACAAAGTTCTGTCTAAGGTTTCATTGACTATACCTGCCAAACCAATAAACACCATAGGCCAAGCATATTTGAGTATCTTTTTATATAAAATAGTATCAAACTTAATGCGGATATTAATAACTAAGGGCCAAAGCAAAATAAAAGAAACTACACTAGCCACAGCATTGGCTATTAACACCAAAGTAACCTGACTGTAAGATTGAAGTATTGCAGGGGTGTAAAACAAAAACCAAAGATTTAAACCGACATTCACCAATATATTACTAAGTTTGATAAGGGCAAATTTCAATGGTTTTTCTTCGTAACGCAAACGAGCAAAAGGCAAGGCAGACAGGGTATCAAATACAAGGAAAATAAGACAACACCAAACATAATCTATACGATGAGGGAAACCTAAAAATTGCGCACTCAATTCATTAAAAACAATAACCAAAAGGGCAAAAACAAGCGTTGAAATAAGAATACTTTTTTGAACAATGGCATACACTTTTTTGGGTTCGTTTCCATTTCTAATAAAATTAAAGTAAGCCGTTTCCAATCCATAGGTAAGCACAATATTAAGAAAAGCGATCATAGCAAAAACCGCAGTAATATCGCCATAATCGCCTACATTATTTAGTTTGGCGGTGTGTGGTATTACCAATAAAAAATTAATAAATCGTCCAAGCATGGAACTTAAACCATAGATGGCAGTTTGTCCAGCTAATTTTTTTATCATTTGCACTTAGGCAAAAGTAAAGTTTTTATGGTTGATTAAAAACCAAACTATTTATAAAAAAATATCCCGACACTGTGGTCGGGATATTTTCTGTTCAGTTCGTTCACTTTAAACTAAAGTTTAGATAATGGAACTTTAGTAGAACTTTACATTAGGATTTCTAATGCAAAATGTGTGATTTAGTGATGCAAATATAAAAGCAATTTTCATAAAAACTAATTTAATTGCCTAAAAATCAGCAAATTAGTATTAAAAACTCAAAGACTGAAAGATTTATTTAGGAATATAATACTAAAAACCATTAACTTTGCAACTCAAGTTTTTTCATAAAATTTGTGATTTAGTCCGGAAAAAACCCTCCCAAAAAGAGGGTTTTTCCGGTTTTATACGGTTTTGGTAATTATTTATTAATGATTTTTTCACCCCAATAACCTCTTTTCAGAATTGTGTTATTGTTTATTCCTGAAATCTTGGTATGCTAAAGTAATACCTTCTTCTAACTCCACTTGATGTTTCCACCCTAAGCCATGTAACAAACTTACATCCATCAATTTTCTTGGCGTACCATCTGGCTTACTGGTGTTAAAAACCAATTCTCCTTGGTATCCTATTACTTTCTTTACCAAGTATGCCAAATCTTTGATCTTGATATCATGCCCTACTCCTATGTTTACAAACTGCTTTTCGTTGTAATGCAGCATTAAAAACAATGCAGCCGATGCCAAATCATCGGCAAACATAAACTCTCTTAACGGAGTACCTGAACCCCATATCTCTACTTCGGGTTGTTGTTTTTCTTTGGCTTCGTGAAACTTTCTGATTAATGCAGGTAACACATGGCTATTCTCTGGATGGTAATTGTCATTGTATCCATACAAATTGGTAGGCATTACACTAATGTAATTACACTGGTATTGGTCGCGATAGGCTTCGCACATTTTAATGCCTGCTATTTTGGCTATGGCATACGGTTCATTTGTAGGTTCCAAAAGCCCTGTCAGTAAATAATCTTCTTTGAGTGGTTGTGGGGCCAACTTAGGATAAATACAACTGCTGCCAAAAAACATTAATTTCTTAACTCTATTTAAATAAGATTGATGGATAATGTTGTTTTGGATACATAAATTATCGTGTAAAAATTCGGCACGATAGGTGTTATTGGCAACAATGCCTCCTACTTTAGCGGCAGCCAAAAACACATAATCGGGTTTTTCGGTTTCAAAAAAATGTGCTACTGCAGCCTGATTACGCAAATCTAATTCTTTGGAACTTCTGCTAATAATATTGGTGTAGCCAGCTTTTACTAGGGCTCTACAAACAGCGCTACCCACCATCCCATTGTGCCCTGCTACATAAATTTTTGAATTGATTTCCATTTATTCGAAATAACTCAACGTGTTGAATCCACCCGCCTTTAAATACTCGTCTTTTTTCATCAAATGTAAATCTGATTTCATCATGTCTTCTATCAAGTCATTTAAACTGTACTTAGGTTCCCAATTCAATTGTGTTCTTGCTTTGTTGGCATCACCTATCAATAAATCCACCTCTGTAGGACGGAAATATTTTGGGTCCACTTGAATAATGGTTTTACCAATCTCTAAAGCGGCTTTATTTAATCCCATTGCCTGAACTTTGCTGTCATCTAAACTGAGAATAACCCCTTTTTCGTTTTCATTTTCTCCTGTAAATCCAATCTCTATTCCCAAATAAGCAAATGCTTTTCTTGCAAACTCTCTTATTTCTGTGGTTTTACCTGTTGCTATTACATAATCTTCTGCTTTTTCTTGTTGCAATATCAAATACATGGCCTCTACATAATCTTTGGCATGTCCCCAATCTCTTTGACTGTTTAGGTTACCTAAATATAATTTATCTTGCAATCCCAAAGCAATTTTTGAAGCCGCTCTTGTTATTTTTCTTGTTACAAATGTTTCTCCCCTTACAGGCGATTCATGGTTGAACAAAATACCGTTACAAGCGTACATTTTATATGCCTCTCTGTAATTTACAGTTATCCAATAGGCATACATTTTGGCAACGGCATAAGGTGAACGTGGATAAAAAGGTGTTTTTTCCGATTGTGGTATTTCTTGAACCAAACCATACAACTCCGAAGTAGAAGCTTGATAAATTCTGGTTTTGTTAATCAATCCACAAATTTTAATAGCTTCTAACAAGCGTAAAGTCCCTATTCCATCGGCATTTGCGGTGTATTCGGGTGTTTCAAAACTAACGTGCACATGGCTTTGTGCCGCCAAATTGTATATTTCGTCGGGTTGTGTTTCTTGTATTATTCTAATTAAATTAGTGCTGTCTGTTAGGTCACCATAATGCAATTTTAATTGCGCATTTGGTACGTGTGGATCTTGGTACAAATGGTCTATTCTGTCGGTGTTAAATAAAGAACTTCTTCTTTTGATACCATGCACCATGTAGCCTTTTTTTAACAAGAATTCTGCTAAATAAGCACCATCTTGTCCGGTAATTCCTGTTATGAGCGCAACTTTCATTGATTTTTGTTGTTAATTTGCAGTTATTAAACCGCAAAAATAATAAAATTTGTTACTAATCTATTCACAAGATATCAGTCCCCGTTTGGAATATGTCGTTTCTTACCTTTTCAAGGAGCGCTTAGGCCTTACTTTCCAACAGTCTACTAGCAAGGAGGAAGCCCTTAAATACAGAGGTTTGGTTATCAATTATTCTAATGATACCATACCCCGTTCGTTGCAAATTATCCCTACTGAAATTTTGTTCCAATCTTCTATTGATTATTGGGACCTCGATTTTTCCGACAATGAACACAACCCTATTAAAATAAAAGCCACCGACCATTTGCTGTCGTTCGATTTGTTTTCGGCAATATTCTACCTACTAAGCCGTTACGAAGAATACACCACAATGGACATTGACAAGGATGAACACCAACGTTTTGATGTTCACACTAGCAGCTTATTCAAATCGGAGTGTTTACATTACCCTTTGGTGGACATTTGGCTTCTTTCTTTCAAAAAATTATTGATAAACGATTATGCCCTAGACGCAAGCTTGTTCAAAAAAGAATCCTATCACATACAAGCTACTGTGGATATAGATTCTATTTTTGCTTACAAAGGAAAAGGGTTTAAAAGAACCATATTGGCAAGTATTAACGACCTTATTTCTTTCCGTTTTAATACTATTTTGCAACGTGTAAAGGTATTATTGGGCAAGCAAAAAGACCCTTTTGATAATTTTGAGGAGTTGATTCAATTGTTCAATGAATTTAACACCAAAGCACATTTCTTTTTCCAAATAGGACCTTATGGACCGTTCGACAAAAACATAGATGCCAAACACCCTCGATACAAGGAAATAATTGAACTCATCCAAAAACATGGCCACAGTATTGGTATTCATCCTAGCTACCAATCTGATAGTAATTTTGAAAAAGTGAAACGTGAAATTGATACACTTCAGCAAATGACCAATCAGCCTATAAAAAGCTCTCGACAACATTACCTCAAATTTCAATTGCCACAAACCTACGAATGTTTGGTAAACCTAGGCATTACCCAAGAATTTTCTATGGGTTACTCCAATCAAATTGGATTTAGAGCTGCCACTGCATTTCCTTTTTATTGGTTCAATTTGAAAACAAACCAAACAAGTTCGTTACAAATCATGCCTTTTGCGGTAATGGATGTTTGTTTTAAGGAATACTATGGCGATGATGAACAATCGGCAATAGATAAAACAGAACAAGTAAAACAACAATTAAAAACTTTAAACGCTCCCTTTTGTTTTGTATTCCACAACGAAACTTACAGTGAAATAAACGGTTGGAATCATTGGAAAAAAGTGATTAGACATTGGCTCAATGCATAAAATAAAATACCTAACACACCGCGAAATAGACAAAGCTAAATGGGATAAAACCATTGGCAAAAGCTACAATGGATTGGTGTATGGGTATAGCTTTTTTTTGGATACCATGGCAAATAAGCAATGGGATGCCCTCGTATTGGGCGACTATGATGCTGTATTTCCTTTGGTTTGGCGCAGCAAATTTGGCATCAAATATTTGTATCAACCTTATTTTTGTCAACAATTAGGGGTATTTTCACCAACCAAAATTAGCAGTCAACTACTCGATCAGTTTTTGGAACATATTCCTAGCAAATTCAGGTATTTCAATATCCATTTGAATTACGAGAATATCATTTTCAAACCCAATATCAATTTTATCAATCGGACCACCTATCAACTGAATCTGAACCAAGCCTACATCAATTTGTACGACAATTACAGTGATGATGCTAAAAAAAACATTGCCAAAGCAACCCTCAAAGGATTTGAGTACGAAAAAACAAAAGCATTGGAGACAGTGACCGATGTTTTTTTTAAAGCTTATGGCATGCATTATCCACAACAGGAAATTTTGAAAAGTACCATAAAAGGTTGCATGCAAAAAGCAATGGAACTAAACAAGGGTTTTTGCAGAAGTATAATCAGTGAAAATGGCGAATTGTGGAGTGCAGGTTTCTTTTTTATGTCGAATGGTTATATCCACTACGCCATTGCAGCACCAACAGATGCCGGCAAAATGGTGGGCGCTACTCACTTGCTCATTGATGAAGTCATCAAAGAGTTTTCCAACCAAGCCCTTATTTTCGATTTTGAAGGTTCGGACATTAAAAGTGTGGCTTATTTTTACTCCAAATTTGGTTCACACAAAGTGCATTATTTGCAAATCCTCGCCAATAGATTGCCTTTTTGGTGCCGATTTTTAAAGAAAGGTTAGGGAGGCAAGGAGTTGTAGGGGCGCAATATTTTTTTGCATATTCAATTAGAATAATTACCTTTGATAGTATCAAATGATACTATCATTAGTTAAATAAATGAAACCACCTTATCGCATCACTGGAAAGATTTAAAATTAGTAGCCTCTATTTCAGAGAAAATAGGAGAGATAAACGCTGCACATTTGAGCAAGCCAGCAACTGAATTAAGAAAGAAAAACAGGATTAAAACCATTCAATCTTCGCTTGAAATAGAGGGAAATACATTAAGTATCGAACAAATAACGGCATTAATTGAAAACAAAAGAATCATTGGTCCGAAAAAAGATATTTTAGAAGTTAAGAATGCCATTGCAGTTTACGATTATATAGAAAAATTGAATCCACATAAACTTGATTCATTTTGCGAAGCCCATGGAATATTAATGAAAGACCTTATTGAATCAGCAGGCAGTCTTAGAAATAAATCAGTTGGAATTATAAAAGGGTCTGAAGTTTCACATATTGCTCCTCCTAGCGAAATGCTTAATCTTTTATTGAACAATTTGTTTGATTATTTGAAAAAAGATGATGATTTAATCTTGATTAAAAGTTGTGTCTTTCATTACGAAATAGAATTTATTCACCCTTTCATTGATGGCAATGGCAGAATGGGAAGACTTTGGCAAACTTTAATTTTGAAAGAGGCCTATCCGGTTTTTGAGTTTTTGCCGATTGAAACTTTAATAAAAGAACGTCAAGAACAGTATTATGAATCTCTAAAAAAATCAGATAATTCTGGCGAATCAACTCTTTTTATAGAATTTAAGCTTGAAATTATTCTTGATTCATTGGAAGAATTACTAAAAATTAAGAATGTTAGTTTAACAAACATAGACCGAATTGCTTTATTTAAATCATTAGTCAAAATAGACTCTTTTACTCGAAAAGAATATCTATTGAATTTTATAGAAATTTCAACTGCAACTGCAAGTCGAGACTTAAAGTTTGCTGTGGAAAATGGACTAATTGAAAAAAGTGGCGACAAAAATACTGCAAGATATAAATACAAATAATATACATTTACACCCAAATAATTGTTGCGGTTTTGGGTACAAATGGTTAAAATCACATTCCTCGGTTTTTAATAATTTCCTTAACTTTGCCCTAATGAAAATTATCTGTATTGGAAGAAACTATGGGAAACACGCGTTGGAACTAGGGAACGGTATTCCCGAACAACCCGTTATATTTTGTAAACCAGATACGGCGCTCTTAAAAAACAACGAACCTTTTTACCACCCCGATTTTAGTAATGACATTCATCATGAAGTGGAACTTGTTATCAAAATTGACAAAATAGGTAAATCTGTGTTGCCCAATTTTTCCCATCAATATTATTCCTCCATTAGTTTAGGTATTGATTTTACAGCCCGTGACATTCAAAACAACCTAAAAGCAAAAGGATTGCCGTGGGAACTTGCCAAATCTTTCGACCATTCAGCAGTTGTAGGTGAATTTGTTCCTTTGCACAATCAAGACATCCAAAACATTGACTTTAGTCTTCAAAAAAATGGCGCTTTGGTTCAAAAAGGCAATACCTCAGACATGCTGTTCTCTGTCAATGAGATTATTTGTTTTGTGTCGCAATACATGACCCTAAAAACGGGTGATTTAATTTTTACAGGAACGCCTGAAGGAGTTTCTAAAGTTTCTATTGGCGACCGTTTGGAAGCTTTTTTGGGTACACAAAAACTATTGGATTTCTTGATTAAATAATGAGATTAATTGTTTTCTATCTTGCTCTATTTTTATCTCTTTTCAAAGTAAAGGCACAACCCTATGGCCAATTTCCAAGCAATGATTTTATTCCTCCTTTTGAAGGTAAATTAGAAATTATTGGCACTTTTTGCGAACTGCGAAACAATCATTTCCATGGCGGTTTGGATATTCGTACCGATTCCAAAATAGGGAGGCATGTATTGGCCATTGGCGACGGTTATATTTCACGCATCAATATTTCAACACACGGCTATGGCAAGGTGTTGTACATTACTCATAAAAACGGATACACAAGCGTGTATGCCCACTTACACGATTTTCCAGAACCTATCAAATGGTATATTACCAAAAACCATTATTTACTGCAAACTTTTGAAATGGAACTGTTTCCAGAACCTGATTTATTGCAAGTTAAAAAGGGGCAACACATTGCTTACAGCGGAAATACAGGAGGTTCACAAGGACCGCATTTGCACTTCGAAATAAGAGATACCAAAACTGAAGAACCTGTTAATCCTTTGTTTTTTGGCATAAAAATGAAAGATGTTCTCCCGCCTGCCTTTAGGAGCCTGTATTTATATAAAAAAGATTCGCTCGAAAAATTATACAACGGGCACTATTCCTCTAAAGCATTAAACCTCAAAAACAGAACCATTACTTTGCCCTATGGCACTTATGCTTTTGGCGCTCATTTGGTCGACTATGCCCTGTCTGCAGGTGACAATAATGGGGTGAATTACTTGGAAGTATTTCGAAACAAAAACTTGATTTATCAATGTCATATTGAAAGGTTTTCATTTGCCAAAAACCGAATGATGAATAACTACATCGACTACAAACGCAACAAAGAATCGGGGGTTAAAATGCACAAACTGTTTATAGATGATGGCAGCACTTATGATTTTTGGAAAACATCTCCCACGGATGGTTGGTTTAACATTGAAGATAGCATTCCTCAAGTTTTTAAAATAGTAGCCAACGATGCTTACGGCAATCAGAAAAGTATGGAAATAACCATTATTGGTCATCAAGAAAAAGGCCTACAGATACGTGAATACTTTTCATACAGTAAAGATTTTAAACATTGTATTGCCCTACAGGCAAACACCATAGAATTTGGTACGGAATGTATTGTTAAGTTTGAACCCAATACCTTTTACAGTGATTACAAGTTGCCTTACATAAAAATATCATCAACTTCATACCGTGTAGGTGTGGAAAATGTACCTGTCGATAAAAAATTTGAAATCAAGTTTTTACTCAACCCTAGACAGAGTTTACTCGCCAATAAACTGACCATTTGCCAGTCGAATGGGAAATCATTTGGCGGTGAATACCACCATTTTTACTTCAGTACCAAAGTGAAAGAATTGGGTACTTATTATTTGGCAATAGATACCATCAAACCAGTTATTCAAGCTGTAAGTCTGAATAAAAAGGGTTATTTTTCCTTTATCATCAAAGATTATCTTTCTGGTATCAAAGATTACGATTTTTACATCGATGATGAGTGGGTATTGCTTGACTATGAATCAAAAAATAGCCTAATTTCGGGTAGAATTCCCAATAAACTGGGTTCAGGCAAACATCTTATCAAACTAATTGTTAGAGACCATAGAGACAACGAAAAACTTTTCACTAAAATAATACAAGTACCATGATAGAAACAGGACAAAAAGCACCCGAATTAAACATTAACGACCAAAACGGAACACTTAGAACCATTGCTGAATTTAAAGGCAAAAAACTAGTACTCTATTTTTATCCAAAAGATGACACCCCTGGTTGCACAGCCGAAGCCTGTGATTTAAGAGACAATTACAGTCGTTTTTTAAGCGAAGGTTATGCCATATTAGGCGTTAGCCCAGATACAGAAGCAAAACACCAAAAATTTATTGCTAAATACGAACTGCCTTTCGACTTGTTGGCAGACACTGAACACACTGTTGCTATTGCATTTGGCGTGTGGGTTGAAAAAAGCATGTATGGCAAACAATACATGGGAATAGCTCGCAAAACTTTTATAATCAACGAAAACGGATTGATTGAAACGGTAATTGATAAGGTAAATACAAAAGCGCACACTGCACAAATTTTGTAGTATTACTTTTTCTTAACTGTTGATTGTTTTTTGGATTTACCCTTCGTTTTCTTATTCTCAATTACCTTTGTTGGCCTTACAGGGACTGTCTTTTCTTTGCGCTTTAAGAACATCGACATTTGTGGTTTTTCTTGAGTTCGCCAATTGAGTTTATCTAGGTATTTTTCGCTTTCGGGAAATGCGTTCATAGGATATATTTTACCCTTTGGTTGTCCATAAAACTTTATGTGACTGACCTTGGATGAATCCATAAAAATCAACATTTTTTTGCAAGCCTCTTTGTTCACACCTGAGTATTCAGCCGTGTCTGTGTCATTGTCCCTGATGTAATATATTATTTGGGCATTTCCATCAACTAACACTTGACTGAGTTTATTGTCATTAAAATAATTGACCATGTTTACACCCGATATTTGGTTGTAATAATTGGGCTTAACTTGCGAAGCGATGAAAGCATTTTCCTTTACAATTAACTGATAAATTTTTTTGTTGCGCAACAGGATGTACATGGTATCTCCCGTAATCTGATTGTTCTCATTCCACAGAATTGGATTTTGATACAAGTTAATTTGACTGTCTTTGAAATTATATAAAAGGGAATCGCAATGGCCCACCAAATCTTTTTGGAGAATTGAGGTGTTGTGGAAAGCCTTCATCATTCTGTGGTTAGAATCATTGAGGTAATAAAAAGTGTCTGCAAGGATAAAAAAAGTGTCATCTGTTTCCATTTTTTGCGCCATTGGACTGTGCGTAATCCAAGTTTCTTTTTTTTGTTCGTAATACAAACCACGCTGACCATACACTTGAATTTTTTCTGTGGTATCTGTAAGGACAATATTGCCTATTCCCCTTCCTTCGCCTTTCTTTTTATCATACAGCAAACTGTCTGCTTTTATGGTATTTGAACCGCTTATAATAGTGGCTTCCTTGCTAAACTGCGCTTTTTCTGTTTTGGTATTGTACCATCCATATTGGCATAAAATAGTAGATTCATCATTAACAATCTTAGTTGGTCCGTAAAAATAAGCAGTCTTTGAGTTTGAAAAATAATCCAATGTATCCGAAAACATGGTATAATCGGGTGTTCTAAGGACAACCTCTTTTTTGAAGTTAAACAAATTGGCACGCTTAAAATAAGTCCCTCTTCCGCTAGACAGGGTGGTGGAACCATTCACTATTTCGGCATAATTGGTATAAAAGCCAGTTTGATTAACCGTGTTATAAAGAATAGATGTGGTTTTTAAGGTCATTTGATCGTCCCTTAAAATCACTTGTTTGCCATTGACCATGGCAGTTTTAGTTGCCTCATCGTATTTCAAATAATCGCCCCCCGAAAGGTAGAAAGTATCTGGTTGGAAAATAACAATATTGCCATAACCCTCTATAATACCGCGTTCCGATTTACGAATGGCACTGTCACATTGTATGGTCACACCATTGTGTTTAATGACAACATTTTCTGCAATGGTCGTTTCCTTTTTGATTTGATTGATAGACAGTCGTTCGCCTCCTATAATTTGCACTTCGGTTTGCGAGTGTAACCCTAGTGCTAAAAAACACAATATTGCGAGTAAATATAACTTCATTTTTTTGAACCGATGTACAGGTTCAATTTACATGCCAAAGATACAGTAAAGAATAAACTTTCAAATAGGGATTAAATTGTCAATAGGAAATCCATTGCGGTATCGAAAACATCATTTCAACTTAATTTTTATAAAAAAGATGCATAATAAGCATGTGAGGCAAACTTATACAGGCAATAAAGACAAAGAAATACGACCAAAATGAGAGATTTATTTCTGAAACAAAAACGGCCTTAATTAAAATAAGCGCAAAAATAAACAATGCTCCAAATACATACGGAATGGCTTTTTTGTACAGAGAAATCGACCCAACGGATAAGCCAATTTGTAAATGTTGCCAAGCGTTGTAACTGTGTTGAAATACAAAATAAAAAGCGAATGCTAATGGCAATGGCACGAATACGCCTGCAAGCAATATCATCAATAAACCCGAAAATAGCGTTTGTTTTGCATTCAATCTTTGGTAACACAAGTATAAAAAACCCGAAATAGCAATGAGCAGACTTTGAAACGGGTAAACAGTTTGATAATGATGCAAACTTTGTAACCCTTGAATATCTGCAATCACTTGTATTGATTCTGTGTAATGTGTACCTATTACAAACAACAAAATTGACAAGCCTGTAAAAAAGGCATTGAAATACTGTTGAATAGTTTTCACCCGAACACCTGTTTCTTCCAATTCCGATTCACCAAAATGAAACGCGGAGTATATTACAAAAACAAGCAAAGAAACAAGTGGTTGAAATTGCCATAAAGCAAAGTAAAATACCACAATCGCTAAATATTTAAGAATAAAAATCGGGAGAGAATTCAGCGTTTTTCCTTTGTACAATAGGTGATCTACTGCGCCATGTGGAATGCCTATCCACAGTAGTCCAAGGAGAATAATGGCATAAGAAAAGTAACTTGCTATAGTTGGGTTAAAAGCATTGATAAACAAGTAAATCACCACAGAAAAAAACACGCCTAAATATCTGAGTTGATTTTTATTAACTAGGTTAATCCATACAGCCTTTAAAAATGGTGGCCATGGCAGGGAAGAAAACAATTTAACTTCCTGAAGTAATGTAGTTTTTTCGTCCAAAAAGGCAAACACCGTTTGAATGGATTGACTTTTGAACAATTTAGAAAAAATGGACTTTCCAAGGAAAGGCCATTTTTGTAATATAATAAGCAACAAAGTGTCGTAAAACTTAAATCTTTTCTTAGATTCTATGTTTATTTTATTGAAATGGTCGGTGTTATTATTGGCTATTTTAGCAGAAACAACAGAAGCAAATTCAAACATATTTTTGAATCCGTAGCCTGTACTTGGTTTTATTAAATTGGCTCTTGCGCCTGTATTTAAAACCCCTTTGTGTTCACTGTGAGGATTGCTGTAATTGGTCATGGGAATACAACCAAACTCCTCAGCTATTACTTGGTAGTTGCCATACACTTCTTTAATTTTTTTGTCTAAAATTTCCTTGGCGTAGGGAATCTGAATGGTTTCCGAACCAAAACGGGTTAACTCAATCAATGATTCACGAGAGGAAAATGGGAGGGTATAAACAAATTGGGTGAAATCACTTTGGTCGACATTAAAATTCATCATTTCGAAAGCATTTTCTTGAAAAACGTCGTTGTCGCATCTCACGTGTATCCCATAAAAAGATTGGTTCAGATAAATCTCTGATTTTTTTAAGTTTTTCCAAGAAGGCGTTCTACTATCAAACACGAAATGGGCACTAAGAGTACCCTCGGAAGTATGAACAAATTGAATATCAGCCTTGCTAGAAAGGGTTTCTACTTTGAGCGAAAATAGAGGAAAGTGATGCTTGTTTACTGTTTGTAAAGTATGGGCATACAAGTCGATACTTTGGATGTAATAATAAACTTGATTTTGGATGTTTTGCAATGGTGAATCATTCACCACAATTGCATTGTAAGAGTGAGTGATTAGTGGTTTTAATTCATTGACAATTTGGTCATTAGGAGCGGCCCAAAAACAATATGTTTTGTCATTACTGTTTTTTTTGTCAGGTTCAAAAATTGCTACTTTTTTGGATTCCAAAAGACCTTTTTGAAGCAGTTTTAGTAAAATCAAACTGTTACTAGCGCCCAATCCTATAAACACATAGTCGTAAATAACATCTGTGTTATTAAAACTTGTATTTAAAATTTGACTTTGCAATTGTATTTATTTGAAATTTTGACAAAAAAAGAAGGCTATACTAATTAAAATATAGCCTTCCGAATTTATAAGTTTAATTGTTTAAATTTGAATTAATCTTCTTTAGTTCTACTTAAAGCATAGATAACCAAACCGAAACCAATTTTGTTGATAGCATCAGCGATGTTATAAACAATATCCATTGCGTGAGCAGCAGCAGCTGGGTCAGAAACCAATTGCATACCGAACAATCCACCTGGAGTTCCTAAAATGTAACCTAATGGATAAATAGCCCATCCTACTAATACGAACCAACCCAAAATTTTAGTTGCTTTTGCTACTTGAGCACCAGCAGTTTGAGCCAATTTAGCTACTTCACCAAACCACACTAAATAAACAATGTAAAAGTAAGCTGCACCTGAAATGACACCCCACAATACGCTACCGTCTCTGTCTAATACTTCACCTACGTAACCTGTAACTAACATTACTAATGAAGCCAAGATTAATTTCCATAATAAAGCAATTTTAGCACCTGCTTTTTTGGTAATTAAGTAAAACTCAACACACATTAAAGGCACTGTTAAAATCCAATCAACATATCTGAAGAATGTTGGTGAATCACCTGTTTCTAAATTGTAACTTCTCATGTAGTAGTAGTGAACTGCTGCAATAAAAGTAATTAAACCAGAAACTAAAACTGAAGTTCTCCATTTAGCTGAAGTGTTGTTTAATTCTAAAAAGAAGAAAACTGAAGCGGCCATCATAGCCATTGTTCCGATAAAAAACGTAAAGGCTACGTAATTATCGCTTGCGATTTTTAAATGTTCCATTTTGTATTTTTTTAAATTTCCCTACTCATTTGGCTTTTCGGATTACGCCCATTTTTTGAAAAAGTGTTTTTGTCACTTTTTTTGATTAACAATAATTAAACGCAATTATATGGGTTTAGTTTTTAATAATTTAAAAAAAATTTGAAATAATCGTTATTACACTGAATATTAGGCAAATAAATATTTTAAAGTTGTTTTCTATTTATCCAAAATTACTAATTTAATGATAAAATATATTTAAAAATATGACAATCAGCGGTTTGTAAAACTTGTTTAACATTTAAACAAGCATACAAATTCATTTGTGAAAGCTATCAAGATGAATTGTTTTGAATGGTCAACACAAATTATTACTTTATATTACAAATAAAGAATGCAAGTTTTGGTTTTTTGAAATGTATTATAATTAAAACAATATGACTTAGTGTGTCACTTTACTCTTGTGCAATAAATTTGTAAAAAGATCAAACTATAGTGCTTAATAAAGCAGATGAAATGGCCCCTAATATTAAAGTATGAAAAATGGAAAAATTAAACAGTATAGAATATCCAGTATATTATGACACGGGAGAATGAAAAGGAAAAACATTCTAAATACGAGGAATTTACTGAAGAAGAAATTTTGTTTACTATATATAGTGCTTTTTTATTTAAAGGCGCATCCCGTAAAAAAAGAAATAAGAGTGATAATTAATATAACATTAAGCTGTAAGGCTTGAAATGATTAACGCTTAACAAGGTTGAGATTCTGAGACCTTTACAGAACTTGATTCAGGATGACTAACGGGAAATTCAACTATTTAAACCCTCTCATCAATCACGCTGAACGGCATGAAACAAGCACCCAAAACTGCGTGAAACGAATGCAACAATTAAACTGCACAGTTTGAAACTCCTAATTCCTAATTCCCCTTGTTCTTTCTCTTATCCCTATGGCAACAATCTACCGTACATACGTGGGAATGGAATACTTTCTCTCACATGTTTTAGTTTACACATCCATGTTACTAAGCGTTCTAAGCCCAATCCAAAACCTGCATGGGGAACACTTCCATATTTTCTTAAATCTAAGTACCATTCAAAAGCCTCCATTGGTAAGTCGTGTTCAGTAATTTTTGAACGCAACATTTGTTCGTCTGTTTCACGTTCACCACCACCCACTATTTCACCATAACCTTCTGGGGCTAAAACATCTACACCTCTTGCAAAACGAGGATGTTCAGGGTTGCGTTTTAAATAAAATGCCTTAACCTCGTGCGGCCAATCGTACACCATAATAGGTTTGTCAAACAAACGAGTAATAACCGTTTCGTCGCTACCACCCAAATCATTGCCATATTCAAAGTTTTTGGCACTTGCAAGCCATTGTGGAATATTTCTTTGTGTTTCTTCGGCATCTTTCAATGCTTGTTTTAACTGAACAATTTTAGTTTGATTAAAGTTTATTTCACCTTTTTTCATCCCCGGAACTGCTATTTTTTCTTCTCTTTCTGTAATTTCAGATTCAAGTGCTATGATTTGTTCATTGACAGCAGCTAATTCATCTTCTAATGATTTGATACTGTTTTGTCCGTTTACATCTTTTTCTCCTTTGATAATGGCTACAGCTTCGTCGTAAGTTAAACGTGGGAAAGCCTCCAAACTTGATTCTAAAATAGCAGTATCGCGGTCAATCAATTTAAGTTCCGCTTGACAGTTTTCTAAAACTTGCTTAATGACAAATTGTAAAAAAGATTCGATTATATCCATGTTTTGGTGAATATCACAAAAAGCAATTTCAGGTTCTATCATCCAAAACTCAGAAAGGTGTCTTCTGGTTTTACTTTTTTCGGCACGGAAAGTTGGGCCAAAGGTATATATTTTACCAAATGCCATTGCCATTGCTTCACCGTACAACTGACCACTTTGACTTAAGTATGCAGGGTCACCATAAAAATCTGTTTCAAACAAGTTGCTAGTACCCTCACAAGCATTTCCAGTAAAAATAGGCGCATCCATTTGAACAAAGCCTTCTTTTTGGAAATATTGGTGTATGCTGTATATTATGGTATTTCTAATGCGCATTATAGCCCACTGTCTTTGGCTTCTCAACCACAAATGGCGTTGATCCATTAGGAAATCTATACCGTGTTCTTTTTTGGCAATTGGATATTCTTCGGCAAATTGGTATACATGCAATGAAAGAACTTGTAATTCGAAACCACCTATTTGGCGTTCGTCTTTTACCACTATCCCTTTCACAGAAATAGCGCTTTCCAAACCAAGTTTGCCAGCGTTGTTAAATTCAGTTTCGCTAAGTTTGCTTTGGTCAGCTATACATTGAACTAAGCCACTTCCGTCTCTTAAATTAATAAAAACAAGGCCCTTGCTGTCTCTTCTGTTGGCTACCCAACCCTTTAATTCAATTTCTTTTCCCTCGTATTGGGCAATATCTCTAATATACATTTTTAAAAATCTTTGTAATAATACCGCAAAATTAATTTACTTTGCAGATAATTTTAGAATTAAATTAAAATTTCCTCATGTTAAAGCAGTCATTAAGCCATAAATTGTTGCAAAAATTGTCTCCTCAACAGATTCAATTCATCAAATTATTGCAAATGACCACTGCAGATTTTGAGGAAAGAGTAGAGCAGGAACTCCTCGACAACCCCGCTTTAGAAAAAAGTGAAGAAGATTTTGCAACTTTCAATGCTGCCGAAAAAAAGAAAGAAGAATTCAACAATGAGGAAAGTATTAATGACGATTTTAATAGTTCAGACCACTACGGTACCGAAGATTTTAATGTTTCTGAGTTTTTAAATGCCGACGATTCTGCTGGTTTTAAAATGACAGATGACTACAATCAATCCGACGAGGAACAAAAAGAATTGCCCATTGCTTACCAACAAAGTTTTTACGACTTTCTGGTCGACCAAACACACGCCAATTTTGACAATGAAGACGAATTGCAGCTCGCATTGCACTTGGTAGGAAACATAGAAGAAGACGGCTATTTAAGAAGACCTTTGGATTCTATAGTTAACGATTTGGCTTTCACTGAAAACATAAGCACAACCGAAGAACAGTTGGAGAGAATCTTAATAAAAATTCAAAATTTTGACCCACCGGGGATTGGTGCTAGAGATTTACAAGAATGTTTATTATTACAGCTTTATAAAAAAGATTACGGTACCAGTAAAAGTATCGATTTGGCTGAAAAAATCCTAAGCGAACACATGGAAGCTTTTGTGAAGAAACATTATGATAAAATAATGAAAAGTTTGAAAATTACCGACGATGAGCTTAAAGCAGCTATCAAAGAAATTACCAAACTAAATCCAAAGCCCGGACAGTCGCAATCGCAAAGTACATCTCAGTATATCATTCCCGACTTTACTGTCAACAATATTGATGGTGTTTTAAATGTGGTGCTCAATTCACGCAATGCCCCCGAGTTAAAGCTCAGTCAGTCGTATTCCGAAACTTTACAAGCTTATGACAAGGACACCAAAAACGACAAGAATTTAAAAGACACCGTTCAGTATATCAAACAAAAACTAGATGGTGCAAAATGGTTTATTGACAGCGTAAAGCAACGTCAACAAACATTGCAATTAACCATGACTGCTATTTTAGAATCGCAAAAAGATTTTTTCCTTTACGGAGATGAAGTCTCTCTAAAACCAATGATATTGAAAGACATTGCTGAAAAAATAGGAATGGATATTTCCACCATATCACGGGTTGCTAACAGTAAGTATGTGCAAACAGACTTTGGAATATATCCACTCAAGTATTTTTTCAGTGAGGGTATATTGAGCGACAGTGGCGAGGAAGTAAGTAACCGTGAGGTAAAAAAAATATTGAGCGATGCAGTGTCACAAGAAGAAAAAAAAGTACCTTTGACAGACGAGGCATTAATGGCAATTTTAAGAGAGAAAGGCTACAATATTGCCCGAAGAACGGTTGCAAAATATAGAGAACAATTAAATATTCCTGTGGCACGATTAAGAAAAGAACTTTAAAAAAAATTATCACATATGTTATCAAAAAAAATCCAAAATGCATTAAACAATCAAATAGAGTTAGAAGCGGCTTCTTCTAATTATTACTTGGCCATGGCTTCATGGGCAGAATCTGAGGGATTCAATGGTGTTGCCAACTTTTTATACACTCACAGCGATGAAGAGCGAATTCACATGATAAAATTAGTTCGTTTTATCAATGAAAGAGGCGGAAAAGCAGTAGTTCCTGCCCTTAAAGAACCTATTTCTAAATTCAAAAATTTAACAGAAATATTTGATATTATCCTTAAACACGAAATATTGGTAACTTCTGAAATAAACAAAGTGGTAGATGCTTGCTTATCTGAAAAGGATTATACCACTCACAATTTTATGCAGTGGTATGTTGCAGAGCAGTTAGAAGAAGAATCTTTGGCCAAGAATAATGTAGATAAATTGCGTTTAATTGGCGACGACAAAGGTGGTATGTATTTGTTTGACAGAGATATAGCAGCATTAATTCCAACTGCTACACCAAAAGGAAAATAGGTATCTATTTTTATTCTATTAAAGGTATAGTTTATGAATAACTTAAACTAGATGACATTCAATTGGCTTAATATTAAAAGCCCTTTTCAACTTTTAATAACGCTTAAAAAAAATTTATTCATTTTTCACGACCTTTCATTTCAAATGAATAAAATCAATATATTTGTTCATTCATTTTATCATGCAAAAAGATCAACAAATATTTGACCTCATACAACTAGAAAACGACAGACAGTCGCACGGAATTGAGTTAATAGCTTCAGAAAACTTTGTTTCAAAACAAGTGATGGAAGCCATGGGAAGCGTATTAACAAATAAGTATGCTGAGGGATTGCCGGGTAAACGTTATTATGGTGGTTGCGAGATTGTAGACCAAGTGGAACAGATTGCTATAGATAGATTAAAGCAACTATTTGGTGCAGAATGGGCCAATGTTCAGCCTCACAGTGGTGCGCAAGCTAATGCTGCTGTGATGTTAGGTTGCTTAAATGCAGGTGACAAAATTTTGGGTTTCGACCTAAGCCATGGAGGACACTTAACCCACGGTTCCCCTGTTAACTTTTCTGGTAAACTTTATTCTCCAAGTTTTTATGGTGTTGAGGAATCTACCGGAACGATTGACTTCAATAAAATTTCAGAAATAGCAGAAAGAGAAAAACCTAAATTAATCATTTGTGGAGCTTCTTCATACAGCAGAGATTGGGATTATGCCACTTTAAGAACTATAGCTGATAAAGTGGGAGCTTTATTACTTGCTGATATTTCTCACCCTGCGGGCTTAATAGCGACAGGTTTGTTAAACAATCCACTTCCCCATTGCCATATAGTAACGTCGACCACTCATAAAACATTAAGAGGTCCAAGAGGCGGTATCATAATGATGGGTAAAGATTTTGAAAATCCATGGGGTTTAAAAACACCAAAAGGTGAACCAAAAATGATGAGTGCTGTATTAGATGGTGCTGTTTTCCCCGGAACCCAAGGTGGTCCTTTGGAGCATGTTATTGCTGCAAAAGCAGTTGCGTTTGGAGAAGCTTTAACGCCTGAATTTAAATCATACATGCAACAAGTTAAAACCAATGCAAGTGCTTTGGCACAAGCCATGGTGAATTTAGGTTACCATATTATTTCTGGAGGTACCGAAAACCATTTAATGTTGATTGATTTAAGAGCAAAAGCAGATTATTTAACAGGAAAATTGGCCGAAAACACTTTGGTTAAATGTGACATTACTATAAATAAAAATACAGTTCCTTTTGAAACCCGTTCTCCTTTTGTTACGTCAGGTATCCGTTTGGGTACTCCAGCTATTACTAGCCGTGGAATGAAAGAAACTGACATGGTGAAAATTGCTGAACTAATTGATAGAGCATTGATGAATCATGATCAAGAAACCGTTATCAACGAAATAAAACAAGAAGTAAATACTTGGATGAAACAGTTTCCGTTATACTAATGCGTCATGTTAGTCTTTAGGTCTATCGTTCTTTGGTTAGCTTTTCTATTTATATTAATAAGTCAATTTATTGTTTTAGATACCATTCGTTTACTTCTATTTTACAGACTTACGCCTGCCATATTTTTATTTATTTGGGTAATTACAACCTTGTTTTTTAACAAAAAACTAGTCGTTGACACTGCCATTCATGGTATTAAAATTCTGAAATGGATAAAAGCATTTAGACTCATTTCTTCAGCTTTTATTATAATTGGGGCTGCTATTAAAGTCATGAGATGGGACTATGGCGACATTTTCCTAATGATTGGTATAGGATCTATGGCCGCATATTCTTCAATATTGGCTTATGTTGCTAAAACTAAACAGGAACATAATCCTGAGATAATTGACGATCTTTAAGTAAGATTAGTCTACCCAATCTGCGATAAACAAATTGGTGTCACGTGTTCCATTGTTATTTCTGTTTGAGGAAAATATGAGTTGTTTACCATCGGGACTGAACATTGGGAATGCATTAAAAATACTTTGATTTGATATTTGTTGTAAATTATTACCATCTATATCAATCATAAACAATTGGAATGCATAGCCTTTGCTAGAATAGTGGTTGCTTGAAAATAGAATTTTCTTACCTGATGGATGAAAAAAAGGAGCCCAATTAGCCTTTCCTAAATTGGTTACTTGTTTAAGATTTTGTCCATTTGTGTCTATTACGTACAGTTCCATGTTGGTTGGCGCAACTAAACCATCTAAGAGAAGCTTTTTGTATTCCGCTATAGCTGAGTCAGTATTTGGTCGTGAGGCTCTAAAAACCAATTTAGAACCATCTGGAGAGAAAAAAGCACCACCATCATAACCTAAGTCAAAAGTTAATTGCTTCAAACCACTTCCATCAATATTCATAATCCACAATTCCAAATCACCACTTCGGGTACTTGTAAATACTATTTTATCTCCTTTTGGACTTACTGTTGCTTCTGCATCGTATCCCACAGAATCCGTTAATCTTTTAATAATCTCTCCTTTGGGATTGGCTACAAATATGTCGTAATCGGGATAAATACTCCACAAATACTTGCCTTGCACACTTACAGTAGTGGGACATTGATGAGAACCTTTAAATGTGGATGCATATAATATATCTTTACCATTAGGCATAAAATAACTACAGGTGGTTCTTCCCAATCCGTTACTTAATTTAGTAGGCACATAGTTCTCTCTTTCTTTTTTCGCTTTGGCGATATCAATTGTAAAAATTTGGTCACATTCCACACCCCATTTTTTATTATTACTTTGAAAAACTAAGTTTTTACTATTCGGGCTAAAGTAGGCTTCGGCATTATCGCCACCAAACGTAAGTTGTGTTATATTTCTTAGATGCCTTGATTCTATAGAATCGCTTACCTGAGCAAATAAAATATTTAATAAAAAAATTGAAATAATTAAAGAGAGTGCTTTGTGCATGCTCAACATTTAGCAAAATTGGTGCCACGATACTAGAGGAAATACCATAAAAAAGGGCTACCAAATGGTAGCCCTTTTTAAGATTGATTTTAAATATTAATTACTGTAATACAACTCTTTTGTTTACAACTTGACCTTCAACAGTCAATTTGATGCTGTAAACGCCTTTAGCGTAGTCTGTCAAGTTGATTTCAAAT
>CAMBXL010000003.1 GCA_945871905.1 Chitinophaga pinensis
ATTAGACATTATCTATATGATTGGAGCTATAAGCTTCATTTTTGGTATTAAAATGCTTGGAAATCCTGCTAAAGCAAAAAAAGGAAACTTAATTGCTGCTTTTGGAATGACCATTTCTATTTTTGGAACTATTTTCCTCTATGAAGGCATAAAAACAAGTAATTACATTTGGATTTTTGCTGCTTTAATCATAGGAACTGTTATTGGTACCATGATGGCAAAAAAAGTAAAAATGACGGGCATGCCTCAAATGGTTTCTTTCTTCAATGGAATGGGTGGCGCTTGTGCTGCGCTTATTTCTTTGGTAGAATTCAACCATTTACAACACAACCCTGAAACGACTAGTTTAAGCACTTTGGCTATAATCTATTTAGGATTAATTATAGGTTCTATCTCTTTTTCTGGAAGTATCATTGCTTATGGCAAGTTGGACGAAAAAATCAAAGACAAAACCTTACCCTTACAACAAGTTATCAATATAGGTTTATTACTTTTTATATTAGTCCTTGGCGGTTTGGCAGCTTATGGCATTATCTCTAACCCTATGATGATTTATGTGGTTCTGACTTTGTCTTTGTTGTACGGTATATTATTCGTGATGCCAATTGGTGGTGCCGATATGCCTGTTGTTATTTCACTACTAAACTCTTTTACTGGAGTGGCAGCGGCTATGGGCGGATTTTTGTATGGCAATATGGTGATGTTGGTTGGTGGGATATTAGTAGGAAGTGCAGGAACACTATTAACAGTGGTGATGTGTAAAGCCATGAATCGTTCATTAACCAATGTGTTGATTGGCAATTTCGGTGGCAACAAAACAGCAAGTGGTGAAGGCAAGGTGATTACAGGTTCTACCAAAGAAATTACTAAAACAGACTTGGCCGTTTTGATGAAATACAGCAAAAAAGTAGTCATTGTTCCTGGATATGGATTAGCCGTTGCACAAGCGCAACACGTTTGTCACGAGTTGGAACTTGAGTTAGAAAAAGAAGGTGTTGATGTAAAATACGCCATACATCCTGTTGCAGGTCGTATGCCTGGGCACATGAATGTATTGTTAGCCGAAAGTAATGTGAGTTATGACAAACTGATTGAGATGGAGGACATTAACCCTGAATTTAAAAATACAGATGTTGTTCTTATTGTTGGGGCCAATGATGTGGTAAATCCTGCGGCTAAAACCGACCCAAGCTCCCCAATTTATGGAATGCCAATTCTTGATGTAGAAGATGCTGCTCACACTGTGGTTTTCAAACGAAGCATGAAAGCAGGTTATGCCGGCATAGAAAATGAATTATTCTACAGTCCTAAAAACAGCATGTTGTTTGGTGATGCTAAAAAATCATTAACAGAATTGGTAACAGAATTGAAGAATTTGGCATAGTCAGAGATGGGGGAATTAAGCATTACTTGTGAACTGTTAAAACGCAGGTCGCAAAAGAAAATAATGGGCTTACTTCTTGCTTACATTGCCTTTTTTATATTTGTCAGACTTCTGACCCCTCATTATTCCAAAAATGGTGAAGTTTTATACCGTGGTTTACTCAGTCAATTTGACTATGGAGACTATATTATTTATGCCCAATACACTTATTATTTCCTCCTCATCTCCGCTCCTTTTGTTTTCACTATTATAATCAAAAACACATTGACCATCATTGGTGATATTACAATTACAGAACATAAAATCATTATTAGTCGCAAACAATCTATTCTTTACAAATTAAATGTGGCGAATCTAAATCATCTTGAAATACAATTTAATTACTTTAAGCGCAATGATTTTGAACCAAGAAGTATGATTAAAGGCAATAACAATGTCATTGGTTTTAAAAAATTGGGTATTCCTTTTAACTTTGAATTTTTACTTCAAACCAAGGAAGAAGACGAAATCTGTAGAAACATACTTGACAAATGGACTGCAAACGGAATTTCTTATGAATACCGCACTGTTCTGTCAAAATTTTAATACCATTCAAACACCCTTTAAACGCCATTTAATCTTTAATGAATTTACAAAAAAGCCGCTATTGATTTCGGACTTGTTGAAGGCGGCGGTATAGCTCACAGCCTATTGTGATTTAGTTTCTAAGTCTTTAATTGTTTTTTTCAACTTTGTCACATGCCAAGATTGAAAAATTATCATACCTATGAGACTTAATAAAAAAATTTGATTCCCATAAGTTAAATGTAAAATTTTCATTAAAGCTCCCACAATTACTAATGCAGCACCAAGACCGTAAATTAAATTTTCTGATTTCATGATTTTTATTTTATATTTATTTGTCATAAAAACATAGGCTTTCAACTAGTCGAAAGCCTATGTTTTTTTATCGAGATATTTATTAGGATTAATTTATGTAGTAATACTATTTTTTATTATTTGCCCGTTTCTAATAATGAGATAAACATTAATAATTGCGGCTCTTTTTGGTATAATAAGAGTTGATATTAATCATTCAACGGCTCTAATCTTACGGTCAATTTCTTTTTGAAAGCGTAATACTCAAGTACCATCAAGTGATTTTTCTTTGCTGGATGAATACTAATGTTTCTTGTATTTACATCAATTGGGGTTCTATTGGTTTTAGGATCGCCTTCCCCTAAAGTTATACTTCCCACAACAGCATCATTTTTTTTCCCATCTTCACCTTTTCTATTTATATCAATGTAGTATGAAGTAAAGCCATTTCCATCTTCGTTGTTCGTTGAATATTGATAATCAAAAAGTCCGGCTGCTTTTAAATAATGGGCAATCATGGTTATTGAAGCATATTCATAACTTGCAGGTAAGTATACTTCTGAAAATTTCTTTTTAACAACTTCTTTTTGAACCAATTTAAAATCTTTGTTAAAAACCATGTAAACCATGTTGTATATTTTTATACTAAAACTACTCATTCCAGTAGAACCTCCTCCTGCTGCTGCATTTAACAACTTCATACCTACAGCTGACGCTGACAATATCATTTTGTATTGCTCTGCAACTACGTATGTGTTTCCATCTTTTCCTATTTGAACTTTATGAATATAAAAACGCATGTTTTCTTTGGTTTGAGCACCGTCTGTTGTTGCAGTTAAATTGATTAAATCTTTTTTCCAAGTCAATTGCTCATTTTTAACCACATTGCCATCAATGTCTAATTTCATTAAATACAAACCTTCACTTTTATTATTGGTTGAATTTTTTCCTTTAGCATAATATTCGCCATTTAAGTAAACCAATTTATTGGCATCATCAACATAACAACCATGAATGGTTATATCCTGCATTTTGTCTACGTCCAATTCAAACAGAGTGTTACCACTTTCTGCATCTATAAAGAAAAAGCTATTGGTTATATCTCTGGTTAGTTGATTCTTTTTGGTAGATTTTAAAACCCCAATAAATTTACTCGAAGAATACAATACATCTGCTGATTCTAATTCACTTGCTTTTGTATCTGATGCGCTCGTCCACATCAATTCCAACTTGTTGTTGTATCCTTCTAATACGTAACCCATTTTTTTGTTACTAACCAATACTTGTCTAACAAAACCATAATCGCCCAATGAATTAATCGAAGAACTTATTGGTTCATCGCTACTCATTGCCGCTGATATTTGAAAACTTTCGAATTTACTAACTTCAATTTCTTTTATTTCCCCCAATTGTTTTCCCTCTTTGGAAAAGGTAAATAAATCGACTCCTTTTCTACCTGCCATCATTACCATAAAGGCATTTCCATTGTAGTTCATTTCTATCAATTGAGAATTCTTGCCTGACTCTATTTCTATACTTCTTAAATAATTAAAATCGACATCATAAATTTTAATTTCAAATTCGGCATTTCCATTTCCGGTTTTTTCACCTTTTGTGAAATAGTAATAGCCCACTAAAACATTTTTCTCAATAATATTACCAAAATTGCGAACATCTTTGGCTCTAATTTTTTCCATTTGTAAAACAATATTTCCATCTGGATTTTTAGTATTGTTAGACTTTGAAATAAAGGGTGTTAACATCAATAATAGAGTTAACATGAACGAAATTATATTATTTTTTTTCATAATTGTATCAAACAAAGGTAATTGTAATTTTTAAATAATTGAAATAACATTAAAAAACTGGCGCAAATTGATACATCTCTTTGATAGTAGCAAGACTTTTCTTCACTACTTTGATATTCATTTTTTGGTCAATATTTGGTTTGTTAGTACTCATGTTTCTTGGTTGTTTAACAATAGAATCTGCGTATTCAATTCCTTTTATCACTTCACCAAAAACAGTGTATTCTCCATTCAAATGTGCCGTTCCACTGGTACTCACAGCAATGTAAAATTGTGACCCACTCGAAGCCTTTTCTGGATTAACATTGTTTCCTAATCTTGCCGCAGCTAAGCTTCCTTTTTTGTGCTTAATATCTGTGAATATTTCGGCTGGAATCGTATATCCCGGACCACCAGAACATTCCCATCAGGATCGCCACCTTGAATCATAAAATTGGGAATAACTCTGTGAAATAACAAACCATCATAAAAACCTTGGTTAGCCAATTTAATAAAATTCTTTTTGTGCAGTGGTGTTTTGTCGTACAAATAAACAACCATCATCCCATAAGAAGTTGATAATTCAACCAACTCCACAGTATCTGCAGGATTAGTGTTAGCAATTGCTAAAGGTGTTGGCGTTTCATCTTCACAAGAAAACATAAACAGAGAGGCTACTATTAATAATCCTAGGTATTTCATAATCACAAAGATATTTATTGTATTTAAATTTCCAATAAAAAATAGATATTTGCTCAATGAAATTTAAAATCTTACTAGGCTTGTCTATGGCATTGGTTTCTATGGCATTTGTGATTAACAAAGCTAACGAACCTAAAAAAGGATATTCCTCTTTAAACATGAACCATTCCGTTCATGCTTGCGATAATTTTTATGAATATGCCGTTGGTGGTTGGATGAAAAACAATCCTATTCCTAACACGGAAAGCCGTTGGGGTGCTTTTAACATTCTTCAAAAAGAGAATGAAATAAAACTTAAAAACATTCTAGATGGCATCATCAATCCTGCCGACCCCAAAGCAACTTACAAAAAAGGAAGTAATGAACAATTATTAGGCGACTTTTATAAATCGACACTCGACACACAAACCATTAATAAACTTGGACATACCCCCATTTTAAATGAATGGAAAAAAATAGATGCGTTGAGAAAAATTCAAGATTTGGGCACATTGATAGGTTCTCAAAGATGGCGCGGTCATAGCAGCTTATTTAGTTCATACGTTAGTATTGACGCCAAAAACAGTCAACGACATGTTGTGTACATGAGTCAAGGTGGATTGACTTTACCCGACGTAGATTACTACCTTAAAAACGACGACAAAAACAAAGCACTACGAGCAGAATACACCAAACATATCAGCAAAATGTTCTCCTTGTGTGCACTTAGCAACACCGATGAAATAGCTTCTAAAATACTAGCCATTGAAACAGATTTAGCGCTTATCTCGATGAACCGAACCGAAAGACGCGACCCCGATAAAACCTATAACCTATACCAATATGAGAGATTTATCAAAGACTTTAACTACATCAATTGGGCTGCCTATTTTAAAACAGCTCTTCCTAATGGATTTAAAGAAATGGTTGTTTCTCAACCAAAATTTTACGAGCAATTAGGGACTGTAATCAATAAATACTCTTTAAGCGATTGGAAAAACTACCTAAAATGGCATGCTTTAAGCGGCAAAGCTTCTTTGCTTTCTAGTTCATTTCAAAAAGAAAACTTCCATTTTAATAGCACTATTTTAAAAGGAACCACCACCATGAAACCATTGTCTGAACGTTCTGTTAATATGGTGAATGCCTACTTGGGCGAAACCTTGGGACAGGAGTTTGTGAAATACCATTTCTCTGAGAGCTCTAAACAAAAAGTTAGCGAAATGGTTGAAAATCTGAGAGCGGTTTTTAAAGAAAGAATTCAACAATTAGATTGGATGAGCGATTCTACAAAAGCTAAAGCGATAGCCAAATTGGATGCCTTTACCTACAAAATTGGTTACACCGAAAAATGGAAAGACTACAGTAAAGCGGTGATAACCCAAAACTCATTGTACAACAATGTCACTTCTATTTCGGGTATTTCATACGGCATGATGGTCAAAAAACTCAATCAAGCTATTGATAAAACTGAATGGGGAATGACCCCACAAACGGTTAATGCTTATTACAACTCAAGTCGCAATGAAATCGTTTTTCCTGCAGGCATATTACAACCCCCTTTCTATTCTCCCGATGCAGATGATGCACTAAACTATGGCGGCATTGGTGCTGTTATTGGTCATGAATTTTCACACGGGTTTGATGACAAAGGCAGTAAATACGACAAAGATGGTAATTTAAAAAATTGGTGGAGTGCTGAGGACCGCTTGAAGTTTGAACAAAAAACCAAAAAAATAGTAGAACAGTTCAACCGCTTCGAAGTATTAGACAGTGTTTTTATCAATGGAAGTCTTACTCAAGGTGAAAACATTGCCGATTTTGCAGGTCTAACTTTGGCATATTACGCCCTTAAAAAACAATACCAAAAAGAAACACCTAATGGCAAAGAATTGGATGGATTTACTTGGCAACAAAGATTTTTCTTAGGTTGGAGTTTGGTTTGGGCACAGAATATCAGTGAAAAGGAATTACGAAATAGAATTATTACCGACCCTCATTCTCCTGGCATGTATAGAGTGTTAGGACCTTTGGCAAATATGCCTGAATTTTGGGAAGCATTTGCTTGCAACGATGAAACCAAAATGAAAGCAAAACCCGAGTATCTTGTTAAGATTTGGTAATTTTTGAATTTCATCCATAAAAAACCTAAAACGAACTAATACTGACAACTAATTCAATTTTAATTTGTTACTTTGTAAGTAAGCATGAATATAGGAATTGTCTGTTATCCAACTTTTGGCGGTAGTGGTGTGGTAGCTACCGAATTAGGTAAAGCTCTGGCTGCCAAAGGCTACTTTGTGCATTTTATTAGCTATAGTCAACCTGCGCGTCTTGATTTTTTTAATCCTAACGTGTTTTTCCACGAAGTTTCTATTTACAAATATCCTTTGTTTGAATATGTTCCGTATGAAACCATTTTGGCCAGTAAAATTGTAGACATTGTTAAACAAAATAAGCTCGACTTATTGCATGTACATTATGCCATTCCCCATGCCAGTGCAGCATTAATGGCTAAGAATATTTTAAGGGAACAAGGCATTAACATCCCTATTGTGACTACATTACACGGAACTGATATCACTTTAGTTGGGAAAGACCCTACTTATGAACCAGTGGTTTCTTATTCTATTAACCATTCGGATGCTGTAACAGCAGTTTCGGAAAGTCTGAAAAGAGACACCTATAAAAACTTTCATATTGATAAACCGATACACGTTATCCCTAACTTTATTGATTTTGAAAGGTTCACCAAACAGAAAAAAGAGCATTTCAAAAAAGCCATTGCACCCAACGGTGAAAAAATTCTGGTTCACACGTCCAACTTCAGGAAGGTAAAACGTATTGAAGATGTAATCAAAGTATTTTGCATTGTGAGCAAACAAATAGACAGCAAACTCCTTTTAATAGGCGATGGTCCCGAACGAACAAATATTGAAATTCTTGCCAAGGAACTGTGTGTGTATGAAAAAATTACTTTTTTGGGCAAACAGGAGCAAATTGAGGAAATCTTATCCGTGTGCGACTTGTTTTTACTAACCTCTGAAACAGAAAGTTTTGGATTGGCAGCCCTTGAAGCAATGGCTTGTGAGGTCCCTGTTATTAGCAGCAATGCAGGTGGAATTCCCGAAGTAAATGAACATGGTTACTCTGGCTATTTAAGCAATGTTGGTGATGTCGAAGACATGGGTAAAAATGCCTTAAAAATTCTAGAAAATGAAGCAACCCTGAAACAGTTTAAATCGAACGCCTTAGCAAAAGCATTAACCTTCCATATTGATAAAATCCTACCAATGTATGAAGATGTTTACAAAAGCTTAGTAGGTGAATTCACCAAATGTGCTACGGATGCTTAGTTGAGTTTTTTCTGAAGCCTTTACTCTACCAACCACTTTTGCAGCCACGCCAAACGATTCAGATATCTTAATAATAGATTCTGCAAATTCTGGTTTCACATAAATTTCCATTCTGTGACCCATGTTAAACACTTGGTACATTTCTCTCCAATTGGTTCCACTTTGCGCTTGAATGGTTTTAAACAAAACGGGTGTTTCGAACAATTGGTCTTTGATAATGTGTAAAGGGGTTTTTACAAAGTGTAAAATCTTCGTTTGTCCGCCACCTGAGCAATGAATTAATCCATGAATTTCCGAACGATGATTTTCTAATATAGCTTTAATAATTGGAGCATAAGTTCTGGTTGGTGATAACACCATTTTCCCTGCATCAATAGGCATATTCTCTACAGAATCTGTTAATTTAAGTTGACCAGTATAAGCCAAATCTTTACTCAACAAATCATCGTAACTTTCAGGGTATTTTTCTCTGTAATCAGCAGCAAAAACATCATGTCTTGCGCTTGTTAAACCATTACTTCCCATGCCTGCATTGTAAAAAGATTCGTAGGTTGCTTGTCCATCGCTTGCCAAACCAATAATAACATCACCCGCTTGAATGTGGTGATTAGAGATAATGTCTGATTTTTTGGCTCTTGCTGTAACGGTACTGTCTACTATAATTGTTTTTACCAAATCGCCCACATCGGCAGTTTCTCCACCTCCACTAACGATATTGATTCCGTGTGGTTTCAAACTTTCAATAAAGGCTTCTGTTCCATTTATAATTTCGGCAATTACCTCGCCAGGAATTCTCTTTTTATTTCTGCCTATGGTACTTGAAAGCAAAAAATTACTTGTTACGCCCACACACAATAAATCATCAAGGTTCATTACCAAAGCATCTTGTGCTATTCCTCGCCATACAGACAAGTCGCCAGTTTCTTTCCAATACAAGTAGGCCAAACTACTTTTAGTTCCTGCACCATCAGCATGAATGATATTACAATAATCGTCATCACCACCCAACACATCAGGAATAATTTTGCAAAAAGCATGTGGAAATAAACCCTTGTCTAGGTTCGCAATGGCTTTGTGTACATCTTCTTTTTGCGAAGACACTCCTCTTTCATTGTATTTATCTGTTGGCTGCATGAATGTGCAAAAATAAGTCAATAATTTGGTATTTGTAAACTAAGGTGATTTTATTGAATAATACAGATTAATACAACTATTAACATAAAACTTCCTATCACCTTTTACACGCCGTTAATCGTGATTGAGAAATACATTCTGTAACTAGTTTGAGTCTTGTGGGATCTCCTCCCCTGCTGTCATGTCGACAAAGGAGACATCTTTTCTTGAAAGCTTTTTGGAAACGTGGCTTTGATTGACTTTACTCAAATGTATTCGGTTTTTCATCAAAACTTTCATTTACTTCAAGTCTCTTTCTTACTTTTTTATGGGAAAAAAGTAAGAAAAAAGCCCACCACGAATGAAAAACTTCAATTTGCCTTAACTCACACACCAACTCCCCAAGCTGTCAAATTGAAATTTCGCGCCATTCGTGGACGCCTCCGCACAGTTTACGCTTAAACCCTCAAAAACCACCGCATTGAATGGCACGTTAGAAACCCAAGAAAGATTTTTGAATTTAAAAAACATTAACGATTAATCATTAACAAATAACTATTAACCCTTCAACCATTTAAACCCCTTAAACAATCACGCTAAACGGAGTGAAACATCTAAACAAATAAACACCTAAACAACTCACTCCACGCCGCCTTGCATCATACTTGCAAATAAATCTCCGAAGGAATAACCTGTTTCTATTTCTTTGCGGTTTAATCTGGAAATACTCGCCAAACCGTGAAGAATTAATTCTTTTATCACTACTCTTTCTTGGTCGCTAATTATTAAATCTTTTTGCTTTTCTATCAAATCATCTAAACCAGGAATGGCATTGATTTTTTTCACATACTCTTTCTCACTCATGTCAGAATAAATATTGAGTGTATTGCCTTTTTCAAACCACTCAATCACTTCCCTAAAATAGTCGGGACCAGCTTCTTTCCCCTTTTTTCTAAGTTTAGTTACATTAGGAATCATGTCGGTAAAGACTTGTTTGATGCTTTGGATAATCAATGAAACCGCCACGTTGTAGGGACCTTCTTGTTCACCCTCGTACACCATTTCTATTTTACCAGTGATGGACGGAATAATACCTGCAAAATCGGCAACCCTAACCACGCCCTTATTCTCATTATTAATCAACATTCTGCGCTCTACCATACTCATTAAATTCTCATATGAGGTGATACTCATCCTTGCAGAAACGCCACTTTTATGGTCCACAAACTCACTCACCCTTGCCTTGAATGCGATATTTTCTAAAATGGTACTGATAAACTCAGGAACATAAATATTTTGCTTTTGAAACTCAGACAATCTAGCCTCTTGTTTGGTAACACTTTTGGCTGTTTCTATGCTTTTGGGATAATGCGTTAATATTTGACTGCCTATCCTGTCTTTTAATGGCGTAATAATACTTCCACGGTTGGTATAATCCTCGGGATTGGCGGTAAAGACAAACTGAATATCTAAATTTAAACGCAATTTAAATCCTCTTATTTGCATATCACCTTCTTGTAAAATATTGAACAATGCCACTTGAATACGGGGTTGTAAGTCGGGCAATTCATTGATGACAAAAATACTGCGATGACTGCGTGGAATTAATCCGTAATGTATAGCACTTTCATTTGAAAATGATATTTTCAAGTTTGATGCTTTAATAGGGTCTATGTCTCCTATTAAATCGGCAATAGAAACATCGGGAGTAGCCAATTTTTCAACATATCTTTCTGAGCGATGTAGCCATTCTATTGGCAATGACTCTCCTAATTCTTTGATTAAGGCTTTGGATGAATTGATTACAGGGCGCATTGGGTCTTCGTTCAACTCCGAACCTTTGATTACAGGAACCCACTCGTCCAACAGATGAACCATTTGACGGGCAATTCTGGTTTTCGCCTGACCTCTTAATCCCAATAAATTGATATTGTGACCCGATAATATGGCTCGTTCTATGGCTGGAATTACGGTATCTTCATATCCTAAAATACCTTCAAATACATTTAAATTATTTTTTAATTGATGAATTAAATTTTTCCTTAACTCTTCCTTTACACTCAGGGATTGGTAGCCTGATTTTACTAACTCACCTAGTGTTGATATATTGGGTTGATTGCTCATTTTTATTTGGTTCTTTTTCTTTTGTTTTTTTCGAAATCATGAAAGACATATTCACCTAAGCCTTGTAAGCTGGTATAAAATGCTTTGCCATTATTAGTTTCTGTAAATTCCTCCACAAACTGTTGCAAATAAGGGTCTTTTGCTATCATAAATGTGGTAATTTGTATCCCTAATCGTCTGCATGCTGCAGCCATATTGAGTGTTTTATTGACTATTTTACGGTCGAGCCCAAAACTGTTTTTGTAATATCCTCCGGCTTCTTTCAAGCAACTTGGTTTACCATCGGTAATCATAAAAATCTGTTTATTGGAATTTTTTCTTCTTCTCAAAATATCCATTCCCATTTCAATTCCTGCAACAGTATTGGTGTGAAAGGGACCTACTTTTAAGTAAGGCAATTCTTTGATAGTAATTTGTTGGGCATCGTCACCAAAAGTAACTATGTCTAAAGTATCCTTGGGATATTTTGTTTTAATCAATTCTGCCAAAGCCATGGCTACTTTTTTGGCGGGTGTAATTCTGTCTTCGCCATACAGTATCATGGAGTGTGAAATATCTATTAGCAATACCGTGCTGGTTTGACTTTTGTATTCTTTTTCAAACACCACCAAATCCTTCTCCGACATTTGAAAATCATTGATTCCACTCGATATTTGAGCATTCTTGATACTGTCAATAGCTGATATAGAATCGATGGTATCGCCAAACTCAAACGACCTCATTTCAGGTTGAATTTCATCCCCATTGCCCGAAAATTTAGTTTTGTGATTGCCTAATTTAGATTTTTTAAGTTTGCCAAAAATTTGGTCTAAACTGTCTTTTCTGATAATTTGCTCTGTTTTAGGAGTGATTTCAAAACTGCCATCCCCTTTATTGTCGTCTATCAAACCTTTCGATTTAAGGTCTTCAATAAAATTACCCATTCCATAGGAGTTATCAGTAATTTTATACTTTCGGTCAATCTCATTCAACCAATCGAGTGCTTCAGTAAGATCCCCTGCGGTGTACAATAACAAATCCTTGAACAAATCGAAAATTTTATCAAAGGAAGGGTTTTTATTGTCTTTAAGTTTAAATTCAGAGAAGTGATAGCCTAGCATTTATATAGTTAACAAAAAAGGGTCATAGAATGTTTAAGAAAACTATTCAAATGTTTATTGATCAATATTTATTCCCAAACTAATAACGATATTGTTTGAACGGTTGTTGTTGGTGATAGTTTGATTGGCTTGGTTTGAATTCAAATTCTCTAAAGTATAAGGCACTCTGTAATTGGCACTTTGACTGTTTACATAAGCAAAATCAATGGAATACAAATTGGTTTTAATGCCTACGCCTAACGAATAAACATTGTTTGCTAAATCTCTAACATACGGCACGGCATTGTCTTTGAACTGACTCGGATAGCGAGCATAACCAAAGCGGAATCGATACTGTTCGTGAATGTATTCTCCACCAATTCTTAAATTAACCGCGTTCGACCTTAACAAGTTTTTGACTGATTCATTTTGATCCAAAAATGGTTCTTCCTTGGGGTCTCTCGGCTCTATAGCGCCTTGCGTGTAATTTACGGTTTCGACATCTACTGACAAAAAACCAACATTTTTATCAACCAAAGCTAAGCTATACACATGTCTTGCAGGGGTGGTAATCCTGTATTTGTAATAAAACTGCTCACTAGTAACTCTTGCGTTTCTTCGGGGTTGTTTGAATGGATCAATTGAATTTGGATCAAACACGGTTTGCAGTGTATAGTTAAATGAATCTTTTAAATTCAACACTGTTGGGGAATGATACGCATAGCCTAATCTTACCTTTTCATTGACATTGTAATTGATACCAAATTTTGAATTAAATCCCACACCCGTTGTGATAACATAATTGGTAAGTGTTAAACTTTTTATATCTTTTTCATTGCTGGTTTTTAAATCTGTTTCTGTAATACTAAAATTCTCAATATGCCTAATAGACTGAACACCTAAGGATAGTCCAAAAAACAACTTATGTTTGTAATTTGCTGCAATAGAAGCGTTGTAATCATTCATGGCTCCACGAGTTACGACTGACCCTTTTTGATTAACACGAATTGGTGAAGTGCCATAAGCAGAGATATATTTGGGCGTAAAAAAATTGGTATCAATATCTATCAAACTCGTAACATAAGCCAAATAATACAAGCTTAACTTTGAGAAAAACTCTGGATCCAAACCATCTTTACTGGCAGTTTCTGCCCAAGATTGGGTGATACTGGTGTTATTGTTGGCAGAAAAAAAACTCTTATTGTGAAAATTATTAAGTCGATTGACATTAAACCCAACTACAAAGTTGACAAAACCCTCTGGTTTTTTTTTCTCAAACCCTTCAGCAGGAATAATAAGAACCAGTCCTGCATTGGGAACATTAAAATTGAATTTGGTATCAGAAATTGTTCTATCAATATAACTTGACTTTGTTTTGTTGTTGTAAAAGCTAGAACTGATAAAGAAATTATTTGTCCTGAATCGTCCCATACCGGCAGGATTAATAGCCGCACTTGACACATCTGCACCCACAGCACCAAAAGCCCCTCCAACACCATAGGAACGCGCAGTACTTCCTGGCTGTTGCATAGAATATCTTATAACATCTTGAATATTTTGTGCCTTTAAGGTATTAAAACTCTGACAAAACAATAAACTCAAAACCGCTAAACTATATGATTTCATATTTCAGTTATCTTCTTGTACTACCGCCACCGCCTGATGAACTGCCCGCATTACTTCTAGAAGAAGAACCTGCATTACTTCTGCTTGGACTTGGGCTACTTGAACCTGAACCTACAGACCCTGAACCTGCAGATGAACGGCTATTCCCGTTTGAAACGCCTGAATTATTTTGATACCATTTTCCGCCTGAAGAATTTGATGGTGAGTTCCCGTATTGTGGGGCGTTGGTATTTGAATTTTGTGCAGGAATATTGTTAGAAGTTCCTGTTCTGCGTGAATAAGTAGCGGGCGTTGAATTTGCTCTTCGGTTAGGTTGATTGTTCCACTGATTATTCCATTGGTTGTAAGGATAATAATTGTTATAAGGATTAAAGCCAAATTGATTGAACCCGTAATTGTAATAAGGAGAAAAACCAAAATTATTAATACCGCAACCGGTCATTAAAAAAGGATTGTAAGTATAAAAAGGGGTGTAACCTGTCATCCAATAACCACCCCAACCGGCTGAATAAAAGGGGTCATTGAAAGGCATATTGTAACCATAATAAGGAGAAAACGCACTGTTAAACTGATTCATGCCAAAAAAACGAGGATCATTGTATGCAAAAGAAGCCTGCCATCCTGTAAATGGATTGTATTGAACTACAGGGACAATGACTGGTGTTGGTGTGTAGTAAAAAGAACGGTTGATACCGAAATTCCTTAAGCGGTTTGAGTAAGTATTGGTATATGAACCCGCTCTTGAATTTGATTGTGCTGCTTGATTTTGCAAACTATTGGCACGTTGAGTTTCCAATTGATTGACCTTAGGTGCTTTTTTTCTTAAATCACTGATAGTAAAATAAGCTTCATCCGTTCTGCCCACTTCGTTAGAAGCTTGTTTAATGGATGTACAACCCGTTAATAGCAAAACAAAACCAATTGTCATTAAAATTTGTTTCATAAGCACTGTTTTTTTTTGTGGCAAATGGTCACTAAAAAATTACCTTTGCACTTTCAAAGTTACAAAAAACATTCCAAAAATTTAAAAATGGCATTCGAAAAAATAAAAAGGAGCGAAAACTACAGTGAGTGGTATAACAATTTAGTTAAAAATGCGGATTTAGCAGAACACTCCGCAGTAAAAGGCTGTATGGTTATTAAACCTTATGGATATGCTATTTGGGAAAAAATGCAGCAACAGCTCGACAAAATGTTCAAGGAAACGGGACATTCTAATGCTTATTTTCCTTTGTTTGTCCCTAAGAGTTTGTTTGAAGCTGAAGAAAAAAATGCAGAAGGTTTTGCCAAAGAATGTGCCGTTGTAACCCATTACAGGTTAAAAACCGACCCTAATAATCCTGGAAAACTTATCGTTGACCCTGAAGCAAAACTAACAGAGGAACTGATTGTTCGCCCTACAAGTGAAGCCATTATTTGGAATACTTACAAAGGATGGATAGAATCATACAGAGATTTGCCTATTTTGATTAATCAATGGGCCAATGTGGTAAGATGGGAAATGCGTACCAGATTGTTTTTAAGAACCGCTGAATTTTTGTGGCAAGAAGGTCATACCGCCCATGCTACTAAAGAGGAAGCGATAACAGAAACGGTTCAAATGTTAGAAGTTTACACAGAATTTGCCGAAACGTTTATGGCAGTTCCGGTTGTAAAAGGTGTAAAAACCCCTAATGAAAGATTTGCTGGTGCAGATGATACCTACTGTATTGAAGGATTAATGCAAGATGGTAAAGCTTTACAAATGGGCACATCGCACTTTTTGGGACAAAATTTCGCCAAAGCATTTGATGTAAAATACACAAATAAAGAGGGTAAACAAGAATTTGTTTGGGCCACAAGTTGGGGTGTATCCACACGATTGATGGGCGCTTTAATTATGGCACACAGTGATGACGAGGGCTTGGTATTACCGCCTAATTTAGCACCAATACAACTTGTTATTGTTCCTATTTTCAGAAGTGATGAAGAAAAAGAATTGGTGTTTGCTGAAGCGGAAAAAATCAAAAAAAGTCTAACTCAAATTAATATTTCAGTAAAATTCGACAACCGTGAAACCCACAAACCTGGCTATAAATTTGCAGAGTGGGAACTGAAAGGTGTGCCATTAAGAATAGGCATTGGACCAAGAGATGTTGCCAATCAAACACTTGAAATAGCACGTAGAGATACCAAAACTAAACAAATTATCAATGCCAGTGAATTGTTAGATACCATTCCAATATTGTTAAAAGACATACAAGATTCCATGTACCAAAGAGCGTTACAATTCAGAAACGAAAATATAACTGAAGTAAATACATGGGATGAGTTTACAGAGGTATTGAATAGCAAAGCAGGTTTTGTATCGGCACATTGGGACGGCACATCGGAAACCGAAGAAAAAATCAAAGAATTAAGCAAAGCCACCATTCGTTGCATTCCATTAAACAATAAACAAGAAGAAGGTAAATGCGTATTAACCGGCAATCCTTCTTCACAAAGGGTGTTGTTTGCTAAAGCTTATTAGTTATTGGTTAAATTGTTGCATTGTTAAATGTTGCACTGTTAAATTGTTTAGGGTAGAGACGTGATGCATGGCGTTTGTTAGAAATCTATTTCCCGACGATTGAAACCGTGGGCTATGTGATTTAAAAAAATAAAAATCTAAAATCCTCATTCCGAGAATTCTGAAAAAAGATATCACTCCTTTTCCCTCTATTGAAACCGTAAGAGATAGTTTTAGAAAATCAAAAAAACCTAATCCCCTATTCCTAATTCCTAATTCCTCTTACTTATTCTTCCTTTCCCCTATCTGTTGTCTCCACATGGCGTAATACAAGCCTTTTTCGTTCAGTAGCTCATCGTGTTTGCCATGTTCTACAATCTGTCCTTGTTCCAATACATAAATGCGATTGGCGTGCATGATGGTGCTTAATCGGTGGGCAATTAATATGGTAATGCAATTATGTTCTTCGTTGATTTTTTTGATGGTTTGGGTAATGTCGTCTTCGGTTAAACTATCCAAAGCCGAGGTGGCTTCATCAAATACCAACAAATCGGGGTCTCTTAAAATAGCACGTGCTATGGAGAGTCTTTGTTTTTCGCCACCACTCACTTTCACTCCTCCCTCGCCTATCATTGAATTAATGCCATTGTCTGCCCTAGCCAATAAACTTTGACAACTCGCTTTGTTTAAAGCACTCAAAATATCATCATCACTTGCTTGGGGATTAACGAATAACATGTTTTCTCTGATAGTACCTGAAAACAGTTGGGTGTCTTGGGTCACAAAACCAATTTTTTCTCTTAGTTCATCTAAATTAATTTCTTTGGCATCAATGCCATCGTATAGAATGTTACCAATTGCTGGTTGATAAAGCCCAACTAATAGTTTAACCAAAGTGGTTTTACCCGAACCCGAAGGACCAACAAAAGCAATGGTTTCGCCTTTATTCACTCTAAAACTCACATCCGAAAGGGCATTGTTATTGGCAGTTTGATGTTTGAAAGACACATTCTTAAACTCAAAATAATTCAAATCCCCTAACAAAGCAGGTTTAGCAGGCTTGTAATCAATAGGCGTGTCCATCAATCTCTTGAAATTGTCCAAAGAAACTTCGGCTTCACGGTGTATCAAAATAATATTACCCAACTCTTGCAATGGATTGAACAAAAAGAAAGAATAAAAGAGAAATGTAAAATATTGTCCTGGAGAAAGCGTGTTGTTAAAAATAAGAAACAACAACACAATAATCATGGTACTTCTGGTCAATTGCACGGTGGTACCCTGCAAAAAGTTTAAACTGCGGATGTATTTTACCTTTTTAAGTTCTAAACCTAGAATTTTATAAGTGGTATTATTCAGTCTTTCGATTTCTTGATTGGCTAAACCCAAACTCTTCACTAATTCAATATTTCTCAAACTCTCTGTTGTGCTACCTGCCAAAGCGGTGGTTTCGCCAATGATGTTTTTTTGCATCACTTTTATTTTTTTACTCAACAAAGAACTGATTAACCCAATCACAATTATTGCACCCACATAAACTAAAGCTACTTTCAAACTGACACTGATGGTAAAAATCATGACGAAAACAATACCAACGACCGATGTAAACAATATGCCAATAAAAGCAGTGATTAGTTTTTCGGTATCAATTCTCACTTTTTGTAGAATGCTTAAAGTTTCGCCACTTCTTTGGTCTTCAAACACTTGATAAGGCAATTCAAGAGAGTGTTTCAGTCCATCAGCAAATATTTTAGCGCCTAGTTTTTGAACAATCACATTGGTGTAATAGTCCTGAAAGTTTTTAGCTATTCTCGAAATAAACGTAACACCAATCGACATACCCACCAACATCAAGGCTTTTTTAAGAAATTCATCACTGGTTAATGAGTCTTTTTTCATGATGATTTCATCCACAATTCTACCTGTAATTTGAGGATCTAACAATGAAAATGTTTGGTTAATGGCTGCTAAAAACAAGGCTAACATGAGAATAGGCCATTGTAATTTGAGGTATTTGATTAGTATTGACATGGGTGGAGATTAAATAACTACATTTACAATTTTACCTTTAACAACAATGACTTTCTTGGCTGGTTTGCCTTCCAAATATTTTAAGGTTTGCTCATTGGCTAGTACTTCATTTTCTATTTCCTTAAGGTCTTTGTCTAAAGCGAATAAAAGATTAAATCTAACTTTTCCATTAAAAGAAATTGGATAGTTAAATTCGTTTTCTACTAAAAACTCAGGATTAAATTGTGGCCAATTTGCATAAACTATCGATTCTTTATGACCCGCTTGACGCCATAATTCCTCACAAATATGTGGTGCATAAGGTGAAAGTAAAACAATTAAAGGTTCTAAAATTTGTTTTTTATTGCATTTAAGGTCTTGCAATTCATTTACACAAACCATAAAGGCACTTACGGAGGTATTAAAACTAAAATTCTCGATATCCTCAGTAGCTTTTTTGATGGTTTTGTGCAGGATTTTCAATTCCGATTTAGTTGGTTCAGTGTCAGGAAGCAAGAAAGATTCATTTTCACCTTGGTGGAAGAGTCGCCACAGTTTACGCAAAAACCTCAAAACACCTTCAATCCCTTGGGTACTCCAAGGCTTGGCATCTTGCAAAGGCCCCAAGAACATTTCGTACAAACGCAAAGTGTCGGCACCATATTCGTTGCACACATCGTCTGGATTGACAACGTTATGCCATCTTTTTGACATTTTGCCTACTTCAGCACTTGCTAAAAATAATCCATTTTCAAATTCAAATTCAGCATTTTCAAATTCACTTGGTCTCCATTTTTTTAACCCTTCAACATCTACTTCATTATTCTTGACTAGACTAATATCAATATAGACTGAAGATGTTTCAAAATTATTTTTCAAACCAACTGAGACAAATTTATTGGTGTTATTTACTCTGTGAATGATGCTAGATATACCCTGAATCATCCCTTGGTTCACCAATTTTTTAGCAGGTTCATCAAAAGGCACAACACCGATGTCGTGTAAAAACTTGGTCCAGAAACGGAAGTATAACAAATGTCCTGTGGCGTGTTCGCTACCTCCCACGTACAAATCGATATTTTGCCAATAGTCAACCGTTTCTTTAGACAGCAAACAGTTTTCGTTTTGAGCATCCATGTAACGTAAAAAATACCAAGAACTACCTGCCCAACCCGGCATAGTGGTGGTTTCTATTGGATAACCATTGTATGTCCATTCCTTAGCTCTAGACAAAGGCGGTTCTCCTGTTTCGGTTGGTAGATACTTGTCAATTTCTGGTAAAACCAAAGGCAAATCCTTTTCGTCAAAGGTTTTTGGTATGCCATTTTCATAATACACCGGAATGGGTTCTCCCCAATATCTTTGTCGACCAAAAACCGCATCTCGCAATCTGTAATTGGTTTTTCCTTTTCCTATTTTCTTATCCTCAACGGCTTTAATAGCCGCTTTTATAGCCTCTTTGACCTCCAAACCATTTAAAAAATTAGAATTGATAATTTTACCTTGCTTGGCTTCGTATACCTCAATAGAAACATCCCCACCTTGAACCACTTCTAAAATTGGCAATCCAAAATGCTTTGCAAAACTATAATCTCTGGCATCGTGAGCTGGAACGGCCATCACAGCTCCTGTCCCATAGCCTCCTAATACATAATCAGCTATCCAAATTGGAATTTTTTTCCCAGTAAATGGATGATTAACATAAGAACCGGTAAAAGCACCTGTAATGTTTTTTACCTCCGATTGACGCTCTCTCTCGCTTCTGTTTTTAGCTTTTTCGGCATATTGAAGTGCCGCTTCTCGGTATTCAACTACACACAAATCATTCAACAACTCGTGTTCGGGCGCTATTGCCATGTATGAAACCCCAAAGATTGTGTCAGGTCGAGTTGTAAAGACTTCTAGGGAGTTTGGGAGGGCCTCATCGCCTTCAAACACTATCGAACAACCTTCACTTTTTCCTATCCAATTCCTTTGTGAATCCTTGATACTTTCTGTCCAATCGAGAGTATTTAAGCCTTGTAACAATCTTTCGGCATAAGCTGATATTCGCAAACTCCACTGGTACATCAATTTTCTCTCTACCGGATAACCTCCTCTTTCGCTCACTCCATCTTTTATTTCATCATTTGCCAATACTGAACCTAATGCAGGACACCAATTTACCATCGTTTCGCTCAAAAACGCCAATCTAAATTGCAATAAAATATCCGACTTTTTCTTTTCGTCAAATCCTATCCATTCTTCTGATGTAAACTGAAGTTCTTCCGACTGATAACCTTGTTTTTCAAACGTCGATACCAATTCAGAAATTGATTCTGCTTTATCGGTTTGGGGATTATACCAAGAATTGAATAACTGAATAAAAATCCACTGTGTCCATTTGTAATAATTGGGATCGGAGGTTCTTATTTCTCTTGACCAATCAAAAGAAAAACCAATTCTATCTAACTGTTCTTTATATCTTTTAATATTTTCTTCAGTGGTAATAGCAGGATGTTGACCCGTTTGTATGGCATATTGCTCGGCAGGTAAGCCAAAAGCATCATAACCCATAGGGTGTAAAACATTAAATCCTTTATTTCTTTTGTAACGTGCTACTATATCACTCGCAATGTAACCCAATGGATGTCCAACATGCAAACCGGCACCACTTGGGTAGGGGAACATATCTAACACGTAATATTTGGGTTTATCGCTTGTATTTTCAGCTTTAAAAGTCTGATTATTTGCCCACTCTTTTTGCCAATCTTTTTCTATCTTTTTATGGTCGTACTGTGACATAATTAATAAGTGGCAAAAGTACGATTATATTTTATTTAATAAGAACCAAAATAGGTCATTTAAATGGGTTAAGTGATTAAAAACAGATTGCTTATTTTAAAAAAATATTCAAATTTAGTCAATATTCGTAAAAAAAACGCGTTGTAAAACCCCCAACAACCCAATAAAATAGACTAAAAACATGATAATAAGCAGTTATTAACAGAATATCAATAAATACTATTTGAATAATTGAATATTCATTTAAATTTGCATCCCATTATTATTTTCATACAAAATGAGCCACTCAACAATTGAAAACAAATTGAATCCATTAGATTCAATGATGAAACGCTTCGATGAAGCTGCTAAAATTATTGGTTTAGACGACGCCGTCTACAATACCCTAAAATATCCTGCTAAAAGTCTTACCGTTCATTTACCTGTAATGATGGACAATGGCAAGGTTGAAGTTTTTGAAGGTCATCGCGTTCAACACAGTACAACCCTTGGACCAGCAAAAGGTGGCATTCGTTATTCTATGGATGTTGACATTGATGAAGTAAAAGCTTTGGCTGCATGGATGACATGGAAAACAGCTATTGTTGGTGTTCCTTATGGTGGTGGTAAAGGTGGTATTAAATGTGACCCTAAAAAAATGAGCAAAGGTGAATTAGAAAGATTAACCCGTGCTTATGCTGCTGCTTTAAGTGATTTTATTGGACCAGACAAAGACATCCCTGCCCCAGACATGAACACTGGAGGTCAAGAAATGGCTTGGATTGTAGATGAATACTCTAAAATTAAAGGTGAATTTACACCTGCTGTAATTACAGGTAAACCTATTTCTATGGGTGGTTCTTTGGGTAGAGTAGAAGCAACCGGAAGAGGTGTTATGGTTTGTACCCGTTCTGCTATTGCTAAAATGGGATTGAGACCTGACGAATGCACTTGTGTTGTTCAAGGATTTGGAAACGTAGGTTCTATCTCTGCAAAACTAATAGAAATGTTAGGTGTTAAAATCATTGCTATTTCTGATATTACAGGTGGATATTACAATCCAAACGGTATTTCAGTTTCTGATGCAATGAACTATTCACAAGAAAAAGGAAATTTAGAGGGTTTTACTGGTGGTAGTAAAGTTAGTAACTCAGAATTATTAGAATTAGATTGTACTATTTTAGTTCCTGCTGCTATGGAAGATCAAATTACCGACAAAAATGCTGCAAATATTAAAGCTAAATTGATTGTTGAAGGAGCAAACGGACCTACAAGTGCAAATGCTGATAAAATATTAAACGACAAAGGCATTATAGTTGTTCCTGATATTTTGGCTAATGCTGGTGGTGTTACTGTTTCTTATTTCGAATGGGTTCAAAATAAAATGGGCTACTATTGGACAGAAGAACGTGTAAACAGAAGAGCTGACAGATTAATGAAAAGCGCTTTTGATACCGTTTTTGAAAATAGCAATAAATTTAACGTAAGTATGAGAACAGCTGCATACATCGTTGCAATTGAAAAAGTAGCTACCACTCAAAGATTAAGAGGAACTTATTAAGATGTTATTTCACAGAGAAGGTTTTAAAATCATTTTTTTCACTATGCTCATTTTGGGCGTAATCAATTTTTTGTCTTATCAATTTATTGGTGAAAACTGGATTAGTAAGTCTATTTTATTCGTATCTCTTGTCTTTTTTATTCTTATCCTTCAGTTTTTCAGAAACCCTTCTAGAAAAACTATCATCAATGATTCACATGTTATCGCTCCAGCTGATGGCACCGTAGTCGTTATTGAGGATGTTGAAGAAACAGAATATTTCAAAGACAAAAGAAAACAAGTAAGCATTTTTATGAGTCCTATTAATGTCCATGTTAATAGAAATCCAATTTCTGGTCTTGTAAAATATGCCAAATACCATCCAGGTAAATATTTGGTGGCTTGGCATCCAAAATCTTCAACAGAGAATGAACGAACCACTGTTGTCATTGCAAATTCCAAAGCAGAAGTATTGTTTAGACAGATTGCAGGAGCTCTTGCCAAACGTATTGTTTACTACGTAAAAGAAGGAGACCAAGTTCAACAAGGTAATGAAATGGGATTTATTAAATTCGGATCTAGAATCGACTTATACCTTCCTCTGACCGCTCAAATCAAAGTTCAATTGCAAGAAAAAACCCGTGGTGGTGAAACAGTTATCGCAACTTTGGCTTGATTTTTGAATAACTTTTTATTAAATTTGTAATTATAACATCATGAAAAAATTAATTTTAACCTTATCATTATTCGTTGGAATGTCATTCGTTGCGAGTGCACAATCAGCTGCTTCTTCTACTGACCAACCCAAACCAGTTATTGCAACTCAACAACCTGACCAAGGAACTGTAAGCAAAGCAACTTCACAAGCTAAAGTAGAAGCTAGTACAGAAAAAAAATGTGCTGGTCAAACAAAAGCTTGTTGCAAAAGCAAAACTGAAACAACTTCAACGGCATCTTCTTGCAAGTCTAAATCTGAATCAGGTGCAGCTTGTTGCAAAAAGAAAGCAGACGCTAAAAAAGACTAATTTTATCCCTATATAAAAAAAGCGCAATTTCAAAAATTGCGCTTTTTTTTGCTTTATATTTAACTGGAATAACTACAATACCGAAAATGGCAATGTGCAAGTAAAGTAAACAATACCTGGATCGCACTGACCGTTTTTAACACCTTTTTGATACTTTATAATAAAGGTCATGTAATCATTACCTGTTTGAGAAGAGGTAGTTAAGCTATTGACCAATCCAAGTGCATGTTGACCATCACTGTCTTTGGCACTCACTGCAATGCCTAATGGTTCATTGATACAAATTCTGTAATCTTTGGCATTGGTTTTAATTTTTCCATTCAACACCACCGGAACACCTGTTTCATCTTCTATACGAAACGAAACTTCATAATTTCTGTTTTTCTTTAATGAAAAACCGCCAAAAGTTGGTCTTTTTGGTCCAGGACCGTCTATGTCGGTGTAATTTGCAATAGTAGAGGTTGAGTCAACCATATCATCCAAATAAATCATAAAACTAGTAATAGAATCTTGTGGACCAGCAGGTAACACAACATCTGAAGAATCGGTAGGTTCTTTTTTACAAGCGCTAAATACTAAAATTAGGCAAGTAATACTTAAAAAAATTGGTTTCATTTTGTTAAAAAAAAGCAAATATAGTAAAAAATTACTATTCAGCTTCTGCCTCAACAGCCTCAACCTCAGGCACCATTCTTTTTAAAAGGTTTTCTATTCCTGCTTTTAAGGTAAACGTAGAAGAAGGGCAACCACTGCAACTGCCTTTCATAACCACTGTTACAACACCATCTTTGAAAGATTTAAAACTAATAGCACCACCATCCATTTCAACTGCTGGTTTCACATGGTCGTCTAATAGTTTAACAATTTTAGCTTCTATTTCTCCTGCTTCTTCGGTAGAAATTGCTTTGTTTTTAAGTACTATCTCATTTTCTGACTCAATGTATGCCTTAATAAACTCCCTAATACTTGTAATATGTTCGGCCCAATCTACACCAGGTAATTTGGTGATAGAAACAAAATTATTCATAATGAAAACACCATTGGCAAATAAAAATTGGTCGAATATTGCGGTAGCCAAAGGAGAAACCCCTTCTGCCTTCTCTCTTGTTCTATAGTCTGCGCTGTCATTTGGTAAAATCATTTTACTGATTACAAATTTCATACTCTCAGGATTAGGAGTAGCTTCGGCATAGACGGTTATAAAATCACTCATTTTCTTATTTAGAATTATTCTACAAAAGTAAAACTCTTTGTTGAATTAAAATATCATTTTGTTTTATAAGCCTATCACTTTGAATTAAACAACTGATTTTCAATATACAATTTAGCTAAACTCACATAAGATTCTGCATTTTTAATAATCTTCACTTTTTGTTCTGCTGTAATTGGTTTTATTATTTTAGCGGGCACTCCCATTACCAAACTGTGTGGAGGAATTTGCATACCTTCGGGTACCACTGCCCCTGAACCAATGATAGAAAATTCACCAATGCTAGCGCCATTCATTATGGTGGCGTGCATACCCACAAGTACATTATTGGCCAATGTAGCTCCATGAACAATGGCACCGTGACCAATTATACAAGCATCGCCTATTTCACAAGGAAAGCCTGAGTCGGCGTGAATAACCGCATTGTCTTGAATATTGGAACACATACCAACACTAATGGTTTCTGTATCACCTCTCAGCACAGCACCAAACCAAACACTCGACTGATCTTTTAATTGAACATCTCCAATAACTCTTGCTGTATCGGCAATAAAAACTTCATTACCTTTGCTAACAGATTTTAATAAATGATTCGTAAAATTTAACATGTCTAAAAATATACTCATTACAAACATAGGTCAATTAATTGGAATTTTACCAATAGAAACAACCCATTTGAAAGGGAGCGAAATGCAAAACATCAATTCAATTACTAATGCCTATTTAGTAGTCGAAAATGGTTTAATTGCCGACTTTGGCCCCATGTCTGAATGTCCTAGTTTGAACTTTGAAACTAAAAACCTAGAGGGCAAATGGTTGATGCCCGGTTTTGTAGATTCGCACACCCATGCGGTATTTGCCTCTGCTAGACACCAAGAATTTGTGATGAGAATACAAGGTAAAACTTATGTTGAAATAGCCAATGAAGGGGGTGGTATACTTAACTCAGCAAAAAAATTAAGAGAGATGGATGAGGAATTGCTCTACCAAAAAGCTTTAGTGCACATGAATAATGCCATGGCATGTGGAACTGCGGTAATGGAAATAAAAAGTGGTTACGGATTAAGTACTGATGCTGAGATTAAGATTTTAAGAGTAATTAAACGCTTAAAAAACACTTTGCCCATCAAAATTCTTTCTACTTTTTTGGGTGCACATGCCATTCCTGCCGAGTACAAAGAAAATCGACAAGCCTATATCGACCTTATTATCAACGACATGTTGCCTGTTATTGCCAAAGAAAATTTAGCCGATTTTATGGATGTATTTTGTGATTTTGGATTTTTTACTCCTGAAGAAACCGATTTGCTATTAAAAGCAGCAAAACAATATGGCATCAAAGCGAAAATACACGGCAACGAATTGGGTATTAGTGGCGGCGTTCAAGTGGCGGTAAAAAACAACGCTTTATCAGTAGACCACCTCGAACACATAGGACAAGAGGAAATTGACTGTTTGCTTAACAGTGAAACCATGCCTGTGGCATTACCGGGTAGTTCTTTTTTCTTAAAAATACCTTACACTCCATGCAGACAAATGATAGATGCAGGCTTGCCTGTTGCCATAGCGTCCGATTTTAATCCAGGCAGCAGTCCACATTTTAATTTATGGTTTACATGGAGTTTGGCTTGTTTATACAACGGCATGTTGCCCAACGAGGGTTTCAATGCCCTTACCATCAACGCATCAAAAGCATTGGGCTTAGAAAAAGAATATGGCAGTATTACCAAAGGTAAAAAAGCTGCTTTTATCACAACGCGCGCCTTTGATTCTATCAATGAAATGCCCTACTGGTTTAGCATGAACCATTGCTTGGAAAATTATTTGTAAAATCCCAATCCATTGATTTTCATACTAAAAAATGATAATTTATCACAAAGAAAGGGTTTATTAGTTAATGCCATTACAATGCTGTTTTAAAATTCAAATAAAACACTTATCTTTGCACCGCAAATAACCTATCTAACTATTTGCATGGCTAAAACAACAAAAAATTCGTTTAGTATCCAAAACAAAATTATTTCTGACAGTCTTACTTTCGATGATGTACTAGTTCTTCCTCGTTACAGTGAAATACTTCCTAGAGATGTTAATACTCAAACGAAATTAACCAAAAATATTACTTTAAATGTTCCGATTATTTCGGCTGCTATGGATACCGTTACGGAAAGTGGCATGGCTATAGCTGTAGCACGCGAAGGTGGTATAGGCATCATTCATAAAAACATGACTATTGCTCAACAAGCAAAAGAAGTGTCTAAAGTGAAAAGAAGCGAAAGTGGGATGATTCAAAACCCCATAACCCTTACAGGTGATTCTACCTTAAATGATGCACTGAAACTAATGAAAGAACACCATATTGGTGGGATTCCAATTATTGATTCTAAAAACAATTTGGTTGGTATTATCACCAATCGTGATTTGAGATTTGAAAAAAACATTTCGAAAAAAATAGATGAAGTAATGACCACTAAAGGCCTAGTTACAGGAGAAATTGGAACCGATTTAGCAAAAGCTGAGTCTATCTTACAAAAACATAAAATTGAAAAATTGCCAATCATTGATAAAAAAGGCAAACTTGCAGGATTAATTACATACAAAGACATTCAAAAATTAAAAAGCCATCCTCGCGCTTGTAAAGACAAGTTTGGTCGCTTAATTGTTGGTGCTGCTGTAGGTATTACTGCCGACACTTTGGAACGTGTTAAAGCCTTGGTTGATGCCGAAGTTGACGTTATTACTTTAGACACTGCCCACGGTCATTCTAAAGGGGTTGTTACAGAGTTGAAAAAAATCAAAAAGGCATTTCCAAAATTGGATGTTATTGTTGGCAATATTGCCACAGGTGAAGCTGCCTTAGAGTTAGCAAAAGCTGGTGCTGATGCTGTAAAAGTGGGTGTAGGTCCGGGTAGTATTTGTACCACAAGAATTATTGCTGGTATTGGAGTTCCTCAACTAACCGCCATTATGAATTGTGCAGATGCTTTAAGAGACACTGGTATTCCTGTTATAGCTGATGGAGGTATTAGATACAGTGGTGACCTTGTGAAAGCCATAGTGGCTGGTGCAAGTTCAATTATGGCTGGCGGTATGTTTGCTGGCACTGACGAAAGCCCGGGTGATACTAATATTTACGAAGGCAGAATGGTTAAATCATACCGTGGTATGGGAAGCATTGAAGCCATGAAAGAAGGTAGTAAAGACCGTTATTTCCAAGATGCTGAATCTGAAATTTCAAAATTAGTGCCTGAAGGTATCGTTGGCACAGTGCCATACAAAGGAAGGGTAAGCGAAGTGATTTACCAATATGTAGGCGGTTTAAAAGCTGGTATGGGTTACTGTGGCGCTGCTACAATTAATGATTTACAAACTGCTCAGTTTATCAAAATCAGTAATGCAGGGATCAAAGAAAGCCATCCTCACGATATTAAAATTACCAAAGAAGCGCCAAACTACAGTAGATAATTGCAGCTAATGACAATACTTTTTTGTCAAAACAATACTATTCTTTTTACACTTAAATATGTTCAATAAAAAAACGCTTGTTTTAATCATTACCATTGTTGCCCTTGCTTTGGTTTATTTCATTTTTAACAACAAAAATGTATCTACGCTCAACAACAATGAGAAAGCTTTTGATTTTAAATCAACTGACAAAATAGATAAGATATTTATTACCAACAAATTCTCTAAAGAATACGTTACCTTAAGCAAGGTTAATGCTAAGGAATGGCTGATTAATAATGAACACAAAGGGAATATTTCTCAAATTGAGATTTTGTTGGAAACCCTAAGAAAAGTTAGAGTTAAAAAACCGGTTTCTAAAAAACAAATGAATCAGGTTATTAAAAACATAGCTTTAAACGGAACTAAAGTGGAGATTTACGAAAACAACGAGTTGATCAAAGTATTTTATGTCGGCAACAATACCAGTAACGAAATGGGCACCTACTTCTACATGGATAAAGCTACTGAACCCTACATTTGCCACATTCCGGGATTTAATGGGTTTTTGAATACGCGTTTCTATACCGATGCCAAAGCTTGGCGTTCCAAAACTATTTTTGCAGCTACTGACGAACAAATTGAAAACATTCAAGTAAAATGGCACCAAAATGAGGAACAATCTTTTGAAATCAAAAATAGCAAAGGTCAAACTCCTCAACTTATTGTTAAAGGGAATGCACTTGAAAACAATAAAATTGTCAACTTAAATAAACTTAAATCCTATTTAAAATTATGGGAGAATTTGGCTTACGAAGGATTCCCTATCAACTTGTCTGACAAGCAAATAGATTCTATCTACAACACGCCTCCTCTTTTAACTTTATCGCTTACAGCTGCTGGAAAAACAACCCAACTCAAAATTCACAAAAAAGGAATGTTTGAAGACACTAATATTCAGTTCGACCGTCAAGGGAATCCCTTGGAATACGACATTGAAAATTTTTATGCTTTCATTAACAATAACACTAAAGAAGTTGTTCAAATCCAAGACTATATTTTCGGGAAAGTAATGAAAACCAATAGGGAATTTTTGATAAAACCATGATAAGATTAATCGCTATAAGCACTTTGTTTTTTATGTTGTCTTGTTCTAACCACAAAACGGTTGACAAATTCACTATTTTGAAAGGCAAAACAATGGGTTCCACCTACGAAATAGCCTATGACAGTAGCATTAACATACAAGCTAAAATTGATTATATCCTAGGGTTTTACAGTTACTTAGTTAGTACATACGACAGCCAATCTATTGTATCAAAGTTCAACAACAATCAAAGCTTAAATTCAGAAGATTCTATTTCTTACAACGAGTCTAAACATTATTTCGTAGCCTTAGACAGTATTTCTCGCCATGTATACAAACAAACTAATGGCAGTTTCAATCCTGGAATTGGAGCTTTGATAAATTATTGGGGATTTGGCAATAACAAACAAAATCCAGAGTTGATTGATCAAAAAATCGTTGATAGTTTAAAAAAATTAAACTACGGCTTTTTAGTTGATTTTAACGGCAAACTACCCCGAAAAGCAAACCCAAACCAACAAGTTAATTTTAATGGCATTGCAGCGGGACATGTTGTAGATATTCTCGCACAATTGTTTGATTCGGTGTATCATTTCAAAAACTACTACATTAATATCAGTGGTGAAATAAGGGCAAAAGGAAACAATGGGCACGACTCATACTGGCCTATTAAAATTGAAAAACCTGTTCTTAACTCGCAGAAAAAAATTGAATTTTGTTCAATTCCACTTAAAAATTATTCATTAGCGACAAGTGGCAACTATAGAAATTTCTTTTTCAAGAACGGCAAAAGATATGGCCACAGCATAGATCCTATTTCTGGGTTTCCTGCACGCAACGAAATGCTCAGTGCAACAATTCTAGCACCTTCGGCAGCAGAAGCTGATGCCTACGCCACTGCGGCAATGGTAATGGGATTAAAAGAAGCCATTAAACTGTGTGAATTACACCCTGAATTGAAAGCCTTCTATATCTTTGAACAAGACAAGAAAATTAAGTTTTGGGCAAGCACCAACTTATCATACGAGATTACTGACAAACCATAAAAAAAACCGTCTTTTGGACGGTTCTTTGACTCTTAATTGAAATTACTTATTTGGCTTCTACCAATTCGGTATCAAAAATCAATGTTGCGTATGGAGGAATAACTCCACCTGCACCACGTTCACCATATCCTAATTGATAAGGGATAATTAATTTATACTTTGCTCCAACTTTCATTAAAGCGATACCTTCATCCCAACCTGGAATGACTCTTCCTGTTCCTAATTTGAATGCAATAGGGTCATTGCGTTTGTATGAATTATCAAACTCAGTTCCATCAATCAATTTACCTGCATAATGTACTTTTACATCATTACCAGCCACTGCTTGAGGACCAGTACCCTCTTGTTCAACAACATAATACAAACCACTGCTTGTTTTCTTTGCAGTAGGATATGTTTTTAAAACTAAATCACTGAATTCTTTGTCTTTTTTTTCTTTTTCAGCTTTCAATAAAGCTGCTTTTCTTTCTTCAACACTTGCTTTAAGTTTATCAAATTCAACTTGATTGGCAAAATATTTTTTAGCTACCGCGCCTTTTCTAATGATTTCAACTTTCACTAGCATATCATTAGTTCTTGAAGAATCTACGATAGATTGACCATCAACTACTTTACCAAAAATACTGTGTTTGTTGTCTAACCATGGAGTAGGTACTATTGTTACGAAGAACTGACTTCCGTTGGTATTAGGACCTGAGTTTGCCATAGACAAAAAACCTGGAGCATCGTGTTTTAAACTAGGGTGAAATTCGTCAGCAAAAGAATAACCCGGACCGCCCATACCTGTTCCTTGTGGATCTCCACCCTGAACCATAAAATCTTGACCATCACCGTTGGCTTGACTAATTACTCTGTGAAATTTTAATCCATCATAAAAAGGAACACCGTCTGCTTTAGCTGAATTTTTTATTTTACCTTCAGCCAAACCAACGAAATTACATACCGTTAATGGGGCTTTATCTGGGAATAATTTAACTAAAAACGTTCCTTTACTTACGGTAAACTTGGCGTATAAACCGTCTTCTTGTTGTGCAATTGATTCTTCTAATGTCATCATTAATACTAAAGCTGCAAAAATAGCTCTTAATTTTATCATATTCATAAACTTTATTTGTCAATATTTGTGCCAAATATAAATCTAAATATTTAGATAAGTTTCAATTTTTTTATCCTTGATAAATAGTCATTAATTGTTTCGCGATAGACTCTTTGCTATATTGTTGTATGTGAGACGAATAATCAATTTTGTCTATTTCGCTAAGCGTTATTAATTGGTTTAATAGTTCCTCTTCCTTCTGTAAATCATAGAACAACACCTCATTGGAAGCTATCTCTTTGAAAACCGGAATATTGGAAGCTAAAATTGGCAAATGACAAGTCATGGCCTCCAACAATGGAATTCCAAAACCCTCTTGAATACTTGGGTAAACAAACCATGATGCAGCATGGTATAAAACTGTCAATTCATGTTGTTCCACATTGGGCAAAATGGTGACACGCTTCGATAAATCTAAGTCAGCTATTAACTTATTAACCGCTTCAAAACTATCGCCCAAGGAACCTGCCAACACCAAATGATGGTTTGGGTTTGGGTATTTTTTAAATGTTTTTAATAAGAACAGATGATTCTTGCGTTGATTAAAACTGCTAACATACAGGAAAAAAGGATTATCAAGCTTGTATTTCTCTTTAAAAGCTTGGACCCTAGAACTCGTTACAGCTTGAATGAAAATCTCATTACAGGCTTGATAAACGACCTTAATTTTACTAGGCTCAATAGGGTAATACAATTGAATTTGTTGGGCAGTAAACTTACTTGTTGCTATAACAGTATCTGCTATAGTTGCTGCATGTTTGGTTTTAATATGGTAAATAGAACTGTCAATAAACGAATAGTTTTGCGGATGGGATTTAAAAATCACATCGTGTATGGTTACAATTTTATTGACATGACTTGGATAATTACCAAACGGCAACTCGTTACTTAAACCATGATAAACGTCGAGCTTATGAAAAGCCTTTTCATTTAAAATTTGCTTGGCTCTCCACAAAAAGGGATTTTTACCACTTGACGGCAAAACAAGTTCTAGAGGAGAATGTAATTCGTGCCCCCCTTTTTTATCAAATAAAAGATAATGATGTTCAGGGAAAAAAGTTGCAACAGCATTGACTAAATCTCTGCTGTAATTCCCTAATCCTGTTTGATTATGGAAAAAACGTTTTGCATCAAATCCAATATTCACAATAGTTAAACTGCTACATTGTGTTCTCTTAAAGCGTCATTCAGAGAAGTTTTAAGATCTGTGCTCGGTTTTCTTTTACCAATTATAATAGCACAAGGCACATGAAACTTACCTGCAGGAAACTCCTTTTCGTAGCTCCCAGGAATGACAACACTTCTTTCGGGTACGTAACCTTGGTAAGTTACTCTTTCTGGAGTAGTAACATCAATGATTTTGGTTGACTGAGTTATAGTAACACCTGCACCTAGAACTACTTCTTTGGCAATGTGTGTACCTTCAACAACTATACATCGTGAACCTATAAAACAGTCGTCTTCTATAATTACAGGGGCCGCTTGAACAGGTTCCAGAACACCACCTATACCAACTCCACCACTCAAATGGACATTTTTGCCAATTTGGGCGCAACTTCCTACTGTAGCCCAAGTATCAACCATAGTTCCACTGTCCACGTATGCACCGATGTTTACAAAACTAGGCATTAGAATTACTCCTTTATTTATAAAAGAGCCATAACGAGCCACTGCGCCCATTACAGAACGTACCGACTGCGATTCAAAATCAGACTTTAATGGAATTTTATCATAAAATTCATAAGCTCCCATTTTTTCAGTTTTATTTGCAGAAATCGGAAAATACATGATTACGCCTTTTTTAATCCATTCATTTACTTGCCATTTGTTGTTTTCAATGGGTTGAGCTACTCTTAATTGGCCTTTATCAAGGAGCTCTATTAATTGTAAAATTGCTTTTTGAGATTCTTCTGTTTTTAAAAGTTCTCTATTATCCCAAGTTTGTTCTATAATTTGTTTAAGTTGTTCCATTACTTGTTCGGTTTTATATTTAAAAAAAAAGCCTCAAGAAAATCTTGAGGCTTTTCAAATATTATATATTAATTATTTGATAATTAATTCAATTGTGTTTTTAGATTCAGTTCCAGCGTTGTAGTTGGTTATGATTCTGTCTCTAGAGATACCGAATTTTTCATTTAAGAATTTAACTATTTCTTCCATGCAACGAGTGTTACCAGCAGCGTTGTATTTAGAGCTTTTTCCTCCTGGACCGTTCAATACCAATTTGTTTTCAGGGCATTGTCTCATTTTGTCTGCAACAGCATACAACATGTTTTTAACTTCTTTAGTTAAGCAATTACTAGAAATAGAGATTGGAGGGAATGTAGCACCTTCACAGCTGCAGCACATTTTAATCTCGATACCATTAGCATCAACTAAAGCACCTGGGCTAGAATTGTTTTCTCTGTCTCTGTGGTCAGCGATACCGTCACCGTCACTGTCAACTGAAGCACCTGCTGCATCAACAATAGCACCTTTGTCTGAGAATGGCTCAGCATCTTGACAATCTGGAACACCATCACCATCACTGTCAACAGCCATTCCATTACCGTATACCATACAAGAATCAGGAGTAGTATTGTCTTGGTCGAAACAATTAGACACGTGATCTTTATCATCATCAACACCTAAACAATCTGTTTTCTTTTTAATATCAGCAACTTGTTCGTAGATAGATTCTACTGGACTCAACCAATCATAGTGTTGTGCGTTTTTAGAACCAAATTTGTATGCGAAACTAGCTCTTAAGAAAGAGTAAGAATCCCACCATCTGTTAGCCCATATTGCAGTGTTGTAAACATCAATATCATCAGATCTTAAGTAGGTGTAACGATACTCTAAACCTAAGTCAAAGCTTTTGCTAATGTAATGTTTGAAACCAACACCTAAAGGTATGATTAAATGTCTTCCTTCATATGATTCTGTTACTTTTTTACCTAAGTTTGGATTTGCAGTACCTCTACCTAAGTTTGTAGTAAAGTAGTAGTCCCCTGTAAATAAACGTTGGTCAACAAAGTATGCATTAGCTTTGTATGAACCTTGTCCAATACCTGCATATAAATACATTTGAGTTTTTCTAAGCGGTCTTAGGAATGATATATTACCTAAAGTAAAATGCGCTTGAATGTTCCAATCTTGTGTATTGGTTCTAAATCTGAAATTATCTTTAAAGAAAGTTGGGTTTTGATAATCACGCTCACCTCTTAACATTGCAAAGTTGTATTCACCTCTTAATGCAAATGTTTGTGAAATTGAATACTTTACAAATGGAGCAAAATTGTATCCCATTTGTTTTTTGTCAGCATCACCATGCAAAGCTGAAATACCAGCTAACAAACCTACAGACCATTTTTTAGCTCTTCTATCTTGGAAATAAGAAGCTTGTAAAACTTGTCCTGAGTCAGCTGTTTTACCAGCAGACCATTTAGATTTGGCATAAGGATGATCTGCCATTTTCTCTTTTTCTTGTGCGTTTACAAACAATGAAGCTGCAAACAAACAAAATCCTAGTACTAACGTTTTTCTTAAATTCATTACAAATTTGGTTTTCATTTTGAATTGGCAAAGGTATAAGATTTAAGTGCAAAAAACAAAACAATTAACCTTAAAATAATCTACAGATTAAAAAATTTTATTAATGCATTGATATTCAAGTTATTAAATATTCAATAATAAACCTAAATACTTGTCTATTTGTGGCTTAAATGTTAATAAGCCTATTAGATTTGGATTTTTTAGTAGCCATTCTGCGCCAAATTGTTTGCGTTCTTGCAATGATTCTTTGGCAAAATTACTTTCAAACAAATCATTGATTTTAACAAGTTTATCATCTAATTCTTCACTTAATTTGTCTTGATAAAGTTGATTTATTTTCTTTAACAGTTTTGAATACTCTTTGCCTAATTCTACCAAAGTAGACATTTCATTGATGCCTGCTTTTCGCGTTTCACTTTGAATTTTGTCTTTTAATGCTTCAAATTCAACATTCAAATCCTTGAATACTGTGTTTGATAAACTCAGATAATTTAAGAAATCACTTTTGTCATTGATTTCAAAAAAATGAATCGGGTCGAACGACAATGAATTTAGCAACTTCTGTTGTTTGTTATTCAGTAACCACACACTTGTTCTCAATCTTATTTCAGGCGCGGCAGTATTATTTTCATCAAAAATCTCTTTCAACTGCAACCAATAGTTAACTTCTGCATTACCCCCTATATAGGCCACATTGGGCAAAATGGTTTCTTGAAACAAGGGTCGTAAAACGGCATTTGGACTGAATTTTTCAGGTTCTGTTTCAATCAAATTCAAAAGTTCTGTTTCGGAAAACTTTAATTCTGTTCCTAAAACAGTATATAAATCTTCTTCTCTAACAATTCTGGAACGCAATTGATTATCGAGGTAAAAAAAATTGATTTCTCTAGCACCCAATTGAAGGGAATATTTTTGCTCTTTCAGCTTTTCCGAAAAATGATTGAACACCTTATAATTAGTTGAGCTTAAAACATCTTTTTTAATAACAGGTATTAACTCTTGTTTTAATGCTTTTGAATCTCCATCTACAACAATTAACTTATCAAAACCAAATATAGAATGAACCAATTTGGCTGTTGCTTCTGACATCGTTTGCGATTCTGAATAACAAGATTTCCAATCAATTAAAAGCCCTTTTTGCTCCTCATTTAATGAAATATTTTCAAGAATTTCATCCATTAAAGTTACAACTCCGTTGCTGCTAAATCTTCCAATTGCACCTGATTCACCCGATGTCCATTGAAATGTTTTGCCAAACAAATTTACATTTTTAACTTCGTCAAAATCATGGTCTTCGGAGGCCAACCAAAATACAGGAATAAAAGTAAGTTCAGGATAAACTTCCTCAAGCAATGTTGCATATTGTAGGGTGTCATTAATCTTATAAAGGACATACAAAGGACCAAGCAAAGGATGAAGTTGCTGACCAGTGGTGACTGTATAAGTATTGGGTGACAACAAGCATTCAATATTAGAAACGACCTGTTGACTATCAGTTGAGTTAAGATTAAGTTTTTTGTATTGATTTTTTAACTCCTCAACTAAAACAACTCTGCGATTTTGAGAAAACGCTTTTTTGCCTTCTATGGCTTCATTGACTGAAAAATAAGAACTTTGTGATTCAAATAACTTAAGTAATTCTGGTTTTTTGTCAATAAAGGCTTTGGTTGCTGTACTTAAAAATGGTAGTTGATTGGCATTAAAAATCATTACTCTATGGATTAACGACAGTTCCCATTAAATCAAATGATTCTGCTGAGGTGATTAAAACGTTGGCAAAATCACCAATTTTGACATACTGATTTTTGGCTTCAACCAAAACCTCATTGTCCACTTCGGGTGAATCTGCTTCTGTTCTACCTATAAAATACTCCCCTTCTTTTCTGTCAAATAACACCTTTAAAGTAGTTCCAACCTTTAGTTTATTTTTTTCAAGAGAAATTTCTTCTTGAATGGCCATTATTTCTGCCGCTCTAGTTTTTTTAATATGTTCAGGCACATCATCTTCGAATGAATGGGCGTGTGTATTTTCCTCGTGCGAATAAGTAAACACACCAAGTCTGTCAAACTGAAAATCTTTAACAAACTGCTTTAACTCTTCAAAATCTTCTTCTGTCTCGCCTGGGTGACCAACCAACAAAGTTGTTCTTAATGAAATTCCTTGTACTTTTTCTTTTATTTCATTGAGCACCTCGTATGTTTTTCTTTTGGTAATACCTCTTCGCATTTTTTTCAAAACATTGTCTGAAATATGCTGAACTGGCATGTCCAAATATTTGCAAATAGTTTGCTTAGAAGCCATTACAGGCAATATTTCGGAAGGAAACTGTGATGGATAAGCGTAGTGTAAACGAATCCATTCAATACCCTCAACTTCTGACAAGGCTTCCAATAATTCTTTCAACTTTCTTTCTCCATACAAATCAATACCATAATAAGTACTGTCTTGTGCAATTAGCATCAACTCTTTTGTTCCGTTTTTGGCTAAATTTTGAGCTTCAGTTACCACTTGTTCAATGGATTTACTCACGTGTTTTCCTCTCATTAAAGGGATAGCACAAAACGAGCAGGGTCTGTTACAACCTTCACTTATTTTTAAATAAGCAAAGTGTTGCGGTGTAGTGGTGAGTCTTTCTCCTATTAGTTCATGTTTATAGTCTGCTCCTAATGTTTTCAACAAATTAGGTAATTCCAAAGTACCAAAATAGGCATCAACTTGAGGAATTTCATTTTCTAATTCGTCTTTATATCGGTGAGACAAGCAACCTGTTACATACAATTTATCTATTCTACCTGCTTCTTTTTCATCAACATATTGGAGAATAGTGTCTATACTTTCTTGTTTGGCATTGTCTATAAATCCGCAAGTATTGATAACAATAATATTGGCATCATCTTTTTCGGACTCGTGAGTGGCTTCCATGTCATTGCCTTTGAGTTGACTTAACAGAACTTCGCTATCGACCAAATTTTTACTACACCCAAGTGTAATTATATTTATTTTATTTTGCTTTAAAGATTTTGTTTTCATTTTACACTTCAAATAAAGAATCTACAAAAGACTTAGCATTAAACAATTGAATGTCTTGCATTCCTTCACCAACACCAATTACTCTAACTGGAATTTTAAACTGGTCGCTTATACCAATAACGACACCCCCTTTAGCTGTACCATCTAATTTGGTTAGTGCAAGAGAACTTACTTCAGTTGCAGCTGTAAATTGTTTGGCTTGTTCAAAAGCATTTTGCCCAGTGGAGGCGTCTAACACGAGCATTACTTCATTAGGAGCGTAGTCGTATATTTTTGACATTACTCTTTTTATTTTGCTTAGCTCGTTCATCAAATTCACTTTATTATGCAGTCTTCCTGCGGTATCAACAATAACGACGTCATATTGTTCATTTTTTGCCATTTGCAGTGCATCAAAAGCCACAGCAGAGGGATCGGTATTCATCCCTTTAGCAAAAAAACCACACCCTACCCTTTGACTCCAAATTTCTAATTGATCCACGGCACCTGCTCTAAAAGTATCAGCAGCTACCAACAAAACCTTGTTTCCGTTTTTCACAAATTGATTGGCCATTTTACCAATAGTGGTTGTTTTACCAACCCCATTAACACCAACAACCATTAGGATGAATGGCTTAACTTGACTGCTCACAGTAAAGTCAAAATCAGGTGTTTTTTTATTTTCAGTTAGTAAAAGATTAATTTCATCTCTTAAGATAGAGTGCAATTCGGCCGTGTTTAAGTATTTATCTTGTTTAACTCTGGTCTCTATTCTTTCAATAATTTTAATAGTGGTAGAAATACCCACATCGCTAGAAACCAAAATTTCCTCCAATTCATCTAAAAAGGAGGCATCCACAGTTGATTTTCCAGCAACTGCTTTGGAGAGCTTTGTAAAAAAATTATCTTTCGTTTTTTCAAGTCCTTTCGAAATTTCAGGCGTTTGAGCCTCAACTTTTTTATTGGATTTGAAAATATCAAATATTGACATTTAGTTTATTGATTAAATGGTAAAAAAAAAGCCCCCGTTTCCGGAGGCAATCTAAATATTATTTGTTTATTATTTATTAAAATAAGTTTTCGCTTCCTCTCCAGTGATGATATCTTCCTTGAAAGAATAAGCACCGTTCTTGGATTTTACTGCTTTGAAAACTTTAACAAAGTCTTTACCTTCTCCTGCTTTTTTTAATGTTGCAACAACTTTCTTTGCCATAATTTAATTATTTAATTTCTTTGTGAACGGTTACTTTTTTCATGAAAGGATTGTATTTTTTCAATTCAATTCTTTCAGTTGTATTTTTTTTGTTTTTAGTTGTAATATATCTGCTCATACCTGGTACATCCGAATTTTTTTGTTCGGTGCATTCTAATATTACTTGTATGCGATTGCCTTTTTTTGCCATGATTATATTGTTCCTTTCTTGAATACTCTGTTTAATGCTTCGGTAATGCCTATTTTGTTAATAGTTCTAATGGTTGAAGCAGATACTTTAAGGGTAATCCACTCTGCTGTTTCAGGTATAAAAAATCTTTTCTCATGCAAATTTGGGTAAAACCTACGTTTAGTTTTACGGTTACTATGAGACACATTATTACCTGCTAACGCCTTTTTTCCTGATAAATCACAAACTCTTGACATACGTTTTAAATTGGGAGTGCAAATGTAGTGAATAAATTGTCAATTATCCAAATTGTTTAGTAAAAAAAACTATTTATTTATAAAATAGCCCCTAATTTTGTGGATATAGCAGATATTTCGACCTTATTTCTTTATAAATATTTAATTCCTGTTTCCAAGATTGTCTAATTTCATAGACAGATTTACCTTCTATTATTTGATTTCTTAGTTTATTTGTACCCGCTAATTTGTCAAAAAAACCATTTTTAATGAAAAAATTTTCTGGATCTTTGGAATAGTAATAACTCATAATTAATGGATTTAAGTTCAACTCACTTTGTTCAAAGTGTCTTTTTTCACCATACAATGTCATGTCAAAACCAATACATGTATCATTTAAAAATTTGGGGGTTTCTGCAACCCCTTTAATACTTCTGGGCACAAATTTGTAATTCCCAAACCCTAAATCAGGTGAACCAAAGCATTGGTAAGCCTTAACTGTTCCCTGACCTATACTTACAACAGTTCCTTCAAAAAGGCCTATACTTGGGTATAAGTATATGGCACTTTGAGACATGAGGTTAGGCGATGGTTTTATGGGCAATTGATAAGGAGTTTGGTGGGTATAATTGGCCACTTTTACAACCTGTAATGAACAATTTAATCCTCCTTGCAACCATTTTTCGCCATTTATCATTTGCGCTAACTCACCTACTGTACAACCGTGTACCAAAGGAATCGAGTGCATTCCAACAAAACTTTGAAACTCTTTTTGTAATACAGGTCCATCCACATAATGTCCATTTGGATTGGGTCGGTCTAATACTATTAATGGAGTGTTTAATTCGGCACAAGTTTCCATTACATAGTGCATTGTGCTGATGTAAGTATAAAAACGAACCCCCACATCTTGAATATCAAAAATGACATATTCTACATTTTGCATATCCTCTCTTGTGGGTTTTTTGTGGCTGCCGTATAAGGAAATTATTTTTATTCCGGTTTTGGCATCAATGTCGCTATTGACGTGTGTACCTGCGCTTTTATCACCTCTAAAACCATGTTCAGGCGCAAAAATACAAGTAACTTGAATCCCCAAATTCATTAATGAATCAACCAAATGGGTTTGGTTAATCAAACTAGTATGATTAACCACTAATGCCACTTTTTTACCCTGTATGAAGGGCAGATATAACTTAAATTGTGAAGCTCCGGATAAAACTTGCGCACTAGAAAGCTTAGCTAATAGAAAAAAAAATGAAAATAAAATATTTTTGATTTTGCGCATACAATTCTACAAATAAAACGACCAATAAAACTAAATTCTACTTAAAAATACCAGTATTTTGAGTACCGTTCTTAATTTTATAACTTCCATTTTATGCTTCATTGAATATCGAATCGTTACTATTTATAAGGTCTATAAAAACCAAATCTTAACACATCAAAAGTAAGTGAGTATTTCAAATTAAACCTAACAGTGTTTTGGTTTTTTTTACACCTTATAGTAACAAAAACAATAAGAATACCACAATTTAAATAAATGCGTCTTTTCAATTAAGTTTATATTATGTTTACTTATAATCACTTAAGCTTTTAAAATAGGACAATTTTACCATGTAAAATCACTCTTTTTTTATTGTCTATTTTAATAGAATAAACAACATAAAACAAGAACTAATCAACTGATATTTAACAATACACAGCTCATATAGAACTAAAATTGGTTGAAAAAATTAGTATTTTTAATTTTCAATATTTGTCCATTGAGCAAATCAACCCTTCCTGAATTAAAGGCTGTAAAGACATTTCCGAAATTATCACACTCCATGCTTTGAAACCAATTTTTATACACAAAGACGGTTCTTGAAAGTTTGCCTTTTTTAATTTGAGTCAGATAGCCGTTTGACGGAAAATAATAAACAATGTTGTCAGTGGTTTTGCATAACCTATGCACGAAACCCAGTTTTTTATTTACATTTAAAAAAGTAAATTTGTAATTACTAGTATTAATTATAACAATACCAGAGTCCGGAGAAGCCCAAACTTCATATTCAATATTAATGATTGACTTATATGCTTGCCATTTTAACTTTATTGGGCTATTGGTAGTAAAATTGAGAAATTGATAGGAGTCAAATTTTGAAATCCCATTTAATGTAGCCATCCACAAAAAACCCTTTTGGTCGAAAACCATTTCCTTAACCCAATTGTCTGGCAACCCGTTGTCTATTTTGTATTTATTGCACTTAAAATGCAAAGGCGTATTATTCGCACTTAAATGCCCCATTAATACAAAATAAAGAATGAAAAATAAAGTTACTCTTGCCAAAATGTACCCCTTAGAAAGAAAAGTGTTGCAATTCACTTGTTTTTCACTTCTTAAATTCATAATAAATTAACTCATAAAAAGCAACAAAATGAAAACATTTAACACCTTAAGTGAATATATAATACCGCCTTTAAACTTGATAAGGCACTCTTAAGGAGATAGATTTACCCAAAGTAATTTCATCTGCAAACTCCAATTCACTTCCAATTGAAATTCCTTTGCTTATGGTACTGATTTGAACCGAAGCTGTTTTAAGTTTTCTTGCAATATAAAAAGTGGTGGTATCGCCTTCCACATTTGGATTTAATGCGATGATTACTTCTTCAAAATGTCCATTTTCAATTCGAGTCACCAATGAATTAATGTTAAGCGAATCGGGACCAACACCATCCATAGGGGCTATAACGCCTCCTAATACATGATACAACCCATTGAATTGAGCTGTGTTTTCTATCGCCATTACATCTTGCATGTCTTCTACTACACACAATTGTCTGTGATTACGATTTGGCGACTTACAGATATTACAAACCTCTTCATCACTGATGTTGTGACAAACACGACATGACTTTAAAGTAGTTTTTAGTAACATCAATGACTCTGCCAACTGATTAACTTCCTCTTTGGGCCTTTTAAGTAAAAAAACAACCATCCTTAATGCACTTCGCGTACCAATTCCAGGGAAACCCGACAAGGCTTTTACTGCATTTTCAATTATTTTGGATGAATAGTTCAATTGGTATGCAAAGAAACAAAAAAATCACAGATAAATTTATCTTTTGATAACTGAATTAAGAACATGCTAGACTTACTTAAGAAACTTAATCTATAAGTAAAAATGAATACAAAAATCTTTGTATCTATATTTTAAGACAAAGAATTACATGTATTAATTGTCTTGTGAACTGATATACCTCTTTTAAATGATAATTCCTTAAATTTGCAGTATAAAATAACAACAATGAACTTAGTAGAAAAAATAAATAAAGACTTAATCGACGCGATGAAAGCGAAAGATGAAATTCGTTTAAGAGCCATTCGTGCTATGAAATCAGCCTTTTTAATTGCTGGAACAGAAACAGGCAATAAGGACATTAATGACGAAATAGCGATGAAAGCTATGATGAAAATGGCCAAACAACGTAAAGACAGTATTGAAATTTTTGAAAAAGAAAACCGCAATGACTTAGCGCAAAAAGAAAAAGAAGAATTGAGCGTTATTGAAACCTATTTACCAAAAGCAATGAGTGAAAGCGAACTTATAGATGCCCTAAAACTTATAATCGCCGAAGTAGGTGCCAATGGCATGCAAGAAGTTGGTAAAATAATGCCCGTTGCTATGAAAAACCTAGCAGGAAAAACCGATGGGAAATCAATAAATGTAGCCCTTAAAAAAATCTTTGATAACAATTAAAATCATTTATTTATCTTTGTTACTTAATTATTAAAATAATAACACCATGAAACAACTTTTTTTAAATACCAGTCTAATCCTCTTTATTAGTGTGTTGACTATGGGTGGATGTCTTGAAAAATTAACAAGCATTAACTTTGATTACACCACTGAAGCAACTCTTTCTGTCGAAGCTATCGAAGCTCCTGGTGAGTATGTGATAGGAGAATCTGTTTTAACGTCTTCGTTAAAACAAGAACTCGAAAAAAACAATACTTCGCTCGACTTATTGGATGAATTAACCCTTCGTTCTGCTAAAGTGAGTATTACTGACTCAACCTTAAATTTCAATTCTATTGAAAAAATAGAGTTATACATTGCAGCAGATGGAAATCCTGAAGTGCTTATTGCTTCAAAAAATCCAGTTTTAGACGATCAAAACAATTTGACTTTAACTGTTAATAGTAATGAAAATTTGGCCAATTATATTAAAGCCACTACATTTACTTACAGAGTTAAAGGAGTAAGTTCAGGACCAATTCCTGCTATGGATTTAAAAGCAGATGTTGTTTGGACTATTAAAGCAAGTGCTAAATAAAACCTAATTGATATTCAACGAAAAACCTCCTTTCAGACAGGGAGGTTTTTTTTATTTATTCACTTTATGGAGCTTGTGCATTGTAAAAGAAGAAGCAAAGCCAACTAAATAACCACAAATAACATCACTCGGGTAATGCTTACCAGCTTTTACCCTAAGAATTGCCTCCACAGCTGGTAATGCAAAAGCACCAGTCCACAATGCATAATTAGGTTTGTTAGGTGCATTATAAGTTTGGTATGCATAAGCAAAACTAAAACTCAGTGAAGAAACTGTTGTAGTATGTGCTGAAAAAAATGACATTCTACTGTCAGACTTCATTTTTTTAGACATTTCTACCTCCGGATTATAAACAAGAGGCCGAGGTCTAAGTGTGAGTTTGAAGCTGTTTGATAATGCTTGAGATAACAATAAACTTTGAAAAGCGACACCAGCAATAGGAAAAACATTTTCTTTGCTATTTTTATCAAAACAGAAATACAAAAACATCAATCCACTTCCTACGGCTACTCCATCGCTGGTTCGTGCAATTGTGGGATTCCATTGATAAGTTGCAATTCTATCAAATCGATTGACATTATTTCTATTAAGACTCAAAATATAATTTTCTGAAAGTGGTTTAACTTGATTTTGTAAATAAAAAGAAGACCCTAAAAAACCTGCAGATATTGCCCCTAAGTATGGATCAAATTTTTTGTATGAATATTTATATTGAGCAGCAATATTTGTCGAACATAAAAAAAAGCCATATATTAATAATGGCTTTAGTTTATAAATTTTTTTTAAGAAACCCATTATACCGCAAAACTTTCACCACAGCCACAGGTTCTTTTGGCATTAGGATTGATAAAATTAAATCCTTTACCATTTAATCCATCCGTAAAATCTAATTCTGTTCCTGCCAAATACAAGTAACTTTTTAAATCACAAACTACTTTAATTGAATTTGTAATAAATTCTTGGTCTCCATCTTTTGGCTCGTTGTCAAAATCTAAATCATAACTTAAACCACTGCAACCGCCCCCTTTTACCGAAACCCTTACAAAATAATCTGGACCCATATTTTCTTGACTCATCAACTGTTTAACTTTGCCAAGTGCTCTATCTGTTATTGTTATATCTGCTGACATAATTTATTTTATATTTTATAATTTTTGATTTTATGTGTTACTAATGCTTCGCGGTGGATTTTTTATAATTTTAATGGTTCTTCTTAATTGATATTACAATTTTCATTCCATATCTATCAGATTGATTTTAATGTCATCAATTAATCTTTTCGTCCCACAACATTGGTAACATTAAGGAAAATTCCTAACCCACTTGCTGAGCCTAGTCAAGGCTAACCCCTAAACCCTAATTCCTAACTCCTAACTCCTAATTCCTAACTCCTATTAATAGTGTTTTTTATCGTCCTCTATCGGTGCTAAACCATTTTTAACTCTGTAATCATTTATGGCAGACTTTATGGCATCTTCAGCCAATACACTGCAATGGATTTTTACAGGAGGTAACGCCAATTCTTCAACAATATCCATGTTGTCGATTTTCAGTGCATCATCAACTGATTTACCTTTGAGCCATTCTGTTGCCAATGAAGAAGAGGCAATAGCGCTACCGCAACCAAATGTTTTGAATTTTGCATCTTTGATAATGCCTGTTACTTCGTCTACTTCTATTTGCAAACGCATAACATCACCACACTCTGGTGCACCTACCAAACCCGTTCCAACTTCTTTTTTGTTTTTATCTAACGTTCCAATGTTTCTTGGATTGTTATAATGATCGATTACTTTTTCTGAATAAGCCATGATTTATTTTTGATTTATGATTTTTGATTTATGATTTTAATAAATTAAAGTGATTAAATATTTATGATTTTTAATACCTTTATAATTTTTTATATTTTTAGATTTTCTTGAGTAGTGCTTTTGGTTTTTGACATTATCATTAATATTTCGTTGGTTTCTTTATGCAATTTTTCAAAGTCACTTTCGTTAATTTTTTTTGTTTCGTATAACAATTCCAACCAATATAATGCTTCATCTGCTTCTTCTATTACGACTGATATTTTTGATATGAAATCTGCTTTTGATTTACCTCTTAAAGCTGAACGATAATTTGCACCTACATAAGTTACAGACTTGGTTAATTGCTTAACCAATACACTGGTAACATTTGAAAACTGAACATTCTCTAATACAGCTAATGCATTAATGGCCAATTGCTTGGTTCGGCTTTTCAAATTATCCGCAAATTCACTGTACATCTTTTATTATTTTAAAATCAAAATTCAAAAATCACAAAATCAAAAATATCAATGCTCCGCCCATTGAATAGATTTCAAATCAATCCCTTCCTTGAACATTTCCCACAACGGACTCATATCTCTCAACTTAATTACTGCTTCTTTTACGTGGTTTATCGCATATTCTACTTCCTCGTCGGTGGTAAACCTACTTAATCCAAATCGCAATGAAGAATGCGCTAACTCATCGTCTAAACCCAATGCTTTTAACACATAACTTGGTTCCAAACTAGCACTTGTACATGCTGAACCTGATGAAACGGCTATATTTTTAACACCCATTATCAATCCTTCTCCTTCAACATATTTGAATGACATATTGCTCACATGCGGCAATCTATGTTCTTTACTTCCATTGATGTATGACTCTTCAAGCACCAATAATTCTTTTTCTAAACGGTCTCTCATTTTAATGATACGTTCGGTGTCCACTTGCATTTCATTTTTACACAATTCGCAAGCTTTACCAAAGCCAACTATACCTGGTACATTTAGCGTACCACTTCTCATTCCTCTTTCGTGACCACCGCCATCCATTTGAGCTGTAACCTTAACTCTTGGATTTTTTCTTCTTACATACAAGGCACCAACTCCTTTAGGACCATACATTTTGTGACCTGTAAAACTCAACAAATCGATATTATCAGCAATTACGTCAACCATAATTTTACCAACTGCTTGGGTGGCATCGGTGTGAAACAAAACCCCTTTGGAATGACACAATGCCCCAATTTCTTTCATCGGTTGAATAACTCCAATTTCGTTATTGGCGTACATGATACTAACCAAAATTGTATTGGGTTGTAACGCATCCTCAACTTGCTTTACTGTAATTAAACCTTGTTCGTTGGTTTTTAAGTAGGTAACCTTAGCTCCTAATTTTTCAATGTGTTTACAAGCATCCAATACCGCTTTGTGTTCAGTTTCAACGGTAATGATATGTTGACCCTTAGCCGCATACATTTCGAACACGCCTTTAATAGCTAAGTTGTTAGATTCTGTAGCACCACTGGTAAAAATAATTTCTTTTTCATCCGCATTAATAAGGGCAGCCACTTGCTCTCTTGCGTAGTCAACAGCCTCTTCAGCTTTCCATCCAAATGGATGATTTCTGCTCGCTGCATTTCCGAATATTTCGGTAAAATATGGCATCATAGCTTCCAAAACCCTAGGATCCATGGGAGTGGTAGCATTATTATCTAGGTAGATAGGAAGTTTTAACATAATTCTTATTTAGACTAATTCTATTGTGCAAAAATAATGATATTTATCAGTTTTTTTACAATTTTCGATTAAAAAGATAACAAGCTGAATAAGAAAATGTTTGAAAATAGCCGTTTTTATGGGCAATAAATACTATTAATCCATAAATTCAAACCATTACTATTCTACTTTTCTCTTTGGCTATTAGCAAAATAACTTAAACTTCTGCAAACAATCAATTCTAAAAAGTAAACTCTTTCATTGTTAAGCCCATTGCACCGAAAATACCATAACCATTGATTATGTTGTTAGAAATAGGGGTCGGTTCGGCAAATGGATCAAACTCATTGTACTGTTGTAAATTAAATCTTCTCAAATATTCAAAGGTTGTTTTAGAGCAATTTGCAATACTTACTTCCATTTTGTTTTGTACACTTTGAATTCCATAAGCATATTCAATTGATTCTCTTCTTATACTAATTTGATTAATTTTCTGACCATTCGTTTTTATATACAACTTATTGTCGAAGTGTTCATATTCTAATGTTGCATTATTTAACTTCAAGCCAGTAAGGTCTTCATAAAAATAAGAAGCACCATTGGTATCAATATCTACCGGTCTGTTGAATTCCAAAATAATGTAATCATTGTTTTGGTGTGTATTACTTAATATCAAGTCCATGTCTAAAGTTAAAGCACTAGAAAAGTCATAATTCTTAACTATTTTGCTTGATTTAACATCTACAATGTCTATAATTTCTGGCATGATGTCTTCTCCAGAAACTTTTGCAAAACCAGGAAAAAAGGCTTCAAAACGGTATTTAAAATTGGGTTTTGGGACAATTGCACTTTCTAAAAAAGTGTTATTATTAACTGTTCTAAAGCCAAAAGAATCAACCATCACTTCATTTTCAAATAATTTTACGAACGCCCTTGGGTGAACCAACTGCTTGAATGGAGCATTGTCCAATGGTGATAAACTTTTAGATAGCATAAAATTAAAACCATTACTTTGTCCGAAAATGCAATTGGACACCAACAAACTTTTATGAGTTGGGTAATCTTCTATTTTCTCTGTTTTTTCGCAGGAAGAAAACACTAAAACAACTAGAATTATAACTAAATATCTCATATTTTTAAAATTTAAAACCAAGGTTAACGGATGGTAAAATCGGGAACAAACCCACTCTGGTTATTTGCTTATTCCCTTTAAAATCTGTGCCTATTCTGTAATAAAATGGATTTATTCTGCTGTAGGCATTATACACACTAAAATTCAAATCTATCATCCCCCATTTTTTCTTGTAATGTCGGGTAACACTTAAATCTAAACGGTGATAATCGGCAAATCGAAAATTATTTCTACCGGAATAGGTATAAACAGTGCCATAACCAAGACCAGAACCTGCCAAACCACCAATAACTGCTCCAGGATAAGCCCCTGTTGGCATGGTAAGTGCATTGCCTGTTCTGTATACCCAAACTAATCCGTAGTCCCATTTTTCATTTTCCTTGTAATTTAGAACAAATGAAAAATCATGTCTGCTATCGTATTTGTAATAAAACTCTTTTCCAAAGTTTAATTCAGGAATGGTGCGTTTTACCCACGAAAGCGTGTAACCAATCCATCCTGTAAAATTCCCTGATTTTCTTTGTGCTAAAAACTCAAATCCGTAGGCTTCGCCATTACCCACAGCCACTTTATTCTCCCACGAATTATTGACATTCAAAAAGGAAGCCCCTTCCTTGAACTCAATTACATTTTTCATTGTTTTATAATAGGTTTCAAACGTAAACTCATACTTCCCTATGGTTTTGGCAACTCCCATTGCTACTTGGTTCGACCGCATAGGTTTTATTAAATTGGTTGCAGGAACCCACAAATCATTCGGTAAACCAATGGTATTATTAGTTAGTAAATGAATATTTTGAGACATGTTGGCAAACGAACCTTTTAATGACAGTGATTTATTGATGAGATAGCGAACTGCCATTCGGGGTTGTATCGTTGGAAAAAAACTCTTTTTGTAGTTGTAAAGATTAAAATGCAAACCATAATTCACTTTGAATCGGGTCGACCAATCGTAATCATCTTCCACATAAGCACTCATTTCCAATGAATTTGTTCTACCACTTCCAAAGGCAGTATCTATACTTCGCTCTCCTGTCTTTCTGTACACAACTTTACTTTGCCCCGGCACAAACTGATGGTGAATGGCCGATAAACCAAATCTTAGGTAATGTCTTCCTTGGTTGTACTCAGCATCGCTTTTCAGTGTAATGTCATTTATGCGACTCCCAAATCCATTGAAATTGTATTGTTCTGTTAAACCAGTATCGGTTTGTTCACTGTTGGATATTGACTCATCTATTTCATAAAAATATTTAGTCAGGTTGAGCTGTGTATTTATAAATAAATTTTTATTGACAATTTGGTTAAACTTAAGCGTTGCCAATTGATTCCCCCATTGATTACGCGCCAAACTTTGTTCTTTAATTACATTACCATCATACAAATAAGAATAGGGTTTATTTTCTTGATAAAACTTATCGATACCGTTGTAAAAACTTAAATACAATCTGTTTTTGGAATTCAATTTCCAATTTAATTTTGCATTAAAATCGGAGAAAAAATACCCTTGATTGAAGTTGGGATTCCCTGAACTTGCTTTCAATATGGGTTGTAATATTAAATCCAAATAAGTTCGACGTGCTGACACCATAAAAGACACTTTGTCTTTGACGATAGGACCTTCAAATGTGAATTTACTTGCCAATGCACCTATACTACCCTCTCCCTTAAATTTTTTCATATTGCCATCTTTCATGGTGATGTCCAAAACACTGCTTAATCGTCCGCCATATCTTGCAGGAAAACCCCCTTTTAGCAATTGCACATTGTTGATGGCATCGGTATTAAAAACCGAGAAAAAACCGAATAAATGTGAAGGATTGTAAACCATAGCCCCATCCAATAGGATTAAATTTTGGTCGGCCCCACCACCTCTTACATACAAACCTGAACTTCCCTCAGAACCTCCTTTTATACCCGGCATCAGTTGTATGGCTTTTATCAAATCTGTTTCCCCCATAAACCGTGGTAACATCTTTATTTGATTTGATGAAATATTGATGGTGCTCATCTGCACATCTTCCACCATTTTTGATTCTTTCTTTAATTTAAAGGTCACATTATCAAACATCACGCCTTCCTGAACTACAGGAATGGTGATAGGCATAGGCGTATTTTTATTAATAGAAATATATGTTTGTTTATATCCAATGTGTGAAATACTTAAAATAACGGTATCCTTATTGGCTTTCAGACTAAAATAACCATAATTGTTGCTAATAGTCCCTGAATTTCCATTGAGGATTTTAACATTCGTTCCTATTAACTTCTCCAATGAGCTAGAATCTTGAACATAGCCGTATATGATATATTGAGACTTTAAATGAGATACAACAAAAAAACAAAACACGAAAACAATAAAATGTTTGAACATAGATTTTTTACAAACGCAAATAAAACGAAATTATTACATACTTTTGTCTTTATATTTTTAAATGAATAAAATTGAACATATTGGCATAGCGGTTAAAGACATTGAAGCGTCTAATCTATTATTTTCCAAACTTTTAAATACGCAACCTTATAAAACCGAAGAAGTGGAAAGTGAAGGCGTTATTACCAGTTTTTTTATGGTTGGTGACACTAAAATTGAATTACTTCAAGCTACAAAACCTGAAAGTGCCATTGCCAAATTTATTGAAAAAAAAGGCGAGGGTATTCACCACATTGCTTTTGGCGTTGATGATGCCGCTGAGGAAATTAAACGTTTGAAAATAGAAGGCATAGAAATGATACACGAGGCTACTAAAAACGGCGCCGATAATAAATCAATTGCCTTTGCACACCCCAAAAGCACCAATGGTGTTTTAATAGAAGTTTGTTCGGATATTAAACAATAAGGCACTAAATTTGTAATTAATGTGTCTATTAAGCTCATGAAAAATATTCTACTTTATATCATTTGTTCTTTTTCCCTCACTGCATCTTGGGCTCAACTTATTCCATACAGGGTCAATGATAAATGGGGTTACAGTGACACTTCTGGCAAAATTATCATTGAACCACAATACGAAGAAACTGAATTTTTTACCGAGGATTTTGCTTTCATAAAAATTGACACTCTTTTTTACGGCATCAACTCTACAGGCAAAATAATAACAGAAGCTTATCGTTTTCATGGAGAATTTAGCGAAGGCCTTTGTCATGTTCAAAACACCAAATTCAAATCCTTTTACATAAACACTTTGGGTCTGTCCGTTTTCAACAAAACTTACGATGCCTTGGAGAGTTTTTCGGAGGGTTTAGCAGTTGTTTCTGTAAACAAAAAACTGGGCATTATTAATCGAAATGGCGATTGGGTTAGACCTCCTAATTTTGACACTAGTTCCCAAAAATTTCAGTCTGGTTTTTTGTTGGGTATAAGCAAGGGCAAATACTTTTACATAGACAAACAAGGCAAAACATTATCTTTACCTGATAGCATCATTCCTGCGGGTATTTTCTCGGAGGGAATAGCGCCAGTTTATGTAAAAACCAGAAGCAAAATTGCTCCTTATGGATTAACCTACGTCCTGCAATTTATAGACAGTAGCGGTCAAGTCATTATGCGTGATTTTATTAACGACAGTATTGATTATTCCGAATACATTACCATTGAAAAAGAATTCAGAGATGGTAAATGTGTGATTAAAAACAGAAATGACATAGGTTGGGATTATTACTTCCTCGACAGACAAAAACGATTTTCTCCCTTATTTTCTTATGCCAAACACATAGGTGATTCATTGTATTTGGGTATTTTGGGAATGTATATGCCTGATTTAAGAATTATGGATAAAAACTTTTATGTGATGGGGCAATTCCAAACCAAACCTACCCAAGTGGGTGAAATAGGCAATGGCCTGATTCCCGTTAGAGACAAGGAAGGAAAATGGGGCTACATGAACTCTAATTGCAGACTTTTAATACCCCACCGTTACGACGGGGCTTCTGCCTTTAAAAATGGCTATGCCATGATTATTTTAAACCAAAAACGTGGTGTCATTAACACCCAAGGGAAACATTTTTTTAAAGATTAACTATGAAAATATCGCTTATAGCTGCCATCGACAAACACTTTGCCATAGGGGCAGCCAACCAATTGATGTGGCACTTACCCGATGATTTTAAATGGTTTGTAAAACATACCAAAGGCAAACCCATGTTGATGGGCCGAAACACCATGAACTCTCTAGGTAAGCCCTTGCCTAAGCGTTTGAATTTGGTTATTTCTTCCAAAAACGAAGACATCATTGATGGTTTTGTGCATGTTTTTTCTATCGAAGAGGCCATAAAAGCACTTCCTGAAAACACCGAAGAATTGATGATTATTGGCGGTGGACAAGTGTATCGTGAATTGATTCAAATAGCCGATTGTTTATACATTACTATTGTGAACCACGTGTTTGACAATGCAGACACGTTTTTCCCTGAGTGGAACCCCGAGGAATGGCAACAATCCTTCTCGGAACATCACCCGAAAGACGAAAAACATTTGTATGATTTTGAGTTTGTTGTCTTAGACAAGATAAAACGATAATACGTTTACAATCTAACTATTTTTCGAATAAATGGTAGTTGATAGTAAACAAGGCTGAACGAACAATAGCCCCATTTATACCCGATGTATTATTGTTATTGTTGTTAGTTAAGTCAGTAAATTTATTTTTATAAAAATAAATCGAGAAGTTGGTTTCTATCCCTATTGACAATTGTGATTTTGGTCTGTATTTAAATCCAAATGAGGGCATAATTCCGATTCTGTTTGACACATTATTGTAGGACCTTTCTAAATAGGTTCCTCTAAACCCTCCCCAATCAGCAAAAACTCCCTCTGACGAAGATTTTGCATAAAAAAGGTCACCAGCAGCATAAGGGGATAATTTACTTGGAAAAAATACTTTTTCAATCCCCACCCTAAGAGTTGTTAACTTATATGTGCCACTGTCTTTACTTCCATAGGTATTTCCGACAACATTAAACTCAAAAGGCCCTCTGTTATGATTAACACCTGCTCTAATTATGAATTTTGGGAAATGTTTTTTGACCATAAACCCATTGAAAATTGTTTTACTTAAAGGGTATTCAAACATGATGTTTGAAGTAAGCCCAATTTCGTATTGCGGAAAAAAAATGCCCGAATCCGCGCTACACATACACATTTTACTTTGTGCTTTTATTGGATTTGTAACGACTAAAAAAGCGGCAATTATAAGTAGTTTTATTTTCATCTTTAAATATTAAAATTCGTAAGCTCCAATATCTGGCTCACTGTCTCGGGTTTTACCATCCAAATCGGCAGGAACAGAGAAAGTTACATTGGCTTTGTTAATAGCTGATGAACCTGCGTTTAATTTGAAATCGGATGTACCAATTTGCTTAAACAATGGATCGGTATTAAACAACAAATCGTTTCCACCAAAGATTATTTTAGAACGTATAATGCTCGATCTAAATACTGCAAAATCAGGAACTACATTCGTGTTGATGTCAAAACCAATTTCTGTTTGATTAGGCCCCCAAATAATGGTATTGAAAAAAGCATAACCTACAGGGAATGTTCTAATCACTACATTTTTATCATTGCGCAATTGATTATTAATAATCAAATGTGGGTCTCTTCTGCCCCCACCTGCATAAAAGGTGCAATGTCTGAAAGTGTAATATCCTCCCCAATAACCTAGCACTGTGTTGGCACCGCAATTGGCAACCACACTATTTTCCATATAAATTTGTGCAGTTAGTCCTAACACACCATAAGCACTGATGTTTTTAATAATGGTATTGTATATTTTGAGATTCTCTTGTGTGTTTTCCGACAAGGAATCTACCCATACGCCAATGGTTGCGTTTTTTATAACAGAATGACGTATTTCGTTGTTTACGCTCCCTTTATAAAAACGAATACCTCTCCATTGTCCTGGAAGGTCTTTGAATTTTACGTCCAATCTGTCCCCTTCAAAAATAACAGGATTATCGGCAGTTCCATTTACTTTCAAAGTCCCTAATACATTGATTGCACTAACATTGATAATTCTATTGGGATTGCTTACAAACACCGAATTAGCAGTATTGTAAATGTGAACCCCAGGACCAATGGTCATTGTAACACCCTCATCTACAAAACAGGTATTGACTATCACGTAAGGTTTGTCAGTTTTTGTTAATGTAACATCTTGTTCAAATAAGGTATCGTTGAAATAATAGGCGTCCCATCCATAAGCGGCCAATTGCACATACTGTCTATTGCCATTGGTTTCGAATTCAATACTATCGCGCACTATGGCAGGTTGTGTTAATTGATTGGGTTCCAAAGTACATTCCACAAACACCCAAGCACTGTCTTTGGGCAATATTTCTATGTCTGCTATTTCTTTCCCAAATCGTCCGTCCACATTGAAACGGTAGGATGAAGCACTGCCTCCCATGACCCTTGCATTTACAAAAACGGTTTCTTTGTAAGGGTTTCTTATCATAAATCTTTTGTTGATTGACCTAGGATAAGCTGTATTCGGCAAGCGAGTGAAAACAGTGTCAAAAAATACGGTATCTTTTGAAAAACCTAGTGTTCCCGCTGATTTTAAAACCGCATCGTCCTTGCGACACGATTCCATTAAAACCAAAGAAATAAAAATAACACAGAGTTTCGTCCAGAATTTCATATTTAAAACAAAGTTAATCATTTTTTATTAAAACAATAAGAACTCTAAAATAAGAATTTTATTGTACAGATTTAGGACCTTTGGGTTGCAATGGCCTTACTTCCAAATTCACTTGATGGAAATTGTCGGGAGTTTTTAATGAATACACAATCATGGCCGCAACATCATCGGGCATCAACATGTAGTCATGTGGCTGAATAGAAGGACTGTTTCTGAAAAAATCTGTTTTTACACTACCTGGATAAACACAAGTCACCTTGATTTTGAAATCTCTAAGCTCTTTCCACAAACTTTCACTGAACCCTTTTACTGCCCATTTTGTAGCACAATAGGCACTAACCATAGGCATTCCTTCCAAACCGGCCGTGCTCGAAATATTGATAATATGTCCTACCCCATTGGCTTTCATTACAGGCACCACTTTGCGTGTGCAATAAAACATGCCGTTGATATTGGTTTGAAACATTTCATCCCATTGTTCAAGTGGCAAATCTTCTACGTTGCCAAAGTAACCCAAACCGGCATTGTTAATTAAAATATCTATTTTCCCGTGTCTGCTAGCCAAAACCTGTTCAATGGCCGCATTTACCTCACTCACATTGCGAACATCGGTGGGAATAAATTGGTAATTTTCATGTTGAATGGCATTGTTATTTCTTCCCAATCCTATTACAACACAACCTTCTGTAAGCAATTGTTTGCAAAGAGATTCTCCTATGCCTTTACTTACACCCGTAATAATGGCTATTCTATTTACTAATTTCATCTTCGTTTTTCTTAAAAGCGGCACTCATCCAATTGTTTTTGGTTTTACTGTTTACAAATACACAATTATTTTGTTGACATACAGCATCTATCGCATCAAAATCTTCTTTGTAAAAACCACTCAATAACAAGACACTGTTTTTCTTCATGGCTTTGACATAGTATTTAATATCTGAAATCAAAATGTGTCTGTTAATGTTTGCAATTACAATGTCAAAAGTAGCAGGATATGATTTAAGTAAACCGGCATCCCCTAAAATAATTTCGGCATTGTGTATGTTGTTTTTTTCTAAATTCTCTTGAGCATTCTCATAACACCAACTGTCATTGTCTATCCCAATAACTTTGCTACAACCCAACATACTTGCCAATATCGCTAGTATTCCCGTTCCAGTTCCCATGTCAAGCACGGTTTTGTCTTTCATTGGGATTTCCAATAAAAATTCAGCCATCATGCTTGTGGTTTCGTGGTGACCCGTTCCAAAACTCATTTTTGGGTCAATCACTATTTCATAATTGGCTTTAATATCGGTTTGGTGAAAACTACTTTTAATCAAACATTGTTCACCAATTAAAATAGGTTGAAAATAATTTTTCTCCCATTCTTCATTCCAATTTTTAGGGGCTATTAATTCAATGGTATACGTTGGCTCAATTAAGTTTTTTTCGATCAATTGTTCAACCAATATTACTATTTCATCATCGCCCATCAACTCCTCAGCGATGTAGGCTTTTATGATTTCATCTTCGGCTGAGCCTTCAAAACCAAATTCACCTAAATAAGCAGAGATAATATCTACATTTTCATCAAACGGTTCCTTTGCGGTAAGCGCAAGTTCTTTGTATATGGTCATTTATTTATAATTCATTAATAAGGCTCCAAATGTGTAAATATCTTGGTAAGTATTATACATTGGAACGGGTGCTAAACGGATAACATTTGGATTTCGCCAATCGGCAATCACCCCATTTTGGGTTAAATAATCAAAAATCATTTTGCCATTATCATCTGTCAACAAACTGATTTGACAACCTCTTTCGGGATAAGCAGGCGTTATAATTTTAAAATTCAATATGGCATTATGTTTCATCGCCTCTTCTATCACAAATTGCAAATAGGCATTTAAGTTTTTACCTTTTTCTGTCAATGCAGACATTCCCGCAGCCTCAAACAAATGAAGTGCTTCGCGGTGAACAGCCATGCTAAAAACAGGGGCATTGCTCAACTGCCAACCTGCAGCGCCCTCTTCGGGAACAAACCCTTTTAACATTTTGAATCGCTCTTGTTCATCGTGTCCCCACCAACCTGCAAATCTTGGTAAACTGGAATCTTTAGCGTATTTTTCGTGAACAAATGCACCTGCCACTCCGCCTGGACCAGAGTTTAAATATTTGTAACTGCACCAAGCCGCAAAATCCACATTCCATTCGTTCAACTTTAACTCAATATTACCGGCAGCATGTGCCAAATCGAACCCTACAACGGCACCGCAAGCATGTCCCTTTTCTGTAATTTCTTTGATATTAAACACCTGACCACTGTAATACTGAACCCCACTAAAAAACACCAAAGCAAGTTCGTCTTTGTGCGCTTCGATAGTGTCCAAAATATCCTGATGACGGAGCGTGTGTTCTCCTTCACGTGGCTTAACCTCAACAATAGCCTCATTGGGATTGAACCCATGAAACTTTACCTGAGATTCCACCAAATACATGTCACTTGGAAATGCACCCGCTTCCATTATGATTTTAAACCTTTGTTGGTTTGGACGGTAAAAACTAACAAATAAAAAATGAAGATTAGAGGTCAGTTGATTCATTACCACAACTTCGATGGGTTTGGCCCCAACTACTAAAGCAGCGCCATTGGTCAAAAACTTGTGGTAGTGAAACCAAGGGTTTTTGCCATGAAAATGCCCTTCGACACCCAAATTTTTCCAATCTTCCAACTCCGTTTGTAGAGCTGACAATACTGACTTGGGTTGTAATCCCAAGGAATTACCTGTAAAATAAAGCGCTTCTTTCCCGTTAACTTGAGGGATAAAATACTTTTCTCTAAAGGATTGAAGACTGTCGCTACTGTCTAACTTCTTTGCAAAAGCAAGCGAATTTTCAAAATTCATGCTGCAAATATAAGGATATGAACGCTTATGTATAACCCAAATTAAGCATTAAAGCCTAAGACAACCAAAATGCCATTACCGATGTAGTTAAAAACGCCTTTCCACCATCCAAATTTTTCCAGTTTTAAAATCGTAGCGGCTGTGAAAAATAATCACATCATCCACCATTGTTTTAATGTAGTAAATCCTGTTTTGGTATTCAGAAGCATCAAAACTATACCCTACAGACTGTTTGCCTTTTGGCAAAGCATTGTTAACATAAAGTTCCCTTACACAAATATTAGCGGAATCAAACAGACCAATTTGAACTTTATTGCTGCGAGGACCTTGCAAATTAACTTGCCCTCTTATGGTTCGTTTAGGACGGTAATCGATAGCGTAATAATTGCGTTTATAATCATTCTTAGAAGGTGGTGGAGGCATTGGCTTTCCAGTTAATTTAGACATAAATTTGTGAAGTTTGCGAGTGCTTACCGTATCAAAACCTATTACATCATCCAAAGATTGATTGTTGACCAAAACCCACAGTGCATTTTGCCCTTCGTAAGTCCCTTGCAAATTTTCCTTTGAGATAAAATCGACCATAGAACACACTTTTGGTTCGGCTTTTTTGCCCAACTGATAGCTTATTTTTTTACTCCCTGGCGCGGCATCGTACGATTCAACACAAAATCCATACAGCAACTGACTGCTTTTTTCTTGAAGTGCAGCCAAGGGCATTTGAACATCGTTGCTTATGATAATGGTTTGGTATTGCGGCAAATCAGGCTCTATCAAACTGCCTTTTTCAACCTTTAGTTTGACAGGATAATTCTTTAGGTTCGTTACTTGCAATTGAATAGGTTGCCCATAATGGGATGACTTGGTATTGTTATAAAACTGCACCGAAATCAACTTTTTGGCAAGCGCCTCAGACAGGGTGTATTCGTTTGAATGGTTAGTGACAAAAGCACTTAAAAGTACTATGACCACGATTGGCATCGAAAAAAATAGAAGTTTGTAGTTCATGGCGTGTAAAATTTAAAAATCCATGTAGTTCTACTTTCATTGTTATACTAACGCTAGATGGAAATAAATATTGTAAACAGCAGAACCCACAAACGAGCCACAGAAATAAAATTCATTTGAAAATTGCTTGAAATATGTTTATGTTTGAATCGAAGCAAAAAAATGGATTGGGAGATGTTTGCTTTGAACTAAAGAAATGAAAACATTTAAAATCGAAGTAAAAGAAACTCTTTCAAGGATTATTGAAATCAATGCTAATTCTATTAATGAGGCATTAGAAAATGTTCAAAAAATCTACAAAAACGAGGAACTTATTTTAGATAATGATGACTTTGTTGAGGTTGACTTTATAAACCATATTGACTCTCAAAATCAATAAATTATTCTTAAAAAACCACAACCCACTAGGATTCAAAAACCATTACAAAATCGTTCATAACATAGCCGTTTCCAATATCGAAATCGGCAACGGTTTGGATTTTGAACCCTAATTTAAAGTAAAAATTAATGGCTTTGTAATTTTGTCGATTCACGGTTAAAGTTAGTTTGCTGTGTGAATGTTTTTCTTTAATCAAATCAAACACTTGCTCGCCATACCCTTTGTTTTGTTCGCCTATTTTTAAGTAAAACTTATTGATAAAAACACTCAATTCTTCCTGACTGCTTAAAGCCACAAAACCTAAGATTTCCGTTTGACTTTTAACCAAATAAAAACGTTGTCCTTCTTTTACTTGCTCAAGCAGTACAGCAGCAGAATAAAACTTTTGGAGCATGTACGTTACCTGTTCTTCCCCAATAATAGGCGGATAGTAGGCCGACCATATTTGCGCTGCCAATTGAGCAAGCTCATCCAGTTCTGTGTCAGAAATAGCCGGTACTAATATCAGTTTCAATCGCGATTAAATGGTTTGGGTTATGCCTAATTTTTTGGCCAACTCTTTAGGCAAAGCATTTTTATGCAAATAAATATTGATTGTTTTGTGCCTAAAATACGGCATAGAGCAATACAAGTACCCTTGGCAATCATTGCCACTACCCCAACTGTTCTTAATTTTAAAATAATTGTAACCTAATTGGTCAGTGTATAATCCGGTGGCATGCATGCCGTGGTCGTCAGTAGTTTGGTAATTATCAAACGCTTCCTGACGAAGAGTAGGTGTAATTTCTTTTTCGGGCATCGGTTGGTTGAAAGCAGCACCTGTTCTATCAGCTCCAGCATTGTTAAACCCTTTACTGTCTTTGCCATGTTGCGCTATCAATGAATCGTGAGTAGGCACTATGGCTACACCGTTTTTAAATGAAAATCCTTTTTCACTGACATCGGCACCCCAAGCCCAAGTGTAACCTTTGCTTAGTGAATAAACCGCTGTATTTTGCAAATCTTCTAAAGTAACATTATAGCTTTGTACCATGGCCCAATTGTCTTGCACCTCAATGGCAAATTGTGTGTAATAGGGATGGTGTGTAAATGAAGTTAAAGACACATAATCGTCCATATTTAAACCCAAAGCATTTGAAAAAGTAAGGGGCGTATATTCTTTCCCTTGGTAAGTAAACTTTTCGGGTATTTTACCCAAATAGGCATCAATAGCACCTTCAAAAGCACCTTTCCAAGCGGAAGTAAGTTTACCTTGAGGATTGTCTTTAACGGCATCCACAATTCCTTTCAATACTGCATCTAATTCGGCATGATTGTGTTTATCAAAGCCGTAGTTCAAACCTTTATAAGCCTCTTCGGGTACGATACCATAACGGCGTATAACCCAAGGCAAGTCGTGGAAAGCACCACCTGGACCGAAATTGTGTAAGCCCATCATTCGTACATACATATCAGCTTTACCAACGTATGCATTGCGCACCACAAACATTTCGCTTAAATTGTGTTTCCCTTTCCCCATTCTTATCAATTCACTTTCAAAAAACGACAAAGAAGAAAAACTCCAACAAGTGCTTGTTCTATTTTGGTCTTGAACGCTATTGGTTTCCAATTCAGCCATTTTTTTAAATAAATAACCTCCATTTTTTTTATTTCGGATGGTATCCTGAGCAAAAAGAGAAAGCGTTAATGTGAGACAAACAATGGTCAATAATTTTTTTTTCATGCGTCGAATGATTGATTTTAAAGTTTCAAAAGTGCAAAAAAACGATGACTTTTTTATACTTTTTTTAAAGGTATGTTTCTTTTTCAAAAAGATAAAACTTCAGTTACTTTCTTAAACGAATGTTACTCTTAGCAAATAATCAAAAGACATACTATTGTTAAAATTGTGTAAATTTGCCTTTCATTTATACTTACTCATGCGTTGCGAAATACTCTCCTTTGGTGGTCCCGAACAAAATTTCTCTATTCAGTTGAGAAGGGAAATATTGAGAACTCCCTTAGGTTTGGATTTTACCAATGAGGAGTTGGAACAAGAATCCTCTCAGGTGCACATAGGTTGTTATCTTAATACCCAATTGGCAGGAGTGCTATTATTAAAAAACAGCGCTGACCATACCCTAAAAATGAGACAGGTTGCCGTTAAAAATGAATTTCAGAAGATGGGTGTTGGCAAAGAAATGGTAGTGTATGCCGAAAAATGGGCCCGTGATAATGGCTATAAAACTATGGAACTCAACGCCCGACAAACCGCTGTTCCCTTTTACCTCAAACTCAATTATACCATCCAAGGAAGCGAATTTACAGAAGTGGGCATTCCTCACTCAAAAATGGCAAAACAACTGTAAGTAATCTTCTGCTATTTTAGATAAACAAGCGTATTTCTCTGTAAATTAATTTTCAAAACCTTATTTTTTATCTATTTTTGAAATCCTTTTTATTCATCAAAATGAACAAATTTTTATTAATCTGCTTTGTATTGCTTGGTTTTCAAGTCAATTCACAAACCCGCTATTCTACCTACGGTAAAACATCGAACGGAAAATACACCTATACCAAAGTGGCAAACGACCCAACTGGTGCAAGATGGTATGTCCTTCCCAACGGACTTACTGTTATTTTATCTGTAAACAAAGAACAACCAAGTGTTCAAACATTAATTGCCGTAAAAGCAGGTAGCAAAAATGACCCTGCCGACAATACCGGATTAGCCCATTACTTGGAACACCTTTTATTTAAAGGTACCGACCAATATGGCACTCAAGATTATGCCAAAGAAAGTATTTACTTGAAACAAATAGACCAACTTTACGAAAAATACAATCAAACGAAAGATGAAAAATTGAGAACTTCTATCTACAGACAAATAGACAGTATCAGTAGCATTGCTTCACAATTCAGTATTGCCAATGAATACGACAAAGTTTGTCAGTCAATAGGTGCACAAGGGACCAATGCTTTTACTAGTGTTGAACAAACAGTGTATGTTAACAATATCCCTTCTAACAGAATACACCAATGGGTACAATTGGAGGCTGAAAGATACCGTCAACCAGTATTCAGATTATTTCACACTGAACTAGAAGCTGTTTACGAAGAAAAAAATATTTCATTGGACAACGACATGAGCAAAGTTTACGAGGGTTTATTTGCCAGTTTGTTTCGCCAACATCCTTATGGAACTCAAACAACTATTGGTACAGTTGATCATTTAAAAAACCCTTCTTTGGTCAAAATTAGAGAGTATTACAACACCTATTATGTTCCTAATAACATGGCAATTATAATGGTAGGCGATTTTAACCCTGATGAGTTAATTGAAATGATAGACGAACATTTTTCGTACATGAAACCTTCCACAGTTCCAGAATTTAAGTCCCCAATAGAATATCCAAGAGGTCGCCCTGACAGCATTTCAATTACTGGACCAGATGAAGCAAGCCTGGTGATGGGATGGCGTTTTGACGGTATTTCGAGCAGAGAAGCATTAATGGTAAGAGTTATTGATTTGTTATTAAGCAATAGCAAAGCTGGTTTGATAGATTTGAACTTGGTGAAACAACAAAAAGCATTGAATGCTGGATGTTCGCCTGAATTTATGAAAGATTATTCTGTTCACTTATTTTATGGTTCTCCCAAACAAGGTCAGTCATTGGAGGAATTAAGAGAACTGATTTTATCACAAATTGAAAAAATTAAAAAAGGCGAATTTGATGATGAATTACTAAAAGGGATTATTACCAATAACATGGTTGACGAAATTAAAAAATATGAACAGTATGAAAGTGTTGCCTACTCCTTATTAGATGCTTTTGTTACCGACCGCAAATGGATAGATGTGTTGAATGACAATTTCAAAATGAGCATTGTAACTAAACAGGAAATAATGGACTTTGCCAATGAATATTACAACAATGGTTATAGCGTTATATACAAACGTACAGGTGAAAAACCCAAAATTGCAAAAATAGAAAAACCTGCTATTACCGAAGTGTCGCTCAACAGAGATAAAACTTCTTTATTTGTCAATGATTTATTGAGCGAAGAAGCGGATTCTATGCTTCCTGTTTTTGTAGATTACCAACAAAGTTTACAAACAGAAAAAATTGCTGGTCTAGATTTTTATTACAAAAAGAATGAAGACAATCAGTTGTTTACATTGTATTATGTTTTAGACATGGGACGTTTTAACAACAAAAAAATGCCTTTAGCAATTGAGTATTTGCAATACATAGGAACCGACAAATACAAAGCAGATGAAATTAGTAAAAAGTTTTACCAATTGGCTTGTAATTATGGTGTTTCTGCAGGCGACAAAAGAAGTTACATTTACTTAAGCGGACCTCAACAAAACTTTAAAGAAGCTTTAACCCTATTCGAGCATTTATTGAGCAATGCTAAAGGAGACAATCAAGCATTAAAAGATTACATTGAAAGTATTAAAAAATCGAGAGAAGACGAAAAACTCAACAAAAGAGCGATTGCTTCAGCTCTGAGCACTTATGCCCTTTATGGCAAAAACAATCCAAAAACATACTTACTTAATAACGCTGAGTTAAATGCACTTACTGCACCTGAACTAATAAGTATTATTAAAAGTTTGAACCAATACAAGCACCATATTTTCTATTACGGTCCTGAGGAAAAAACGATCGCAGCCCAAACCATTACTCAACTGCATGTTGTGCCAAAACAGTTCCTTATTATTCCTCCGGCTATTGTTTTTAAACCACAAGTGCAAACCAAAAACATGGTGTACTTTACACATTATGAAATGGTTCAAGCCGAAATCAATTGGCGCAGCTCTTTGGGTGAGTTTAACATCAGTCAAGTTCCTGCAATTAGAGCGTTCAATGAATATTTTGGTGGCGGCATGAGCAGTGTTGTTTTTCAGGAAATCAGAGAATCTCGCGCCTTGGCATATTCTACTTATGCCTACTACAATCAATCGATGGAAAAAGGAAAAAACGACTTATTGATAGCTTATGTAGGAACGCAAGCAGACAAATTACACGATGCCATTAAAACCATGAATGGTTTATTGAGTAATATGCCTGAAAATGAAGAAAGTTTCAACCAAGCAAAAGCCTCTATTTTAAGTTCAATAGAAGCCGAGCGTATCAACAAAACCAATTTATTCTTCAGATATTTAAGTGCAATTGACATGGGAATTGATTATGACTACAGAAAAATGGTTTATGAATCTATTCAAAAAATGACCTTCAATGACATTAAGCAACTGCATGAACAAGCTGTTAAGAACGCAAAATGGTCGATGGCGATTGTTGGCTCAAAAGACAAAATAAAAGAAGCCGATTTACGTCAATATGGCGAATTCAAATCGTTGACTTTAGAAGAAATTTTCGGGTACTAATACCCCTAAAGAATTTTATTGTACCTGTTTTAAAAAGGGATTTAACTAAGCATTAAATCCCTTTTTTATTCTCCAATTTAAGTATTAGAAATTCGTTATTAGAGTTAAATATCAAAAAATCAGCTTATTGTATATTGAAAAGCATCCACATTGTCGGATGGTTAAGAAAAACAATAATTAGCAAATTTGAAGAGATTTAGCTTGCAATAGAATGTCTAGTGCTTAGTTTGGGTTTACCCAAAAAGGTATTCAAAAGCTTCTTCTACTTTTCCTATTTGGATAATTTTTATTTGGTAAGATTTCAGGTCGATCCCTTTATTGTACTTTGAAATCATTATTTCTTTGAACCCTAATTTTTGGGCTTCTGAAATCCTTTGTTCGATTCTTGAAACCGCTCTAACTTCCCCACTTAAACCAATTTCTGCCGAAAAAGCGATATGAGAATTGATAGGTACATTTTGGTACGACGATAAAACGGCGGCAACGATTCCCAAATCCAATCCGGGGTCTTCGAGTTTCATTCCCCCTGCAATGTTTACAAACACGTCTTTTACTCCCAATTGGAAACCACATCGTTTTTCGAGAACGGCCAAAAGCATACTTAACCTCCTTAAATCAAAACCATTACTAGTACGCTGAGGGGTTCCATAAACAGCAGAACTAACCAAAGATTGGGTTTCTAATAAGATGGGGCGAATACCTTCTACGGCGCAACTGATGGTAATACCACTCAATAATTCTTCACGCTCAGAAATCAAAATTTCCGAAGGATTTTCGATTTCACGAAGTCCATCCCCACGCATTTCGTAGATGCCTATTTCGCTTGCCGAACCAAATCGGTTTTTCAGCGTACGTAAAATTCTGTAATTGTAATGGCGGTCGCCTTCAAATTGCAAAACAGTATCCACCATGTGTTCCAAAACCTTAGGACCTGCAATATTTCCGTCTTTATTGATATGACCGATTAAAAAAACTGGAATACCGGTTGACTTGGCAAAACGAAGCAGTTCTGCTGTGGCATATTTTATTTGACTGATACTTCCGGGAGGAGAATCGATAGAATCGCTTGAGAGTGTTTGTACAGAATCCACGATTAACAACTCAGGACTGCTTTTTTGCAAAAAGGAAATGAGATTTTCGAGAGATGTTTCGCACATAACATAGCAGTTTTGGTTCGTGATACCGATACGTTCGGCACGCATCTTTAACTGCGATTCACTTTCTTCACCACTGATGTAAAGGACATGTTGGTTTATTTTTAGTGCCAATTGCAGCAGAAGGGTTGATTTTCCAATTCCCGGTTCACCACCAATAAGCGTAATAGAACCAGAAACGAGACCACCGCCAAGTACGCGATTTAATTCACTATCGGGCAAAAGAGTTCTGGTTTCAGAACCTTTTTCAATTTCCTGCATTTGAATGGCTTTGGTGGGAGTTCCACTTTCCGATTTGTTCCATAATTTTTTAGAATGGTCGGTTTTATTGACAATTTCCTCTGTAAAACTATTCCATTCCTCACATGAGGGACATTTCCCTAACCATTTTGTCGCAGAGTATCCACAATTCTTACAAAAATATTTAACAGTAGATTTTGTCATAAGTATGTCACAAATTAACGAATTTGTAAGGTAGAAATAAAAATTATCGTTAAAAAGATGAAAAAAAAGAAAGATTTAACTAATATTTAATTTAGATTGTGGAATATTTTAATATTTTTGCAGTCTCATTAATAGAAAATAAAAAAAAATGAAAAAATTATTCGCCTTAATTCTTGGAATTAGCTTGTTTAGCAGTAACATGAGTTCATTAATGGCTCAAACACCACCTGCACCTGCCACAGAAGAAACTACACCTGACACCAATGTTAAAACAGAGGCTGTTGCAACTGAAGCCCCAGCAAAAGAAGAGAAAAAAGCAGAAGCACCATCAGGACACCAAGTAATCAAAAACAAATTCATCGAGGGAGATCCAATTTGGATGGCACCGGTATTAATTTGTATGCTTATCGGTTTAGCTATTGTTATTGAAAGAATCATCTCTTTATTCTTAATGGGCATTAACACTCAAAAATTTGTAAGTAGAGTTGAAGAACTTTTACGTACAAAAGGTGTTGAAGCTGCAAAAGAAGAGTGCAGAAACACAAAAGGCCCTATCGCTAGTATCTATTACCAAGGTTTAGACAGAGTAGACGAAGGTATTGAAAAAGTAGATGCAGCAGTTCAATCTTATGGTTCAGTTCAAATGGGACAATTAGAAAAAGGGATGGTTTGGATTTCATTGTTCATTGCATTAGCACCGATGTTAGGATTCTTAGGAACGGTTGTAGGTATGATTTATGCATTTGATATGATTGCTGCAGCAGGTGATATTTCTCCAACAATTGTTGCGAGTGGTATTAAAGTGGCTTTGTTAACAACAGTTGCTGGTTTGATTGTTGCTATTATCCTACAAATTTTCTATAACTTATTATTGTCTAAAATAGACAGTATCGCTAACGAAATGGAAGATGCTTCTATCTCATTAACTGATATGTTAATCAAAAATAAAATTGTAAAATAAGCAATATGAACAAACTGAGTAAAAATATTTTTTACGCTGTCACTATCGGCTTGTCAGTCATATTAACGATGATGATATTAATAGCTGGTAATAACGATGTTGACATGCCTGTTGGATTAGGAATGATACTTATGTACATATTACTGGTTGTTACTCTTTTATCTTCAGTTGCTTTAGCTGTAAAAAGTTTGATTCAAAAACCAAAATCAGCTATGATGTTCATGGTTGGTTTGGGTATTTTAACTGTTTTAACAGTCATTGGATACTTTTCAGACAGTGCTGTATTGCAGACAAATTGGGCTGAGTTTGGAGTAGACACTGTATTTTATTCAAGAATGATTGGTGGTAGTATTATTGCAACTTATATCATTTTAGTTGGTGCAGTTGCTTTAACTTTCTTTGCTTCAATCAGAGACTTTATTAAAAGATTCTAAACCATGGCTAGAACTTCAAGAAAATTACCAGAAATTAACGCAGGTTCGATGGCTGATATCGCCTTCTTACTTCTTATTTTCTTTTTGGTAACCACAAGTATTGACAGTGACAAAGGTATTCCTATTAAACTTCCACCAAAATTAGACGAGAATCAACCGGATCCTCCTACCATCAAAGCAAGAAATATATATGAAGTTTTAATCAACGCGAATAATCAATTGCTTGTTGAAAATAATTGGATGAACATCGTGGATTTAACAGAAAGCACTAAAAAATTTATTTCAAATAATGGTGTTGACGAAAATTTAAGTGAAAATCCAGATAAGGCTGTTATTTCATTGAAAAATGACAAAGGCACTTCATATGGTGTTTACATTATGGTTCAAAACGAGTTGAAACGCGCCTACAATGAATTGCGTGATGAATATGCTTTAAATCAATACGGTTCTACCTATGCTGAGTTAGGAAAAGGAAGTAAACAACAACAAGAAGTTGCTAAAAAATATCCGCAAAAAATTTCAGAAGCTGAACCAGAAAATGCTTTCGATTTAAAATAAAATAATTAAAAACGACTAATGGCAAAATTCAAAAAAAGCGGTAGCTCAGATTCACAGAATATTAATACGGCTTCGTTACCAGATATCGTATTTATGTTGTTGTTTTTCTTCATGGTTGTAACCAAAATGAAAGACGATGAAATAAAAGTTAAAATATCTGTACCGGTTGCTACTGAAGTAACAACACTTGAAAACAAACAAGTGGTAACCTATTTATACATAGGGAAACCTAAACAACCAGAGATTTTTGGAACCTCTACCCGTTTACAATTAAACGATGCTTTCAAAGACCCTAGATCCATTCCAGTTTGGGTAGAAGAAGAGAAAAAAAGGTTACCAAGTAATTTAGTTCCATTGTTCACTGTTTCTATCAAAGCTGATAGAGATATTAAAATGGGTATAGTACAAGATGTAAAGCAAGGTTTAAGAGAAGCAAATGCGCTTAAAATTATCTATTCTACAAACAAAGGAATGGTTAAAACCAAAGATTAAATTATCTTTAATTTTTCAAAATATTTTAAAAAAAGGGTTGAATCATCAACCCTTTTTTTTGTGCCTTTATGGATATTGTTTCACTAGTTGCAGTAAAAGGTATATTCGTTTTAAGCTACAGAATTGAGCTTTTTTAGGATCGAGAAAGATACAATTAATCACAACTTTAAAGAGTGGCTAGTCGAGTGAAAATGTAATTGGAATTCTTAGTTTTGTTCTAACTGGCAAACCATTAACCTCTCCTGCTATCCAATAACCACTACTTAAATTAACTATCCTTACTGCTTCATTTACAATGCTTTCGTTAGTACAATTACTAGTTTCTATATCTGAAACAGTTCCATCTTTATTTACTACAAATGTTACAACAACTTGACATGTAATTTTTTTTTCTATAGCACTTTCAGGATAAATGATGTTATTTACTAAAAATTTTTCAAATGTTAGGTTCCCTTTTTTGAAATATGGATTTTGATTTGTTGATTCAACTACGAATGAATTTATTTCTTCATTAATTTCATTTGATTGAATATGATTTTGTGTTTTTCCATCAAGCAAAGTGTCGTTACCTGAAACTTCATATTTATTTACACGAACAAGTGTTGTACTGTCTGCCGAATTGTTATTAAAAATAGAATCAATCCATGTTTTAGGACTTTCACTTATTATGGTTTGATTGACTCTATAAAACACATCACTTGTTGTGGTCGTAACTTAATAATTTTTGTTTAAAAAAAATTTTGTTGTTGTTGATTGGGCAAGACTTTCAGCGACAAACAATGCAAATACAAGTAGAATAATAAAACGCATTCTCAATATTAAAGAGAAGAATTTGATTATCAAAAAATAAAAAAACCATTAGATTGTCATAAATATGTCATTAATTTTTAAATTATTAGGGGATTGTTTAATTTATAGTGTTATGTTTGTACTAAGTAAATTGTCTATGATACAAGTAATTACAAAAAAAATCAATCGATTAATCTTTACATTTATTAATGTATTTTTAATTAGCTATTCAACACAAGCTCAAACGTGTTCTATTTCAGGAGACACCTCTGTCTGTGAAAATGCAGTAGAAAATTACACCTCTGTAGTCACGGGAGTTGGATTCACATATCAATGGAACGCTTTTGGTGGGGTTTCTATTGGTTCAGGTTCATCTATTTCCGTAGCTTGGGCGAATTCTGGAAGTGGGCAAGTAACCTTGATTGTTCGAAACAACTTGAACCAAGTGGTTTGCTCTGTTACCCAAAATGTGCTTATTTATGCTGCACCTAAACCATTTATTCTACCCTCATTTGCTGCTTCTTGTGGTGAAAAGGACTCTATAAAAAGTGATGGAAACTCTGGTCAAGGTCCCAAAAGGGATGGTGATGAATGTTTAAGCGTTTGTGATTCCACTTGGGTAACCTATTCTACTCCCTTTCATGCAGGAAGCATCTATTTATGGACTATTGCGGGAAGTGCAACTGTTATACCTAGCATAAGCAACACCATACAAGTCTATTGGACAGGTGTAGGAAACGGCAATGTAACAGTAACTGAAACAGACATTAATGGTTGTGTAGGCACTAATGAACTTTGTGTAGTGATTGTTGCTAAACCCAACGCTTCATTTACTACCATGCCAGCAACAGTTTCAGGGGTAGTTAATGCTTGTCTTAATCAAGCCATACAATTTATCAATACGTCCAATACTGGCGGAGGTAGTCCTTTGTGGCTCTATACTTGGGTGTGGGGTGATGGAAATACAACCATATTAAACGGAAGTAGTCCCGGAAACACATCGCATGCTTATGCCGCAGCGGGAAGTTACACTGTTATGTTGATAGTTGAAAATGAATGCCATTGTAAAGACACTGCTTTAATCAATGTTGATGTAAGTACATTACCCGGGCCAGACATAGAATGTGTAAGCACCGTTTGTCCAGGCACAACTGTAACATATTCCACAAACGCTATTTGTCCTACTTATAATTGGACTGTTATAAACGGAAGTATTATTGGTAGTTCCACCAATGCTTCTGTAACTGTTACTTGGGGGAGTTCTGGTCCAGGCTATTTAACGTTACAAACATTAGGATGTTCTTCAATGTGTGCTTCTCCTACAACAGTAGTTGTGCCAATTATTACGCCATCTGCTACAATTTTTGGTAAATCTTTGGTTTGCGAATATACTTGTGAAAAATATTCAATATCATGTACCATACCGGTAGACAGTATCGTGTGGCAAGTTCCTGCAGGTGTTACCATTATTTCTGATTCTGTAAATGTTCACGAAATAGAAGTTTGCTTTAATCAAGCTAGTTTTACCAGTGGTCAAATTACTGCCAATTATTTCCATACTACTCCGGGTGCTGTACCTGCATTATCTTGCGGAGGTGTTGCTACTCTTACCATAAGCAAGCGCCCACAATTGTCATTGTTTTATCCTAGTGAAATTTGCGACCAATCCACTTTAGGGGGTTCGCACATCACCGCAGCCTCCGGAAATATCCAATGGGTAATTACGCAAGCAGGCAATCCATCTCCTTTGGCAACAAGTACACAAGCGGCCTCTTTATTTTATAATCCATTATGGGTTTGGGGTCCCGGCAATTTTACCATTACAGCCAATGACTTAAGTGGAAATTATTGTAATGCCCCTCAAAGTTTCAATTTAAAAGTCAATCCAATCCCTTCGCCTCCAGATTCTATTGTTGGGCCTAATTTGGTTTGTCCTAACACACCTTACACTTACTTGGGTTTTGCAAGTTCAAGTCAACTTACCCTTATGTGGAATATTACAGGAGGAACACCAACAAGTTCTAGTGGCCCTTTTGTTTCGGTATTATGGGGAGCATCGGGACCATACAGTTTATCTCTCTATCAAATTGACCCTGCTACTGGCTGTCAGTCAAGCGCTATAAACTACAATGTTAATTCTGTTTTACCATTGACTCCTGCCAACATCATTGGCGCAAGTTCTGCTTGCTCTAATTCAGCAATCTCTAATGCTTATTCAACCAATTCTCCAGGAACTAGTTTTGTGTGGTCTATAACACCAAATGCGGCAGGAAGTGTAACTTCAGGAAACTATTCTCCAAATATTGATGTGCAATGGAATAATTGGACAGGAACCGCTCTTTTAACTTTAGTAAGAAATGTTTGTGGTGTTAGCCATACTACTTTCTTCTCGGTTAATGTGACGGCACCTCCAACGCCTACTATTACTGTTCCAGCTTCAGCATGTCAAGGCGCTACCGTTACCATGAGTAGTAGCTCTCCTGGTGCAACTTTTACTTGGAATTTTGGTAATGGTGGAACGGGTTCTGGCTCTCCTGTTACGCATGTATTTAATAGTCCCGGTACTTATAATGTTATCGTTACTGCCAATTACAGTGGTTCATGCACAGGAAGTGCTACTGCCGCTTCTACAATAGTCATTAATCCTAAACCAATTGTCAATATTTCGACCCCTGACCCTAATATTTTTTGTGGCACAGTCGGTAATGTTTCTATGTTTGTTGCTGCCCCAGCCATAGCCACAACTTATCAATGGTACCGTTCGCCTTCTACATTTCTTGCTACAGGACCTTCTTATACTTCAAATGTTATAGGCACCTATTATGTTGTAGCCACTAATTCTTTTGGTTGTTCAGGAACGAGTAATACCATTTTAATAGATACTACATGTAAAAAGTGTATTCCAGACCCTAATTATTTAGTTGATTTTGCTATCATCAAACAAGGGTGTAATAAAGATAGTTTTTCAGGCACATACTCAAGCGGTGCAAGTAGTCCCTTTTATAATTTTGATGACCCTTATGGCAGTTCCAATATAGTCTTTGGGAATACTGCTACTCATACTTTCCCTGAACCAGGCTACTACCGTGTTAGATTTTGTGTTAATGTTCCTGATACAAGCCAATTAGATTCTTGTACTATCTGTAAAATGCGAGTTGATACCATTAAATACATTCCTAATTTTTACACTTCATTTACTTGTTTAAATGGTTCAGGAAGCATGCTCTTAAATTTAGTAAACACTACTAAGATTTTATCAGGCTATCCAACACCATCTTATGCTTGGAATATCAATAGCAACCCTGTATTTAGCACCTCTGCAAACACTTCGATTGTATTAACCTCAGGCACATATAACGTAACACTTACTGTCAATGGCGTTTGTGTAAAAACCATCTCCGTTACAGTTCCCGGATTTCCGCAAGCCAATTTTACAGCACCCGACTCGGTCTGTGTCAATGCCCCCATACCATTTACCAATACAAGTACAGGGTTTTTTACCAAATCTGTATGGCATTTCGGTGATTTATCTTCTGTTATAGCCAATTCTCCTATTAAAACTTATGCTAGTGCGGGTTTATTCAATGTTAAGTTAGTAATTACTAATGTATATGGTTGTAAAGATTCGGTTACTAAAGCAATAAGAGTTTTGCCTAACACGCTTTCTGCTGTTATAAATGCCGCAGGTCCAACCTCTTTCTGTGAGGGCTCTTCCGTAACTTTACAAAGTTCAGTGAATTTGGGATATCCTGCCTATAGTTATTTGTGGAACACCACTGCCACAACTGCTAATATAAATGCTCAATACACGGGCAAATATTATTTAGATGTAAGTGATAGTAAAGGCTGTTTTGCACGTTCTAACTTTATTGATGTTTTAGTCCATCCAAAACCTCGACCTAATATTAGTGGACCAAATTCAGTTTGTTTTGGTACAAATCCTAAATTTTCAGTTAATTATCCAGCTACACCCTATACTATTAATTGGAGTTTAGATGGCGCTAACACCCCGTGGCTCAATCAATCCAATAACACTTTGTTTGGACTTACAGTTGGTCCACACTCTTTGGTAGTTCAAATTACAAGTCCTAACAATTGTGTAGACGTTGATACTTTCAACTTTGTAGTGAATCCAAAACCAAATGCATACATACTTCCAAATGCATCTTTGTGTGAGGGACAGTCACACTTATTGGTTGGCGGTTCATTTTCCCCTAATATTATGGCTAATTATTGGAATACAGGTTCTAATAATGACTCAATTACAGTGTCTGCCCCTAGTACATATTTGTTTACAGTGGTTGACTCCAACGGTTGCAAAAACACAGTCTCTAAAACGGTTTACCCTTTACCAGATTTTTGTGGTTTGTTAACAGGGTGTTATGACATTTGTGACACAGTTACGCAATTGGTATGGCATGCTCCAAAAGGTTATGCTTCCTATCAATGGTACTATTTCAACAATCCAATTCCATGGGCTACTAATGACACCTTCCATGTGCCGCTTTACCAATCGGGTACCTACTATTTAAGACTGACTTCTGCGCAAGGTTGCACCAAATTATCTCCTGCCATAAATATCAAATTTATCAATTGCGGTTCAGACTGCCAAATGAACGCTAGCGTTCAAATAGCTTGTTCTCAAGTGAATCAACAAGGTTATCAAACTTACAGTGTAACGATGCAGATTAACAACAATTTGTCGAGTGGTGCAGGCGTTTCTGTCACTTCAACTAACGGCACTATTAGCGGATTATCTCCAGGAACTTTACCTTTAGGCCTGAATACTGTAACATTTACCTTTACAGATGTGCCTCCTGTAAATAGTTCAACTTGCTTTACGATTAAATTGTTTGATGAAAACAAAAAATGTGATACTACTATTTGCGTTAAATTGCCACCATGTGAAGATAAGTGCGAAAAGTCTGTTCGTTTAAAATCGTTTGATTGTGCAGGAATAGATGGAGCCGGCAATCCAATGTATCAAATGTGTTTAGATATTTTCTGGGGAGGAAGTAATGGTTCTTCATTAAGCGTAAACACACCTTCAGGATCTGTTACAATTAGTCCGGTCAACGTTAATAATGGCAATCAAACTATTTGTTTTACCTATACAGATTTACCTCCTTTGAATAATTCAGCGATGTTCTATTTTAATTTCTTTGACCCTCAAAAAGAGAAAATATGTAAAGATTCCTTAAAAATAGGATATAAACCATGTAAAGACACATGCAAAATTGGTGTGTATGGCTTGTGTGTTCATTGCAAAGAGCAAAGTACCACAGGAACTTTATATGACATTGAACTTACTGTTATGAATACTTTAGGAACGAATGCCAATGTTTCAATTTTACCAATAGCAGCAGGATCCTTTGGAGCACCAGTGCCTAACCCTATTCCTCCGGGCATTTCAAACATCAATATTCCATTTAATGATGTTGGACCAAGAGACAGTATTATTTGCTTTAGAATTTTGTTAACGGCACAAAATAAGTCATGTTGGCAAGATGTCTGTGTGTATTTACCTGAGTGTGATGATCACAGTAATTTGAGCAAAATACAAGCTTTGTCATACTTTAGCTTAGCACCAAATCCAGCAAATGATGTTGTAATGTTACATTATTCTCCATTAAACACAGAAAATAACACCATTGAAGTTAGGGATTTGTCTGGCAAACTGATTGAAAATCATCAATTAAACAGTGATGGGACTCAAAGAAAAATAATGACTACAAATTGGGCAGATGGTATTTACTACGTAACACTGAAAAGCAATGGTGTATATAGAGGAACTATAAAGTTAGTTAAACAATAGTTTTTCTATTTCCACTTTTTAGAAAGCAAGTTCAACAATGAATTTGCTTTCTTTTTTGCAAGAAGTTTTTTCAACTTCTATAATAGGCTTCAAGTATTTTTAACTGATACTTTTTATGAACCACTCAAAGTGACTAATAACTGTTTAAATTTATCATATAAACTATTCCCCACTAGTCATGTTGACGAAGGAGAGATCTTTTCCTGACAGCTTTTTGGAAATTTTTAATGTTTATTTTATTCAATAATATTCGGTTTTACTACTAAATCTTCATTTACTTTTAATCTCTACTTTCTTAATGTCATCCTGAGCTTAGTCGAAGGGTCATTGCAAAAAAGAAAGACCACGAATCCCGCAGTACTGCGGGAGCAGCGAAGCTACCCAAAGAAAAAGCAAGTGCCACAATGAGGCTTTTATTTACAGAGCTAAATAAATTTTTGAGGGTTTGCTTTTTTTGACCTCTACAGGTGATTTCCTCGAGTCCACTTGAGGAACTTCCTTTGAGGTAACCCAAAAAAATCTAAACCCCCAAAAACCACCGCATTGAATGGCACGTTTGGAAACCAAAGAAGGATTTTTAATTTGTGAATTTTGATTTTAGATTTTTGTCATGGTGAGACTCTCGAACCATAGACAAAAAAGACTTAATAAAATATAGTCCCGTGCGGCTGGGTTCCGAAGCTTCAGAACAGCCAAGAAGTCCCGCTTTTTTGCGGGATTCCCTTTTGTGGATAGGCAGCCGAGATTGCAGCCACAAAAACGGAATTTTTTATTGGGTGGTGGTTTTTGTTTCTTTTAACATTAAAAGAAAAAAAGAATTTCAAGTTAAGTTAAAATTTCATTCAAAGAAGACGCCAAGCATGGCGTCTCTACAAACAATCACGCTGCACGGCGTGAAACTTTAACCCCTCATTCCTAACTCCTAACCCCTAATCCCTAACTCCTAATTCCTCTCCGGTCTCATTTGCGGGAAAAACAATACCTCTTGGATAGAAGATTGGTTGGTCATCATCATGGTTAATCTGTCAATACCAACGCCTAAACCAGCTGTTGGTGGCATTCCATATTCAAGCGATCTTAAAAAATCTTCATCAAATGGCATTGCCTCATCATCGCCTCTACCTGCCAATTTCAATTGGTCTTCAAAACGTTCTCTTTGGTCGATAGGGTCGTTTAACTCAGAATAGGCATTCGCAATTTCTTTACCATTAACAAACAATTCAAATCTTTCAACCAAACCTTCAACTGTACGGTGTTTCTTGGTTAACGGACTCATTTCAATAGGATAATCGGTAATAAAAGTTGGTTGTATGCAATGCATTTCGCATTTTGCGCCAAATATTTCATCTATTAATTTTCCTTTACCCATGCTTGCATCGGTTGGAATTCCCATTTGTTTGCAAGCTTCTCTTATTTGCGCCTCGTCCATTTTAGAAATATCCACGCCTGTGTATTCTTTTATCGCATCAAACATTGTAATACGTTTGTACGGTCGTGCAAAACTAATGGCTTGTTCTCCCACCATTACTTCTGTTGTTCCGTTTACATCCATGGCTACTTTTTCTATCATTTGTTCGGTGTAATCCATCATCCAATTGTAGTCCTTGTAGGCAACATATATTTCTAATCCAGTAAATTCAGGATTGTGTGTTTTGTCGATTCCTTCGTTTCTGAAATTTTTGGCAAACTCAAACACGCCATCAAATCCACCCACAATCAATCTTTTTAAATACAATTCATTGGCAATTCTTAGAAACAGAGGAATGTCTAATGCGTTGTGATGTGTTTTGAAAGGACGGGCAGCAGCACCACCATGTACAGTTTGTAAAATTGGTGTTTCTACTTCCATGTAACCGCTGTCTAAGAATGTATTTCTAAGGGACTGAATTACTTTAGAACGCTTAATAAATGTTTCTTTAACGTGAGTATTTACTATTAAATCGACATAACGCATACGATGTCTTAATTCTGAATCACTGAATGCATCATAAAGAACACCATCTTTTTCTTTTACAATTGGGAGTGGGTTTAATGATTTACACAACACTTTCAATTTATCTACCCTTAGTGTTGTTTCACCTGTTCTGGTTACAAAAACTGAACCTGTAACCCCTATAATATCGCCAATATCCAGTAAATGAAGTACCACTTGGTCAAATAATGTTTTATCCTCCTCTGTACAAATATTATCACGACCCACATACAACTGAAAACGACCATCCTTGTCTTGAATTTTCATAAAACAAACCTTCCCCTTGGGTTGAATACTCATGATTCTACCCGCCATACTTACCTCTTGAAAATTGTTTTCTTCTGCATTAAAGCCATCCAAAATTTCTTGAGAATAAGCATTTATATCCCACAATTCAGCTGGATAAGGGTTGATTCCTAATTGAAAAAGTTGGTCTAACTTTTGTCTTCTTTGTATTTGTAGTTCGTTTAACTCTGACATCTTTTTTCTTTATAATTGCTGTTTAATAACAAGTTGGCAAAAATACACTTGATTTGGGTATTTTTCATTTATAAAGCAACTAAAACACCAAATTGTTTATCTTTGTGGTAAAATCAACTAAAATAAATAAAATTGAATCGAAATCTACAACAAATAGTTTTTGTTTTGAAACCACTCTTTATTGGTTTGATTTTATTTTTTTCAAATCTATCTGAAGCCCAACTTTTACTAGAAAACAAAGGCCGATTCCCCGAAAATATTACTTATACCCAACAATTCAAGAATGGAATGGCTTATTTCAATACAACAGGTTATTCTATTGTATTGAATGATGAAGTCATCAAAGACAGCCTTTGGCATCACTTACACAAATACAAAACCCTAAAACATGACTTTATAGTTCCTGCTCACCGATATGATGTTGAATTTGTAAATGCTTTAAAACCTCAAATAATCCCTTCCTTTCCTTCTCCCACTTTATACAACTTTTACAAGGGTTCTCAACCACAAAATTGGCATACCATGTTGCGTTCTTATGGCAAACTGTATTATCAAAACATCTATCCCAATATTGACTGGGAAGTTCTTTATTTACACCAAGCCAGTAAACACAATTTCATTATCAATCCTTTTGGTAATCACCGAAATATTCAATTAAGATACAACTTTACGTCTGGGGTGTCGATAGAAAATGGTCACTTAAAAATAAAAACGAGTGTGGGTACGCTTATTGAACACAAACCTTATGCCTACCAAATTATAGAAAATGACACTGTAGTAATTCCTTGCAAGTATCAACTCAAAAAAACCAAGGATTCTTATCTTGTTTCATTTGAGATTGCGGAATACCATCAAAACCACCGTTTGATTATTGACCCTGTTTTGGTTTTTTCGACATACAGTGGCAGTCAAGGTGACAATTTTGGCTTTACATCAACCCATGATTCCAAATCGAACCTTTATGGTGCGGGTATTGTAGATGGTGGCACGGGAACAAATTCGGGCGATTTCCCTTTTACAACTGGTGCCTTCCAAACCGTTTATTCTGGCGGTCAGGGTTTAGCGCCTGCCAATCTTCCTTGTGACATCGGCATCAATAAATTTGACAGTGCAGGAAACACCCAATTATATGGCACTTATTTGGGTGGCGATAGAGATGAATTTCCTCACAGTTTGGTGGTTGACAATCAGGACAATGTAATTATTATGGGCACCACTTATTCTAATGATTTTCCGGTTCACGACTCGGCTTTTGACAAAACCATCAATGGGCAAACCGATATTTTTGTTGTTAAGCTTAGTGAAAATGGAAGCACAATGATGGGAGGTTCTTATATTGGTGGCAGTGGTTTTGACGGCATTAATGGCAATGATTTAAGATTCAACTATGCCGATGATTTTAGGGGTGATGTAATTGTAGATTCAAGTAACAATATCTATGTAGCTTCTACCACTTATAGTGCCAATTTCCCTATTAGAAATGCCATACAAAGTTCGCGTGCTTCGCTCCAAGATGGTTGTGTTTTCAGTTTTGATCCATTGATTAGAAAGTTGAGATTTAGCACCTATTTAGGCGGCAACGATGACGATGCCATGTATTCAATTAGAATGTATGACACATTTATATACTTGGGTGGAGGTACTGCTAGTAATGCCATGGCGTTTCCAGTAAGCGGACACCAAAATGCCTACAATGGCGGCCGTGCCGATGGTTTTCTTGCTAAAATAACTCAAAAAGGCAAACTCATTAATAGCACCTATTTTGGGACCCCTTCCTACGACCAAATCTTTTTTCTGGACATAGATGTGAATGGTCAGGTGTATGCCGCAGGTCAAACAGATGGAGATATAAACAGAACCCCCAACACCTATGGTTCTGACAAAAAAAGTCAATTTGTAGTTAGATATTCTCCCAACATTGCTGTTATTAATTTGGCTACCACATTTGGTAACAGGAACAACAACCCCGAACTTTCTCCATCTGCATTTTTAGTAGACAGATGTGACAATATTTACTTTTCGGGTTGGGGTAGTCCTATAGACTATGATGGTTTGCACTCTTTGACAACATTTGGTTTACCTATTTCATCTAATGCCATACAACCTAATACTGATAATAAAGATTTTTACTTGTTGGTTTTAAACAAAAATGCCTCTAATTTACTTTATGCAACCTATTACGGTGGTGACAAAACAGAAGACCATGTTGATGGAGGCACATCTAGGTTTGACAAAAGAGGGGTTGTTTATCAATCGGTTTGTGCTAGTTGTCCTGATGTGGGAGGCAATCAAGATTTTCCAATAACTTCTAATGTTCCCTTCCCTACCAATTTAAGTCCTAGATGCAGTAATGCTACCTTTAAAATAGATTTTCAAATCAACTATTCAATCGATGCATTGTTTAATGCTACTCCTAAATTAGGATGTTTGCCTTTACCTGTCCAATTTACAAAAACAAGCATACTTGCACGTCAATATTATTGGGATTTTGGAGATGGAAGTCCTATAGACACAGGCAAAAACCCAATCCATATTTACACCAAACCAGGCTTATTTAAGGTCAAACTGTTGGCTGTAGATTCTTTTTCATGTAACGTCTCTGAATTTGACTCTACTTTCATTGAGGTTAAAGAAACCCCTAATTCTGACTTTGAATTCAAAACCGAAGTTTGTAGCAATGAATTTATATTTAAAAACTTATCGGAAAATGCGACTAATCCTGAATGGGATTTTGGCGACAGCAGTAACATATCAATAGCAGACAATCCAACTCATATTTACACCAAAGATGGTTATTTTAAGGTATTGTTAAAAGTAACACACCCTACGTCAGGGTGTACGGATACGCAAAGCACTATTATTCCGTATTTCAACGACCCTTTACAATCTATAAAGATTCCAAATGTATTTACACCAAATAATGACAACACGAATGATTGTTATACCATAGGCGGTTTAAACCCAGGGTGCGATGAAGCCAAAATTTGGATATACAACCGTTGGGGAATCTTGGTATTTGAGGGTACATTGCCTACTGAATGTTGGACCGGCTATTTGAATAACAGTAACGAACCGCTTACAAGTGGCATTTATTATTATATACTAGAGTTGGACAGTAAAAGAAAAGAATTTTCGGACCGCAAAACCATCAACGGGGTTATTCATCTCATTAAGTAAACTACTTGTTGAGGTAGGCTGTCAACATCCAAATGGTTTTTTCTTGAGCACGAATGTAATCACTCATTAAAGCATTAGTTCCTTCATCCTCTAATTCCGATGCAATTCCAAGAATTTCTCTTTGACTATTTATTTCTTTTTGGGGGCAAAAAAGATGAAATATAGCATTTAATAAGTGACAAAAAAAACATCAATCTGCACAGCATGAAACCAATAACCGATGAAATTAGTCTTCGTTATTGTACAACAATTCCCTTTCGGTTTTTTTGACTTTCATGCCATCGGTGAGTTTGAAACTAATGGCTTCATAAGGTGCTACTATCACCTCGTCGCCCTTTTTCAATCCGCTTATGACATGTATAAATTTTGTGTCTTGAATGCCTGTTTTCACGACTCTTTGTTTGGCAATACCATTTTCATACACAAACACCACTTCCTCTTTTTCGGTAGCGTTTCCTTTTTTCTCTTTCATTGTAATGGCGCTAACATCTATGGCAGTCACCTGTTTTTTGTAAGTGGTATAAATATGAACTGTTGAGGACATTCCGGGCCTGAACAACCAATTTCCTTTATTTTCCGCCAACAATTGTTGATACGATGATTCTAAAATTAGCACTTTCACCTCGTATTTTGTTACTTGGTCGGTACTCATTTGCACTCCTGAAGATTTTGAACTATTGGCAACTTGTGTCACTATACCCTTAAACATTTTCCCGGGAAAGGCGTTTACCTCTACTCCAGCGCTGTCACCCACATGTATTCTAACAATATCATTTTCGTTCACTTCCACACGCACTTCCATTCTACTTAAGTTGGAAATACGCATCATTTCTGTTCCTGCCATCTGTGCTGTACCCACCACACGTTCACCTCTTTTGCTTACCAAACCTGTTATGACGCCTGATGTAGGGGCTATAACATTGGTTCGGTTGTAATTTTTACCCGCTTGGTTTACACTCGCTTGCACTGAAGCCGTGTTGTATTGCGAGGCCAAAACCTGTTTCTCTGCCGATTCATACTCTGCTTTTGACATCATATATTGTGCCTCTGCTGTATTAAATTCTTGTTGACTTATTACCTTATCCTCAAATAACTTCTTTTGCATTTCGAAATTCTTTTTTTGTAATTCCAAACTGGCTCTTACTCGGGTAAGTTGTGCTTGCACATTAGCCGCATTGGCTTTGGCATTATTCAATCCTGCATTGGCTTGTTCCAACTGTGTTTGGTAAATATCGGGATTTATTCTTGCTAATAACTGTCCTTTTTGTACTTGTTCACCCTCTTGGATGTACAAGTCTATGATTTCTCCTGATACATCGGGACTAATTTTAACTTCATTTTCAGGATATATAGTACCACTTGCTGTTACTTCCTCCACAATATTCTGAAGACTTACTTTGTCTGTAGCTATATTTAATCCTTTTTTATCTTTTTTAGCAAAAAGCACTGCGACTATTAGCACAATACTGATACTTGCTAAAACTATAATTATTTTTTTGGTTGACATGGTTGTTTTATAATGCGATTGGATTTCCTTTGTAAAATTCTATAATAAGTGCTCTAAATACAACTTCGTATTTGGCTTGTATTTCATTGGATGTTGCCATACTATAATTGTTTTTGGCTTGTGTTAGTTCAAACACATTGGTTGCCCCTGCTTCGTATCTTTTTTGAATGTAATTCAAATTATTTTGCTGCGCTTCCACACTTTTCGTGGTAGCTGCATACCTTTGGGTAGCTGCTAAATAATTGTTGTAGGCTAAGTTTATCTCATTCATCAATGAATTTTCCACTCTTTTTAAATTCAGTTCACTCACCTGACTGTTTATTTTTGATTTTGCAATTTGATTTTGCGACTGAAACCCATTGAACAAATTCCAACTTAAACTTATGCCTGCACTTTGACCAATATTGTCACGCAATTGTTTATTAAAATCAATGGTTTTGGTTTGAAATGAATAAACAGGTTGCACCACATTTTCATTCCCATTTTGAGTGACACCAATTACTTGAGTTCCATTGATATTTACACCTGTAATTTCTCTGGCGTTTTCAGAAAAAACGGTACTAACCGACCCGTACAACGATACCGTTGGCGACCACAAGCTTTTACTGACTCTTATTTGAATATCTGCAGCTTCTTTTTGTAATACTGCCGCCCTTACTTGTGGCAATTTGGATACAGCAGCTCTGTATATATCATCTGCAGTTCCTGTTTGTGCCATTAGTGTTTGAATATTGGCGGGCATCAACAATTCAAATGGATCGCTAAACGGGTATTGCATCAACATTTTAAGACTAAGAATGGCATTATTATATTGTGCATTGGCATTAATAATCGCTAATTCCTCGTTGGCAAGTTGCGCCTTTTGGGTTAGTAACACCGTTAAATCTGCAACTCCCGCATCCACCATTTTTTGAGCTCTTATAATGTTTTGTAGGGTCGTTTGCACTTGCATTTCTGCATTTTTAACTTGTTCTACACTTTGAATAACCAATAAGTATGCAGAAGAAACATTGATAGCCACTTGGTTCTTGATATTCTCTATATTTTCGGCAGATACTTTTCTCAATGTTTGTTGTTGCTTAATGTTATTATAATTTTGAAATCCATTAAAAACAGTCAATCCAGCATTCAGACCGATGTTATTAGAGCGCAATGTTTGATTGATAAACGTATTGGTAAATCGGTCAATGGTTCTACCAAACTGATAGTGCTGACCTGCACTTGCAGAAAGAGAAGGCAACAAACTGGTGTAACTTTGGCGTTCACCTATCTCAACACTTCTTTCACTTAAAAGCGCTTGTTGCACATCTAAGTTATTTTTCCAAGCGTAATCAATACAATCTTTCAATAAAAAAGGAGAAGATTGTGCTCTAATTGAGCTCACCATGAGTGAAAAAACACCAAATAAAACCAATTTACGCATCTTGTATTTTCTTTTTAAAAATTTTGTCAAAGCTAATCCGTTTATTTTTTTATCAAAATTACATTCGATTAATTTAATTGTTAAACGACCAAAAGTTAATTGTCTAAAATCAAATTGCTTGTAATTTTGGCACTCAACAGACACAATGGTATTCCTCCTCCGGGATGAACACTGCCTCCACAAAAATACAAATCACGAATACTTCCACTGAAATTGGCATGTCTGAAAAATGCTGACATAAGCGCATTACTACTACTGCCATAGAGTGCTCCTTTGTAACTTGAAGTTTTGGATTCTATTAATCTTGGGTCAAGTAGCTGTTCCTCTTCAATCAATGGTTCAATATCTGTCTTTAACATGCTATTGATTTTTGAAATCACCTTTTGTCGTGCTGTTTTAATTAACGCATCCCAATCTTGACCTTCATTACAAGGCACATTAATCATTACAAACCAATTTTCCGAACCTTGTGGGGCATCTTCCTGCCTACATTTTGAGCTTATGTTAATGTATATAGTCGGGTCATTGTCTATCAATTTTTCATTAAAAAGGGTGTTAAATTCTTTTTGATAATCGTTACTAAACAAGATGTTGTGCAATCCCAATTCGGAGAACTCTTTGCGTATTCCCCAATAAAAAATAAGGGCACTACTGCTGGATTCTACCTTATTAACTTTGCTAGGGGTTTTAACAGTTGGCATTAATTTTTTGTAAGTTGGATACACATCCATGTTACTTACAGTAATATCGGCAGCAATAAAATGACCATTCAACATGATTCCTTTGCTCCTATTTCCCTCCACTACTATAGATTGAACGGCGGCATTGTATATAAACTTAACCCCTTTTCTTTCTGCCAAATCAACCAAAGATTGGGTAATACTGTGCATCCCTTTTACGGGAAAGAATGTGCCATAGCCAAACTCCAAATGAGGGATAATATTTAGTGTAGCAGGCGCAACATAAGGATTGCTGCCATTGTAAGTTGCATATCGATTGAAAAATTGCACCAAATACTTGCTTTTGAAGGTTGTCGTATTTTTAATATTCATACTCGTCAACATATTCAAACGCCACAAATTCAGAATACCTATAAGGCCTGTTTTGCAAAAATAAGTACTCAGCTTATGCAATGATTTTTCCAAAAAAACAGGTCGGGTTACATTGTACATGAACTTACTTTTATTTAAAAAACGAGTCACGGTAGTTTTGTCCTCACCAAATTTTTGATGTGCCAATTCCGTGAATGCTTCGGCGGAACTTGGCGAGTTAAACTGAGTGCCATCAGGATAAAAATAGTGACAGGCAGTATCTAATTTAATATAGTTGAAATACTGTTTTGGGTTTTCTCCATACAGCTCAAACAATTCATCGACAAACATGGGCATCGTAAACAATGATGGACCAGCATCAAAACGGTAATGACCCAATTGTAGTTCCGATAACTTACCACCAGGATAGGCATTTGCCTCATATACTTCGACCTCAAAACCCTTTGCCCTAAGCCTCAATGCTGTTGCAATACCGGCAATTCCGGCACCAATGATTATGACTTTTTTTGTTTGCATATATGTGAATAGCAAAGTAAATGATTTATTGTTTTAATTTCTAAAATAAAGTATGTTTTTGTTTAAATCCATATCATTAAAGTGTTCTTACATTTTCTATCCTTTTAAAATAAGTATTGATTAACCTTTTTTAATCTATCTCAAATGGATTAAATTTGCATCCAATGCAATTGCTTTTGTCTGCACCTTGGTGGTTTATCGTGTTCTGTTTACTAGCAGGATTGGGCTATGCATTTTTGCTTTATCAGTCGCATTTAAAATCAACTTTATACAAGATACTCTTTGTTCTTCGTTTTTTAGTTGTTACTATTTTGTGCTTTCTCCTCCTTTCGCCTTTGTTTGTTTACAAAAAAAAGACCCTCGAAAAACCTAAAATTTTATTGGTGCTTGACCAATCGGAATCTTTGATAAACAACGCCTCGAAACTTGATTATGAAACTAGATTTACGAATGAGTGGAAGGATTTGAAAGACCAATTGGGAAACGATTTTGATGTTGAATACTTAACTTTAGGAAGCGAAATTACGCCTTCTGACTCTTTTCAATTCAATCAAAAAAAGACCCATATCAGTCAATTGTTTGATTATGTAAATAACACTTACACCCGACAAAATATTGGTGCAGTGGTGTTGGCATCCGACGGACTTTTTAACCGAGGAATTAACCCTTTGTACAAATCATTTAATACCGCTACTCACTTATACACTATTGGCATGGGTGATACTTTATTAAAAAAAGACTTGAAAATAAAAGAAGCAAATGCCAATGCCATTGCCTATTTGAACAATTTATTTCCTGTTGAAATTGCCATTCAAGCCAACGGTTGTGAGGGTAAAAATACGGTTCTTACGGTTAGTTCTAATGGAAAAACATTACATACTGAAACGGCTTCCATTAATCAAACTAATTTTTACAAAACGGTAAGTGTCAATGTAGCGGCCGACCTCCCCGGCGTTAAGCATCTGATAGTAACTGTTCAAGCGGTGGAAAATGAATTTACAGTAAAGAACAATAGGCAAGATGTTTTTGTAGATGTTATTGATGGTAGAGAAAAAATTGCCTTGATATATGATGGCCCCCATCCTGATATTGGCGCAATAAAAGAAGCTGTAAAAACCCAAGAAAACTATGAACTTATAAGTACCGACCTAGGTTCATTTAACCCAAAAGATTTGCCACAATACAGTGTCTTAATTTTACACCAAGTTCCCTCTAAGTCGAGCCCTTCGCAAGGATTAATGAATGCTATAAAACAAGCCAAAATTCCTGTTTGGTGTATTGTTGGCACTCAAACTAACGTGGACCAACTGAATCAACTTACCCCATTGGCCAAAATAGCCAAGCATCAAAACAGATACAATGAAAGTCAAGTTACTTCAAATACAAACTTTCAGTTATTTACATTAGAAACCAATACTTTTGAATCTCTTAGCAAATTTCCACCACTTAAGTCGCCTTATGGTTTTTACGAAACTGCTGACCCATCATACACTTTGGCCTATCAAAAAATAGGAAGTGTAAACACGGCAATTCCTATGTTAACTTTTTATAGTAGCAATGGTGAAAAAACGGCGTTTTTGTTCGGTGAAGGCCTTTGGAAATGGCGATTGTCCGATTATGAAGAGAACGAAAACCACAATGCAAGCAATGAAATCATCAATAAAACCATTCAATTTTTAACTAATAAGGAGGACAAACGTAAGTTTAAGGCTTATCCCAATCAAAATAAATACGATGAAGATGAACCTATTAAATTTTATGCTGAATTATACAACGCAAACTATGAAGCAATAGTGAACAAAAACGTTCAATTAACCATTAAGAATAACGCCAATAAATCCTTTCAATATAACTTTACACCTGCACAGAACAAATACCAAGTTGATTTAGGTTTTTTAAATTCAGGATTTTACAACTACACCGCAAAGGCTGATGGAATTACTGAAACGGTAAGTGGCAAAATCATAGTGAATGCACTTCAATTGGAATCATTGGAAACCCAAGCAAATTTTCAATTATTAAGAGACCTTTCACAAAAACATAACGGCAATTTTTACAAGAACAATCAATTGGATGAATTGGCAAAAACAATAAAAAACAATACCAATATCACAGGTAAAAAAAGAGTTGAAAAAACCATTGAAGATTTAATTCATTCAAAATGGATATTTGCTTTGATATTAGTTTTACTGACCATAGAATGGTTTATCCGTAAATATGAGGGCGCTTATTGATGATGAATATTCCATTGACCCAACATCCAGTATTGTGCAATTATTATGTCACTTACCGATGTAATGCCAAATGTTCATTTTGCGATATATGGGAAAAACCTTCGCCATACGTAACAATTGAAGAAGTAACTCAAAACCTAAAAGACCTGAAAAGGCTAGGTGTTAATGTTATAGATTTTACAGGTGGTGAACCACTCCTTCACAGGCAATTACCCGATTTTTTGAACATCGCTAAATCGTTAGGATTTATTACAACAGTGACAACGAATGCACTGCTTTATCCTAAAATGGCCACATCATTAAAAGGGCTTATTGACATGCTTCATTTTTCTTTAGATTCTCCCCATGAAGCCGCACACAATGAAAGCCGTGGTGTTAAATTATTTGATAAATTCTTGGAATCAATCGAAGTTGCTAAGCAACTCAACGAAAGGCCCGACATTATCTTCACTGTTTTCAGTCACAATATTCACGAAATAGAAGAAGTTTACAACCGTTTTTGCCTTCCCAATCAGTTCATGTTAATTCTTAATCCCGTGTTTGAATACAACGAAGTGGGAGCGCAGTTAAGCAAAGAAGATTTAGACATTTTGAGTGTTTGGGGCAAAAAAAAGTACGTTTACTTGAACCAAGGGTTTATAGAACTCAGAAAAAATGGCGGCAATCACATTGCACAACCGGTGTGTAAAGCGGGAAGCACTACGGTGGTTATTTCTCCTGAGAATGAATTGGTGCTTCCTTGTTATCATTTGGGACTTGAGAACCATAAAATTAGCAATAATTTGTATGAATTATGGACCAGTAAAAACATCCAAAAAGCAATAAAAATGGAAGGTCGACATGCGGCATGTGAAGGCTGTACTATCAATTGTTATATGCAACCTAGCTTTGCCACACATTTAAGTCAATATTGGTTCAAAGCACTCCCCTCTACTCTCAAATATAACTTAATTAAAGGCACTTGGAAACAACTTTTGTAAGTGAATCTGCTATCCTTTGAGCTTTTGAAATCTTTTGTTTTTGCAATGTATTAAAATAATATATTTGCAAATAAAACATTGGTAGATATTTCGGTCATAATAGTGAATTACAATGTCCAAGCTTTGCTTGAACAAACCGTTTTATCTGTATACAAAGCGGCGTCCAATTTAAACATCGAAATTATTGTCGTTGACAATCATTCTGCTGATGAATCTTGCAACATGATTCGCAGGCGTTTCAAGGATGTTATATTAATTGACAATCAAGAAAATGTTGGGTTTAGCAGAGCAAATAACCAAGGAATAGAAATAGCCAAAGGTCAACATGTATTAATACTAAATCCAGACACTGTTTTAAGTGAAGACAGCTTAAGCAAAACACATCAATATTTACTTACACACATAGATGTTGGTGCTTTGGGAGTAAGGATGATAGATGGCAGAGGAACCTTTTTGCCAGAATCTAAAAGGGGTTTACCAACGCCAATGGTTGCCTTTTACAAAATGAGTGGACTGGCGAAACTTTTTCCAAATTCAAAAAGATTCGGCGCGTATCACCTAAGCTACCTCAACGAATTTGAAAACCATGAAGTGGATGTATTGAGTGGTGCTTTTATGATGATTAAGAAAAAGGTTTTGGATGAAGTTGGTTATTTTGATGAAAGTTTTTTTATGTATGGCGAAGACATTGACTTGAGCTATCGCATTCAAAAAGCAGGCTACAAAAATGCTTATTTTTCGGAAACCACTATCATTCATTACAAAGGGGAAAGCACCAAAAAACACAGCGTCAATTATGTGAAAATTTTTTACCAAGCCATGGCCAAATTTGCAAAGAAACACTTTAGTAAACAACAAGGATGGTGGTTTTCGGTTTGTATTAATTTAGCTATCTTTTTAAGAGCAATTATCGCCCTTATCAATCGTACATTTAGTCAATTGAAATTGGTGGCAGCAGATTACATACTCACCTATTTGGCTTATGTTGGTATTACTAGATATTGGGAACATTACAATAAGTTTGTGATTGGAGGATTTTATCCCGACCACTATTTGTATTTACATGTCCCTATTTATTGCCTTTTTTGGATAGGCGGCATTTATATTAGCGGGGGTTATCAATACAAGTTTGATTTATCTAAATCATCGCGAGGTATTATTTTAGGTTCTGTTACTTTACTGACTGCCTATGCATTACTTCCCGAAAACATGAGATTTTCTAGGGCATTGATTGTTTTGGGCGCAACATTGGCTTTTCTAATCAGCTTATTCAACCGCTTGGTTTTTCATTTCTTAAAATACAAACATTTGAATACCAATACCAGTCAACTGTCACAAGTGGTTATTATTGGCGAACCTGAAGAATGTGAAAGAGTCAAACAAATATTGATATTGTATCCCAACCGTTTTAAACTCATCGGATTTATTCGTCCCAAATCATCAAACACAACGGGCGATTGGATGGGACATTCGGAACATTTGAATGATTTGATAGATTTATATCAAATCAATGAAATTATATTTTGTGCCAAAGACATTCCGGGTACAGAAATAATGGAGATGATGAGTAACAGTAACAATAACCATGTAAAGTTTAAAATAATGCCTGAGAAAGGTGAATTTATTATTGGGAGCAATTCCAAAAACACAAGTGGCGAATTTTACAGTGTGGATATTACGCCTGCACTTAACAATCAAGAGACACGAAACAAAAAAAGAATGTTCGATTTGATTATTTGCTTCCTATTAATTCCTTCTGCACTTTTTATACTTTGGAATTTAAAAACATTCCGACTTATCTATATCAATTGGATGGCTTGTTTAATAGGCAAAAAAACTTGGGTTGGCTACCACCCCAATGTAGATATTAAAAAACTACCCTTGCTAAAACCTGGAGTTTTTAAAGTTGGCGAACACTTGACTAATATAAATAAAGACAATCAACATATTAACCATCTAAACCTTATTTATGCCACAAATTATAATTGGCAATTTGATTTAAATATCCTTGTAAAAGAAATATTTTCTAATAACTTCGCAAAATAATACCCAAAACATTATGACAGTAAAAGATCCAAATTTTGGTTCACTCCACGAATTCTTTCTAAACTCTGCAAATAACATCCACAAGCCTGACCATGTTTTCCTTATGGAAAAAAACGGTAAAGAATATGAGTCAATCACTTACCAAACAGCCCTCGAAAATATTGAACTTTGGGCCAGTTATCTTTATCACATTGGCATTCGTAAAAACGACAAAGTTGCTATTTGTTTAGACAATTGTCCTGAATTTATATACCTTGACCAAGCTTTACAGAAAATAGGGGCTGTTAATGTTTCTATTTACCCAACCCTAACACCAGAGGAAACCGCATTTATCCTTAATGATAGCAACAGTAAAGCGGTATTATTAGGCAATCCATTTTTATTCAAAAAATTCTTAAAAGTTGAACAAAAATGCCCTGACATTCAGCATGTTTTTTTGGCATTTGACGATAAATTTGCCAATCAAGAAAAATATATAACGGTTCAACATCTTAAAGAAGAAGCCAAAAAATTAGTCTCTACTTATAAAACTGAAATTGAGGCCATTTTACCTACCATTCAACACAATGATTTGGCGGCATTAATATATACCAGCGGAACTACAGGAGTTCCTAAAGGGACCATGTTGAGTCATTACAACTTTATGAGTAACTGTTATGACGCTTATGAATTGTGTCCAAGTATCAACAGTAGCGACCGTTTTTTATCCTTTTTACCATTAAGTCACGTTTATGAAAGAATGGCTGGATACTACATACCAACTTATATTGGCGCTCAAATAGCTTTTGCTGAAAGCATAGAAAAAGTTGCTCAAAACTTTATGGAAGCTCAACCTTCTATTATGACCTGTGTTCCTCGTTTGTTGGAACGTTTGGAAGGTAGAATCAGAGGAAATGCAGAAGCAAAAGGTGGACTTACACTGAAAATATTTAATTGGTGTTTGTCTGTAGGTGAACAAGTTCGTTTAAATACCGAGAATAAGAAATCCATTGGACCTTTGTTAAAACTAAAACACAGTATTGCCGAGAAATTAGTGTTCAGTAAGATAAAAGCAAAGTTGGGTGGCAGATTGAAACTATTGGTTTCAGGTGGTGGTGCATTGCCACAACATATTGGTGAATTTTTTGGAAATGTGGGTATCCGTTGTCAACAAGGTTACGGACTCACTGAAACGTCTCCATTTGTTACATTAAACGAATTTCACAGACAAATTCACGGCACAAGCGGAAGAGTAGCACCAAGACAACAATTGGCTATCCAAAATATAGAAACCAAAGAAATAATTACTATCCAAACTTATGATAGTTTCAAAGAAGATTTTGAATGTGAAGAGGGAGAAATATTGTGTAAAGGTCCAAATATTATGTTAGGATACTACAACAATCCTAAAGAAACAGCATTAGTTATGGACGAAGAAGGTTGGTTTCATACAGGCGATATTGGTAAGTTTTATAAAGGTTATATTAAAATTACAGACCGATATAAAAACATGCTTAAAACCAGTTTGGGTAAAAATATTTATCCTACACCTATCGAAAATACTTATTTACAGAGTGATAAAATAGAGCAAATCTTTATTATAGGTGACCAAAGAGAATACGTAACAGCCATTATTATCCCTAAAGAAGAAAAATTAAAAGATTTCGTAGGTTTAAACAACATGAACTTCAATGGTGACGATGATATTATTGAAGATGAACAATTAAAAAAATGGATTGAAGAGGACATAAAAAAGCTATCTTTGCACCTTTCTAACTACGCGCGTATTAGAAGTTTCATTATTAAAAGGAATCCTTTCAGTATTGAAAGTGGAGAACTCACCGTAACACTCAAACAAAAAAGAAAAGTTATAGAAGAAAGATACAGTCAATGGATTGAAAAAATGTATCAATCATAATCCGTAACTCTCAATCAATTATATGTTAAAACTATACTATTTTTTAATAGCCCCACTTGGCATGTTAATAATGGCTTTTGCTTATTTAAAAGTAGCTGCTAAACTTAATCTATACGACCATCCAGTTGGCAGAAGTTCACACATCAATAGAACCATTACAGGATACGGTATTTTTGTTTTATTGGGCTTGTTTTTGTTTAGCGTTGTATTTCCATACACACTAAGCCCCTACTTTATTATTGGCTTGGTAATGATGGCAACCATCAGTTTTATAGATGACATAGTTTTTGTAAAACACTTTATCAGGCTTATTTTTCAACTTTTTGCACTCATTTTATTAGCCATTGACCTTCCTTTTGATTACCTTACATCCGATAAACTACCTTTGATTATTGCCGCTGTTATTTTTGGTATAGGTGTATTAAATGCTTTCAACTTTATGGATGGCATTAATGGTATGTTAGGTTTAAATTCCTTGGTTATTTTGGTCAGTTTTTGGTGGTTGAACAATCATACTTATGACGCTACCGGGCATGAAATCACCTTTATTGCCAACGAATTTATATACACATTAATCATTGGTGTTTCTATCTTTTTATTTTTTAATTTAAGGAACAAAGCCGTTGCATTTGCTGGAGATGTAGGCAGTATTTCTATTGCATTTGTTATTTTTTACCTGATGGTCAATTTAATATTTGCGACAGGTAATTATGCCTACCTTCTATTGTTTGTTGTTATAGGAATAGATGCGGCGCTTACCATTATTTTCAAACTGCTTTTAAGAGAAAACATATTTGTGCCTCACAGAGATTTCTTATTCAAAAAACTAGTCCATGTAGGCAAATACAAGCATGTTAATATTTCTATTATTTATGCGATGGTTCAAGCATTTATCTCGATTATTGTTATTTCGTTACCCCTTCAAAACAAACTTTCTGCCCAACTGAGCATCTTGTTTATAGTGGTAGTAGGCTTGTGTAGCACTTACATCATCATCAGAAATAAATACACCAAAAAAAGAGTGATTAAATCTTTACAAAGAGACGCTAATATTGTAGAAGAAGATTAAGCAATTTCAGAGCTTGGCGCTATTTTCTTAACCAAGCCTTGTAACACTTTTCCAGGACCACATTCTTCAAAACGCACCGCCCCATCTGTTACCATAGCTTGAACACATTGCGTCCATTTTACGGGAGCAGTCAGTTGTTTTAATAGGTTAGCTTTTATTTGTTCTGGATCTACTTCAGCTTGAGCTGTCACATTTTGATAAATAGGACAAGAGCCTTGACTGAATTTTGTATTTTGTATGGCAATAGCTAATTTTTCTTCAGCAGGTTTCATTAAAGGCGAATGAAATGCGCCTCCAACTTGTAACACTAAAGCACGTTTTGCTCCAGCTGCCTTAAGTTTTTCGCAAGCTTCATTCACTGCTTCAATTTCCCCTGAAATAACCAATTGTCCTGGACAGTTATAATTAGCAGGCACTACAATACCGCTTGTAATAGAAGCACAAATTTCTTCAACTTTACTATCCTCCAATCCCAACACAGCCGCCATTGTGCTAGGTTTCAATTGACAAGCCTCTTGCATAGCCATAGCACGTTGATACACCAATTTTAAACCATCCTCAAAAGTAAGGGTTCCATTGGCAACCAAAGCCGAAAATTCACCTAAACTGTGACCTGCAACCATGTCGGGAGCAAAATTATTTCCCAAACATTTGGCTGCGATAACTGAATGTAAAAAAATGGCTGGTTGTGTAATATTGGTTTGTTTTAAACCCTCATCTGTTCCGTTAAACATTTCATCTGTAATACGGAAACCTAATATCTCGTTTGCTTTTTCAAACAAAGCTTTAGCTTCTGGATGTTGATCGTATAAATCTTTTCCCATCCCTACAAATTGTGCTCCTTGACCCGGAAATAAAAATGCTTTTTTCATATCTTTTTAATTCTTATTGTTTTATATATTTTATATCTCTAACTGTTAAATTCTTAATGCTTCAATTTTACGCTTATTTTTTAAATTTTCTATTGTTTTTCTAATTCTGCTAATACTAATGTTTCTTTTTGAGTCAACTTGGCTTTTACCAATTCATAGCTGTGGTCTATTAGTTCTTTTAATAATGTGGATGATAAACCCTCGATGTAAACCGTATTCCAATGGGTTTTGTTCATGTGGTATCCTGGTTTTATTTGTGGATATTCTTCTCTTAATTCAATGGCTTTTTCGGGATTGCATTTTAAATTGATGCTTTGAAAATCGTTTAAACTACACAATGTAAATACTTTGCCCATCACTTTGAAGACTAATATATCAGGACCAAAAGGACATTCCTCTGTTACTCCAGGTTTGGAAAGGCAATAGTTTCTAAATTGCTCAATGTCCATTGTTGATTCTAAAAAGCTATGGCCTCTTCAACACGTTGAAGTATGGCATCTATTTGAGTATGATTTTCCTTTAACAATTGTTTTGCTTCTTCGGCAAAAGCAGCAGCTTGTTGTTTGTTAGACAAACCCTTGGCATTAATCATGACATTAAAATAAGCCCCTCTTACTGCGGTTTTAATGCACAATAAGCCTACACCTGCGTCGGTTATACTGTTCTGATTGCCTTGTTCCACCATTTGACGAAGAATGTCAACACATTGAAAAGCTACTTTCATGGTTTTTAATGGTACTTCAGTTGCGTAAACTGATGCATTTTCAATTGCAGCTTTTCGACTATTTTTTTCCTCTTCAGTTGATTTTGGTAATTGCATCGCAGACATTATTGCATTAAATGCCTGAGTATCTTCATCAATAAAAGTCAACAATTGCTGTTTCAATGCTTGCGCTTTTTCTGCCCAAACAGAGAATTCAGCGGTACGATGCTCCCAACCTCTTTTATCTGCACTTAAATTGGCTACCATAGCCCCTAAACTGATGCCTATCGTTCCACACAATGCACTTACTGACCCACCTCCCGGAGCAGGACTTTCGCTTGCCGTTTCGTTGGCAAATTGTTTGATTGTTAAATCGATAAGGGCGGTCTTGTTTTGTTGCTGTAAAACGTATTCAATAATTCGTTCTTGCGGATTGAAAGGACTTAATTGGTTGAGCCCCAAAGATTCAACTGCTATATGAATCAATTCTTCTTCGCTTACCCCAACACTTCTGCCTTGTTTTTCTAAGTAATATTTACCAGCCTCTAACAGGGGTTGTAATGGAACTAATCCTACCAATTCACTTCCTGTAACTCTTACACCACGCTCATTGGCTTTAGCGCAAACCTCATCAAAAGCTTTGTGGACCGATGTAATTTTGTAATTGGTTAAGTTCATGCTTATTTGCGCTAAACCATACTCTTCGATATACCAACCAATAGCTTTTACTGATTTTAATGTCCCCGGAATTCTTACATCTTCTCCATTTTCATCTTTCACCACTTTACCTGAATAAGGATTTCCTTCTCTTTTCACCCTTCCTGCTTCTCTTACATCAAACGCAATTCTGTTGGCAATACGGGTAGATTTGGTATTTAAATTCACATTGTAAGCTATCAAAAAATCGCGAGCACCAATAACGGTTGCGCCATGTTTGGCAGGCAACTCACTAGGCCCAAAATCAGGTTTCCATTCAGGAAGTTTTATTTTTTCGGCAAATCCCTCATATTCTCCTCCACGAATCACTGACAAGTTAGAACGGTTTTTATTCGGTTGAGCCTCTTCATATAAATAAACAGGTATTTTTAGTTCATTTCCAACTTTTTCGGCTAAAACAATGGCCCATTTGGCACACTCTTCCATGCTTATTCCCGAAACAGGTACAAACGGACAAACATCAGTTGCACCCATGCGAGGATGTTCACCTTTGTGTGTTCTCATGTCAATTAATTCGGCAGCTTTTTGAATACCAAGGAAAGCAGCTTCAACTACCTGTAGTGGAGAACCGGCAAAAGTAACAACTGTTCTGTTAGTCGCTTTACCCATATCAACGTGCAATAATTTTACACCTTCTACGCTCTCTATTGCTTGGGTAATTTGATTGATTATTTCAGGATTTTGCCCTTCACTAAAGTTAGGCACACATTCTATGATTTGTTTCGACATGATGGCACAAAAATAATATCAAACTATTAAATAGAAGCGGCTTGCAAAAAAATAATAGCATTTCTTTTAAAGTTGATTATTAAGTTTTTATCGATTTTTTTCATCAATTTTAATAATTAAACCAAGGCTTTAGTATGTTTGTGTTATGAATCCACAAAAATTATGGCGTAAAAAAGACGATAAAGTTATTGCAGGAATATGCAGTGGCTTAGGTCAATATTTCAATTCAAACCCTATTTTATTTAGATTTGCATTCTTGGCATTACTCTTTGCTGGTGGAAGCAGTATTTTTATCTATATTATTTTGTGGATAGTGCTTCCCTCTGAACCAATTGCAACAAAAAGCGAGACTATTTATACAGAAACAATCAATGCTTCAGATGCGGGAAACCAAATCAATGAAATACAATCTACAGACAGTACTAGCTTGGTATTTGGGTTATTATTAATTTCTGGTGGGGTATTATTGTTATTAAATAATTTAATTCCTTATTTAAAAATACAAAAGTTATGGCCCGTAATAATCATCATGATTGGTTTAGGATTACTATTCAACAAAAAGAAATATAAAAACAATTAATATGAAAAATCAGAATTTTACAGCGGGACTTTTATTATCGATACTTGGCGTGGTTTTATTACTTCGCAATTTCGATTTATTGAACATCAATTGGAATGTGGTTTTAAAGTTTTGGCCACTATTGCTTATTTATTTGGGATTAGCCACATTATACGGCAACAAAAAAACATGGGTTGTTCCCATTGCGATGTTATTTATAACTTTGGTTTCAATAGTATTGTATTGGTTATTTAAAGAATCGGCTGGATTGATAGTATAGCTAATGAGGGAGTTATCTCCTTAAAATAAAAATTATATTATATTTAGTAAATCATATTCAATTAAAAAGGGAACCAAATTGGTTCCCTTTTTAATATCAAGTTTTCAATCATCTATTAACTACAACCGCTTGTAGTTCCACAAGTTAAGCAAGTGTAACATGTGCCTGAGCGAACTGTAATATTACCACAGCTTTTGCATGCAGGTGCATCACCCATGCTTGGTGGCAAATTGGCTTTAACCGCTTGTTTCACTTCTTTTTTTACTACTGAAGACAAGTTAGTTTCAGTAATTGAAGAAGTTGTAGTCATTTGAATTTCATTTTGCGCCAAGTTGTATGAAGCATCAATCGGGCTGATTTCATCTACAATTTTTGGTTTAATATGCAATTGTTCTTGTCTGTTTAGGTATTCGAATCCTAATAATCTGAAGATAAAATCTACAACAGAAGTTGATGATTTGATGTTGTCATGACCTTCTACCATTCCGCTTGGTTCAAATCTGCTGAATGTAAATTTATCATAATACTCTTCCAATGGAACACCATATTGAAGACCAATTGAAACTGCGATAGCAAAACAGTTCATTAATGAACGGAAACTAGCGCCTTCTTTGTGCATATCTACAAATATTTCACCTAATGTTCCATCTTCGTATTCACCTGTTCTCACAAATACTGTATTACCATCAATTTTAGATTTTTGAGTAAAGCCTTTGCGTTTGTTTGGCAATACTTTACGAGTCGCAATATTGGATAATTGTTGTTTGAAAGATGGGTTATTGCTACTGTTGATAATCAATCGAGCTGCTTCTAAAACTATTTCTGGCGTTAAATCTTCAACTCTAGTTGTGGCATTGATACCAACTGCTTTTTCTACCACGTCTACTTGGTCGCTTACAGCATCTTCGGTTACATCTACTTTTTTGTCAGATTTGTTTGACAATGGTTGAGACAATTTACAACCATCTCTGTATAGTGCATTTGCTTTGATACCTAATTTCCAACTTAGTTCGTAGCATGATTTGATATCTTCTACTGAAGCTTCGTTTGGCAAGTTGATTGTTTTTGAAATAGCTCCAGAAATGAATGGTTGTGCTGCTGCCATCATACGAATATGAGAATGAGCATGTAAGAAACGGGTTCCGTTTTTACCACATTTATTAGCAGTATCAAACACAGGATAGTGTTCTTCTTTTAAGTAAGGAGCACCTTCTATAGACATTGTTCCTGTTACGAATTCATTCGCTTTTTCAATATCTGCATATTTAAAGCCTAAAGCGTGTAACAAATTAAAGTTAACGTCATTGTATTGAGCCGGCGTAAATCCTAATTTTTGCAACATTGTTTCACCTAAAGTGGCAATATTAAATACGAAGTCAATATCGAAAGCACGTTCCAATTGAGCTTCTACTACTTGAATATCTTCTGCAGAAAATCCTTTTGCCATCAATGTTTCATGATTGACAAATGGAGCACCTTTTAAAGTGGCGTGTCCTTTAGCATAATTGATAATTGCATCAGACTCTTCTTGAGTGTAACCTAATGTTTTAAGGGCAGAAGGAACTGCTTGGTTGATGATTTTAAAATAACCACCACCACTTAATTTTTTAAATTTAACAAGTGCGAAATCAGGCTCGATACCAGTCGTATCACAATCCATCACTAATCCAATAGTTCCTGTAGGAGCTATTACTGTAGATTGGGCATTGCGGTAACCAAATTTTTCACCTAGCATTAAAGCTTTGTCCCATGCATTACAAGCTGATCTCAATAAATCTTCAGGGCAGTATTGAGGATCGATACCTACTGCAGGAATACTTAATCCTTCGTAAGCCAATGGTGTATTGTAGGCTGCATAGCGGTGGTTACGGATTACGCGTAACATGTGTTTTTTGTTTTTATCATACATTTTGAACGACCCTTTTACAGCGGCCATTTCAGCACTTGTAGCGTATGATTGTCCTGTTAATATTGCAGTCAATGAACCACAGATAGCAGAAGCTTTTGGACTGTCATAAGGAATACCAGACACCATTAATAAAGCCCCTAAGTTAGCATATCCAAGACCTAGAGTACGGTATTCGTAACTCAATTGAGCTACTTCTTTACTTGGGAATTGAGCCATTAATACAGACACCTCCAAAACTACAGTCCACAAACGAATCGCATATTCATAAGAAGCGATATCAAACTCCAATTTATCAGCATCAAAAAACTTCATTAAGTTTAAAGAAGCCAAATTACAAGCAGTATTATCTAAGAACATGTATTCAGAACAAGGGTTAGAAGCATTGATACGACCGCCTTCTGGGCAAGTATGCCATTCATTGATAGTATCGTCGTATTGCACTCCTGGGTCAGCACATGCCCAAGCAGCATCGCCAATTGCATCCCATACTTCTCTTGAAGGAATTTCTTTCATTACATTTCCTTTTGCACGACCTACCAACTGCCAGTTAGTGTCTTGTTTTAGTGCTTCAAAAAATTTATTAGGAATACGAACTGAGTTATTTGAATTTTGACCAGACACTGTTGCGTATGCTTCACCTTCATAATCGCTTGGGTAACCTGCATCAATTAAGGCAGCTACTTTTTTCTCTTCTTCTTTCTTCCAATTAACGAAAGACATTATCTCAGGATGGTCTAAATCTAGACAAACCATTTTAGCAGCTCTTCTTGTTGTTCCACCAGATTTGATTGCACCAGCAGCTCTGTCACCTATTTTCAAGAATGACATTAAACCAGAAGACGTTCCTCCTCCTGATAATTTTTCACCATTACCTCTAATTCTAGAGAAATTGGTACCCACACCAGAACCATATTTAAAAATACGTGCTTCACGAACCCATAAATCCATGATACCACCTTCGTTTACCAAATCATCATCAACAGATAAAATAAAACATGCATGAGGCTGAGGGCGTTCGTATGCAGAAGTTGAACGCATTAATTTCTCAGTATCAGGATCTACGTAATAATGTCCTTGAGGATTACCTGTAATACCATATGCAGAATGTAAACCTGTGTTAAACCATTGAGGAGAATTAGGTGCAGATTGTTGAGCTATTATAGAGAAAACCAATTCTTCATAAAACACTTGAGCATCATTAGCTGAAGCAAAGTAATTGTGTTTTTCACCCCATTGTCTCCAGCAATCAGCCAAACGATGAGCCACTTGTTTCACACTAGTCTCACTTCCTAGTGAACCATCTTCTAATGGCACACCTGCTTTTCTAAAATACTTTTGTGCTAGAATATCTGTAGCCACCTGACTCCATGAAGCAGGCACTTCTACATTTTTCATTTCAAACACCACATCACCATTTGGATTCTTAATGGCCGATGTACGGTATTCGTATTGGAATAAGTCAAAAGGGGAAACGCCCTCTTTTGTGTTTAGCCTCTCAAATTTGAGGCCTTTTTTCATTTGGTCAAGGTTTTGCTGCATACGCTAGTGGTTTATTTTTTGTAATCTATTGGTTTTAAATTAAAAAGACTTCGATGCATTTTCTGCAAAGAAGTCCTTCAAAACTAATCTTATTCAATGGACAATTTAAAATGGACTTTTCCACATAAATTGCAAAACCCTTTACTGATGTTATTTTTGCTATGTTGAAAACAAAAATTAAGAGTATTTTTACTTGTTTTTAAAAAAAATGTGTTACTTTTACCCTCCGTATTTAATAACTTCTATAAGTTTTCATGTCCCAATTTACAACAAAACTAATAACTTGTCAAATCGACCACAAAAAAGCGCTTGCAGTGTTGATAGACCCTGACAAAAACAACGAAAGTGTCTCAAATATTGCACAACTTTGTGAGCAAAATCAGGTGGATTTTATTCTAGTAGGTGGTAGCCTTTTGAGCAGTAGTAATTTACAAAATACCATCCTGAGTATTAAACAACATTATTCTGGTTTTGTTTATTTATTTCCTGGAAATGAAATGATGATTGCCCCCGAAGCAGATGGTATTCTATTTCTATCTTTGCTAAGTGGCAGAAATCCAGAATATTTGATTGGCAAACACATCAATGCAGCCCCATTATTAATTCAAAGTAATTTGGATGTGGTACCCACAGCATACATTCTTATTGATGGAGGTCGCGAAACCAGTGTTTCTTATATTAGTAATACCAAACCCATCCCTTCCGACAAACCCGATATTGCAACCGCGACTGCCCTAGCAGGACAACTTCTTGGTTTTAAATGCACCTACATGGATGCAGGCAGCGGCGCATTGAATGCAATACCGGCGGAACTTATCCAAAAAGTAAAAAAACACACTCAAATCCCTCTTGTTATTGGTGGTGGTATTAAAAACGCCCAAAATGCTGTGGATGCCTATAATGCCGGTGCCGACTTACTTGTTATTGGCAATGGCGTGGAAGACAATAGCAATCTTATTGTAACTATCTCTAACGTAAAACATAAGTTAAACAATCAAATATTGTCACAAAATCTTTAAATCTGTTTCCATACCGATATTTTGGTGGTTTTTAGGACTTGGCTTACTCTATATATTATTCCCCAATCCTAATCCTCATATTGATGCTTGGTATTATGCGGCATGCGTAAAACATCAAGAAGATTTATTGATGAATCATCACCTTCTTTACAATTTCACAGGCTTTATTTGGCATCAAATAATCTCGTTTTTTATTCCGCAAATTGAAGCCATAAGTAGTCTAAATGTATTGAATAGCCTTGTTGCCACTGCTTCTTTATTTTGCATCTATTCTATTTTTCTTAAACTTAATTCCCCAAAAAATCAAGCACTATTACTGAGTTTACTCTGTGGAGTTTGTTTCGGATTTTGGCGTTATTCCATAGAAGCTGAAACCTATATCATTCCTTTATTTCTCTCTTTACTCTCTACCAACCTCTACTTTAACAAATCAAAATGGCTGTTGTCAGGATTATTTGCCGCTCTTAGTATTTTGTTCCATCAAGTCCATTTGTGGTGGAGTTTGGCCTTTGTATTTGGGCTTTATTTTTCCGATTCATCAGTCAAAGAAAAATTAAAATTTACAATCCCCTTTGCTATCATTCCTATTGTCTATGTTTTGGTGTTTTTGACACACTCTACACAGGACTCTTTTTTAACTTATATATTGGGCGAATATCAGGGAGGACATGCTTCAATTCAAGTAAAACCAATTTCGTTTATTCTGACATTTGTAAATTTTTTCCGAACTTTTTTACAGTTACATGGCGAAATGATGATTTTCATTGTCACTTATTTTGAATTCTTTATTTTTCTAATTTTACTTGCTTTTTATTTTGGCGTAAAAACATGGTCGAACCGCTCTTCTTATCAATTCACTAAAACCTCTACAGTATTTCCACATGTAAAATGGGGCCTTATTTTGGCTTTTATTTTTCACTTACTTTTTGCTTTTTTATCCGATGGTAATATTGAGTTTATGGTTATGTTGCCTTTTCTCATTATTGCTATTTTGGTTTCCAAATTCCAAATTCAGGCACAAGGGCTGCTAAAATATTGTGTCTCTGTATTGTTTGTATGGAACTTTACTTTTGGGGTACTTATACATTATGTATTCAACACCAACAACTCCCAAACTCAAGTTAAACTAACTTTGGAACACCCCAAGGACCTTTTTATTTGGAGCAATCAGCCACTTATTCAAAATCAAATTTTATATAAAAAAGGGTTTAATTATCCCATTGATTTCATCAAACATGACACTATTCAATCGGGCACATTGTATATAGCCATGAAAAAAGGGAAACGGGTATTTACTGATGTAGGAATAAAAAATAACAAGTGGACAAGGGCGGGAATGATAGACCAAAAAGAAAAAAAATCCTTTTACAACTACTTTAACACTCAAAAAATTGACTCATTTGAGAATATCTATGGAAAGAATTACATAGAAGAATTGATACTGAGTGATAAATTACTATTTTTGCAGGCACATTAAAATGCTTCCTTCAACAATTAAAATCGGAATTATAGGTGGTGGTCAGTTGGGCAAAATGCTCATTGAGGCTGGGAAACCATGGAATATTCATTACACAATACTAGAAACCGACAATGCACCTGCACAACAAATTGCAAACGAACATATTGTGGGTCATTTGTATGATTCTGAAAAAATAAAACAATTGGCAGAACGCTGTGATGTAATCACTTACGAGATAGAACATATTGACACCCAAACTTTACTTGAATTAGAAGCTTCAGGTAAACGCATCATTCCATCTCCACAGTTGTTGCAAATTATTCAAGACAAAGGCTTACAAAAAGATTTTTTTAGCACTCATCAAATTGCAACTGCGCCTTATTCATTGGCAGACAATAGAGCAGATTGTGCTGAAAAAGTAAAGAACTTTAACAGCGAAAAGGTTGCTGTAAAATTACGTAAGGGTGGATACGACGGCAAGGGGGTTGAGTTACTTTCTAAACAAGAAATCGCCAATAATCCGATGTGTATTCCGTTTGATGAACCTTGTGTTATTGAAGCTTTTGTTCCCAATGCAATTGAAATTGCCATTATTGTTGCTCGAAATGAACAGGGAGAAATTGACACTTTTCCTTCCGTAGAAATGGAATTCAATCCTAAGACTAATTTGGTTGAGTTTTTATTTTCACCAGCCAATATTTCTGAGGAGATAGAACAAAAGGCAAAAGATTTAGCTATAAAATGTGTTGAAAAATTAAATGGGGTTGGTCTTTTTGCTATTGAAATGTTTTTAGACAAAAACAATGAATTGTATGTCAATGAAATTGCTCCACGACCGCACAACAGTGGACATCACACAATAGAAGCATGTTATACCAGTCAGTATGAACAGTTAAATCGTATTTTACTGAAAATGCCATTAGGGTCTACCCAACTTATTCAACCGGCGGCAATGCTAAATTTACTAGGTGCTGAGGGTATTAATGGGAAATACGAGTTAACAGGCTTAGATCAATTACTTTCAACAGAGGGTATATACATTCATTTGTATAACAAAAGTTCAAGTAAACCGCACCGCAAAATGGGTCACATAACTGTATTGGGTAAAACAACACAAGAAGTAAAAGAAAAGGCTACCTTTGTACAAAACAACATTGGAATGAAAGCGTTATAGAAATTAACAAAAAGAGAAATTTATTATAAAAGAATATGGCAGATGTATTAATAATTATGGGTTCAGACAGCGACTTACCTGTTATGAAAGAGGCCGCAGTAATACTTGAAGAGTTAGGCATAAGTTTTAAAATAAGTATTGTAAGTGCTCACCGCACACCAAAACGCATGTTTACTGAAGCACAAAATGCAAAAAAAAATGGCCACAAATGCATCATTGCTGGTGCAGGTGGTGCGGCACATTTACCCGGAATGACGGCTAGTTTAACAGAACTTCCTGTTATTGGCGTTCCAATAAGATTAAATGTATTGAGTGGAATTGATGCACTATACAGTATTGTTCAAATGCCCCCTGGTGTTCCGGTAGCAACAATGTCAATAGATGGGGCTAAAAATGCAGGTTTATTTGCTGCTAAAATTTTAGCTATTAATAATTCAAAAATCGCTAGTAATCTTTCAAAATTCTCTAGTAAACTTGAAGAAGTTGTTTTAGAAAAAGCCACTCAACTGGAACGTGATGGTTATCAAAAATATCTCAGCAGAAAATGATCATTGAGCTTGGAGATACGCTTATTTCCACAGAGATTTTTGACACCAATTTTGTTTGCAATTTAAGTAAATGCAAAGGCGCTTGTTGTATTGAAGGCAACAGAGGTGCACCACTTGAGATTGAGGAAATCAATGCTTACCAAAAGGAATGGCACAACTTAGCCCCATATTTAAATGAGCAAAGTACCAAACTTTATGAGAAAGAAGGCTTTTATGAAGGGGACGATTTCATAGAATATGCCACTACTTGTCACCCTACAGGCGAGTGTATTTTTGCTTATCGCAATGATGGTTGCCTAAGTTGTGGTATAGAAAAAGCCTACAAAGAAAAAGCCATAGAAACCGCTAAACCTATCAGCTGTCATTTATATCCTATTCGTTTGGGTAAAGTTGGCTTATACACAACACTCAACTATCACAAATGGGATATTTGCATTGCTGCATGCGCCTTAGGTGATGAACTTAAAGTTCCAGTTTTTAAATTTTTGAAAGAGCCTTTAATTAGACAATTTGGAACAAGTTGGTATCAGGAGCTTGAGAGCATCTATGAAGCTTGGCTCACAGAAAAAAAATAAAAAACTATAGCGTTGACAAAGGCAGAATTAACCGAAAAAATAAAACCTTTTCTTCCAATAGGTACTGAAAATTATTTAGTGGAACTGCTTATTCAGTATAAAATTCAACTTAGATTAAGCAAACCCCGAATCAGCAAGTATGGCGATTACAGAGCGCCATTTAAAAACGAAAAAAACCACCGAATTTCCGTTAACAAGAACTTAAATCCCTATGCATTTATCACCACTTTTTTGCACGAAGTGGCGCACTTGGTGGCTTTTGAAAAATTCAGAAACAAGATAGATCCTCACGGTAAAGAATGGAAACACGAGTTTAAACTGCTTTTAGAACCCTTAATTAGCCACCACCAATTGCCTGATGATGTTGCACGTGCGCTAAAAACATACATGCACGACCCCTCAGCAAGTAGCTGTAGCGACCAAAACCTAAGCAAAGTACTGTCAATGTACGACAAGGATCAAAAACTCCTTTTAGAAACATTGCCTATTGGTTCCGTTTTTAAAATAGAGAGTGGCAGAGTGTTCAAAAAAGGAAAAACACTAAGAACGTGGGTTCAATGTGTAGAAATAAAAAGTGGTAAAGAATACAGAATTAGTGGAATTTGCAAAGTGGAGGAAATCGCAGACTTATAAGTCCCACACTGCTGTGCGCTTTTCGTAATAATAGTTTTTGATATTCATCCAAAAAGCTAAAATCATGTAAATAATTAAGGGAGAACCTAAAGTTAAAAAGGTGGTGTAAATAAAAAACAGTCGGATTCTTCTGGTGCACAAGCCCATTTTATCTCCTATTTTAGAGCAAACACCAAAGGCTTTCTGTTCTATTAAACTTTTAAATATTTGCATTCAACAAAAATAGTAAAAAAGGATTAAAGTTTAATTTTAATTTTTTAATTTCAAACCCTACTTTATTAAAAAAAAGATTACTTCATCAAAATCAATTCAATGAAACCAAAAATACTTGATTTGAGTTAGTAACATATTGATTAAAAAATGACTGTAAGACAACGAATTGTTTTTACTTAAATAAAATAAGCCTAAAGAGAGATTGATAACAAAAAACACCATGAAATACAATGAATTTGTTGTGCCAATATAAAGAAGTGTAATTAAAAAAGACAATGAAATGGAAACAACAAGACTCGATAAAATGGACATCAATCCTGTTTTATTGACTACTTGAGTTACAATTTTATAGGGATTGTAATACATGATAAAGGGTAAGTAAAGCATTACAACTATCAATAGGTCTATGACATTGATTTGATGTAAAAAAAGTAACCCAATTAGTAATAAGAGAATTAGGTTTTCGTGTGTTGATTTTAAAGATTTCATTGTTTGTCTATTTTATGCTTACTCTTACATCCCGATAGCTATCGGGAGAGCGGTCGGGTGAGCGGCAATAAGGTTATCATCTTGAAAAAAACATTGTTACCGCAAGTAATTATTAGTACTTACGGCAACAATGTATAAATTTATTAATTTTTTTAATTTTCAGGGCGATTTCAAACTTTTACTCAGATAATAATTCCCTTCATTAAAACACATTACTATCTTATTGTCATTAATTTGAATTAGGGCTTTGTTATTTCCAATTAAAATAGAGTCACCTCCAATAAATTGAATATTTTCTTGTTCTTCCAACTCCATTGTTGGTGAATATATTTCCAACTTTTCTTCTGAAAATTTAAAAATCATTCCCGAATAATCAACCGAAGTTAAAAGGAGATCTTCTATATTATTTATATTTTCAGATGTCCTCACAAAACTATCCACACACCAAATTCCACTTATATTCGAATTTAATGAAACTTGATTGGGTTTATTATTACAAGAAATTATTAAACAAGCCATTACTAAATATATTATTTTACTATTCATTTGTATTTGCAGTTATCTTTTTCATTTCAACTATAATATATCCCCATGGTATAACATCTAATGGTTCCTCTATGCCTGTTTCACTAAATACATTCATTTTGTACCCATTACTTTCATTTCCAGTTTTTCCTCCATTTCCGCTTTGGTATGCAATTCCTACAAAATGATGTTTTTTCCCATCTCCATCTGTTACCCATAAATCCCAATGTTCTAAACTTGGAGGACAACACATATCTACTTCGATCCAACCTTTAATTTCCCATGTTTTTCCATTGGCGTCCTTTACAGTAGTATTAATTTGTATTTTTTTTGCTGAAACATCGTTTACAAATCCTACTAATCCAAAAAACATTAAAACAGAGAGGAGAGACAATTTTACTACTTTTTTCATGATTTTTTATATTTATTTTTTTTTTTGCTTTCTCTTACCTTTTTCAGCTTTCAGGGTATCGGGGTCAGGTGAGCGGCCGTCTCTTTTGCCTTTCAACATTACAAATTAATATAGATTTTTTTGGAATAAAAAGGAATACATTATTCCACTTTTACGCTATTTTTTGGAATAAAAGTGGAATAAATGCCAATAATGTCACAAATATGCTATATTGTTTAAAACAACTTTCTATTATAAGTTTGTAACAATGAATAATGAAAACGATTGGATTTTACCTAAAATCAAGAAACTAATAAGAGAAAAACAAACCAAACTAGAAATCTTAGCCAAATTTATCGGCATTTCTCAAGGTGAGTTTTCGAAAATATTAAATGGGGAAAGGCTAAATTACTATAAACACATCCCTGCCATAGCCGACTATTTTAACCTCTCTTTTTTGGAATTAGTAAAAAATGACCTTCCTAATCATTTTAATACTTCTACATCTGAAAACTCTGAGGTATTTTTACTTAACAAATACATTACTCAATGTAATGAAACGATTAGTTCAAAAGATGCTACCATAAAAACTTTGGATGACTTTGTTAAATCTGAACGTGAAGCCAAAGAAAACTACAAACGAAAATACGAAAATTGTAAAGAAAAGTTGAAACTAGCTGAGGGTAAAAACCTTAAATAATTAAGTTTTTAATTTTTTCTTTTTAGCACTTGGGAACAACACATTGTTTAAAATCAAACGATAGCCAGGGCTGTTGGGAAACAACTGCAAATTGGTGGGTGGCTCTCCTACCATGTGTTGGTAATCTTCGGGGTCGTGACCACTGTAAAAAGTCCAAGTGCCTTTGCCTATGCTCCCATGAATATAGCGGGCTTCGTTGGCAGGTGCATAATCTCCCATTATGACAACTTCACTTTTAATGTATTGTTTCTTAAACGCAGTGGTTTGCCCCATAAACCCTTTGATGGTGTTGGTGTGGTTTTGGCACAACATAGCTGGTACAACATCCCACTTAGCACTAAAATCGAACAAGGTAAAATAATCACTGCTTTCGTTTACAAAACGCGTGTGGGTATTGTCTATACTGGCATGTTCGTAGGTCATTGGCCCGCGTTCCAAGGTAAAATCCTTGAATGCAAAGGTCTGGTTAAAGTTTAATTTTTCTTGTGCATCGGGGTCAGCGGCATCTCCATCAAATACACTTTCGCAAATATCTATACCATCGGCTGCCAAAGCAATGTCATAAGTATCGGTGGCACTGCACATGGCAAATAAAAAACCGCCTCCTAAACAAAAATCTCTTATTTTTTTGGCAACCGCAAGTTTTAATTGTGACACTTTTGTAAACCCATTTCGTGCCGCACAAGCTTCATTCTCCCTTACCTCCTCCTGATACCATGCGGTGTTTCTGTAATTGTGCCAAAACTTTCCGTACTGCCCCGTAAAATCCTCGTGATGTAAGTGCAACCAATCATACAACAATAGTTTGTCTTGCAAAACTTCGTCGTCGAACACTTTGTCGTAAGGTATTTCGGCATATTCCATTACCATGGTTACAGCATCATCCCAAGGTTGCTTATTTTTGGGAGTATAAACCGCTATTTTGGGAACTTTCAACAACTTTACGGTTTCCATGTTTACCTCGGGATTAGAAATTTCGGCGTAAATAGCATTGGCTTTTGCTTCTGTTATTATTTGATATGACACTCCCCTAACTTTACATTCACTCTCTTGGGCTGCATTGAACGTAAACATAAAACTTCCCCCTTGGTAGTTGAGCAACCAATCCACCTCTCCACCTGATTTAAGCACATAAAAAGCAATGCCATAAGCCTTCAAATGATCCTTTTGGGTTTCATCCATCGGTATAAAAATCTGTAAAGCCTGTGCCGAATGGACAAGCAAAACAAACAAAAAAGTAAAGACAGATTTTTTCATAAGGTGATGTTTTACAAATTTAAGGTTTTTTTATATTGAAGTCAATTATTTTTATTTCACCAACTGAATTCCTGCGAAAGCAAGTGCTATTCCCACTATATTACTCAACAAAGCGTATGAAATGGCAGTGAATACATGACCATTTCTAAACAGGTTGATAAACTCTAATCCAAAAGATGAAAATGTAGTAAAACCGCCTAAAATTCCCACAATCCAAAACAAAGTGTATGGTTCAGATAACTTGGTTTTAAAAAAATAACTAAACAAAAGTCCAATCAAAAAACAACCCAACAAATTGGTTATAAATGTATTCAAAGGAAATTGGTGTCCATCTGATTTCCCAAGCAAAAGTGTTAAAGCGTATCTTAACACAGCGCCTATACCGCCCCCTAAAAATACATAAACCATGTTCATCGTTGTTCTAATTGAGATTGAATAAGCGCTAAACCTTCTCTAAAAGAATGTGGTTTATAGCCTAATTCTCTTTGCGCTTTGTCTATAATAAATCCCGTTTTAGGTGGTCTTTTGGCAGCTTGATTTAGCACAGTTGAAGCGGTAGTATTGATTAACCCTTTGTCGAATCCAAAAAAATCGGCCACTTCCATTACTAATTCATCAATTCTGAAAAAATCTTTCCCAGAAATATGGTATATCCCTTCAGCATTTTTAGACTCAGCTAAAAAACATCCCATTGCCAAATCCTCTGCTAAAGTTGGCGTTCGGTATTGGTCGTTTACAACGTTTAAAGTTTGTTTTTTTTCAAATGCCCCCTTTGCCCACAACACAATATTGCTTCTACTCATGTCGGAAACCACTCCGTACACTAACACCGTTCTTAATATGGCGTAATGATGAGATTGCGTTATTACAATTTGTTCCCCCTTTAATTTTGACAATCCATAATAACTAATTGGATTGGGAATTTCCTCTTCAGACAAAGGTCCATGGGTGCCATCGAAAATAAAATCGGTAGAAATATGAATCAAATGAGCCTTGATTTCATTGCAAGCATTTACCAAGTATTGAACTGCATGAATATTCAAAGTATCGCAACCCTCTTTATCCGTTTCACAAGCATCTACATTGGTCATAGCAGCCGTATTGATAACACAATCGGGACGTTCATTGCTTAGGACCTCCATAACTTGAACTTCATTACTGATGTCCAAATCAATGTAATGTAAATTGTCCTTTTGAGGATGTCTGCAAGGCCCCTTGGCTGTAGCGATAAATTGCTTATCAGAATGTTGAAGATATAAGTCAACTAATTTTTGCCCCAGCAAACCATTAGCGCCTGTTATTAGTATTTTTTTCATGGATTAAAATTCGGGAGTACGGCTAGGTTTAAATTTTACAGATTTAGTTTTCTTTTTCTTTTTTTTAGGTTCAGCGGATTTTGTTTGACTTTGATGTTTTAATATATCTTCTTCAATCGCTTTATCTACCACTTTCACTTTAAAAACGGCATATTTTTCGGCCCCATTGTTAATCACAATAATTTGCTTAACCATGGTTTGTCCAGCAAAACCGGCACTTCTGAATTGCACTTTTATAACACCCCTTTCACCTGGTTTGATAGCGCCTTCTGTAAAAGTAGGAGTTGTACAACCGCAGGCAGGCCAAGCTTGTTTAATGATTAAATCCTCATTACCAATATTGGTAAAACCGAAGTCATAAAACACAGTATCTCCAGCGTAAACTTTACCAAACTGAGCTGTATCGACATCAAATTTTAGTAAGGCTTGAGCGCCTACATTTGCAATTCCTGCATGAAAGAAAAGCATCAAAAGAGCAAAAAGTTTAAAATTTTTATTCATTGAATCCACGAAATTAATAAAAAACAAGTATAATTGCTAACATGAAACAAACCCTTTACAATGGCTTTTTGGCTTGTCTTATTTTAAGCACCTTAACTCAATGCAGTTCAACAAGTGCGCCACAAACAGAAGAAGTGGCAATAAACGATGGTTTTGACACTAGCTCTCTCGACCGTCGATACAGACCTCAAGATGATTTTGACAGTTTTGCAAATGGTGGTTGGAAAAAACTAAATCCGATTCCTTCTACTGAGGGAACTTGGGGTGCTTTTGGCATTTTAGACAAAGAAAATTCAGAAGTTAAGCTAAAAGGTATCATTGATGAGGTTTCAAAAAACAAATCGAACAAGCCGCAATCCGATGAGCAAAAAATAGCAGACATGTACCGTTCATTTATGGATACCATGTTGATTGAAAAATTGGGTTTGAATCCTTTGCAAAACTATATCAATGAAATAGAACAAGTAAAACAGCTAGACCAATGGGTGGCACTAAGTGGGAAATTGCAAATTATAGGTGTGCCAAGTGTCGTAGGTATTTATGTGGATGCCGACGATAAAAACAGTGCTATGAATGCTGTAAAAATGGTGCAAGGTGGCTTAAGTTTAGGTGAAAAAAGTTACTATTCAGGAACAGACGAACGCATGAAAAGCATTCGCAATGAATTTGTAAAACACGTAGATAACCTGATGAAGTTAAGTGGCAAAACCCAAACTAATATTGGCAAATCTTTGCTTGACTTTGAAACCAAATTAGCTGCTATTCAATTGAGCAATGTTGAACTTAGAGACCCTTTAAAAACATACAATAAAGTCGCTCTAAAAGATTTACAGAAACAAAGCCAAAACATTGATTGGGTTAATTTTGCGGCTCAACAACAAGTAATAACCGATACGGTTGTGGTTCAAAACCTTCAATATTACCAAAAATTAAACACCCTTTTGAATAGTGTTCCCGTTGATGTTTTAAAACAATACACTTTATACAAACTGATTATTTCATACAGCACCTATTTACCATCAGCTTTTAAGAATGAAAGGTTTAATTTTTATGGCGTTATTAAAAGTGGTATCAAAGAACAGAAAAAACGTGAAATTCAAGCAATTGATATAACAGAAAGCATTGGAGAAGGCAATATTCTAGGCAGACTTTATACAAAAAAATATTTCCCTGAAGAGTCCAAACAAAAAGTATCTGAAATGATTGAAAATGTTCGTGCTGTGTATGGCGAAAGAATAGACCAACTTGCCTGGATGAGCGAAAGCACAAAAAAAATGGCAAAGAAAAAACTATCTACTTTTACCTATAAAATAGGATATCCAGACCAATGGGACGATTATTCAGCCATCAATATTACAGCTAGCACATTAATTGCTAATGTGATTTCGAACAGTGAATGGAGTCACAAAAAAATGGTAAAAGACATTGGCAAACCGGTTGACAAAAAACGTTGGTACATGTCGCCACAAACTGTAAATGCTTATTACAATCCGTTGAACAATGAAATCGTTTTTCCTGCGGGCATTTTACAAGCACCATTTTTTAATCCTAACGCTGATGATGCCATTAATTATGGTGGAATTATTGCGGTTATTGGCCATGAATTCACCCACGGTTTTGACGACCAAGGGGCGCAATACGATGAAGTGGGTAACTTAAGAAATTGGTGGACCGAAGCAGACTTTACCAATTTTAACAATTTAAGCAAAAGCTATATTTCCTATTTTAATAAATTTGAGGTATTGCCTCAAGTATTTGTAAATGGTGAACTTACCATAGGAGAAAATATTGCAGATTTGGGCGGACTTACATTGGCATATTACGCCTTAGTGAGATCAATGAAAGGCAAAAAAGAACCTGCCCCTATTGATGGTTTTACTTGGCAACAAAGATTCTTTTTAAGTTGGGCTCAAGTATGGCACAACAACATCAAAGACGAAGAATTGCGCAACAGAATACTAACCGACCCACATGCACCTGCTAGACAAAGAATCAATGGTCCATTGAGACACTTAAATGAATTTTACAAAGCGTTTGATTTAAAAGAAGGTGACAAAATGTGGTTACCAGCAGGCGAAAGAATTAAGATTTGGTAAAGCTTTCTTATGTCTTAGTTCTTGGCCCTTGTTTTCTTTCACTACCCTAAAACATTTTATTATACAAACGACACGTTTATCATTAGAAAACGATTATTTGAAATACCATCCATTCTTATTAACTTTGCCCTAACTTATGTTGAACATACAAATAAAAGCGAAAGCAAGCGTTGCCGACCATATTATTTCCATTATAAACAGTGTTGGTTTTAAGTCTTTAAAGTCCTTGACTCCAAAGGAGAACAAAGCAATTATTGATGCCATTAAAAACAAAAAACAATGGCTATACTTCTACAATGGCGAACTATACCACTATGTAGTAATCACAGAAAATCCGAACCATTGGGAACAAAAAGAAAAATTAAGAACTGTTGGTTCTGAACTATCAAAACAACTGAATCATAACAAAGTAAGTCAAGCCGCTATTTTTTCTGAGGAGGCTTCATCTGCACTTTCACTAACTGAAGGAATTGCGCTTAAAAACTATCAGTTTTTAAAATACAAAACCAAATCAGAAGATGTTAAAAATACATTAACTTCCATACACATTGTATGTAAAGAAATGACCGAAGAGGCGCTTCATGAACTTAACACTATCATTAAAGCGACATACATAGCCAGAGACTTGGTGAACGAACCTCAAAGTTATTTAAATGCGATTCAGTTGTCCGAGGAGTTTAAAAAAATCAGCAAAGAGGCAGGGTTTAAATTAGAGGTTTGGAATGAGGCTAAAATAGCAACACAGAAAATGGGCGGACTATTGGCTGTAAACAAAGGCAGTAAAATACCACCGACATTTAATATTATGGAATACAAGCCTAAAAACGCAACTAACAAGAAACCATTTGTTTTAGTTGGCAAAGGGATTGTATATGATACCGGTGGATTAAGCTTAAAACCTACGCCGCAAAGTATGGATTTTATGAAGTGCGACATGGCCGGTAGTGCAGTTGTGGCAGGCGTTATGTATGCTATAGCACTCTTAAAACTACCTTTACACGTTGTTGGATTAGTGCCTGCTACGGACAATTGGATTGGCGAAAACAGTTACGCACCCGGCGATGTAATAACGATGTACAGCGGCACAACCGTTGAAATATTAAACACAGATGCCGAAGGAAGATTGGTATTAGCAGATGCTTTACATTTTGCTAAAAAACTAAAACCTGAGTTAGTAATAGATTTTGCTACTTTAACTGGTGCTGCTGTAAGAGCTATAGGACCTTATGCTTCGGCGATGATGGGCACTGCAAATGATGAATACAAAGGACAAATGTTTGAAAGCAGTTATGCCGTGTTTGAGCGTTTAATTGAGTTTCCATTGTGGAAAGATTACGCTGATGAGTTAAAATCATCGGTTGCGGATATGAGCAATTTAGGTAAAGGTGAAGGTGGACAAATTAGTGCCGCTAAATTTTTAGAACATTTTACAGACTACCCTTGGATGCACATAGACATAGCAGGTACCGCGTTTAATCATGCAGAAAAAGGTTATCAAACCATAGGTGGAACAGGAGTTGGTGTAAGAATGATGATTGATTTTTTAAGCAAACAATGTTCAACAACTAAAAAGTAATATGAAATTACCAATCATAGGCATCTCACAAGGCGACCCTAATGGAATTGGGTTTGAAGTCATCTTAAAAACGCTTCAACACTCTTTTATTTACGAACACTTTACGCCAGTATTGTACGCCAATCCAAAATCATTTTCTTTTTACAAAAAACTGTTGAATATGGAACAGCCTAGTTATGTTTTAATTAGAGACATAAAAGAGGCAAAACCAAATCAGCTCAACTTAATAGCTAGCAGTCAGGAAGCATTTGAAATTTCACTTGGTAAAGCAGATGAAGGTTCGGGAAAGGAAGCCTTGATGGCGTTGGACAGAATGTTAGTAGATTCTTTAGCAGGCAACTTAGATGCCATTGTTACTGCACCCTTGGACAAGTCAACTGTAAAAACTGCAGAAGGCTTTACAGGACATACAGGACATATTACTAAAGCATACAAAAAATCGGAGTCATTAATGCTTTTATTTAATGATGATATTCGTGTGGGATTAATTACAGAACATATTCCGGTCAGTAAAATTGCGCAAACAATTACAACTGAATTAATTTTAAAGAAAGTAAAAATAGCTCATGAGAGTTTAAAAACTGACTTTGGTATCAACAAACCAAAAATTGCATTATTGGGTTTAAATCCTCACAATGGTGACAATGGTAAAATGGGACAAGAAGAGCAAACCATTATAGAACCTGCAATAAAACAAGCCAAAGAAGAAGGTATTTTTTGCATGGGCCCTTACAGTGCTGACGGTTTTTTTGGAATGAAATTGTATTCTAAATTTGATTTAGTAATGGCCATGTACCACGATCAAGGGTTGATTCCCTTTAAGAGTATGGCTTTTGAAGATGGGGTTAATTATACTGCGGGTCTTCCAATTATAAGAACAAGTCCCGACCACGGCACGGCTTATGACTTAGTGGGTAAAAACATTGCAAGTAATTTGAGCTTCACTAATGCATTATTTGAGGCAGTTCATTTGTATTATTCCAGAAATGAGTCAGATGAATTGGCTAAAAATCCACTTAAATACTCAGAATTTAAGCGTGAGCGATTTAGATTAGAAAAAGGTTAGCGCCTGTATTTAAACAAACCTAGGGTCAGTTTCCATTACATGTCCGCATGATTTACAAGTACGCAAATCTTCATTGCCATAAAACTCCTTAAAACGAGGAATAAAGTCTTTTTCGATGTCATTTAATTCAAAATGATAGGCGTGTAAAGGATAGTTACATTTTTCGCAAAACCACATTAGTCCGTCAGTAAAACCTTTTCCGGCACGCACTCTTTCTATTACCAAACCCAAAGAATTGGCAGAACGAACAGGAGAATGTGGAACTTTTGCAGGCAACAAAAACATATCACCGGCAGTAAGAGGAATGTCAACCGCTTTACCATCTTGTTGAATTCTAACATTAATATCACCTTCCAATTGGTAGAAAAACTCTTCTGTTTCATTGTAGTGATAATCCTTACGGGCATTAGGTCCAGCAACCACCATAACAATAAAATCTCCAGCACCAATGGTTAAATTTTTATTTCCAACAGGTGGTTTCAAAAGATGTCTATTTTCTTCAATCCATTTATTGAAATTAAAAGGGGGGTTTATCTTTGTCATGCTTCAAAAATAGTTTTTTTTTTACTTTTGTTGAAATTATCATTTATTTTCTCATATTCGCACTATGAACAAAGAGAGCGAAGATATCGCCCCAATATATATACGAAAAGTCTTTAAAGACAAGAATCCTAAGTTAGCAAAATGGCTTCCAGGCTTTATATTTAGTTTTTTGGAACGCTTGTTACACCAAATCGACATGAACAGAGTTATTGACAGAACAAGAGGAAAAAAAGGAGTTGATTTTGCGAGAGGTTGTTTCGACGAGATTGGCGTTACCATTCAGTCTAGACACCAAGAGAACGTTCCAAAAACAGGACGATTGATATTGGCATCTAACCATCCTTTAGGCGGTTTGGATGGCATGGGTTTTATCAGTGAAGTACACAAAATAAGACCAGATGTTCGATTTATAGTTAACGACATTTTATTAAATGTAAAACCCTTACAAGGCATTTTCTTGGGTGTAAATAAACACGGAACAAATGCCAAAAATTCGTTAATCGAGGTTGAAAATCAGTTTGCTTCGGAGAGTGCTACCTTAATTTTCCCTGCTGGTATGGTTTCTCGCAAACAAGACGGCAAAATTTTTGACTTAAGATGGCACAAAAGTTTTATTACCAAATCGGTGAAGTATCAGTCGGACATTATTCCGGTATTTATAGATGGCAACAACAGTAAACGCTTTTATAATATTGCTATGTGGCGCAAAAGATTGGGCATAAAAATAAACATTGAAATGTTATTATTACCAAGTGAAATGTTTAAACTTAAAGGTCAAACGGTTACTATTTATTTTGGAAAACCAATTCCAGCCTATTTAATTAAAAACATAGGAGAGCATCATAAAATAGCAAATGCGATGCGTCATTTTGTATACAAATTAAAGGACGAACCAAATTCAGATTTTGAAACGTTTTACAACCAATTTAAACAATAATCGACTATATTTACACACTTAAAACAGAGGTATGAATGAAATAATAGCGCCAATTGATCGTGACCTATTAATTAAAGAACTTGAGCAAGACCACTTTATTCGTCCCACCAATAACGGTGGCAACGAATTGTATGTTGTTGATTGTCATACAGCTCCTAATATTTTAAAAGAGATTGGTAGACTTAGGGAATTGTCATTTAGAGCTGCAGGTGGAGGCACAGGCAAAGATTGTGATTTAGATGAGTTTGATTTTGGACCAACGGCATACAAACAATTAATTGTATGGCAACCACAAGACAAGGAAATTATAGGAGGTTACAGATACATTAAAACGATAGATGCTAGGCAAGAAAATGGCGATTATCATTTAGCGACGACAGAGATTTATGAATTTAGCGATAAGATGAAAAACTTTTATTTTTTATCTACCATTGAACTCGGACGATCTTTTGTTCAGCCCAAATATCAACCGAGTGCCGAAAACCGAAAAGGTTTATTTAGTTTAGATAATTTATGGGATGGTTTGGGAGCACTAATAATAATGCATCCTGAGGTTCACTACTTCTTTGGGAAAGTTACAATGTACACACACTTTAGTAAAGAGGCAAGAGACTACATATTATCATTTATGCACCATTATTTTCCTGACCAAGAACAACTCATTAAAGTAGAACATCCTGTTGAGATAGAACATGACACAAAATCATTTATTGAAACTTTAATGGGGTTAGATTATAAAGATGGGCACCATTTATTAAATGGTAAAGTGAGAGAATTAGGCGAAAACATTCCGCCTTTGTTTAATTCATACATGAATACAAGTCCTACAATGAAGACATTTCCAACCTGTATAAACCACCATTTTGGTGATGTCGAAGAAACAGGTATAATGGTTACAATCGCTGATATATATGAGAGTAAGAAGGACAGGCATGTCAGTTCTTACTTAAAATTTTTATCAAAATGATGGGCATAAATAAAAACATAAAAATATTTTTTGTCATTCCCGAAAAATACTTATATTTGCACTCCTTTTAGGAAATTCCTTGATAGCTCTCCCGATAGCTATCTGGAGGTTAGAGCGAGTGAAAGCAAACTCTAATTAAAAAAAATCGGACAGATTCCTTGATAGCTCAGCTGGTTAGAGCGAGTGACTGTTAATCACTAGGTCCCTGGTTCGAGCCCAGGTCAGGGAGCAATAATGATAAAAAGGTTATACTTTTATAGTGTAACCTTTTTTATGTCTTATGGATAAGCTAGTTCAATTCCTTAAAAAGTACCGACGTCAAATCATCGTGGGCGTACTTTTCTATCTCTTCTTGATTTTCAGAGATGTAATTAAGTCCTTCTTTTAAAATTGTAGGGAGTTTAATCCTACAATTTCCTGATAGTCACATACTCAATCATCGCATTATTTTGCATCTTTCGAGGAAAAGGGGAGCTTCACTGGACAAGCCATCAGAATTGATGGCTTTTTTTGTCTATCACTGAGTTAAGCTAGCTGCATCTTTTGTTTTTTTCTAAAAGAGTTTTTAAATTTGCTCTAAATCAAATAGACTCAAAATGAACGCACCTTTCAGTAAGTACCTCTACATTGGTTTTTTATTATTAGGCTTATACCAAGCCATTTTCTCTAAAGACTATGTTCAAGCAGCAGCATCTCTGGGTATAGGATTGGCATTTGACCCATTCAATCCAGACCAAAAATGGAATGACAGACCCACTTGGCAAAAGGCAGTTTTGATTATTCACCTTGCATTGGTCGCAGCCATGTTTGGATTTGGTGTTGGGTTGAATGACAAGTAGACCTCTTGTAAACTTGCACGAAGTTCAACCCTTTAATTTCCAAATAGTCAAGTACTCAATCATTGCATTATAGTTGCATCTTTTGTCAATAAGGGGAGCATCAAAAAGCCGCAAGTCCTGCGGCTTTTTTTATTACATAATTTTTATTAGTATAGCTCTTTCAAAAACTATCAATTTGCTGTTCTTAGTTTACATTCTTTTTTCTGAAAAACTCAATAAATACTACATCGGAACTACAGATGACATAGAGCGAAGAGTTAAAGAACATAATAGTAAATTCTATGAAAACAATTACACTAGCAGAGGAATTCCTTGGCAAATGGCCTTTAACATTTCTTGCCAATCAAGCAGTCAGGCTTTTAAAATTGAAAAACATATCAAGGCTATGCATTCAAAGAACTATATCCAGAATTTGATTAAATATCCTGAAATGACTCAGAAATTACTTGATAGGTACAAAGATTTATAAAGTCAAAGTTGATTAGCGTTCAACCATATCCATTTCGGGAGAAATTAATTACACAAAAATACTTTAATTAAATCTATTCAACGACATATTGCATAGAAGCTGTTGCTCTTGCATCATCATTATTGTCATCTAATTTCTTCTGGGCAAATGGAGAACCGTTTTTACTAACAGAGATGCTTAAAGATATTTTTAAATGATTCTCAGTCCCGCCATTCCATCCCTTTTTAACAACATTTAAGTCAGCAAGAAATCCGCTTTTTACAGGTCCTATAGTTGTTTCCCAGTCACCAGTATTGATAACAGATTGAATAATCTGATTAGATTCGTTGGTTATACTTGTATTGAGTTTTACCCCATAATAAGGCGATGAATTACTTTTTACAGAATATTTAATGTAATATTCATCACTATTTGAAGCATCGTTAGCATCTTTCTTACATCCGATTGCAAAGCTAAACAGAAGTATAATAAATACTATTTTAACGTTTATAGTTTTCATTCTACAAATTTATATATTTCTAAATAATGTAAAACTATATTTCATGAACTTAAAATCACAAAAATAATCACAAAAAAAGCTTGCACTTTTTAGGTGCAAGCTTTCAATTATCTGAATAGGTTATTGGCTATTGTAAAACGATTTTCTTAACTCCTACCACTTTGTTATTGGCATCGGAGATATAAAGGGTATATACACCTGCTCCACCCATCGTTTTAGCATCAATTACAAACTGTTGTTGATTGATAACCGATTGGAACACCTGTTGACCTGCTGTATTAACGATTTTAGCGGTATAAGTACCCATTGTGCTGTAGTTCCCATTATCAATTATGACTTGGGTGCTACTTGGGTTAGGATATACCTTTACCGTGTTGTAAACAGGGTTACTTAAACTACTTGTATTAACCTTGATGTAAAGAGTATCTCGGGTACTTGTGATACAGGTATCATTAACCGTTAACATTGCAACAACTGAAGTGTCTTTACAAGTGTTTTTGGTAGCGATTACTCGGAATAGTTGTTCGTGGTTTTTGACTTTTATGTTGTTAACTGTCAATTTTTTTGATGTAACTCCCGAATAGAACGAACTTGAGGGAATATTAACCCATCCAAGATTTGATTGATTAGATTGCCATTGGTAAGAAGATGTTGTATCATTAGCTAATGTATTAAATTGAACTTGTCCGTTGATTGATGATGATTTACTTGTTGGTTCTGTGGAAATAGATAATTTACATCCATAATATAAATCCTTTATTTCTGATGCAGATAGTGCACGATTCCAAATTCCGATATCATCTAATTTGCCATTATAAAATTGACCACTTGATGCCCCAAATCCACAAACTGCATTTGTATTATATCCACCTATAGATAAATTTGCATTGCAAGAATTTGCAATAATCTTATTTGAAAAAACAATTGTTGACTCCTTCACGCCATCAACATAAATACACATTGAATCAGGTGAATATGTAGCCACAATAAATATCCAACTACCTTTGTTAACTATACTATTACTGCATATTCCTTTATCTCCAGAAGGACTTAAATTTGAAAAATACAAAGCCGCTTTATTTTTTTGATTACAAAAATTACCATTAATAGTAAATTGTGGTTGACCATATGGTTGTCCAAAAATAAAACGTTGCTCACCTCCAAAATCATTTGAAGTATTTATCCATGCACATAAAGTTCCAGTTAATGAAGTAAGGCTGGATTTATATGGAATATCAATATATGATGAGATGGAATTATCTAATAAAATCGCATTTGTATTACTACCATACCTATCACTAGTTAATGCTGCACCATAGATTGTTCCATTATTCCCATTTCCACTTACATCATTAGCATTGCCTGAAAACGGCCACCAACCCACCAAACCATTGCTTGGCACATAACTTGGCACCTGGGCATTGGCATTTAACAAAGTTCCTACAAGGAACATACTTAGTATTATTTTTTTCATATTTTTTAATAAACTGATACAATATTAACCTTAAATCTATTCTTTAAAAAATAAATCAACCAAAGGAAGGTCAGAGAAGGTGAAAGCACAACTTACTCATATGAAAGGATAGATTCATCATGTTATATTATATCGTAAAATCTATCAATTGGTTTAAACCTAAAACCCACCAAAATCCACCTGTCCAGCAAACTAAACACCCCAAGCAATCTTTATCTATTTGTTTTATAGAGTATTATGTAATCTATTAGGGGTTGTGGGTTGTATTTTGGGTCATTAAAATTATTCGAGCCCAGTCCCGATAGCTAATTGACTATGTATGTCCCGATTATTATCTTGAGGGAGCAAAATTCAATTAAATGCACTTATTAAAATTTAAAAATAATGAATATGTTACACGTAGCATTTTCCCTAGACCTAATGAATGGTAGAAAAACCAAAAGATATTTTACTGTGGATGTATAAAATTAAATAAAAATAGAAAATCCATATAAGTTGCTTAAGTTTGTTATATATCATCATACCATTAATCCAAATGAAAACAGCAATTATTATTATTTCTATTTTATTATTGATAGTCATCATACAGATTTACATATCAAGAAGCACCCAACAAACAGAACAATACAGTTACAAGGTAATAAAAAATTATGACAAATTTGAGATTAGGAAATATGACTCCGCCTTGTTTTCAAGCGTAAAACTGAGTAAGAAAGGTTACAAAGAAAGTTCAAGTGAAGGTTTTGGTATATTGGCTGGGTATATTTTTGGAAATAATGAATCAAACGAAAAAATCGCCATGACCTCACCGGTAATGATGGAACTAGGAGATACTTCTAAAATGATGTTTATGGTTCCAAAAAATAAAAATTTGGAGAATTTGCCAAATCCCAAAAACAGTAAAATAGTATTCGAAAAACAGGAAGAAAAAATTTTTGCGGCCATTCGGTTTGATGGATGGGCAGATGATGAAAAAATTGAAAAATACAAGTCTATTTTAAGAGATGAATTAGAAAAAGAAAAAATAAATTTCGTAAATAAATTTCTTTTTCTAGGATATAATCCCCCTTATGAAGTCATGAATAGACGTAATGAAGTTGTGGTTGAATTAATTAACTATTAGTTGTAACTCATCAATTACCACTTCACTGTATTAAAACTTTAATTCTTCAATATTTTAAAGATTGAATCATTAATCATGGAGACAAAACTGCAACTTATTCCAATGAGGGGAGCAAAACAAAAAAGCATTCACGTCCGAGTGGATTTTTTCGATATAAATCATAAGTATCACTCGATAGGCTCTTAGATATAAAAAATTGACTTTTAACAAACTAACAACCATTAAACAAATACTACTTAGTATTTCACAATACTAATTACTCCTATTTCTGCGTTTTCTAATATTTGACGCCCATTAAGAAATTCTAGTTCGGCAATTAAACATGCCACAACAGGAATTGAACCTGCTTTTTTTATCAAATTTGAGGCCGCAACAAGTGTTCCTCCCGTTGCCAATACATCATCAAATAAGACAACCCTTTTTCCTGACGAGATTGCATCACAATGCATCTCTATTGTAGCCGTTCCATATTCTAAATGATAAGTCTCTTGGTATGTTTTAGCAGGCAACTTTCCTGCTTTTCGCACCATCACAAATGGAACCTGCATTTTTGCTGCAATTGCCGCTCCTAATAAAAACCCTCTGCTTTCTATTCCTGCTATTACTTCTACATTGTAAGGTTGTAATAAGTCAACACTTTCTATTATAATTTCATTGATTAACTCTGGTTTTAAAAACAGTGTTGATATGTCTTTATATTGAATACCTACTTCAGGAAAGTCAGGTATGGTACGTATAGCCTCTTTTATCTTTTCGGTTAATGTCATTTTATTGATGCAAATGCGCAATGATAGTGTGGTGTTGTGGGTATAACTCCATCAAAGTTTCTGCAGTATAAAGTTGAAAATCTGCAAAATCAAATCCTGGCGCAACCATACAAGCTGAAAGTGCATACGTATTATCCCCTATTACTTCTGCACCAAAAAGGGTGTTTTTAGGAATAACAACTTGCAATTGATGGCATTTATCAAGTTCACTGCCTAATATTTCAGTTTTATGACTCCCATCTTCAAGCAATAAATGAATAGCCACTGGCGCGCCTTGTTGGTAAAGCCAAATTTCATCTGACGCAATTTTATGAAATTTAGAAAACTTCCCTGAAGGCAATAAAAAGTATATGAGTGTCGTTAAATCTCGAGGTTCTCCATTAAGGTTTATTACCTTTTCATTGCTTCGATAAGTTTCTCTATAATAACCCCCTTCTATGTGAGGCAGAAGTTGTAATTGATCGATTAGTTTCTGTATTTCTGTTGTCATTAATGGTTTGTGTTTAATAAAATTTGCTGAATTACTGCAAGTGAATTACCTGCAACTTCTGGCAAAAAGGCTTCAAAATTTTCAGGGGCTTCACTGTTGGCTTTGTCAGATATTGTACGCACCAAAATAAATGGGGTATTAAGTTTTTTACATACATAAGCAACTGAAGCTCCTTCCATATCCACAGCATCCCCTTGTAACTCTTCGTGCATGTAACTATATGTTGTTTGTTCCTTATTGGTTATAAACTGATCGCCAGTAAGCACTCTGCCTATGTGAACACGATGAGCACATTGGGTTTTTTCGGCTATGTCAAGCAATTGCTTATTTGAGTCAAAAAAACGCTGACCCGAATAAGGCACCTCACCACGTGGAAAACCCAAGCCACGACCATCCATATCATGTTGGACAGTATCTTGAGCGATTACAATATCACCAATCTGATAGTCAGGATTTAATGCTCCCGCCACACCAGTAAAAACAACAAATTTGGGTTGGTATAATATAAGTAAATACTGTGCAGTAAAAGCTGATGCAACTTTACCTACTCCGCTTATTGCTGTGACACAATGCTTGCCAAACAAATCTCCTTCAACAATAGAAATACCATATTCTTCGCGATGAATCTGTTCGGTCATATTACTTATAACCGCATCGTATTCTTGCTGCATTGCACTGAGCAATAAAATCGATTTTTTTTCAGATTTCATTCGGGCAAATATACAAGTAAAAACATACGGCTTTTATAACTACTTGACATGCATTATTAAATGATTGGATTAGTTATTTTTTTCACTTTTCCCATATTCATTTTCCCAAAAAACTGCATTCTTTATCCCTAATTCAGTTGGACTGAAAACTGGGTCTTTACCTTCCTTTCTTTGTCTTTCAAAATCTTTAAAAGCAAGCAACGCTGGTTTTTGGAGAATGATAATAGCGATTACATTTAACCATGCCATAATACCAACCCCCATATCTCCAAGATCCCATGCAATAGTTGCTGCACGAACACAACCTAGGTAAACAGCAGCCATGATGGCTAGTTTTAATAAAAAGAGCAAAACAGGTTCACGTTTTTTTTGAGTGAGGTAAGCCAGATTGGTTTCTGCAATGTAATAGTATGCCATTAGTGTAGTAAAAGCAAAGAAAAACAAAGCAATTGCTACAAAATAACTCCCCGTTCCTACATAACCAGGATGAAATGTCTCTTGTCCACTACTGAAAGCTTTATCAATTGCAGCCTGCGTGTAGGTTGGGCTTCCATCCATGTGCTTAACCCCATCCTGAACATAATAAACACCATTGTCTACTATTAAATTGCCATCAGCACCCTTTACATTGTACATGCCCGTAATTAAGATCATAAAGGCAGTGGCAGAACAAACAAAAAGTGTATCAACATATACAGAGAAAGCCTGAACCAAGCCTTGTTTAGCAGGATGAGACACTTCGGCAGCAGAAGATGGATGGGGACCAGTTCCTTGCCCTGCTTCATTGCTATAAACACCACGTTTTACACCTATTGTAATCATTGCACCAATAATACCTGCAAATGATGCTTTTAAACCAAAGGCACTGCTAATAATCAAACTAAATATTTCAGGGATTCTTTCATAATTCAAACCCATGATAATAAGTGCAACTAAAATATAAGCAGAAGCCATAAATGGCACCACGAATTCGGCCACTTTAGCGATATTTTTAATACCTCCAAATATGACGAGTCCTAAGAGTAAAGCAAGCACTATTCCTGTATAGACATATTTAATATCAAAGGCACTTTTAATGGCAGATGCAATACTATTCGACTGTACCCCGGGCAGTAACAATCCACATGCTAAAATAGTTGAAATGGCAAAAGTAATCGCATACCATTTTCCAATCGATTTATTTTTAAATCCTTTTTCAATGTAAAATGCAGGTCCACCTCTGTATTCTCCATTCTCCTTTACTTTGTATATTTGACCAAGGGTAGATTCAATAAAAGCAGAACCGGAACCTAAAAATGCCACAAGCCACATCCAAAAAACAGCTCCGGGGCCGCCAATATAAATGGCTGTTGCAACACCTGCAATATTTCCTGTCCCTACTCTACCGGCCAAAGAAACGGCTAATGATTGAAAAGACGAAATACCAGCTGCAGATTTATTGCTGCCAAACATTTGCTTTATCATTTCTTTAAAAAGTCTGACTTGAAAAAAACGCATCCGAATTGAGAAATAAACCCCTGTTATGAGTAATAAATAAATTAGTGCATTGCTCCAAATGATGGAGTTCAAATATTTTACAAAGTTTTCCAAATTATATTTTAATTATTTTATACTGAATTGAGGGTGTGAATTTAATAATTTATTGATTATACTTAATCTTAAAATTTAATAAAATTTTATATATTGAAGTTTTTACTTAAAGTTGTAACCACAATAATTCAAAATGAAACAAGTCATATTAATAGCTACCTTTTTACTAATATTTGTAAACGCAAATGCTCAAATAGGTGATGTTCAACAAAAAGGTAATTTCATTATTTCTTATGATGGCTATAAGGAAGTTGGCCGCTTTTCCATTAACTCATCTGATGTACTTTTAGGCTTTTCATCCACTATCATTGTCATTAAAAAAAGCAACTTTATTATTTCCTATGATGCTAAAGGAAAAGAAAAAGGCAGATTCTCTATCAATTCAAATGACAAATTTAAAAATGTCAATGGAAATACTATTTACATCATAAAAGGTAGATTTGTAATCGCTTATGAGGTCAATGGAAAAGAAATATCTCGCAGAAGTGTGTAGTAAATAAAAATACCTAAAAAGGTTTTTATAACCCTTTTACAAACCAATAATCTGTTTGGGGCGTTGATCCTAAAGGGAAATCATTTTCTATTCCTGAATTCAAAAAGCCGTGTTTTTCGTAAAATCCTCGGGCGCGGAAATTATATTCCCAAACCGATAAATACATCATATTGAAAGCATTCTTTCGGGCAAAATCAATTGCAAAATCCATTAGTTTATTCGCTATTCCCATTCCATGAAATTCTTTTAATACATACAATCTTACTAACTCAATAGCTTTCTTGTTTTGAAATGCCTCTAATGGACAATCATGTTTCGCATTGATTCTCATATACCCTTTTACCATCTCCTCTTCTTCAAAAAAGAAAAAGTTATCATTATCGTCTAACAATTCTAACTCAACTTGTGCTGAATTAAAATACAATTCTAAAACACCCTTCATGTCTTCCTTTGTACATGTATTGCCAAAAGTATCATTGAACGTATTCCTTCCAATTTCCTGTAATAGTGTCAAATCATTCACATTAGCGCGTCGTATCATAGGGCAAAGTTATCACTTTTTACAATTACACAATCAATCTTAACTTTTAACTAAATACAAATCCAATCTTTGGCTATATATTATCATTTAATAACAATTATAAGCAAAAATAAACAATGAGTCAAGCATGAGAAAAAGGATTGAAGTACTATTTTAAGTAACAAATTAAGTCTATACATTTGTGAAATATTTAAGAAAATTAAAATGATTAAAAAATTAATATTTACCACATTAATCACTTTTGGGGTTATTCATCATTCAAACTCACAACAAATAAATTCCTTTACCCCTAAGCTCATCATAGGTGGTAAGGGCGAAATACTTACTATAACTGGCAGTGGATTTGGCAATGTTCAAGGAAATTCTTATGTTTCTTTTTTTCAAGAAAGCAATACCTATTCAGATGCAACAACTTCAAATCAATTAAAGTATTTGAGTTGGAGTAATACAGAAATTAAATTAGAGATGCCTGTTGCTTTTTCTAACAAAATTAAATTAAACATTAATGGAAATGAATACTTCTCTTCTGAAACGCTTAAGGTAAATGCCAACTTGGGGTATAGAAATGTAAATCCACTTATTTATAATTTACTAACCGATAACAACAAAAAGGGAGGGGTAACTTGGTTTGTGCATCCTGTATACTGGAATAATCCCGAAATAAAAGAGGCTATTGCTGATGTTATGAGAGAATTTCGTTGTAAAACTGGAGCAAATTATATCATTGAACCATTAACAAAATGGGTGCCACTTAATTTAAATCAAGGTATACATATTTTAGCGCCTGATTCTTCCTTGAATGTCGTTGGATTCAATGACAAACTTTGGACGTCATGCATTTTAGGAACAGAAACTTTTTACAACTACCAAACTCAACTTCTTCGCTTCAGCACTACACAAAACTGGTACTATGGGAAAGGTCAACCACCATCTGGCACTGCAAAATTTAGGTATGTGCTATACCATGAAATTGGCCACTCTTTAGGTTTGGGCCACGTTAATGAATTGGGAGAAAGCATGTATCCATCTGTAACAAACTTACCATCTGATAACTGGTGCAGTAGAGACTCTATTACAAGCTCAGAACAAAAGGCTATTCAACATTACATTCAATTGAGCCAAAACTTTACTTTTCGTGCCTGTGGCATTAATCCTATGAAACAAATCACAAATTGTGAAGATGTTTATAACGAAAGACTTCAAGTGAAAGAAACTGAATTCAAACGTGAAGTTTTGTATCCCAATCCTGCCAAAAACTATATTCAAATCAATCTTTTATCCGAGGTTCCTACGGATATTGAAATAAGAAATATTTTCGGTAAAATCTGTTTAAATACTAAAATAGAATCTTCGGAAAAAATATCACTTCCTTCAAACCTTCCTTCAGGCCTCTATATGGTTAGTTTAAAATCAGTTATTGGCCAATCATATCATCGTTTGATAATTCAATAATAAAAAAACCTCCCTTTTTTAGAAGGAGGTTTTTTTTATTAAGATTAGATTTCTTATTTCTTCAAATCAAATCTGTCTGCATTCATTACTTTGTTCCACGCTTGAACAAAATCATTGATGAATTTGTCTTTCGCATCTGCACTTGCATATACTTCTGCCAAAGCTCTTAACTCTGAGTGTGATCCAAAGATTAAATCGGCTCTTGAAGCGGTCCATTTTAACTCACCTGTTTTTCTATCTCTACCTTCAAACACCTCTTTGGTATCATTAGTAGCTTTCCAAACAATATTCATATCAAGTAAATTTACAAAAAATGCATTGTTTAGTTTTCCAGGTTGCGTTGTTAATACGCCCAATTTAGATTGGTTGTAGTTAGCATCTAATACTCTCATTCCACCCAATAAAACGGTCATTTCTGGTGCAGTCAATTTCAATAATTGCGCTTTGTCAACCAATAATTCCTCAGTAGAAACTGTGTATTGATTTTTGGTGTAATTACGGAATCCATCTGCAATTGGCTCAAGAACTGCCATACAATTAACGTCTGTTTGTGCTTGTGTAGCATCCATTCTACCCAGCGTAAAAGGAACTTTAATGGAATAACCGGCCTCTTTAGCTGATTTCTCAACCGCTGCGTTTCCTCCTAATACGATTAAATCTGCCATTGAAATTTTTTTAGTTTTTGATTTGGCATTGAAGTTCTTTTGGATGCCTTCATATACTTTTAAAACTTTGTCCAACTGAGCAGGATTATTAGCTTCCCAATTTCTTTGAGGCAACAATTGTATTCTTGCGCCATTAGCACCACCTCTTTTGTCTGACCCTCTGAAAGTTGAAGCAGAGGCCCAAGCTGTAGAAATAAGTTCACTTGTACTTAATCCTGAATTCAATATTATTTTTTTAAGGTCTTCAATATCTTTGTCGTTTACCAATTCGTGATTAACTGCCGGAATTGGATCTTGCCAAATTAACTCTTCTTTTGGCACTTCTGGCCCAAGGTATAAAGCACGAGGACCCATGTCACGGTGTGTTAATTTGAACCAAGCGCGCGCAAATGCATCGTCGAATGCTGCAGGGTTGTCTTTGAACTTTCTAGATATTTTTTCATAGATTGGATCAAAACGCATCGATAAATCGGTTGTTAACATGGTTGGCAAATTGTATTTATCTTTGTCAAACGCATCAGGTATGATACTGTCTCCATTTTTGGCAACCCATTGGTGAGCTCCTGCAGGACTTTTGGTTAATTCCCAATCGTAAGCAAACAAAATATTAAAAAACGAATTACTCCATTTAGTAGGTGTAGACGTCCAAGTAACTTCCAAACCAGAGGTGATAGCATCTTTGCCTTTACCAGATTTGTAAGTACTGTGCCAACCTAGACCTTGAGATTCTATACTTGCAGCTTCGGGTTCATGACCTACATGCGAAGCAGGACCGGCACCGTGTGTTTTACCTAATGTGTGTCCTCCAGCAATTAATGCAACGGTTTCTTCATCATTCATACCCATTCTTCCAAAGGTTTCACGAATGTCTTTAGCAGCTGCAATTGGGTCAGGATTTCCATTGGGACCTTCGGGGTTAACATAAATTAATCCCATTTGAACAGCCGCTAATGGGTTTTCTAGTTTACGATCTTCAGTGTATCTTTTATCATCTAACATTTTGGTTTCAGAACCCCAATAAACATTGTATTCAGGCTCCCAAACATCAGCTCTTCCACCAGCAAAACCAAAGGTTTTGAATCCCATCGATTCTAAGGCAACATTTCCCGTTAATATCATCAAATCTGCCCAAGAGATTTTTTGACCATATTTTTGTTTGATTGGCCAAAGCAATCTACGGGCTTTGTCCAAATTGCCATTGTCAGGCCAACTGTTAAGTGGCGCAAAACGTTGTTGTCCTGCGCATGCACCTCCTCTTCCATCGCCTGTACGGTAGGTTCCGGCACTGTGCCAAGCCATACGAATAAACAATGGACCATAGTTTCCAAAGTCAGCAGGCCACCAATCTTGCGACTGGGTTAATATCGCTTTGATATCCTCTTTTAAGGCATTGTATTCAAGACTAGTAAAAGCATGAGTGTAATTAAACTGAGCACCTAGTGGATTAGAAAGCGAAGAATTTTGTCTTAGTACATTAAGGTCTAATTGATTGGGCCACCAATCAAGCTTTTGAACTGGTTTGTTAAAAGTAGTTTTGGGTGAAATTTCATTTGTGTTTGTTTTGGAGTCGCTTGCTGCAGACTGCCCAAAATTGAATGGACACTTATCCCCTTCTGTCCCACTTGGTTGACTGTAGGCAGAACTGCTAGCTACAATGGCAATGCTGAGAATTATTTTTTTCATATTTTTATGGTTAAATTTATTATTATCGACTGCAAAGAAAGTTAAGTAATGATTATAAATAAAATCAATATTTAAAATATAAATATAAGCAAACCTAATATTTTACATGCAAACGATTAATTTTATGGACTATACAAATATAATTAAAAAAAGAAACAATTACTAATCCTATTTGAACAAAAAAACCAAGTGAGAGTGTATTAGAAGTGTTTACTATGATGGAAAAACTATTTTTGAATTCGACTAATCTGTAATATTGAAATAATTAATGATATGAAAATTTTATATGAAAATTTATTAGAAGAATAAAACTATGAATTACATAAACACGATGGACTAATAACGCTCAAAATTGAGGCCTCCTTTAAAAGAATAAAAATTTAATATTACAACATGCCAGTTGAATTAACTAATAAGATTGAAGAAATACTCAATTAGCGAATTTCACTTAAACTTTAAAACTACTTATTGACTATCATCTTAATAATTGTGGTTTTATTTTCTGTAATTATTCTCAATTGATAAACCCCCGATGCCAAGTTATAAGTTTGTATTTCAGCTTCAGATTTATTTGGCTCAATTTTTAACAACAATCTACCTTCTATTGAAACAACTTCAATAACTTCCATAAAATTCTCTGACTTCAATCTGCAAAGTCCATTATTAGGATTAGGAAACAATTGAATGCCATTTGAAAAAAATTCATCTCTAACATTCACTGCTGTTATCACTTTACTTATACAACTTTCACAATCTTTATCAGTATTAATACAAAGTTTAACTGTATATGAAACTTCTGATGTGTAGGTATGAACAGGGTTCTGTAAATTCGATATATTACCATCGCCAAAATCCCAATTCCATTTCACTATTGTATTTCCATTCTCGAGTGAAGAGTCAGTAAAAGTAAAGGTTAATTGGTCATTTTTCTTATAATCAAATTTTGCAGTTGGCAAGTCAGAAATATTCACCAAACCATATGTTGTATCTTTACAACCATCATTACTTTCTACAGCATATCTAACAGTATACGTTCCTAATTGAGTGTATGTATGAGTTGTATTTTGAAAAATTGAGTTATTTCCATCTCCAAATGTCCATTGATATGATATAGCATTTTCACTGGAATCCTTAAAGATACAGGCTTGTCCTAAACATACATCATTTACTCTAAATCTTGCAACTGGTAATGGCTTTATATTTACGTTTATTGAAACTGTATCTTTACAACCTGCTGTATTTGTTTCTATAACCTTTACCTCTTTATTTCCAACAGAATTCCAATTTACTTGAATATTGTTAGTGTTTTGTCCATTGACAATATTACCTCCATTGACAGACCAAAGATAAGAATGACCTGTTACCACATTAGTATTATATATTTGAGTTGAGTTTAAACAAGGCGCAGCAACTCCTCGAATACTTGGACTAGGATATCCGAAAACACTTATTAAAACTGTATCTGTTGCAACACATCCTGTGCCTATTACAGTTTTATCTAAAATGTATCGCGTTGTTTGATTAGGTGATACTAATGGGTTAGAGGTTGTAGAACTAAATCCTGAAGGAATACTGCGCCATTGGTAATTAAATCCCGATTGCGATGCTACACCAATCTGAGTGCTACTTCCTAAACACAATGATCTGTCTGTTCCTGCATTAATTAATGGTTTGGGATTTACTAAAATGGTGACCGTATCGCGTCTTGAACAACCTAAATTAATATTAGTAACGACTAACTCATACTCTGTTGTGTATTGTGGTGTAACAAAAACACGTGAGGTATTTCCATACAAAGTTTGTGCATCTAAATCGTTCCAAACATAAGAAAAACCATTCACAGAATTTGGACCAATAGCCACAGTAGTTCCTTGACAAATTGTTTGATTTACCCCTGCATTTGCCAAAGGTAATGACCTTACAGACCGATTTATTCTGAATGTATCATTCCAAGGGAAACCATCCGTTTGTGAATTAGGACTACTTATCCAAAACACAAATTGTGGATTTGGATTGTTGGCAAAATTATAAGTACCAATTTGAACTGTATCTAATACTTTATTTTTAAGAATACCTTGCCATGAAAATGGAGTTTGAGTAACTCCAGACACAACCCAATTAAGCGTTACATTTTTCAAAGTATCTCTACCCAAATTTTGAATAAGCACTTTGACAGGTAAATTCGCTGCACATTCTGCCCCAGTAGGATTGAATAAAGCAATGACAGAAGCATCATTTTTACTTAACAAAAACTCATCTGCACCTATGTCAGGAGTTAAAGTATCTCTTTTGTCTCCATCAAAATCATTTACGACTCCCATAACTCTTATTCCAGCCCCTTTTAACAAAGGATTTTTAATATGCAAATCTGTGCTTGAAGTAAAGTAAGGTAAAACAGACAAAGAACGTGACTCCTGTCCACTTACTGACTTTAAACTCGTCATATTATTAACAGGACTGCCCCAATACACAAATTGTGTTCCTTTGGTGAAATAATTGTTGTAATTACTTGCAGAAACTTGTGAGCTCGAGGAAATATAGACAGCATCACCGCCTTCCATAACAATATTATTGTTCAACAATTGAAGATTAGCATTAAAAACTCCAGATGTAAAAATTCCGGCATTTGCTGCTGAACTCGAATAAAAGTAAAGACTATTGTGTACTAACTTTTGATAATGAGTACTGTCCAAAGAAACGCCTTTACCTATGCCTCTCACAAACATGTTATTTGAAACCACACCTTCGTTATTTGCATTAGAAATACAACGATTCAAAAGGAGTGAGTTTTCGGTATTGATGCCTACAAAATAATTACGATTTACTTGGATGTTTCCATTACAACGCAATAATTGAACTTGATAATTTCCGCCTATCGTACTTATGACATTTTTAAATGTATTGCCTATTAATTTTAATTGATTGTTGTCTACAATATTAAGGGAATAATTATAGGCACTGTCAAAAGTATTTCCTTGAATAATTGTTCCTGATTCTTTGGCTGTAACATCTCCAAAATACCACATATTATAAGTTCCGAACTTCATTAAATTACCTACAAACTGATTGTTATTATCCTCACTTTGGTCTGACCAAATATTGATAGCATTGACATTACTTGTTAATGGTCTTATTCCAATAAATTGGCATGACTGAAACTTGTTATTATTTGACCCATTTAAAATATGAAGCACATGTCCATAAGGATTGGTTCCAGTTCTTTGGAATGTAAATCCTTCAAATGTAACATAATCGGCCCCACGTAACTGAATGGCTGCATTGTTATTACCTGTAGCTGTGGTAGATGGCAAAGTAACCACTACTTTAGTGCTGTCTTTTGTAACATTTTTAAATCTAATAGTATTATTACTTCCCATCCCCGGCAATTGAGTAAAGGTTATCTGTTCATTATAAACGCCATGTTTTACATTGAAAGTAACAGGACCACAAATTCCTCTTGACGAAATTCCTGTAATAGCATCATTTATTGATTTAAAATCTGTTCCAGCTGTATCTCCAATACTATAATTACCTGTTAATCCCGCTAACTTTGTAATTCTAAAAGTATCATTTTTGGTTTTTTGATCATTGGAATTATTGGGAAGGCGAGTCCAAACTTTGAACAAATAAGGAGTATTTGAAGCAAAATTAAAAGTTCCTACTTGAACAGAAGGTGATGAATTCCCTGGAGCAATCACTCCCGACCAATTATATGTACTTACACTACCAGAGTTTATTTGCCATTGTATACTAACTTGCTTGACCGTATCAGAACCATAGTTTTGAAATCTTACTTTCACTGGATGAACACCTGCACAAAAAACAGAAGGACTGTCTATATTACTAATTCCAACATCACGCGATGCTGGAAAAAACTCATCTGCTCCTATGTCAGGAAAATTAACATCTCTGACCTCTCCATCTATATCAACGGCAACCCATGGTGAATCAAATCCTTTGCCATTTAAACTAATATTAGCCACATGCAAATCCGCATTACTTATATAACCTGGATCAACATTCAAAGAATTTGCGTCCAAACTTGTACCTGACTGCCATGCCGATAAACTGGTATATGATGTGCCATTCCACTGACCTAAGTTTGTTCCATTTGCAAATAAATTATTGTAATCCATAGAATCAATATTACCATAATTTGATCCGGGTACATTCACTGCAAAACCTGCCCCTTTATTAATGAAATTATTATTAACCAAACGGACATAAGAGTTGGTATACTGTGGGTAATGGTAATAACCAGCACTTGCAGACAATGAGCTATTTATTAAAACATTGTTGTTGTGAAAATTGAGATAAGTACACAAGTAAATTGCAAATCCCGTACAATCACCTGTACCACCACCATTAAAAATAAAGTTATTATAGACCAGTGATGGTGCCGAAGAAGTACTAGTGGTATTAGCTAAAATAAGAGCCCTAACAACTTGCCCATTTACCGCTAACATTTGAATTTTGTTATTTCTGATAATTAAAGAAGGTGAATTTTCAATACGCATAGCATAAGAAACATAATGACCTTGGTTAGCCCCAAAATCACCCATATTTAATTGATTGTTTTCAATCAAAAAACCACTTTGACCAGTCATGTAAATCCCCGAACAACCGCTTGTATCTATTTTGTTGTATGAAAATTTATTCCCTGAACATGATGTGGCTCCATAAATTCCATTGTAACCGTATAACAATCTAGAATTCTGAACTAAAGTACTGTCCGCGTTACCTGTAAAATACAAACAAGAGCCTATACCATAATTAAAACCCAAGCTCGAGCTACTTGGCATTTTTCTGCCTCTAAAATAGCATTGTCTAAACTGATTGTTATCTGCATCGTTACTCAACTGAACAACCGTACTGTATGTATTTGTTCCGGTGCGTTCAAACCCTATTCCTCTGAATCTTAAAAAATCAACTCCATTTAAATGAATGACATAATCACTTGTAGAAGAGGTAGACGAAGCGTTTTTGAGCACGCAGCGACTACTGTCCAAACGAGTTGACCTGAAAGTAATGGAACTAGTATTAGAGACTCCTGTAATTGCTGTAATATCTAAATTTACATTGTAAACTGTGTCATAAACAGTAAAAACAACCGCACCACTGACACCAGAACCTTGGGCATTTCCTCCATCTGTTCTTGAACCACTTATTAAATCACCTACGGCCGACTCCCAATTTTGATAATTGGAGTTACTGGCATTTTGCCTTGGATTAATGGTATAACTACCACTTAGTTGAGCATAACTCAATACAGGAACTAACAATAATAGAAATAATAAGGCTTGCAAAAACGGAATACTTTGTACTTTTTTTTTCATGATAATTATTGGTTATAAGGTTCAGAACTAGAGATAAAATGAAGTTAAAATTTGCATTAAAACCTCATTTTGAAAAACAAATGTAATCTATTTTTTTAAAAATGCAAGAACTTAGTAAATGAATTTGTATTTCCAGAAATTTAATAATTTCACATAAAATGAAAATCATCACCTTAAGTAATTTCTTATCAGTATAAAACTTTATACTCCATTATAAAAACATTTTAATGTATTTCAGTTTGAAGATAAAACTGATTAATCCCATCGAGTAAATCCATAGCTGTAGAAGACGCTATACCTCTATTTTGGGCGCACCAAATACCCGATTGTGCGTGAATATAAACGCCTAACAATGCTGCGTCAGACACTCTTAACCCCTGTGCCAGTTGGGCCGTTATTATTCCTAATAAAACATCACCACTACCCCCTTTGGCTAAGGAAGGACTGCTGTCGTAAAGTATATATTCTGTTTGATTAGGGTTATATAAAATACTTATAGAATCTTTCAAAACTATAGAGACACCATAATCACATGAAAAATGCTTTGCAAATTCAGCTCTTTGTATTGCGTTTTTACATTGAACTTTAAATAAATTATCGAACTCTTTGGGATGAGGTGTAAGAACACATTGCTGTGGAAATACAATGCTGTCAATACCAATTTTCCCTATCATATTCAAAGCATCTGCATCTATTGCCAATGGGATATTATATCGTTTGCATTGCGCTATTATTTCCAACAAAAGCGCTAATGTAGCCTCATTGGTTCCTATTCCTGGACCTATCCCTACGGCACTATAACAGCGAATATCAATGGGATCATTTAGTAAAAAATCCTTACCACTATTGTCTAACACAATAGCTTCAGGCACCAATGTTTGCAACACTTGATAACATGACTCAGGAGAAAGAATACTGGTTTTTCCACTCCCCGATTTCACAATTGCTTTTGCCGACAAAGAAGCAGCGCCACACATTCCTTTTTGACCAGCTATTAATAAGGCATGACCAAAGGTTCCTTTGTGACAAAATTTTGTTCTTTTGGGTATAATCGCAGTAACTTGTTCTTGTGTTATTAGAAACTGATTACTTTCAATTTTATTTAAGAATGTTTTATCTAATCCTATGTCTACAACTTTAACTAAGCCTGTTGCTGTTTCACTTTCAGGAAACAAAAAAGAAGGTTTGAGCTGTTGAAAAGTAAGTGTTAAGTTAGCATGTATGAAAGTATCTTGAACCAAATGCCATTCCTTTAAATCTATTTCTGATGGGAATCCAGAGGGCACATCAATGGCAATAACGGTTTCAAAATTTGCTTTATTAAGTTTATTAATCAATTCACAAAGCGGCGATTTTAAAGGCAATGACAATCCAACTCCCAATATACAATCTATCAAAACATCGAAATGGGTGTTATCATTCTCAAAGTTTTCTTCAGTAATTAGTAAATCACTGTATTGGGACTTAAATTGTTCTAAATAAAAACTTGCTTCATCGGTGTATGGTTTCAATGGATTGGCAAGTAATACTCTAACTTTATAATGGCTTTGGGCCAACAAATAGGCAATACAAAGTCCATCGGCACCATTGTTACCATTGCCACAAACCACTAAAATAGTTTGTAAAGTATTACAAGTTTCTTTAATATAATTGACAGCATTTTGCGAAGCTCTTTCAACAAGTTTAATCGAAGAGATGGGTTCATTATTAATAGTAAATTCATCCCATTCTCTCAACTGATTTGTATTTAAAAACTTCATGATTTATTGATCGGTCCAAAGTCGTTTTTTATCCACCTTCAGACTTTGCAATATACTGCTATTGACCTTAATAGAAAAGAAAAAACTTTTTCTTACACCGTCTGGAATCCAAGAAAAATTAAGCGCCCAACAGTGCAACAATCGACTTACCTCAAACTGAGTAAAAGCAATTTTATTTTGTTCGAAATCATAACCTGAGTTACATCCAATTTTCCATTTTGGTGTTAGGTTTAAATCACCACTAAATCCAAGTGTATGAAAATACCGAGTTAAATAATTAATTCTAGTATAGTTCATTGAGTAATTGACATTCAAACTCCATTCTCTGTCAAAATTAACATAGGCATTAGGATTGCGCATTAACTCTCCAAATTCATTCACATCTTCTTGGGTTTTAATTTTTCCGGTAGTATCTAATGATTTTTTAGATTTAAACATGTCAGCATTAATTCCTGTTTGCATAGAAACCTGACCACTGGTCCATGTTCCTATTCTTTTTCCTCTCAAAATCTCTAATTTATCAATGGTTTCATTCCCTACTTTTTGATAAGGATTTAACACGGCATTCGCATTTAAATTGACATGATTAAACAATCTTGTAAAACCAGTTACTGAAATATTAGACAACCTTTTTGCTGTATCCAAAAAGTTGTAAAAGCCTGAAATGTTAAAACTTTCTATCCAAGTCTTATTTTCAAATTTGGCACTCGTGTCTGTTTTCTTGAGCACTTTGGCTTGCAAGTTATTTCCTATAGAAAAGTTTAACAAACCACTTGCACCACCACTAGGCGACCCTAAAATTGCATTTTCATAAATAGAATATCTTTGTAATCTGCCTGTGGTATCAGCCTGCACTTGTTTAAAGATACCAAACTTTTCTTGACTGTAATCGGGCCTGTAGCTGAATCCAACATTTGGGGTAATGGTGTGTCTGATGGCTGATATTTTTTTAGAACGCATTTGGTAAGTTCCAAAAATTTGTGTTCCTATGTTCGCATTGGCTGAATAATCACTAGACCTGCTAAATCCTCTGTTAAAAGTGGTATCTAATTTTTTATTTTGTTCGTTCCAGTTTTTTTCTATCGAGTTAAAATACCAATATTCTCTGTAATTAACACTTGGTGTAAAAGAGAATTTTTGTTTGAAGAACTTATAAGAACCCAAAGTAATAGGAATACTGTGAATAATGCCTTGTTTAAACTCATCCCCAACCGTTAATTTAAGAGGTGAATTGAATTGAATTCCCGGCAATATTGATTCGAAAGGCAATCCCGAGAAGAAAATACTGTCTTTGGTTTCTATTCGATTTTCAAATTGCAACTGATAACTTACTCCAAAATCTTTGTACCATTTATATTTACCTATGGCATTAGGTTTAGCAAAAGGTGTTATTCTTTGCACGTTGAGTGTAATATTGGGCAAAGACATGCTAAAATTCCTATTTTGGGTATTTTGACGGTGCGTAATTCCCGAAATGAAATTCACTTTATTGCGAAACAACATTTTAGAATAAGACACCGAGGAACCGAATTCATTAGTAACAATGGTTGTAGGGTTAACTGAATTTAACTGAGCGGCATTGTTTTTTTGTATGTTCACATTGGCAGAAAAAGTAGAACCGGGTTTGGCTTTAGGGTCTTGATTGTGTGTCCATCTTAAACTAAAAGTTTTGGTATTTTTCAATTTAAACAAAGGGTCTTCTCTTTCAGCTGTTAAATACTTTGCATTTTCTATTTGGAAGTTACCATTGTATTTGTATCGTTTATTATAACGGGTATTTGAAGCGATTCTCCAACTCCCTCTAAAATAAATATCGCCCATAAAACTTTGGTCCATTTTATCACTGACGGCAAAGTGGTATCCAATATTTCTTAAAAAAGGTCCGAAATTTCCACTCATCCCATAATCAAAAGGGACTAAACCTGAGCGTTTTTCTTTTTTGGTTGGAAACATTCCAAAAGGAATAAAAAGTGGCGTTGGCACATCTTCAATGACTAGATTTGCAGGACCAAAAATGATTTTTTTATTGGGTATGATTTTCAGTTTTTGTGCTTTTAAATAAAAATGAGGGTGTTCGGGATTGTTACAAGTGGTGTATTTTCCAACATCACTGTACAAACTTTGGTCATCATCACGCAGCACTTTGTTACAGTGAATAAATCCATCGCCTTCTTTCATTGTAATACCATAGGTTCTCCCTCTTTTGGTATTAAAATTATAAATCATGGTATCGGCTTCAGTTTCTCTTTCACCGTCATTAAAAATTGGCTTACCAACGTACCTTCCTGCTGAATCTATCCGTCCAATTGCGTACAATTCACGCTTATCAAAATCCACAATAATAATAGCAGCTTTCAGGTCGATTCCCTGATATTTAATAGAAGCATTGCCATAAAAATAGGCTTTTTTCTGTTTCAAATCAAACAAACTAGAATCCTGCGCTTGGTAATCTATAAGATCAGTAATGGCATCTTTGGAGATTCTGAAAGTATCAGTAGCTTGTTTTAGGGTATCTGAAATTTGCTTAAATGTATCGTTTGGGATTTGTAAAGTATCTGTTGTCGCAGTTTGATTAAGAGAAATTGTTTCATTTATTTGACCCTTAGCCTCATTACTGTATAAAATGTAGCACGAAAATTGTATTATCCACAATAATGAATGGAGATGTTTGGTTGTAAATAATAGATTAAACAAAACTAATTCGTGAAATTTGCACAAAACTAATTTAAAAAACTGAACGATAGTAAAGATGGATAAAAAATTATTAATTAGCTTCTTAATAGCATCTTTTTGGATCAGTTCTTCCTTTATAGGCGATGAGAATAAGTTTGATATAGTAGTTATAGATGCAGGACACGGAGGACATGACCCAGGCTGTAACTTTACAAACGACCGTGAAAAGGAAGTTACCCTGTCTATTGCCCTTAAACTAGGCAAAATGATAGAAGATAGCCTTCCAGACGTTAAGGTCGTGTATACTCGAAAAACTGACAAATTTATTGAATTAAGCGAACGCAGCAATATAGCTAACAAAAACAATGCCGACCTTTTTATCAGTATACATTGCAACGCGAATGACCATGCTGAAGCCAATGGAACTGAGACTTATATTATGGGTTTGCACAAATCAGAAAGTAATTTGCAGGTGTCCAAACGCGAGAATAGTGTTATTACTTTAGAAAAAGATTATAAAAACAACAGTGCTTACGAGCAATTTGACCCAAACTCACCCATAGGTCACATTATTTTTTCACTTATCCAAAATGCTTACATAGACCAAAGCGCTAAATTTGCGAGTCATGTTGAAACCGAATTCAAGAAAAACACGAAATTAAAAAGTCGTGGTGTTAAACAAGCAGGCTTTTTAGTACTATGGAAAACAGCGATGCCAGGAGTATTAATTGAAACAGGCTTTTTATCCAATGAAATGGATAGAAAAGTTTTGTCTAAAGACAGCGGCCAAATAGTAATGGCAAAATCCATATACAACGCTGTAAAAAAATACAAAACAAGTACTGCAGGCAAGTAATTAAACCGCCTGAAATACACTAAAGAAATACTTAAAGGGACTAGTAGTTCAATTCTGTAATTGATATATTGTCGAAGCAATAAAACTTAGAAACATAATCGGTGCTCACTTGCTTTACCGATAATTGTTTCCCTGTTTCATCACACAATACCTCAACAAAATAATTGTTAATAGAATGCAATTCCAAGGTGAGTTTTTCAGATAATTTCTTGTCTAATACCTTATTAGACGATTTCTCGATTAACTTTGCTTTTCCTTTCTCTGAAAAAACGCTGAATTCGTTTGCTTTGATGGTCATAAAATTTTGATTTGATTTAGTTAGTTTGATTTAGTAATCGTTTGGTTTATTTTATTTGTAATTTGTATCGACTCAATAACAGAAGAGTTGAACGTATCATCCATTTGCATGTAGGCAACTGTTGAAGAGGTTTCTGCACCGAATCTTTTCTTTTCTAATGTAGCTGTAAATCCTAGATTAATACTTTCACAATTAAGTTCTTTTGCTCTTTTTAACACATTGTAAATGGCTAGTCTGTATACACTGAATTCTGCCTCAAATGATTTATCAATACCTATAAACATTGCATTGTAGGTTTTACCTGATATGTAGTTAAACACTACTGAAATTTCTTTGTCAGGCGATTCAGATGGACGTAATGAAAGGATATCCCAGTTTTTAAAAGAGGCTATGTCTGTAAACAATTTATCAGGCAAATCAAATGTGTTTAATTTCAAACTGCTATTTTTAATTTGCTTGTAGAGTGATTTCCAATTGTGAATATTTAACTCTGTTGGTTCTTTTATCACTTTACATATAATTTTATCCTCGAATCTTTGAACTTCACTTCTAAAGTGTTTTCTATACTTTTTAGGCAAAGTCATGCTATACTCATAAATATCATTCCAATTTAGGGATTCAATAACGTGACGCTCGGGCATGGTTGTTTTAAAATAACCATTTTCCAACATGAATTTATCAAGTTCGTAGTTATTGTCTTCAAAATCACGCAACATGATGTTTCCTGCGTTGTATTTTTTCATTAATGAACCACCAAAATTGAACAATTCGTCAATAGCTGCTTTATGTAAACTGTTTTTGGTATTAATATAAATGTGTTCGCCCTCTGTTAAAAGAGAACCGGCCATCACCATTTTAGAAGTTAGGTAATAAGGATCTTCTGTTCTTCTGATGTTTTCAATAAAGTCGGAAATGGCTTCGTGTGACAACATATCGTCTTTACTAATAGTCGTTGTAAAGAAAGTAGAGAGAACCACTTCGCCTTTATCATCTTTAACGATGATGTAATCAAATTCCCAATTGTTTTCTTTTTGAGGATTTCCTTTATAAACAGACTCAAGGAACAACATACCATCGTAATCGAAACTACCTTTACCCTCATAAATAGAATTCCAAACTTCAGGTTGAATGTCTTTAATGGTTTCGTATTTTTCGACTACTAGCTGAGAAGCATTTAAAATCGTTTCTACTTGTTCAATGATATCATTATTGACTTTACTTTCTATTCCAAACGCTTTGTTAATTTGTTCAATACTAAAATTATGCTCAACCAGCGCTTCATTAAAATGACGGTTCATAGAATCAATCATTTTTTCAATCTGCTCAAAAGTATGAAGTCGAGTTATAGTAAAACGTACGCCAGTATTTTTGATTGGTACAGCAGGGAATGCGCCTAAATTGGTGTAAAAACCATCATCGAGCATTTTCTTAATAACCTGATAGCCAATTTTATGCAAACCAACCCCAATAAAGAAAACGGGAGAATTTAAATCTTTGATAAGAGGTAAATTGGTTTTCTTAATCATTAGGTTAGCAAAATTGATATTATCATTCAATGCCGTTTGCATTGTTTTTATTTCCTTAGACAAGTGAAGATCTGCTGAAGCAATAGCTGCACCAAGGGCGGCAGGTTGCATTGGACCTGAGGTAATCATTGGACCGCCGCAAGTTCTAACAAAATTGCACATTTCCTCATTTGAAAAAACCATAACAGCACCCCCTGTTGCAAAGGCTTTTGCTAAACTAATAGCTAAAACCATTTTGGGGTGCAAAGATTTTTTGTTCAACACATAACCACGACCATGTTTACCATAGCAGCTCATTCCATGGGCATCATCTACATAAAAATGAAATTTTTCATGTTTGTCCATTAGGTCATACACCTTTTCTACAGGGGTGCCGTCACCATACATGGAGTAAATACCATCAGCGAAATACCAAACTTTTTCGTGTTTTTTGCTCAACTCTTCAATTCTAGTTTCCAAAAGATCCATTCTATTGTGTCTTAAAAGCTCAATATGAACACCTTTGGGCTTAAGTAAAGTTACAGCAGTTTGTACAGAATTGTGGACTTGGTGGTCGAGAATAACAGCGTCATTTAGACCAACAATGACAGGAACAGTGGCTATGTGTCCAAGAGTAGTAGTGGGAACCACAACACAGTGACCATCAAAGATTTTGTTAAACTTAGATTCTAATATTCTGTAGTGATAAGAGGACAGATAGGCACGAGAGGCCGAAAACTGTGTGCCGTAGTTTCTTATTGCTTTGGTAGCACCCTCTTTTAAGCGTTCATCAAACTCCAAACCAAGATAACTACATGAGCTAAAGTTAACAGCGTTTATTTGATTGATTGTAATATAATTACCATTTAAAACTTCGTCAGAAACATCTAAATGAAGAATTCCACTGTTCTTTCCATCATTAATTACATTGAATACTATGTTGAGTAAATTATTCATTATTTCTTTTGGTTAATTAATTATTTCATTAATATTGCAAACATCATTCATATAAATAACATAAAAAATAAGATGATAAACCCAAATGTTAATAAGCGCTTATACTCATACACCAAAAGTGACTAGTATTTAATACTAGTAAAATTTAAAAATACTTGCAAAATGGAAATATTCGAAAATAATATCATCAAAATGGAAATTATTGATGATATCATGCATGCCACATACAAAAAAGGCATGAAGATAGAACTTGAGGATGCCAAGAATATTGTTGATGAAAGACTCAAAATGCTCAAAGGCAGAGTATTACCTTCCATTGTTTTTGACGGTGGAGTAGTAAGTTTAGACAAAGCTGCAAGAGATTATTTTTCTTCAGTAGAAGGCACCCAAGGTATAAAATGTGTGGCTATTGTTCAAAGTTCAATGTTTAGTAAAATGCTTGTTAATTTCTTTTTGAAAATTACTAAACCAAAATTAAAAGTTAAAGCATTTGATGATTCTATTGAAGCAATTGCTTGGCTCCATTCTCAAAAAAAGTAAATCTTTAATTTAATGATACCCGTGAAAACTCCATTAAAAGATTTAGAAAATAGACTAAATAAGATTGAAAACACCTTGGTTTCATATTCTCAAGGCGACTTTTCAAAAAAATTAAACATTTCGGATGATTTTGATACTTTAGATATTATTATGTCGGGTATTAATATGTTGGGTGAAGAGTTAAAAGAAATTACTATTAGTAAAAACTTTTTTAACTCCGCTTTCAATTCTGTAACTGATAGTCTGGTTGTAATTAACCACCATGGTGAAATTGTAGATTATAATAACAGTTTTATTTCAATGCTTTACTTTGAAGTTGTTGATTTAAAATGGCAAAAAGTAACTCAATTTGTAAAACTTGATGAGTTTGATAAAATTATTAAAAAGGTTGAAAAGGACTTATCCGTTTATACACTCAATACTGAGGTTTTTTCAAACAACAACAATATTCCTGTGGAATGCAGCATTTCTCCAATCGACCCTCAAAAACGACTTTTTTTAATAAAAATTCAGGACTTAACTGACAAACAGCAAGAGGAAGCTAGAAGAATTGCCACTATTATTAAAACCCAAGAAGACGAGAGAAACAGAGTTGCCTCCGACTTACATGACAGTGTTGGTCAACAAATTTCTGCACTTAAGTTTTTCATTAATTCATTGCAAAATCAAAAAGATGAAAAATTAAAAGATGATTTGTTCAAAAAGACACAAAAAATTATTGATGGCGTTGCTGACGAAATAAGAAATATTTGTTTCCAATTAATGCCTCGTTCTATCGAAAGATTTGGCTTAATAAAAACAGTAGAACAACTTGCCGATTTAGTTCAATTTAGTACTCAAATCAACTTTACTCTACATTTGGAACCAATTACACACTTCATAGAACCTAATACCGCTATGTCTGTGTATAGAATTATACAAGAATTTGTAAATAATTCAATTAAACATTCCAGTTGTAAAAACATCTTTATTGATTTAAAAGCAGACCAATCTAATTTATTGTTAAAAATGGCAGATGATGGCGTTGGTTTTGACAATAACACCATTAACAAAGGCAATGGTATTGATAATATGAACCTAAGAGTAAACTATCTAAATGGTGATATCAATATTAAAACTCAAAAAGATGAAGGTGTCTCCATAGAAATTATTATTCCATTAAAATAAAAAATATAACTTATGAATAAAGCCATAAAAGTTCTCATTGTTGATGATTTTGAAATGATAAGAGATGGTTTAAGAACCATGCTTGAAATAGGTGATGGGCAAGTTACTTATAAAGTTTTCGACACCGACAAGCTCGATGTTGCTATCAAAACAGCAAGAAAAGAAGAAATTGACGTCGCTTTAGTTGATTACCAACTAGTTGACTTAGACGGAGCGCTTGTTACATCTGAACTCAAAATAGTAAATCCTGACATAAAAATTATTGGTATATCCAACTACAATGAATTGAACTACATTCAAGACATGGTTACTGCAGGCGCAAATGGCTATGTTCTTAAAAACGTATCTCATAACGAACTAGTAAGTGGCATTGATAAGGTATTAAGAGGGGGTGTGGTGTTTTCTCCTGAAGTGTCTCAATTGATGACCTTCCAATACTATAAACATTTAACTTCTAAACCTACCACTTATAACCTAACTGTTAATAAAGATGCTGGACTTGTAGAAATGCTTTCCAACAGAGAAAAAGAAATAATGACTCTTATTGCTCAGGAACATACCAATGATGAAATTGCAAATAAACTCTCTATAAGTAAAAGAACTGTTGACAACCATAGACAAAATATCCTAAATAAATTGGAAGTTAAAAACTCTATGGGATTGATGATGATGGCTATAAAAAGTGGCTTAATTGAAATAAATTAACTTTTTAAACCAAATTTTTTTAACTTTGTATTTCACATGGTTAAAAATTTTACCAGTTTATTAGCTTTAATTTTAGCTTTTTATTCCTTTAATACCTTTGCTCAATCGCAACAATTTGGGCTAGTTCATTCTTCTGTATTAAATTCCCCTCTTGGCAGTATTTCCATAAAATCCTATGGGTTTTATTCCCCTGATAGTGTCTATGTAGGTGTCATTAACAGCAATAAATCCTTATTTATTCAACCATTAACAACGACTCAAAAAATTTATTCTTTATGGAAAAATGAAGATTCAATCTCACAAACTGTAACTGTTTATTGTTTTGAAGCTTCACATTTAACTGAACTATCCAAATGGATCTCTGAAAACCACCCCGAAGCTAATTTTACCCATAGAAAGAGCTTTAATGCATTAACGCTCAGAACGACTAATGAAACTATTTTAGAAATTGCAAATATAAATTATATAAAAAGAATTATTTACCAATCTCCAACCGTTCAAAATTTTAATTTCTTAGAGAGAGGCAATCACCGCGTCAATTCTTTTGCACCTACATTCCCTTTGAATGACACAAATGCGTTGACAGGCAAAAACATAATAATAGGGGAATGGGATGGTGGCAATATAGGCAATCACATCGACCTGAATAATCGTGTTAAAATCATTAAAGCCCCCAACTATAGCAGTCATGCCACACACGTTGCAGGAACTATGTCTGGCGCAGGTAATTTGAACCCATTATACCGAGGAATGGCCCCTGAATCTTTTGTTTTCAGTTGGGATTTTATGGGTGATATTCCCGTTGAAATGGATACTAATAAGTCGAAATACAACTATGTGCTTACTCAAAATTCTTATGGTTACTGGACTAGTCAATGTATTTCATTTGCCAATTATGATGGCACTAGCACTGAAATGGATTTATTATCTAACAAACACCCCGATTTGTTACATGTGTATGCAGCGGCTAATTCTAGGTCGATGAATTGTATTGCTGGCGGCTATGGTACTATCACATCGGGTTTCCAAAGTGCAAAAAATACACTTTCTGTAGCGGCTGTAACTGCCCAAGATGCTGAAGCTAGTTTTAGTAGTGCCGGACCTACAAGAGATGGCCGTTTTAAACCTGAAATTGCAGCCTCAGGTGTTAATGTAATAAGCACTATTGCAACCAATGGATATGGTTCTAGCAGTGGCACTTCAATGGCTACTCCAGGAGCTACAGGATCATTGGCATTGCTTTATCAAAAATTTAATTCAATTCATGGTTACACGCCAATTAATTATTTGGCAAAAAACATTATTGCAAATGGTGCCGATGATGTGGGTAATCTTGGCCCTGATTTTAAACATGGTTTTGGAAGAATTAATGGCCAAAATTCGCTTGAAATAATAGATTCTAATTCTTGGAAAATAGACAGCATTGGCAACAATCAATTTACCGACGATACCATTTACTTGAGTCCTCAATTGCATCAACTAAAAGTAATGTTAACTTGGAATGACCCTGAGGTAAATCCTAGTAGTAACCCTATCCTAGTAAATGATTTAGATTTAATTATTATCGACTCTGCAGGCAATTCCATACTCCCTTGGTGGTGTAATCCTGTATCTCCTGCCAACTTAGCTATTCGCAAACGCGATAGTTTAAATAACATCGAACAAGTCACTATTCTAAATCCACCTTCTGGTAGATATATTATCAGGGTTTTTGGCAAAAAAATCCCTAATGGCTTACATCCTTTTGCCGTTTCTTACCTCAAAGAAAAGAAAGGCATTTCTGTAGTATATCCTAATGGCAATGAAACCATGGAAGCCCCATCATCTGCTGCCAAATCACAACTTATTCGTTGGGATGCCAAAGGGGTAACTGGCACTTTCACACTTCAATTTTCAAGAGACAGCGGCGCTAATTATACCAATATTGTCAGCGGAATTGCCAATAATGTCCGTTCATTTGCTTGGCAAAATTTACCCGACACTGTTAGTACTTCCAAAGCACTTATTCGAATTTTTGTGGGTAGTAATGGCTCAACAGATGAATCTAATCAAACCTTTGATATTACCAGAAATGTTACCGGTGGAATTACTTTCAAAACCTGTGATAGTCAGGTTTATATTAGTTGGCGCAAAAACCCTCAAACATCCTTTTATCGCATTCACCAATTAATAGATGGTCAAATGAAAATGATAGGCACTACTGCTGATACCAATTTCTTAGTTTCACAACTCAAAAACTATACGCAAAATTGGTTTGCCTTGTCACGAAAACATTTAAATGGCGCGGAAAGTCAAAGAACAATAGCCTTTTCTGTAACGCCAGATTCACTCACTAAACCTCCTAAAATACTACTGCAACCTGTAGACAGTATGGTGTGTTATACGCAACTTTACCATATTAAATCACGAGCTAAGGGCAGTGCTCCCCTCCAAGCTGTGTGGCAATATCAAACTCTTAACAATCCTAATTGGACTAATTTTGGGGTTAATACGGATTCTCTAGTTTTGAATTCTTACTTTAACAAGCCTTTGGTTTTTGTTAGAAGAATGTACACCAATCAATGTTTGGCTCCTGTTTACACCCGAACCGCTCGTTTTGATATAGACACCCCAATTCAAGTGAAATTAGTAAACAGAGATACGACCGTTTGCTTATACAGCAATGTTAAGGACTCTTTAATTGTCAAAAGCCAAACAAAACCTATGATTATTTGGTTCAAGGATTCATTGCAAGTAACAGACACTTTGTACAAAGGGTACGCTAACACTTACAGTTCTATTATCTCTTCTGCAAGATTTATATGGGCTCAAGTCCGAAATTTGTGTGGAACTGTCAATACAAAAGACCTTTCAAAAAATGCTTTGCTTGATGGTAGAAACCAATATCAGTTATTCCCCAAACCAGCAATAAATAGTCCCGACACTTTGAGCGCTTGTATTGGCGAAACCATCACTATTAAACCAATCCTTTCAGGAGGTAGACCAGGATTTCAACAGTGTATTATTCAAACCAAAGACAGTTTGTATTTTAAGAATGAGATTTCTTTAAAAATCAACGAAAATCAGATTGTAAAAGTTTTCTATTTTGACCAATGTTACCCTGACACAAGTTTCAAAACCATTTATATCCAAAACAAAGCCCCGTTGAGCTTAAACAAAGAGAGCGATACTACTATTTGTTACTTAGAATCTGCCCAAATTAAATTGAATGTAAAAGGCGGAAATGGCACTTACTTTTACCAATGGAAAGACACCAATTGGTCGACCCCGCTGAGAACATTTAACAACTTAAAAACCACACAGACTTGGTCTGTCATTATCACCGATTTGTGTACCGAAAAATCTATTTTTGACACCACACAAATTGTTGTATTAAGTCCTTTAAGTGGAGTAATTATTCCAAATAAAGACATCTTGTGCTATGGTAATCAATTAGAGTTGAACTACAGTCCTAATGGAGGCAACAGTAAAAATTACCAAATACAATGGAAACCAAATGGACTAAGCGGATTTTCACCCAATAAAACTGCACAAAAAAGCGAAACGATAATCGCAACTTTGAGCGATGGTTGTAGCCCCTCTTTTACTGATTCAGTAAGCATTTTCGTTTACAATCCTTTGTCTGTTCAAATAAACAAAACAGACACTTGGTGTTACCAAAAACCCATTACATTGAATGCTGTTTCGAATGGCGGAAAACCTGGACAAAGCAGCGTGAAATGGTTGAATTTTAATGCCACAGGGTCTAACTATTCTTTTTTACCTACACAGTCGCAAGCCATCATAGTAGAATTGAGTGATGCTTGTTCTCAACCCAATGCATTCGACACATTATTCCTAAATGTATTTGAGCCTTTAAGTTTAATTACTATTCCCGACACACAAGTTTGTTTTGGCCAATCATTGCAATTATCGAGCAAAGCAGAAGGAGGAAAAACAAATTCTTACCGTTATTTTGTTGACCAATTGCCTCAAAAGGAATGGTTTATTGATTCCTTTAAAACGCAATCTTATAGGTATAAAGTGAGCGATGGCTGTGGTGATAGTATTGTAAAGCTAATGACTACTTTTGTAACACCTGCGCTTGATATTACACCTAAATTTACCAGTAAGTGTAGTTACAATCCGCTTTCAGTTAATTTTAATGCCAATACTTCCAAACAAGTGAATTTCTTATGGGACAATGGAAATGCAGGAAATGTACAAGTATTCTACAATAACAAAACCCAAACCTACCGCGTATTGCTCGACGATGCATGTAGTGACACCGCTTGGAAAACTGTTCAAGTAGATGTGTCTGATTTTAGTCAAAACAATTTATCATTTACTCGCTTGTTTAGAAAAGAAGTGGAGGTAAATTACCAAAATGTATCGCCTTTCACAAGCCGAATAGAGTGGCGTTTAAACTCTGAACTTTCTGCACAAAACGAATTAAAAAAACACAATTACGAGCAATATGGCCAATACACTGTTTGTCGTATTTTAATGGATAATATTGGTTGCACCGATACGGTTTGTATAGACATTAACAATGCTGACCCTGCGCAATTTAGAAATTTTAATATCAACCTATATCCGAATCCTGTGTTTGAAACACTTCAATTTACAAGCAATCAATTCACCAAAAACATGCGAATTGAAATTATAGATGCTGTAGGAAAAACGGTGTTGAAAGACGACAAAGATTATCCGGGTGTAACAGAGTTCAAACTAAATATTTCTGCATTAGCTAACGGCACTTACCACCTCAGAATAACCCTGAATGGTGAAGTTAAAACGTATCCTTTTGTAAAAATCAACTAGTTTTCTTTTTGGCAACCGTTATAGATGCTTGCTTTAGATAATTTGGTTCGTAGCTTACTAAATCTACAAATTGCCTATTTTGAAAAGCTAAATTAGACAGTGGAACCATCGACTTTGCATTTGCCAAAACCTCAATGACAGGAATATCTGTTAGTGTTGAAGCCTTTAATGCGCCATCACCACACAAGGCTATTGAAGAGTATTGAGTGTATTGATTAAAAAAATCATTTTGATCTAAAATAGCATTGTTCATTGAAAATTGTTCCTCTAATTGCGCATTAAAAATACAATGATAAACTTCCATTCGTCGGGCGTCTATCATAGGCCAATAATGCGAATAGGTGCTTTGTTCTTTGGCAGCCTGAGCAATAACTTGAAGTGTATTGATGGCAATTAGTGGTTTATTAATGGCCAAACACAACCCTTTGGCGGTACTGATTCCAATTCTTAAGCCTGTGTATGAACCGGGACCATCACTTACGGCAACAGCATCTAATTCATGCAAACTAATGTCGCTTTCTTGGACACATTGTTGAATTAAGTTAGCCAATACCTCGGCATGTGCCATTGGCACTTCGCTTTGCAAATAAGTAATTGTTTCATTGCTAATGGAAACCGAACATTTGGAGGCAGAGGTTTCTATGTTTAAAATTACAGGCATTATATCTTTCCAACTTTGTTAAAATACTGCCTAACCCTTTCTTTGTAATACGGGGTTAATTCATTGGGCACTTTCCTCATTTGTTCCATCTCTTTGGTTTTTTGTTCCAAATAATTTTTAATGGCAGGCGGAATGGTTGTTTCTACCTTTTGAGCTTGTTCGCCTTGTCTTTCCTCATCTTGTTCTTGCTCTCTTTCGGCTTTTTCGTGTTCAAGCATTCTTGTCTCTATTTCCTTCATGCGCTGCATTGTTTCATTAGTCAAACGTTTATTGACCAAATCATTCTCTTGCTGCTCCATGAGTTGTTTGGTTTTGTCTAACTCGCCCAAAGAACCTGCTTTTCCTTGTTCTTTTAGTTGTTGTTCCAACTTACCTAACTGTCTTCTCAAAGCTTCTTGCTGAGCTGCTATTTTAGCAAACTGTTCGCTAGTGGGACTCGTACCCATTTGCTTACCATCCTTCATGTCTTTGAGTTGCTTGTTGAGGGCATCTTGCATTTTTTTCATGCCACTCATTTTAGGATCCCCTTTTTCACCTGGTTTGTTGCCTGGTTTACTGCCCGGATTATTACATTGACCCGACTTTTGTTTTTTACTTTTCTTTTCGTTCATGTCTTCCTGCATCTTTTTCAAAGACTCACTTAACATGACCGATAAATTATTAAAACCAGTCATTACATACTGCTGACTTGCACTTGCAGGATTCATTTCTATTTTACTCAAATGTCCTATTGATTTGTCCATTTGATAATTGATTTTACTCAATTCTTTGTTGACAAACGATTTAATGTGGACCTGTCTTTTGCTGAGTGTAAGAAGGGAATCTTCTATCATTTTGGCATCCATTTTTATAGCCCTTTGTCTGTCGCTCAATTGCACAAACTTAGGACTGTAACCTCTTATGGCTTTTAATTGTTGCATTAAATCCTCTTGTTGATGACTTAGCTCAATTAGATTTTCTAATAATTGCCTTAGGGTGTAGTAGTCTTCCTCCTCTTGTTCTTCTTGAGATTTTTCAAGAGATTTTTTCACTTTCTCCGCCAACTCCTCCATTTTTTCTGACGCCTCTTTTTGTTTTTCAGACGCTTTCTTGTTTTGCTTTTTATCTAAACTTTGTTCGCTTTCTTTCAAGCTTTCTTGAATTTGTTGCTCTTCTTTATCGGTTGCATCCAAATTCATTGGTTGTTCCAAAGCTTTGTTTTTTTCTTCAATTGATTTCAGGTTTTCCTTAATTTCCTCAAACTTTTTAGAGATTTCGTCTTGCTTTTCTTTCAACTGCTCTTGAGATTGTTTTTTGTCCAAGGCTTCCTCACTCAACTTTTCTTGTTCCTTGGCTAACTCTTTTAATTCGTTGACTTGGTCATTGATTTTCTTTTCCAATTCAAGCTGTTTAAACTGTTCCAAAGTTCTGTCCAACTGCTTTTTCATGTCCTCATTATTCAAGTTCATTTTTTCAAGCTGTTGCTGAATTTGTTCCTTATTTTGTTTTTTAAGCGCCTCTTCTAGTTTCTTTAACAAATCCTTCATTTCTGGACTCATTAACTCCTTAAACAATTTGTCTATTTCTTTTTGTTTCTCCAACAATTCCTCATCCAAAGGTTTCAACTGCTGTTCTTTGAGTTGGTTTAATTGATTGTCTTTTTGAGTTTTATCCAACTGTTCTTGCAACTTTTTTTGTTCTTCAATAAACTCCTTAAATTGCTTTTGGTCTTGCCATTCCAATTGGTTTTTCTCCATCAACATTTTATTCAAACTTTGCGATTTTTTCTGCAATTCCAAGGCTTGTTTCATGGACTGCTTCATGCTGTTTTTTAAAGATTGCTGACTTTGATCCGCATCGGCTTTTAATGAGGTAGTCGTTGGTGTAACATTAGTAAAAACGGGCGATTTTGTTGACTTACTTCCATTAACAGCGTCATTATCCCACACTTCAAAATAATATTCAAACTGCTCGCCTTCTTTGGAAATGTAATTTCTGAAATCTACAATCATGTAAAAAACCTCATCCGAAGATTTTCCAATTTTAACAGGCACTTGTTCGTTTTTTTGTTGATTAGATTTTAAATGAAAAACCAATTTATTTAACCCATAATCATCCTCCACTTTTCCATAAAAATAATAGACAAAAGGATTTATACTGTCTTGTTTTTGTTCTACAAATATATTGGGACGTTTGTCCTCTATAACTTGAATGGTATACTTAACACTGTCCTTGGGTTTAACAGCATTGTTGATGGGAATTAATGTATAAGTTGTTGCTTTTCTTATTGCTTTTTTCAATGAGAAAGATTGGTCGTTTTGTTCCGCATTCTGAGTGGTGGGAGGAAATAAAAACCTGAGTGTGTCCACTTCTTTTGTATTGAAATACCATGTCACAATTGTGCCTTCAGGAACTATGAAATCGCCAATATTTTTAAGTGTTTCAGCTGGTTTGCCGGTGTATGAAGGATAAGACAATTTAACATTAAAATTCAGCAATGAAGGATTAGGAACGACAATTAATTCATACTCCTCAGAAGAAAACTCTCCGTCGGTAAATGAAAACTGTTTGCTTTGCATCACATTGGTCAATTTATATGAAAATCGATTGCCTCCACTTGATTCCATTTTGATGTCGTGTCCATCCAAAACAACAAACATTTCTTCGGGAATATTTTTTCCTTTAAGGTCTAATTCAATCAAAAAATCTTGGTGCTTATTGACCCTTAAATCCTTGCTTAGCAATATCATTTGAAAGGGAGCCTCTTTTTTGTATTCACGGTTATAATGCAATAAGCGACCTGTTGACTTGGTAATTACATTACTTTGAAACACAAATAAAACTATTACCAAAGAAAGAGGCAACAAGGCATAGCGACCGTACTTTTTAATTGATTCCTTAAGATTGATAGCGGCAGTAAAAGAAATTGGTTTAAAAACCTGAATTCTTTGTTGAATACTGGCTATTAAAAGTTCACTTTCCGAGTGGCTTAATTGCGCTTGTAATTGAAGGGTATTTAGTAGTTTGTCTTTAATATCAGGAAAATGTTGACCAATAATTTTAGAAGCATCTACATGAGAGATTTGTGACCCAATTTTAAACAATTTAAGCAAAGGCTTAAAGATGTTAAACATTAAAATTATTGCAGCAAAAGATAGGTAGGAGAAAAATAAGATAGTTCTAACAACAGAAGAAAATTGTCCAAAAAATTCCAACACAACTGCTAAAATAAAAAAGGCTAACAACAATCCTATTGAGAGTAAAAACCCTTTTATAAGCTGATTGAAATAGTACTTTTTTATAAACTCATCTAATTTATCAGGAAGAGAATTTGAGTTGTTTGACATTTTAAAACGAATCTATAATTTACAATAATACAAATATAAAAGAATTAATAGTATTTTCAAATAGTAAAGTTTGATAGAATTATCAGCATTCTATATGGAAATAATAAAAAGAGAGGAGGCATCAAATTGCGGGGATTTAAAGTACTTAATCACAGAAAATATAGGATGAGATAGTATTTGTTAGTTTGGCTTGTTTTTTGTTATATTTGTAAAAAATAAACAACATGTTCCGTTCAATTTTCTCTATCGCCACCTTAGTAACCTTAAGTATTTGGGTCTCTTCTACTGCATTTCAGCCAAAGCCTGTAAAAGCAACAACTGCTTCAACAACAACGAATAAAGCGCCTATTAAAAAAGCGACTGCGGTTAAAAAACCTGCAAAAGTTGTTCCTGTTAAAGTTTCATCTAATGAAAAGTCAGAAACCATTTTAAACAATAAAATTACATGGTATAACATGACCGAAGGATACAAAAAGGCGGTAAAAGAAAACAAAATTTTAATCATTGACAGTTATACAGATTGGTGTTACTGGTGTAAAGTAATGGATAAACAAACTTTTGGCGACAGCTCTATTATTCAAAAAATGAACGAGTATGCTGTGGCTGTAAAGTTTAATCCTGAGGTAAATGGAGAACATATTATCAATGGCGAACCTATGAATTCAAACCAACTGTTACAATTCTTAAACCGTGGTGGTCGTAATGCAGGTTATCCTACTATCTTTATTTGGAAAGAACTAAGCAATAACAACAAAATAGATGCTTATGCTGGGTATTCTGAGCCTACTCAATTTAATGCACTTATCAATAAATACATAAACCAGTAAGTTTTGTCGAGAAAGAAACCTGAACCTGTCATTATTGAGGGTTTACAAATTATAGACGCTGCCTCTGAGGGTAAAGCTTTAGCTCGTCACGATGGTAAGGTTATTTTTATCCCTTATGGCGCTCCCGGTGACATTGCTAATGTTAGAATTACCAAACAAAAATCTTCTTTTGCCGAAGGTGTAATTGAACAATTAATAGAACCTTCAAAAGAGAGAGTAAAACCGGCTTGCAAACACTTTGGTCAATGTGGTGGTTGCAAATGGCAACATGTTAACTATCCACTCCAATTGTCTTTTAAACAACGTCAGGTTGAGGAAGATTTAAAACGAATAGCCAAAGTGGAAGTTGATACTTTTTATCCCATTTTAGGTTGCGATGAACAATTCCATTACCGCAATAAGCTTGAATTTACTTTTAGCAACAAAGCTTGGGAAGAGCATTTTGACAAAGAAAATCCTGGTAAAATTCCCGCATTAGGGTTTCACAAACCGGGGATGTTTGATAAAATTCTCGATTTAGATGAATGTTTTTTAGCCCCAACTATCGCCAACAAAATTAGAGTTGCGGTCAAAGAATATGCAATAGAACACGAATTCACTTTCTTTGACTTACGACGTCAACTTGGTTTTTTGCGTAACTTAATGTTGCGTTGTAATTCCAAAAATGAATGGATGTTGGTTTTGATTGTTTTTGAACCAGAAAAAGCAAAAGTGGAAGCCATGTTCAAATCACTTCAAACCCAATTTCCCGAAATTGTAGAATGGTGTTATGTATTCAATTACAAACGCAATGATTCATGGAGCGATTTAACGGTAGAAACATTGATAGGCAAAGGCTACCTTGAAGAAACGATAGAGGATTTGAAATTCAAAATAAGACCGCAATCTTTCTTTCAAACCAATACCAAGCAAGCGCTTAAATTGTATCAAATTGCCAGAGAATTTGCACAACTTAAAGGAACCGAAAATGTGTATGATTTATACACAGGTACTGGAAGTATTGCTTTATTTTTAGCTAAATATTGTAAGCAAGTGGTGGGCATAGAGTATGTAGAAGCGGCGGTGATAGATGCCAAAGAAAATGCGCAAATAAACAACATTCATCATGCCCATTTTTACGCAGGTGACATGAAACACATTTTGAATGATGAGTTAATCAACACCCATGGCAAAGCTGATGTCATTATCACTGACCCACCTCGTGACGGCATGCACCCTGATGTGGTGAATAAAATCATTGAAATGTCTCCCGAAAAAATTGTTTACATCAGTTGTAATTCAGCGACACAGGCCCGCGACTTGACGTTATTATCGTCACATTATATTGTAAGCAAAATGCAGGCTGTAGACATGTTCCCTAACACACACCATGTGGAAACGGTGGCATTGTTGGTAAAAATTTAAATCCCCCAAGCCAAACTTACACAAGTTGTGAATTGCCCTTGGGTCTTAAATCTCAATTCATCCACATTAAAATACTTGGCTTCGCACCTCAATTGCATTTGTTCACTGAGGTGGTAATCAAAATTAATGGAAGCACCTAATCCACTGAAATTTTTGTAAGTTTCGGAAATAATCACATTGTTGTAATCCTTGTATTGCTCCAACCTAAACGCCCATTTCTTTTTGGAAGTCCATAGGTATTGTGCGCCTAAAACTACTGCATGCCATTGGTAATTGTCTTGTTGATAGGTTTGAAATCCGATGTCAAAAGCACCAATCATAGCCCACTTTTTTGACAAGGTTTGCTTGACATAAAAATTATGAAACCATCTCGTCCCTTTTACCGAATCTCTGATAGATTCTCCTACAAATGAACTGCTGTTGAACAAGGTTTTGTCATTGGGTTGATAGGTGATTTGATGCCCAAAAGCAGGTGTTTGGATATTGGGTCTTTGATAAATATTTTGCCAACCATTTAGAACCAACAAAGCCGTGTACCATTTTTCGTTTTTACTGGTATTTGACACACGCAATCCTGTTTCAAAATAAGGCGAATTGTCCGCCATTAAACTTCTGGTTAAGTGCCAACAATCTTTGCCAATAGCGCTTTCAAAACCAATGTGTGAGGGCATCACACCCATGTCTATCCACATATTCTTATTTTTTAACACTTTGAAACCAAGATTGGCTTCCCACACATTTCTGACCGCCGCTGGCTCGTTTGCCAAATTTGATTGCGCATATGTCCCCGCCATTAAACCCACATTCGCTCTGGTTTTTTGATTATCGTAAGTCGCTTTTATAAACCCCAAATTCAAATTCACCTCGTTCAATCGGTTGAAAGAATACACATAGTCGGGGCGACTGTTCTGATTTGCATTGGGCCATTTATTTTGGAAATAAGTTTCGGCATAAAGCGAAACTTTAACGTGTTTAAACAAGGAATCTGTTTGCCCCAAAGCATTGAAACCTATAAGCATTAAACCCAAAAATATGCTCTTTTTCACCAACATCAATTTCTAATCACGTTTTTCTATTTGATTGTAAAACCCACCAAATGTTACTTGCTTAACGCCTTCTTCATTAAAGAAATCTCCTGGAAAACCCAATTCAATGGCACTAATAGCATTTAATCTTTGAATGTGTTCTTTTGTTAATTGACAATCTAAGGCTTTGATATTTTCTTGCATTTGAGTTAGTTTGGTTGCCCCCACAATGGGAATGCTCGAAAACCCTTGATTCATGGTCCATTGCAATGCCACATGCGCTGGCGCCACTTTCAATTCTTCGGCTATAGCAACCACCTCTTTGGCAATGCCTACTGCACGTTCATTCAATCGTTTACTGTTTTCGGGCAAACGACCTTTGTCACCTACCAAATACTTTCCTGTTAAAGCGCCACCTGCGAGAGGTGCCCATGGTGTTACGGTCAAATTAAAATGTTTGGCCATCGGTATCAATTCTCTTTCGGGTGTGCGTTGTAGCAAACTATACTCCACTTGTAACGCCACAAATTGGCTCCATCCCATCAGTTCTGCCAATGTTTGCCCTTTGCTTATCACCCAAGCCGGCGTGTCGCTAATACCTATATAATTTACTTTGCCTTGTCTTACCAAATCATCCAAACCGCGCATTACTTCGTCAATAGGAGTTAAATTGTCCCAAATATGGAGGTAAAGCAAGTCAATAAAATCGGTGTTTAATCTTTTTAAACTGGCTTCCACACTGCGCATCATGTTTTTTCTGTTGTTGCCTGAGGCATTCACATTCGTTAAATTATCATGCAGTGAATATTTAGTCGCTATAACGAAATGGTCGCGATTGGGTTGTACAAACTCCCCTATCCACTTTTCGCTAGTTCCTTCGGTGTAGCGGTTGGCAGTGTCTATAAAATTACCTCCTGCATTGGCAAAAGCTTCCATAATTTGAAAACTGGTTTCCCTGTCAGCGCCCCAATTCCATTCAGTTCCAAAACCCATTGTTCCTAAAGAAAGTTCGGAAACTTTCAATCCACTTCTCCCTAATAATTTGTATTTCATGCTACACTAATATTGTGTTACAAAGTTAACAAATATTAACCAATCAAAATCATATAATTACTGAATCTCTAGCGGCCTAACTTGATAGGTGTAGGTGTAATATTTTCCAGTATTCCCTTTTTTTACTTTTGTAATTCTAACGTGGTAAATCTGATTGTTTTGAATTAATGCAGGGTCAATTTTCCAAACTAATGTATTGATTCCATAGCCATTTCTTACCCTTTCTTTGCTCAATGGCAAACTTTTTCCATTCACATTGACAGACACCATGGCTTCGTCGAAAACCGCCTGATGCAGCGAAAAACTCCATCTTTCAAAAATCAAATCTTTGGGGAAATAATAAGGACTTGGCCATGCTACAAATTGTGTGTCGTTGTAATACATGTGATTATTGTTCGGCACCTTTGTTTTGCCAAAAACAGAAATGACCATTGCTGAATTTGTACTGCCATGTCCAAACCGATCATTGAATGGATTGAGCAACCATCTGCGGTGTCCACAAAAATCATTGTTAGCGCCAAAATCATCCATTAACACGTCTAAGCCTTCGGTAAAACTGGCGCCCAATGCTAAATTACTTTGCGATGCCACTATTGCACCCTCTTTGGTATAACAACGCCAATTGCTCGGTGGATTATGGTTCAAACTATTATTGGCTTCCATCATCAGTGCCGCCGATTGACACTGTGTATTGAGCTGATTGTCTAAGATACAAGAATCGGACAATCCACTTAATCTTCTGTAAAAATTCATTACTGTTATTACTTGTTGATGCCCTTTTTCATTCACCACTCCCTTTTTACACTGACCCACTTGCGGAACAACTGAAAACAAGGTTTTTACATCTTGATTGATGTATGGCAAATAATGCAAACGGTAATCTTTGATGGTCATTTGTTTTTGCCAATTTAACAACACTGTGTCCGCCAACATTTTGGCAGGTGTGTTTTTGAACAAGACTCTAAATTTTGAGAAATTTTGACTTTGGTAAGCTGCCATCAATTGATTTTTATGTGTTGCTTGAAATGGTTCTGCACCAACCTTATCACTATGTATAATACTTGTACTTACAAGCAACAGCAATCCCCAAACAATTCCTTTTCTCATAGTAATAAGAACGCAATACTTATACCAAATTGTATAAATCCCTTAAAATTATTTATTACTTATTGGATCGTTGTATAAAAGTTCCTCAATGGTATTTCGGGAAACCGCGTGGTAACTGTTTTTATATTTTTCGTACCATTTTTTCGCTCTTATTAACCCTTCTTCAGTTTTGCTTAAGTTAAAGTAAAGAGGTTCTAAAAACTTTCTACGCCCTACGGTCGATAAATATTTTTCCAAATAAGGATACGCAACTTCATAGTTATTCTTGATAGCCAAAACATACCAATCGCATTGTATTTCGGCATTTGTGCTTTTGCTAAACCCAAACGTAGTATCCAATTCACTCATTGTTGATTGAATAGAATCCGCATTTAAATTTCTTAGCAAGTGCAACCAATGGTGTGTGGTAAACTGAGCGGTATCAATACTTTTCAATTTCCTGGTTTGGTTGTATTCGCTTGCCATATTTTCAACCTTTAACAAATATTTACTTTGTATTTTCGGTAAATTGGCAGGCACACCAATCTCATAAATCCACTCCATTACATTGAATTGTTTTTTGGGATATTTAGACAATAATTCCTTGTTCAGGTAAGCAATGAATGTTTCGGTGTCCACCGTTTTCCATTTAAAATGATTAAAATATTGGTTCAAAAAAGCATCCCAAGCTTTTCTACCGACTTGCGATTCTAAATACCTTAGGAACATACACCCTTTGACATAAGCAATGTCTGTAACCCCATCATCAGGATTTCTAGCATTTAAATTTAGTTTTAATTTGGTATCACCGGGAGCGGTTAGCATGAGAGATTCCAATGATTTTTGCATTTCATCTAGGCTCAATTTTGACAACATATCGGCATAATCTTTTCCATAAATGCTTTCCATTATTCTTTCTTCAAAGTAAACGGTAAAACCTTCATTCAGCCAGAAGTCGTTCCATGTTTTGTTGGTCACCAAATTACCACTCCAACTGTGGGCTAGTTCATGCGCAATCAACGAAACCAAGCTTTTGTCACCTGCTATAATGGTTGGCGTTGCAAAAGTTAAACGGGGATTTTCCATTCCACCAAAAGGAAAACTAGGTGGCAGCAACAAGACATCGTAACGTCCCCAAGCGTATGGACCATACAAGGCTTCGGCACTTGAAATCATGGCAGACAAATCGCTGAATTCATAGGCAGCTTTTTCCAACATTTCTGGCTCCGCAAAAACGCCACAATTAACACCCAAACTCTTAAAAGACAAATCACCCACTGCCAATGCCATCAGGTAAGATGGAATGGGTTGAGGCATTTCAAAATGGTAACGCCCTTCGGCATTTTTCTCAAAATTATTTTCGGCACTCATCAATGCCAAATACTGTGGGTCACAAGTGATATCCGCAGAATAAGTCATTCTAACAGCAGGCGCATCCATACACGGCACCCACGTTCGGGCTAATATGGCCTGACTTTGTGTGAACAAGAAAGGGTGTTTTTTGCCAAATGTTTGTTCAGGCTCTAGCCACATAAGCGCTTCTGCACTTGGTGATGTTTTATAGTAAACCGCCACTTTTTCGGTGTTTTTACCAATTTCTATGACCAAAGCTTGACCAAAATGATTGTATTCTTCGCCCAAACTCCAAGCTGTTTCAAAAGAATCTTCTAATAATATTTTATCAATAACCAAAGATTTAATGTCTAAAATTAAATAACGACAAGCTGTCTTATTTTCGATACTAAGAACCGCTTTACCCGACAATTCCTTGCGTTTGAAATCTACATTCAAATTCAAATGAATGTGATTCAAAAGAACAGAATCATAGTTGGAAAACGAATGGTTATTAACTTTAATTTGTGGCATTACCTTGATTTCCTTATGCTTACAAGAAATTAAACCGAAGATAACGAGGAGCAGAAACAATATTTTTTTCATTTTACAGTTTGTAGTGGAATAAGACTGCAAAGTTAAGCTTACCTTGATAAATTTGTTTTATAATATTAAATGTTTTAATTAGATTTGCCCTCCGTTAAAAATTTGGTACTCAATTTGTGTCTTAAAACCATATAAACGAACATCAACATCAAGAATGAAGAAATTTCTTATTATCTCTCTTGCTTTCATTAGTTTTGGCTTGAAAGCACAAACCACAGAACCTGATCCTTTCGGGTCTGAATATAATTTTGATTCTACAACCTTCGAAGAAACACCTGCTGAAGCGCCTGCTGTTGAAGAAAAAAAATCTCCTCTTGGCTTTAAACCATACGAAAAATTTACCCCTCCCATTGATACTAATTCTAACCTTATTACGTACATAGGTGTAATGCCTTTTAAGCCGTTAGAAAATGATGTTTATGACGGTGGAACTATTGACTCTTTGTATTGGAGAGCTAAAAAGTTTTTAATGCAAAAATACACCACAGTGTATAAAGAGGCTCCAAAAAAACCGCTTGTTTTCCCAAAAGAAATGTTGATAGAAGACTACAAACCTGATGGTGATGTTGGTAGAATTGTTATTAAACCAACGGTGCCTTTTATGTTAAAAAACAATGAATTTTCATACAGTCAAAACGGGACCATTACCTTCAGAATAGACATTCGTGTAAAAGACGACAAATACAAATATAAAATTTCTCACTTCGTACATAATACCGTTGCCAAAGGGTCAGAAAAACCAATTCAAACATACTTAGAGTTCTATGCTAACCAAAAAAGAGGTCCTAAAGCAAACGATGCATACCTTTTGGCAGTAGACAAATTGGTGAAAGACTTTATTAAGGAATTAAGCAAGGTTATGAAAGACCCTGTTGTGAAAGATGAAGATGATTTTTAATCTTTAATTTCTTCGTAATCTATATACTCTTCATCTATTGATTTAGAGTCTTTTTTCTTGGATTTTCTTTGCGACTGATTCATTTTTTCATTCATGTCATTCACTTTCTTGTTCAAGTTGGACTGTACCTTATTCATGGAAATAAATAACTTGATTCCCTGCCAAATGAGATAAATCAAAAAGATATTGAATAATATTTTTAACACGTTACGCCTGCAAATTTACAAAAAAACACTCATTAGTCTTTTAATTTTCGACTAGTTTTTAATCAAATGAACACAATTCAACAAAGTATCCATTTTTCTTTCGGTTTCTACCCATTCATCTTCCTCAACAGACATTTCATTGATGCCTGCCCCTGCCATTAACATCAATCCATTTTGATAACCCATTCCACTTCGTAAATTCACAAACAATTGCTGATGGTTGTCATGACTGACTGGCCCTAAAAAACCAGCGTAATAACCCCTCTCAAAAGCTTCATTTTCTATGATAAATTGCATGGCACTCCCTTTGGGAAACCCACACACGGCTGGTGTTGGATGCAAGCGTTCTAACAATTGATTGACTTTATTGGAATCATTGACCGATACACTAAAAACACTGCACAAGTGCGACACATTGCCTGCTTGTTTGGTTTTAATAGCCCCTATAGTGGTTGACAAGTCCAAAGACAGGATTTGTTGTTCTATGTAATCTCTGATTTGTTGATGCTCTTTTAACTCTTTGTCGCCATAAGTGTTGTTGTACAAAGTACCACCCAAAGCTTCTGTATAAAGCGTAGTTCCGTTGTAATTGAGCAAAGTTTCTGGCGTTGCACCCAACATAAGCAAACCATCCTCGGCAACACAGGCAAACACAAAAGCATTGGGATACTTTTGTAGCATATTGGCAAACATAGCATTGTAATCAACCCGACCCTCTATCCACTTGTTTCTGGCTAAAACAACCTTATCAAAATGTTGTTGTTCAATAGCGGTTTTGGCCTCCTTTACACCTTGCAAATACTGGTTTTTGGGAGCCGTTACACTTGTGTGATTGATTGGCAATTGCAGCTCATCAAAAAATGCAGCAATCCCCATTTCATCAATGGGTGTTATGGTGCCTTTGTGAAAGTATTTTTTTACCTCAGAGGTTTGTAAAACAAAGGGTGCAAAAGCAAAAGCATCCAAACCATTCTCTTGAGCTTTAAAGCCATACAGTTGTGATTGAGAGGGGAGTCGCCAAATAAAACGGTAGGTGCTCATTTAGGACCCTTTAACGGTTTTTTACAGCCATAGTCAATCGGCTGATGTGAACCAACTGACCCGCTTGATTTTCAATTTTTATTTCCCAAACTTGGGTTGTTGCTCCAATGTGGTGCGGTTTGGCAATGGCATACACCCAATCGCCTTCCATTACCGGACGCAAATGATTACCATTTAAGTCGAGCCCTAATGCCACAAATTTAGTTCTATCAAACACCAAATTAGCCGCCATACTTCCTACACATTCACACAGCGCTAAACTAGCACCACCATTCAACATTCTGAGCGGTTGAACTGTTTTTTCATTCACAGGCATTTTGGCTTTTAAAAAGTCATCGCCCAATTCTATGAATTCAATTTCTAAATACTCTACCATAGTATTTTTACAGTAGTCATTTAACGATTCTAGATTTATATTTGCCGTATCAAAAAATATGGAAGCCATGTCAATAAATAATAGCGCAAATATAAACAAAACGATTTACTTAATCAGACACGGCGAAACCGATTTCAATAAAAAAGGCATTATACAAGGCAGCGGCATCAACAGCGATTTGAATGAAACCGGCAGAACCCAAGCTGAACTGTTTTACCAAAGGTATCAAACCATTAAGTTCGAATGTGTGTACACTTCCTTACTCAAACGCACCCATCAGTCGGTGGCCTCGTTTATTCAGAAACACCCGCACAAGGCGATAGCAGAACTGAATGAGATTAATTGGGGGATTATGGAAGGTGTAGAACAAACGCCTGAGCGAGTGGCGCATTTTGAAAGCATAGTGAAGCAATGGCAAAGCGGAGAACTAGACACAGCTGTGGCTGATGGCGAAACACCCCTTGAAATGTTTGAAAGACAAAAGCTAGGATTAGCCAAAATAATGGCACAAACCGAAGAAGAAAAGATATTGATTTGCATGCATGGCAGGGCAATGCGCAGTTTTTTGTGTTTGCTCACCAACACACCCCTTCAGGAGATGGAAAAATGGAGACACAGCAATTTGTGTTTGTACGTTTTAAAATTCAACGGCACCTGTTTTGATGTCATAGAACACAATCAAACGGCGCATTTGTTGGGGTAGTTTTATTCTAAACAGCGTTTTTAGATAAATAAATATGTAAATTTTTTCACGTATTTATTGAGCGTAGCCGTTTATAATTGCTTATAAATATATTTTGTGATGCTTGTACTATGTAATTTAAAAATAAAAATACATATTTGCAAAATAACTTAACTAAAAGCTGACACTTTTCAGAACTATACTATACAATATGGTTCTATATGTCTGATTTTATTAGGGATATATGTAAGTTAGTGGCAAGCATAGGACGACCGCCACGCAAAGAATAACACGACAGAAAAATGAAATTAGATATTACGTTTAATGTTTACACGGACGCAAATGGTGGAGACCCAGACAGCACAAGTCCAACACTTCGCTCATATCATAAAATATTATGGAGTAAACCATTGCCAAACGGACAAACATTGGAATTGGACAACAAAAAAAGTGGAGCGTATTTATATCACAAATCGGAACTTGGAGAATTCAATTTAGGAAGTGATGCTATAACTCACTCGTACAGAAATCAGACGAGAAAACAATGGTTGATAAAACAAATTTCAAACGAAGTAAACGAACTCTTTGACATTGGTTCGACAATTGGCGCCTACACACTTTTTCCGAAAAATAAAATAGACAACAAGTTTACAATCAATCAAGCTCGTGGAGTAAATAGTTTAATTGACGACCGATTTGACTTGACTTTGGAATGTATCAGACTTTTTTACGAAGGACAACAAAGTCCGCTTTACGACACATTTCTAAGGTATAAAAACTTTTTTGACCTGTTTCGGAACTTTAAAGGTTACATTGACTTCTTTTTACTAAATGACCTTGTTGACGAGAGTGAAAATATTCGGTTTTACTTGCCATTTGACAACTTTAAAACAAAGCCGACATTTACAGACGTTGACGAATATTTAGTTTATAAGAAAAAAGTAACTGACTTCATAAATGCACGAAATAAGCGAATTGACAACTATGCTAACAAACAGACGACAGAACAGAATGCCAGCCACTAACAGCCGTTTTGCAAAAGCGGGGGTTTCGTGCTTCTATGACAGTGAAGTGCTAAATTCAAGCTTTGTGCATCTAATGAAGTTTAGTGCTGAAAATCCCCGCCTTCGCAAAGCGGCAAAACGTTGTGTGAAATATTAACCCTATTTAGAATAACAGAAAATTATGGAAGAAGACAAAAAGAAAACTATTAATGCAAAAGATATTTATTTTAATGATATGGACTATAAAAATATTAATTTTAATTGGGATCAAATTAAATTGAATAATATTATTGAGAATTTAAATAATTTAAAAGATTTTGATTTCAATTATCCTATCTTAAAACATAAATTACCTACAACTAGAAAATCTACTTCTGAAACAGCTATTAAACACTTAAAAGAAGCATTTAATAGTGGAAACTTAAATTTTGTACTTGGAGCGGGCATTTCTTCTGAATTTGGAATTCCAACATGGGATAACCTTCTCCAAAGATTATTAATGACAACTATCGAACAAGAAACTGATAAAGCTTTAGTTTTATCAAAATTCTTTTCTAAAATATTTAACCCAAGTTCACTAATTGCAGGAAGATATTTAGAAGAATCATTTAAAGATGATAAAATAAAAAATAAGTTTGAAAAAAATGTTAGAGACGCGTTATATGAAACTTATGAAGAAAGTGCGTAATCTTTAATTGTAGATGAAATTATCAAATTTTGCCTTGCACCAGGAAATAGCCCAAATTTAGATGGAATAATAACATATAATTATGATGATATTATTGAAACAAAATTAAAGGAAAAAAATTTAGATATGCCTTTTGAATCAGTATTTGGACAAGCAATAAATCCAGATAATAATATTCTAAAAATTCATCATGTTCATGGTTTTTTACCAAGAAATGGAAACATAGGAAGTGAAAATAAAATAACTTTAGGAGAATTTGTATATCATGAGCAGTACAGTAATACATATAGCTGGAATAACATTGTCCAAGTAAATAAATTCAGAGATAAAACTTGTTTATTTATTGGAACTTCACTCTCTGACCCAAATATTCGTCGCTTACTTGACATTGCTAAAACACAAAAAAAATCCACTAAGTATCATTATATTTTTAAGAAAAAAACAAACAAAATTTGGTTAAAAAATTCAATAAATAAGTTAATAGAAGAAAATCCAGAAATTGAGAATGATAAAATCAATATTAATTTAAAAATAGATGAAGCAATAGATTTTCTAATAGAACTTAAAAATAGATTTGAAGAAAAAGATTCTGAATCACTAGGAGTAAAAACAGTATGGATTGAAGATTATGACAAAGACATTTCCGAAATTTTAAAGAAAATCAGATTATAAAAATATAACACTACATTCCTTTCTCTCATTTATGAATTTTGTTTTAAATAAATCAAAAAAAAATTATTAACTACCACACCTTTTGCTCGTTCAAAAAATATAATGCATATTTGTAAAGTAACTTAAACTTAGCCTGAAACTTCATGCCTTTAAACATAATTTTGTTCTGTAGGTCTTGCAAAATTAGGGTTCCGATAGCTATCGGAATGTGTAAGTTAAAAGCAACATAGAGATACAAGCTACTTTGAAATTCAAGAATATATGAAGGAAAGCGAGGAAATAATACAAGCACTTTTGAAATTCAGAAATGAACGAGATTGGGAACAATTTCACAATCCAAAAGATTTAGCATTGGCTATTAGCATAGAGTCTGCTGAACTTTTAGAATTATTTCTTTGGAAGAAATCAGAGGATGCTAACCCTGAAAAAATAAAAGAGGAACTTGCCGATATTTTTTCATTTGCATTTTTGCTTGCTGAAAAATATGGATTTGATGTTAAAGAAATTGTTTTGGACAAAATCAAAACAAATGGAGAGAAATATCCAGTAGACAAAGCAAAAGGAACATCAAAAAAATACGATGAACTATAACCAAGATTTTGAAATAAATAAAATTGTGTTTAATAATAATGGATTGAATTCTATTCAATCACAATATTTTGTAAGCGAAAATTGGCCTGTAGTTTATATTTTAAATGATAATGGTGTATGTCAAGCTTACGTTGGTGAAACCATAGACACTAATTCTCGAATCTTTACACATTTACAAACACCAAGCAAAAGCCATTTGCAAGAAGCTCACTTAATTTCCAGTAGAAAATTCAACAAATCGGTGACGTTAGATATTGAATCTAATTTAATAAAATATTTACATGCTGATGGAAAATACAAATTATTAAATGGCAATTTAGGATTGGTAAACCACTCTTATTATCAAAGAGATGAGTTTTATTGGGATATGTTTAAAAATATTTGGAATGGTCTTATTAGTAAAGGAATTGCCAAGCATAGTTTAGAACATATCTCAAATAGCGATTTGTTTAAGTATTCGCCCTATAAGACCTTGTCTGCCGACCAAAGAAAGAATTTGATGCTTATTATTGACGCACTACTTTCTGAAAACAAAAAAACAGTATTGATAGAAGGAGGTGCGGGAACAGGTAAAACCATACTAGCTATTTTTCTTTTTAAGTTAATGCTAACTTCTGATGAGGATTTTAATTATAGAGAATTCGGTGAAGACGAAAAAGTATTTATAGACAAGGTAAAAAAGTTAAAAATAAAATTCCCAAATCCTAAAATGGGTTTGGTTATAGCCATGGGGTCTTTTCGAAAAACTATTAAAAAAGTTTTTCGAAACATTAGTGGTTTAAATTCTAATCTTGTTATTGGTCCTTCAGATTTGGAATATGAATCATATGATATTCTCTTTGTGGACGAATCTCATCGTTTGAGAAAAAGAGTTAATCTTGGCCCATACTTCAAAATTTATGACAGGGTTTGTAACGCACTAAAACTTGATAAACTTAACACTTCGGAATTAGTTTGGACTCAATTAAGGTCAAATAAAGTATTATATTTTTACGATGCTAAACAGTCTATAAAACCTTCTGATGTTGATGCTGTTGATTTTGAAAACTTAAAAAATGCATCTAACTCTATAAATGTCAAATTACATTCGCAGTTTAGAGTAAAAGGAGGCAATGGATTTGTTGATTTTGTAAATAATTTATTAGACAATACTTTTAAGAATAAAGAGTTCAAATACAACGATAGCAATTATGACTTGTTGCTATTTGAGAATTTTTCAGATTTCGTTAATGAACTCAGAAAAAAGAACGAAAAACATCAGCTTTCTAGATTCATTGCTGGTTATGCATGGCCATGGATAAGTCAGAATAACCCTAATGAATATGATATTGAAATAGAAAATATAAAACTAAAATGGAACTCAACTGCAATTGATTATATAAATTCTGATATTGATGCGCAAGAAGTAGGTTGTATTCATACTACACAAGGTTACGACCTCAATTATGCGGCAATAATTTTTGGTCCAGAAATAATATACAATCCAATATCAAAAGAAATAGAAATAGTTAAGGAAAATTACAAAGACAGAAATGGGACTGCAACAATTCGAGATTTTGCAATACTGAAAGACTACGTAATAAATATATATAAAACTATTATGCTAAGAGGTATACTAGGTTGTTATATTTACGCATGTGACGAAAATCTTCGAAATTATTTTAAAAAGCATATCAATTTATATAATAAAAATAAAAATCCAATTGTTGAATTATTTGAGTCAAAAGAAATTCAGTTGATTCCATTTGTAAATAGTGTGCCACTATATTCGTTAAAAGTTGCAGCAGGGGATTTGAAATTAAATGAAGAATTTCCAACTGAACAATTTATTATGGTTCCTGAAGGCGTTAGAATCACAAAAGACTATTTTGCATGTAAAATAATAGGTAACTCTATGAATAAAATAGTGCAAGATGGTGAGATAGGATTATTTAAATGGTACGAAGGAGGCAGTAGAAACGGTTTAATGGTAATTGCAGAATGTACAAATCTTCAAGATTCTGATTATAGTTCTTGTTATACTTTTAAAGAATATCATAGTCAGAAAGTTGTCACTGAAGAAGGTTGGCGTCATGAAAAAATTATACTTAAACCAAAATCATATGACCCCTCATATCAAGATATAATAATAGATCCAGAATCAATATATGATATACCAACTAAGATAATAGGTATATTCGAAAGAGTAATTGAATAAAATATATTCCTCTCATGATGCAGTATGCCTACACGCAAACCAAAGCTTCAAAAGACTGTAACACTTCAATCCTTACCCTCCAACAACGCTTTGTACTCATCCTCTTGCTGGTCATCTTCGTTCCAGTGTTTTTCGCTGTCGTTTTGTGGGCCTTTGTTTCTGTATAAAACTGCCAATAGAATCCCTACTAGGGCGCCCAATAAATGGCTTTCCCAACTGACTTGATTGTCTTGAGGAAAGACACCCCAAATCAACCCATTTTGAAACACTAAAATGATGAAAGCAACCACCATCAATTGTTTGTTTTTTCTGACCAAAGCACTGATTAAAATAAAAAACACCAAGGCATAAACCAAACCACTGGCACCGATATGAAAAGAAGGTCGCGCCAATAACCAAATGAGCAATCCACTGAGGAAATGACTGATAAACAACACTTGTTTGGCTATGGTTTTGTAAAAATAAAACAAGCTAAATAAACCCGCTGCCAAGGGCAAAACATTGGAACTTAAATGTGAAACGTTGGCATGTAAAAACACTGTTGTAATAACCCCTAAAATGTATTTGAAATGACGAGGATACAAGGCCAAAGTGGTTTCAATTTCTGGAACACTTACTTGGACCATATACATTGCTATAACAAGAAACAGGTAAATGAATGGCCATATAAATTGAGTTTTGAACATGTGTTTGTAGTTAAACATTGGCAATTTAAAATAAAAACCTCACTTTTGAATGAGAAAATACAACAGTCAACATGTTCATTCAAAACATAAAATTAATTCGACCGCTCAATCTACTCATTATAGCTGCTACCATGCTCGTGGTATTGCTGAAATACTCGCCTGAGGTGGATGCATACTATTGGTTAAAAATGGTCTATTTAATTTTGCCTGCCGTATTAACAGCGGCTGCCGGTTACATCGTGAACGATATTTACGACATTAACACCGATTTGATTAATGCACCTGAACGCGTTATCATCGGCAAAACCATGACCAAAAAGCAAGGTTTTATTACCTATTTTGTGTTGAATGTTGTTTCTTTACTTATTTCTTTCCAACTCAGTGAATCTTATTTAATCGTTAATTTATGCATCATTACGATGTTGTTTTTGTATGCACAACAACTCAAAGGAATGCCATTGATTGGCAATTTAATAGTGGCCCTTTGTAGTGCTGCTGTGGTGGCTTGTTGTATTTTACTTATTTCTTTTAAAACCAAAATCGGCCTTTTTAATTTTACCGGTTATATTCTGTTTGCTTTTTTAATTTCATTGATCAGAGAAATTGTAAAAGACATGGAAGATGCAGAGGGCGACAAATCGGTTGGACACAAAACCTATCCTGTGGTGTTTGGCAACAAAGGGGCTAAAATCATTTGTTACATTTTTGCAGGTATCGAAACCCTCTTTTGTGGTATTTACAGTGTATTGGCTTGGGGCGTTGCCATGTATATTCCTGCAATAGTAATGGCAATCATCACCATTGCTTTGTTTTATTTTATCAATTTACTCTCTAAAGCCAAAGAAAAAAAAGACTTCCATTTTTTGAGTCAATTCCTTAAAGTAATGATACTGTTAGCCGTTCTTAACTTAATTTTTACCTAATGCAACACCCTCCTTTTTTTCCTTACAAAATCCTACTCGCCTCACAAAGTCCACGCAGACAAATGCTCTTGAAAGACAGTGGTTTTGAATTAGAATGTATTAAAATTGATGTTGAAGAAACCTTTTCACCTTCACTAAAAGCTGCAGAAATTCCTGTTTTTTTAGCTCAAAAAAAAGCCGCCGCATACACAGCAACAATTAATAAAAACGAATTACTAGTCACCGCAGACACGGTGGTATGGCTTGAAAATGAAGTTCTAAACAAACCTTTGACCTTACAAGAAGCCAAAGAAATGTTAATGAAACTTTCGGGCAAATGGCATCATGTTTTTACGGGAGTGTGTGTAAAAAGTCAAGAAAAATCAATCGTGTTTTACGACGAAAGCAAAGTGTTTTTTAATGCGCTTACTGAATCACAAATAGACTATTACTTGCAACATTACCGTCCTTTAGACAAAGCAGGCGCTTACGGTGTGCAGGAATTTATTGGTTTAATAGGTATCCAAAAAATAGAAGGCTGTTACTACAATATCATGGGATTTCCTGTTTCCAAATTCATCCATGAAATAGAAAAAATGAATCTTATACCACTAATTTAAAACCAAACGTGTCTAATAACAACATGATTAAAAAAATTACGCTCGTTTTACTTTTTTTGACTTTCTCTTTTTCAGCTTGGGCACAACCGTGTTCTGTTCGTTTTACAAGCATTACAGAAAACACCACAAATAGCACATGTAATTACAAGGATTTTGATTTTACATTAACTGGAGGCACCCCTCAGTCATACAAATGGTACTATGGCGATGGGAACAATTGCACTTGTAAAAAACCAAAAAACTTTTATACTGCCAATGACACTTTCACCTTAATTGGTATTGTTTATGATGCCAATGGTTGCGCCGATTCTGTATTCAAACAAGTAATTATTAAATGTGACAATCCGTGCGACCTAAGTGAAATTGGCGTTTATTCTGCCGATACCCTAAGTTACAGTTGCAATGAGATGGAATTCAATGCCATAGTAAGTCAAAACACAAAAGCATTGACTTGGTATTTTGGCGATGGCGACTCATCAAAAAATGCTTTTGAGGTCCATGAATATGCAGAAAATGGCGAATATGAGGTATTTGTTGTTGTAAAAGATGTCATAGGTTGTACAGATACTGCTAAACTCACCATCAATATCAATTGCGAAGTAGAGGACACTTGTGCCTTTAAAATCAACTCTATTGACACCAGTTCAGGTTCAGATTGCTTAACCAAAAGCTTTAAATTAAAAACCAATGAAACCATTCAATCTTCTATTGTTTCTATGGGTGATGGCAACTCGTTAATCAATCAATCCAACTTCAGTTATAAATATAATGACACAGGGAAATTTACAGTAAAAGCAATCGCACTAAATAACAAAGGTTGTAAAGACTCCATGAATATAGAAATAGCAGTGGTTTGTCCCAAGGAAAATACAAACATAACTGATGCACACATCGAGTCAATGTTTGTGCAACATTTGCCCCAATTCCAACAGTTAAACATTAATTCCTTCCAGCCATGCGAAGTGACTATTTTGAATAGCTATGGAGGAAAAGTTCTACAGCAAAATTTTAACAAGGGCGTTCATACCATAGATTTACACTTATTACAAAGTGGATTTTATGTAGTTTATTACAAAAATGAAAAAGGAAATGTAACAAAGAAAAAAATCATTCATAGTATTGTGCCATAAACAATCGTTTTGAAACAGCTTTGAGAATGAATGTATTCTATACGATTAATAACTCAACACAGGTCTCAACCACTTTTCAATCTCAGCTACTGACTTGTTTTTTCTATCAGCATAATTGACTATTTGGTCTTTGTTAACTTGTCCTACACCAAAATAACGCGATTCAGAATGTGCGAAATAAAAACCAGATACAGATGAAGCAGGATACATGGCATAACTCTCCGTTAACTCCACGCCTATTTTATCATTGTTCAATAATTTAAATAACTTCTCTTTTTCGGTATGGTCGGGGCAGGCCGGATAACCTGGGGCAGGTCTAATTCCTTGGTATTTTTCAATAATTAAATCTTCAACACTCAATTGATCTTCTTGGGCATATCCCCAATAATCTATTCGAACCAATTGGTGCAATTTCTCAGCAAAAGCCTCTGCCAATCTATCAGCCAATGCTTTGAGTAAAATGCTGTTATAATCGTCGTGCTGCGCTTCAAAACGTTCCAAATGTTTCTCAATGCCCACTCCCGCAGTAACAGTAAAAAATCCCATGTAATCATTTTTACCATGGGTTTTGGGTGCTATAAAATCTGCAAGAGATAAATTAGGTACAGAAGCTGCCATTTTTCTTTGTTGTCTTAAAAAACAAAAAGTTTCAATTTTATTGCCTTGTGGGTCAAACACATCTATGTCATCTCCGTCAGAATTTGCAGGCAAAAGTCCCCAACTTGCATGGGCTGTCAACCATTTTTCACGGATAATTTGGTCTAACATTTTATTGGCATCCTCAAATAATTTAGTAGCCTCTACCCCTACGACTTCATCTTTCAATATGGCTGGATATTTACCTGCCAATTCCCAAGTTTGGAAAAATGGTGTCCAATCTATGATTGGGCGCAATTCGTTTAAATCAAAATCATTCAAATAATGAATACCTATTTTTTGGGGACTTTTAATGTCAGAAAAATCAAGTTGTTTTTTGTTATTTAGAGCCTCAGTATAGGCCAATAGTTCCTTAGCCGCTTGTCTTTTGGAGTGGTCAATGGCCATTTGAATATACTCCTCACGAATGGATTGTGAAAAATGCCCTTTTTTCTCATCACTCAGCAAAGCCGAAACCACAGGGACGGATTTGGACGCATCTAATACATGAACCACTGTTCCACTGTATTGTGGTGCTACTTTAACAGCCGCGTGAACCCTACTAGTTGTTGCGCCACCAATTAACAATGGAATTTTAAAACCTTCTTTTTCCATTTGTTGAGCCACCACAACCATTTCATCTAAACTAGGGGTAATTAAACCACTTAAACCTATTACATCTGCATTTATTTCTCTTGCTTTTGCTAATATTTTTTCGGGCGGCACCATTACACCCATGTCCACAATTTCGTAATTATTACAAGCCAAAACAACCCCAACAATATTTTTTCCGATGTCGTGAACATCGCCTTTTACGGTTGCTAACAATATTTTCCCTTGACCTTTTTGGTCGCTAAGTTTGGTTTCATTGGCTGCCAAAGCTCGGTCTTTTTCGGCTTGTAAAAAAGGCTCTAAATAGGCCACCGCTTTTTTCATCACCCTAGCACTTTTGACAACTTGTGGCAAAAACATTTTACCACTTCCAAACAAATCACCCACCACATTCATCCCTGCCATTAATGGACCTTCAATGACTTGTAAAGGCACATTAAAGGTTTTTCTTGCCTCTTCGGTATCAACATCAATAAAATCAGTAATTCCATTGACTAAGGCATGTTTTAATCGCTCCTCTACAGGCAATAAACGCCAAGCCGTATTGACTACCTCAACTTTCCCTTTTGCTTTTACTGTGTCTGCAAATTTTACTAAATTTTCAGTAGCATCTGCATTTCTGTTGAACATCACATCTTCTATCAATGTCAACAAATCTTTGGGTATTTCATCATACACCATCAACATCCCTGCATTTACTATACCCATGTCCATACCGGCTTTTATGGCATGGTACAAGAACACTGAGTGCATGGCTTCTCTTACGGTATCATTGCCTCTGAAAGAAAATGAAATATTACTAACACCGCCACTCACTTTGGCAAAGGGCAAATTTGATTTAATCCATGCACAAGCATTGATAAAATCGACAGCATAATTGTTATGCTCTTCAATACCGGTTGCTATGGTTAAAATATTGGGGTCAAAAATGATGTCTTGAGGTGGAAACTTAACTTGATGCACCAAAATATTATAAGCACGTTGGCAAATTTCTATTCGGCGTTCGTAGGTATCTGCTTGACCTTGTTCATCGAATGCCATTACAACAGTAGCGGCACCGTATCTTTTGACCAAAGTAGCTTGGCGGATAAATTCTTCTTCACCACCTTTTAAACTAATAGAATTTACTATCCCTTTTCCTTGAATACATTGCAGTCCCGCTTCAATAATTTCCCATTTGGAGGAATCTATCATCACAGGAACGCGAGAAATATCGGGTTCAGAGGCAATTAGATTCAAAAAATGAACCATGGCTTTTTTGCCATCCAACATCCCTTCATCCATATTTACATCAATAATTTGTGCGCCATTTTCCACCTGTTGACGGGCAATAGAAAGGGCTTCCTCGTATTGATCATTCAATATCAGTTTAGCAAATTTTTTACTTCCTGTAATATTGGTTCTTTCACCAATATTTATAAAATTGGTTTCATTAGTTTGAGTAAGAGGTTCTAGTCCGCTTAGTCTTAAAAATGGGTAAATTTGGGGTGTCATTTGTAGGTTTCATTATCACAAAAAGCGAAGAAACAATGCTACAACATTTTGTTTCCGACATTATCTTTTCCGCCATTTGGCAGATTGGATGTGGCACCTTAAAACTAGGTTGCCAAGACATCATAGGACCATTTCCCTCCGTCTTTCTTGATAATTAGGATGCAAATATAATACACTTTTACCAAGTTCTTAAATCTTTGCTTGTAAAAACCCACTCAGGGGTTACAATTGTTTCATTTTGTTTGTCTAAAGTAAACCAAACGGTTCCATTTTCAGGGTTTAAGAGTAATTGAGTTTCTTGCGCAGGCATATAACTTTGCGCAAGCATGTATTTTTTCTGTCCTTCATTGTTTGTGCATAGGTCAACTACTATAACAGCGTGACCGTATGGTTGCCCACTTTGAATTAATACATCTCCTATGGCTATTTCTGAATATGCTTTTTCCTTCAATTGTTTTTTTAATGAGGCAGTATTGGCGTAATTGAACACAAAATCCATGTAAGCACGAAACTTGGGGTAAGTGTATTGTCCATTGGAATAGGTAACAAACGAATGGTATTGACCATCCCCAAGGAATCTAAATTGAATGGCACTGTAGTGTTTCACTGAGAACAAATATTCGCCTCTCAATCTCATAACCGCATCGGCACATTGTTGTAAATCTTTGGGTGAGATGGGCATGTCAATAACGGCATCGTAAACATTTGACTTCGCTTTTGTTTCTCCATTGTAATACATCACCAAGACAGAATCAGGCTTTAGTGGCAAATGCCTTAAATAGAACGCAAATGAGAGCGAATCTTCCTCAGTTCTAGCATATCGTTGGGGACAACTGTAACGGGTGCTTATTTGAGTGCCTGAATTAGTTTTATAAACCCATACTTCCTTTTGGTCTTCATTGTGATTTATCCTTGATTGCTCGGTACTGTACTGACAGGCTAAAAGGGCACAAGCAAAAAGGGATGATAGAAAAAGCGTCATAATTTTAAAACGATTTGTTTTAAAATTTATTGCAAAAAAAAGACCCCGAATAGATTCGGGGTCTTTAGAAGAACTATTAAACGCTATTATTATTTAGCGATTGTAATTTTCTTAGTAGCGATTTGGTTATCAGCCATTACTTTCACAGTGTAAACACCAGAAGCAACATCAGATAAGTCAACCACTGTTTGGTTGTTATTAACAACGATGGTTTTTACTAACTCACCGATTGTATTGTAAACAACTACAGTCATTTCGCTTGAAATTTCAGAAGCTAAAGCAACATTAAAGATACCACTGTTTGGATTAGGGTATACAGATACTGCATTGTTCATGCTTTCAGCATTGTAAATGTTAGTAGTTAATGTGATACATCTAGTTACAGAGCACTCGCAACCTTCAGTATTTCTTGCGATCATTTGTACGCAATATTTACCTGGTTGGTTGTATCTGTATGAAGCACCTGTTCCGTTAGACTGAACTGATCCACCGTCACCTGTCAACCAAGTGTAAGTAATACCTGTAGAGCTTCCTCCTTTAGGAGTGAAAGTGTAAGGTACTGCAATAGTAGTGAATGAAGGGTTAGCGATAGAGAAATCACAAGTACTAGGAAGTGGGCTGATGTTAACTGTTTTAGTTAATGAATCAGAACATCCACCAGCGATAGAAGCTTTCAATTTAACTGAGAACGTTTGAGATACACCTGAACCATAAGCGTGAACAGGAGCAGCTACAGTAGATTTGTTACCATCACCAAAACTCCAGTTGTAAGTAATTTGACCTTGGTTATAAGTAGTTTTGTTAGTGAAAGGAACATTGCTACCTGCGCAACGGTCTTCTACATCAAAGCTTACGTTAGGTTGAACACCTACTGATACTTCTTGAGTATTTGAAGATTCACAACCGTTAACTAAACGGGTTGTTAATTTTACTAATTTTGGTCCTACTGCAGTCCAGTTTTTAGTTGGGTTAGAAGCAGTAGAAGTGAATCCGTCACCGAAATCCCAAGCATAGTCTCTTAAAGTTTCACCATTAAGATTAGTTGTGTTAGTGAATGGAGTAGCTGTTCTGCTACAAGCAAACGGATAAGTGAAGCCTGTAGTTGGTATTTGTCTTACAAGTACTGTCATACTGTCTCTTGCTTCACAACCAAATTCTGAAGTTACTTTTAATCTTACGTTTTTAGTACCTGCAGTTTGGAAATTGTATTTAGGATTTTTGATTGTTGATTTGTTACCAGCATCATTGAAATCCCACTCGCTACCAAATAATCCTTGAGAAATACCTGAATTGTTTTGGAAAGAGAATTCTGAATTTAAACATTCACCAGTCAATTTTGCTAAACCTGCAACAGGACGAGCGAATTGGTAAACAAATTTTTGAGTAGAGTTAGAACATCCATCAGCAGTAGCAGTTAATTTTACTAAATAACCTCCTGGTGCAGCGTATGTTTTGAACAAGTCATTTTTGTTGCTCGCTGTAGTTCCTGTGTTATCACCATAATCCCAAGCGTAAGTTGTAGAACCCGAACCACCATATACTGTTCCATTTCTTAATCTTACAGCAACACCTTCACAAGCGTTAGTGTTTACAATTAATGCTGTTGGAACTTCAGTTATTTCTAAATTGAAAGTAGTATCTGTTACAATACCGTGTGGGTTTGTTTTTGTTTTTAGGGTTACTGTGTAGGTACCAAAATTTGGATAGTAGTGAACTGGGCTAGCTTCATCAGAGATTGGAGAACCATCACCGAAATTCCACTCGGACTCTATTGAACCACTGCTTACAGTAGATAAATTTTCGAAGTAAACATCAGTTTTTTCACAAAGGATTTGTGGTAATCTGAATTTAGGCACTGCTTTAGGCGCTACTAAAATTCTTCTAGTATAAGTGGTATCACAAGCTGTTGCATTGTTAATTACTCTGTAAGTTAATACAATAGTGCTATCTTCCCAAGATTTGTTAGCATTAAATGTTAATCTCAAATCAGCAGAACTAGAAGCAGGAGTAATAGAAACTAAACTATTAGCAGGGAATCCGTTTACTGTTTGTGCTGTAGCAACTGCTTGCCAAGTATTACCAAATGTACCGTATTGTGAACTAGAATAACCAACTCTTGAAGGAGCAGTAATTTGATAAACCAATGCTTCGTTAGGGAAGGTTAAATCTGGTTTACCAGAAACTATGAATTGAGCAAAAGCAGATGAAGCTGAATTGTCTTTTGAGAATTCGCTACCACCTGGAGAAGGCGTAACGAAGAAGTTTTGAGTCAATTGATCATTTCCTGGGTTATCATCAGGTGCATAAATTTTTAGAGTGATGGTGTTATTACCAGTTCTTGAGAAAATTTGTTGAGTAGGGAAAGTAAAGTTTGCAGAAGCACCTGCAGCTAAAGTTATAGGTAATGCATATTCAACTTGAGGAGCACCGTTTAAAGAGTATGCTACTCTTGGGTTATTGATTGCATAAGCACCATTGTTTCTTACAGTACCAGTTATAGCAGAAGTATATCCAGCACAAGTTGGTGCAGGGAATACGTTTGAAAACGCGGTTATTTCTAAGTCTACATAGTACTCATACGCACCAAAATCTGGAGTGGATGGACGAGCAACATTTAGAATATCTGTTGTTATTCCTGTAACGTTTATACCTTTGTTAGCCATTGGTAGTGAAGTTGGTATTAATAAAGAATTAGAACCCATGTCAACGAATTGAGGATCTTCATTTAAATTATCTGAAGTCAAACCACTGTTACGCATGTCTTGGAAAGTAAAGTTATTAACACAACCAGGACCATAATATGAGTAATTATTTGTAGATGCACCACCTGTACTTCTTGGACCAAAACTCCAATCATTACCTCTGTAATTACCATATCCTAAACATGAGAAATCATACAATAAATATCTTGTTCCACCTGTACCTCTTAGGTCATTGTGAATAATATTATTATGTACGTTTCTCCAATATCCACCATAGAATACGTAATGAGTTCCATTGGCATTGGTCATTGTAGGGTGAGAATAAGAGAAAGTATTACTTTCAATATCTAATGGGTAACCATATCCATAACCTGAATACCAGTAGATGTAGTTATATAAAGTTGAAGTACCAAATGCATGAACTACGTTATTTCTGAATTTAGAAGTATTATTAATAAATCCAGAACTAGCAAAGTTATATAAGTAAATAGGATACTGAGTACTAGTTGTTGGATTATCACCATTTAAATTATAAATTCTATTTCTTTCTATAATAAAATCGGTGTAATACATATAAATACCATATTTGGTATTAGTTCTTGTTACCCCAGAATTATGTATTGTATTATTTACAATGGTATTACCTCCATTGTAATATGCCCAAATTCCATAAAAGTGAAAATTTTGTACATTACTGTTAGAAATTGTATTTCTTGTTGTGTTATTTCCAGTTGATCTAGAAGTATTACCTATCATAACTATACCATAATATGGACCTCTGTCACCACTTCCACCTGGAGAACTCATATCACATGAATCAATTAAATTATTGTTTGCAGCATTTGCATAAGTGAATGGTGATGTTCCAGTAGCATTACTCATCCAGATATAAGCAGTACCTTGAGAAGTAAATGGATATTCTGTTCTTAATTTACAATTTTTTATAACATTAAAATCAGCTGAATTGTACATCCAAAAACATCTTGTACCTTGGTTACTTTGGTCAATACCGGCAACTTCCAAATTATTGAAAGTAAAATAATCAGTACCGTTCATTTCAATTGTTCCTTCTCCAGAACTGTTGTTATCATACTGAATTTTGTTTCCATTTCCGTTAATGGTTACTGTTCTTGAAGCTGAAACACCTAAAATTTGTGTTAATTGCATTCTCTCAGTGTAAGGACCTGTACCTGAAACCACGTTTATGGTAACTGTTCCTTGAACACCTGCTCCACCTACTGAATAGTTGTTTGAACCACCATCACCTCTGTTAATGTTTTTTAAGTCATTGGCTAAGGCTGTAAATGAAAGATAATTTGAAGCAGAAGCCGATGCGGTTCTGTCGATGGTATAAGTACCACCAGGAAAGGCGTAAACGCCTTGAGCAAAAAACAATAACAAGGCTGTCAAAAGACCGCTTGTTAGTTTTGCTAGATTTGATTTTTTGTAAAATTTAATCATAATTGAACTATTTATTTATTTATTATTTATTCTTTTGAAGGGTCAAATATATAAATCAAATTTTTAATTCCAAATTATTTTTTATTTAAAAGCTTGATAATTACATTTATTTTTATTCTAACACCAATGGGTAAATTAAATATTCATTTGTAAATCGTGCTTCCAAATCTTTATTCTTAAACAAATAATAGTTGTTGTAATTATCTTTTAACTTGCTGTATAACATGTATTTGCAATTTATAAAATGGAAATTGTTGGCCTGTTTTTTAATAGATGATAGTAAACAAAAATCACTGTAAATTGGCTTTGAAACCTTATTTTTAACTATTGTCATTTTTGTGTCAAAAAACTGAAAACCTCCATTTGAAATCACTTTTAAATGCTCAAATTCATAGTTATTGTTCCAATTGCACCAAATTATTTGCTTTATTCCCTTTTCTAAACAATAAGGCTCAATTGAAAATTTGAAACTTTTTTTGTCCTCAATAAAACCTGAGTCTGCTATCAAATACATTTTGCTCCCTTCAATGCAAGAAACGACGTCATGGTTTTTTACAGAGTGGATAGTCAAAATCTTTTGTTCTGAAATTCTCAATTTGGTATACAATGCATTCGTTTGAAAAAACACAACTAATAATAAAAGTAAGAACATTTGCCATTTACTTCGGTACGTAATAAAAGCTAAACTAATAAACACCATTACGTACAATGTTATCATCTCCAATTTACTAATATAAATACCTGAAATTGAATTGTATGGCAGATTTTCTATAGTTCTTAAAACCTCTCCATTAATTTTTAACACAAACTGAATAACAACAGCCATAAGTTGTGCCAAAGGTGGGTAAAAAGACACTACCAAAAGCACAATAAGCATTACCAAAACGACCAATATAATTGGAATTACTAACAAGTTGGACAATAAAAAATACAAAGGAAACTGGTGAAAATAGTAAATACTCAATGGAAATGTGAAAATTTGTGCTGCAAATGATACGGTAAGCAATCCCCAAATGTATTCATCAACTTTGAACTTGGGCAAGTATAAGTTTTGCAACTTGGGTTGTAAATACAAAATTCCTAAAACAGCCGTGTATGACAATTGAAACCCAACATCAACAATGATATAAGGATTCAATAAAATTAAAATAAAAGCCGACATAAATAGAACATTAAATGAACTTGTTTTTCTGTTGCTAAGCTTGGCCACTGCCATCAACGAAAACATCAAAGAAGCTCTACAAACCGAGGGGGATAAACCTGTAACGTAGGCATAATACCAAATGCCCAATAAAACTAATAATGACTGAATTTGTTTGCCATTTTTAAACCGCAATAAAAAGGAGGTCAGAACATTTAATATCATAAAAATAATTCCGGCATGCAATCCACTTACTGCCAACACATGCAAGGTTCCTGTTTTGGAAAACGATTGCATGGTTTCGGGATTCAAATCTTCCTTGTAACCTAATAGCAATGCTGATGAAACCCCCAAAGCATCCTTGTCTTTGATATACAAAGACAGCTGATTAACACATTGGTCTCTTAACCCTTGTGCATGTGCATAAATTGATTTCTTATCTTGATTTAATTCAATGAATTGGTTCTTCTTTACAAAAAACTGTTCGTGAATATTGTGGTAAAATAAATACTTTTTATAATCAAATGTTGCCGGATTACTGGGTGGCGGAATAGGCTGCGTAAGTCCTTTTACTAAATACTGATTGCCTATTTTGGGTTTTGAATTTACATAGGCTTTGTTGAAAAAAACCAATAATTGCCCTGAACTTGAGTGCCATTTTTGAGAATGTACCCGCTCAACATTGACATAAGCTTTATAAAACTTATCACTTTCTGTAACGGCATCGTCTACACAAATTTGCATCACATCGACCGAATCAAAATTCTTGAAGTAATTGAACCTCAATTGTGAGTCGTGGTAATGGGTGCGTAAAAAACCAACTATTACAAGCAATAATGAAACTATCAATGCCGTAAAATATTGATATTTAAAATACTGCGTTGATTTGGAAAGCTTAATAAATACGAGATATATCAAAACAAGCAACAACAGGAGTCCCCAAAAAAGTTGGGGGAATACAGGAATTAAAAGGCTAATAAAAACCCCTATTGAGAATGGCAGTAAAATCCTAGCAAAAGGTATCGCATGCCAACTAAACATTGAATTATTTTATGATGTTTAGTTTATAAAAAGCGTCTTCTCACTAAGCTAAAAAATTCGGCAGCCAATTTTTCATGTTCCTGCCAATCATATTTTACAAGCACATCCTGTTCTATATACTGAATCGCTGTTTGATAATCAGAAGACGACTGCACGGTTTGAATACATTGCTTGTAAAACTCAGAATTCCCGTCAAAAAGCAAATTAATAAATTCGAATTTTTTACTGATGGCTATCGCTTTTACTAAATCTGGAATGGGCGTTTCTTTTAGTTTTTCAGCTATATTTTGAGGTGGAACTACTGATTTGGAAAGTTTATCATTGACAGAAACCGATTCAACAACGGTTTCTTTTTTAGTTTCAATTGGTTTGGCAACGATGGTTTCTATAATTTCCTTTTTTTCTTCAAGCTTTACCTCTGGTTTAACTTCTTGCTTTTCTTCAACAACTTCAACTATTGGTTTTGGAGCTTCAACAATAATTTCAGGAACTTCTACTTTTGCAACAGGCGCTACCACTTCTTCTACAGGTTCAGGAACGGGCTCAGGAATAGGTTCAGGTATTATTTCTGTAACATGTTCTACTTCTTTAATAGGCTCATGCAATTTGGCAACGTTGGGTTTATGCAAAGTTTCAGGAGCTTTAACTTCTGTAACAGGTTTTGACACAACAGGCGTTTCTAATACAGGTTCTTCAATCCCGATTTGATCGGCCAATAAGTGAAGTTGTATGGCGATGCATTTTAATTTATCTTTTTGAAAAAGCAAATGATTACCTGCACTAATATCAGACTCCAGTTGAGCTAACGAAGCTAATAAACTTTTAATTTGACTTGAAATTTGATTTTCTTTCATCTTATAAAATGACAAGCAATATTAAATGAATTAAATTTAAATAACAATAGTTGATTTTCTATAAAATTATCATCTTTGTAAAATCATTTATGGAAGTTAGAAAGGGAGAATTAACCGCAATTTATGGCTGTATGTTTTCGGGCAAAACAACTGCATTGATAGCTGAAATTAGTAAAAGAAACTTAAAACCACATCAATTAATTGTTCTAAAACCAAGTGCTGACAACCGACATGTAGAATCTTTGCTTGTTACTCACAGTGGCCTTTGCTATCCTTGCATAACCTATGAACCTGAACTTGATTTTAACACATTGATAACCCCCTATACTGAACTAATTGTTTTTGATGAAGCGCAGTTTTTTGACAAACTTTTTCTTTTTGATATTAAAAAATTTCTAGGAAAAGGCATCAATGTTATTGCAGCAGGTTTAAACTTAGATTACAGAAAACGTCCCTTTGGATTAATGACCTCATTGATAGAATTTGCTGACCATCATGTTCACCTGAAAGCCCCATGTGCAGTTTGCCAAGAACCAGCTGATTATAGCTTCAGAAAATTGAATAATAATGTACTTTTATTGATAGGTGGAAATGAATACTATGAACCACGGTGTGGCAATTGTTTTGAACAAGCTTAATGTTATAAATACGCACTCAAATAATACAGCGGAAATAGTAAAATAAAATCTGCTAAAAAGTGCATTAAATGACTCTCAATTTCTTTTCTAAAAAACAATAATAAAAGAGTCAAAATGGCATGTACAAAAAGCCATAAACCAATGGTTTCGTAACACCAAAAAGAACCGAGTATTAATAAGGTTATAATTAATAGCAATAAACTAACAGTCAAAATATTACCTAAGTATTTTACAAGTGAATTAAATCCTAAATATTGATCGTGTTTGGCGTCTGCAATCGACAATAAAATTAAGTTAGAAAATAGGATTAAAAAATAGAAAAAAAACTCCCATTTAAACTCGAAAATACCTCGTAAAAATTGCGGAAAAACGGCAATAGAAAAGAGCATTATTAAGGCTGAAAAAACCTCTTTTAAATACCCCAATTTTACTAATATAAATGTAAAATAAATAGCAACTAAAAAGGCAATTGATACAATAAAATAAAGATGATGTATTGAAAGTGTCGTTGTATTAACAAGCATCAATACGAATAAACCCAATCCCACTAACAATTGGAAAACAATGGTGTTAGTGGTTAAATGATGCCTGTCAATCCCCTTTGTTTTTCTTTTAAGATAATCTAAAATTTGGTCAATGAAATAGACAAGCCAAGTGGCAAATCCTAAACCAAAAAAATAAAAATAGTGGACATAAAAAGAAGAACTTGTTTGAGAGAAAAACAAAAAATTTACAAGAATAACTGCTATTACTTGTAAATGGTTAACTACTATAAATTTTACAATTTTAATCGAATTTATTAATCAACCGCCACTACATTTTTCAATTCAGGAAATACTTTTCTAATGGCTTCTTCAATACCTGCTTTCATGGTCATGTGACTCATGTCACAACTCCTACAATTGCCTAACAACTTAATTTTTACAACATTATCATCATCTATGGCAACCAAAGAAACATCTCCGCCATCCATTTTCAAAAACGGGCGAATAGAATTTAACGCTTCCTCTACTGTATTTAATTTATCCATTCTGTATTTACTTACTATTATTTATTGCAATTGCACGAACCAATTGGCCTGCAATTTCAGAAAAAAATCGAATATTTTTATCATTTATTAATTTCCCTGAATCTCCATCATCCATTACTGAAGGAATAATTGGCAACTGACCTAGCACTTTGGTGTTAAATTCATTGGCAAGTTCACTCACACCATATTTACCAAAAATGTAATACTTTTTATCGGGGGCATCATCGGGAGTAAAAAAGGACATATTTTCTACAATCCCTAAAATAGGAACATTAACAGAAGGCATATTGAACATGGCACAGGCTTTTCTTGCATCGGCCAAAGCTAATTTTTGCGGAGTAGAGACAATTACAGCACCTGTCAAAGGCAAAGTTTGAGTCATGGTAATTTGCACATCCCCTGTACCCGGAGGTAAATCTATAATGAGGTAATCCAAATCGCCCCAACTAACGCCTGAAATAAATTGCTTCAAAGCTTGCGAAACCATTGGACCGCGCCACACAACGGCTTCATTTGGTTTAGATAAAAATCCTATTGAAAACAACTCGATTCCCTGAACCAACACTGGTTTCATGTACTCTTTACCGTTTCTTTCTTCTACGTCAATTTCGTGATTTTGTACGCCAAATAACAACGGAACTGAAGGGCCATAAATATCGGCGTCTAATAAACCAACCCTAGCACCCGAATGGTTTAAAACCGATGCAATACCTGCGGCAACCGTTGATTTACCTACACCACCCTTTCCGCTTCCAACCGCAATAATATTCTTCACATTTGGTAAAAAATCATTGGATTTTTTGTTGACACTCACATCAGAGGTCATTTCTATTTGTAAATTAATGTCTGAACTAATAAAGTGAGAAATTGCGTTTCTACAGGCATTTTCTATCATGTCCTTCATGGGACATGCCGGTGTAGTAAGTACAACACTGAAGGAAATATCTTTACCTTCTATAGCCACATTCCTAACCATGCCAAGGGTTACTATGTCTTTGTTTAAATCGGGGTCATCTACATAACGCAGCGCATTTAAAACATCTATTTCTTGAATGGTATTGCTCATTTCTTTTTAACAAATAAACCAATGATTCGTTTAAAAAAGCGTTTTTCAAACTCAAAAAAAAACTTAAACTGACCAAAGCCAAAACCATACATCAATAACAATACATTGTAAATTGGAAGCACCCCTATGTAGAATAAAATACGAGTGATAATATCCGTTTCAGCATCTATTCCAAACAGCCTTTTTACAACAATTATTGATGAACCTGTTAGTGAAAAAACGATAAGAATGATAACCACTTGTAGCGTGGATTTAACGTGCCATCTTTGTTTTAATTTGTCAATAAATGATTGAAAAGACATGGACTACAAAGGTATATAAATAAAACCTTTAAGCCAATGTTATTCTCCTTAAAAAAAGGAAAAGAAACAAACTTTCTTAGTTGTTTTTATTAATCCCAAGCTTTAGGGAGATAATATTACTGTACAAAGCCGGCCCATTGCCAGACAAAGCGCTTAAGTTTGTTAAAGCATAATCTATAGTAAAATTACCTAATGCTACTCCAACACCTACGTTTGGCATTATGGACGCTACTTTTTTACCATTTTTGTTGGTATATGTTTGGTAATTATTAACACCCGTTCTAAAAAACACCTTATTTTTATCGCTAATATTGTACAAAACTTCACCCCCTAAATTAGGGTCAATACTGATAAAATTGCTTTTTACCAGTGTGTTACGCTTACCATCTAATGTAAATTGCGCATTCAATTCTGTCACAAATTCCCAATTTTTATAATCCCAAGTTTTGGCAAACCCAGCAATTAAACGCGGCAATGTAATTTCTAGTGTATTTTGAGGAATGACATTTTGAGTTGAGGCTAAAATATCTTTTTGGGCATCGGTAAACGTATATCTCCAACTATTGAAAGTAGAAGTAACGTCTCTGATTACAACCCCGGCTGACCAATTGCCCCTTTTTTCGCTTTTCAATTTAAAACCTGCATCCAAACCAAATCCTGTTGCTTTGGCGAATGGGCCAATTTTTCTTCTGATGATTTTAAGATTACCACCCCAAGAAAAGTCTAAATGTTTGTAGTTCTTAATCTTTTCGTTTTGAGCATAGGACAATATAAAAGCAAAATCAGAGGTGTTAAATGATGAAACTCTTGCGTAATCTATTTCACCATTCCTGATTAAATCAAAGGTGTTGGCAATACCATCCACTCCAAATCTGATTAAACTAATTCCTAAGGCACTTTTATCACTTATCTTACTTGCCCAAGCACCATAGTCATAATTGGCAATTCCGGCAAAGTAAGAAGCATGCATCAATGAAACTTGTGCATTGTCATCAATACTTGTTAAGCCAGCAGGATTCCAATAGCCAGCATATACGTCATTGGCAGAAGCTACACCTGCTCCTCCCATTCCTAATGAACGCGCACCCACTCCTATTTGTAAAAACTCGTTGCTATACTTGGTCGCATTTTGACCAACAATTTGGCCAATGTTTAACATCAAGCTTACACCAAGGATTATTTTAAAACGTGTCATTTGTTGCAAATTTCTATTATTTTTTCAATATTACGATGTTATAGTCACATTTTTTTTAACGTCGTGTATACTATTCTTGGCAATTTCTATTATTTCTGGCAGCGCATACTGTAACAAATCATGGTCTTGCGTCTGCCATTCATAGTGAATCCCAACTCTTTTGTACACCATGCCTAACGCATAAATTAATTTTTCATTGTGCAAGTAATCAAAAATAAATGGAAAATTGACAAAGCGTTTGTGCTTTTCAATAAAATCAATTGTGTTTGTAACACCTGAATCTATCAAAAAAGAGTGAATCAAATCGTCTTCCACCTTGGATAAATCACTGTAAAACTGGTGACACAAGTCGGGATACTCTTCCATTAAAGCACGGTCGAGTGTCATTTCAATAAGCAAATGATTCAAAAACCATTTTCGGGGCCATTGCGCCTTTTCATCTAACTTTTCTTTCAAAACCAAAGTCATTTTGTTAAAAAAATCGGAATGATGAAACAATTTATCTCCCTGAAAGTGATAATGACTGCCATTTTTTATCTCATTTTTGTGCGGGTGATTGTAATCGGGCAACAAGCTTAAATGGGTTTTGCTGAAATGTCGAACTAAGTCGGGCAAAACTAAGCCAAAGTTAAAATGATAACTGTCTTGTTGATGAAAAAAATAATGAGATAAAAAGTTCATTTATCTAAGTTGATAATTATTGATTTACAATATATTAACTCAACTTAATGAATCTTCTTCTTGAGCTTCTAAAGCGCGTTCAAGTGAGTCTAAAATTTCTTGATTTCTATCCTTGATAATGCTGTCATTTTGTTCTCTTAATTGCTCTTCTTCCTCATTAATTTCGGGAGCAGATGAACCACAAGAAACGGCAAAAAACGCTAATAAACTTAAAATAATTAATTTTTTCATGGTATAATAATTAATAAAATATTGACTTGATTTTTATTTCTTCCTTAAGAAAATCTTGATTGGAACTCCTTTAAAATTGAAGTTTTCTCGCAATTTGTTTTCCAAGAATCTTTTGTAAGATTCAGAAATGTATTGAGGTAAGTTACAGAAAAAAGCAAAACACACTGCTTTTGAAGGCAATTGTTGTATGTATTTTATTGAAATTGTTTTTCCTTTTGTTCCCGGAGGTGGCGTAGCATGAACAATAGGCAATAGAATATCGTTGAGTTTAGATGTTTTTACTTTATTCGACAAGTTATCATAAACTGCCAAAGCGGTTTCTAATGACTGATAAATACGCTGTTTGTTAAGTGCACTGATAAACAGAACTGGATAATCTTTAAAAGGAGCCGTTCTTTCTTTCATGTGTTCTTCGTACTCCTTAGCAGTATTGGTTTCTTTTTCGTACAAATCCCACTTGTTCACCAACACGACAATCCCTTTACCACATCTGTGTGCCAATTGGAGTAAGTTCATGTCTTGTGACTCAATTCCATTATTAGCATCTAACATCAAAATACAAACATCACAATTTTCTATGGCTTTGATACTTCTCATTACAGAGTAAAACTCGATATTTTCCTCGACTTTAGATTTTTTTCTAATACCGGCCGTATCTATCAAAATTAAATCTTTGTCAAAAGCATTGTATCTGGTGTGAATAGAATCTCTAGTAGTTCCTGCAATGTCTGTTACTATGTTTCTGTTGTAACCAACTAAAGCATTTACAAAAGATGATTTTCCAACATTTGGACGACCAACAATCGCAATTTTAGGTAAATTTTCAACCGACTCGTCTTGGAAATCACCTCCATTATCCACGGGCAATAATTCCACTATTTTATCCAATAACTCCCCTGTTCCTGAACCTGTGGCAGAAGAAATGGTAAATAAATTCTCGAATCCAAATGTATAGAAAACTGCCGCATCATTGATTTTGTCGTGCGTATCAACTTTGTTAACGACTACAATAACTGGCTTTTTTGATTTTCTTAAAATACTGGCAAACTGACTGTCCAAATCAGTTACATCGGTAGTAACGTCCACCATAAATAACAAAAGGTTAGACTCTTCAATTGCTATTTTAACTTGGTCTCTTATCGCAGCTTCAAATATATCTTTACTGTCACTAACATAACCACCGGTATCAATCACATTAAAACTTTCGCCATTCCACTCACATTCCCCATAATGTCTGTCACGGGTTACGCCGCTTAAATCGTCAACAATGGCTTTTCGTTCACCTATTAATCGATTAAATAATGTTGATTTTCCAACGTTTGGTCTCCCTACTATAGCTACAATTCTTGACATGTGGGCGCAAATTTAGGCATTTTTAAGAGATTTTTGGCTATAGCTGGTTTAAAATCAGTACAACGCTACTCCAAAACCAAAAATCAACAAGGGCTAAAAGTGGTAATTTGCCGCTAATAAGCTTCAGGAAGAATTAATTTTTAATCGTAGAAGTTTGGGTCATTTTAAGTGGAATTTTCATTCCCCCTTTAAACTGTTCTGTTTCTTTTATTTCGGTACTTCCTTGTAAGGTTTGCTGGGAAGTACTTTCTATAATCCAAGCTGTTTTTCTGTCCAATTTGTAGGTAGATTCAGCTGACCCATTTAACATTACCCTAATGGACATACCATTAACTTCATTAAATGAAGTGTCAGATTGATTGAGAGTGCTTAATTTAGATTTGGCTTTGATGTAATAAAATTCTTTGTCAACGTCAACGAGTTGAAACTGTGAGTTAACATCAAAAGTATAATTTGAAATTAATTGATGATTCATAGCCCATTGATCGCCTTTTTGAACGGCATAACTTGGAAACACAGAAGTGGAAAATTTAAATGAACTTTTAAAAGAAGACTCCCCATAAGCTTGACTTATTTGAGTTTTGAATTGCTCTTTTTGTTCTTGACTTAATGAAGGCAAACTGTCAAAAAGGTGACTAAAAAGTTGTTCTAAATTTTTAACCGAAATAATATTACCAGACGATGACAAACTAATTTGAAATGACTTTCCTTCAATTTGTCTGAACATTTTTCCCATCAAATCATCTAACATAGGCGAATTTGCTTGACCAGCCATTTGCATAGACATAGACATGTTCGAATATTTAACATCCATTTCATAAAGCGTATCTTTTGCTTTGGTAACTTTAAAGGTTGTAGTGGCTTTAACTCCCATGTTTATTTGCATTTGTTGACCACTTACTTCTTGGGTAACTTGCATGTTAGAGTTCAAATTTTGCTTAAATTCTGCTCCTTTTTTAAAGTTAAATTTTATTAAATACGATTGTGATTGTATACTAGTCACAGTATATAAGCTACACAGAATAAAAACTATTTTTTTCATTGTTTTAGAAATATTAAGTTTCAAAGATAATTGTTAATAGACCGATTAAACAAATTAAAGTTTACAAAGCAATCGTTAAAACAAATCATTATTTTTGCTGTATGATTGAATGTCATATTGAAAATAAAATAGCGACTATCACACTGAATCGTCCTGAAAAGAGAAATGCATTAGACCACCACATGGCACAAGCCATTCATCAAGCATTAATTCAACTTAAAGACGATGAAAATTGCAAAGTGCTTGTTATAAAAGCCAATGGTGAAGCCTTTTGTGCTGGTGCAGATTTATCTTATTTAAAAACATTGCAAAGCAATAGTTACGAACAAAACCTAGAAGATTCTACTTCACTAATGGAAATGTTTAAAGCATTGGATGCCTTTCCTAAAATTACCATTGCACAAGTGGAAGGTGCCGCTTTTGCTGGCGGTTGTGGTTTGGTTAGTTTGTGCGATTTTAGTTATGCAACCCCTGAATCAAGCTTTGCTTACACCGAAGTAAAAATTGGCTTTATTCCTGCTATAGTTTCCGTGTTTTTGAGTGCCAAAATCGGAGAAAATAGAGCTAAAAAAATGCTGTTAACAGGTGATATTTTTACCGCCGAACAAGCATTAAACATGCAACTCATAACTGCTATTGCCGACAAAGAAACTATTTCAACGGTGGTTAATGAATTGGCAAGCAATTTAGTAAAAACAGTTTCAGCAGATTCTATTCAAATTACCAAACAATTGTTATCAGATATAAAAGGGAAAACATTGAACGAACAACTGAATATGGCCGCTGAGGCAAACGCCAAAGCGCGTTCAAGTAATGATTGCAAAAAAGGAATTAACGCCTTTTTGAACAAAGAAAAATTAAGCTGGAACTAATGGTTTTTATAGACACACACACGCATTTATTTGCCGAAGAATTCAATGATGACATAGAATTGGTGATTGAAAGAGCCAAGCAATTGAATGTCCAAAAAATGCTTTTACCCAATATTGATATTGAAAGTATAGGCGCCATGAAGGCATGTGCTGAACGCTTTCCAAACCAATGTTTTCCAATGATTGGCATTCACCCTTGTTCTGTCAATGAAAACACGAAACAGGATTTGGAAATCATCAAATCGGAACTAGAATCGGGATACAAGTATTATGGAATTGGCGAAATTGGAATGGATTTGTATTGGGACAAGTCAACCCAACAAATTCAAGCTGAAGCGTTTTTAAAACAATGTGAATGGGCTGTCGACTATCAATTAGCTGTTTCTATTCACACCCGAAGTGCTACCTACGAAACCATTCAAATACTCAAATCGATGAAACAACGTCCCAAAGGTGTTTTTCATTGTTTTTCTGGCTCAGTGGAAGAGGGAAAAGAAATCACAAAACTTGGATTTAAGTTGGGCATTGGTGGGGTAGTAACCTACAAAAACAGCACATTGCCTGAAATATTAAAAAACTTTAAACCTCAGGATTTAGTATTTGAAACCGATTCTCCCTACTTACCTCCTAAACCACACCGTGGCAAACGCAATGAAAGCAGTTATATTCCGCTCATAGCCCAAAAAGTGGCAGATACTTATGAAATGAATATCAATGAAATTGCCGAAATAACATCAGCGAATGCGAAACTTTTGTTTAATTGTTGAGTTGTTTCACGCCGTTCAGCGTGATTGTTTATTTGTTTAGTTGTTTATTTGTTTAGTTGTTGAATGGTTTCACGCCGTGCAGCGTGATTGTTTTATTGCTTAATTGTTGAACTTTTAAATATCGAAAAATCCGTTAGTCATTCTGGAAAATTTTGTCCTCAAAATTTATACTGAATCAAGTTCAGTACAGGTCACAGAATCTGTTTTTGCATCTTTTTGGGCTGTCATACCGACAACGGAGGTATCTTGGTTTTCCTTGAAAAGCTGTCGGGAAAAGATGTCTCCTTCGTCGACATGACAGCTTGGGAGGTAGCTTCACGCTATGCAGAGTGATTAATTAGATACGGACTCCTTACCCCCCTTCTAGAACGAATACTCAATTTATAATACACTAAAAATCAGTTCGTTTACAAAAAATTTTTAATTTAAATTGTTTAATTTAATTCGCATATAATTCAACTTTTCAAATAACAATTTATGAACATTAAAAAATTAAATTTTAAAACACTGGTTTGGGCAATTGTACCAGCATTACTTATCGGATTTTCAGCTTGTGGAGATGATGACACCCCTCCACCAAGCACTACCACACCTACCAAAACCCTAAACAAAACCACTTTGACCAATAATAAAAATTGGTATGATAAAGGTAGTTTTATAGTACATAAATTTAAAAGTAATGGCGTTTATGGTTCAAGTGGTTCATGGGCTTGGGTTAATAATTCTGACACAATGGAAATTATATATATTCAGGGAGATCCAAAAGTAAAATGGAAGTTCAATTGGAATACCGATACAGAAATGGAATGCGAATGGATAGGAAACGGTCCTGCTGAATTGTTTAAATCAACAGCATGGTAATACTTTAAAATCGATACAAATTAAAGCGTTCTTCGGAGCGCTTTTTTTATGGGGTTTAACAAGAGAGGGGAAATTAACCACTCCCGAGTTATTCGAAAGAATACTGAGGGGAAATTAACCACGGCAAAATGTTATGTTATTCGTATTTTATTTATTAAAATGTATACTGTGCGGAGGCGTCCACGAATGGCGCGAAACAAAAATTTGACAGCCCTGCAGAGCTGGTGTGTGAGTTAAGGCAAATTTGTGTTAAGCCGTTGTTGGTGTTATCACCAACAACACTTTTCCAGCCTACTTGTTGTTGGTGATAACACCAACAACGGCAAAAACTGAGTAATAATAAATGAAACTAGTTAAGCATGCGTTCCGTATAGCTGTCGGGAAAAGATGTCTCCTACGACGACATGACAGCTTGGGGAGAGAGTATCAGGCTATGCAGCGTGATGAAAATAAATTTAACTAAAATTATTGATTACGGAAAAAGTCGAAACTATCTCCTCTTAATCCTAATCTTAATGTTTCGAGTGGTATAATTTCACTTGGGGCAATGTTACCTAAGTTTACATTAGCACCATATAATTTGATAAACCAAACTTGTTGCGCTTTTAATGGGGCTTCCCAAATTACTTTTTCTAAAGGAATTTTTCTTACTATCTCAGCAACAAGTCCTGAACGCACTTCGCCATCGCCTCTGAAAAGCCCAACGGTTCCGCTTTCTCTGGCTTCGGCAATTACTTTCCATGAACCTGCAGACAATTCTTTTTCCATCATTTCTATCCATTCGTACGGAGGAATAATTTTTTCTGCATCTTTACTCCCAACTTCAGAAATAACATTAAAATCTTTGGCCAATGTTCTAATATACTCACACTTTACATCGTGCGGAATATCCATAGATCCATCGCTCACTTCTACATGTTCCAAACCGTAATAATCGACCACACGTCTGTAGTCATCAAACTGATTTCTAATGACATAGGCTTCAAATAAGGTTCCTCCAAAATACACTTTAAATCCAGCACGTTTATAATGCTCAATTTTTTCTTTCAATTTTGGGGTTACATAAGCGGTACCAAACCCTAATTTTAACAAATCAGTCAAATGACTGCCGTGTTCAATAAAATCTAAGGCTTCACGTATGCTCAAGCCTTTGTCCATTACCATTGTCAAACCGTTGTCTCTTGGTCTTACAGGACGTTCTGGTAATTGTGTTAAATTAAATATATCGCTATTCATCTTGGTTGTGTTTGTAGAGTTCAACTGCGTCTTTAAATTCTTTGTCGTCGTGGTAAAGTGTGGGGCAAAATAACTTCACATTTTCCATAGTTTCATCAAAATTATGAATTAAATTTTCAATAATCGTGTATTTATTAGTGCCACTGGGTTGTTTATCGTAATTGATAACGTCGTAAATATTGTTAATTTCTTGACTAAAATCCAATCTATCGGTCATAAAATCCACCATATCATGAAAAAGATCATTCATTTCAGATGCGTGAAAAATACTTAAAAACTCTTTCCAATTGTCTATTAAAAAGACTTGATTTTGTTTTTTATAATCGAGATATAAGGTTCTAATGGCTTCATTGTCATTTAATTCAAAATAACAAACCATTATACCTTTGATGGCTGCAATGTCTTCGGAGTCGTTGTCCAATGATTTGAGAAAATAAGGCAATGCTTTTTTGGGTTGTTTGTCTACCAAAAAAGAATAACCCAACAAATAGTCAAATTCAGGGATAAAATCCAGAAACTCTTCACTAATAGTTAAATGGTGTCTTGCCAACTCTCCATTGTCTATTGCCAAATAACAACGGGCGATACAAATATTGGGATAATGATCGTCTGTAGATTTAAAACTACTTGAATAATGTTCAATGGCTTGAATATAATCTTTTTCTTCCTCCAAAATTCCTGCCATGTGAAAATGAGCATCTTTAGAATCGGGATCCACCAACAAAGCATACTCGAAAGCACTTTTTGCTTGTGTCTTTTTCTTGTTCATTTCAGAAACTTTACCTAATGCCATCCAATCTAATGATGAATAAGGATGTTCATCAATTCTTTTCTTAAAAAACACTTCTGCATCATTCAAGTCACCAAATGCCAAATAGTTATGAATGATTTGACCATACAAAGGTTCACATTCTTTTATCTTGGAGATTCCTGTTTCTAGAATTGAAATCGCTTTTTTCAAATCATTTTTGGAACACATTAAGTCAGCGTATGACTTATAAATTTCTACTTGTTGAAAATCATCTGTGAATTGCGCCAATTTTAAAGCAGATTTAAAACACTTTTCGGCCTCATCAAAATGATTCAAATCGGTTAGCACTTCGCCCTCTTGTTTTAAAATTTCGGGGTTATAGGGTTCGTAACCTTTTGCTTTATGAAGTACTTCTAAGGCTTCAATGTATTGATTATTGTTAACGAATATGGAGGCTTTTTCTAATAAAAACTCAACTTTGTTGGGATATAAATACAAGCCATGCTCAATAATTGTTTGTTGTTTGTCGGCTTCCCCATTGAATAAGAAGTGCATAAACAGCGATTCTATCTCATCTTCCGAAAAATAAACCGATGAATCTGAGGCTAATAAGTCAAATTTAAGAAGAGCGCCATCCAAATCAAATGCATCATCATTCAAATCATCATCCATTTCATCGTCTTCAAAATCATCAAACATACATATTCAGTGGTTTAGTGTATAGATTTTCTATTCACTACAAAAATAAGGAACATTCGATTTACTTTTGCATCATGAAATTTTTTTTTACAATTATTTTTATTCTATGTGCTAATACCCTTTTGTTTGCTCAAAACAAAACAAACCAAGCGAAGTGGCAACAAAGAGTTAATTATAAAATGAATGTTGAACTACACCCAAAAAACAATAAAATTAGTGCCACCGCACTTATCAATTATGTCAACAACTCTCCTGATACACTTAAAGAAATAATTTTTCATTGTTGGCCTAATGCCTATAAAAACAATCAAACCGCTTTTGCTAAACAGGAGTTATTGAACGGTAAGAAATCATTTTATTTTAGTAAAGATTCCGAAAAGGGCACCATGGATAGTTTATCATTTTCGACCAACAAGGCCCTTTTAAATTTCAGTTTGTATCAAAACAATGAAGACATTGTTGTATTAAAACTCAAGAACCCTTTGGCGCCCAATTCTGCTATAAACATTGAATCTAAATTTGAGGTTAAAATCCCAGGGATATTCTCTCGCATGGGTGTCCTTAATAGTTTTTTTTCAATAACACAATGGTATCCCAAACCGGCGGTTTACGATATTAATGGATGGAATCCAATGCCTTATTTAGACCAAGGAGAATTTTACAGTGAGTTTGGCGATTATGAAGTTAACATTACTTTGCCCGGAAATTATGTTTGTGCTGCAACAGGAGAATTAAAAACCGAAAGTGAATTAAGGCTCTTAAATGACTACAAATACAAACCTTTTTTATACAAAAAAAACGAAGAAAAACCCTACACACTGCGCTTTACAGAAAAAAACATTCACGATTTTGCTTGGTTTGCAGATACCGCTTTTTATTTAGACCAGTATGAATTAGAATTACCAAATGGAGATACCGTCATAAATAGAATTTATTCCATTGAAAAATTTAATGGCGAAGGCGAACATCCTATTTTTGCGCTTAATGAAGGTGTAAAAAAGTACAGTGAAGCCATTGGACAATATCCATACAAAAACTGTTCAGTTGTTATAGGGCCTTTATTAGCAGGTTCGGGTATGGAATATCCTACAATTACTATTTGCAATTCATTTGATAGAAGCACTATTATCCACGAAGTTGGGCACAATTGGTTTTATGGCATATTGGGAAGTAACGAAAGAAAATACCCTTGGATGGATGAAAGTATCAATACTTTTTTTCATACTAAATTCGACAATGAATACAAGAATAAAGAGCAATTTTTAAGCAAAAAGAAATTTAAAGAGGTTTTAAATCAATACAATTCGCAATTCAATCAAATAAGAATAGCTTGTAAAGGAAATATGCAAGCTTGTAATATTAGTTCAGAGGAATATACATCGTCGAATTATGGTTCTGTTGTGTACAGCAGAGGTCCATTATTATTTGCATATTTAAACGAGCAATTGGGTGAAGAGTTATTTAAAAGTTGTTTTACCAATTATTACAAAGAGTGGCAATTCAAACACCCTTTACCTAGCGACCTTCAAAAAAGTTTTGAAAAAACTTGTGGTTTTTCGCTTGATTGGTTTTTTAGCGAATTATTAACCGATGTAAATAGCATTGATATTAAAGCAAAAAGAGACAGTGTAGTTGTTAAAAATGCACAAAAATTCCAAACTTATCTCAACAAAAACAAGGACAGCATTTACAATAAAAAAGGCTTTTTATTAGAAACAAACTACACAAACAATGGACAAAAAACCAAATTAATCAGCCTCTCTATTCCATTTAAAGCGCCCTCATTTAATGTAAAATCATCACACTATTTCACCCCTATAGTTGGTTTTAATACGACAGACAAATTGTACGTTGGAGGCTTGTTTTACAACCGAACTGTAATAAGAAAAAGAATAGAGTATAAGTTGATGCCAAGTGTAAATATAAACAACAATAATCTAATTGGATTTGGTCAACTAAATTTACTAGTTTTAAAAAACAAAAGGATGATACAAATGTTGGAGACAGGTATAAAATTTCAACGATTTGGAAACAATTTTGCTGAGCCGTCCACCTATCTAAAAATACAGCCTTACTTATTGCTACAATTTAATAAAAACGAATACTTTAGCAATAGCATACAAGTCAATTATTTTTCACTAACAAACGATGCTGAAATATTCAATCAAAACCTTCTTGGTGAGTATATTAGAGCTATATTTACACGAAACTATATTCATCCTATTTTTCCAAATAAGTTTGAATTTAATTTAGAAAACAAGCACAACAGTAAAGCTACAAATTACACAAAAATTGCCAGTAGTTTGAAACTTAAAGTACACTTGAACAAACAAAATAAATACATAAAAACACGCTTATTTGCAGGGTTGTTTTTAAACAAAACAGGCGATATATATTCACAAAGTTTTTTTGCAAGCGGCAATGGTTCTAGACAAGATTATTTAGCCGAAAATGCCTTGATTGGTCGTGGCGAAAACTACTTTGACAAAACCATATTTGGTCAACAGTTATTGGAAATGAACGGTAATTTAAGAACTGTTTTACCTGTTGTAATTGGGCAAAATACAGACAAGTGGATGATTGCAATCAACAATGAAATTACAATGCCCGGAAAGATCCCTTTCAATTTGTTTTTCGACATGAGTTTTTATCCTGCAAAAAAAGAGGTAAACACAATTGCCGGAAAAGAGATAAGTTACAACAACACATTGGTTTATGTAGGAGGAATAAGCTTGCCCCTTATAGAGAATCACTTTGAAATTTATTTCCCTTTATTGTATTCGAGTCAGTATGATGATTTGTTAAAAAACGGGATATTAAATAACAGGAGAATTGGCTTTCGTTTAAATTTAAATGCATTGAATCCATTCGACATTATTGATAATTTTGATTAATCTAAAATCAAAAAGGCATAAAAAAAGCCTGTTCAAAAGAACAGACTTTTAGAAATCGGTTACTAATTACTTTTTCTTAGCTTTAGCTTTAGCTTTAGGAGCTGCTTTTGGAGCTGCTTTAGCTTTTGGAGCCGCTTTAGCTTTTGCTTTTGGAGCTGCTTTTGCTTTCGCTTTAGGAGCTGCTTTCGCTTTCGCTTTAGGTGCTACTTTCGCTTTTGCTTTAGGAGCTGCTTTCGCTTTAGCTTTTGGAGCTGCTTTCGCTTTAGGTGCTACTTTTGCTTTTGCTTTTGGAGCTGCTTTAGTTGCTTTTGCTTTAGGAGCTGCTTTAGGCGCAGACTTTGTAGCTTTTGCTTTTGGTGCTGTTTTTTTTGTTGCCATAATTATATAAATTGGTTTATTATTGGTTTCTTTTTGGATTATTATTATTTAACTTAATTCGGAGTGCATGTCTCCATAATCTATCGTTATTTCTTCGTTTACGCTTATGTTTTTAGTCGCTTTAAAAACCATTACATTTTCTTTGATTTTTTTATTATAGGTAGCATTATTACTTTTAGAATGATTATATAAAGAACCGAAGCCTAATACTATTGCGGCACTTTTTTTTTGCGTATTCCACACAAAGGTGTAATTTTCTAAAAGATTATCAATTAACATGTAATGATCTTTTTTACTCAATTCAATTATAGGACAAATTTCAATGATATCTCCTTTCTTAATTTCCTTAGATGTAAACACTCCCCTACCTTTATGTCCAGCTTTACGTACAACCAAAAAATTCTGACCTTTTATATTTAAATCCTGCACTTTTTATTAATGGATTCAAAACTAAGTAGTAATACAGATATACAGAACTTCTTAACAAAATTCTATTAACATTTTATCAAATATTATATTAATATATAGTAAACTTGGTTGACTATTTTATTTTTTATATCGATACAAATACAATGTATTGGTATTAGATTGTATTGCACTATCTATCAATTCATAATGCTTGTCGTAAAAACCATTGTGAGGCAAACTCCAATAATAAAACCCTGTTGTATAGGTTCTTATTAAATAGTCGGAAGGCTTATCTGACAACTCTTTCCATATTCGCTTCTTGTTTTTTGTTCCTTGTAAATCATCGGAAAAATGAACCGGTAAAGCAACAGGTAAAAAGGTATTATACAACAAATTTGTTTTGATATAGTATGAACCATGTTCTACACAATCCACAAACAAGGTTTTGTCATTTTGTTTAGATAAATGTCTTGTTATGGCATCTTCATGGTATTTTTTAATCGAAAATTCAAATTGAGGATTCAGCTTTTTATCTGTTTGATACAAACTTATTAATACTACTATTGTGAATATTAAATTTGATTTATTTTGTTCTTCTTTTAAAGTATAAAGTTGGACCAAAACAAAGAAAAAAAATGTAAAAAGTGGTAAATAATAATGTCCAAAATTATATGGTGACAAAAGCACCATTAATCCTGAAGCTCCCATAAAAACAAGCCAAAAAAGCGCTGCTAATCGATTTTCCTTTTGTTGTAAATTGGAATAAAAATAAAACAAAAATGCAATTGATATAATGGGTAAAACCTGAATAAAGTTGATATTAATATCATTCCACTTCTGTGTAAATGGTATAGCTGTTTTAACATTAGTATAAGAAAAATTATACTGCAATGTTTGTATAAACGGAATCAGCGAATGATTAACTGCTAATAAAACCACAAAGAAAAATGATGGTAAAATAAAAACCATAAACATTATACTTCTTTCCTTTATTGATTTTACTTTCACAAACTGATATATCAATAACAGGGCTGCCATTAAGATAAAAGGCTCCTTGAACCAAAAGGACAGACCCATCATGAACATCGATAATCTTAAATCAAACACATGGCTTTCTTTTTCGAATTTAGCATTAAAATAAAGCGCTATTATTACGGAAACTGTCCCATAAAATTCAGTGTATAAACCATCACCAAAATTATTGGGCAACAGTAAAAAAACAAGAGTTAACAAACTTAATAAAACAGATAAAATTACAGAATTTAATTTTAACACATAGAATTTATAGGTGTATAATGCTGCTAACAATGTTACCAAATAGACCAATATAAAAGTAGCCCAAATTTTGGAAGGAATTAGGGTATAAAATAAAATCAAAAGATAAAACAATCCTGGTGGTTTGTTTTCCCATGCATCTATATAAAGGGTACCACCTTCTTGAACTTTGAAAGCTATAGCCGTAAATATTCCACCATCTGTTAAAAGGTAACCAGGATATATTTGAAATAAAAACAAGCCTGTTGACAACAACAAGACCGAAAATAAGCCAAAGATAAAATTACCCTTACTTACTTGCTTGTTGTTTGTCTGCGAAAAATAAAACAAGTTCTTCATTCACGTCATTTAAAAGATTAAAAACGGCATCAAAACCTTCTTCATCACCAAAATAGGGGTCAGGAATAATTTGCCCTTTGTACTTATCTGAATAATGGGTTAGCAAAACTATTTTATCAGTATGTTCAGGAAACATAGTGTGTAAATTTTCTAAATTGGAATGGTCCATCGCAAATAAGTAATCATAGTGATGAATATCTGAAGGGTTAATTTGGCGAGCCCTGTGATTCATTTCTATCCCATTTTTCTTAGCAGATTTAATGGTTCTAGGGTCAGGCAATTCACCGGCGTGCCAGTTACCTGTTCCACAAGAATCAATTTCGAAATGGGCTTTTAGGGAGCGCACATCCAAATGGTGTAAAAATAATGCTTCAGCTAATGGACTTCTACAAATATTCCCTAAGCAAACAAACAGTACTTTCATAACTTACATTCTACCCATTTCTACTCGCGTGCTTGTGGATCCATTACACTTTTTGGAAGAACCACATGAAGATAAAACCATTAAACAAACGGCAGTTAATACAATTAAAACTTTCATTGTTGCAATATTAATTTATTTATATGAAAACGAAAACTTGTGTATTTTATTTGAAACATAGCTAAAAAAGTCGCAAAAGATGTAATTTTGTGTTTTTAAGGATTGAACTCACCTACTATAAAATATGGCTTACTGATTTATTTTGTGTGTTTATCTATGTCCATTTCCTCCGCTCAGTTTGTTAGACTTGAGTACAAAAACAATCCTTTAAATTATCCATACAATGCTAGAATAGACTCCAGTCAAATGAATAATGCATTGTCACAATTCAAAAATTATTATCTTTCTAATGGTTTTTTGGGGTTTAGTTACGACTCTATCCTATTTCAAGATTCCACATACAAAATAAACAATTTTTTGGGTGAGCGCTATCGGATTAAATCAATCGCTTATAACCTGTCTAATCAAAAAAAAATTTACCCAATAAAAACCACTTATTTTGATACCCTACAATTAAAAAGTCATATTGATTACATCCTTTCTCAACTTGAGAACAGCGGATATCCATTCAGTATAGTTAATGTAAAAATAGACCAATTAGATTCTAATGACCTTAATTACCATTTGGAAATAAACAAAGGCCCTCTTTTTATATATGACACACTCCATATTGAAGGTGAACGTTTGTTGAAATCTAATTTTTTGGAGGCTTATTTGGGGATAAAAAATAAAAATGCTTACAACGAAAATATATTTAAAAAAGTAAATGGAAAAATCAATCAATTGCCGTTTGTTTCTTCCGAAAGAACACCACTTGTTGCTTTTATTGAAGGTGGATTAGCCAAACCTTACATCTATTTGAAAAAGAAAAAAGCGGACCAAATTAATGGGATTATTGGTTTAGCTCCCGGCAATAATTCTACTCAAGCATTTGTATTTACAGGCGAGTTTTTACTTAAACTCAATAATCTTTTTAAAAGTGCTAAATCTATCCATTTGAATTGGAGAAGTTTTAATGCCAGATCGCAAGAGTTAAAAGCTCAAGCCAATTTACCTTATCTGTTTGCCAAACCAATTGGACTAGATTATAGTTTAGATTTTTTAAAATTTGACACCCTTTATACCAGTGTACAAAACCAAATAGGGTTTAAGTATTATACCTCTGGATTAAATGGCATAAAAGCATTTTATCAAACCTCCATTACCAATTTAAACAGTGTTGACACTTTCGCTATTAGGGTGAACAAGAAATTACCAAGCATTCATTCTATTTCGAACAACAGATATGGTTTGGAGGGATATTACAATCATTTGGATTACATTTTCAATCCTCAAAGAGGTTGGATTATAGACGGTCAATTGCTAGTGGGAAGCCGAACTTTGTTGAGGGATAATATTATTTCTCAGGTAAAATTCGAAAATCAGAAAACATTGTATGACTCAATACAACTCAAAACAACACAACTTTTCTATAAAATAAAATACGATCAATTTTTTAAACTGGGCAATAGCAGCACGTTTAAATTAGGGATTTATATGACCCAAATAGTGAGTGACAATTTGTATTTCAATGAATTATTAAGAGAAGGAGGTATAAATTCCTTAAAAGGTTTTAATGAACAGAGTATATTTGCAAGCAATTTTAATATGTTAGACATAGAATATCGTTATTTAATTTCAAAAGACTCTTATTTTAAGGTGTTTTGGAATGGGGCGTACTATGAAAATAAGCAAGTAGAACTAGGGAATAACACTATTTCCGACTTTCCATGGGGTTTTGGTGTTGGTGGACAAATAGAAACGGGTGCTGGTATTTTATCTATTATCTATGCCCTTGGCAAAGAAAAAAACAATCCATTTGATTTAAGAACAGGAAAAATACATTTTGGGATTAGTAACTTTTTTTAAAAAAACGCTTTTTGGATTAGCAATGTTTTTACCATTGTTAATGTTTTCGCAGGAAACTACTCCTGCCGATACTTCTTTGGAATACGACAACCAAGCGTTTATAGAATATTATTTTAACGAACGTGCTTTACAAATAGAACAACAGTTACTTATAGAATACGCCAACAGTTTGCTTGATGATAGTTTGGCAATTAAAGACACTCTTTTTTACCATTCATTTATAGGATTTGACAAAAGCACATATTTGAACTCCAAAAGAAATATTCGCAAAAGTTTATTGGCTTCACAAAATCCCCCTATTAGAAAAAATCTTAATAATTATGTGGTGTTTGCTTGGTTGATAATGATTCTGTTTTTAATGATTCAGTTTAAAAGAATATTTCCCAACCAGTATTATTTAATTACAAAATCTACTTTTAATCAAATCAACTTTGATGATTTTATTGAATCACAAAACAACAACTTTACATTAAGTAAATACCTTACTTGGCTTATCATTAGCCAAATTATCAGCATTGGCTTATTTGCTCATTTTAACCAACAAGCACTTTTTAGCCATATTAAACCATGGTTACTTATTTTATACATAAATGGGCTTATTTTGGCTATTTTTATTTTAAACCAACTTTTCAAAATGTTGTTTTCTTATGCATTTAACCAATTGTCTTTACAAGAACATTACGCTATTATATACAGAATACATTCCTATGTATTTGCTATCCTTTTTTTACCAATATTACTAGTTGTATACTATCAATTTCCCCAATTATTAAAGAATGGAATGATCTATTTATTGTCCATTTATCTCTTATTGGTATATGTATTTAGTATTATTAAATTCGTCACTTCATCGCAATTTTTGAAAAGTGGTTCAATTTTAATTTTAATTTTGTACATTTGCAGCTTCGAAATTTTACCATTAGTAGTGTTAATAGCATCGATAACAAAGTTTATGAATTTATGACCAAACAGGGCAAGATTAAAACCATTCTCATATCGCAAAACAAACCGGAACCTGGTAAGAAATCAATTTTTGATGACTTATCTACCAAATATAAGATAAAAATCGATTACAGGTCTTTTATCCAAGTTGAGCCTGTTCATGGTCGCGAAGTAAGAAAAAATAAGGTTAACATACTGAATCACACAGCAGTTATCTTTAATTCAAAGAATGCAGTTGACAATTTTTTTCGTGTCGTTGAAGAATTAAGAGTAGAACTTCCTCAGGATATGAAATATTTTTGTGTTACTGAAGGCATCGGATTATACATTCAAAAGTATATTTTCTTGAGAAAACGAAAAGTATTTTCTCCTAAACTAAATACAGAAGCAGATTTCTTAAATTTATTACTCGCTCACAAAACCGAAAAATATCTTTTTCCGTGTTCAGATATTCGCAAAGCCACTATTTTAGACTTTTGCGCTAAAAATAAAATCAATATCGTAGAAAGCTGTATGTATAAAACGGTTTCTGCCGATTTGAGCGACTTGGAAGATGTTTTTTATGATGCCATTGTCTTTTTCAGCCCAGCGGATATTAAATCTTTGTTTGATAATTTTCCTGATTTTAAGCAGAATAACACCCGTTTGGCTGCTATCGGCGAATCTACTCAATTAGCACTTATAGAACATCAGTTGGTATGTGATATTCAAGCGCCAACTAAGGAAAACCCTTCCATTGTAAAAGCATTAGAAGCTTACATTAAAGAGGTAAACGCTTAATCAACTTTTACGCAATGAATCACTTTTTTTTGCCCTAAATGAGGACAAACAAACAAATAATCATTTCCCCCTTCTTTCAAACCTAATTTTTTGTAGACTTCTTCCGTTTTTATTCCCACACCCCTACTTTTAATATTGGCTTTGGTGATTTTTTCTGTTTTTAAGTAGTTTTTAAACTGTTGATTGAATATTTGTACACTTACTATTTTAAAAACTCGACCTATACAATTGGGAAAATATTGGCTAGAAATATAAAATGGAACCGCATAATCAATGGCAAACCATTCATTTTCAAAAGCATAATGATGGTTTAAACGGGCTTTTACCAAAGAGGCGCCCGTTTCATAAAAATAACCTGACAACTGTTGAGCAAGAGTGGGACGCGAGTATGAGTCTGCCAATAAATACTTAACTTCTTGAAATTGAGTATTTTCTAAATCTATGCAAACCAAATTAATAGCATTTTCATCTTTTTTCTTCTCAAAATTAACATGAATCAACATTTCCTTCATTTCACCTTTGTAACTAATAAAGTAAATAGATTCAATCTGATGTAGCTCATTTATCGCCATTTGATGGTCGTACATAGGCGAACATTTTATATAAAGGTGATTAGTAATGCTTTGAATATGTGGCAATAATGCAATAATATTGGGCTGGTGTTCCGATAATAAAATTTCTCTTTTCCCTTCATTTCTTCTATCAGGATCGGTATAAACAGCCTCAAAAAAACTATTACACTCTTTAACGTAAGCAGTTGCATCAGCGCTTATTCTTTTAATATTGGCAACTTGAAGTAAATTAAAGTTAAAATCTACTAAATCATTTACAGTTTCTTCTATTTCCACAGAAACAATGTGTTTAAAATTAGTAGAAAAGGCCCATTCATCGACCCCTAAGCCACCCGCCAAAACCAATAATTTATCTCCTTTAATTAAATTAGACTTGTATAAAGCAACATTCTCAGCAGTAGCTTGTTCTAGTAATTTTTTGGTATAAAAACAGTTCTTTTTAAAAAATGTCGGCAATTTTTCAGAAGCATTTTTCTGTAAACTAAGTTGTTCTGCTACAAAAGAAGCTAATTCATTGTGAGTAGGCTTGTATTTAAAGATAAACTTATCGTAGCCCAATTTTTGTGCTTCGGCCAATAAAAAATATATTTCGTTATTTGAAAGGAATGTTTTAATTTTGTTAAATATTATATATATAAAATTTATATGAAAAAAATTTCAACTTTGGTCATTGCGGTTTCTCTTATTTTAATGGCTGTTTCATGTGGTGGAAGAAAAGACAGATGCCCATCAGTTGGTTACAAAATTAACACAAGTCCGTTAATTACCAATACCTTAAAATAAATGAATTGGATAGAATTGTCCGACCTTGAACAGGTTGATCAAATTATTCAACAATCACTTTTAAAACCTCAATTAATTTTCAAACACAGCACCCGTTGTTCAATTAGTTCAATGGTAAAAGACCGTTTGGAAAGACAATGGATAGCTAATTTAGATAAATTTCCAATTTACTATTTAGACTTAATTCGATACCGTTCAGTTTCAAACATACTCTCAGAAAACTTTGGCGTTATTCATGAGTCGCCTCAATTACTTATCATTAAGGACGGAAAATGTCTTTTTAATTGCAGCCACTCTGATATTTCGGTTTCGGCAATAGAGCCTATTATTGGGAAATAGAGCTAAAACTCAATTTTATATTTTGAAAAATATCTGGATGTAAACTTTTGGCAACAGGACAATTATGTGCTGTTCTTTCAAAAATAGTTTGGTGTTTTTCATCCAAGGGGTGTTCTGTGATTATATTTACAAAAACATCAATTTGAACAATTCTTCTTGGCGCATCTGAACTCATAATTTTTTTCACAGTAGCTTCAGAGCCTTTCATTTCAATACCATTGTTTTGAGCATAAATACCAATAACAGTAAGCATACATGAGGCCAAAGAAGTTGCGGCCAAATCGGTAGGAGAAAACGCCTCCCCTTTACCTTGATTATCGACGGGCGCATCTGTTACAATTGTATTTTGCGATTGTAAATGTTGTGCATTTGTTCTTAATTCACCTAAATATATTACCTTTGAAGTATTCATTATTTTTGATGCAAACATACAAAATTTACTTTTACAGTTTACTAAAACTATGGATGATATTAACCATACACACCGTTAATTCACAGGAAATGTATGACATTACTTTTGATGATTCACATTACAAAGGTGGAATTTACAGCAGTGGCTACAGCAATGGCATTTATTTTCGTAATGCGGTTAACATTAATAAAAAACTACTAAGGACATACGAAATAAATATTGGGCACATTAAACATTTCAAAGAAAAAAGTATTTTAAACCAACGAATAGGCAATACGACACCTTATGTTTTTGGAAAGTTAAACAGATTATATATCTTGAGGCCAATGATTGGGGTTTCGAAAACAATTTCCGAAAAAAAATCAAAAAACAATATTGGTGTTACCTTTTTTGGTGGTGTTGGTCCAATTATAGGATTTTTGAAACCGCTGTATGTTGATTTAGATGTGTTTGACACAAGTGGAACAAACGAAAGCGGCACAATAAGTGTTAGATACAACCCTACAACAACACCACAAAACCGAATACTAGGTTATTCCTCATTTGGTAAAGGAATAGGAGATTCGAAACTTATAAGCGGCCTATGTTTTAAGTCAGGTATATCGTTTGATTGGGGGACTTATCGGTCAGACTTTAAATCGATAGAATTAGGCATACAGTTGGATTATTTTCCAAGTCGACCTAAAATAATGGATGAAATAAAAAACAAAACCATTTTTTCTGGGTTTTACATTAGCTTTGCATTTGGTAAAAATTATTAAAAAATGTCTGAAATACTTTTAGAAAAACCCAATAAAAGAACAAAACCAGATTGGTTAAAAATACAAATCCCTTCAGGAGTTGAATACGCTGCTGTTAAAAAAATTGTACAAACACACAAACTACACACCATCTGTGAAGACGGACGATGTCCAAATATGGCGGAATGTTGGGGAGCTGGAACGGCTACTTTTATGATTTTGGGGAATATTTGCACCAGAAGTTGTTCTTTTTGTGCAGTTTCCACAGGCAGACCCACAGAATATGACATGGATGAACCGACAAGAGTTGCAGAAGCTGTCAAACTTATGAAAGTAAAACATTGTGTCATTACATCTGTTAATAGAGATGAATTAAAAGACAAAGGAGCAAGTGTTTGGGCAGCCACAATAAGAGAAGTTAAGAAACAAAATCCAGGTGTAACCATGGAAACATTAATTCCAGATTTCAAAGCGCAATGGGATTTACTTGAAATGGTAGTGAATGAAAGACCTGAAGTGGTAAGTCACAACATGGAAACAGTAGAAAGATTATACAGAATAGTTCGTCCTCAAGCCAAATACGAAAGAAGTTTGGAACAGATAAAAAGAACCAAAGAATTGGGACGAAGAACTAAGAGTGGTATTATGTTAGGCTTGGGCGAAACTGAAGAGGAAGTTTTTAAAGCTATGGACGATTTATTATCACATGGATGTGACGTTTTAACCCTTGGACAGTACTTACAACCTACCAAAATGCATTTGAAAGTTGAAGAATATGTGAGTCCAGAAAAATTCAAGATGTACAAGGAAGTTGGTGAAAATAAGGGCTTTAGTATTGTAGAAAGCGGCCCTATGGTTCGTTCATCATACCATGCTGAAAAGCACATTTAAAAAAAAGTTGACAACTAAAAATAAAAATCCTAAATTTGAAAATTGTTTAAGTTAAAAAATAGTTAATTTATGAAAAAAAGAATCCTATATCTAAGTGTATTTTTCGTGATTTTATCAACCTTGTTTGTTTCAATCAGTACAAAGAAAAGCGACTACGTTTCTCGTAACGAAAGTCAAATGAAAACTTTATATTCTTATGTTGTTCCAGGCGGCAAGAAAGCTGCTGGAATGTCGGAATATTTCAACTCTATCCGTACAAATATTGCTACAGGAACTGTAAGTCCTGAGGAATATTTTAATGCATTAAATGCTTCTAACCAAGTTAGCTCCAAACGTGCTATAAACGCAACTTGGAATGAATTGGGTCCAGACAATGTTGGCGGTAGAACTAGAGCATTTTTACAAGACAGAGATTCTTCTTCTGTCATGTATGTTGGCGGTGTTAGTGGTGGATTGTTTAGATCTACTACAAGAGGCTCTTCTTGGTCACCAGTTAACGACTTACAAGAAAATTTGAATGTTTCTAGTATAACTCAAAATTCTAACGGAACAATTGTATACGGAACAGGCGAAGGTCAATTCGTTTCTGTAGACGGAACTTTAAGAGGAACGCCTGGTTTCCAAGGATTTGGAATGTTTATCTCTACAAACAGAGGTCGTACTTTCACCAATGTACCTTCAACTAGAAATTTTGGGAACATTAGCTCATTGGCTGCTGAACCTGCAGAATTTGGAACAAGAATGTATGCTTCTACAGATGCAGGTGTTCAATATTCAGACGATGGTTTAACATGGACAAGAGGCAGAACAGGTGCTTCTAAAGAAGTAAAAGTGGCTACTAATGGTCACATATATGCTCAAATAGGAAGTAATATTTTTAAAAGTTCAGACAGAGGTTCTAATTGGACTACGATAACACCTGAAGGTATCAGTTTTCAACGTGCTGCAATTGCTATTTCTCCTGAAGACCCAAATTATGTGTATGTTATGACTTCAAATAACGCATCCAGATTAGAAGGTGTTTACCGTTCTACAGATGGAGGTACTTTATGGACTAAAATCATTAATACAGGCTCTATTTACTTCGACCCTTTATCTAACGCTTTGCAAGGCCAAGGAAACTTTAACAACGTAATTACAGTTAATCCAAAAGACAAAAACCACATCATAATGGGAGGCGTTTATTTAGCTGAATGGAAAATTAATACTAACCCGAGATACATCGCTTCATTGAACGATTTTGGTGGTGCAAATCCAACTTATGTTCACGCTGACAAACACGTATTACAATGGGATATGTCAACCAATCCTCCTACATTAATAGTAGGATCTGATGGTGGTTTGGCTTTCAGCTCAGATAATTTAAGAACCTATGCTCCAAAAAACTTTGGCTTTAATGCAACTCAATTCTATTATGTTGCTGCCGATTATGATGGTAATGTAACTGGTGGTACACAGGACAATGGTTCTCAGTATATTAACAAAAAAGGAAATACTTCAAAATCAGCAGTTGAAATAAAGGGTGGTGATGGTTTCACTTCTCAAATTTCAACCAAAGACAAATCTATAATATTTTCTTCTTCATACTATGGTAGTATTACAAGATCAAAAGACTTTGGAAGAACTCAATTGTGTGCTTGGGACCGTCGTATCGCTAGAGCATTCAGTGGATTAACAGATACAGCGGAATATTGTGGTCACAATAATCCGTCTTCATGGGCACCATTCAACACAAAATACATTTTGTGGGAGCATCCAGATTACGAAAACAAACAATCTAGATTATTTTTTGCAAGATACGGTCAAGTTTGGATGGCTGAAAACATCACTAACTTTGATAAAGAACCTAATTGGTACTTAATTGCAGCTTCTCAAGGAAACGGTGAGGTTTGGGATATGGAAGTAACTCCTGATGGTAGTTCCCTGTTTATTTCTAACAGTAACACGATATGGAGAGTAGATGGTTTAAACACTGCTACTTACTTACCTTTCTCACCTGAATTGTCTATCCCTCCTGGAATTACAATGACTAACTTGAATTTCAATTCTGGTGGACGTTCTATTACTTCAGTGAACTTAGACCCTAGAAATTCTAATAAAGCATTAATCACTATTGGTAACTACGGTGGTGGAAGTCACGTTTTTGTTGGGAGTAGTATGTTAGGCACCCCTAGTTATACCAACATAACCAATAATATTCCTGACATGCCAGTTTATGATGGTGTCATTACATACACTAGTTCAAATTCTTACTTTGTAGGAACAGATTTAGGTATTTTTGCAAGTGACGACGGTGGTAATACTTGGACTTCACAAAGTGTAAATAGTAAATTCCCAAGAGTACCAACCTTATCTTTAAGACAATTTTATTTCCCATACAAAAGCAAAGGTGCTATTTATGCAGGAACACACGGAAGAGGATTTTTTGAATGTGTTCAATACAGAACGTCACTGAAAGAAGGTGTTTCTAAAAAATTAACTCAAGCATTATCAGCTTATCCAAATCCAGCTAATGATATAGTAACCGTAAAATTTGATTCACCTGTTAACGAAAAAGTAACTTTAAATGTAATTGACATCAATGGTAAAGTAACCTATTCACAAACTCACTTTGCCCATGTTGGCACAAACAGTGTTTCTTTTGAAACTGCTCTAATTAAATCTGGAGTTTATGTTATCACAAGTACAGGTTCAAAAGGTGGAAATACAAATAACGGTTCAATAAAACTAGTTATAAGAAGATAATTAAATTAAAAATACATTGAAAATCCGCACTCCAAAATAGTGCGGATTTTTTTTTAATAACTGTTTGATTTGTTGTAGGGTTAAACTTATTTTGCAGTAGAAAAAAATGTTAATTGCCAAAACCAATAAAGAACTTAAAAAATTCTTAGAAAACCCTGAAATAAATCAAAAAATTGGTTTTGTTCCGACTATGGGCGCTTTGCACCTTGGTCATTTAAAACTGATAGAAAAAAGTAAAAAAGAAAATCTATTTACAGTTGTTTCCATTTTTGTAAACCCAAAACAGTTTAACAATAAGGAGGATTTCAACAAATATCCTATCACTATCAATGAAGATATTGAATTACTTAAATCTGTAAATTGCAATTTGTTATACATGCCCTCATACGAAGAAATATATCCCTCAGGTTTGGAGAATATCAATATTCCATTACATGATTTGGATAAAGTATATGAGGGTGAAAAAAGGCCTGGACATTTTGCTGGAGTTGCAGCTGTTGTTCACCGTCTATTTAGTTTGGTTGAACCACACAAAGCCTTTTTTGGTCTGAAAGATTTCCAACAATGCATTGTTATTAAAAACTTACGAGACCAATATTTTAAAAATATTAAGCTAAAATTTTGCCCAACTATTAGAGAAAAATGTGGTTTGGCAATGAGTTCTAGAAACAAAAGACTGAGCAAAGAGGGATTGAAAATCGCTTCAAATATCTACAAAGCAATGAAAGAAGTGAAATCAAATTTCAATAAAATTGAAATAAATACTGCACTCAGTGAGGGCTTAAAAATATTAAAACAATATCCCATAGAAATTGATTATTTTTCTGTGGCTAATAAGCATAGCCTTAAACCAAATAAGCAATGGATGCCTGTCAGAAATAATGTTTTGTTGGTAGCGGTAATCGTTGAAGATGTAAGACTAATAGACAACATCGTTATTTAAATCATGAATTTTACAGAAAAACACACGGACTATCTGCAAAAACATAACGAGAGTTTAGCTCATTTCAAAGACCTTGCTTTGGCAAAAAAAAGACTTAGTTTTTGGAGGTGGAAAGCAAGCGAAAATCTTGATAAGCTATTGTTTGAGTTTGATACTAATGTAAAAAAAACTGACGGTAAATTAACTTGGTGTCCCGACAATGCAAGCACCATTGAAACTTTAAATAAACACCTTAAAGGATTTGACAAAATCAATTTTCATAGACATATAGGTTTACAATCTGTCCTTCTTGACATTGACTCAGATTCAATTAAAAGTCACCAAAATGCAGATATAGTGGTTACCGATGCAAAATTCATCATTGCAAATACAGGTAATATTTATTGTTCATTTTACAGTATTGAAGAGTATTTACAAGTAATCCAAGCTAAAAAAGTAATTATTATTGCGGGAATTGATACTGTATTAAGTCATCAAAATGAGCTACCCTTATACAAACTACTCTATTCTGTGTATGAAACAGGTTCGTTGAGTTATCCCGCCGAGCTGTTGTGTAGACCGGGAAAATTAAGAGGCTTTAATGGTGAAATTATATTGATAATCAACGATAATAACAAAAGTAAACTATTAGAAATTCCCTCACACAGACCATTATTTAGTTTATTAAACTTTACTTTACCTCCCGTTTGCCCTATACAAGCCACAGAAAACAAAGGAGATAATCCAAAAAATTTAGATTCATTGCAATATTTTCTGTATCCCTTCATGAATGGATTAAAAACTTACTCTTCAATTATTTACAATAATTATGGGTTTAAGCATCTTTCGGAATATTTGCCCTATGATTTAAATTTATATGAACAAGTAATGGATGCACGTGCCTCCATTAAAGATGATGAAAAAACAAGCACATTCCTTAGTTTATTAAATCCAAGTTCAGCGCAGTTAGCAACACAACCGAACAAATTTAGTCAAGCAACTAAGTTTAAAAAGTTTGCAACAGAGCAGTTTTTTGGACCTATTAATTCCTAAGATTTTCCTTGGGCATCAATAACAGCAACCGCAACCATATTTACAATTTCTCTTATTGAGCTTCCCAATTGAAGGAAATGCACTGACTTGTTAAAACCTAATAATACAGGCCCCATACTTTCAGAATGACCAAAACTTTGCGCAAATTTATAGGCAATATTACCTGAGGCAAGATTCGGAAATATAAAAGTATTTACATCCTTGTCAACTAAGGTACTAAAGGGGAAGTTTTCTTTTAGTAATTCATTATTCATAGCAAAATTGGCCTGAACATCTCCGTCAATAGTAATTTCTGGATGGTTTTTATGAAGATAAGCAACGGCTTTACTTACTTTTTCAGGCACTTCACCTTTGGCACTTCCAAAATTACTATAACTTAAAAGTGCGATAGTGGGTTTAACTCCCAACTTAATTATTTCAGCATGAGTACTCTTGGCTATTTCGACCAATTCTTCGGCAGTAGGATCAATATTTACGGTGGTATCTGCAAAAAAGTAAGGTCCTTTTTTGGTCATAATAATATACATGCCAGCTATTTTAGTAATCCCTTCTTCCTTACCTACTATCTGCATTGCAGGTTTTAAGGAACGAGGGTAATTTTTAGTCAACCCCGAGATAAATGCATCTCCCTCACCTTGATTTACCATCATGCAACCGTAATAATTTCTATCACGCATCAACTTGATAGATTCATAAATATTAACCCCTTTTCTTTGGCGTTTATCAAAAAATAACTGACCATATTCTTCTCTTTTAGCATCTTCCAAAAGTGGGTCAATAATTAATACCTCACCTAAATCAATGGCATTGTCTAACAATAGTGCTTGTATTTTTTCTTTATTCCCCAATAAAATAGGAATTGCAATACCCTCTTCTTTACAAATTTGAGCCGCTTTTAGAATTTTAACATTGTCAGCTTCGGCAAAAACCACACGTTTTGGATTTTGTCTTGCCCTAGTCATCATTCTTCGGATAAAGCGATTGTCGAGACCTAATCTGTTTCTTAGTTCAAGTTTATAATTCTCCCAATTGGCAATTGGATGTTTTGCTACTCCACTGTCCATAGCTGCTTTAGCCACTGCAGGACTTACACATTCAATTAATCTTGGGTCGATTGGTTTCGGGATAATATAAGTTCTACCGAATTCAACATTGCTTTCATTGTAAGCTTTCATTACAGTGTCAGGCACAGGCTCTTTGGCTAACTGAGCAATAGCTCTTACAGCAGCTAATTTCATTTCCTCATTGATAGTCGTAGCTCTTACGTCGAGCGCTCCTCTAAAAATAAAAGGAAACCCAAGCACATTATTCACTTGATTAGGATAATCACTTCTGCCGGTTGCAAAAATGATATCTGGTCTAGCACTAATGGCCAATTCATAAGAAATTTCAGGGTCGGGATTCGCCATTGCAAAAACAATAGGATCAATAGCCATGCTTTTTATCATGTCTTGGGTAAGAATATCGGCTTTAGACAATCCTACAAAAACATCAGCGCCTTTCATAGCATCTTCAAGTGTTTCGATAGTAGTTTCAGTTGCAAAATAAGTTTTATATTTATCCAAATCCGTTCTGCTGGTTCTAAGAGTACCTTTACTATCCAGCATTAATACATTTTCTTTTTTTACACCAAGGGCAATAAACAATTTGGAACAACTCATGGCACTAGCGCCTGCGCCATTTACCACCATTTTAATGTTTTCTATTTTTTTGCTTGTAATTTCCAATGCATTCAACAAAGCTGCGCCACTAATGATAGCCGTACCATGTTGGTCATCATGCATAATTGGAATTTTGAGGGCTTTTTTAAGTTGTTCTTCAATTTCAAAACACTCAGGTGCTTTAATATCCTCCAAATTAATCCCACCAAAAGTAGGTTCTAAAGCTTTAACACAAGCAACAAAACTGTCAATATCTTTTGTATTGAGCTCAATATCAAAAACATCAATATCAGCAAAAATTTTGAAAAGAACGCCTTTTCCTTCCATAACAGGTTTAGATGCTTCGGGACCAATATCACCCAAACCGAGAACCGCTGTTCCATTTGTTATAACAGCAACTAGGTTCCCTTTAGCCGTATATTTATAGACATCTTCTACATTTTCCGCAATCATAAGACATGGTTCTGCCACGCCTGGAGAGTATGCTAGACTAAGGTCACGCTTAGTTTGAGTTGGTTTCGTAGATATCACTTCAATTTTACCTGGACGTCCTGTGCAGTGGTAATCTAATGCATCCTGTTGTTGTTTTGTTGTAGACATAATATCAACTGCGAATTAAGTACAATTTTTTTTGAAAATGTTAATTATTTATCATTTTAAATTAGTAATTTAGCGTTCTAATTAATTTAATCAATTATGAAACAGATAATAAGCCTTTTCTATTTATGTTTCATGTGTATTTCGCTTGATGCACAATCCTTTAAAATAAAATTAACTGAACATACTTTTAATGTTGAATCGGTTGCTTATTCTTTAGACGGGAAGCTATTGGCGAGTGGAAGTGCAGATGGGGTTATTCACTTATACGAATTAGATTCGTTTGGAATACCCAAAATAAAACAAACTTTTAATGGCCACTTGGGTTCTGTTACCCGTTTGGTTTTTTCTAAAAACAGCAAATATTTAGTAAGTTCTAGCAAGGATTATTCTTGTCGATTATGGAACATTGATACCCCAAGTTTGAGTATGGTTTTTAATATTCACATGGAACCTGTAACCTCTGCTTTTTTGGATCCTTCTATGACCTATTTAGTTACATCGAGCATTGATGGCACTATTAAACTTACCCATTTAAGAGATAACAAAAAGAATAAAACCATCAAAATGGTAGGTCCTATCAATGATTTAAAATTAAGCAGTGATAGAAAATATTATTATGTTGCATTAAAAGGGGGTATCATTAAGAAAATTGAGGCAATTGGTAAAAACGAAGAATTATTGACTTTTACAGGACATGGCGATGAGGTGAACATGTTGGATTTATCTCCTGTTGCTGGTTTTATGGCCAGTGCGAGTCATGATAAAAGCATTATTATTTGGGACATTAACACAGGTAAACAAGTGAAAAAATTAAGTGGTTTTGAATGGAAAGTTACCTGCTTACAATACAGTTCTGATGGACGTTACATGATTGGTGGCTGTAACGATGGCTCAACCAAACTATTCGAAGTTGAAACCAGTAAACAAATTGCGGATTTCAAAGAAATGGGCAAAAATGTTCGCTCTGTTTCTTTCTGCAAAAACGGTAAACAAATTGCTGTTGCAACCCACATGGATGGCAATCTTTTAGGTTCCCTTATTTATAATACAGGCGTTGAAAGTATCACTAAATCTTCTACTGTACAAAAAGAACCAAGTAAAAACACAAACACTAAAACTACTGTAAAGAAAACTACGGTAAGCAAATAACAATGAATCCAAACAGCATAGAATCGAGCAAAGCACCTGAACCAGTGGGATTATACCCTCACGCGAAACGAGTTGGAAATTTACTATTTTTAAGCGGTGTAGGCCCAAGAGAAAGAGGCTCCAAAATTATTCCGGGTGTTGAATTAGATGAGAATGGCAAAATTAAAAGTTATGACATCGCTAAACAGTGTCACAGTGTTTTTCAAAATATTCGCTACATACTTGAAGATTCAGGAAGCCGGTGGGATAATATCGTAGATGTAACGGTTTTTTTAACCAACATGAAAGATGATTTTCCAATCTACAATAAAATTTGGGCTGAGTATTTCAGCGAGAATCCCCCTTGTAGAACGACTATAGAAATCAATTGTTTACCTACGCCAATTGGCATTGAATTAAAAGTAATTGCTACTATCTAAAAAGTAAAAGTAGTTCCTTCCTTACCATCTTTCAATTCAATTCCAATTTCTGCTAATTGGTTTCTGATTGCGTCCGAAACAGCATAATTTTTAGACTCCTTTGCTTGTTTTCGCAACTCAATCACTAGTTTCATTACTCCCTCTAGTTTTTCATTACCTTGACTTGCCTCTTTTTGAAGTCCTAACAAGTCAAACACATAAGAATTATATAAACTTTCCAACTTAATATAATCTTCATTATTAATAGATTGAGTGCCATTATCTATATTATTAATTAAAGTAACTAATTCAAACAAATGAGCTATTAAAATAGGGGTATTTAAATCGTCTGCTAATGCTTCAAAACATTTAGTTTCCAAACTATCTATATCGATAGTAGATAAAGCGCTTATTTTAAGTTGTTTAATTGTATCGGAAGCTGCCAACAATCTGTTAAGTCCTTTTTCTGAGGCTTGTAATGCTTGGTTGCTAAAATCCAGTGTTCCTCTGTAGTGGGCTTGTAGAACAAAGAACTTAAGAGTCATGGGAGAATATGCTTGTTCCAATAAAGCATTATTTCCACTAAAGAACTCATCAATTGCAATCCCATTGTTTAGGGATTTTGCCATTTTTTGACCATTAACAGTAATCATGTTGTGGTGCATCCAATAACGGGCTGGTTGAGCGCTTGAACATGCAACAGACTGAGCAATTTCAGATTCGTGGTGAGGGAACAACAAATCCAATCCACCTCCATGAATATCAAAAGTTTCTCCTAGATATTTTTTACTCATAGCAGAACATTCTATATGCCACCCCGGAAAACCTTTTCCCCAAGGACTACTCCATTGCATAATGTGTTCAGGACCAGCTTTTTTCCATAGTGCAAAATCATTAGGACTTCTTTTCTCGGATTGCCCTTCTAGTTCGCGTGTTTCATTTCCTGCACCAGCTAACAAATCTTCGACTATTCTTCCAGACAAACGACCATAATCATTGGTTTGGCTGAACTTAATGACATCAAAATACACAGAACCATTCACTTCATAAGCAAAACCATTTTGAATAATGGTTTCAATCATTTCAATTTGTTCAATAATATGACCACTGGCACGCGGTTCAATAGAAGCAGGTAAAACATTCAAAGAATTCAACATTTTATGGTAACTATCAGTATAAAATTGAGCAATTTCCATTGGTTCTAATTGCTCAATTTTTGCTTTTTTAGCAATTTTATCTTCACCCTCATCCCCGTCATTTACCAAATGTCCGACATCGGTTATATTTCTTACAAACCTTACTTTGTACCCACAAAACTTAAGGAATCGGTGTAACACATCAAACACAATGGGACCACGTGCATGCCCTAAATGAGGATTTCCATAAACCGTTGGACCACAAACATAAATACCAACAAAAGGAGCACTAATTGGCTTAAAACTAGCCAAAGATTTGGAATAAGTATCAAATATTTTAAGGTCTTTCATGCAAATAATATTGAATGCAAATTAATGCAAAAAAAACCTATTTTTGTAGGCTATATATCAAAACGAAGCCATTATATGAAACAAATTGTTTTAAGTTTACTGTTTTTAATCACAGCACAATGTATCAATGCTCAAAAAAACGCAAAGGATACTGTACTCTTTAACTATGGAAAAAACACTGTTACTGTTCAGGAATTCAGAAAAGGATTAACCAAAAATGAAAAACCTGGAGACGTTTATACTGAGGTTGGTATTTTAGAATACCTAAATTTGTACAAAAAATTTAAATTAAAAGTTAAGGATGCTTATGACCAAGGAATAGATACCACTGAAGGTTTCAAATCCGAATTATCGTCATACCGAAAGCAAATTGCGAAACCATACTTAACCGACAGAGTTGTAAATGACAAATTGGTGAATGAAGCATACCAACGCATGCTTAACGAGGTAAATTCTAGTCACATTTTGGTGTTTACCAAACCCGATTCTTCACCTGAAGATACCTTAGCAGCTTTCAAAAAAATAAACATAATTTTACGTCAGATAGATTCTGGTAAAATATCATTTGACGATGCCGCTATGCAATACAGTGAAGACCCAACTGCTAAAGAAAACAAAGGAGGATTAGGATATTTTAGTGCTTTTCAGATGATTTATGAATTTGAAAATCAAGCTTACAATACCCCAGTTGGCAAAATCTCGAAAGTATTTCGCACTGAATTTGGTTACCATATTTTAAAAGTGAATGATTCACGTCCTTCAAAAGGGGAAATAACTGTTAAGCACATCATGATTCAAACGAACCCTAGACCTGCACCAGAGGAATTAGCAGATGCTGAGGCAAAAATCAATGAGGTATACAACAAGCTACAAAAAGGCGATAAATTTGAAATATTGGTTCAACAATATTCCGAAGATGCTAACACTATTGTAAAAAATGGTGAAATGCCAGCATTTTCAATGACAAGTTCTAGACTCCCTGAAAACTTTAAAAGAACTTCATTTGATTTGAAGAATGATGGCGATTACAGCAAACCTATTTTAACTAGTGGTGGATTTCACATTATCAAAAGGGTGTCATTAAAACCAATTGACTCTCTTAAGTATATAAAACCTACTATCCTCAATAAAATTAACAGAGATAGCAGACAATATCAAAATACTTTAGCTGTTTACAACAAATCTCGCAACTATTACAAAGTAAAAGAAAACAAAAAGAGTTTAGGTATTTTACAAAAACTACTAAGTCAAGATATTGTTTCAGGTGTTTATCAGCATGAAGTAAGTAAGGAGAAAAATAAAAAACAAATGAAAGTTGTGTTATTTACATTTACTAAAATCAAAAAAGCATACACATTCGAAGATTTTTCTATTTGGTTAAATGATGCTATCAGACCAAGCAATAACAAAACTTTTGAAGCGACCGTAAAAAACTATTACGAAGCATACAAAATGAATACAGTAATGGAATTTTACGAAAATGACCTTGAAAACATCAATGATTCATTTGCTTCGTTGTACAAAGAATACAAAGAAGGTATCCTTTTATTTACATTGACTGATAAAAAAGTATGGACCAAAAGCGTAGAAGACAGTGTTGGTTTAAAAGCTTTTTATAATGACAATGCGAGTAAATACATCTTTAAAGACAGATATGATGCAACCGTTATTCGCACAAGCACAAAAGCCATTGCAGAACAAGTTAAACTTGATTTGGAAAAAGGCATTACTTTGGATTCTATCTTAAGAAAACAAAACAGATTAAATCCTTTGAATATCAATACTCCTTTGACAGGTAAATTTGAAAAAGGCGACAATATTTATGCCGATTTATTATTTACCAATTCTGCACAAGGCAAATTCTTGATGAGTGAAGACCCTAAAGTAGAAGGCAATTATGTTCTTATTCAAGTTCATCAATTTATCCCTGAAGGCAAAAAATCATTGAACGAGGCACGTGGTTTAATTATTAGCGACTATCAGCAATATTTAGAAAACATGTGGATAGAAGAAATTATAAAAAAATACCCTGTTTCTGTCAATGAATCGGCACTTCAGTCAATAAAAAAACAATACGTTCGTTAGTCTTATAAAATTTGCAATTTTTTGACCTACATACCCTTATTATTTGTCTAGTATTGACAATTTTTTCTGCATGTAAAAATTCAGAGTCAAAGGATGTCATTGCCGAATATAAAGGTTCACAGCTTTTAAAATCAGAAATTCCATCTGAATTATTTGACGAAAAAAACAGTGGTGACAGTTCCGCAAGGTTGAAGCAATTTGTTGAAAAATGGATTGAAAATCAAATCATTGTTCAAGCTGCCGAAGAAACATTGTCTGATGAGGAAAAGAACAAAGAAAAACTAATTAACGATTACCGAAACTCATTATTGGTTTTTGAATACCATCAAAAAATGGCACAGAATCAAATGGATACCTCTGTTTCTGAGCAAGAAATTCAAAACTATTTTAACGATAACTTGGGTAATTACTTGTTGCGCAAAAACATTGTAAAGATAAAATACCTAAAAATAAGCAAAACAGTTGCTGACGTTAACAAAATAAAGAAGTTGATTCAAAACAGTAGTAAAGAAAACGATGCCTTACTTTTGAAATACGCCGAGGATAAAGCGGACAATTTTTATTTAGACAGTAATTGGCTTTTTTTGGATGACATTACAAAAGAGATTCCACTGAATGAAAACTACAATCAACAGCGTTTTTTGGCAAACAATAAATACATTCAATTGGAGGAAAATAACATTTTGTATATTTTATACATCATTGATTTCAAAATAAAAAACAGTGTGTCGCCCATTGAGTTTGAAAAAGAGAAAATTAAAGACATTCTATTATACCAAAGGAAGCTCAAATATTTAAAAGATTTAGAAAAAAACTTGATTAAGAATGCCAAAGAAAAAGGCGATATTAAATATTACTATTAACAACATGTTTAAACCATATAAACTCATTATTTCCTGCGTAATTTTCCTTTCTGTTACAGTTGGCTACAGTCAGCCCAAAACGATACAGGTTATTGATGAAGTCATTGCAGTAGTCGGTAACACGCCTATTTTAAGGTCTGAACTCGACATATTGGTTACACAACTTGACCCAGAAATTGCTCCTACGAATGAAGTAAGATGCGATTTATTACAACGATTACTCATCAATAAAATGCTTGTTCACCAAGCCCTAATAGATAGTATTCCACTTACTGATGCTGAGGTTGAAGACAGGATAGACAATAACTTAAGGATTTTTGAACGTCAAATGAACAACAAGGCAAACCTAGAAAAATATTTAGGAATGACGACTGACGAATACAAAAAGCAGATTTTTCACAAACTAAAAGCACAAATGTTAATGGAAAAGATGGAACAATCCATTAAAAGTGAAATTAAGATTACACCCAAAGAAGTTCGCGACTTTTACAATAATTTACCGGTCGACAGTTTGCCTTACATATCTGCAGAGGTGGAAATAGCCTCATTGGTGTTGAAACCTAAGCCAAGCAAAGACGCCATTGATTTTGCTAAAGAAGAAATAGCCTTATTAAAAGAAAGAATTGAAGGTGGTGAGAGTTTTGCGAGATTAGCAGGTATTTACAGTGAAGATCCTGGCAGCAAAAGACAAGGTGGTTTGCTCCCAGAGTTTGGCAGAGGCGACATGGTACCCGAATTTGAGAGAACAGCCTACTCACTTAAAAAAGACAGCATGTCGGACATTATCGAAACCACTTATGGTTTCCATGTTTTAAAACTGATAGACAAAAGAGGTGATAAAGTGACTGTAAGACACATACTAATTCGACCTAAATTGTTGGATTCTGATATTGAATTAACAAAAGAAAGAATAGACTCGGTTTACCAACTGATTGAGAGTGGGAAAGTAAAATGGTGTGATGCTGTAAAAAATTATTCAGAAGACGAAATGACCAAACCCTTTTGTGGATTTTTGACAGATGAAAGTATTGGAACACAAAGAATACCCTTTGAATACTTAGATAAAGACATTTCAAAGATTGCAAGTGCTATGAAACCCGGCGAGTATTATGCGCCTGAGATTGCCTATTCACAAGATGGTACGCCCTATTACAGAATAATTTATTTGAAAGACGAAACCAAACCACACGTTGCTAATTTGGAAATGGATTGGCAAAGGATACAACTGTTGGCAATGGAGGATAAAAAAGAAAAGCAAATGGATAAATGGTCGGAAAAAAAGAAAAAAGAAACCTATATTTCTATCAAAAAAGACTACCTCAACTGTGATTATTTTAACGATTGGATAACTAAAAAATAAGGATTAAAATGAGTGATATTGAATTAGCAAAAGACTTTACAAACAAATACCAAGAGGTTAAAAGAGAGGTTTCCAAAATCATTGTTGGTCAGGAACAAGCTGTTGATGGCGTGTTAACCGCTTTATTTTGTAACAGTCATGCCCTACTTGTTGGCGTTCCTGGATTAGCAAAAACTTTATTAATAAAAACCATTTCAGAGGCTTTAGATTTAAATTTTAATCGCATTCAGTTTACGCCTGATTTAATGCCGAGTGACATTACAGGTAACGAAATATTGGACGAAAGCCGTCAGTTTAAATTCATAAAAGGACCTTTGTTTTCGAACATTATATTGGCAGATGAGATTAACAGAACGCCTCCTAAAACACAAGCGGCCTTATTGGAAGCGATGCAAGAGAGAAGTGTTACAGTTAATGGTAAATCATACCAACTGAATCAGCCCTTCTTTGTTCTTGCTACGCAAAATCCAATAGAGCAAGAGGGAACCTACCCTTTACCAGAAGCACAGCTCGACCGTTTTATGTTTAATTTGGTGCTTGGTTACCCTAGTTTTGAAGAAGAGGTTAATATTGTAAAAAACACCACGAGCAACAGAACAGCAAAAGTCAATAATTGCTTAAATGCCGAAGAAATATTGGCCTATCAAGCCCTAGTTAGAAAAGCACCTATAGCAGACAATGTCTTAGAATATGCGGTAAACTTGGTAAGCAAAACCCGTCCAAATACTGCAAAAGCAACAGACAAGGTAAATGAATTCATCAGCTATGGTGCGGGACCACGTGCGGGTCAGTTTTTGGTTTTGGGTGCAAAATGCCACGCTTTAATCAATGGAAAACTTTCTCCTGATATTGACGATATACAAGCCATTGCTTACAATGTATTGAGACACCGTTTGGTAAAAAACTACAAAGCCGAAGCCGAAGGGTTAAGTTTGGACGATATTATCAAAACATTGTTGTAGTAGGAACTACAACCTTGCCCAAGGAATACCTGCTAAAATTAAAACAAATGCTATTCCGAAGAATATCAATGATTTCTTTTGGATTTCTGCAGATGATGCTGCTTTCTTAATTTTGATGTAACCAATGTGGACCAATGCCCATGCAAGTATCATTAATGTAAAATGCTCTACCGCAATTTTTCTTATTTCAGGAGTTTTCATAACCGTTGCCATTCCACCTTCAAAAGCAGCTAAGCCAAATGGGCTGTATCCAAAGTACAACAAAGTACCCATCAAAAACTGAGTATCCATTACAATCATAAATATCAATCCTGGTAAAAGCTGTTTCTTAGAGATTTCATTGGGTTTATTAATCATTGGTAACACAATGGCAACCACTGCAAAAAGCATAATAATCCATCTAAAGTGCGAGTGAAATGTTTGTAAAAAAGTATACATGGTATATGTTTGGTTTAATGTTTCAAAAATGGTAAAATATATGTGATTTTCCTATTCCTTTTTATGATTTTCGCCTTTTAAACTAAATAATTGAAAATGATATTACTGAAAATGATATTACCTAAATAAAGCGTATGAAGGATAATCCATGTTAATTTTTAATTTCACATTTGGCCCAAAACCGCTTTTATTAAGCCATTCGCTGCTGTTTCACCTGAAATCATTGCAGCGTTTAACGAGCCATTCAATAGCGTATCTCCCGCTAAAAACACAGTACTATTAGGTGATGATTGTTTAGGTGATATTTCATAATTTAGGTCATTTATTTTTGGCAATGCTTTGGGAATGAAATAATGGGCAATAAAGTTACACACTGTTATATTACAATGCGCTTTTAACTCTATTTCAACCTTTTCTATAAGTTCCTTATCCGATAATCCTTGTCGGTCTATTACCGTTACTGAAAGCAATTCTTTGTTTGGTTTATTTGCTGACTCCAAACTGCTGTGATAAAAAATATTATTTACCAATGAATTTTGCATAGCTAGCAAACCAATCAAAGGTTTTTGTATTTCTCTAGTTTCTGTTTCAAAATATAAAGTGTCGCAAGATTTCCATTCGATACTTGGGCCAGCATTGTCATCCAACAAATAACTTGAATCGGTGGCAATAATAGTAAAATCACTAGGCAATTCTGTACCATCCTCAATTTTTATAATTCCATTGGAAACGCTATTGACTTTGGTGTTAAATTTAAAAGTACTGTGCTTCAAATTTTGATACAATTGTTTTGGAATGGCTTCAATGCCAGCCCTAGGAATAGCGACATCACCTTCGCCAAACATTTTATAAACAAACTCAAACATTCTACTTGAGGTTTCCAATTCGGTTTCTAAAAAAATACCACTAAAAAAAGGTTTAAAAAATTGCTTAATCATCTCATCAGAAAAACCATAATCCATCAAATAAGCATGCGTTGTTTGTGATTTTGAGGCAAATATCTCCTCCAAACTTTTGTTTTTGAGATAATTGTTGAGCTTCAAAACCTTTAGCTTGTCTTTGACACTTCCAATACCAGAAAAAAGGGTTGGAAAGAGCAAAGAAATATCTCTGAGCGGGTCACCAATTACAACGGCTTTAGACTTTTTAAAAATTGCGGCTCCGGGAATAAATCTTTGTAGATTTAACGCATTATAATCAAGGAATTTTTGAGCAGCTGGATAAGCAGTTAGCAATACCTGAAAACCATGATCTAACTGATAGCCATTTACTACATCCGTTTTCACTCTTCCACCAACACGGTCTGTGGCCTCCAAAATAGTTGGCTCAAACCCATTGTCTTCGAGTACCTTTGCGGCTACAAGTCCGCTAATACCCGCACCTACTATATGAATTTTATACTCTTTTTTTTGCATATAATGTTTTTAAATCCCTTTTTTTAGTAACCAATCTTTTCGTTTTATGTTTCAAATATAATATTTATGTCATTGATTCATTAATTCAAAAACTTGGGGTAACCAAAGGCTGGTTTAAAATTCCTTCATGAAGCGCCGCTAAAATATCTTTTTGGAGGTAAATATATTATTTATATAAACTGCTTGTAATTCTTCAAGTTTAGTAAACTCAAAATCAGAAAAGATATTTTTTTGTTTGAGCTTGTAGGAATTATTTCGCCACTACGTGGCTGGGTTTTATTCTGAAAAATATCTCATAATCTCTTTTTCAATACTTTTTTCATCTAACTGTTCCAACTCATATAATTCCGCAGGACTTGCATGCGTTACAAAATGGTCGAGAATAGCTAATATTTTAAAAGTGCCTTGGAAGTTTAATGCATGAGCCATCACAGACAATGTGCTGCCTATACCCCCTATTTGCTGTGTTTCTTCTACAACTAATACATTTTGGTAGTCAGCAAAAATCTGAGTCAACAATACCGTGTCTAATGGTTTGATGGTTTTTAAATCATAAAGAGAAGCATTTGTTCTTTGAACCGCATTTAGGCAATTATTGACTATTGTTCCATAGCTGATTACAGCGGTGTTTTTACCTTTTACCACATTCTTACCCTTCCCAATCTCAAAAGCCTCTAAATCATCATTTAAATAAGGTTCATTCGATTGTCCTCGTGGGTATCTGATTACCACAGGACCATCTGGATTTTGGGTGCACGTAAATAAAGCGTCTTTTAAATCCTTTTGGTTGCTCGGTGATATGATGGTTAAATTTGGAATAGCTTGTAAAGAGGAAATATCAAAAACACCGTGGTGAGTGGGACCATCTTCGCCTACCAAACCGGCACGGTCTATCGCAAAAACAACGGGTAAGTTTTGAAGCGCTACATCGTGAATGAGTTGGTCATATCCCCTTTGTAAAAAAGTGGCATACAAGCAACACACAGGCACCATTCCACTGGCTGCCAAACCTGCTGCAAAAGTTATGGCATGTTGCTCTGCTATTCCTACATCGAATACTCTATTCGGAAACTTATCTTGCATAAAATGCAAAGAGCTTCCTGAAATCATGGCAGGGGTAACTGCTACAATATTGGGGTTAAATTCGGCCAATTGAAGTAATGTTCTACCAAAAATATCTTGATACTTGGCATTTTTAGAATTTGAAGTGGTTTCCTTACCAGCTAGCTTGTCAAACTTAGAAACACTGTGCCACTTGGTTTGTTCTGCTTCAGCCTCCACATGTCCTTTTCCTTTTATGGTTTTTACATGTATTATTTTAGGTGCATTGTTATTTAATACAGACAGGAACAATTGTTTCATTTCGTGAATATCGTGACCATTGATAGGTCCAAAATATTGGAAGCCTAAATCTGTAAAAAAGTTTTCGGGCTTGTTATTCAAATGATCCAAATACTCGCCCAAAGCCCCCTGACTTGGGTCGATACCAATGTGGTTGTCATTGATGATGATGGTGATATTGGTTTGACTTAAACCTGCGTTATTGAGTGCCTCAAAAGCCTGGCCAGCACTTAAAGCGCCATCACCAATAACGGCAATATGCTGCCTATTGATATTTTGCAATTTGGCAGCTTCGGCATAACCTAAAGCGGCGGAGATAGAAGTAGAGCTGTGGGCTGTACCAAATGCATCGTACTTACTCTCACTCATTTTGGGAAAACCGCTAATGCCGTTTAATTTACGGAGAGTTTCAAATGTAGATTTTCTTTCGGTTAAAATTTTATGAGCATACGCTTGGTGACCTACGTCCCAAATTAAAATGTCCTTAGGCGTATTAAATGAATAATGTAGTGCTATACTGAGTTCTACTACGCCTAAATTGGCAGCAAAATGACCACCATTTTTGGTTATTTGTTGAATCAAAAACTGGCGAAACCATGCAGCATAATCATTTAACTGAGATTCATTTAATGATTTGAGTTTTTCAGGAGAATCTATTTCATTGAATTCAAAAGGCACGATACAAAATTAAGAGAAATGATTAAGTTGTTTAAAACAAATTATGGTTTCTTTTTGAAACCCAAACTCACTGAGTTAATACAATACCTCAAGCCAGTTGGGGTTCCGTGTCCATCAGGGAATACATGCCCTAAATGACCTTCACAATTTGCACAAACCACTTCAATACGGGTCATTCCATGCGAATGGTCTACCACTTCCTTTACTTTCGACTTATCTATAGATTGATAAAAACTAGGCCATCCACACCCTGCATCAAATTTTGTTTTGCTCTCAAATAGCTCACTACCACAACCTTTACAAACATAAATACCAGAATCCCAATGGGTTTCAAATTCGCCACTAAAGGGTCTTTCGGTTCCTTTTTCACGCAACACACGGTATTCTTCGGGACTTAATTTTTGTTTCCAATCCTCTTCTGTCAATTGATTATTCATTGTATCGTTAACTTTTTTTGTAATAGTAGTTTGCTGTTGCTTTACATTAGAACATGAAAACAACATTAAAGTAAAAATTGAAAATAGAATTATTTTCATGGTATAATTAAACAACAAATGAAAGCTAATTATGTTTAAGTGGAATTTTAAATTATCAATAATTATAAAATAGATACGACATTTACAACATTTGTACTTTTTATTATTTCAAATAATCATTAACGACTTTTCGAAGCCCTTTTTTAACCTCATCCCAAGTTTCATTTCTGAGACTAATGGGGTCTTCGCTTTCATCTGCCTCCTCAAAATAAGTGATGGCTTGTGGAATGGTTATATTCAATGTTTGTAGAGGATATTTTGATTTATGAAATTGTATAATTTCATTCAAAGAAAATTGATTTAATAATTCAAATAAATCATAAAAGTCTTTTTTGACTCCTCTACCTAATATGGCTTGAATTTTCATTGCAGCTATGTCTTCACTACTAACAATTCTTACATTTTCAAACTCTTCAATTGGATTAATCAAGTCAAAATTATAATGGATTAAATCTACTTTTATGTTGTTAATTTTACAAAAAATTCCAACTTTATTCGAACTTATTAATACAAATTTGTTTTGAAAAGTTTCAGATAAACAGTTAATAATTACTTCATTTTCTATCTTTTCTTTGGAGAATAAATCAATGTCTATGGAAATTCGATGTCCTAATTTAAGTGACAATCCAGTTCCGCCAACTAAATTATAAGTTGAAAGAACCTCTAAATTCATTAATTGACTTAGTAAGGAAAAAGTGCTGGGTTCAACTGTCTGTTTTTGTAACATTTAAAATCTTCTATTGGTTTTTCAACTATTGCACTCGCCAAGTAAAGCGTTTTTAACATTAAAAACTTTGCATTTAATAAGGCCTCACTTACTCTCTCATCTCCATAAAATCTTCTACAATTTCGAATGTCTTGCACATCACCTCTTTCAAAAACCCTTACGATAACCCAATTGGCTTTGGCTTCGTAATCTATTTTCTCGAAATCAACATCCCAAAAAATTTGTTTGTCAAAAATGGGTTTAATCGGTTCTGTCATTTTACAAAGATATTATTTTTTTAAAACCTATAACCTAAAGTTACTCCAAAATAATTGGTGTATATTTTTTGTTTCACATAGCCGTCATCAAACTTCGCCTTTAAAACATTGGCAAACGACCAATCCCAAAAGGCTTGAACTACATAATGCTTATATAAAACCACATTCATAGAACTATTGGTTCCCAAATGATAGCCTGCCAAATTATTGCCGGGAGTGTAATATAAATAATTAGACCCAACCGTGTCTTTGATTTCAATTTCACTACTCGTAACTGTTGCGCCTAAATGAACTCCTAAATTGAAAATCACATTTATATTTTCTCTTTTCTTGTAAATTGGAATCATTTTTTGAGCAGAAATATTCCATAAATTCAAACCGTTGGTATGGTACAAACCTTTAACATAATCACTCATTAACACACGGTCGTTGATGTGTTTGCCTTCCCATTTCCCTTGCGCTCGGTAGGTATTGGATGTTATGGCGCCATAATTGATATGTGAAATATTTAATGACAACTGGAAATTGTATTTAAAATTAGCTGAAAAGCTAACTCTGTGCTGGGTAGCCGTTAATTGCAGTGTTTTAATATTTTCGAAATAAGTAATGTCCTCTGCTTCCACATCAAAAAAACGAATAGAATGGTTATAAACAGGGGAAACTACCAACAAATCTTGTTTTTTAAAATCCGCTCTCATGTATCCCGCACTCACAGTAAATTGGTGTTTTTTGAACCATTTATTCAATTTAGATTCATCCTGTGCATTAGTTTCCGTAAAAACACAAATTCCAAAAAGCAAAAAAACATAGTTTCTAATTTTTAAAGACATATACAAATCTATCTAAATAATTCGAAAGTGTTGAATTGTTTTTGAGGATTATTACCTTGTGATTAAAATGAGATTTGGGTAGTAATTCTGGATTTTGATATTAAAATATTTAAAATACCACCATGCTGTTATTGCTTATTTATACCCCTAATTCCCTAGGCTGAGCCTAGACACGGCTAACCCCTAATTCCTTTTTCCTAAGCATGCATTGTGCAAAAAATAATTAAGACACTATTTGTAGATTCATTATCATTGCAATAAACATTCAAATGACTCCTCAAATAATACTTATTGTGATGTCAGTGTATTTTGCTATGCTGATTTTGATATCCTTTTGGACTGGTAGAAAAAATGATAACGATACTTTTTTTACTGGCAACCGCAATAACCATTGGATGCTCATCGCTTTTGGTATGATTGGCTCTTCGCTCTCAGGTGTTACTTTTTTGTCCATTCCAGGTACTGTTGGCAAAGAAGGTATGTTTTATATGCAAGTGGCTTTGGGTTATGTATTGGGCTATTTAATCATTGCTTATGTTTTACTTCCTATTTATTACAAATACCAACTCACAAGCATTTATGAATACTTAAAAATACGGTTTGGAATGACCACTTATCGCACAGGTGCATTTTACTTTTTAGTTTCGCGCTTGATAGGCTCTTCTTTGCGTTTGTATCTGGTGGCACATATTCTTCAAATCTTTTTATTTGGTGTTTATGGCTATCCTTTTTGGGTTAGCGTGTTTGTTTCCATTACACTTATTTGGCTTTACACTTTTAAGGGGGGCATTAAAACCATTATTTGGACAGACACCTTACAGACCTTGTTTATGTTGGTTTCTTTGGGAATGGCTATCTATTTAATTTTGAATGCGATGGATTTATCAATGCTCGATATGTTAGAGAAAGGGCAAGCCAAAGGATACAGTAGATGGTTCCAAACCTCAGATTTTTTGGCCAGTAATTATTGGTTGAAAAGTGTTTTAGGTGGCATGTTTATTACCCTTGCAATGACAGGCGTGGACCAAGACATGATGCAGAAAAACTTGTCGTGCAAAAATATCAAAGATGCACAAAAAAACATGGTTTCATTTTCATTGGTTTTGGTCGTTGTAAATGTGTTCTTTTTAATATTAGGAGTCGCTTTGTTTACCTATATCGATACCTTTCCTGAAATTAAAGCTATGTGGGAAAGTAAAGGAGGGAAATCAGATGCCTTGTTTGCTACGATAGCCATGCAGAGTGGTTTGGGATTAACCTTAGGAATTGTTTTCTTGTTAGGATTAATTGCAGCAGCCTATTCAAGTGCAGATTCTGCTTTAGCAGCATTAACAACTTCTTTTTGTGTAGACTTTTTAAACATTGAAAAATACGAATCTTCCAAACAAATTTGGTTGCGCAAAGCCACACATATTGGTATGTCTTTTTTAACCTTTGTGGCAGTTTTAATCTTTAATGAAATAGACAGCGACACTGTTGTTGGCTCATTGTTTAAAATAGCAGGCTACACTTATGGACCTTTGTTGGGATTGTTCTTTTTTGGCATCATGAGTAAGCGAACAATTAACGATGCCATACCTGTTTGGATTACACTATTTATGATGGTCTTTATTTATGTTTTAGACACCCAAGTTTTTGGCGATCCAAAGGGCTATCGTTTCGGTTTTGAATTGTTGGGTGTTAATGCCATATTAACGATGCTATTGTTGGCACTATTTTCCAAAAGTAAAAAATAAAAAACAAGCACAATATTGCGCACGATTCTTGCGTTAAAATACTATTATGAAAACGCTTTTAATAATAGTAGCCATACTTACTTTAGGGTGTATTGAAATAGATCCACCTAAAATTGTACCTCACAGTTCAAAGAAAAAGCATGTTGATACTATTCAAAGATTCAGAACTAAACCTATAGGGGTTGCTGAGGAAAACAGAAAAATTAGTATTACATCAACCATTAAATCATTCAAGGTATCAAAACGTAAACAAAAATTATACGCTTATTTTGGGGACACTGTAAAGGTTTTTAGAATATCATTGGGTGGACAGCCGGTGGGACATAAAACACAACAAGGTGACTTAAAAACACCTGAAGGTTTGTACAAAATTACTTTTAAAAACCCTAAAAGCAGAGGGTATAAATCACTTAAAATTTCGTATCCAAACGAGGCAGACAAAGCCAATGCCAGACAGATGGGAGTTAATCCGGGAGGTGATATTTTCATACATGGGTTGTGGTGGGAAAATCAAGACCCTAAAAACCATTGGAAAACCAATTGGACTTTGGGTTGTATTGCTTTAAATAATCAGGAAATAGAGGAAATTTTTAATTACACAGAAGTTAATACGCCTATTTTGATATTGCCTTAGCAATCACCTACATTTCTTGGCAGTGTGAACTAATGATTCTTTTTATTTCTACTATATCATCAGGATTTTGAAAATAACCCATATTCATGCTGATAATTTCTCCTGATTCTTTGAGTTTAAAATTGGTTTCATACATTTGATAATTCACTTTATCAACCAAATCCCATTTTAAAAACAAGGGCTTTTGATACAAATGAAAGCAATATTTAATCCCTTCTTCGTCCATAACAAAAAATGTTTGGCGTTTAAAAAACCCAAATTTAGCCATTCTTAAAAGTACATAGGCAAGAAATAAAAGTGGGAATATGAGAAAAGCAAACCAATAAAGAGAAGGATAAAAATACAAACTACAAATTAAAGCGAATAAAAAAAAGGTCGCCATCACAGGCGCTTCGGCTTTGTATCTGTTTATTTGAAATGAATGCATATAGTCGAGACAAAAATAATTGAATTTAGTCAATAATTTTAGAAATGATTAAGGTGAATTTTAAACCATTGCTGATATCTGAATTTAACTGTTTAAGCTCGTCGTTTGGTTCTCTCCCAAATTAATCATTGCAAAGCGCCATTTCCCTTGCATGTCTTGTTTCAATAGGCAGGCTATTCCTTTCATCTCACAAAAGGTTTTGAGTTCGAATGCTGTTAAGGGATTTAATTCGAAATAAATTCGGCACGCTTGCCCAACAAAATGCTCAATTATTTTCTTGTAAAACAACAAAGCATCTTTGTCATCAACAAACAAGGCCAAATGAGGTTCATATTGCAATACATTGCTGTGCATTAATGCAACCTCTTCTGCTATGATATAGGGAGGATTACTAACCACTATGTCCACTTTGTGAGTGAATACATTGTTTAACACATCTTGCTTTAAAAATTCCACATTTAGTTGATTTATTTCAGCATTTTCTTGAGCTACAGAAAGTGCATTTTCCGAAACATCTACTGCAATTAGTTTGGTTTCTTTAAAATGTTTTTTGAGCAACAAGGCAATACATCCACTACCGGTACATAAGTCGGCAATGGCATTTACTGTGTTTACCTCCAATTCAATTATCCAATTGACCAATTCCTCGGTTTCTGGCCGTGGAATTAGCACATGTGGATTCACTTTAATTTTGAGGCCACCAAACCATTCAAAACCCAGAACATGTTGAACCGGTTCATAAACACATAAGCGCTTAATATAATCACTTAAAAGTTGTTCGTGATTAAAGGATAATTGGGGGTTTAGCAATAACTCTTTAGAAGTCAAATTAAATCCATCATCAAACAACCTGTTTGCTATGGCTTTACTTTCCTCAACAGAATAAAATTGAGAAAGGGAATTGAGGGCAGAGTGGTATGCTTCTTTGATGGAAGTCAATGTGTTAAAAATAGGAATTTTTTATTTTCAACAATTCGAACGGTAACTTTAAGGTGTAGGTCCATGAAATTTTGGAATCACCTTTTTCAACCCATTTTCTGAGGGGTACCTCTATGATGTGTTGTTTGCATAAGTCGTGCCCCTGAAAATTTATTAATCTAGCAAACAATTCCACGTCAAACATCCACGTACTAATAAATGGTTTGTCGAACAAAAGAGAAACGTGTTTGTGTGCAATTAACTTGGCGCCACATTGGGTGTCATACACATGTAATTTTAATAATCTAGAAGTTAGGGTACCTATAATTCTGCTTATGTAATGTCGCAATTCGTTGCGAACGATAGTACTTCCAAGTCTGTTGATTCGGGAGCCAATCAACATATCAAAATTGATATTTTTTGGGATATAGTTTAAGAAATAATCAATTTCATTTAACTCCGTTGAGAAGTCGGCATCAAAATAGCCAACCCATTGGAGATGAGTTTCTGATTTTAAAAGCAACATTCCTTGTCTAACAGCTTCGGCTTTTCCTCCATTTTTAGGACAATTATAAGCTGTAATTTGTTGAGGTAATTGCGAGGATGTATTTTCGATAACTTGTTTGGTATTGTCAACACTTCCGTCGTTTACAAGCACCACTTTGATATGGGGGTGAAGCGTTAAAAATTCGATTAGATAGTTTGTATCTAGTCTTCTGGCTTCATTGTAACACGGTATTATGATGCCGATGGTTTGCATATGGCAAAGTTGGATAATCCTGGTAATTTTATGCCTATTTTAGAAAAAAACTTAGAGACAAAATAATCCAAAAGTAAAATTTTAGTAATCAAATTGGTTTTGGAGCGACTGCCTTTCCATTCCACTAAACCAGTTGTTTCTTTGGAGGATATTAAAGATTCTTTAGTTTTTTGTATTAATCTAGGCAACAATAAAAGGGTAAAAAAGTAAGACACTTTTACCACATTCATATTCGCAGTTTGGAGATTATTGCGAAGTAATGCGTTGTTATATCTTCTGTAATGGCCCAAAAAGACGTCGTGCGAACAGAACAAAGATTGGAATGCCGGAACTGTAATTATAAAAACAGTCTCTTTGGTAATAAACGGGTAAGAACAAACCATTTTCATAAAGTCAATATCAAATTCGATGTGTTCGATAACATCCATTAAAAATACAACATCAATGGTTCCGGTATAATGTGCTTGTAAGTCATCCAAAGATTTAAAAAAACGAGTTGCTGGATTTTCATTATTCAGAGATTGTAACATGGCGTCATCAAAATTAATATCAACCCCAAAGTGAGGCACATTTAATTGATTGAGTTGATAAAACTGACTGATAAAGAAACTATCGCCACAACCTAAGTCGAGCACAGCATTAATTTTTTGGGGTTTGAATTGATGAAACAAATCGTTGGCTACCTGAAGACGAGCAAGTTCCCACGGGTGACGATTGATAATTTGCGCGTCTCTAGCATTCAATTCTCTTAAATCCATAATGGACAAAAGTAATACATTTATTTAAAATCCTATATTTATCCCTTAAGATTTGATGGAAGATTTAAGAAGATTAAGCAACTTTTTCATGAATGGACTGAAACTATACCCCAATATTTAGAGATGTCATGTATGACGTCCCTTCGGTGAACCTCATGATGAACGTTTTGCTATAATTGGGCGTCAGGCATGACGCAACTGCGATTAACGTCAAACTGAACGGTTTGAAAATGTCTGCTTTCATGTCGACGAAGGAGACATCTTTTCCCGACAGCTATTCAAAGGGAGCCGAGATTTCTCCGTTGTCAGAATGATAGCCATAAAAAATAGTGAGACCTGTGCTGAATTAGATGCTGAATAAAAGTGCCCTTACTACAAGCCCCTTTCGCAACTTTTTCCAACATGACTTTCCATTTTGTTATACATACAGGCGTCAGATATGACGTCCCTACTATTAACCATTATACTATTAACCATTATACTATTAACCATTAAACCATTATTCTTAAATACAAATAAGAATTGTTATTTTTGCCCTATTAATTTCCATCAAACATACCTTCAGTTGGCGTTCAACCTTGCTCAAAAAGGGTTTGGAATGGTGTCTCCAAATCCGATGGTTGGTTGTGTTATTGCGCACAATGAAAACATTATTGGTGAAGGCTATCACCAACAATATGGTGGACCACACGCCGAAGTCAATGCAATCAATGCTGTTACTGACCTTTCTTTACTTCGCGATTCAACCGTTTATGTTACATTAGAACCTTGCAGTCACTATGGCAAAACACCTCCATGTGCCAATCTACTTATACAACATGGGGTTAAAAAAGTAGTTATCGCCTGTTTGGACCCCAATCCACTAGTTGCGGGTAAGGGGGTTGCTTTACTTAAAGCTGCAGGCATTGAAGTTGAGGTGGGAATTCTAGAAAACGAAGCACTTGCAATGAATAAACGTTTTATTACCTATCACACCCGAAAGCGCCCTTATATTATTTTGAAATGGGCAATGTCTAAAGATGGCTATATGAGTCACCCTGATACCAAACAAATTAGTGGACATAAAGCCCAACTAATGCTCCATCAATGGCGCACCCAAGAAGATGCATTTGTAATAGGAACTGAGACATTACTTATAGACAATCCCCAACTAAACAGTCGTTTGGCTATTGGCAAAAATCCAATTCGAATGGCTATTGACTTCGATTTGAAATCGCAAAATCTGCCTTTGCATTTTTATGATCAGTCGCAAAAAACTTACCTATTGAATGGCAGGAAAGAAAGCAAAGAGGGTGAAGTAGAATTCTTAAAAATTGCCAATAAAAATCCAGATTCTATTGTTGAATGTTTGTACCAAAAGTCTATTCAGAGTATTGTAATAGAGGGTGGACAACGCTTGTTAAATAGTTTTATTAGTGCGGGTTTGTATGATGAAATAAGGATTTTCAAATCCAAGCAACTCATCCTTAATGGTGGTCAATTAGCGCCAGAAATTCCTGAATTTAATGCAGCAATAAGTGATTTAGAGACAGACGAACTATTGGTTTATCAAAATACAAAACCTAATCCAGCATAAACCGGCAAACCATTTATCCGTTTGGCATTGAGTGGTTTTAGGTATAAGGGTGCATTGATGATAAAAATATTATTAAACGCCCTTAATCTTATTTGTAGGTTATTATAAAAGAATGAACGGGCTTTTACCTCGTATAAGCGCTCTATAAATTGCTGATTACCGTAAGAAATAGCGTTTCTAAAAATTAATTTAGCGGCTATATTTCCTAAATCTCCCGATATTTTCATTATAAAATTCAGTCCTAAATCGCCATTAAGGGTGCTTTTCTCAAAAACTTGACCTGTATTTAGTAAAGTATTGGCTCTGGGATTAACACTTATTCCAAAAAAATCACTAGAAAGCGGTCGAATAATTCGGTAAAACAAGGGCGTTTCTATGTCTGCAGAAAAATTACCAATTCCATTAAACAAGGCATTGATAGCCATGGAAGAATCCATTTGATTAGAGATAATGGAATTATTGATTGACATTCTGGTATTACCAACATAATCCGAAATTAGGCTATTGCTTATCACAACCGACTCACCCTGACTTGGTACACTTAGTTGGGCTATCCTACTGCGTGAACTGTCCATGGTAAAATCAAAGAAATTGTACTTTATAGATTGTCTTTGGGAATACAGAGAACAAACCATAATACAATTTAGACTAATTAGTCCGGCTGAATAATACTTCATTTTAATGTTGTTTTAAGGGGTATGTAGAATACTTTGCATTTGTTATGGATTATTTAAAAACTACAACGCTGTAAAAAGTCAAGTTATTATAACTATTTTTATATTTTTTATTGTGCTGACTATCAAATAAAAAAATTATGGGTTAAAAATCACTTCCATAACTTTAAAAAATATCTTAGGTTTGTTGTTCATGATTTTCCTTCTGTTATCTGTTTTTTTATCCTCATTACTCTTTACTGGATTTAAGTGGTTGAGCCGACAGTCTGTCTATTTATTAATGGTTATATTAGGAAATTATATTAGTTGTATTGTTACAGCTTATATTATTAATAAGGGGTTTTCATTAACTTTTTTTAGTACTGCAGACATTATACAATGTTTGGGATTGGGAATTTTATTTTTCTTTACATTTTATGCAATGGGGTATTCATCGACACACATTGGTGTTGGAATAACAGGAGCTAGTACCAAAATGTCATTGGTCATTCCTGTTTTATTTGGAACACTTTTTTTGAATGAACCCTTTCATCTGTTTCAAATTTTTGGTTTTATAATGGCATTAATCTCCGTTGTTTTAATTTCTTACAATCCTCGCGACCACATCAGCAGAACACAACTGTTAATCCCCATTTTCATTTTTTTTAGTTCCGGATTAATAGACACCTTATTGAATATTATTCAAAGTACATTTGTTCAAAAGCAAGCTTCATTAGCCACAGGTATTGCCATCATTTTTACTGGTGCACTTATCAGTTCTATTGTTTTTATAGCAATAACAAATAGGGCTATTTTAACTCATACCCGTAGCCTATTATTTGGTTTTTTGTTAGGTATTCCCAATTACTTTTCTGTGTACTTTTTAATATTGGCATTAGGTTCCGGTTTGTTACCTTCTAATTTATTTTACATGATAAACAATACCGCCGTAATGCTATTATCGTTTTTATTAGCACTTGTATTGTTTAAAGAACAGATTAATTATAGAAAGTTAATTGGTATTATAATGGCGGTTTTGGGTATTTATTTAACTTTGAAATAGTTTTTTTATCCAAAATAAATGACTATTTTTGTCATGTTATTTTTTGTCATCAATGAAAACTCAATTAAAAAATGCAAGAGAATCTAAAAACCTTAAAATAAAAGAGGTGGCTATTGCTATGTCAGTTGACCCCGCATTAGTTAGTAAATGGGAAAGTGGAGGAAGAAAACCTACCAAAGAACAAGTGATAAAACTGGCAGAAATTCTAGAAATAGATACAGAAAAACTATTGATAGAGTGGATGAGTGAAGTTATTTTGTATGAAATAGGCAATGATGATTTGGCATTAAAAGCGATGCAACTAGCCGAAGAAAAAGTTAAGTTTGTACTCAAAGAAAACAGTCGTTCAGTATCCAAGTCGCTTTCAAAAATTTTAAAAGAAATAGATACACTAAAAAAGAAACTTACACAGTTTCGCCACATGGATAGTTACAGAATAGCCCAAGCGCTTGAGTTAGAATATACTTTTGAAAGCAACAGAATAGAGGGCAATACCTTAACTTTAAGAGAAACAGATTTGGTAATTAATGAAGGCATAACCATTTCTGGCAAGAGTATGCGCGAGCATTTGGAGGCTATTAATCACAAAGAAGCTGTTGAGTATTTGAAACATTTGGTAGAAAAAAACACGGAACTAAAGGAGAGGGATATTTTACAACTTCACAATTTAATATTACGTGGCATAGACACTGAAAATGCTGGAAAATACAGAAACGTGCAAGTGATGATAAAAGGCAGCAAACACTTGCCTCCTCAGCCCTATTTAGTTGCCAAAGCAATGGAAGACCTAATGATTTGGTATCGCTTAAACGCCAAAACATTGCACCCCATTATATTAGCAGCGGAACTAAGCGAAAGGTTGGTTACTATTCATCCGTTTATAGATGGCAATGGCCGCACATCGCGTTTGATAATGAATTTGATATTGTTAAAACACGGTTATGTGATAGCGAACATCAAAGGAGACGATGCAAACCGATTAAACTATTACAACTGCTTAGAAACCGCCCAAGTAACAAGCAATAAAGAATTGTTTTATGAATTTGTTGCCGAGGTAGAGCGAGAAGCTTTAAAAAGGTATTTAGAGGTTTTAGGAGGATGATAGTTAACTAATTTTTAAAATATTCTCAAACTCTAAATATTTAGTTTTAATTAATTTTGCTCAATTTTAATATTGATAGGTAAAAGTCATAAATGTTTGCTCTAAACACATACTCCATTATTACTGCCCCCCAAACTTCTGTTTACAAAAGCAAAGGGAGTCGTTTTATGGCTTTTGCTATACCCATAAAAAATGAAGAAGAGGCTAAAAAGGAAATCCAAAAACTTAAGCAAACCTATCCCGATGCCTCGCACCACTGTTATGCTTATGTGCTTAATTTTGATAAGCAAAATTACAGAACAAACGATGATGGAGAACCAGCCAATACTGCCGGTAACCCTATTTTAAGACAGATTCAAAAACATGACCTTACCAATATTCTGGTAGTTGTGGTTCGATATTTTGGCGGTACATTATTGGGCGTTTCGGGCTTAATAGAAGCTTATGGCAAGGCTGCAGATGAGTGTTTGGCAATCTGTGAGAAATCGGTAAAATTGATTTTTGAGAAATATGAAATCTGTTGTGAATATGGACTTGAACAAGAAATCTATAAGGCTTGTAAACAATTTAATGGCCTCATTCACGTTATTGAAAATCAGGATTTATTTTGTGCTGAAATTAAAATACCTTTGCCCATGGTAGAGGGTTTTAAAAGTCTTTTACAAAAAAACTACAAAATACAATTTAAGTACATAGGCATTGCATGATATATAAGTTAGCAAAAATTTGGTTTCTGATTGGTTTTATTTCAGTAATAAATGCCCAAAGTTCGGATTTTTTCTCGGTGAAGGATGTCGAGAAATACCGCTTTGACCATTTGGAATTGAACAACGAAAATGATGTTTCCTATTTTCTGAAAAATGCCTCGAAATTTAACTTTATTGAAGCACTAAAAATCAATCAAACATCCCAATTGCCTCTAATCATTGAGAAACTAGATGATTTTTATGATCTTAAATTATTACAACTCAAGGATTATACAGGCGACCTTACAGCGGCTACTTTTGTCAATGAATTACCAATTGAAATCCTGCATTTGAGTGTAAAAGAGGATGAACTTAATCAACTTACTTTCCTTAAAAACCTCAACAAACTTTCTCACCTTTATCTCTATTTGGAAGGCAGACCTGAGGATTTTTCTCCATTAAAAAAACTGGCATCACTCAAGGAATTTCACTTAATAGCCGACTTACTTCCTACGCACATAGATGCGGTACTTGATGCCATTCAAAACCAATCACAGTTGCAAGTACTTGGATTAAGTTTGGACCGTGTTACCGATTTACCTAAGCGTATTACAAAGTATATTACCCTTCCCAAATTGACCCTTTATGACAACTTATCTGTGTTTACCAATAAAGGGATTGATGAATTGCTCGAAGAGAAAGTAAGCATTCAATATGCGCTTGCCAATGATTTGTTTTCAGGCATTGCCATCAGTTATTTGTCAAACAAAGAACAGCTCAATGAGTTTGAAATTGCCCATTTGAAAAAAATATACAATGGTGAATTGTTTATGACTCAAAACGAAGTAGAAAGTAATGTTGATGGTACAGCCAAAATTACACAATACAACAAACCGTTTACCCCTACTTTTCCAATTACACCTGAGTTTAACCCTCCCTACGAAGCGATTAAAAATAAACATGAAGTTTTTAAAATAAATCCTAATCTCCACAGTATTTTATATTCCAAATCAGGACTGAAAATTATTGTTCCTGCAGAGAGTTTTGTGAACACCGAAGAACAAGTCGTAAAAGACCCTGTTTACATTCAAATTCAGCAATTACAAACGCCTATTGAATTAACCTTTGCAGGTGTGGTTTTAAAAAACAAAAACGAGCAGTTTAACTCTAAATTTTTGGTAAACATTAATGCTACTAGTGAAAAGCAAAATATCCATTTAAAAGAAGGTCAATCCATCAAATTGCAACTGCCCGTGTCCACAGACAGTGCGCAAATACATTTCTATGATTACGAATCCAACTCTTGGCAAAATCTTCAATTATACCAACAGGTTTTTGGTTCTACCTTCACGCCTATTGATTTTTATAAAATAGAGAATGATTTACAAACTGCTCCCTATCACCTAATAGACACTTCAAAATTCGAAACCCGCTTTCACAGTGGTAAGCATTATTCGCTTAGCGATGAACACAATAACAATCAGTTGATCTTTAAAAAGCAAACCTACTTTACCGACCTAGACCGAACTTGGACTAAGGATTATAACAAAAAAGGGCAACTGACTGGTTACAGATTAAAAAAGGGAAAAGTACTGGTTAAAATTCAAAAAGTAATTCCTAAAAAAAGAGCCGTTGACCGTCAATATTTTAAGATAATAGACAAAACCAAAGAACTTATTATTCCAGAATTAAGGGTATTGCGTTCCATTAACTTTAATGTAAAAATAGACCCAAGTGACAAACGTGCTTTCAACAACGATTACATTACAAATGCGCATTATTACGATGTAAAAATACATTGGAAATTGGGCAAAGAATATTGTGTAATTACCTTAAAAACCATTAATGGGTTTAAAACCTTAGAGGCTTGGATTACAGATACAGAAGATTTAAAAACAAAGAAAAAACAAATAAGGGCCTTTGCCAAAGCATACAAAAAATACGAGCAAGTAAGAGAAAAAAGAGCGAGAGAATTTGATGCTTTGAACTTGTTGCGTTATCAAGAGTTTGTAGATTATGAAAATCAGAAAATAAAGCAATTAGAAAAAGCCAATCAAACCACAGAATTAAAGATACAGCAGTTGGGCAGTTTTTCATTGTTATACAGCAAGGAACCCGAGTTTAGCACTCACTTAATTGCGCAATATACCGACGAATCGGGCTTACCTATAGATGTCAAAGACTTGTACCTTATAGACAAACGCTATGCTACCACTTTTAAAATTTCGGTGGGCAATCTTTCCTTTAGTCCTTCAGAGTGTCAGTTTATCATTGCAACCGATTACAGCGGGCAGCTATACTATGCTAGCAAAAGCGACTTTAATTTATCAAGCTTAAAAAACAATTCCCTTACCTACATACAACTTAAAAAAGTAAAATCTGAAATAGATACAGTTGACTTTTTTACGCCATTGACCAAATAATTACATGTTAAAAAAGCAGCTTTCCATTATATTTTTAACTATTTTTATTGATTTATTGGGATTTGGTATTGTTATTCCAATATTACCAAGTTTGGTTGTTAGCGACTTGGGGAAACCAGAATACATGGTTGGTATTGTTGCAGCATTAGCGCCTTTTATGCAATTTCTGTTTGCGCCTTATTGGGGTAGCTTAAGCGACAGGAAAGGCCGCCGTCCTGTTATTTTGATTAGTATTGTTATCACCTTTGTGGCCTACATCACCTTTTCGTTTGTCACCTCCATTTACATCTTAATATTATCGAGGGTTTTGGCGGGTTTGGGTTCAGGTAATTTTTCGGCCGCACAAGCTTATGTAGCAGATATATCACCTGCCGAGCGACGTGCCAAAAACATGGGATTAATAGGTGCTGCTTTTGGTTTAGGCTTTATTTTTGGACCGCCCATTGGTGGATTTTTAAAAGAGTATTACGGCATTGCATCCATTGGCTACTTTACATCAGCCTTGTGTTTAATCAACTTTGTATTTGCATTTATTTTCCTTCCGGAGAGCAACCATCACAAGCAACATACCAAGCAATCATTGAAAGTGGTATTTAGTCAAATCAAATTGGCATTGAACAATAAAACCATTCGATTGATATTTATGATAAATGGTTTGTTTATTGCGGCATTCAGCATGATGCAAATAGCCTCACCATTGCTATGGAAACAACATTATGGATACGACGACAAGCAAGTAGGTTATATTTTTGGTTTTATTGGTTTGTGTTCGGTGTTGGTACAGGGTGGGTTGATAGGCTTATTTGTTAAATATTTAGGCGAAAAAAGAATGTTACTATTAGGGTCTTTGTTGATGAGTATTGGTTTGTTTACCATGCCTATTGTATCTGCAGAATTGTTTATTCCTATAGAGTTATTGGCTATTACGACCATTGCATTGTCTAATGGATTGATAATGCCGGCCGCTAATGCGATTGTAAGCAAGCAGGCGCCTGCCAATCAGCAAGGAACTGTTCTTGGCGCCATGCAGAGTTTGGGTTCATTAGCACGCACCATAGGACCATTGTTTTCGGGTATATTGTACATGATATGGTATGCCATGCCCTATTTTACAGGCACCTTATTGATGTTAATTTCATTTGGAATTTCAGCAGTTTTGTTAAAGAAAAATAGTGAAACGAAAAGTTAAAATCCTTACCTTTGCACATAGAAAGGTCGGCCCTATTTGAAAAAATTAACATCATTTCAATAACAGCTGAACCGCTTTATCAAAACCAGGCTTTTTTACCCTAGTGGGATTTTTGGAATCTTGTATTCTGAGGACGTTAGAAGGTTGCGATTCCTGTGGAGGCTAAATCCTATTTATTTACGGATTTTTATCAAAACCGACCTTTCTTTTATTTGAATTTTGTAGAGGAATAATTCGAGAAAATTCTTAATCAAAGAACAATTGACTTTGATTTTTCATGTATTTCAGAAGTTCGCCTTTATCCACTCTTGAAATATTCATTTTACTGTCATCGCTAAAAACGACAATTCCATCACCAAAGCTTTTTTGTATTTCCACAATTTTAGAAACATTGACAATATTGGATCTGTTTAACCTAAAAAAACAGTTGTTGATTAATTTTTCCTCAAAGAATTTCAGATTTTTGGAGGCGTGACATTTTTTCTCATCACCTTCGGTATAAAAGATGCAATAACTGCCATCAGATTCTATTCTAAGTATTTTTTTCACTTCGAGCAACAATGTCTTTTCGTGGGTATGAACTAAAATCTTTTTTTCTATTTGATTGGGATTATGAAATTCGTCAAATTCAGCTTTATCAACTTGACTTAAAAAAGAGTCTATACAATTTTTAAAATCATCAATGTCTATAGGTTTTAGCAAATAATCAAATACCTTCAACTTAAGGGCAGGCAGTCCATATTCAGCAAAATTTGACATGATAATAAATTGAGTTTTACGACCTGTATTCAACAATTCAATGAATTCTATTCCGGTCATTTTGGGCATTAGTACATCTATAAAAACTAAATCAATCGTGTTTTTTTCAACATATTGGTAGGTTTGTAAAGGGCTCGTGTAGCTGCATTCTACATTAAATCTGTTACCGTAATATTTTTCGAGCAAGTTCTCAATAAACTTAATGCTCTGTTTGTTGTCATCAATAATGACTACTTTTAGCTTGTTTTTTATTATTGTCATTTGTAATTAGTGGTAAAGTTAAGTGGACAATAGTACCTTGCGAATCTGTTCTATTGGCTATTTCAAATTTCAGTGTTTTGTTAAATTTAACTTGTAATTGCTGAATCACAAGTTTTAAATTTTTGAAGCCATAAGAATCTTTTTTGAGTTCCGATGGTTTATAACCAATTCCATTGTCAATAATCTCTATTAGAAGATTATCGTAGGAGATATTTATATTAATCTGTATAAATAAACTGCGGTTTAAATAGTCAGTAAAACCATGAATAAAAGCATTTTCTATTAATGGTTGTAATACATTGGTTGGAATTTGTATGTCTGATAGTTTATGAAAAGTGCTAAATTCTTTGTGAACATGAAATTGAACAAACTGGTCTCTATTGATATTTTCTAATGCCACATAATCTCTTATAATACTAATTTCATTTTCTAAAGGCGTTATACTTTTTTCGGAATTAAAGAGCATATTTCTCATTACCTTACTAAATATTGAAATGAATTTTATAGATTTCTCATAATTACCATCCATAATTGAGTTTTGAAGTCCAATGAGTGAATTGCTTAAATAATGGGGATTGATTTGAGTTCTTAATGCTTTCAATTCACTTTCTATAAGTTGCAAATCTGATTTAATTTTTTCTTTTTTATTTCTATATATGATTCTACTTGTAATGATAAATGCAGATAGACCTGAAAAGAAATAAATAACAAAAGCAATTTTCGAAGCATACCATGGATGCAGGACATTTATAGTAATGATTTTATAACTTCTAGTGTCTAATGAACCTGTTTTTCTTAAATATATATTGTATTCCCCTCTTTTTAGGGAGTACAACTTTAATTTGTGATCTTCCAACGACTCCCAGTTAATGTTTAATTCAGGAATTTTATATTCTATGTTAGAGGATATTCCAAAATTGAAATTAGGGCTTGAGGCTATGATTTCGAAGCTAAAGTATCCCTCCTTAAACGTGTAAAATGAATCTACTTTTACAACGGATTCATTGAATAATATTTCGTCAATAACGATGGGTGATCGGGTTTCCTCCTTTTGTAATTGGTAGGGATTTATGGATACTAGCCCTTCTTTGCTTGAAAATGCCAAATGTCCATTTAGCAGAGTTAATCCTGAATTATAGAATCCGCCATTAAATTCATTTTCAATTACTCTGTTTTCATCACTAAAATACTGATAATGAATTTTGAAACTTGATTGGGTATTGCGTTTTAATATTTCCTTTTTTTCATACCTAAACAATCCATTGTTGCTTGCAATCCAATAATTCTCCAAGGTATCCTTGAGATAATAATGTGCAAAATCCAGGTAACCGTTATTGTCTCTTTGAAAGGGTGATGCTTTCAAATTTTTATCCAACCAATATATCCCTGAACCATAAGTAAATACCCAATACTTGTTGAGCAAACTATCGTATTTAATGCTTCTTATGTCTTTATTTACAAAATACTCTAAGGCAATAAATGTTTTGTTCTGACTATTGTACTTAAAAACACCTTCATCAGTTGTTCCTATTAACCAGTATTTTTTGTCCTTCATTAAACATGTTGCTGTAATTTTTGAAGGCAGGTAAATAAAGGGTTTTAGTTTGTTAGGTTTTATAAGTTCAAATACAATATAATCACTAGTAACGTATACTTTACTATTGTCTAAAAAAACATCTTTAAACTCATTGTTGCTTGGACTATTTTTAGTAAACTCTAATTGATGTTGGTATAATTTGTTATTTACACTGTAATACACAGAATTTTGATGTATTAAACAAATGGCATCTAATCCTGTGTTGAACGATAGTGAGGTGTTATGTAGAGTTCTGAGGTGCGAGAATTGCTTATGATGGATTGCAGAGAAAACCTCACTATTTTTGTTAGTCAATACCCTGTAAGTTGCTTTGACATTAGTTCCATTGTAACTTAATTCTGAAATATTCATCAACTGGGGTTGCAGAAAGGAAACACCATTAATATTAGAATAAATGATTGAATTATTTTTATTGTAATGGTTTAGTTTGGTGAGTATCTCGTTATCAGTAGATTGAATATCCACTTTATTGAACTTTAACTCATTGTCGATTTCAGTGATGGTGTACAAGTCTTTGTTTACATTCAAACTGTGAAGTCCGTTGTTTGAAGTAATGCAAAAGCTTGTAAAATAATTATTTGCATCAAAAATAGTATTTAGATTGTAGTTTTTAATAAGTTTACCATTGTGGTATGCTAACAAACGTTTGTCCTTAGTAATGGTATAAAAGTTATTATTCATTACAAATGAAAGACAAGATCTTAAGGTATGATTTACACTAGGTATTTTTGTTGTCTTATTAAATAATATAAAACTATCTAGAACTTGATAACAGTTGTAATCCTCTGTAATATAAAACAAATTGGTATCGTCCAAGCTTAACAAATCAATTTTTAACTTTATTTTACCTCCCTTTTTTAAAAAAAATATTTTCTTATCGCTTGTTTCTAAATAATCTACCCCATAAACTAAACTGTCTATCAATGTTAGTTCCGACTTTTCATTAATTAGAAAGAGCTGTTTACGAAAGTTTTTTGCGATTAAATTGCCATTTTTAAGTTTATAAATGACCTTAAATCTGTTAGATTTTATACCTTCAAAATTATTTGAAGTATGATTTTTAAACTTTCGACCATCAAAACGGCTCAAACCAGCTTGTGTCGCAATCCATAAAAAACCATTTTTATCGAAATTACAATCGTTAATAGAATTACTCGACAATCCATTGGAGGTAGAAAATTTCCTCACTGAAATAGTCTGAGTGACAATATTTAAAGGAACTAAAATCAATAAAAATAAATTTATACAAACTTTTAATAGGTGCATGTAGATTGTATCAATTTGTGTGTATATATCTTATTAACAATTAGATAGCATTAATGTTTGATGTAAGTTAAGTTTTATTTATTGAGTAATATTCAAAGAATCATAAAACATGAATTTTATTATAGATATTAAGCAACAAAATAAGTCGTGTCTTTAAATAACAATTTATTGAGTAACTCTCCAATTGCTTTTCTTTCTTTGAATGATATTAATTTTTTAAATATTTTATTTTGGTATAACAATATCAAATAATACCGCTTATAAACGTAGTTTGGCAAACCAAGCATTTTGAACAATATTAATCTTTTATATTTAATTGTAAAGTTAACTTCGTCTTTGTTGGTACAACTATTTAAAGGGAAATAAATATTGAGTATTGCATTTTTAATCAGATCTTCATTACTCTCACTTCTTAAAATAAGCAATAAAGTTAGTTTTGCTTTTGTTCTTACAAACATTATCTAATTAATTATTAACTACTTGTATTAGGTTGAAGGATTCTTTTAATCAAAAATTTAAAAGGTCTGCAAATGTGACTTATTGAATGTTCTAAAAACGGTTGAATTTACCAATAGCCACTAAAACATTGTAAAACCGCCAAAAAATTTTGTAAAGGCATTTATTATTTATAATTAACTAACATTTAATATAATAGGCTTGAGTTAAAACAAATGTTAAAATTTTCACTTATACCGTCTAAAGCAGAAACATGATTAGTGATGGCATCAAAATATTTTCACTTTACAATTTTACATAAAACTTGATTAGCAATTACTTATTTTATTTTTGAATTATTTTTTAAATTAAATAACCCCGTTTTGTCATTTATATCTAGCTTTTTATACAATATGGAAATATGTTTTCTTATTGTGTTTATTGACAGTTTCAATTGATTGGCGATACTCTGATAAGTGTGACCCTTCATAAGTAAATCAACTATTTGATTCTGACGTTTGGTAAGTAAATTGGTTGCAAAGTTTAAGTTACTTTGATTGATATAATCAAACAAGTGCATAGTGTACAAACGACTAATATGGCACCCTAATAGTTTGACGTGAATAAGTGTATTTACAAACTTGTCGTTGAAAAAAACATCATCTTCTTCATGATACAATCCCGTAACACCTTGTCCAATGATATTTATGGTAAAATCCTGTCCTTGGTTTGAACTAATTACAATAATACTCGCCTTAGGATAATTGAGTTTTAAGTTTTTGAGTTGCTCATATTTTGAATTTATATCGCTTATATTGATGATTATAAACTCAGGATTAAGGTTCTGCTCATCCACAGGAGATAAGGCTTCTTCTATTGAAACAAATACTTTTTGTAATTGAAGACTTTTCCCAGAAAACATCGTTAATGAAAAAGCAAATGGAGTAAAATCAACTATTAAAACAACTCTGTACACACTACAAAGGACTTTTAAAAAAACGCTTTGTTATAAGCACAATTCACCAACTCAATTAAATAGTTTATGAATAAGCCCTTATATAATTGACAAAATAAATATGTATTCATCAATTAGTATGAATTATTGCACCCTATTGTGAAAGTTATCTTCAATAAAACTTTAAGCTTCGGTTTCATAGTAGATTTTATAAAACTTTCTACCATTTTCATCGGTACCTTGTTCTATGAGCTCTCTATTTCCATGAATATAAATATGGAAATTTTTATCGAGTTTGAGGATGCTTTTAAATATACGCGCTTGTTTTTTTACTGCTTGGGCCGAAATTTCAAAACTGTCTGAAAGGTCAACCTCGTGTTCCTGACGGTAATGTTGGTCGAACTTACGGAAAGATTCAATGACATTTTCATTGGCAAAAACCTCTGTTTCAAATTCCTCTTTCTCGAAGGTATCGTGTTTTTTAAAATAATTTACAGAACGGTTTAACAAATCTATTTGGTCAGCTTTACTAACTTCAAAATCTTCTCCCAATTGTTTAGTAACAAACTGTTTGGCAATTCCTAAAAACTGATTGGTTTGGTGAAACTCATTGTTCAACTGCACTATTTCCAAAAAACTGTCTTTCCAATATTGAGCTTCATTGCCTTTGTTAGTACTATCAATGGCTGTAAGTGTATAGCCGCTTTCTGTACCCGTATTAAAAATCAAACAAGCTTTGTCTAATTTATTTATATTGACCCCCTTACGACTTTCAATATCAAAACCGTCCATCCTTTGTTCTACTTGTAAAAAAGTGTCTTTGTTTTCAGATTTAAACAAACCGATTCCATCCATGTAATCGCCATTCAAAACACAATCTCTAAAGTAAACCAAATAAAACTCGCCTCCTTTTATTTTGGGATGTACACTTTGGTTGTATAAATGCTTTGCTAGATTTACCGATTGGTCGTACAAAGTTTCGGGATTTTCGAAAACTTTTTTAACACAAGAATAGACCTCGTTTAAGGGCAACTCAATGTCATGTTTAAATTGATAAAGCTCTTCCGATTTGAATGATGACAGAAAATAATGACTGAGTAAATCCCTTAATTCTTCATTTGTATTGACACTTTTTTTTGATATAAAATAATCTTCCTCTGCAAACTTATTTCCAACTCGGTGGACAAAGAAATTATCAATTATGGCTTCTGAGAATGAAAAATTCATGGAAAATTTTTAAAGATTTAAGGTACTTTTTATAAGAAATTATTCAACTATTACTTGAAAGAGAGATTAACAGTTTAGTTCAATTTTTATATTAAACTTATACTACCAAGCAGGGAACTTACTTGGATGATATTGGTGCATCATGTTATAAATAGCTATAAAAATATCTTCGGCATTTGGCTTACTGAAATAATCCCCATCGGTACCATAAGCAGGGCGATGTGCTTTTGCTGCTATTGTCAATGGGGCAGAATCCAAATAATTATATCCACCTTGAATTTCCAACACTTGTTGCATCATATAAGCGGTAGCACCTCCAGGAACATCTTCATCTATAAATACAACTTTGTTGGTTTTTTTCAATGATTCTACAATCAAATGATTAACATCAAAAGGCAATAAGGTTTGTACATCTATCAATTCGCAACTAATATCTAATTGTTGCAATTTTTGCATGGCATCTTGAATAATTCTAAGCGTGCTACCATATCCTACTAAAGTAACATCCAAACCTTCTTGTAATATTTCAGGAACCCCTAAAGGCACTGTAAATTCAGCAATATTTTGAGGTAATCTTTCTTTCAAACGGTAACCATTCAAACATTCAACGACTAGTGCAGGTTCGTCTGCCTGTAACAACAAATTATACATGCCAGCTGCTTGAGTCATGTTTCTAGGCACACACACATGCATTCCTCTTACGGCATTAATAATCATACCCATAGGCGAACCACTGTGCCAAATGCCTTCCAACCTGTGACCGCGTGTTCTGATAATCAAAGGTGTTTTTTGACCCCCTTTGGTTCTGTATTGCATGGTAGCAATGTCATCACTCATTATTTGAACGGCATACAACAAGTAATCCAAATATTGAATTTCGGCAATAGGTCGTAAGCCTCTCATGGCAGCACCTATCCCTTGACCAATAATACTTAATTCTCTAATTCCTGTATCACTTACTCTAATTTCACCATATTTTTCTTGCATACCGGCAAACCCTTGGTTCACATCCCCAATAGTTCCAACGTCTTCTCCAAAGGCTAAAACACGAGGGTCGCGCTCCAAAGCAGCATCAAAACATGCCAATACAACTTCCCTACCATCCACTAACTTATCATCGGCGTATATTGGTTTTACTTCGGTAATATTTAATGCACGATGTGCAGATTCACTGTGTAAATGCGAAGAATAACGTTCGAAATTGTCAACTATAAGTTGCTCATAAAATTGTTTTAAGGAAGTTCGTGCATAAGAAGGTTGTTGAATAGTGGCAATTAACACTTGATTGATAGCCATTCCAATATCTTTGCGAATAGCATCTTTGGTTGACTGAAGTATTTTTACAGCCTCAGCAGCACTCGGATGATCAACAGCATTAAGATAATCTATAGCAGATGCAATGTCTTTTTTTAATGGAGCCAAATAAGCCTCCCAAGCTTGTTTTTTGGCTTGGTTAACATATTCTGTTGCTTCATTTTCTATATCATCCAATTCTTGTGCAGTTGCTATATTGGTTTCTTGCATCCATTCACGCATTTTTTTAATACAATCAAAATCTTGTTCCCATTGTAATCTTTCTTTTGATTTGTATCTTTCGTGAGAACCTGAAGTACTGTGTCCTTGTGGTTGTGTTACTTCAGTAACGTGAATTAGAACAGGTCTGTGTAAAGTTCTAGAGTGCTCAACAGCTTCCTTGTACACTTGGCACAATTCGGCATAATCCCACCCTTTGGCTTTGTAAATATCTACACCTGGGCCTAATTCATCGGTATGGAAACCACTTAACAATGCGCTAATATTTTCTTTAGTAGTCTGGTATTTTGCAGGGACAGAAATGCCGTAAGCATCATCCCAAACACTCATCACCATAGGCACTTGCAATACACCTGCTGCATTCATTACTTCCCAAAAACCGCCTTCGCTGGTACTGGCATTTCCGATAGTTCCAAAAGCAACTTCATTTCCTTGGTTAGAGAAATCGGTATATTGGTGTAATTCAGGATTTTGTTTGTATAATTTGGAAGCTAAAGCTAATCCAAGTAAACGGGGCATTTGTCCTGCAGTAGGAGAAATATCAGAACTTGAATTGTATCGGTCTGTTTGCGGCAACCATTGTCCATTGTCATCCAACAATCGAGATCCAAAATGACCATTCATGCTTCTACCGGCACTGTTTGGTTCTGCTTCTAAATCTGTGTGGGCATAGAGTTGAGCAAAGAAGTTTTGAATAGTATTCATTCCTGTGGCAAACATAAAAGTTTGGTCACGGTAATAACCACTTCTAAAATCACCTTTTTGAAAAGCCTTTGCCATGGCGAGTTGAGCAACTTCCTTGCCATCACCAAAAATGCCAAATTTAGCCTTTCCGGTTAATACTTCTTTTCTTCCAATTAAACTAGCTTGTCTACTTTCGTAGGCTAACTTATAATCGCTCAATACTTCTTTTTTGAATGCTTCAAAATCCATAGTCATTTTGTCTTTTGCAATTGGTTTAGACATCATGCAAAAATAAGATTAAAGGTCAATTTAGCAAAACTGAATTTATGGGGTAAAAAACAAGAAGTTAGAACCAATTTTACACCGCTCGATGTCTTTATGAGCAAATGAATTTGTTTACAGTCATGCTGGAAAATGAAGCGCTGTGGGTTGGTTTAAAGGCCTTTCATTCAGCATGTGATTCCAAATACTTTACCAATTTTTTTTCAATTCTTTGTTTAGCAGCATTTGGAACTTGATGATTAGAAATTATATTAATTTCTTGGCTTGAGGTTGCTTTTAGATTATACCACTTAGCTAATGTAGATTTTCCAAATTCATTTTTCCATACATAAACCTCATTTTCTTTTATTTTTTGCCATTGTAAATCGTCAAAAGTATTGTCAACCATTACTTTAAAGTGAATCATTTTACTTTCAAGATTTGTGAAATTGACGTAAAATTCAGACCAACTATGGTTGTTTTGTGCAACAACTTTTCCCTCAAATCCTAATATTTTCAACAATGCTACAAAAGCCATTTCTCTTTCGCTACACCATCCAAATGAAGAAAAAGTATCACAATCATTGTTATAATATTGAGGATATTCAGACAATAAATCGGTCAAAAACAAATAAGGCGTTCGGTCTATATCTGCAAATGAGTTATACTTAGAAAATCGAATTGGTGGTTTAGTATCTTTAAGTAATGTATTTGATTTAACGAAGTAAATTGAATGTCGGGGATTATTAGGAACCCAATGCCAAAAATAAGGCATATCTAAAACTTTCGATTGTGAGCAATTATTAGCATTTTGGCATGTAAACAAGTCGTGAAGCAGTTGTAAAGTATAAAAGTTTTGTTTAATTAAAGTATTTTTATTAGAAAGTTGAAAAGTTTGACAAAACTCAATAAAAGAAGTTGAATCTTTTTGATGATAATCTTTCCAATGATTAAGAATCAACGCTTGAAAAAACTGAGGAATTGTTGTGGGATTGTTATATTGATATTCTTTAACTAAAACAATAGTTTCATGAACAACAACATTAGTTGATTGTTTGGCAGACGAATTACATGATTGTAATAGGAAAATCGTCAAAAATAAGGAGTATAAATGAATGAAATTAATAAAATGAAAACGAAAATTAAGATAACTTATTGTTTCATCACTTCTCACTATTTTGCTAAAAGGTCCAAAACAAAGCCTATTAAATTGTTATAAAAGTTGCACAGCACTTCCATAAAAAAGTGTAAATTTGCGGTTCAAATTAATTGCAAAAATGAACGGATTTTTTAAAATACCAAACGCTATCAACGAAACTGTATTGGATTACGCAGCAGGAAGTAAAGAGAAATTAGAATTAAAAAAAGCTTTGGCAGAGGGTCGCAGCCAAGTAATAGATATTCCAATGTACATCAATGGTAAAGAGGTAAGAACTGGAAAAACACAAGCCATATTTCCACCGCATGACAGACACCATCAAATTGGTTTATTTCACCGTGGGGATGCAGAGCATGTTCATTTAGCTATTGAGGCGGCTCTTACAGCAAAACCAATGTGGGAAAACATGCCTTGGGAACAGCGTGCTGCTATTTTCCTTAAAGCGGCTGATTTATTGGCAGGTCCATACAGAGCAAAAATGAATGCAGCAACGATGTTAGCTCAGTCGAAAAATGCTTATCAAGCCGAAATTGATGCGGCCTGTGAATTAATAGACTTTTTAAGATTCAATGTTCAGTACATGTCTGAAATATATGCTGACCAACCTTCGGCAAACAGTAAAGGCATATGGAACAGATTAGAACACCGACCATTAGAAGGATTTACATTTGCACTTACTCCATTTAATTTTACGGCAATTGCTGCAAATTTACCAAGCAGTATGGCAATGATGGGTAATGTTGTCGTTTGGAAACCAGCCTTTACACAAATATATTCTGCCAAAGTCATTATGGATTTATTCAAAGAAGCTGGTTTGCCGGATGGTGTTATCAATATTGTTTATACAGATGGACCAACCACTGGAGACATCATTTTTAAACATCCTAATTTTGCTGGCTTACATTTTACTGGCTCAACAGGTGTTTTCCGTTCAATGTGGAATGCTATTGGAAGTAATATTCACTTATATAAAACCTATCCACGTATTGTGGGCGAAACTGGAGGTAAAGATTTTGTATTGGTTCATAAAAGCGCTGATGTTGATACCACTGTAGCTGCGTTGGCACGTGGTGCTTTTGAATACCAAGGACAAAAATGTTCTGCCGCTTCTCGAGCTTATATTCCAAGCAACTTATGGAATGCAATTAAAACAAAATTGGTAGAAGAAGTAAAATCAATGAAGGTTGGACCTACTGAAGATTTTACAAATTTTGTAAATGCAGTTATTGATGAAAAATCATTTGATAAATTAGCTGGATATATTGACAACGCAAAAAAAGATTCTTCTGTTGAAGTTATTGTTGGTGGCACCTATGATAAAAGTCAAGGTTTCTTTATTGACCCAACGATTATAGTGGCAAAAGAACCTCATTATGTCACCATGTGTGAAGAGTTGTTCGGACCTGTTTTGACCTTGTATGTTTACAATGAGAATGAATTTGAAAAAGCATTAGAATTGGTAAATACAACTAGTGAATATGCTTTAACAGGAGCTATAATTGCACAAGACCGTTATGCAATTACTCAAGCTACTGAATATTTAAGACATGCTGCAGGTAATTTTTATATCAACGACAAGCCTACAGGTGCAGTGGTGGGTCAACAACCTTTTGGTGGTAGCAGAGCAAGTGGAACTAATGATAAAGCTGGTAGTAAAGCCAATTTGTTAAGATGGACTAGCACTCGCACTATCAAAGAAACTTTGGTGCCCGTAAAAGACTACCGTTATCCTTTTTTACAGGAAGCATAAATGACAAAGCAAGCTAAACAAGAGCTATACGAACAGCTTTTGATAGAAGCTGATGCAGTTATTGATAGTAATATTTCTTGGATAGGAAATACTGCAAATTTATGTGCATTAATTCAATCACATTTTCAACATTGGTGGTGTGGTTTTTACTTTGTAAACACTAATAATCAATTAGAACTTGGGCCTTTTGTTGGTCCTGTTGCTTGCACTTTAATATCGCATGGCAAAGGCGTGTGTGGAACAGCTTGGAAAGAACAAAAAACAATTATTGTACCCGATGTTCATCAGTTTGAAGGGCATATTGCATGTTCTGCGGCTAGTAATTCAGAAATCGTTGTTCCTATATTCAAAGGCGAAACTACCGTTGCTGTGCTTGATATAGACAGTGTAGAATTCAACACTTTCGATGAAACAGACCAATATTATTTAGAGCGATTGGTAAAAAGACTTCCTTTTTAGCCTTTTTTAATCATTACAAATTGCTTACTATCAAAAAAATGACGTTTTTTTATAGTACTAATCACTCAATAAGCGATTAATACCATCTAACTTTTTCATTCTATATATTTGATATTCAAATAGATAACACCTATTAAAAAATTCAATTTTTTTTTGCAAAAGGAGTGTGTGATTCTATATTTGAACTACTAAATCAGACTTTTTAACTAAATCACAAATTTATAAGTAACTAAAAATTAAATTGTGGCTTTTATTTAATATATAACATGAAAAAAGCGAAAAGTTAATCGGTAGATTTTCTAAAGAATAACAAAAAAAGGCAACCATAAAAAAAATCATGTTTAGATAACAAATATCAAAAACATGACGTTTTTTTATGGTATTTAACACTTAATAAGCCTTTCGTACTACTTGTAATTTTTGATATAATTAATTCTATATCAATAATTTAATTATTTTTAAATTTATTATAATTTTTATAAAATAGCATACATTGATGTTATAATTGTGTCACTAAATCACTTTAACTAATTATAATTTTATGAACAACAATCTTTACAAGTATTGGAAATTCTTATGCCTTTATTTTTTAACTAGCTTTGGCCACCTTATTTTTGGTCAGGTTGGTTTTATGGGTGCGGGTAACATTACAGGCAGTAATATTGATGTAAACACCCGCACTTATTTAACAACAGATGCCACTATTGGCAGCACATCCATTACTGTGAATAACAGTAGTTTATCTGGTACTGTGTTTAGTGGTAATTTGTCATCTGGCGATTTAATCCTCATTATTCAAATGCAGGGCGCTACTATAAACATTGCAAATAATGCAACTTATGGCGCTATTACCAATTACAACAGTTCGGGATTGTATGAATTCAGATGTGTAAGCAGTGTACCCAACTCAAGCACTATAAATTTTAATGTTCCGTTGGCAAACAACTATTCATCGAATGGGAAAACACAAGTCATTAGAGTTCCGAGATACTCAACATTCAATTTAGCGAGTGGTAATTCGATAAGACCAGCTTCTTGGAATGGGAACTGTGGAGGGATAACAGTAATAGAAATTGGAGGAAACGGAACAATTAATGGCACTATAGATGCATCAGGTCGAGGATTTAGAGGGGGGGCCAATGACAATACGTCTGGGGGGGCATATATGGGTTTTTACTCGAGCAATGTAGCAGAAGGAGGAAGAAAAGGAGAGAGTATAGCCGGTGGTGATGTTGATTATGATGCTATGGGGGGAAGATATGGTAGAGGAGCTCCTGCTAATGGTGGCGGTGGAGGAAATTCACACAATGCTGGCGGAGGTGGTGGTGCAAATGGAGGAGTGATATCTGCTTGGAATGGATTGGGCAATCCGGACAACGGACCAACTCGTTGGACTACCGCTTGGAATTTGGAAGGGGGTACATTTTCATCTAACACTTCCTCGGGTGGTGGCAGAGGGGGATACTCATATTCTCATGCAAATAAAGATGCAATAATTGTTCCTTCAGGTAATAACACTTGGACAGGAAATAACAGAATAAATATAGGTGGCTATGGTGGAAGACCATTGGCTTTTAGTAATAATAGAATATTTTTTGGCGGAGGAGGCGGTGCAGGTGATGGAAACAATTCGGCTGCAACAGGAGGAGGCAACGGTGGAGGAATGGTTTTAATTCTTTGCTATGGCAATTTATCAGGAAGTGGCATTATCACCTCAAGTGGAGGAAACTCACCTAATACAATGGCAGGTCACAATGATGCTCCTGGTGGTGGTGGTGGTGGTG
>CAMBXL010000004.1 GCA_945871905.1 Chitinophaga pinensis
GCAATTATGTTTTTCATCCATATAAATTAGTTAAAGACGTAAGAACAGGTCAGGAAACCAGTAATATTCAAGCTGTGATGGATGGCGATTTAGATGATTTTATCAAAGCTTTTTTAATGCAAAGTGGCGGTCAACAGTCTGATAAATAAAGGTTTTTAAAACACGTTAAACTTAGTTAAATTTGCAAAATGATTAAAAAATACATCACTACTCTTTGCCTTGTTTTGGTTTTGTTGGGTTGCTCAAATGAAGAAGAAAAGTTGTCAAAACAAATTCAATCATTAGAACTCAATAATCAATTTCAAAACAGTGATTCTTTGGTCAATATTTACGTACTATTTACTAGTAAGTATCCTGAGCATCCCAATTCAATTAAATTCATGTTTAAGGCTGCTGAAATTCAAGTGAAAAAGAATAATTTATTGGAAGGTATAAAACTTTATGAAACCATTGGAACAAATTACAACGACAAAGAACTTGCGCCTGAGGCATTAATTCGAGCTTCTGTATGCTTTCAATCAATACCAGACCCAGCGAATGCCAAAAGAATGCTTGAATTATACATTAAGAAATTTCCTACACACGAAAGAATAGAAGAAGTTAAGCAAATGAATGAGATAGTTGGTTTATCTGAAGAGGAACTAATAAAGCGATTTACAGATAAATTAAACAAACCTTAGTTTTTTTATGTCTTTACAAATTATTGAATGTCCAAGGGATGCCATGCAAGGCTTTCATCACGCCATTTCTACGGATACCAAAATAAAATACATCAATCAATTATTAAAAGTTGGTTTTAATGTATTGGACTGTGGAAGTTTTGTTTCTGCAAAGGCTGTTCCTCAATTGGTAGATACCAAGCAGGTTTTACAAAATATTGACACCATTGAAAATCTTACTCAATTGTTGGTTATTGTAGCCAATGAGAGGGGTGCGGAGGAAGCTGTAAGCTTTAATAATGTTTCATTTATTGGTTTCCCGTTTAGTATTTCCGAAGTATTTCAAAAGAGAAATACCAATCAAGGCATGAATGATGCTTTACTTCGTTTGGCTAATTTAAATAAGATTGCAATGGAAGCTGATAAATCCATGGTTGTTTATTTGTCTATGGGATTTGGTAATCCTTATGGAGAGCATTACAGTGTTGACTTAGCATTAGAATGGTGTAAAAAAATTGCTGACTTAGGTATCCAAACGATTAGTTTGTCAGATACAGTAGGTGTAGCAAAAGAGAGTGATATTAAGTCCTTGTTTCAAAAATGTAACAGTGAAATAAAAGGTGTTGAGTTTGGGGCGCATTTTCATACTCAATATCATTCATCATTAAAACCAATTGAAGTGGCTTATGCAGCAGGTTGTAGAAGATTTGATGCAGCTTTTAAAGGTTTTGGTGGTTGTCCTTTTGCAACTGATAAATTATTAGGTAATTTGCCAACAGAAATACTAGTGGATTACATGGATTCTATCTACGAAACTTCATTCATTCAAATGGAAGAATTTAACAAAGCCAAGGAATTGGCTGGTGAAGTTTTTATTTAAATTATCTTAATACACTAATTTAGTGCTGATTATCTTAACATCTTCCAACGGTCTGTCGTTAGGGTCGCGCTTTAAGTTTGCAATTTTATCTATCACATCAAATCCTTTAATGGTTTCACCAAAAACACTGTATTGATTGTCTAGTGAAGGGGTTTCAACATGACAGATATAAAATTGACTTCCACTGCTTTCTTTTCTTGGATTTTGCATATCACCTAATCTAGCAGCCGCTAAAGCGCCTTTTTTGTGTATTAAATGAGGCACAAATTCAGCTGGGATTGTATAGCCTGGACCGCCATTGCCGTATGTTTCACCAGGAATAGCTGCTTTGCTATTAGGGTCGCCAACTTGAATCATGAAATTGCTAATAACACGATGGAAAATAATATCATTGTAAAAGTTGTTATGGCATAATTTTATGAAGTTAGCTTTGTGAAAAGGTGTTTCATTGTATAATTTAACTTTAATAGTTCCCAAGCTTGTTTCTATTGCAACAATTACATCTTTGTCCATTGTTAAAGCCAAAATAGAATCTTCATCCGAATTTTGAGTAGGTGGAGTGTTAATTACTTCTTCTGTTGTTTCATTGGTGATGTTTTGATAATTAACTTCTTCTGAGCTAGTTTTAGTGGTAGAAGGTTGGCAAGCAGTGAGTAATACAACGCTTAAAATTAGGGGACTTACAAAATTTAAAATGATTCTTTTCATAACAGTTTAATGGGTTTCTAAAATTGATTCGTTTATAAAATATTCAATAATGTGTTCGCGAATATAAGTTTCTTGTTCTAAAAATGACATATCGGGAAGAGAATTTATTAATTCCCAATGCGGCCAACCTTCGTCATCCATTCCCTTAAGTTCATAATGACCTGAGTAGCTAAGTATTTTGCACATGGCAATGTGCATTAGGGAAACTTTATCGTCTTTTTTGAAATTTGTTTCTTGAATATAGCCAAGTTCACGCATGCCAATAATAAACAATAAGGCATCCATGTTTGGTTTTTTACCAAAATTCTTGGTCATGAATTCCAATATGTCTTGCCATAATTTTGTTCTTTCTTCGGTCATTATTTTATTTTTTTGGAAATCTCATTTTATAGTCGTGAGAGACTTTTCCTAACGAAATATTGTTTAATTTTCCTTTAATAAGGTTTCTTTTCAAAGGTGAGATAAAATCAACAAACAATTTGCCTTCTATATGGTCGTATTCGTGTTGTATAATTCTTGCAGCCATTCCACTGAACGATTTTTCATGTTCTACAAAGTTTTCATCTAGGTAACGAATGGTTAATTCCGGTTTACGTGACACATTTTCACGAATCGTTGGAATACTTAGACAGCCTTCTTCATATTTCCATTCATCGCCCCATTCTTTGATAATTTCAGGATTAATAAATGTTTGTTTGAAATTAGCAGGTTCAATGTCTTCGATAGGTGAACCATCAACAATAAATATTCGGATAGGTAAGCCAATTTGTGGTGCTGCTAGTCCTATGCCATGACTGCTGTACATGGTTTCATACATGTTGTCTAACAATTCTTTTAATTGAGGATATTCCGGCGTTATGTTTTCGCCTTTTTTTCTCAAAACAGGACTTCCATAGGCATATATTGGTAAAATCATTTTGTTTCTAAATAGGTTTGCAAAATTAAGGCAGCAGCTACCGTATCTACAAGTTTTTTATTTTTTCTGTCTTTTTTCTTGTAACCGGCATCAATGAGGGTTTGTTTTGCCATTCTACTTGTGAGTCTTTCATCGACTAGTTTAATGGGGATATTTGGGAAATTTGTACTTAATTCAATGTTGAATTTCTCAACAAGTGGAGTAGCATCGGTATCATTTCCATCCATATTTTTGGGAAACCCTAAAATAATAGTCTCCACATTTTCTCTTAGAAAGTAATCTTTTAGATACTGTATAACTTTGGGTGTATCAATGGTATCCAAAGGAATAGCAAGCATTTGCATGGGGTCTGTAACAGCCAAACCCACTCTTCTTAATCCGTAATCTAAAGCTAATATTCTACCCATTTTTATTAATCGCAAATTGCGTTTTTTATTCCTCGATAAAAAAATTATTTTCGCACACTCATGAAACTTAACAATGGAAGATATACAATTGATGGAGTAGACGTATTAGAATTGGCAGAAAATTTTGATACTCCTATCTATGTTTACAGTGCCGAAAAAATGCACGATCAATTTAAAACATTACAAGAAGCTTTCCCAGGTGTCAAGCTTGGATTGCATTATGCCTGTAAGGCTTTGTCTAACATTAATGTTCTTAAGTTAATGAAATCATTTGGAACGGGTTTGGATGCAGTGTCTATTCAAGAAGTTTGGTTAGGTCTAAAAGCAGGTTTTGAACCTTCTGAAATTCTTTACACGCCCAATGGTGTAAGTATGGATGAAATTGAAATGGCTATCAATGAAGGAGTAAAAATAAATATTGATAATATCTCTATCCTTGAACAATTTGGTGCTAAGTACGGTAATAAAGTGCCTGTATGCATTCGTGTTAATCCTCATATCATGGCAGGTGGTAACACTAAAATTTCTACAGGCCATATCGATTCTAAGTTTGGGATTAGTTACTATCAGCTAAGACATGTAGAAAGAGTAGTTAAGTTATATGATATCAATGTTGAAGGTCTTCACATGCACACAGGTAGTGATATTTTAGATGCTGAAGTTTTCTTAAGAGGTGCTGAGTTATTGTTTGAAGCAGCAGCAGGTTTTAAAGATTTAAGATACATGGACTTTGGAAGTGGTTTTAAAGTTGCCTATAAAGAAAATGATATAACAACTAATATTAAGGATATTGGAAACAAAATTGCAGAGAGGTTCAAAAAATTCTGTAGTGAATACGGTAGAGAATTAGAGCTATGGTTCGAACCAGGCAAATTCTTAGTAAGTGAATCTGGCTTTTTTCTAGTTAAGACTAATGTTGTCAAACAAACCACAAGCACTATGTTTGCTGGTGTTGATAGTGGTTTGAATCACCTTATCAGACCGATGTTGTATGATGCTTACCATCATATTACTAATGTTAGCAATCCACAGGGTGTAGAACGTATATATGCGGTGGTTGGTTATATTTGTGAAACCGACACTTTTGGTTGGGACAGAAAATTAAATGAAGTAAGAGAAGGTGATATTTTAGCCTTTCATAATGCTGGTGCTTATGGATTCAGTATGGCTAGTAATTATAACTCTCGATTCAGACCTGCTGAAGTTCTAATACTAGACGGAAAAGCCCATTTGATTCGCAAAAGAGAAACAATACAAGACATATTAAATAATCAAATAGAATTGAACTTTTAATAAGTCCTATTCTATTATTATTTTTTGAGTAAATACTTGGTTTTGCTGCCAAACTTTCAGAAGATAAACGCCTTTTGGGTCTTTACTTAAATCGATAACAGTTGATTGACTGTTTGCTATCATTCTTTCATCTATTTTTTGCCCAAGCATAGACCAAACCTCAATAAGGTTATAATTATTTATATACTTAAATTTAATCGTAAATATACCATTACTTGGATTTGGATAAACCTCTATTTTACTTGCATTTAATTCATTGACATATAATTTGTTGACTGTTACGCAGTTTGAGGTGTCTTTACAATTGTTTTGCGTAATTTCTACCGCATATTCACCATTGATGTTAGGTCGGAATGTTCTTGAGGTTGCCCCTTCAATTTTTTGCCATTGTGGTGAGCACACATACCATTGATAATCTACTTGAGTGGCACTAGCGGTTAGTAAAGTGTCTTCTGATATGATGTTAATATTCGGTTTGATAACAGTAAGTTTAATTGAAATCAAACTATCACAACCAAAGTAATTGGCAATTGTAACAGAAAATGAATCAGAATCGTAATGAGGATTTCCTATTGGATCAACGTAAACTCGACAACTTGAAGTATTTATTGAGCTCGAGGAGTTTTTAATTTTCAAATTAATTTGAATCAAACTGTCACAACCTTTATAGTTTGGAATAACAACATTAAAGGATTTACTTTCTTTGTGTAAAGAACCATCGGGTGCTATATAGGTGTGGCAGACTGCTGTATCAATTTTACTTTTTGAATTTAAAATACTTAAATGTATGTTTATGATACTGTCGCAACCAAGGTAATTGTTGATAGTGGAAATGTATTCTCCTGATGAGTCAATTGTTCTTCCATCGGGTGTAATGTATGACTGACAAGCAGAAGTAATGATTGAGCTATAACTTTTAGTTTTAATCGTAACTTGTAGTTGAATAAAACTATCGCAGCCCCAATAGTTAGGAATGGTATCTCTAAATAAACCAGATTGTTTGTAGATATATTTAGAACTAGGGGATATCAAACTATCACAACTACTAATAATAAGATTAGATTCAGTTGGAAGGCAAACAGAGGTTAATTTACCTGAAGGTCTTCCACTGTTTGTATAGTTGAAATCAAATGTTTTCTTTATGCTAGAATTGCTTAAATCATATTCAAATAGTTGTCCCAAATCAAATTTTCCTCCCAAATTGGAAGTACTGTATATTTTGTTGTTTTGCCCTGCTGTTAATCTAGAACTTGAGCTAGGATAAATTAAAGTGTCAAAATGATGTATCGTTGACAATGAATCATTGCCTAAATGGTATGTGTATAGCGTTCCTTTGTTATTATTTCCACCCTCAATTGTTATACCTATCAAAGTGTTGTTATTTCCTGCGATTAAACTTCCTGAAGGGTGATATCCAATAGTATTGTTATTAAAATCTAAAAGTTTATTGACATTTTGGTTTTGAATATCAACTTCAAACAATACTCCAAAACCGTCTTTTCCTCCTTGGGTTGTTACGCCGTATAACTTACCATTTGAAGCTTGAAAAAGTTCGCTATTAGGTTCAAATCCCCAAAGTGTGTCATCAAAATCTATTATTGGGGTGAGTTGTGAATTGCTTGGATTAAATTTAAAAAGAGTTCCAAAGTCATTATTGCCGCCAAATGAAGTAACGCCATACAAGTTATTGTCTTGAGCTAAGGCAAGTCCTGCAATAGGTTCTGCGCCAACTGTTGAGTAGTTGAAATCTGCTTTTTTTGTGGTTTGTAAAGTTTGAGGATTGTATTCATAAATGGTTCCATCATTATTGTTGCCACCAAAGCGTGTTACTCCCCAAATACGATTTTGGTAATAACAAAGTTGACCAGTAGGTTGAAAGCCAAGGGTAGTTGAAAATTCAGTTCTTTTGTAATATTCATTGTTTTTAAGGTCATATTCATACAACGTTCCCAAGTTAGTAGCTCCATTATTTTGATTGGTGCCACCAAATACAGTCGTTCCAAAGAGTGTATAAGCGTATGGATTTATAACAGTACTTTGTGGTGAATAGCCATTGTCAGATTGGTTTAAATGTTTTTTTACGGTAAAAGTATTGTTATTGATAGAATATTCAAACAAGACTCCTGAATTATTTAATCCACCTCGGTTTGTGAGTCCAACTATTTTTTGATTAGGCATTAAAACAACACTTCCAAATGGATTTCTACCATTGCTGCCATTAAAATTAACACGTACAGATAATGTTGAATTATTGGTATTGTATTCAAACAAAGTACCTTGTGAATTACTTCCACCTTGAGAGGTAAGACCATAGAGAATGCCATTTCCAGTATGCACTAATTTCCCAAAAGGATTTCGTCCATAGTTTGATCCATCAAAATCAATTCTCTTCACAAACGAATCATTTTGAATATTGAATTCAAACAGGGTTCCAATATTATTAGTTCCGCCCAAAAAAGTCATACCGTACAACAATCCATTAGGCGCAAGTTCTAATTCACCATAAGGACTACTTCCTGAATTAGTGCCATTAAAATTGAATTTAACCTGAAAAGAGTCAATACTTGGAGAATATTCGAAAATAATTCCGAAGTTATTTTGTCCCCCTTGGAATGTCATTCCATACATTTTGTTATTTACTAGATATAAACTTCCAAATGGATTTCTTCCAGAGTTTGTTCCATCCATTTCAACTTTTGCTTTCAAACTGTCCGTTGACAAGTCATATTCAAATAAAACCCCTGCATTGTATGTGCCACCTTGATAGGCTAAACCATAGAGTTTATTATTAAGCATAGTGACACTTCCAAAAGGATTTCTACCATTTGATGCACCATTAAAATGAGCCAAAATTTGATAAGATTGATTGCTGATTGTGTATTCAAAGATTACACCGTGATTAAAATTGCCACCAGCACTTGTTAGTCCATATAATTTACCATTATTAAAAATCAAACTACCAGTAGGGGTTATTCCATTAGCCTCAGAAAAATCAAATCTTTTGGTGAAAGTGTTAAGACTGTCGTTGTATTCAAACAAGACACCGTTGTTGTATTTTCCTCCAGAAGTTGTAAGGCCGTAAAGGGTGTGATTCCCCACATATGTAAGTTGAGTGTAGCGAGGATTGGCACCAGAAATGCCATCAAATAAATGAATATTGTTTAGGTTGTTTCCGTTTATATCTGTTTTAAAAAGAGTTCCAAACTCATTTCCACCGTTTGATGTTACCCCTATAAGTCCAGGTTGTGCAGATAAACTGACAACTATCAAAAAGAAAATGAATATAAGTATGAGTTTTTTTAATATCATTGTATAAAATTAAATATTTTTATTAATTTCAATTTGCTAAAATAATACAAGAATTTATTTTTTTCAATTTATTTATTAATGTAATGTTTGTTACACAAATTTGGGTTTATTGAACTTAGTTTTGCTCATTATGGAAATTATAGGATATATAGCATCAATCTTAATTGGCGTCTCATTAGGATTAATTGGAGGAGGGGGTAGTATTTTAACTGTCCCGGTTTTGGTTTATTTATTTGGGGTTAACCCCGTAGTAGCCACAGGTTATTCTTTGTTTATTGTTGGTATAACAAGTTCTGTTGGAACTTATTCTTACTTTAAAAAAGGTTTAGTAAATATTAAAACAGCAGTTGTTTTTGGTATTCCCTCAATAATAGCGGTATTTTTAACAAGGGCATACATAGTACCTGCAATACCTTCAGAGGTTTTTACAATTGGAAGTTTGGTGGTTACCAAAAGTATTTTAATGATGATCATATTTGCTGTTTTAATGATAGCGGCTTCATACAGTATGATTAAAAAAGACAAAGCCAAAAAAGAGGAAGAAGCAAGTAAACAAACCTTTAACTATCCTGTCATTTTATTAGAGGGTATGGTTGTTGGTATTTTAACAGGATTAGTAGGTGCAGGAGGTGGTTTTTTAATTATTCCGGCATTAGTGGTATTGAGTAAATTGCCGATGAAAGAGGCTGTAGGAACATCTTTGGTGATTATTGCGGCAAAGTCATTAATTGGATTTTTGGGAGAGGGTGCCGAAGTTCAAGTTGATTGGACCTTCCTAATGACTATTTCAGCTTTTGCAATAGTGGGAATATTTGTTGGAACTTATTTGTCAAAGAAAATAGAAGGTGCTAAATTAAAACCAACTTTTGGGTGGTTTGTATTGGTGATGGGGATTTATATTATCATAAAAGAACTATTTTTAAAATAAAATATCATGAAAAAGAAATTTCAAATCGTTATTATTGGTGCAGGGAACGCCGGTATTTCAGTAGCTGTACAGTTGCTAAGAAAAAACAGTGGTTTAGACATTGCCTTAGTTGATCCTTCGGAATACCACTACTATCAACCTGCATATACCTTAGTTGCTGCGGGTGTATTTGACATCAATAAAACAAAGAAATTTCAAAAAGATTACATTCCTCAAAACACTACTTGGATAAAAGACTCTGTTACAGAATTTAAACATGACACCAACAGCATAGTATGCGGAAGTGGGAATGAAATCAGTTATGATATAATGATAGTTGCCCCAGGAATTCAATTGGATTGGTCGAAAATTAAAGGTTCAAAAGAAGCTATTTTTAACAACCCAAAAGTAACATCAAATTATTTGTTTGAATTGCCTACTAAGACATGGCAAATGATTCAAGATTTCAAAGGAGGAGTTGCGGTGTTTACCAATCCTAATACGCCAATAAAATGTGGTGGAGCCCCTCATAAAATCATGTATTTGGCTGTCGATTATTGGAGAAAAAAAGGAATTTTAGACAAATGTCAAGTTCACTATATAAGTGGTGCAGGGGTTTTGTTTGGTATTAAAGAATATTTAGGAGCGTTAGAGCAAACAGTTGCAGAAGGAAACATACACACCCATTTTGGTTCCAATGTGGTAGAAATTAATTCAAGTAACAATACCGTTGTGTATGAAACAAAAGCCAATAAAGAAGTTTTGGAAAATGAAGTTAAACAATTTGGTGGCGCCTGCTATGGAATAACAGAACAAGCCGACGAACAATTAAAAAAAGTAGAAATAGCTTTTGATTTTTGCCATGTAGTTCCTCCACAATCGGCTCCGGATTTTGTTAAAAACAGTCCTTTAGCAGACCCCAACAATCCCCATGGTTATGTTGAAGTGGACATGTACACGTTGCAACACAGTAGGTTTAAAAATGTATTTTCTTTAGGCGATGTTATTAATGCCCCATGTAGTAAAACGGGTGCGGCAATTCGTAAACAAGCTCCTGTGGTGGTTGATAATATTTTAAGTTATCTGAAAAACGAAGCAATAGTGGCGAAATATTCTGGATACAGTGCTTGTCCAATCCCAACAAAATATGGTAGATTATTATTAGCCGAATTTGATTATACCAACAAACCTGCAATGTCATTTCCAATCAACCAAACTAAACCTTGGTGGGTAATGTGGATTTTGAAATTAAAGATATTGCCTTGGCTTTATTGGAATAAAATTTTAAAAGGAACCGCTTAGTGTAACAAAAGTGACTAAACAAAAATGACGAACATCATATTTTTGCATTAATAAATTAGAAGAAATGAATATTATAGAATTTATCACACAACCTTGGCCGTGGTACGTAGCGGGCCCATTGATTGGATTAACAGTGCCTACCTTATTGATTTTAGGTAACAAAACCTTTGGAATTAGTTCCTCTATGCGACATATTTGTGCCGCTTGTATTCCTGCAAAAATTCCGTTTTTTCAATATGATTGGAAAAAAGAAATTTGGAATTTGGTGTTTGTACTTGGCATTTTCTTTGGTGCTGTTATTGCCACACAATTGTTTTCAAATCCAGAAGATATAATTGTTAGCGAAAAGTTAGTCAATGACATTAAACAATATGGTATTACAGATTACAGTCAGTTAGTTCCTGTAGATCTATTAAATTGGGAGTCATTAATAACAGTAAGAGGCTTTATAATGATTGTAATTGGAGGATTTATGGTTGGTTTTGGAACCCGTTATGCAGGAGGTTGTACAAGTGGACATGCAATTATGGGATTGTCTAGTTTGCAATGGCCTTCATTGGTTGCAACATGCTGCTTTATGTTAGGGGGTATAGTGATGGCCAATTTTATTTTACCTTTTATTTTATCAATTCAATTTTAAACAAGAAAAATTATGCAAGAAAAACAAGAATATCAAGTTAGATCAACAGATGCAGTTTGTGTCAATGAAAGTCAATTAAAAGACAAATGGTATAGCAATATCAAGTATCTTATAGTCGGTATCTCTTTTGGTTTCATCTTTGTAAAAGCTGAAATCGTAAGTTGGTTCAGAATACAAGAAATGTTTAGATTTCAATCTTTTCATATGTATGGCGTTATAGGAAGCGCTGTTATTGTTGGAATGATATCAGTTTGGATTATCAAAAAATTTAAAGTCAAGTCAATCCAAGGAGAAAAGATTGTTATTCAGAATAAAACATTTAACAAAGGACAAATTTATGGTGCTTTAATATTCGGTTTTGGTTGGGCATTGACAGGAGCTTGTCCGGGACCATTGTTTGCTCAAATCGGAACAGGCGCTACAGTTGTTTCAATAACTTTGTTGAGTGCTATTTTAGGAACATGGGTTTACGGATATTTCAGAGATAAACTACCACATTAATCAATAAATATATGGAAAACAATAAACAGACCTTGAACCAAAAAGAAAACGATTTACTGAAAATTATTCAAAGTTTAATTTCGGTTATCTTATTGTTTGTCTTTTCAATTGTTGTTGTGTTGATTTTCTTTATCTATCAACCAGATTTTAGTTCATGGTTTGGAGAAAATGAGGATGAGCAAAAGAGTGAACAATCTGTCAATAGTATAACAGAATCAGCTCCACAAGTTCCGCTTGATGATTTTTGGAAGCCAGCTTTAATCTCTGATGATTTATCACCCGAAATTAAAGCTCAAATAGAATATGGCAAAGAATTAATTGTTCATACTTCAAAATATTTGGGCCCTAAAGGGTCGGTTAAGCCAATTAGCAATGGAATGAATTGTCAAAACTGTCATTTGGATGCAGGGACAAAACCTTGGGGAAATAATTATGGGGCTGTGTTTTCTACTTATCCCAAATACAGAGCTAGAAGTGGGAGTAAAGAAGATTTGACCAAACGTGTCAATGATTGTTTTGAAAGAAGTTTGAATGGCAAACCATTGAAAGAAGACAGTAAAGAAATGATTGCTATTAAAGCATACATTGAGTTTATTGGAAAGGAAGTGCCTAAAAGTGAAAAACCTAAAGGGTCTGGAATCTATGATTTAGCATTTATAGACCGCCCAATTGATCCTATCAAAGGGAAGGTTCTGTATGAAGGTAAATGCCAATCTTGTCATCAAGTAAACGGTGAAGGGCAAATGAATGCTGATGGAACAGAATATTTGTTTCCACCTTTGTGGGGCAAAAACTCGTATAACCATGGCGCAGGGCTGTATAGAATGAGTAGAATGGCGGGTTATATTAGATACAACATGCCTCAAGGTGCAAGTTTTGCAAAACCTCAATTGACAGATGAAGAAGCTTGGGACATTGCTGCCTTTATTAATTCTCAAGAAAGACCAAGCAAAAGCCTGAAAAAGGATTGGCCTAAAATAGAAGAAAAACCATTCGATCATCCTTTTGGTCCATTTGCTGATAATTTTACCGAAGCTGAACATAAATTTGGTCCTTATCAACCGATAGTGGATGCCAAAAAACAAAACAAAAAATAATCTCATGAAAAAAACAATTCTAATCTCAAGCGTTTTAATTTCAGTTTTGTCTGTAATAGCATTTACAAGCAAAAAAGAAAAACAACACCGCATCGTTTTTCAATTTACAAATGCAGACACTTTGCAACAAAAAGCCTTTACCAAACAGTTGCAAAATATAACAGACTATTGGCCTAATGTAAAAATTGAAGTGGTGGTTTATAACAAAGGATTGGAATATTTAATGACAGATTTTTCTAAACATATCAAAGAAATAGAGGCTTTAAAAGCAAAAGGAGTTAACTTTGTTGTTTGTGAAAACACTATGAAACAGAGGAAAATAGAAAAAACAAAATTCATACAATCTGCAACCTATATTCCTGCAGGAATTATTGAAATAGTAGAAAAGCAAGAACAGGGTTGGAGTTATGTAAAAGGAGGGTATTAATATGAAGAACAATAATAGAAGAAATTTTTTAAAGTCTTTAGGGACTATAGGATTAGGTGCTACAGTAATAGCGCCTATTTCTGCTTTTGCTGACAATACAAAAAACGAAAATGTAGATAAAACATACTCGAAAGATGAAGTAGTAAAAGTGAATATTTTACAAACTACTGACATCCATTGTCAAGTTCATCCACACGACGAGTTGTTTTGGGAAAACAATCAATCTGTTTTTAGAACAACAGGCGGATATCCTCAAATTACAACTTTACTTAATCAGTTAAGAAAAAAACACAAGCACACGTTTACCATAGATACTGGTGATATGTTTCAAGGGAGTGAACTCAGTATGAAAACGACTGGAAAAGCGTTTGTTCCAATTTTGAATACCATGAATTACGACTTATATCTGCCAGGAAATTGGGAGGTGATTTATGGAAAAAGAAGCATGCAAACACTTTTGGGTTCTTTAAATGCACCTAAAATTTGTGCCAACATGTACCATGATTTAGGTGAAGGAAAGAAAGGAGAATTAATTTTTCAACCTTACCATATTTGGAATGTAGCAGGTGTTAAAATTGGTTTTATTGGATATACCGACCCATTGGTGCCAATAAGACAAAATCCAAATTACAGCAAAGGGATTCTGTATACCAAACCTGAGGAAAATTTGGCACATTACGTAGATGTATTGAAAAATCAAGAACAATGCGCAGCCATTATGATTATTGCACATTTAGGATTGTCACAACAAATTGCATTAGCAAATATGCCTGAATGTGAGGGTGTTTCTTATATTTTGGGTGGCGATACGCACGAAAGAGTAAGAGTGCCCATTCAATGTAAATATTCCAAAGTTGTAGAACCTGGAGCATTTGGTTCTTTTATCGGTAATTTGGAATTAAGTATAAAAAATGGCGTTTTAATTGGAGATAAATATGATTTAATAGAAGTGAAAAGTAATTCATTGAAACCTAACAAAGAGATGCTTTCTATTATTTCCGAAAACGAACATTTATACAAAGAACACATCAATGAAATTGTTGGATATAGTAAATTGCCTTTGTATAGATATTTTGTTATTGAAAATCCTATTGATACCATGATAGTTCAAGCACTTAAATGGAAGTTTAGTGATATTGACGTGGTTTTGTCTAATGGATTTAGATTTTGTCCACCGCGTTCAACGCCGGATAAAACAGGAAATATTCCCATAACGAATGGTTATTTATTTGACATGTTGCCAATAGATAGTAATGTTAGGATTGGGAAAGTAACAGGCACACAACTGAATAAATGGCTCGAAAAAGAATTGAATAATGTGTTTGCTAAAGATGCCAATAAACGTTTTGGCGGATGGGTTGTTAAGTTTGAAGGTATGAAAGTTGAGTTTAAAGCTTTTGCTGAAGAGGGTCAAAGAGTTCAAAAGGTTGAAATAAACGGAGAACCATTGAATTTAGAAAAAACATATAAAATTTTAGCTTGTGAGAGAGATGGAGATCCAGAGGATATGCTTTGTCGAATGAAAAATGTAAAGGAACCTAAAACATTGCCTAATACTCTTCATCAAACCATGAAAGAATATTTGAAAGAATTTTCTCCTGTAGTTCCAACACCAAAACACAACGCAGTGGCATTGGATGCGCCTGAAACATTGTTAACTCAGGTATACGGAGTTGATTATACTTTCAGATAATCTATTTAGGTAAAAATTATTCAAAATATTTCATAAGGGTAACAAATGTTACAATTTCTCTGTCATATTCTAGAGAAATTTGCACCTAACTTTATGAATATTATTTCTTTTACAAAAGCTTGTTTTTTATTGGTAGTTTTTGTTGTATCGATTTCCCTAAATGCACAACACCAAGAAATTAATGAAAATCCTCAGGTATGGAAAGGCAAGCAACATGATAGTTTAAATAAAAGTGAAGATAATTTTCTTCAGGCATTTAAAAAAGGGCATGCCAGCGGTCATTTTAGGTATTTTTTTATGAATACCCAAAATCAAGGAGACTTAACAGACTACTATGCCAATGCAATAGGTGGAGGATTAAAATTTGAAACAGCCAAATTTCATAATTTCCAGTTTGGAGTAAGTGGCTTTTATATTTTCAATATTGGTTCATCAGATTTTGGACATTTAGATCCTGCTACTGGTTTAGCCAATAGATATGAAATAGGACTTTTTGACATTTCAGATATTCATAATAAATATCACATGGATAGATTAGAAGAACTGTACATAAAATACAATTTCAAATCTTCTAGGGTGCAATTTGGTAAGCAAATGATAAATACGCCTTTTATCAATCTTCAAGATGGTAGAATGAGACCTACTGAAGTTGAGGCATTATGGGCTGACATAAAAATAAATCCAAAATTAAGATTTGAAGGGGGGTATATATTTAATATTTCGCCAAGAAGTACATTGAAATTTTATTCAGTACCGCATTCAATTGGTGTGTATCCCTCAGGAATTAATATTGAAGGAAAACCATCAAACTACAAAGGGAATTTATCATCAAAAGGGATTTTTCATTTTGGATTAAATGCCAAAGTTGCGAAGAATTTAAATGTACAAATTTGGGATTTGGTGGCAGAAAATATATTTCATTCAGTTTATTTTGAAACCAATTATAAGCATAAATTGAGTCCAAGTCACGAATTAAACTTTGGATTCCAATCAGTGTATCAGCATGCTTTAAATAATGGAGGAAATGACAGTTTTCATAAAACCTATTATCCCACTTCCGAAAGAGGATTAACCTTTGGTGGCAGAATTGGGATTAAACACAAAAGATATTCAATAAGTGCCAACTATAACAGAATTACAGCACATGGCCGTTATTTGATGCCTCGTGAATGGGGTAGAGATCCTTTTTACACTTTTTTGCCTAGAGAGAGAAATGAAGGTTTGGGAGATGTAAATGCTTTGGTTTTGAAATCATCGTTTCAACCCTTGAACTCTAATTTCAAATACAGTTTAGGCGCAGGCTATTTCGACTTGCCTGATGTTAAAAATGTGCGACTCAATAAATATGGGATGCCATCATACTATCAAATTAATGCAGACTTAAGATATCACTTTAAAGGGGAATTAGAAGGGTTTGATTTACAAGTGTTGTGGGTACATAAAATCAATGCCTATTCAGGATTCTTAGAAAACCGTTTTATTATTAATAAAGTAAACATGAATAATTTGAATGTTATTCTAAACTTTCATTTTTAATGATTTAACTTAATCCACTTATCAAACCTTCATCGTTGATAAACATATGCTCGGAGGCAGGAATATTAGGTAGTCCGGGCATTCGCATCATACTGCCTAATATTGGAATTACAAAGCCAGCCCCTGAGGCTATTTCAAACTCTCTGATGGTGATTGAAAATCCCTGAGGTCGTCCTACTAGTTTCTCATTGTCTGAAAAAGATTTTTGTGTTTTTGCCATACAAATTGGCAAGTGGTTTAATCCCAATTTGTCTATTTGTTTCAAGTCACCCAAAGCCTTAGGGGTGTATTCAATAGTGCTAGCGCCGTAAATTTCCTCGGCAATGGTTTTGATTTTTTCTTTAATAGTCAATTTCCAATCATACAAAGGTTTGTAATGGTTTTCGTCTTTTTCAATCTGATTAACAACAGCTTCTGCAAGTTCCATAGTGCCATTTCCTCCCAATCCCCAACCTTTGCTTAAAACGGCATTTACTCCTAAGTCAGTACACATCAATTTTAATAAGTTGATTTCTTCTTCGGAATCTGTGTTAAAATAGTTGATGGCAACAATAGGTTTTAAACCAAACTTAGTAGCATTTTCTATGTGTTTTTCTAGATTAGCAAATCCATTTTTCACTCTTTCTATGTTTGGTGTATTTAATTCATCTGTTTTTGCACCTCCGTGATGTCTAAGTGCTCTAATGGTAGCAACAATAACCATGGCCTTCGGTTTTAATTGACCATAAACACATTTCAAATTTAAGAATTTTTCGGCACCCAAATCAGCGCCAAAACCAGCCTCTGTTACAACGTAATCTGCTAAAGACAAGCCCATTTTAGTCGCAATAATGGTGTTAGTGCCTTGGGCAATATTGGCAAAAGGGCCACCGTGAATAATAGCAGGGTTGCCTTCTAAAGTCTGAACTAAATTGGGTTTTATGGCATCTTTTAATAAAATAGTAATTGCTTCTTGAACCTTTAATTGTGAGGCATAAACTGGTTCGTTTTGATAGGTAAAACCAATAAATATTTTACCAATTTTTTCTTTCAAATCTTTCAAAGAATTGGACATGCAAAGAATGGCCATAATTTCAGAAGCTGCTGTAATATTGAATCCACCTTGACGCATTACGCCATTTGATTTTGGTCCAACCCCTGTAATAATATCTCTCAAACTTCGGTCATTCATGTCCATCACTCGTTTCCAAACCACTGTTTTTGGGTCTATTTTTATTTGATGATTGGGGTTTTGAATGACATTATCAATGATGGCAGCAAGGAAATTATTGGCTTTTTCAATGGCACTAAAATCGCCTGTAAAGTGTAAGTTAATGTCTTCCATCGGAATAACCTGTGAATAGCCTCCACCTGCTGCACCGCCTTTAATGCCAAAAACAGGGCCAAGAGAAGGTTCTCTCAACACAGCAATTGAAGATTTGCCAATTTTATTGAGACCTTCATTGAGTCCTATCGTTACGGTAGTTTTGCCTTCACCTGCGGGAGTGGGAGTTATAGCGGTTACCAAAATTAAATGGCTGTTTTTGATTTTATCTTGATTGAGCAATGATAAAGGGAGTTTGGCTTTGTATTTGCCATAAAACTCTAAATCATCTTCTTGAATATTTAATTTAGCAGCTATTTCTTTAATTGGTTTTATAGCGACAGATTGCGCAATTTCTATATCAGTCATAATGGCAAATTTAATGGAATATTTAATTTATCATCAATTTGATTTTATGATTTCTGTGAATCAATTTTGTTGATAATGCTATTTTCTATAATGCCCAATTGGCAAAAAGTTTTTTTGTATATTTGCATGTATGAGTGAACATGCTATTGAACAAGAATTTAATATTACCGGTGAATTACGTCAAAAGTTATACGATAACAGTATCGTAAAGAATTATAAGGCGGGAGATATTATATTAGATGAAAATGCAAGCATAAGATCAATTCCTATTGTAACAAAAGGAAGTATTAGAGTAATGAGAAGTGATGATGAAGGGAGAGAAATATTTCTTTATTACATCAAAGCAGGTGAGAGTTGTATCATGTCTTTTTTGGGTGGAATGCACAACGAAACCTCAAAAGTAAGAGCTGAGGTAGAAGAAGATGCCGAAATTTTGTTTTTACCGGTTGAGAAAGTAACATTGTTTATTCGTGATTATCCTCAATGGTTGGATTATATTTTCAGATTGTATCACAAAAGATTCGAGGAATTATTGGAAGTGGTAAATGCCATAGCCTTTAAAAAAGTAGATGAGAGGTTATTATTGCTATTGAGAAAAAAAGCAGATTTAATGAAAAGTAATGTTATTATAGTGTCGCATGAGCATTTGGCAAATGAGCTAGCAACAGCTAGGGTAGTGGTTTCACGACTTTTAAAGCAGCTAGAAGATGAAGGCGTGGTGGAGTTGGGACGCAATAAAATCACCATACTTAAAAAGAGTATTTTGGAAAGTTAGGTTCTGTGTAACCAAAGTAACGTTAATTAATAAAAACTACAATTAATTTTGTACCATAAAATAAGAATATTATGCAAGTAGAACAAATTTACACAGGATGTTTAGCTCAAGGAGCTTATTACATCACGTCGAATGGTGAGGCTATTATTATTGACCCACTTAGAGAAACCCAACCTTACATGGAGCGTTTACAAAGAGATGGCGTTCAGTTAAAATATATTTTAGAAACACATTTTCACGCAGATTTCGTGAGCGGACACGTGGATTTAAGTAAAAAAACAGGTGCCCCTATCGTTTATGGACCAACGGCTCAACCAACTTTTGATGCCATTATTGCTACTGATAATCAACTATTAAAAGTAGGCAATATTCAAATTAAAGTGTTACACACTCCCGGTCATACCATGGAAAGTACTACTTATTTGTTGATAGATGAAAACGGAAAAGACTACGCTATTTTTAGTGGAGATACTTTGTTTTTAGGAGATGTAGGTCGTCCAGACTTAGCTCAAAAAGCAGCAAGTATGACTCAAGAGGATTTAGCTGGTTTATTGTACGAAAGTTTAAATAACAAAATTATGCCGTTGGCAGATGATGTTATTGTTTATCCTGCTCACGGTGCCGGTAGTGCTTGTGGTAAAAACATGATGAAAGAAACTGTGGATACTTTAGGCAATCAAAAGAAAATGAACTATGCCTTAAATCAACCTAATAAAGAAGCCTTTATTGCAGCTGTAACAGATGGTTTGTTACCTCCTCCGGGTTATTTTGGAATGAACGTTGCCATGAACAAATTTGGTTATGAGAGTTTCGAAAATGTATTAAACAACGGATTACGTGCATTAACAGTTGAAGAATTTGAAGTAGCTGCTGAGGAAACTGGCTCTGTAATTATAGATACAAGAGCAAATGGTGATTTTGCAAAAGGTTTCGTTCCTCAATCTATCAATATTGGTATAAAAGGTGACTTTGCGCCTTGGGTTGGTGCTATGATTATAGATGTTAAACAACCTATTTTAATAGTTACTAATGTTGGTGAAGAAGAAGAAGTGGTAACAAGATTGAGTAGAGTAGGTTTTGACAATGTTTTAGGGCATTTAAAAGGTGGATACGATGCTTGGTTAGCCTCTGGTAAAGAAACGGATAAAGTAAACCGCATTACTGCTGATACATTTGCAGAACAAGTTAAAATTGGTGAATCTAAAATTGTGGATATTAGAAAAGAATCAGAATATGCAGCAGAACATGTAGACGAAGCCTACAGTATGCCTTTAGCTGACATTAATGAGTGGATCAAAGATGTTAAACCTGAAGAGCATTTCTTTATGCATTGTGCAGGTGGGTACAGAAGCATGATTGCCGCTAGTATTTTACAAGCAAGAGGATACCGTAATTTTACAGAAGTAGAAGGTGGTTTTGCTTCTATTTCTAAAACCAATGTACCTAAATCAGATTTTGTATGTCAGTCAAAAGTTTTAAAACAATCTTAATATTAGGAGGACTATTCGTTATGTTTAATTTTTTTAATAATCTATTCGCACAAGGTGACAATAACCAATTACAAGCTGCTATCAATGAAGGTGCTTATTTGGTAGACTTAAGAACACAAGGAGAATTTGCCGATGGAACAGCAAAAGGTGCTGTAAATATTCCACTCGACCAAGTTCAAAACCAAATAGCTAAGTTCAAAAACAAGAAACACATTGTGTTTTTTTGCAGAAGTGGAAGCAGAAGTAGTCAAGCAAAAGCCATATTAGAAAAAAAAGGTTTTACCAATGTAATCAATGGTGGCACTTGGCAAAATGTAAGTGGTTTAGTTAAATAATTTTGACTGATACACCTTTCAATAAAGCGTATTGGGACAGTCGGTATCAAGACCATCAAATAGGGTGGGATTTAGGGGAGGTTTCGCCTCCCCTAAAAGCCTACTTTGATACTTTAGAAAACAAATCTATAAGTATTTTAATCCCTGGTTGTGGTAATTCATACGAGGCAGATTATTTACTAAACTTAGGTTTTACTAATGTAACATTGATAGACATTTCTCCAACCTTGGTTCAACAACTCCAAGAAAAGCACAAAGGAAATTCCTCAATAATAATAGTAGAAGGTGATTTTTTTGAACACCAAGCCCAATATGACTTAATAATAGAACAAACCTTTTATTGTGCACTTCACCCTTCGTTGAGAGAGAAATATGTCAATAAAATGAGCGATTTACTAAAGCCTGATGGGTTATTAGTTGGATTGCTGTTTGCCAGTCATTTTCAAACGCCTGGACCTCCATTTGGAGGTACAAAAGAAGAATATGAGTTGTGTTTTAATGAGCAATTTGAGGTTTTGAAAATGGAACCGTGTTACAATTCATTTCAAAAAAGACAGGGTAATGAGCTGTTTATTAAATTAAAAAACAAAAATGTTAAAAGATAGAATTTTAAGTCAGTGGAATTTTGCTAGAATAGTAAGATTAGTGTTGGGTGGTGTTATTATTACCCAAGGGGTGATGGTTCACGATTGGGGCTTAGGAATAATGGGAAGCTTATTTGCTTCTATGGCTTTATTTGGTTTTGGTTGTGCCGGTGGTGCTTGTGCAACGCCTATTAAAAAAAGTAATAATAAATCAATACAAGATGTTGAATTTGAAGAAGTTCGTTAAGGAAAATGCGCTAGTCATTATTGGCGTAATAGTAGGTGCTACGGGAGGCTATTTGTATTACCATTATGTTGGTTGTGCAAGTGGTTCGTGCGCCATAACCTCCAAACCAATAAACAGTACCGTTTACGGCGCTATTATGGGAGGATTGTTACTGAGTATGCTAAAAAAAGAACCTGTTAAAACCAATCAATAATTATGAACTTTACAGAGATTATCAATAGCGAACAACCAGTTTTGGTTGACTTTTTTGCAGAATGGTGTGGACCATGTAAAATGATGGCACCTGTGTTGAAAGAAGTTAAAGAAATAGTGGGCGACCAAGCATCTATTATAAAAATAGATGTAGACAAAAATCCACAAGTAGCCAATGCTTACCAAATTCAAGGAGTACCAACCTTTATGGTTTTCAAACAAGGAAAAATGCTTTGGAGAAAAAGCGGCGCTATCCCCAAACATGAATTGGTGAAAGTGATTCAACAGTTTAAATAAAGGTTGAATGATAATACAGTTTAAATAAAAACCTAAAAACAATACTATTAATAGGCTACAAAACATTGTAGCCTATTTTTTTGCATTATATTGAATAAATGAATTTACCTTTTTAAATTGACAGGTATAAAGGGTATGAAAAATCTAATTATCATTCTCGCCTTTTTTGCCACAGGTTCTCTTTTTGCAGAAACTATTAAAACGATTCAACCGCAACCCAAAAAAGCCACCGTATACCTGAGTGGTGCAGAGCTTTCTTACTTTGAATCTATTTATTTAACGGCAGGAACTAACCAAATTATTATTGAAGGGGTTTCTCCTTATGTTGATGAACAATCTATTTCCGCTTATTTTAAAGGCGCTTTGGTAATCGATTCAAGAAAATCATTGCGTTATCCAGAGCAAACAAAAATCAACAAAATTGAACAGAATTATCAAATCCTCATTGATAAAATCACAGATTCTCTGGAAGATCTTTCTTATCTTATCAAAGATTGTAATAACAAAATGAGTGGTTACCAACGCGAAAGACAATTGCTATTAAACAACCGTTTAATAAAAGGGGAGTTTGCCAAAGATTCTTTGGAATTGTTAAAGTAAAGCTTGGATTTGCTTAGAAGTCGACTTAATAACATAGACGAAGAGGAGTTAAACATTGAAAAAAAACTGAATAAATTTGAAAAACGTAGAAACAACCTCCAAACACGATACAACCATTACATCAATCTTCAATCCAACCACCAAATAGTTGACCCCAATTTAAGTACACCCATTCATCAAATTATAGTTACTGTAGAGGCAACCATTCCAATCACAGGCAATTTATCTTTAAAATACTTTATAGCCAATGCAGGTTGGATGCCATTATACGATATACAATCTACCTCAGGGAGTTCTAAAATACAATTGATTTATCGTGCCCAAGTTTATCAAAACTCAGGTTTAAATTGGAAGGACATCTCTTTGGTTTTATCTACAAGTAATCCATCTGTTGGAAACACCAAACCTGTATTGAATGAATGGAACTTAGTATTTGGTTATCCCAACAGTTATACAGACAATCTTTACAAAAAAACTAAAACACCCAATGCTTTAAATTACAATACTTTACCAAGTAAAAGTTTAAAGGAACAGAACATAAATATGCAAGAGGATGATTCAAGAGGTGTAGAAATGAATGGAAATAACAACAGTGATATAGAACAACTATTCACGGTCAATGGTAACTTACTTAGAACCGAATACGAAATAAAAACCAAATACAACATTCAGTCGGACAACAAGTCGCACCATGTGATAATCAACAACATCGAAGTGCCCGTTAATTTAGCCTACTTGGCAGTTCCTAAGTTGGACAGTGATGCATTTTTGATGGGTAAAATTTCCAATTGGGAGGATTTGAACTTAATTCCTGCAATGGCAAGAATCTACTTTGATGAGTCATACATAGGCACCACTTCGGTATATCCAGAAAGTTTGAAAGACACCTTGTATGTGAATTTGGGTAGAGACAAGTCTATAGTTATCAAACGTCAAAATGTAAAAGAGAAATGCAAAGAAACCATATTGGGCGAATTTAAAGTGGTAACAAAAACCATTGAAATAACGATTAGAAATACCAAAAGCATCGCCTTAGATTTTGAAATAGATGATCAAATCCCTGTTTCAAAAGACCCAGCAATCAAAGTAACGTTAATCGATAATGATAAAGCGGTTTACAATGAAGTGACAGGTAAACTCACATGGGCTATGAACATTAAACCAAAGGATATTAAAAAGCTTCGTTTTTCATTCGAGGTCAAATATCCAAAAGACAAAGTAGTTGCCGGTTTGTAGTAAAATGAATTAGAATAAAAAAACCTATCCAAGAAAAAGGATAGGTTTTTTTATTGATTAAAGATTAACCAAATTGCATTTTATTAAATGGCGAAAAAGAAACAGGTTTTTAAATATATTTGCAATGAGATAAACCAACTGATAGATATAAGTTAATAAACATGGAAGAAAACGAATCAATAAGCGAGGGTTTTAATAGGGAGTTAGAACAAGCTTCAGCCAATAAAATTTTAGACCCTGCTTACCAAAAAAAGAAGCTAGTTTTATGGGGAATTAGAAATTCCATTTCTGTGGTACTATATGTAATCTTTTGGAACTACAATTGGGTTCAGTTTTCATTGTATTTCACCATTCCATTGTCGCTATTAAGTTTATTGGCGATTCTTGCCATGCCATACATCCTTAAAAGAAAAATAGCAAGCGCAAAGATAAAAATATTAGAAACGGAGAGTCAACTTGGCCAAGATAATGGAGAATAAATAGACGAGTCTATTTTGTTGGGTTTGAATTAAGACGTTGTTGTTGATTTCTACTGATCCGAAAACTACAAAATTAATGAATCTAATGTTTTTTTTAAATTTTAAACAAACAATTAAATATATTTGTTTGTTTGTTTCATAATTATCTTCATTATTCGACTTAAACCCCAACCCAAACAATGACCTTTAAATTAGATTTTTTTCATAAACTATTCCTTTCGCCAAACACAAGAAGTCGTATTGAAAAAATATTTTTAATCATTGCCCTTCTAAGCTTTTTTGTCCATCTCATCATTATATTGCTCGTCAATTTTGATTTAATATCTCTAAACAAATCATCGAGTCTGCTCGAAAGTCCAATATCATCCATCTACACACCATTTTCCTTTATTCTTGTTTATGAGGTGTATTTGCTTATTTATTATCTTCCACAGTCCCTTACAACCTACATCAACAAACAATACGAAATTATTCTATTGATAATTATGAGGCGTCTGTTCAAGGATTTGTCTAATCTTAAAATTTCGCCCGATTGGTTGACTATCAAATATGATTTACAATTTACTTATGACATTGTGACCTCTCTTTTGTTGTTTTTCCTAATCTTTTTGTTTTACAAACAGAGTTTAAAGAAAGATACAAAATTAGACAACGATGATGCTGAGCTTGAAAAAACACTAAGGTACACCAAGATAAAAAAATACATTGCCTCTGTTTTAGTTCCTGTTGTTTTAATTTTGGCCCTTTACTCCTTTGCTTCTTGGATAATTGAAGCTTATATTTCTGTTGAAAAATCTGGAGAATCTTTTCAAAACATCAACCATGTGTTTTTTGATCAGTTTTTCACTGTTTTGGTTATTGTGGATGTTGTTTTGCTTTTAGTTTCCTTTTTCTACACCGATAAATTTCACTTAATAATCAGAAATTCAGGCTTTATCATTTCTACCATCTTAATTAGGCTGTCATTTTCAACCGAAGGGCTTATGAACAATATATTGGTTATAGTTGCAGTATTGTTTGGACTTTCTATTTTGGTTATTTACAACAAATTCGAAAAGAACTATTCTTCAGGAAAGTAATGCTTTTAATTTTTCTTTATTGAGCCCCCTTTCTCGCTCGCATCTTGCGAGTAATCTATCACACCGCCTCTGGCTTTGTTCAAACCATGGGTTATGTTGAATCCGTGAGTTAATTAAACCATTTTAATGGTTTATTTTAACTTCAATTAAATCGTTCCAATTGGTCGTGTAATTGGGTGACAGTTTTTCCTGCTTCAGTTGCCAGCGTTTCGTAAACCCTTGTGAGGCTATTTTTACGGTGTCTTTGCCGTATTGTCGGTTTAATTTATCTAATACAGACAACGCTGCTTTGTGTTTGTCTCTGTTAATAGTGTCAAACAAGCGGTGTTGAACATTATCTTCAGGCACAATTTCGCTTACAATAACACCTGCTTTTTTGTAATAATACTCCTTTTTGTAAAGGGTATCCAAACCTCTAAGGGCATGTTCTATAAGTTCTATGCTGCTGTTAGTGGCGGCAGGCAAAGGAATAGAAATGCTTCGGCTGTACTGTGGTAAATCTTTCCTAAACGGATTGGTGTGTATGAAAATAAGGATTTGGCTGGCACAGGTTTTTTGGTGTCTAAGTTTGGCAGCACATCGCGAGGCATAATTGGCTACCGCTTCGGCAATAGGTGCTTTGTCATTCAACATCGTTCCAAACGACCTAGACACACAAATAGTTTGTTTACTAGGTGCGTGCATTTCGAGGTCGAGGCACGAAATACCATTCAGTTCTTTCACTGTTCTAAGTCCTACCACAGACATCTTGCTTTTTATCCATTGTTCACTACAGCGTGACAGGTCGTAAGCGGTATTTACTTGATGGGCTTTCAGGAATTTGTCATATTGCCGACCGACACCCCAAACATCCGCAACATCTGTCTTTTTTAGGGATTCAATACGTTTTTCTTCGGTATCTATCACATACACGCCACTGTTAGAAGGGTGTTTTTTGCCTATTTTATTCGCTACTTTGGCAAGTGTTTTGGTAGGTGCTATGCCCACACTTACAGGAATACCGGTGTTTCTAAAACTGGTTTTCTTTATCAAAGAAGCATAAGCTTGCAAAGGCGTATTTTTAAAGTCGTGTAGACTTAAGAAAGCTTCATCTATGGAATAAATTTCAATGTCAGGAGAAAATTCAGAAAGGGTTTGCATAACACGTTGACTCATGTCACCGTACAAGGCGTAATTGGACGAAAATACATGAACTTGGTGTTTTTCTATCTCCGCTTTAATTTCAAAAGCGGGAGCGCCCATTCTAATACCAAGTGCTTTGGCTTCATTGCTTCGTGCTATAACACAACCGTCATTATTCGACAGCACTACAATAGGTTTTCCATTGAGGGAAGGATTAAATACACGCTCACAAGAGGCATAGAAATTATTGCAGTCGATTAATGCAAACATAAGGGTTACATTTTGTGAATGACATAAGTAACGATACCCCAAATAACAAAGTCGTTTTCTTCTTTAATTTCTATAGGTTTGTAGTCGGGATTAGCGGGCAAAAGCCAAAGTTTCTGTTTTTCTTTTTTTATCGTTTTGAGTGTAAATTCTCCATCGATATAGCAAACTGCTTTTTTGCCATTGCTAGGTTCCAAGGAACGGTCTATAACCAAGATGTCACCTTCTTTAATTCCTGCATCTATCATTGATGAGCCTTTAACACGGGCATAAAAAGTAGAACTTGGGTTTTTTACTAAACTTTGGTTGAGGTCCAAACTTAGTTCGGTGTATTCTTCGGCAGGCGAGGGGAATCCGGCACTTACTTTTCCGACAAATGGAAGTTTTAAACTGCTTTCGGTATCGGCAGAATAAAAGGAGAGGTCTTTTTCGGATTTAATAAGAGTGAGTTTCATTGGACAAACAACGCTGTACAAATTTAAACCAATTAGGCTGTATTTTAGTCAATATCATAAAAAAAATAGTTCAATGATTTTTAATAAGTTGTATTTTGATATTGGAATTTAATTACATTTGCATCGAATTTAATTCCAATTTGAAAAAAGTACTATCAAATATCAGAACTCATCAATGTAAAATTTTTACAATAATGATTTTGATTTATTCGATAACAATACTGTCTTCCTTTTTAATAGGTAAGGGTTACAATTTTAGTAATAATGATACTGAATTTAATAATTCAAGTGACGACTTTAAAATATCATCAGAACTGTACGACTTAGTAGAGGCCGTAAAATCAGAAGAAGAAAAGGAAAATAAGGAATATTCTAATGGCTGTTTTGGTGTTTTAGATAATCGCAATAGATTACATTTTGTTTTAAATTCATGTCAATTTGAGTCATACAGACAGTCACAAGTCATTTATTTAAATAAATCACCTAAATACTTATTGTATCATCAGTTAAAGATTTATTCATTAAGCTAGTGTAAAAACTGCTTTTTTTGTCTTTTTTAAAGTGTAAAAAAGACTAATAAATTATTTAAAAAAATGAAAAAAAATGAAATGCATATCCCCAAAGATGGGATAGCAGGATTAAAAGAAAATTATAAAACGGATGCTATATCTGGTTTCGTTGTGTTTTTGTTGGCTTTACCATTAAGTTTAGGTATAGCCAAAGCTTCTGAATTTCCTCCAGCAACAGGGTTATTAACTGCCATTATTGGAGGACTAGTTGTTAGTTTATTTATGGGTTCGCATTTAACTATTAAAGGTCCGGCTGTTGGCTTAATAGTGATAGTTGCTAGTGCGGTGTCTGATTTTGGTGGTGGAGAAACAGGCTGGCAAATTGCCTGTGGAATAATGGTTGTTGCAGGTTTGGTTCAAATACTATTTGGCTTTTTAAAACTAGGTAAATTAGTAGATTTCTTCCCCCTGTCTACTATTCACGGAATGTTGGCTGCCATTGGTCTTATTATAATATTAAAACAAATTCCGGTTCTATTGGACATCGATCCTATGTTAACAAAAGGAAAATCGCCAATAGATTTATTGTTAGAAATACCCTTTTATATCAAACATTTAGATGCTAAAGCGACATTAATAGGTGTGGTTAGTTTGTTTATTATGATGACTTGGCACAAAATTCCGGTATTGTTTTTAAGGAAAATTCCGGCCCCATTAATTGTTTTATTGATTGCTATACCTGCCGAATTGATGTTCAATTTCCAATATACAGAACCTTCCTACGCATTGGTAAATATTGGGAACTTATTTGATTATGTTAAATACAATGCCAATTTTGATGGGTTATCTCAACTGGGGTTGTTTATAAAGTATGTTATTATGTTTGCGTTGGTTGGTAGTTTAGAATCATTATTGACAGTAAAATCCGTAGATATATTAGACCCATACAAAAGAAAGTCAAACAATGACAAAGATTTAATTGCCGTTGGAATAGGGAATACTATTGCTGCATTTTTAGGTGGACTACCAATGATTTCAGAAGTGGCCCGTAGTTCAGCTAATATAAAAAATGGTGCAAAAACAAGATGGTCAAACTTTTTTCATGGATTTATGCAATTTATAGTGGGGTTGTTTTTCTTAGCTCACTTGCAATTTTTGTAACACCTATTGTACATCGATTAATGATGCGTTTTCATATTGATGATGAATCATAAAAATAAAATATAAATATGATTTATTTATTAAAGCATAAATCGCCAAACCAACTTCCCTAAAACTGTGGTTCGCATGTGATTGAATGCGCCAGAAGAAGTGTCGTAAATTTGGTTGACTATAAAGTAAAAATCAGTTCCCACTTTAGGAATAACTTGTAGCCTAAAATTCATACTGAATTCATCTGCTGCTGAATTCCATTGTGAGAGAACAGAACCAAAAACCATTGGATTAACTGCATATTCCAATCTTGTGCTTAATAAATTGATTTGAAATGAACCTGACGGAAGCCTTACGTTATTGTGGTTGTACCTCACCAATAAGTTAAAATGTTTGTTGGCGCGCCATAGTACTTCACTCGTTGTTTGTAGCGACTTGCCATCATAAAATTGACCCGTAATTAATTTATTGTACATCGATAATGTTCTGCCAGTAAAGGTGCTAATCTCAAATTCGTATTGCCTCCACCAATAAGTTGAGTCAGGAATTAAAATACCCTCTGAAATAGAAAAACTATCTTTTAATCCCTCTGCCATTATTTTATAGTCAAACCCAATTTTTTCTCCTTTTTTTGTTTCAAAACCTAAATATCTAATTTGATATTCAAAAGATTGAACACTGTTGTCGTTGTTGTATTGGGTATAGGTTAATCCGGTTGGCACAAAATCAAATTGTCTAATCCATTTCAGCCAATTTTTAGGTCTAGGTTTTAAGTTGATTAACGCAAATGATTCTTTAAAATCGCGTCTTCGCATCAATCCCATTTCGGGGTTGAAAGCAGCAGGGCTTTTTTGGTTTGAAGCAAAGATAGTTAAAAAGTCATTTTGATAATGTACAAATGCTCTGTAAGCATAAGCCTGACGATTGAATGTGGTATCGTGTTCGTGTGACTGTATGTAGGCGCCTCCAATGTCTAAATTTTTGTTGCCAAGGAATTTGGATGTACTATATCTTCCATTGACACCCGTGGTTGAGTGCCAAGCATTTTTGTCGATTTTGTGTGTCGTCATAGCGCCAATAACACTTTGTTTGCCGATATCTTGCCTCCAACTTGCGGTAGTATAATTGGTGGACAATTGTGAAGGAGTTTCGGCCGTTTGTAAACTCATTAATCCTAAGGTTTGTCGGTTTTCTTTGCCTAATATTCTGGCACCTGCAATAATTGGAACTGTTTGTCTTTGTTCGTTTAATCCTATTTTTCGAGTGTAAAAGGGGATAATGCGATTGCCACCAAAACCAAAATTGAAATAATCTTCGCCTTCTAAAAAAAACTCTCTCAGTTCTGGGAAAAACAAAGGAAATCTTGTAATATTAACTTGTTGTTGATCGGCCTCCACTTGAGCAAAATCTGTATTGAAAGTTAGGTTGAGGCGGTAGGTTGGCGTAATCAAATAATTAACATCTCCACCCAAATTTCCAACAGGTCTAATTTTAGAGTTAGCTCTTTCACCACCGCCTATGGCATAAGGTTTTATCTCAACGAATTTTTTGTTACTTAATTGGTTTAAACCATGTAATTCTCCTGCCAAATTTACTTGCTCTATACGGTTATTCCTGTTCCAAGCTTTCCATCTAACCTGTTCTCTTTTTCTGCGTATATTTCGTTCAAAATTAATACCCCAAACTTGCTCTTTTATGTCTGCCCTGTATTTTAAAGTATAGAGCGGAATTTCCATTTCGGCAAACCAACCCTCGGAATTAACGGTAGTTTTGACATTCCAAACCCCATTCCAAAAAATATTAGTTGAGACGCCGTTGTTAAACACTTGTAAGTCTGCACGCGCACCATTGGGATTGGTAACAAACATAAAACCATTCCTTTTGTCATTGTAGGTATCAATAATAAAAATAAAGTTATCATCGATATTATAATTGAAATCACGTTTGTTTTCCTTCGCAATTATCTCTTTAGGTTGGTTGTCATAACACCAAATACCAACATACATTTTATCGTTACTAAACAGAATGGCAACTTCTGTTTTTTCAGTCGATTTAGCACCTTGAATTAACTCTCTTTGGGTGAAATCGTTAATTTTTGCAGCATTTTTCCATACTATTTTATTTAGATTTCCATCTATTTTAATAGGTTCATCTATAAATTGAGCTTGTAATTTGTTATTTATAGTATCTTGCGCTTGGAGTCTCCAACAAGCAATGAGAATAACAATAATTAAAGCCTTTTTTAACATTTTGGGCTGCAAAAATACATTTTATTCACAGGTTTTATCATGTTAAATTTAGGCTTTGTCTAACTGGTATTTGAACTATTAAATAAATCAAGTAAGTTTGCATTTTATAACAAAATGCCAAAAAGATTAAAAATTGCAATTATAGGTTATGGTAAAATGGGCAAAATGATAGAAACTATTGCCCAAGACAAAGGACACAACATTCATTTGATTATTGATGTAGATGCAACTGAAAATGATTGGAATAAACTTTCTGATTGTGATGTGGCCATTGAGTTTTCTCGTCCCGAAAGTGCTGTTAATAATATCCTTAAATGTTTTGAAAGTAAAGTTCCAGTTGTAGTGGGCACTACAGGATGGTACAACGCTTATGATCAAATATCTAATGCTTGTAAACAATACCAAGGGGCATTGATGACAGCTACTAATTTTAGTATTGGTGTCAATTTGTTTTTTCATATCAATAAGATTTTAGCTCAAGCTATGAATAACTTACCTGAATACAATGTAAGTATTCAAGAAATTCATCATACCCAGAAGTTGGATGCCCCAAGTGGAACTGCTATTACTATAGCACAAGGTGTTTTAAATAGTTTAAGTCGTAAGTCAGAATGGGTTTTGTCTAACGAATACACTTCTGAAAATCAATTAAGTATAGATGCTATTCGCAAAGACGACGTTCCGGGGACGCACTCTGTAACTTATTCCTCTGCAATAGATGATATTGAAATAAAACATACCGCCCACAACCGTTCTGGATTTGCAATTGGTGCTGTTGTCGCCGCAGAATGGATGGTTGGAAAAAAAGGAGTATTTACCATGAATGATTTAATAGGTTTTTAATCGCAATAATATAATGAATCCAACTAATATATCAATTTTTCTAATTGTTTACATTCCACTTTTCCTTGCGACTCGCATAGGATTGTTTTTAATGTTTCGAAATGCAGGTGTTAAGCATGCTTGGTTAGCCTTTGTTCCTGTGTTGTGTAATTGGCCATGGATACAACTCGTTGGAAGACCCAAAACTTGGATGATTTGGAGTCTTATTCCTGCAGCAAATGTCATTATTTGGTTCTCTTTGGTGATAGACCTACTTGAAAGTTTTGGTAAATTCAAGTTTGTAGAACAAGTTGTTGGCGTTTTATTTCCATTTTATTCCTACATAAAAATAGGACTCGACTCAAAAACACCTTTTTTGGGTGCTAGTAGAACCCCTGAGTTCAGAAAAAAATACCTAAGTGCTCCTAAAAAAATGCAAAGAGAATGGGCTGATGCTTTGTTTTTTGCGTTTGTCGTAGCCTATATTATTCGTACATTCCAATTAGAACCTTATAAAATTCCAACTTCTTCAATGGAAGACAGTATGTTGGTGGGAGATTTTCTTTTTGTAAGTAAAATGAATTACGGTCCTCGTTTTCCAATTACCCCAATTGCTTTTCCTTTGGTACATCAAGATATTTTGGGAGCAAAAGCTTATTCTGATTTAATACATTTACCATACATGCGTTTACCTGGTTTTCAAAACATAAAACGCAATGACCCTGTTGTATTTAATGTGCCTTGGGATCAATTAGACCCAACAGTAAGAGCTCCTGATAAAATGCAAAACTATGTAAAGAGATGTGTGGGAGTTCCCGGAGATACGCTTTCTATAGTAAATGGCAAATTGTATATTAATGGACAATTGGGTTATCAACCACCGAAACAATTAAACCGTTATTTTATTAAATTCAAACCTAACTCAACTATCCCTACAGCTGAAACATTAACCAAAGAATACGACATCTATGATTATGTATTTATTGACAATCGCACAGTAGCAATCTCTGTTTGTTTGGAAGATTTAGAAGCAATTAATCGTGATTTTAAGATAGATTACGTGAAACAAGACTTATCTCCAAGTAAAGGGAATCACTTTGCCCCAGATTATTTAGACTTCAATGCTATTGTTAGTGTAAAAGCAGGTCAAAAATTATCAGACGATGATTTAAGAAAATTGGGAGTAATTTACAGTCAACCATTAAGTTCAAACTTAGAAAACTTATTGGTAATGATGGATGAAAAAATGATTGAACCTAGTCAGTATGCATCAGTAATCAAAGTAGATTCTATTAAAAGAAAAACTCAATTACTATCCAAATCTACCAATGCTTTCCCTGACGAAATGCAAATTCATCCTTGGAATAAAGACAATTTTGGGCCAATCTATTTGCCACGAAGGGGAGAATCTGTTAAAATTAATGCCAATAATTTCTATTTGTATTACCGTGCTATTGTAAATTATGAAGGCAATGAAAACTTTGAATTACGTGGAAGTACGCCCTATTTGAATGGTGAAGCGATAGAATCCTATACTTTCAAAATGGATTATTATTGGATGATGGGAGATAACAGAGACAATTCACTCGATTCGCGTTTTTGGGGATATGTGCCTGAAAATCATATTGTAGGAAAACCTTTGTTTGTTTTCTTTAGTATTCAATACAAACATGCCGATAATCCTAAACCGGGAACTGATGGCAATGATTATGTAAAAGTTAGATGGAACAGATTGTTTAAAGCGATAAAGTAAAATGCATTCAAAATTGGTAATTGGCGAAGAAATACATTTAAATCAATTAATAGAACTTGTACAAAATCAAGTTCCAATCTCCTTAAGTGAACAAGCAAAAATTAGAGTAGAGTCTTGTTTTCAGTATTTGCAAAATAAAATCAACAATACTAATGAATTGATATATGGCGTAAACACTGGATTTGGGGCTTTTTGTAACACCTCAATTTCAAATGAGGATTTACATCATTTGCAATACAATTTGTTGCGTTCGCACGCTTGTGGAACAGGAGAATTAGTACCCACTCATATCGTTAAACTTATGCTGTTGCTCAAAGCACAGTCCTTGTCATACGGTCATTCAGGCGTACAACTTCAAACCATTCAAAGAATTATTGATTTTTATAACTTATCAATCATACCAGTGGTTTATCAACAAGGTTCACTTGGCGCCTCAGGTGATTTAGCACCATTAGCACATCTTTGCTTGCCATTAATAGGTGAAGGGTTTGTTTGGTATGAAGGAAAAATTGTTGAAGCGGATTTCGTTCTTAAAAAATACAATTTGGAACCTTTAACTTTGACTGCTAAAGAAGGTTTGGCATTAATCAATGGCACACAATTTATGTCAGCATACGGGTTACAAATGGTTATGGATTCGGAACGTATATTCGAGCAATTGAATTATGTAGTGGCCCTTTCATTCGAGGCTTTTGATTGTAGAATTGAACCGTTTTTACCACAAGTTCATCAAATTCGCAAACAAAGTGGTCAATCGTTTATTGCCAATCAACTTAAATCACTGGTACAGGGAAGTGAAATAGTAAGCAAAGTTAAAACTCAAGTTCAAGACCCTTATTCGTTCCGATGTATACCACAAGTACATGGCGCAAGTTGGGATGCCATGAATTATGTGAAACAAGTTATAATGAATGAAATAAATTCAGTGACAGACAATCCCAATGTGTTTGTTGAAGATAATTTAGTGATTAGTGGAGGTAATTTTCATGGTCAACCTTTGGCGTTAACACTCGATTTTGCAGCTATTGCAATGGCAGAATTGGCTAATATATCTGAAAGACGAATTTATAAATTAGTAGGGGGAGAACGAGGATTGCCAATGTTCTTAACTACAAATGGTGGTTTGGAAAGCGGTTTAATGATTGCGCAATACACCGCTGCAAGTATAGTTAGCCAAAACAAACAGTGGTGCACACCTGCAAGTGTAGACAGCATTGTAAGTAGCAATGGACAAGAAGACCATGTAAGTATGGGTTCAAATGCTGCAACTAAGCTTTACAAAGTTATTGAAAATGTAAAACAAGTTATTGCTATAGAAGCTTTTACAGCTATGATGGCATTTGAATATCGAAGACCGTTAAAAACATCTTCTGTATTGGAGCAATTCATTGTAAATTACCATTCAAATATTGAATTACCAAAAGGTGACGTGTTTTTATCTCCTTATTTATTGAAATCAAAAACGTTTTTATTTGAATAAACTATGAATTTGCAAGAAATAGGTTCGCGTTTTGAAAACTTAGATTTTCTTGCAAGTCAGGTTGTGGAAGGATTTATTACAGGATTACATAAAAGTCCTTTTCACGGATTTTCGGTTGAATTTGCCGAACACCGTTTATATAACACGGGAGAATCAACCAAAAATATTGATTGGAAATTATATGGTAGAACCGATAAATTATTTATCAAGAAATACGATGAAGAGACTAATTTAAGGTGTCACCTGCTTTTAGACGTTTCGTCAAGCATGTATTATCCCTCAGAAAGTTTGGATAAAATAAAATTTGGAGCAATGGCAGTTGCAGTTATTGGAAACATCTTAAAAAAACAAAGAGATGCATTTTCATTAACCACATTCGATAGTAAAATTCAATTTACCTCAGATACACGTTCTTCATTAAGTCACTACAGGTTGATAATAAATGAATTGCAAAGTATTGTAAATACTAAGCCAGAGAAAACGACTACTAATGTAGCAGAAGTGCTTAACCAAATTGCAGAAAAAATACACCGCAGAAGTTTGGTCGTTATTATTAGTGATATGTTCGACGATGTCGAAAATTCAAATGCCTTATTTGATGCATTGAAACACATGAGATTCAAAAAACACGAAATCATTGTTTTCCATATAGGGGATAAAAAAACAGAATCAGATTTTGAATTTGAAAACAGACCCTACCGATTTACTGACATTGAAACAGGAGAGGAGCTCAAGTTATTTCCCAATGAAGTGAAAGAGAATTTCCTAAATAAAACTAAGGAGTTTGAAAAATCAATCAAGGAAAAGTGTGTGCAATTTAAGATAGATTACAATAAAATTGACACAGCACAGGATTTTTCACAATTACTAATGCCTTTTTATGTAAAAAGGATGAAGATGAAATAAAGTAAACTTTCAATTTTTACGACTTCTAAATGGCATATAATCTTTATATTCCATATCTTTGCAAGATTAAATGCTCACACTTAACGAACTTTCTTTTGACTTTGGAGGTAGATACCTTTATAGAGATGTAAATTGGCAAATAAAACCAGGCGAGCGCATTGGTTTAGTTGGACAGAATGGAACAGGGAAATCAACATTATTAAGAATTATAACAGGCGAATACCAACCTACAGAAGGTGGTTTGTCGAAATCTAAAGATTGTACCATTGGTTTTTTAAATCAGGACTTGCTTAGTTATGAAAGCAATGAAAGCATCTTTAATGTTGCTCTTCAGGCGTTTGACAAGGCCCTTCAATTACAGAAAGAAATCGATGAAATAATGATTCGTTTGGAATACGATTATTCAGATGAGGTTCTTAATGCTTTGGGTAATAGACAAGAAGAATTCGAAGCCTTAGATGGTTATAATATTCAATTCAAAACTGAAGAAATTCTGGAAGGTTTAGGTTTTAAAACTGTGGATTTAAAAAGACCATTGTCTGAGTTCAGTGGTGGTTGGAGAATGCGTGTTATGTTGGCAAAACTTTTGTTGCAAAATCCCCGTTTGTTGTTACTCGATGAGCCTACGAATCACTTGGATTTACCATCTATTGAATGGTTGGAGGACTACTTGCAATCTTATGAAGGAACTGTTATTATAGTATCTCACGATAGACAGTTTTTGGATAAAATGATTAACAAGATTGTAGAAGTTGCTAATAAGAAAGTTTATGTTTATACAGGCAATTACTCTAGCTATTTAACTCAAAAAGTAGAACGTGATGACCTTCAACAAAGGGCGTTTGAAAATCAACAACAATTTATCAAACAACAAGAAAAACTGATTGACCGTTTTAAAGCCAAAGCAAGTAAGGCTACAATGGCACAAAGTAGAATGAAAATGCTTGATAAAATTGAACGAATAGAAGAAGTTCAAAACGATGAAGCGGTTATGAATCTGAAGTTTAAGATTAAACAACAACCCGGAAAAGTTTTGGTTGAATTAAAAAACATTAGTAAAACTTACGGCACCCAATTGATTTTTAAACAAGCTAATGCAACCATTGACCGTGGTGATAAAATTGCATTAATTGGTGCAAACGGAAAGGGAAAATCGACCTTATTAAGAATAATAGACCAAAGCGAAGGAACCCAATCAGGCGCGGTTGAATATGGTTATAATTTAATTAAAACGTTTTATGCACAGCATCAATTGGAATCATTGAATGTACAAAAAGAAATACTGCAGGAACTTTCAGACATGGGTTCCGCAAAACTTGAAAATGAATTACGAACGATTTTAGGATGTTTCTTGTTTACAGGTGATGATGTTTTCAAAAAAATTAAAGTATTGAGTGGTGGAGAGAAAGCCAGAGTTGCACTTGCCAAAACCCTTATTTACGAAGCCAATTTTTTATTGCTCGATGAGCCAACGAATCACTTGGATATTCAAAGTATGAATATATTAATTCAAGCTTTACAAGACTATGAGGGTTCATTTATAACAGTTTCTCACGACAGACACTTTATTTCACAAATTGCAAACAAAATATGGTGGATAGAAAATGGTGAGATAAAAGAATATTTAGGAACCTACGATGAATGGAAGTTTTACATGCAAGAAAGAGAGTTGGCAATGAAACAAGAATCTGCAAATGCTAAGAAAAATGAAACTTCTTATACAGCCGTAACAAAAACAGCAGAGAAAAACCCCAATTCAGAGTCTGACAAACAAAAAAAACAAATTCAGCAACAATTAGATCAGATTGAAAAAGAATTGGAATCATTGAATCTTAAAAAGTCTGACATTGAATTAAAGCTCTCAGAAACCAATGATCCTAAGGTAATTGGCACACTTTCTGAGGAATATAAAATATTAAAATCTCAAATTGATGAAAAAAACACATCGTTTGAAACAATATTTGAACAACTTTTAAGTTATTAAACCATTATAAGATGAAATCTATCTACCTAATTTTATTCTATTTTATTATTTCTCAGACACAAGCGGCATATTTACCCTTGCAGTATATCAATACAACCTATGAGAGTAATATTAAAACAGTGCTTATAACGCAGGATAATTCATACGAAAGATTTCCTGCTATTGACTTAAATAGTCAACAAAAATTAAGATTAGAATTTGATGATTTAATGCCCGAAAACGATAATTATCAGTTTACTTTTATTCATTGCTCTTCAGATTGGAAACCGTCTAACTTGAAAAAAAACGAATACCTTGCTGGTAATTTCTTCCAAAATATTTTAGAATATTCGTTCTCAACTTCAACATTTCAGGTATTTACGCACTATGGTGTTTCTTTTCCATCAGATGAAATGAAACCTACTTTATCGGGCAATTATTTATTGGTTGTTTACCGTAATTTCGATGAACAAGATATTATCCTAAGCCGTCGATTTATGGTTGTTGATGATAAATTTGTAATTAATCCTAGCGTAAAAATAGCGACCAATGCCGCAGATAGATTTATTAAACAAGAAGTTGATTTTACTGTAAATATTGGTGAAAATAGAGTCCCAAATCCGATGATGGATATTAAAGCGACTATCATTCAAAACCTAAGATGGGATAATGCCAAGACGAATTTAAAACCCCGATTTGTGAATGGTAAAATTTTGGACTACGATTATGAGGATAACAATCTTTTTACCGGAGGAAATGAGTTTAGATATTTTGATATTAGAAGTTTAAGATTTTTGAGTTTCAATGTCAGAAGAAAATACATGGAGGGTAATTTAAAAAATGTCGTTCTATATAACGATGCAACTAAAATAAATTTACCCTACTTACAAACAATTGATTTCAATGGTAAATATGTTGTTGACAATAGAGATGGTGGTGTAAAAGGAGAAATCGAAAGTGATTATGCGCAAGTATATTTTACTTTTGTTAGCGATAAGCTAGAAAAAGATGTTTATATATTTGGAGAAGTAAGTGATTGGCAAATTAAAGAAGAGTTTAAATTGGAGTGGAATGAAAAGTTTGGGCAATATGAAAAATCAATGTTGTTAAAACAAGCTTATTACAACTACCATTATGTAACCGTAAATGACGATCAATCAGTGAATTTACAACAAACAGAAGGTGATTTTAGTGCTACAGAAAATGATTACCACATTATGATTTATCACAAAAATCAATTCATGCAATACGATGAACTATTAGGAACTGCCTACATCAATTCAAACAGAAGATAAATGAGAACCGATAAAATAAAAATACTTTGGGCGGATGATGAAATCGATTTATTAAAACCGCATATTTTATTCCTTGAACAAAAAGGGTATGAGATTATAACGGTAAATAATGGGAATTCAGCCATTTCAAAAACCATCAGCGAACGTCCGGACATTGTGTTTTTAGACGAAAACATGCCAGGTATTACTGGATTAGAAACTCTTAAACAAATAAAGGCTATAGACAATGATGTGAAGGTGATAATGATAACCAAAAGCGAAGAAGAGTATATTATGGACGATGCTATTGGCTCACAAATCTCGGATTATTTAATCAAACCAGTTAATCCCCATCAAATTCTTCATTCTATTAAGAAAATCATAGATAAATCGCGATTGGTTACCGAAAAAACTACTCAAAACTATCAGCAAGATTTTAGAAATTTAACCAACATGATGATGGATAATTCTAGTTTGGATGAATGGAAAGAAGTTTATAATAAGTTGATTTTTTGGGAATTAGAGTTAGGAAGATCTTCTGATAAAAGCATGAATATGATTTATGAAAGTCAGAAAAAAGAAGCCAACCACAATTTTAGCAAATTTATAACCAAAAACTATATCAATTATTTACAGCCTACAGGAGAAAATGGGCCTGTAATGAGTAATAATTTGTTTAGAAGAAAAATAGTTCCTCAATTAACCGAGGAAGTTCCAACCTTTTTTATATTAATCGATAATTTGCGATTAGACCAATGGAGAACAATAGCTCCAATTATTAAAGAGAAGTTTAAAATCATAGAAGACGACCAATATTTAGCATTATTACCTACCACAACACAATATTGTAGAAATGCCATTTTCAGTGGTTTGCTGCCTTCAGAAATTGAAAAGCGTTTCCCTACAAAATGGAGTAATGATGAAGATGAAGGAGGTAAGAATAATTTTGAAGAAGATTTTTTCAATGATTTATTAGGAAGATTAAGGATAGTAGGTAAAACAAGTTACACAAAAGTTACCAATTTAGATGGAGGTAAAAACTTGGTTGATAACATCAATAATTTATTCAAAAACTACATCAATGTAATCGTTTATAACTTTGTTGACGCCTTCAGTCATGCCCGGACAGATGTTAGTATTATAAGGGAATTGGCAGAAGACGAAGCTGCATATCGTTCTGTTACAGAAAGTTGGTTTAGGCATTCGCCATTATGGGAAGTGATGCAATTGATGTCAGAGAAAAAATGCAAAGTAATAATAACCACAGACCATGGTTCTGTTAGGGTTGATAAACCTGTAAAAGTAATAGGGGATAAAAACACCAATACCAACTTAAGATACAAACAAGGCAAGAATTTGAGTTATGAAGCCAAAGAAGTTTTTGAAATAAAAAAACCAGAATCAGCTTTTTTGCCTAAAGTTAATGTAAGTCAATCCTTTATTGTGTGTAAGGAAGATGATTTTTTTGCGTATCCCAACAACTACAATTACTATGTAAAATATTACTCCAATACCTTTCAACACGGGGGTATTTCACTAGAAGAAATGCTCATTCCTTTTGCTGTTTTAGAGCCTAGGTAAAATTTTGTTATTATTGTTTGATTTTATCATAAATAAGTCTATATTTGCAGACCTAAAAAATAATGTCATGGCTGTAACCAGATTAAAAAGAAAAGATAGAAGAAATAAAGAGTTTACTAGAGTTAGAAAAACAAACTTGAAAAACGTTAAGAAAATGGTTTATATACAATCTCCATATAAAGAGGTTTCAGGTATCGTTTTAGAAGACCAAGCTTAATATTTATTTACAAATATATTTAAGAACCCGCTTCATGCGGGTTTCTTTGTTTATTATCGAACTGTTACAAAATTGTCAATATTTAAAACAAATTAAAAAAATCACGCAACTCTTCAAAATTATTAATTATTTTTGCCTTTTATGTCTATAATAACTCACGAATCTGCTTTAGAAAATTTCAATCATCAAATACAGTTTGCACTTGACCACAGTAGTCCTCATGGATTTTCTCATTCTCAATTCAATAACATCGTTATTGCAGGTCTTGGAGGTTCAGGAATTGGTGGAAGAATTGTAAAAACTATCTTCTCTAACAAATCATCTTTACCTATTGAAGTAATAAGCGATTATTCATTGCCTTCATATACTTCTAAAAATACATTTGTAATATTAAGTTCATATAGTGGCACAACTGAAGAAACATTAGCAATGTATCAACAAGCAAAATCTTTGGGATGTCAAATGGTTTGCATTACCTCTGGTGGTGAGTTATTGGAATTGGCAACAAAAGACCAAGTAAAAACTTACATGGTTGAATTAGGTTATCAACCAAGAATGGCTTTAGGATTTTCATTGTCCTATAACATTTTAATTTTATCTGAATTATTTAATCTTTCTCTAAGAACTGAATTGGAAGGCGTTTTATCGTTTTACAACGATATTGAATCAATGAAAACTAAAGCGAAAGAAATGATTGAATTTTTTAGCCCTTATCCTGATAATAAATTTACAATAGTTACAGACAATCAAACTGAAGCTATTGGAGTTAGATTTTGTCAACAAATTCAAGAAAATGCAAAAACTGAAGCTTTTGTGAATGTATTACCTGAAGCTAATCATAATGTTTTTGAAACTTATTATGGTGAATTGTCTTCTAACTTTATATTCATCAATAGCAATACCAACGACAGAAATAACGGACGTTTTGCATACCTCAAAAAATTACTGGTTGATACCAATAATAAAGTGTATGAATTACCCCTACAAAATTATTCTTTAATGGAAATCTACAAATGTATACATATTACAGATTGGTTCTCTATATACTTGTCTAACCAAAAAGGCAAAGATAACATGAGTGTTCCAAACATTATGGGATTGAAAGGATTTTTAAAAACATTTTAATATGAAATTAGTCACTTATTTAAATAACAATAATCCTAAATTAGGAATTATTGTCAATAATTTGATTTTTGATGTCAATGCACAAAACAATGCATTGCCAAACAATATGCTTACACTCCTTAATCAAGAAGAGAGAGGAATGGATGCTTTACGTGAATTAGAACGAAACATAAAAGAAGGTAAAATTGTTGAAAATGGTATTTCATTCAGTCAAGCGCATCTATTAGCGCCTGTTCCACAGCCAACCAGTTGCAGAGATGGTTACGCTTTTAGACAACACGTTGCAGCGGCAAGAAGAAACCGTGGAGTTCCCATGATTCCAGAATTTGACTCTTATCCTATCATGTATTTTACCAATCACAATGCCGTTCAAGGGCCAGGTGAGGTGTGGTGCATGCCAGACCATTTTCAAAAATTAGATTTTGAACTTGAAGTAGCTGCAATTATTGGAAAAAAAGGAAGAAATATAAGCGCAGATAAAGCAGATGCTTACATTGCCGGTTATACCATTATGAATGACATGAGTGCAAGAACCTTGCAAATGGAAGAGATGTTACTAAACCTTGGCCCCGCAAAAGGAAAAGATTTTTCAACCGTTATAGGTCCTTACATGATTACACCTGATGAGTTAGAATCATATAAAGTGCCAGCCAAAGCAGAACATGTTGGTAATAATTACAATTTAGACATGAAATGTTGGGTTAATGGAATTGAAGTAAGTAGCGGAAATGTTGCAGATATGGATTGGACTTTTGCAGAAATAATTGAAAGATGCGCTTATGGTGTAGATATTTTTCCAGGTGATGTAATTGGTTCAGGTACTGTAGGTACAGGTTGCTTTCTTGAGTTAAATGGTACAGGCTTGTTAAATGATAAAAACTATAAAGTTCAATGGTTACAACCTAATGATATTGTAGAAATGGAAATTACGGGATTAGGTAAATTAAGCAATACTATAATAGCTGTTGACACCGATTTTTCTATACTTTCAAAGAAAAAACCAGTTAACGCTTAAGTATAATTTATTTGGACTATAAAACACCTCTTTCTTGGGATAATGATGAATTGATTTATCAAATTTCTTTAACTCAAATTCCTGGGGTAGGTGAATATTTAGCCAAGTTATTGGTCAGTTATTGCGGAAGTGCTAAAGGAGTTTTTACTGAGAAAAAGTCATTTTTATTAAAAATACCTGAAATCGGAGATTTTACCGCACACAGCATCTCTAAATTCAAGCATTTTGACTTTGCAGTTCAAGAAATTGAATTGTTAAAAGCCAATAATATTACTCCTCTCTTTTATTTGGATGAAAAATTTCCTGCTAAACTAAAAGTATATGATGACAGCCCCATTTTGATGTATTATAAAGGCAATGCTAATCTAAATCATCAAAAAATAATTTCGATAGTAGGGACTCGAAAATCAACAGCTTATGGAAAACAGTTTACTGATGATTTGATTTTAGAATTAGCCAAATATGATGTCATGGTAATAAGTGGATTAGCCTTTGGAACAGACACTAATGCACACAAAGCTTGTGTTAAAAACAATGTAACTACCGTTGGCGTTTTGGGACATGGTTTTCATGCTTTGTTTCCAACTAGTAATAAAAGGCTTTCAGAGGAAATGATTCTTAATGGTGGTTTATTAACAGAATATAATTTTAGCATGCCTGGGAATAAGGAGAATTTTCCAAAAAGAAATCGAATCGTTGCAGGGATGTCTGATGCAATAATCGTTGTAGAGAGTGGGATAAAAGGAGGTAGTTTAATTACCGCAGATATAGCAAATTCATACGACAAAGACATTTATGCATTGCCGGGAAGGATAAATGACCCTTACAGTTTGGGATGTAATAAATTACTTTACGACCACAAAGCGAGTATTATAGATTCTATTCCTGGGTTAATTTTTTCGCTTGGATATCAAAAAAACAAACCCAGTAAACAATCACAACAAATGCAAATGGATTTGCATTTAAGTGCCGATGAAAAATTGGTGTACAATGAATTGTCTAAAGGAGAACAGACAATAGACGACTTGTTTTTTAATACCAAAATAAGTGTTAGCAAACTGGCATTGGTGCTTTTAGATTTAGAATTTAAAAATTTAGTTAAAAGTTTGCCGGGCAAAAAATACACATTAGCTTATTCCATGGGTTAATATTATTTAAAATTATTTACCTAATCTTGTAATATAATTATAATCATTGAAGACAAATTTAAAAGCTATTGATATTGTAAAAGAAATTGAAACTATTTTGACTGATCAAAATGGTAAGGTACTCAATCATAAACAAATTTTTTCTAGACTTTCAGCCTCATTGAAGCCGACAAATCCAGAAAACTTATTGCCATATTTAACAGCGATGGTAGATGATGCCATTATTCACCAACATGATACTTTCAAATTTTCAATTCCTCAAACAGTTACTTTTATTGAAGGAGTTGTAGATATCTCAAAAAGTGGGAGAGTGTTCTTAATAGTTGAGGGAGAAGCTGAGGATTATATAGTTAATGATTCAAACGTCAAATTATTGCCATTTGACAAAGTTATGGCAGTTAAAACCAAAAAGAATAAGGTTGACATTATAAAACGAATACAGCATTCAGACAAAAATTATGTTGGCGTTCTTAATAAAAAAAAAAGCTATTGGTTTGTAGTTCCCGATTCAAACAAGTTTAAACATCCTTTTGATGTTAAATTTTCTCACCATTTAAAAGTTGGTAATAAAGTAGTTTTCAAAATCATTGATTACCCTGCTCAATCTAAATTTCCACGTGCAGAAATAATTGAAATACTTGGAAAACAAGGCGATCACCATACCGAAATGCACGCCATATTGGCCGAATACGGATTGCCTGAAAAATTCGAAGATGAAGTGAACAGTGCATCCGATTTACTGAGTGCTACAATTTCAGAAAGTGAAATAAAAAAGCGTGAAGATTTCAGAGGAGTTCTTACATTTACAATTGATCCTGATACAGCAAAAGATTTTGATGATGCCATATCATACAAAAAATTGAAAGATGGTAATTTCGAAATTGGGGTACATATTGCCGATGTTTCACATTACGTAAAACCAGGAGATATCATCGATAAAGAAGCTATTAAAAGAGCAACATCCGTTTATTTGGTTGATAGAGTTGTTCCAATGTTACCATTCAATCTGTCCGACTCTATTTGTTCCCTTGTGCCTAATGAAGACAGGTTGACTTTTTCAGTAATATTTGAAATTTCGCCTGAATTTAACCTATTAAAGACCCGTTTTTCCAAAACTATTATTCACTCAGACAAGAGATTTTCTTATGAAGAGGCTCAAGAGATTTTGGATAATAAAGAAGGATTATACCATGATGAATTAGCCCATATATTGTCATTTACTCAACATTTAACTAAAAAAAGATTTGACAATGGCGCTTTGAATTTTGAATCAACAGAATACAAGTTTGTATTAGACGAGAATTTTAAACCCTTGTCAATGGCTGTTAAACAAAGGCAAGCCACTAATAGATTGATAGAAGAATTAATGCTTTTGGCTAATCAATCGGTTGCTACTTTTATTTATACTCAAAAACCAAGAAAACCGTTTGTATATAGAACACACGATGAACCGAGTGATTTAAAGATTACAGAACTGAAAAAGTTTGTTGCCAAATTTGGTTATACTTTACAGATAGACAATGAAAAAATATTGAGAGATTCAATCAATAAATTGTCGCTAGCTATAGAAGGCAAAATAGAACAAGATGTGATTCAATCAATGTGTATTAGAAGTATGTCAAAAGCATCCTATACGCCTAATAAACCAAGTCATTATGGCTTAGCTTTTGAGTATTATACCCATTTTACTTCTCCTATCAGAAGATATCCTGATGTTATCGTTCACCGATTGTTATTTGGTTATTTAAATGGTCAAACTATGGCTGAAATATGCCATTGGAACATGGAACAGTTGGATGGCGCCTGCAAGCATTGTTCAAAAATGGAAATTACGGCTTCCGAGGCAGAAAGAGCATCTATTAAATACAAACAAGCTGAATGGATGGAGCAGCATATTGGTCAAAAGTTTGAGGGAGTGATTACAGGGTTGACCGATTTTGGAATGTTTGTTGAGATTAAGAAATTCAAATGTGAGGGTATGGTCAGATTGAACTCAATAATTGGCGACCATTATGAATATGATTCAGCGATGATGGCAGTTATAGGAAGAAAATATTACAAGCAATACAAAATGGGAGACACTGTAATGGTTCAAGTATTGGATGCAAGTAAAAAAACAAGAACGATAGATTTAGTATTTAGCACAGATAATAATAAAAACAAGAAGAAAAATTATGGCCGATCATCACATCAATTCTAAAGCAATAGAAAATTATATTTTATCAAACCCATTCAAAGGTAAGCCAGAGAATTTATATAATGCTATGAATTATATCATGCAGTTGGGTGGCAAAAGAATGCGTCCACAACTCATGCTTCTTTCTTATTTAGCGGTTAAAAATGAGGTGAATAACAGTGCATTTAATATAGCACTTGCTTTGGAAACTTTTCATAACTTCTCTTTAGTACATGATGATATTATGGACAATGCCCCAATCAGAAGAGGAAAAAAAACGGTTCACGAAGAGTGGGATATTCCTACTGCTATTTTAGTAGGAGATAATTTACTTATTAAGTGTTATGAGCTCATTATGGAGACTGATTTTGAAAATAAGATTCCATTGATGAAAGAATTTACCAAAATGGCTAGTTTAGTTTGCGATGGTCAACAATTAGATATGAATATGCCGTTCAAAGAATTTGTTACTGAAGATGATTATTTGAAAATGATAGAGTTAAAAACGGCTGTTTTGCCAGCTTGTGCTCTAAAAATGGGAGCAATGTCAGCAGGAGCAAATGAGGTTGAATGTCAATTATTTTATGATTTTGGACTTAATTTAGGAATGGCTTTTCAATTGCAAGATGATTATTTGGATGCTTTTGGTTTGGAATCCCAAATAGGCAAACAAGTTGGAGGAGATATTTTAGAGAATAAAAAAACAGTGTTATTTATTCATGCATTAAATCATTTGTCAGATTCTTTAAAAGAGGAATTATTAAATTGGTACGACAATAAATCGAATTCTGAAGAAAAGATTCAGAAAGTAAAAGAGTTGTTTGAACAAGCAGACAGTAGAAATTATCTTTTGAATTTAAAAGCTTCATATGAAGCAAAGGCGCTTGAGTATTTAAGATCAATCACAATGAATCAAACCGTAAAAACAGAATTTGATAATTTGTTTGGATTTTTAAAGAGTCGCGCTAACTAATACTGATATTAATCAATTTAGGTGCTGACTTAGCTCAGTCTGTTCATTGTTAACAATGTTTATGTTTGTAACATATAATAATAACAATGAAAGACTCATTATCACATTTACACTTACTATGCGAAGATTGGCATAGAGAACTTAGTTTTTTCAAAGACGAGTTAAAGATTTTCAAAAACAGGTTAGACGAAGTTGCGAGTAAAAACACGCACAAAGATGTTTTAATCCAAGTTGAACACTTTGAAAACAAATTAAAAATTATGTCCAACAATATTGATGAATTGTTACACGATGTACAATTAAAAGCTGGGGTAGTATCTCAACAATCTGTCGCCCAGCCCAAGTATATACATGTTAAAATGATGGAAGTAGATGTGAATATTCAAGACTTAATGGAATATACTTCCAAAGATTTTTATGAAACCAAGCACGAGTTTTATCATTTTTTAGCGAAAACATTCTAGAAATACCAATAATAATTGAAGCCGGACTATTAATAGACCGGCTTTTTTTGTTTCTATAATTTCAACTTGAGTTTAAAAATTTTTAATAGTTAATAAATGAATTAAAATTAGCTAAATTTGCACTTATTAATGCAAAAGACAGTCGCGTTTTATACATTAGGTTGTAAGTTAAATTTCTCTGAAACAAGTACCATTTCAAGACAACTTCAAGAACATGGTTTTGAAAAAAAAGAATTTACCGATTCTGCGGATGTATATGTCATTAATACTTGTTCTGTAACTGACCATGCTGATAGAAAGTGTAAAAAAGTGGTTAAAGAAGCATTAAAATACAATCCCAATGCTTTTATCGTTATCATTGGCTGTTATGCTCAGTTAAAACCTGAGGAAATTTCAAATATACCTGGCGTCGACATGGTATTGGGTGCTGCAGAAAAATTCAATTTGGTTCAGCACATTGGAGATTCCTTTCAGAAGAAAGAAAAAGCTACGATTTTTAATAATCCAATTAAAGAAACAAATATTTTTATTCCCGGTTTTTCTATCGGTGATAGAACGCGTTCTTTTCTTAAAGTGCAAGATGGATGCGATTATTTTTGCTCTTTTTGTACCATCCCTTTGGCGCGTGGAAAAAGCAGAAGTAATACCATTGAACAAACAATGGAAACGATCCAAAAAGTAACTGAAACATCGGTAAAAGAAATTGTATTAACAGGCGTTAATTTGGGCGATTTTGGTGTTCAAAATCAAGAAACTTTCTATGATTTACTCAAAGAGATTGAAAAACATGATGGCAACCAAAGATATCGTATTTCTTCGATAGAGCCTAACTTATTAAGCTCGAATATTATTAAACTTGTTTCAAAATCTCGAAAAATAATGCCTCATTTTCATATTCCACTTCAAAGTGGTTCGGATGAGATTTTAAAGAGCATGAGAAGAAAATATCAAAAAGCTTTGTACCAAGAACGCGTCGCAGAGATTAAGCAACTTATGCCTCATTGTTCCATTGGTGTTGATGTTATTGTAGGATACCCAGGAGAGGATGAGGAACATTTTTTGGAAACATACCAATTCTTAAATGAACTTGACGTGAGCTACTTACACGTTTTTCCATATTCTGAGAGAAAACAAACAACTGCTGCTAAATTACCAGGAAAAGTACATCAGTTTAAACGCAATGAAAGAACGGAAATGCTTAGAATTTTAAGCGAAAAAAAGAAACAACAATTTTATAATCAATTTATAGGTCAAGAAGCTTTCGTGTTATTTGAAAATGAAGAGAAAAAAGGTAAAATGTTCGGTTTTACAAGCAATTATATTAAAGTAGAGGTAGATTATGACCCGTTATTAATTAACGAAATTGTAAAAGTTGAACTTACTTCTATAAATACAGATGGTCACATGAACGCAACAATCAATTACACTAATCAACAATTATTAAATGTATCCTAATTTTTATTACATATTCCAAGACTGGTTCGGTTTAGAAATCGATGGTCTTAAACTTATTAACTCATTTGGTTTTTTTGTGGCAATGTCTTTCATATTGGCCAATTATATAATGACCAAAGAACTCAAAAGGAAATTTAACGATGGCGTATTGGGTAAAAAACAATTTATTACAATCTTAAAAGGTAAGGCATTTTCTGTTTCTGATTATGTAACTGCTGCTATTACTGGATTTATTATTGGTTTCAAATTTTTACCTGTGTTAATTGATTTTTCTGTTGTAAACAATGATCCTCAATCCTATATCCTATCAACAAAAGGTGATTTCATCTATGGACTATTAGTCATGCTTGCTTTCTTAGGGTTTAACTATTGGCAAGACAAGAGACAAAGATTACCTGAAATTGTCAAAGAACAAAAACAAATTGACCCTTCTTATCACATGGGAGCAATCACTATGGCAGCATTTATTGGAGGGATTTTTGGTGCTAAGTTGTTCCATATCTTAGAGAACATGTCTCAGTTTTATGCCAATCCTATGGATTCAATTATGTCTTTTAGTGGATTGACTTATTATGGTGGATTGATTGTTGGTGCAGCTTCGGTTTTATTTGTAGCCCATAAAAGAGGCATTCCTGTTTTGCACATGTTGGATGTAGGTGGCCCAGCAATGATGTTGGCTTATGGCACAGGTCGTATAGGTTGTCATGTAAGTGGTGATGGCGATTGGGGAATTGTAAATGAATTGCCTAAACCTAAATGGATGAATCTATTGCCAGACTGGATGTGGGCTTATAACTACCCTAACAATGTCAACAAAGTTTGTAATCCTTTTACTGAGACTGATCCAAGGTATTTAGAAAACATTAATTGTGATTTTAATGTAACTCCCTACTTAATAGCCAATGTCTTTCCAACACCATTGTATGAAGCAATTGCATGTGCCTTATTGTTTTTTATATTGTGGATGTTAAGAAAACGACTAAAATATGCAGGAGTTCTTTTTGGAATCTATTTAATATTGAATGGTCTTGAAAGATTCCTAATTGAAAAAATAAGAGTCAATACAATTATGGATACTTTTAATATGACCCAAGCAGAAATTATTTCATTTTCATTGATGTTTTTAGGCGTTTTGTTAATCTTATTTAGCCTTAACAAAAAAATATCTGTAAAGGGAAATGATAATGTGGCATAAGGATTGTGAATATTAAATTTATGAAATCGATAATTTTATCTTTATTTGTTTTAATGTCCTATGAAACTATGGCACAATCCAATTTGAAAGACAGCACTTTAAAGAAAGATTCTATTCAAAAACAAGACAGTTCACAAAAGCGCGACCGTTATGTTGTGAGAATAGGCGTTGAAATTGTTGATGGTGATACCATGTCTGTGTATTTAATCAATCGATTTGTAAAGAGTAAAGAAACCATTACCCAAGAGGAAAAAGACAACTATGCTAAATTGGTTAGATATGTAAAAAAAGCTTTGCCCTATGCCAAATTAGCGGCTTTCAGATTGCAAATGATGGAGGACAACCTTAATTTATTGACAACTGAAAAAGCTAGAAAAAAATATATTAAGGAAAGCGAAAAAGCAGTTAAAAAGCAATTCATGGATGATTTAAAAAACTTTTATGTAGAAGAGGGTAAAATATTACTAAAGTTAATTCATCGAGAAACAGGTAAAACCACTTGGGATATTCTCAAAAACTACAGAGGTACTTTTGAAACTTTATTTTGGCAAGCAATGGCAAAAACATACGATGCCAATATGAAAGTGACTTATGATCCTGTTATTGATTACCAAATAGAAGAAATTATTAAATCATTAGAAGTTGACAATGTTCCCAAAAATTGAATTATTGGCTTTCGCTGCCCATCCTGATGATATAGAAATTTCTATTTCAGGGACTTTATTAAAACACAAAGCTGCAGGATTAAAAATAGGTATTGTGGACTTAACTAAAGGGGAGTTAGGTACACGAGGAAACGAAACTATACGTTCTCAAGAAAGTGAAAAAGCCTCAAAACTCCTTAACATAGATATTAGAGTAAATTTAGGTTTGAAAGATGGTTTTTTAACTAATGACGAAGCTTCTTTGAGAGCAATTGTGACCGAAATCAGAAAATACAGACCTAATATTGTTTTAATTAACGCAGAAAGAGACAGGCACCCTGACCATGGTAAGGCACATACTATGTTAAAGGAAGCTTGCTTTTTAGCTGGATTGCCCAAATTAATAATCGAATACAATGGAGAAAATCTAGAAGCTTGGCGACCTAAAAATGTGTTTTCTTATATTCAAGACTATTTAATAGAACCAGATATTTTAATTGATGTTACTCCATATTGGAAAACTAGAATGGATTCTTTATTGGCTTATTCATCGCAATTTTACAATCTAAATTCAGATGAAATGGAAACTCCAATTTCGTCAAAAAGTTTTTTGGATAGTATAGAAGGCAGAGCTATTCAATGGGGTAGACTTATTAATTGTCGATATGCAGAAGGATTAAGGAAAGTCAATTATTTTGAAGTAAAACTACTTACTGACTTAGTTTCATGACCAAAAGAATCCTTGTTACATTGCTAATTGTATTAGTTCCTTTTGGAATATATTGGTTATATACGTTTAATAAAATTGAAGCCCCTGAATTCGTTGAAGTTAAGTTTTTGAATACTGAAGTAGTCGCTTTTGACAATGTTGAAATTGATGGAGTGGTTACTTTTTTTAACCCAAATTATAAGGATTGCAGACTTTTGAATACTGAATTAAAAGCGAGTGCAAACGGAATTTTTCTTGGGCATATCGTTCAAATAGAAAAAGTTGAAATTCCCTCAAATGCGCCTTTTTCTATCCCATTAAAAATGAAAGTAAATCCAGTTCAAATAGGATTAACTGAAGGTATTTCTAGTTTGGTTGAAAAAGCATTAAACCAAAACAAATCTTTCAAATTGTATATAGAAGGCTATTCAAGAATAAAAGTTGGAGAAACCATTTATAAAGTCCCTATCAAGCAGGACTTGTTAGTCAATATGGATTAAATTCCAAATATCTTGGAGTGTAATTCAAAGGTTTGATTAAATTGATAGAAAGATTGTTCAAAACTTTCAACCCAAACAATTCCCTTAGTTGCATTACTTAGGAAAACCTCATCCGCATTTTTTAAATCATCTTCACTAATTGCTTGTTCACTATATGCTATACCTAGCGACTTTAGTTGATTGATAATATGCTGTCTCATTACACCATCTAAACAATATTCAGATAAGGGAGGTGTGTAAACCACACCATCGGAAATAATGAAAATATTAGCATTAAAAGTTTCACATATATTTCCTGCTTCATTGTATAAAACAACCGAGTCAAAATGATTGTCTCTTGCAAAAATACCTGCTAAAACATAATTGATTGCTGACAAAGGTTTGAAAAAACTAACGAAATTAGAAGCTTTTAAAATTTGACCATAAGCCCCAAGTTTAAAACCAATATCATTTAATTTATATCTCGACTCACTTTCGGAAACTTCAATTAAAAAAGAAGTTTTATCTCTAGCGGGTGCATAAAAACCTTCACTTTCTCTAAAAAAAACTATTCGACATCGTGCATTGATAAAACCATTTTTTAAACACAACCATTCTAAATGTTCAGTAAAATAAGCCAATGTCCACTTATCACTCAATGGCAAATGAAATAATTTAGAAGCTCTTAATATCCTATCATAATGCAATTCAAGTAGTTGTGGTTTTTTGTTAATGATTTTAATACTCTCAAAAAATCCATCACCGTATTTGTAAATACGGCTAGAAGCATTGAAAAGCTTATCATCTGCGTGCGTCAGAACACCATTAAAACTGATTAACATGTAACAAAAGTAAAAAAAAAATTCTAATTAATACAACTTGCTTAGAATTATTTAAAAATTTAATAATTTAAGTATATTTGTAAAATGAAAATAAAGTTACCAATTTTATTATCCTTGTTTTTTATTGCTACCATTACTAAATCACAGAATACAAACGATACTATCAATTTCCCTTATTGGATAAACATGATGCAAGATAAAAATGTCAATTTTTATCAAACACAAAGAGCTTTTAATCTGTATTGGCAAAATAAAACTATTGAGAAAGGTAGTGGTTGGAAAGCCTTCAAAAGATGGGAATGGATGGCTGAGAGGACAATTGACAGTTTGGGTAATTTCCCAGACGTAATTTCACAATTGAATCAATTAAATCAAATGATTAAGGATGATGAAAATCGTTTTAAATACAGAACTTTTGGATTAGGCCCTGGAAGTGTTTCTTGCAAAACACAAGGAGATTGGAAAGAATTTGGACCTATTTTCACTCCAACTAATAATACCGGTCAAATCAATGGAATGGGACGCTTAAACGCAGTAGCTATTCATCCTAAAGATACCAATATAATTTTTGGAGGTGCCTGTGCAGGTGGTATTTGGAAAACAACTAATGGCGGTTTAACATGGTCTGTGTATTCTGATTCTCTTCCAACACTTGGGGTTTCTTCAATTGCTTTTGACCCAATAAATCCAGATACTATGTACATTGGTACTGGCGATAGAGATGCAGGAGATGCCGCAGGATTTGGAGTATTTAAATCAACAAATGGTGGTAAAACTTGGGTTATGAGCAATTCAGGTATGGGTAACAGAACAGTTGGAAGACTAATTGTTAGTCCTAGAAACCCCAGTATTATTTTAGCGGCTACTAGCAATGGTGTATATCGCTCTACAAATTATGGTTCAACATGGACATTAATTTCAACTGCCACAGGGAATTTTAAAGATATCATTTTTAAACCCAATAATCATAATGTTGTTTATGCAACAAGGGATGGTTTTCTGTTTCGTTCAACCGACAACGGTGTAAGTTTCTCTTCAATTAATACCGGTTTACCAACGACTTCGGTTTCACGAGGTGTAATTGATGTAAATGAAAACATGCCTAACCTAGTATATTTTTGGTTAGCAAACGGAAGTGTAAACAGAGGTTTTTACCTTTCTAGAGACAGTGGTACAACCTTTAGAACACAATCAACTACTCCCAATCTTCACGACTATTCTACAAATGGAAGTGGTACAGGAGGACAAGCTTGGTATGATAAAGACATGGTGACTGATCCAAGTAATGCTGCTATAATTTATGTAGGTGGGGTAAATATTTTTAGATCGAACGACACTGGAAGGACTTGGACTATTGCTGGATATTGGGTTAACAAAATCCATGCCGATCAACATGAATTGATTTCTTGTGCTAGAACAAAACGAATATTTTCGGCTAATGATGGAGGACTATACTTTACAAGAGACAGAGGCGTTAATTGGATTCCCGTAAAAAGCGGACTTGGCATTGCTCAAATTTATAAAATGGATTGCTCCAGAACCCAAAAAGACATCATAATTAATGGATATCAAGACAATGGAACTGGTAATTTTAACAAGGGGTGGTTTACGACTAGAGGAGGCGACGGAATGGATTGTGCGATTGATCAAACTGATAATCGATACAGCTATGGAGAATTGTATTATGGAAGTATTTTTAGAGTTTTTGGGGTAAATACTCAAGCAACTATTGCCGCCAATGGTACCAATGGAATTAATGAAGATGGCGCATGGGTAACACCTTTAACTCTCAGAGAAGGAAGCGGCAATACCATGTATGTTGGTTATAAAAACATTTGGCGAAGCAATAACATTAGAAACAATCCGCCTACTTGGACTAGAATATCAAATAACTTAGGAGGTACGAATACTTCAAATTTCAATAAAGTGGAAAGTAACATCGCCAATTCTGATATTCTTTATGCAGGAAGATCTAATGGCACTTTTTACAGAAGTGATGATATTAATGCAACTACTCCAACTTGGACTTCTATCACACAACCCATTTCAGGTGTTGTAAATGCTATTGAAACTGACCCTAAAATACAAAATGCTGTTTATATTGCGATTGGAACCCGTGTTTACCGTTCTTTAAATAGAGGTGGAACATGGACGCAAGTGGCTTCTAACTTGTCACACAATGTTAATTGTATTTTATTAGACACTTCTAATTCTAAAAAAGGAATTTATGTTGGTACAAATGGTGGTGGTATTTGGTACACTGATACAACAATCAATTTTTGGAAATATTATGCCAAAGGATTGCCCCATTCGGTAAGAGTAACTGATATAAAATTGTATTATGACAACTCAAAACAATGTAAAAACCATATCCTTTATGCCTCAACTTATAACCGTGGAAATTGGTTTGGACCAGTTCTAAATGATGGCGTTGACAAACCGATTGCTAGAATCAATGCCTATGATTCAGTTTTGTGTTTTAAGTCAACTTTAAATTTAACAAGTGATGCTTGTAATGTGCCAGGAAGATATAAGTGGGAATTTAGTTCTAATCAATATCAATTTGTAAATGGGACTGACACTTTCAGTAGAAATGTATCTGTGAAATTCAATTCCAAAGGCAATGTTTCGTTTAAATTTATGGCAGAAAATTGTGTTGGTATTGATACCTTAATAGGTTCTGTCCTTATTGGAGACACCGTCATTTCGCCCAATTGTATTCCGACCACTACCAATTCTTTTGCGGGGTTGGGAATTTACAAGGTAACGATGAATGGTGCCGAAAATATCTCAGGTGGCAGAGTGCCAGAAGGTGGGTATGTCGATTTTTCTTGTGGAAAGGTTTTTAAAGTTAAAAGAGGAAAAAAATACCTTTTAAATGTTGAAACAGGAGCTCTGAACAGTGAGCAAGTTAAAGCATTTATTGACTTTAATAATGATGGTGATTTTACAGATGCAGGCGAACTCGTTTATCAGCCTGCCGCTGCTTTGTTGAACCATTCCGACACCATTACCATTCCCCTAAATTCTACAATAAATAAAATCATTAGATTTAGAATCAGAAGTGATTTTAGCTCATTGGGTACTAATCCTTGTTCTGACCTTAACTATGGTCAAACCGAAGACTACGGTATTATTATCGTCGATTCAATTGTTCCTAAATTTGAAACAAATAAAGCTATTGTATGTAAAGACAATCAATTACTTTTTTCTGATTCTACAGAAAGTTTAGGATTTAGTTATCTGTGGGATTTCGGCTCTGGTGCAATGCCTGCAACCTCAAACACAAAAGGCCCTCATTCTGTAAAATACAACAGCCCTGGTTATAAAAAAATTAGCCTCACAATTGATGGATTTAAAACCATAAAAGACAGTTTTGTAATGGTGAGTGAAATTCCTAACACTGCTTTGAGTTTTACTTTGGGAGATTCTTCACTGTGTGAAAAGGAATCTTTTAAATTGTCTACAATCGACCTTAACAACACTGCTACTAATTTCAAATGGCTCATAAACTCAATTGTTAATACCGATTCAATAAGCAAAACTTTTTCTAAACAAAATGTCTCTTTACCTGATTCAGGAACTTATCAAATAATAGCTTCTAACCAATATTGCAGTGACACCAGTACAAGAATTATTAAAATCAATCCTCATCCTTTGGTCAACTTTAATATTAATGATTCCAATCAATGCTTAAGTGGTAACGTGTTTCAAATGACTAACATTTCTTCTATTATGTCGGGAAATATGAATTACAATTGGAATTTTAGCGACTTAACTCAATCAACTTTGCAAAATCCAAATAAAACTTATTCTACTTTTGGTACATATAAAATAAGTTTAATAGCAAACTCCAATTTCCAATGTATTGATTCAATGTCAAAATGGATCATTGTAAATGAAAATGCTAATTTAGATTTTACATTTAATCAAAATTCTGCTTGTTATAACAGTCACGAAATGGCCATCAATAATTTAACAAGTATATCCAATGGAACTTTCAATACTCTTTGGAATTACAGGGATGGTACATTTGATTCTGCGTTTCAACCTGCTGCTAAGAGATATTCCAACTACTCTTTAAATAATGCTGTAAAACTTAAGGTAATTACCAATTTGGGTTGTGCGGATAGTTTGACTAAGAATTATACATTATTAGCATCGCCTTCAGCAAGTTTTAATGTCAATAGTTTCAATCAATGTTTGTCTGACAATCAATTTAACTTTACAAATACTTCAACTATTGCGAATGGCAGTTTCAATTCTCTTTGGAATTTCGGAGACCTCTCTTCTGCGACTAATATGAGTCCAACCAAAATATACACTAAAGATTCTGTCTATGATGTTAGTTTGATTGTAACAAGCAATATGGGTTGTAAAGACACTATTATTCAACAAGTTAATGTATTGCCAATGCCACAGGTTGTTATAAGTACTTCTGATACTTTAAGGTGTTTACTGGACAACACCTTTACTTTAAATAGTAATTCTAAAATTAAGTCAGGTTCACTATCAAACATTTGGAAGTTTGGTAATGGCGATACAAGTTCACAAAAAACAGTAACTAAGGTTTATTTAAATCAAGGTACTTATACTCTTAAATTAATAGAGCAATCCAACTTAGGTTGTATTGATAGTGCAAGTAAATTGCTTTATGTAAAACCTAATGCTAATACAAATTTTAGCATCACTTTAAATAATCAATGTTTCAAAAACAATGCTTTTAATTTCAATAACTTGTCTTCGATTTCAAATGGCTCTTTCAATTCATTATGGCATTTTGGTAATGGCAATAACAGTTCTGTCAATAATCCTAGTGGTATTAAATATTCAAGCTTTAATGATTCCTTTATTGTTAAATTGGTAACAACAAGTGTTTTTCAATGTAAAGATTCAATTCAGAAAACCGCCTATTTAAGACCAAGTCCAATTGTGTCATTCGCAATCAATGACAGCAGTCAATGTAAGAACCAGAATAAATTTAGATTTACTAATTCTTCAAGTGTTGTCTCAGGAACTTTATTAAATAATTGGACATTTGGTGATGGGATCATTTCAACTCTTACAAACCCAATTCACGATTATGATTCTGTTAAAAACTACCTAGTTAAACTGAAAGTGAGTACCAATAAAATGTGTGTTGATAGCCTCATTAAAACAGTCATTGTATTACCAAGTACCAAAGTAAATTTCCAAATCAACAATTCGGCGCAATGTTTCAATGGACATCAATTTTCATTAACAGACAACAGTGTTCTTAATTCAGGTACATATACGAATGTTTGGGAAATGGGGGATGCCTCGGTAAAAAATGGAACGACAATTACTCATAAATATTTGAATCCTGGAAACTATACCATTAAACTAATCACAAATTCACAGTTGAACTGTAAAGATACTTTCGCATCAATTGTCAACGTATTTGTGAGCCCCAAAGCTAAAATTCAAATAAACGATTCTGACCAGTGTTTACTTGCTAATGATTTTCAGTTGAACGATATCAGCACTAAAGCCACTGTAGCAATCAGAGAGTGGAAATTAATGCCAAATACAGTCATTGGAAATGCAACGCAATTGGATTACACTTTCACAAATGTTGGTGATTATAAAATTCAATTAATAGTGGAAACCAATCAGTTTTGTAGAGATACTGTTTTGCAAAATGTAAAAGTAGTTCCAAGTCCAGAATTTACGGTTAGTGGTGCTGTTAAGTATTGTCAAAAAGAGCCTATTCGATTAGAAGCAATCTCAACTGACCCAAACAATACTTTTAATTGGCAAATTCCAAATGAAATTTCATTCAATGGAAATCCGTTTAACTCGATAGCAAATACTTTGGGTAATAAATCGGTTCAATGTATAGCGACAAATGCTTTTGGCTGTCAAACTACATTAAACTTAAAAAATAGAATTGCGGTGTATCCTAAACCGGTTCCTATTATTGATACAAGTGTTCAAATGGTAAATAACAATTTAGTGGCCGAATTTTACGACATTACTCCAATTGCTATTAAAGTTAGATCATGGAATACAAGCCCTTTGAGTGGCGTTTTAGGTGGTGCAAGCAATCCAAACAGACTCAGTGTAACTATTAGTGATTCGGTAACTTTGACTGTTGCTTTAACGCTTACAGACACAAACAATTGTTCTGGAACAACTATGAGAAAATTCTTCTTTATAGTGCCTAACAACTATTATTTTCCAAACACGTTTTCTCCAAATGAAGACGGCATCAATGATCAGTTTAATATCGTAGGATTTAGCAAAGTAAAGGAATTCGAAATGATGATTTTCAACAGATGGGGTGAATTGATATTTAAAACCAACGACCCTGTAAATGGTTGGAATGGAAAATCAAAAGGGGAGGATGTGCCTATCGGAGATTATATGTACACGATTAAACTCAAAGATTTAAATAGTAGAATTATTATCAAAAAAGGAATGCTTACCTTATTGAGATAATAAATTGAGCAAATAAACTTAGTTTGATTGAAATGGTGTTTTTTAGGCTGCAAAAGTATTTCAAAAACTACATTTAAAAAGCGATGAACTATATTGAAATAACTGAGGTTTTGAGAGATTTTGTAATGTAACCCTTTGGTAAGTGAATTAACTTACCCTAAATATTTATAAATTATTAATCCATTAATTGCCAGCCTGATATTTAATACTAATTTTTAAAAAAACTTGTTTTATTCATTTTTAATGCATTAGATTTGAATAAATAAATTTCATTAATCATGGAAAAAATTACTTATTTACATAACAGAATCATAAGATACAAGGAAATCTATGATTCACATTTAGAAAGAAGTTGCCATCAAATTGTAACGGGGTATACCACTTATCATGAATTCGTAAAAATGAAAAACAAAAAGCTATATGGCTACAAAGTCATTGTAGATGAATTCAAATGGTTCGAAATTCAAAGGTTCATTACTATTCCTATAATAGGGTTATTTCTAAAATACAAATAACTAATAAAAATAAAAAAAGCCCTTAGAAATTAATCCAAGGGCTTTTTTTGTTGTAGTAATACTTTATATTTTTGATTGAAGATGCATAGTATCGTTTACTCTTTTCTCTGCTAATTGAATTGCAGCTAATTGAGTATTGATATTATCCGCTTCTGATTTTTCATAAATGTTAAGAACAGTATTGTAAATGTTTTCTGTTTGAGCAAATGCAATTTCTCTTACATAACCGTTGTACTCACTGTATACATTGATTAATCCACCTGCGTTAATCAAGAAATCTGGGGCGTAATAAATACCTTTTGATTTAATCATATCACCATGAATGTTGTCATCTTCTAATTGATTATTTGCAGCACCTGCAACAATTTTACATTTCAATTGTCCGATAGTGTTTGTGTTTAAAATAGCACCTAATGCACAAGGAGCAAATATGTCAACATCTAATCCGAATATTTCCTCAGGTTTTACAATAGTAGCACCATATTTATCAGATGCAATTTTTAAGCCATGTTCAAATATATCGGTTGCAAATAGGATAGCACCATCTTTTTTTAACATTTCTATCAAATGAAGACCAACTTTTCCTGTTCCTTGAACTGCAATTTTTTTGCCAGCTAAATTATCACTTCCGTATGCTTTTTTAGCACTTGCTTTAATACCCATGTAAACACCATATGCAGTAACAGGACTTGGATCGCCACCGCCACCCATAATCTCAGGCAAACCAACCACGTGGTCAGTTTCCATTGCTACGTATTCCATGTCTTTCGTTGTAGTTCCTACATCTTCAGCAGTAATGTATTTGCCACCTAAATTGTCAACAAATCTTCCGAACTTTCTCATCAAATGTTCAGATTTGTGTTTTGTAGGGTCTCCGATAATAACCGCTTTAGCACCACCCAAGTTTAAACCACTAATGGCTGCTTTGTAAGTCATCCCTCTAGATAATCTTAACGCATCATTGATAGCTTCCGCCTCAGACGAGTAATTCCACATTCTTGTTCCACCTAAACCGGGGCCCAAAACTGTGTTATGAATAGCAATTATTGCTTTTAATCCAGTATGATTGTCTTGACAAATTAAAATTTGTTCGTGGTCATAACGGGCAACTTGCGAAAACACATCAAACTGTGTTTCATTTTGTGTAGCATGTGATAAACTCATTTTATAATCTAAGGTTAAAAATTTTAAGGTGCAAATGTAATATTTTAATTGATTATTTTTTTTGTATTTATTAAAGGATTATTGATTGAGTATTTATACTCTCTAAACTTAATGTTTAATAAATTTTGACAGTCGTAAAATGATAATCGTAACTATTACTTTGCAGCCGCTCTTCTCAATCGGTCGTTAATGGCTTTGCCCAAACCTGTCTCGGGCAGAAGTTTGGCGTAAATAACATCGTGTTTTTGCTCGTCTAATGTTCGCATTGCATCAAATAAATGCTTTGCCGCTTTATTTATATCGCCTTGGGGACTCAAATTTATGCAAGGAAAATCATTGACTTGCGCTTGCCCAAACGTTAAGAATGCCATTGCTAAAGGTTGTTTCTCATTGATAATCGAATTAAATTCATCAACCAATCTAAAGGGCGTTCTAGGCGAATAGTGTTTGTCTAACTGCCCCGGCGCTGCAGGATTACTGTTTTGAGTTAAATGATATTCAACCTTTTCATTGATACCTTGCTCAATCGTTTCTATACTTAATCCACCTAATCTCAATATTTTAAAAGGCCTTACGGTACAATCTATAATAGTACTTTCTAACCCAACTTCACACGAACCGCCATCAATAATATACGGAATTTTGTCCCCTAATTGCTTTTCAACATGAACCGCTTTGGTCGGACTGATATATCCAAATGGATTGGCACTAGGAGCTGCAAGTGGAAAATTCAAATGGTTTAACAATTGTAAGGTTAAGAGATGACTGGGAATCCTAAGTGCTACTTTGTCACTCCCTGAAGTAACTAAAAATGGTATATTATCGTTTTTATACAATAATAAAGTAAGTGGTCCAGGCCAAAATAAATCCATCAACAATTGGGCTTTTTCTGGAATGTCCAATACATAGTTTTTCAACTGTTCTATGTTTCCAAAATGAATAATTAAAGGATCAAAATGTGGTCTGTTTTTGATTTCGAAAATCTTGAGTACAGCATTTTCATCACAAGCATTGCCAGCCAATCCATAAACAGTTTCGGTTGGAATAGCAACTACTTCGCCTTTTTCAAGAAGGGTTTGAGCTAATAAAAGGTCTTGACCAATCATTTAGCTTCTTTTTAAACCGTATTTATCTATTTTGTTGTAAAGGTGACTTCTTTGGATATCAATTTCAACCGCTGTTTTAGCCACATTCCAATTGTTTTTTTTCAATTTAGCATCCAAAAACATGGCTTCAGCAAAATCTTTAAAATCTTGGAATTTATCGTGTTTGTCAACAAATAAATTATTGGTTTTTGAAACAGGAGTGGAGGGATTACTGTATGCAATAACATCGTCTTTAGTTATTTTAGAATCAGACAATATCACCAAGCGCTCAACTACATTTCTTAATTCTCTTACATTCCCCGACCAATTAACATTTTTTAGTTCATCCAAAGCGTCAGAGGCAAAGGATTTTTTAACCCCGTTTTCTTCGCATATTTCTTTTAAAAATTTCTCAGCAATCACAGGAATATCGTCTTTTCTATCGTTTAAAGAAGGAACATGAATAACAATAACACTTAAACGGTGGTATAAATCCATTCTAAAGTTGCCTTTTTCAATTTCTTCAGGTAAGTTTTTATTTGTTGCAGCTATAATTCTAACATCGACAGTAACCGATTTGTCGCCACCCACTCTTTGCAAAATGCCCTCTTGAATGACTCTTAACACTTTAGCTTGTGCAGACAAGCTCATGTCTCCAATTTCATCAAGAAATAAAGTACCTCCATGCGCCTGTTCAAACTTTCCTATTCTTTGTTTTATAGCAGTTGTAAATGCCCCTTTTTCATGACCAAAAAGTTCACTTTCAATCAATTCACTTGGAATAGCGGCACAATTTACCTCGATAATGGGAGCATTAGAACGATTGCTTTTTTCATGTATCCAACGGGCAACCAACTCTTTACCACTTCCATTTTCACCAGTTATTAATACCCTAGCATCCGTTGGGGCTACTTTTGCGATGGTATCTTTTATTTTTGAAATTGCAGGTGTATCACCCACAATTTCTCTGGTTTTTGAAATTTTACGTTTCAAAACTTTTGTTTCAATCACCAAGTTGTTTTTGTCAACAGCATTGCGGAGTGTAATTAAAAGTCTGTTTAAATCAGGCGGCTTGGAAATGAAATCATAAGCCCCTTTGCGAACTGCTTCCACTGCTAACTCTATGCTACCATGACCCGAAATTAATATAAAAGGGGTTTCAGGTGTAATTTCAGTTGCTTTAGCCATCACTTCCATGCCATCCAAACCAGGCATTTTTATATCACATAAAATGGCGTCATATGTATGTTCTTGAATCATTTCTAGCCCTTTCTTACCATTTTCGGCAATATCAACCTGATACATTTCAGTCGTCAAGATGTTGGACAAGGCATCTCTTATTGGTTTTTCATCATCTATTACAAGTATATTGGGCATAGCAAAATTGTGTATTCAAAATTATACAAGTTTACAAGTTCCGTATCAACAAGTTTTATACAAGTTGAAATTAGGATTTTAATAAAAACAAGCAACGATGTTTTAAAAAAATATCACTTTATAAAAAAGACTTTTGGAAACAAATACTTAAAGTATTATTTTCGCAACCTTTAAAAAATTCGAACATTAGATATATATCATGAAAAATAAAGGATTAGTCATATTTATTGCAGTTGTTTTAGCATTAACTTGTATTTATCAATTGTCATTTACGTATGTTGCCAAAAAATTTGAGGCGGATGCAAGAACTTATGCAACCAAAGACAATAAGTTTGATTCTGAAAAATACAGAGAATACATAGATTCTTTGGGTAATAAAGACATCTTAGATTTTGGCTTTGTTAAAAGAAATTATTTCAAAACCAAAGAATCTGAACTTAAATTAGGTTTGGATTTACAAGGTGGTATGAACGTAATTTTGGAAGTTTCCAAAGGTGAGGTTATTAAAACTCTTGCTGGTCAAATGAACCAAAAAGACAATGCTTTATTAACTGCTATTGACAACACCAAAGCCGAATATCAAAAAAATGGTGGTGATTTTGTTGAAATTTTCGCTTCTAAATTTAAGGAATTAGCACCAACTAGAACATTATCTTCAATTTTCTCAAACAGAGAAAACAAACAATTGACTTCAAACTCAACAGACAAAGAAGTTGTTGAATATTTAAAACGTGAAATCAAAAGCAAATCTGATAACACAAGACAAGTTATTGAAGCGCGTTTAAACTCAGGTAGTATCAGTCAGCCTAATATTCAAGAATTAGAAGGCGGAAGAATATCAGTTGAACTTCCAGGTGTTGACAATCCTAAAAGAATTAGAAAATTATTAGAAGAAAGTGCTCGTTTAGAATTTTGGGAAGTTTATGGAAACAATCCTAAAAATGAATTCTATGGTTATAAAAAGATTTATGAACCAATGAATTTTGCTTACAGCCAAAAATTATCATTAAATAAGGGTTTAAGTCCAGAAGATTCATCAAAATTAAATGGATTAGATACTATCTCTAACTTAAAATTAAAAGACAGTTTAAAAACAGCTTTGTTAAACGATATCAACAAAAGAGATTCTTCAAAATTCCCATTTGCTGAAGCAGGTTTATATCCTTATCAAGATGACAAAGGGAATATCGTAGAAGGTCCAGTTTTTGCAATAGCAGAAAAAAGATCATTCAACAAAATTAATAAATTATTACAAGAAGAAACCATCGTTAAGTTTTTACCTAAAAATTTAAAATTCGCTTGGGGTGCTAACCCAATTTCAAAAGGTAGTGAAGTTTATCCTTTATATGCTTTAAAGGGCAATAGAGAAGGATTAGCATCAATGGGAAGTGGAGAAGAAAATATGATTGCAGATGCATTCCCAACTAGCAATACCAATTCAGGTAGAGTTGAGGTTTCTATGAGCATGACTACAAAAGCAGCTAAAGATTGGAAAAACTTAACCACTGCAAACGTTGGTCAATTCGTTGCGATTGTGTTAGACAATAAAGTATTTTCAGCACCAGTAGTTAATGACCCAATCACAGGAGGTCAATCATCTATAAGTGGAGATTTTTCTGTTGAAGATGCAACAGATTTAGCAAACGTATTGAAAGCGGGTAAATTACCAGCGCCAGCACAAATTGTGGCAGAAGATGTAGTTGGTCCAACATTAGGTAAAGAGTCTATCACACAAGGTATCAATTCATTCATTATTGGATTTATTGCTGTTATTTTATTAATGATGTTCTATTACAACCAAGCAGGATTTTATTCAGTGCTTGCTGTAATTGCAAACGTATTCTTTATTATTGGTATGTTAGCTTCAGGTGGTGCAGCTTTAACATTACCGGGTATTGCAGGTATCGTATTAACCATTGGTATGGCGGTGGATTCCAACGTATTAATTTATGAACGTATAAGAGAAGAATTAAGAGAAGGCAAAACGCTGAAATTAGCCATTTCAAATGGTTACAAAGCGGCATTGTCATCTATTATCGATGGTAACATCACTACTTTATTAGCAGGTATTATAATGTTATCAGTAGGAGCAGGACCCGTTTATGGATTTGCTATAACATTGATTATCGGTATCGTAACATCATTGTTTACCTCAATCTTGTTGACAAGAATAGTTATCGAAAACAGATTATCAAAAAACAAAGAAGTAAAATTCAGCAACAAAATGACAGGAGACTTATTAGTTAATGCTAATTATGATTTTATGGGCAACAGAAAGAAGTTTTATGTTTTCTCTTCAATTGTCATTATTGCAGGTATGGCTGTATTAGTAGGAAAAGGCGGTTTGAGTACAGGTATTGACTTCAAAGGAGGTTATGGCTATCAAATGCAACTTGAAAAAGGTATTAATGTAGAAAAAATTAAAACTGCTTTAGACAAAGGATTAAAAGGAAGTAGTAATGAAGTTAAAACTATTGGTAGCGAAGGTCGTTATAAAATTGTAACAACTTATAAAATCAATGAAGCTAAAGTAAGTGCCGATGACATAGAAAAAGAAGTATTAGTTGCTTTGTCATCTTTTAATGCAACAGAAGCAAGTATCTTAAGTAGTTCAGAAGTTGGTCCAACTATTGCATCAAATATCAGAACAAAATCAACTTGGGTTGTTATCATTTCATTGGTTGTTATCTTTATATACATCATTATAAGATTCAAGAAAGTTAGCTATGCGGCGGGCGCAACAATTGCATTGTTCCATGACGTATTGATGGTATTCTCAATTTTTGCATTGTTGGATGGAATTGTGCCATTTTCATTAGAAATTGACCAAGCCTTTATTGCAGCAATATTAACGGTGGTTGGATACTCTATTAATGACTCGGTAATTGTGTTTGACAGAATCAGAGAATATACCACAGAGTTTAAAAGTGATAAGGATATTGGAAAATTAATCAATTTAGCAATTAATAAAACATTAAGTAGAACCTTGTTAACCTCTGGTACTACCTTAGTGGTAATTTTAAGTTTATTCATTTTAGGTGGAGCAGCATTGAAAGGATTTTCATTAGCATTATTAATAGGTATTTCAATTGGGACATACTCTTCAATATGCATTGCAGCACCTATTGTGGTAGATTTTGCTAAAAAGAACAAAGCATAATTAAAAGAATAAAATATTAATTAAAAAAGCCCCATTTATGGGGCTTTTTTGTTGGTATATTGTGGATTCAATATTAGGAAAATTAGGCTTAAAATGGTAGATTGCAATGTTTTTAAAATAATACAAATATGGATCAAAACCCAGATGAAAATTTCGTTGAAAGAATAATTCCCATTAATATCGAAGATGAGATGAAAACTGCTTATATCGACTATTCAATGTCGGTAATTGTAAGTAGGGCATTACCAGATGTAAGAGATGGATTAAAACCAGTACACAGAAGAGTATTGTATGGAATGACTGAATTAGGATTGGCGCCTAACAGACCCTATAAAAAATCTGCTCGTATTGTGGGAGAAGTATTAGGAAAGTACCACCCGCATGGTGACTCTTCTGTTTATGACACTATGGTTCGTATGGCCCAAGAGTGGAGTTTACGTTACACAATGGTGGATGGTCAAGGTAACTTTGGTTCAATAGATGGTGACTCAGCAGCTGCCATGCGTTATACCGAAGCACGTTTGAAAAAAATTGCAGAAGAAATGTTGAATGATCTTGAAAAAGACACAGTGGATTTCAGACCCAATTTTGATGACTCGTTGAAAGAACCGTCTGTATTGCCTTCAAAAATACCTAACTTATTAGTTAATGGTGCTTCAGGTATTGCGGTTGGTATGGCTACCAATATGGCTCCTCATAATTTATCTGAATCTATTGATGCCATTGTAGCCTATATTGATAACAGAGAAATTGAAATCTCTGAATTAATGAATCACATTAAAGGACCCGATTTTCCAACAGGTGCAATAATCCATGGAACTGATGGAATACGTTCTGCTTTTGAAACAGGCAGAGGTAGAATTTTAATGAGAGGTAAAACAGAAATTGAAACATTAAACAACGGTAAAGAACAAATTATTGTAACAGAAGTTCCTTATCAAGTTATGCCACATCAAATTATTACCAGAGCGGTTGATTTAGTTCAAGAAAAAATTATTGATGGTATTGTCAGTGTTAGAGATGAGTCAGGAAGACAAGGTATGCGTTTGGTATTTGAATTGAGAAAAGATGCCATTGCCAATGTAATCTTAAATCAATTATACAAATACACACCATTACAATCTTCTTTCTCGGTTAATAATATAGCCTTAGTGAATGGTCGACCAGAAATGCTTAATCTGAAAGACATGATTGTGCATTTTGTTGAACACCGTCATGAAATAGTAGTTAGAAGAACAAAATATGATTTAGCAGAAGCAAGAAAAAGAGCGCATATTTTAGAAGGTTTATTAATTGCCTTAGATAATTTAGATGCCGTTATCAGCTTGATTAGAAATTCTAAAAATCCAGATGAAGCAAAAGAAGGCTTAATTTCCAACTTTGGATTAACTGAAATTCAGTCAAAAGCAATTTTAGATTTAAGATTGCAGCGTTTAACTGGATTAGAACGTCAAAAAATAAAAGAAGAATACGACGAATTAATGAAATTGATTGCTTACTTAGAATCTGTATTAAACGATGAAGCTTTAAGATACTCTATCATCAAAGATGAGTTGAAAGAGATGAAGGAGAAATATGGTGATCCAAGAAGAACATTAATTGAACACAGTGCGGGTGAAATCGATATTGAAGATTTAATTCCAAATGAAAAAGTGGTTTTAACCATTTCTCACATGGGCTACATTAAAAGAACGAGTTTGAATGAATACAAAGAGCAAAACCGTGGTGGTAGAGGAAACAGAGGCGTTTCACACAGAGATGAAGATTTTGTGGAGCATTTATTTGTTGCGAATACGCACAACTATATGCTATTCTTTACTGAACAAGGGCGTTGTTTCTGGATGAAAGTTTATGAATTGCCTGAAGGAGGAAAAGCGACAAAAGGTAGAGCGATTCAAAACTTGATTGCAATTCCTAAGGAAGATAAAATCAAAGCTTATTTGAATATCGAAAACTTAAAAGACGCAGAATACCTTGATCAGCATAATATTATTTTATGTACAAAGAAAGGGATTATTAAAAAAACTACACTCGAAGCATATTCAAGACCAAGAACGAATGGTATAAATGCCATTACAATTAGAGAGGGAGATGAATTGTTAGAAGCAAAATTGACCAACGGAAATTGTGAAATCATTTTAGCTAAAAAATCTGGTAAAGCTATTAGATTTAATGAATCATTGGTAAGACCGATGGGTAGAAATGCAAGTGGTGTAAAAGGAGTAACCTTAGAAACAGACAAAGACGAAGTAATAGGTATGTTAGCTATTGACAAAGACAAACTAGCCGAAACAACTGTATTAGTGGTTGCTGAAAAAGGTTATGGCAAACGTTCATTCTTAGTTGACCCAGAAACAGGAGAAGATGAGTACAGAGTAACCGGAAGGGGTGGTAAAGGTGTTAAAACATTGAATATTACCGATAAAACTGGTGATTTGATATCTATATCGAATGTTACCGATGAAGATGGATTGATGATAATAAACAAATCTGGCTTAACAATCAGAATGAGAGTTGACAGTATGAGAACTATGGGAAGAGCAACACAAGGTGTTAAATTAATCAATATCAAAAACAATGATTCAATAGCATCAGTTGCGGTTGTTCCAGTTGAAGAGGAGGAAGAGATTGTTGAAGGTGAAGAAGGTGCGATTGACGGAGAAACGGTTGTTGAATCTGGCACTGATTCTACTCCAACTGATTCATTAGATTCTGACATCCCTAATGAACCTAATGATGAGAATGGCACAACTATTGAATAAGTAATTTTAAATACAAAAAAAAATGAATATTAAACATTTAATTTTAGCAGGATTTATTGTATTAATAAATCCATTAACAAATGTGGCTCAAACAGGTAAAATCAAAAATGTTGAGTTGATAATGTCTGGAAGTGACCCAAACATTGAAGATGCAAAATACAATATTGATTTAGCGGCAAGCAATGAGGCTACAAGCAATATGGCAGGTATGTGGGGTTGGAGAGGGATCATCTATACCGTAATTGCATCATCGGCTGATACATCAATTATAGCATTAAACTCTAACAAAGATGCGGCTTTAATTGCTGGTCAATCTTTTCAAAAATTTTATTCATTCCCTGAGAGCGATCAAAAGAAATACAGTGCATTAGATTATGCTAATGGATATGTTGTTTCTGCAATTATAAGTTGTTTTAATGAAGGAGTATCTTATGCATCTGACTCAGGTAGTTTTGAAAAAGTGAAAACCTACATGTCCATTGTAGATGATTTGTTAAAATACGATAAAGAGCAGGCTTTATTTGGTAAAATCAGTAAAGAAAAAGCTTTGTACATTTCATGGCAATCAGCCTATACGAACAAATTAGTGAATGAGGAGATTGAATTATTACAAAAACTTATCGATATTCCAAGCTACATGAATTCTTATGTTTTCATTAGAATGAGTGAAATTTATCTTGATCAAAAAAACTACGACAAAGCAGTTGCATTTTTAGAAGCAGGTAAAATAAAAATACCTAGTAAATCAGGGGAGTTCTTGAATCAACAAATAAACATTGAAATAGAACGTAATAATATCCAAAGTTTACTCGTTAAGTTTACAGAAGGTATTCAAAACGAGCCTGATAACAAAGATTATTACTTTTCAAGAGGCGTTTCTTACCACCAACTTAAAATGGAGGATAGAAACAATCAAGAAAAAGCGATAAAAAATGATGAAAAACCGGCTAAAGACAAGTATTACTTCAGTCAAGGGTTAGCAGATTATGCCAAAGCAATTCAGTTAGACCCAAGTTATACAGATGCTTTGAACAATGAAGCTATTTTACTGTTAGATTCTGCGGATTATATTTACAAACAACGTACTAGAGTAGAATCATCTCAATATGCCAAATATGACAAGTTATCAGTTGCTTTATACGGTCAAGTCGTTCAAAAACTTGTTGCGTTGTATGAAATGAATTTCAAAAAAGGCCAAGAATTAGTTGATTTACTTAAAACAATTAAAAGTATTTATGCAAAGCTTAACGATGAGGAGAAAAGAAGTGATTACGATAAGTTGTATAAACAAGAGAAGAGTAAGTTAGAATAGCAATCAAATATTTGATAGGCCAAGCAATATGTTTGGCTTATCTTTTAAATAATTTAGTTAACATAATATTAATTATAGGACAATTTATTATATTTCAAAAATTAGTTAATCTATTGAATTTCAATTATCTTGTAATTTGAGGATTGAAACGTGAATGCTGTATTGATGCTTTGTTTTTTCATGAATTGTATAATCGGTGAATCCAATGAAACGATAAAATAAGATTGGTCTGATATATTAACCAAACCAAGTGAAGCAGCAATAAAAAAAATCTTTGTATCTGTAATAATCAAAGTTCCATTTTCAATTCTTTTCTTTTTTTCAATTTTTAATTGATTCAAAGTATTAATTTGTTGATTAATCATTTTAATTTGAGTTTGCATTTTTTCTTGTTCAATGTGCATCATTGATTTGAAAGTTTCGTGTTTATCACCAGCAGAACTTTTGGAATCTGTTTGTATTGAATCAATTAATGATTGATAGATAACTGTTAATTCATTAAATTTAATCTCTAATCTATTTTTACAATATTCTACAAGCGACTTTTTAAGGTAAATATAATCCATTTAAATAATTGATTCAAATTTATGATTCTTACTCATGTATTACATATAAATGTTAAAAAATAATATTTGAATCGTTAATATCTTATTTACGGTCTTCTGTTTTTTTTGTTAAATTTGAAGTTTATATTTAGAATCATGGACAAAATAGAATTAAAAGGCAAAATTAAAGTAGTTGGCAAAACTGTAGAAGTTGGAAATAACGGGTTTAAAAAAAGAGAATTGGTTGTTGAAACCGAAGAACAATACCCACAATATATTTCAATAAATTTCATCAAGGATGCTTGCGACAGTTTGAATGGTTACACAATTGGTGAAAAAGTTTCCGTTGGTATCAATTTAAAAGGTAGAGAATGGACTAGTCCAAGTGGTGAAATTAAGTATTTTAATGACATTCAAGGTTGGAGAATTACTAAATTAGGTGCCGCAGACTCCACTCCTTCTCCTTCTGAAACCAACGAAGTTCCAGTTTTCCAAACTGAAAGAGACGACTCTTCTCAAGCGGTTGACGATCTTCCATTTTAATTAAAATATTTCTAAATGGATAAAAAAAGTAAAGCCTTTTTATTTAAGTATTTAAACAATTGTTCTCCAACTGGTTTTGAAACCATTGGACAACAAATTTGGTTAGATTATATGAAAGCATACAGTGATGATTATATTTCTGATGCTTATGGAAGTGTTGCTGCCATTATTAATCCAGGTAAGAAATACAAAGTTGTAATTGAAGCTCATGCTGATGAAATTTCATGGTTTGTTAAATACATAACTGATGACGGCTATTTATATGTAACCAGAAATGGTGGTTCAGATCATTTGATAGCACCTTCAATGCGAGTAAATATTTTAACCAGCAAGGGTTCTGTTAAGGGTATTTTTGGTTGGCCTGCCATTCATGTTAGAATTGGTGAAAAAGAAGTAACCCCAACAACTGATAATATTTTTATTGATATTGGATGTTCGAACAAAAAAGAGGTTGAAGAAATGGGTGTTCACGTTGGTTGTGTTGCTGTATTTGAAGATGAATTAATGGAATTGAACGACAAGTACTTAACTGGTAGAGCATTAGACAATAGAATTGGTGGATACATGATTGCTGAGGTAGCTAAAAAACTATTTACCAATAAAGTGAAATTGCCCTATTCATTGTACGTCGTTAATGCAGTTCAAGAAGAAATTGGGTTAAGAGGTGCTGAAATGATTTCTAGAAAAATTAAGCCCGATGTTGCGGTAATCACAGACGTAACCCACGATACTTCATCGCCTTTATATGATAAAAAGAAACAGGGCGACCAAAAATGTGGATTAGGTCCCGTTTTAACTTATGGCCCAGCAGTACAAAATAATCTATTGAACATGATTATTGATGTTGCCAATAAGAATAAAATTAATTTCCAAAGAGCAGCAGTAAGTCGCAGTACTGGAACTGATACCGATAGTTTTGCATACAGTGGAGAAGGTGTTCCATCTGCGTTAATTTCTTTACCTTTGAAATACATGCATACTACGGTTGAAACCGTTAACAAAAACGATGTTCAAGAAGTTGTTGAATTGATGTATCAGTTTTTAATAAATCTAAAATCTGGTCATGATTTTAGATACATTAAATAATATTGGATAAAAGGGTTGTAAATTATATTGATTCAATAAAACAAGAATATAAAAGGAATTATATTGTTTTATTTGAGTTTATAAAAGAATATGCACCCCAAGTTCAAATAGAATGGATATTTAATTGTCCGTTTTTTACTTATTACGGATTGTTAATCTACATTGGAATGGACAAAAAATCTAAAAAAGTATACCTTGGATTTTGCAATGGATCTCTTCTTAATGATTTTTTTAAAATACTTGATAACTCCACTACAAAGACTGTCTATAAATGGTTTTTTGATGATGATGATTCTTTTATTAAAAACAAAGATTTTTTAAAAATATTGATTGAAGAAAGTATGACAATTAATAAACTAAAAAAAACAAATATATAATATGGGTAATAAAATTGTAATTTTTTTTCTCAAACTATTATCAAGTATTCCTTTATCGGTTCTATACGTTTTTTCATATTTTTTGTATTTCATCTTTTACAACATAATAGGTTATCGAAAAAAAACAATAATATCGAATTTAAAAATCGCTTTTCCTCAAAAGAGTGAAAATGAAATTAATATTTTAACTAAAAAATATTACAGATACCTCTCCCATTTAGTAGTTGAAATTATAAAAGGATTTACTATTTCTGCAGATGAATTGACTAAAAGAATAAAAACAGATAATTCGGAAATATACGATAAAATAACACGTGACAAATCTTCTGCCATTGTAGTTATGGGACATAATGGAAATTGGGAATGGGTTTGTCGACAAGCACCTTTGTACATTAAAACCCCAATTTGTGTAGCATACAAACCGTTAAGTAATCCTTATTATGACGATTTGTTTAATAAAGCTCGAACTGAGTTTGGCACGATGGTAGAACCTATGGCTAAAATTGGGAAATATATTATTGAAAATAAAAACAAATCTTATCTAATTATTCTTACAGCCGATCAATCTCCTTCTAACCCTGAAACTGGAATTTGGGCTAAGTTTTTTAATATAGATACTAGTTTTCTTTCTGGTTTAGAGAAACTTTCTCTAAAATACAATCTCCCAATTATTTTCCATGAAGTTAAACTAACTAGAAAAGGTTACTACCATTGCACAGTTCATCCTCCTATTTTAGCAGCTGATTTAAGAGAAAATCAGAGTATTACACAATACTATGCCAACATGATTGAACAAAAAATAATGGAACAACCAGAAATTTGGCTTTGGAGTCATAAACGTTGGAAACATAAAAAGTAATAAAACTTCAACTTAAAAATATAATTAATCGTTTGATATCTAAGGATTCAATCTTATATTTGCATCACTATGGCAATGAGTAAAAAATCACTTTTTGATTCAAATGAAGTAGAATTGAGCGTTCTATGCAAAGCATTAGGGCATCCAGCACGTATTAAAATAATTAAAATTCTATTGGCAAAAAATGATCAAACATGTAAAGATATTGTAGAAATGCTTCCTTTGAGTCAATCTACAGTTTCACAGCACTTGTCCGAACTTAGAAATGCTCAGTTGATTACAGGTAAAAACCACAAAACAAGTGTCATTTATAGTGTAGATAAAAACTATCTAGCCAAATCTCAAAAGCTTTTAAGTGAGTTCTTCAACGCTCACATCCTAAATGTTAGACAATCGACTTTATTTTAGTTGATTAAGTGAATCTTCTATCGATTCTAAGTCTTCTGTCAATTTCCCAACTCCCATTTTTATCTTATTTATTTCTGTTTTTAGCTTGTTTTTCAATTGCTGAATAACTAATTCCTTATTATCTCTTTTCATTTCACCAATACCCAATACAAGCCATTCTGGATTGATATCAGGGAATTGCTGTAGTATGGAAACCACTAAATCCATACTTGCTTTGTTACGACCTGAAGATAAATGCGACAACACAGCATTTGATATATTTAGCTTTTGACTAAACTCTAATCTACTCAAACCTGATTGGTTAAACACTTCTAATATTCTGATTTCTAACATATTGTATTTATTGATTAAGTTTTACAAATGTAATAAACAAAACTTTACAACTGTAAAATATGATGTTTACAAATGTAAATAAATAGTTTTACATTTGTAAATAAATAGTTTTACAATTGTAAAACTATGCATAAATACTTAAATAACAATTAGTTGGATTTACGTATTTAAAGCTTAAAATCTATTTAAGCTGGTAATTTTTCGTTTTTATATACTCTATTACTATCACATCTAGCTCAAATATATAATTCAAACACACCAACATTACCTAAACTAATAGTTTATTAAAAATCCATAATTACTTGAATTTTAATTTATTAAAATATTTGTTTAACTTTTATATATTAGGATATAGGCATAAAAAAAGGAAGTACTCCTTCCCTTTTTAACTTAAACTGAATTATTAAAGACTAGATTGGTTTCTTTGTTTCGACTGAAAGAAAGATATAATAAACAATGGAGACAATGCCAGTGAGGCACAAATTAAAAACACAGTAATAAAATTACTTGTGTTATTTTGGTAAACAAGCCCACCTATTGAAGAGCCTATGATTATTCCAAGCTCCATAAATACAAACAAAGTGCCTACCGCTTTCCCCTTTTGTCCAGGTAAAGAAAGATCTACTGCCCAAGCAAATATTGAAGGTGACAATAAACCAAATGCAATACCAAAACAAACAGACGAGATTAAATAAGTGACAATCTCATTACTAAATGCCAATATAAACATACTTATAAATAGCACAATACAGCCAATGACAACAATTTTCACCCTTCCATACCTATCACTCCATTCTCCGGCCATTAGCCTTATAAAAACTGAAGCTAAAATATACACTGCCATATACAATCCCTTATTTTCAACGTGAATATACGCTGAAAAATCCGCAATCAATGCTAATATTGCACCTGATGAAAATGCAGTCAATAGAAATACCAATGAAGGTAATAAAACCTTTTTTTCGATAAGTTCATTTTTATTGATTTTTAGCACACTTAACTTGAATTTAGCTTTATTAGGTATTGATTCCTTGAGGGTTGCAAAAAGAATCATTGAAATTAACCCTAGAAACGATGAAAACAAAAACATCCAATCGAGGCCGAAATGTTTAGTAAATTCACTTCCAATAACCCATCCTAATGCGTTACCAATATTATTGCTTACTCCTATTATTCCCATCGCTTGACCTCTTTTAGCCAAAGGCACTATGTCGTCTGCATAAGCAGTAAAACCTGTTGGTGTAAAGCCAGCACTTAAACCATGAAAACCTCTAAGGATTAAAAATAAAGATAAAAAAGGAATGTAAATATACAATAAACCACTGAAAGCAGTAATAAATGCACCGAAAATCATTACAAAAACCCGACCTACTGTATCGGAAATTTTACCACTAAATGGTCTGGATAATAAGGCAACAGTTGCAAAAGTTGGTATAATCAACCAAATATATTCTCTGCCATTAAGTTGTTCTAACAGAAGAGGTAAATCGGGTAAAACCATCGAGAAGCTGCTAAAAAAGAATAAGCAAGCTAAACAAAGTATCCAAAATGATTTTGGATATGCTTTAAAACCGTTCAAAATTAATCGTCTAGTTTTAAGACAGCCATAAAGGCAGATTGAGGAATTTCAACACTTCCTACAGAACGCATTCTTTTCTTACCCTCTTTTTGTTTTTCCAACAATTTACGTTTACGACTTATATCACCTCCATAACATTTGGCAGTTACGTCTTTTCTTAAGGCACTTAAAGATTCACGGGCAATAATTTTAGCACCTATTGACGCTTGTATGGCAATATCAAACTGTTGTCTAGGAATAAGTTCTCTCAATTTTTTACAAATTTTCTTACCTAAATCGAATGCTCTGTCTCTGTGAATGATTGATGACAATGCATCTACAGGTTCTTTATTGAGCATAATATCCATTTTCACTAAGTGAGATAATTTGTATTCACTTGGCGAATAATCGAAAGATGCGTAACCACGACTAATCGATTTTAGTTTATCGTAAAAATCAAATACAACTTCAGCTAACGGCATTTCAAATGTCAATTCCACTCGATTAGTCGTTAAGTAAACTTGATTTTTAATTGTACCTCTTTTATCCATACACAAAGCAATTACCGGTCCTACGAAATCGGAACTAGTGATAATTGTTGCATTGATATATGGCTCTTCAACATAGTCGATATGACTTGGGTCGGGCAAATCGCTAGGATTATTTACTTCCACAAACTCACCTTTATTGGTGTAAGCTTTATATGAAACGTTAGGAACTGTTGTAATAACAGTCATTCCAAACTCTCTTTCCAATCTTTCTTGGATTATTTCCATGTGCAGCATTCCCAAGAATCCACATCTAAATCCAAATCCAAGAGCTGCAGAACTTTCTGGTTCAAATACCAAAGAAGCATCATTAAGCTGCAACTTGAACATACTTTCTCTTAACTCCTCATAATCTTCAGTATCAACTGGATAAATCCCGGCAAAAACCATTGGTTTAACATCTTCAAAACCTTGAATGGCAATAGGGGTTGGATTGACAACACTTGTAATTGTATCACCCACTTTAACCTCTTTTGCTTGTTTTATTCCAGTAATTATATAACCAACATCCCCGGCTAGCACCTCAGCCCTTGGCTCCATTTCCAACTTTAACGCACCTACTTCATCAGCATGGTATTCGTTGTCAGTATTCATGAATTTTACTTTTTCCCCTTTTCTAACTCTGCCGTCCATCACTTTGTAATAAGCGATAATACCACGGAATGAGTTAAAAACTGAGTCAAAAATTAAGGCTTTGAGTGGCGCGTTTAAATCACCTTTGGGTGCAGGAACTCTATCAACAATTGCATTTAGAATATCCATGACACCAAGACCTGTTTTACCACTTGCTGGAATTATTGAATCTCTGTCACAACCAATTAAATCAACTATTTGATCTTTAACCTCTTCGGGCATAGCGCCGGGCAAGTCCATTTTATTTAAAATTGGAATTATTTCTAGGTTGTGCTCAATTGCTAAATATAAATTACTTATTGTTTGAGCTTGAATACCTTGAGAGGCATCAACAATCAATAAAGCCCCTTCACATGCCGCAATACTTCTACTTACTTCGTAACTAAAATCAACGTGTCCCGGAGTATCAATCAGATTAAAAACATATTGTTGTCCTTGGAACACGTAATTCATTTGAATGGCATGACTTTTTATAGTGATTCCTCTTTCACGTTCTAGATCCATGTTATCAAGCACTTGAGCCATCATTTCTCTTTTAGATACAGTATTAGTGTATTCCAAAAGTCTGTCGGCTAGAGTACTTTTTCCGTGGTCAATATGTGCAATAATGCAAAAGTTACGAATATGCTGCATAAAAATAAGTGTGCAAAAATAGATAAAAAAAAGAACAATTTATGATGCTATTATTCATAAATGATAAGACTTCTAAAACAATACGTTATAGAAGTAAATTAGTATTTTAACATAAAAAAAGAGGAACACAAGTTCCTCTTTCCTTAATAAAAAATCAAAAAAATTATTGTCCTAATGTCACCGAATGGGTAGTACGGTCGTAATTAATATTAGCGCCAGAATTAGTCTCTTGATTGTCAACAATTTTTAAAACCAATTTATCATTTCTGAGTTCATCTATAATGTAGGTTGAATACTTCATGAGCATTCCATTCATATTTGTAAATGAAATGATGGTTTTATTCCTTTTAGAATCACCCCACATCCAATTGCCTTCTGAAGTTTTAGTTGAAGTGTTACTTCCATTAGTTGAAGTTTCAACATAAATGCATTTTCCATCTTTTTCAAGTTTTAATTTACCAGTAAAAGTAACTGGATTTACAAATGGTGTTGAAGACGTTCCATTAATCGTTGTGTTTAATGTAATTTTGGAACCGTCATAAACTTCAACTCTTTTAGTTGCATTTGCGCCATTTCTTATTTCACTCACATTTTCATAAGAAACAACCTTCCACTCTCCGACCATTTTTTTATCTCTACTTCTGAAAGATAATCCTGGATCATTTTCGCTTTTTTTGCAGCCAACAATCATTGTAATGGCTAGAGCTAGAGTAATAATTTTATTCATAATATATTTTATTTTTATAACAAAAATATAATAATTATCGAATAATACAACAGTTTTTTTAAAATAGATAGTTTTTAAATCATTTTTTTAATTGTGAATCTACTGTTTACAACATTAAATGCATTGCAATTAATACAATAAATTAATTTTGATTTTGCACAAAATTAAAAAGGAGAAATAAACAAACTAAATGGCTGATGATTTTTGTCTTTTTCTGACAAAATTGGCTCTTTAATGGCCCAATCAATCCCAAATTCACTGTCATTCCACATTAAGCCACCCTCCGATTCAGGATGATAAACATCACTGCATTTGTATGAAAAAATAGTTTGATCAACTAATGGTGCAAAGCCATGGGCAAAACCAACAGGTACATAAAGCATCAAAAAGTTTTCTTCTGTTAATTCAATAGAAAAATGCTTGCCATAGGTTTTTGAATTTTTGCGAATATCAATAACCACATCCTGTACCGCACCTTTAATCACTCTAACTAATTTTGCCTGTGCATGTGGTGGCGACTGAAAATGCATTCCTCTTACTATCCCCGTGTTTGACAATGACTGATTGTCTTGTATAAAATCATCATTAAACCCTAAATCATTAAAAATTTTTTGATTATAACTTTCGAAAAAATATCCCCTTGGGTCCTTAAATACTCTAGGTTTTATAACTTTTAATCCTTCTATACCGGTCTCTATGATTTCCATTTTATTTGGCAAATTTACTTAAAGAATTAAACAAAGAAACACTTTATTACATTTTTTAAAGAAAGTTTTCTTTCCTGATTTTTAAATTTAACTTTGTGAGTGCCATTTAAAATGAAAAAAAATATATTTAAATCCCTTTTAATTTTAGCAATAGTTATTGTAATAACCTTTGGATATTTATATTTTATTGTCTTTTCACAATCTGCATTGGATATTAATCAATCTCATTATTTAAAAATCAACAAAGAGGATAATATTGAAACGATAAGCTCAAAACTAGAAAATGAGTTTGGACTTAAGCACCCTTTCCTATTTATGAAAATAGCTGAAAGAATGAATTTGAAAAAATTTATTAAAAATGGTAGATATACGATTGACCAAAACATGAATTTAATAGAACTCATCAAAGTATTGAGAAATGGAAAACTTCAAACCGTAAACTTCACTATTAGACCCATGATAGATTTAGAATCTTTTGTTGAATATTGTGGAAGTGAATTGGAGCCGGATGCTGAAGTTTTTGCTTCCGTTTTAACAGATTCTTTATTTTTGGATTCAATCGGTTTTAACAAATCAAACATTTATTCATTAATACTTCCAGACACCTACAACCTTTATTGGCATACCAATGCAGAGGAATTATTATTTCGATTAAAAAAAGAATATGATACTTATTGGAATGAAAAAAGAACTAAAAAAGCTGAAAATATTGGATTGACACCAATGGAAATTTCAATTTTGGCGAGTATTGTCTCCAAAGAATCCAATAAGGTTGATGAAATGCCAACAATAGCAGGCATGTATTTAAACAGGTTAAAGTTAGGAATGCCATTACAGGCTGACCCAACCGTTAAGTTTGCTTTAAATGACCCAACCATTAAGCGAATTTTAAAAGTCCATTTATTGTTAGAGTCTCCTTACAATACATACCTCAACAAAGGTTTACCTCCTGGGCCCATTTGTGTACCAAGTAAACAATCAATAGAAGCGGTATTGAATAATCAGGAAAATGATTTTTTATACATGTGCGCAAAAGAGGATTTTAGCGGTTATCACAATTTCGCAATCAATTATAAAGAACATCAACTTAATGCACTAAGATACCAAAGTGCATTAAATCAACGCAATATAAGATAATTAATTTTGAGATGCATTCAATCTGATGCTTAATTCAGCATCTATAGCATCTAAAAATTCTTGAGTGTATAAATAGTGTTCACCATGGTTAACTTTATTACCATGAATACAAACAGCTAAATCTTTTGTCATTCTTCCACTTTCAACAACATCAACACACACTTTTTCTATAGTATGACAAAAGTTAATTAACGCATGATTGTTGTCTAATTTTCCTCTGAATTCTAATCCTCTTGTCCAAGCAAATATTGAAGCAATTGGATTGGTTGAAGTTGGTTTGCCAGCTTGATGGTCTCTGAAATGTCGCGTTACTGTTCCGTGAGCAGCTTCTGATTCCATTGTTTGTCCATCTGGAGTTACCAATACAGAGGTCATTAATCCTAAAGAACCAAAACCTTGTGCAACAGTATCAGACTGAACATCACCATCATAGTTCTTGCATGCCCATACAAAATTGCCATTCCATTTTAATGCAGAAGCAACCATGTCGTCAATTAATCGGTGTTCATAAACGATTCCTGCTTCTTCAAATTTAGATTTATAATCTGCTAAATAAATTTCTTGAAAGATATCTTTAAATCTACCGTCATACTTTTTCAAAATAGTATTTTTAGTAGAAAGATACAAAGGCCACTTTTTTTGAAGAGCTGTGTTAAAACATGAATGAGCAAATCCTTTGATTGATTCATCGGTATTATACATAGCAAGAGCTACGCCATCTCCTTTGAAATTATAAACTTCAAATTCTTGAATTGTCCCATCTTCACCTTCAAACTTTACTGTTAATTTTCCTTTACCTTTAGTTACAAAATCCGTTGCACGGTATTGGTCACCAAAAGCATGACGTCCGATACAAATTGGGGCAGTCCAGTTAGGTACTAATCTTGGAACATTTTGACAAACAATTGGTTCACGAAATACAGTACCATCCAATATGTTACGAATGGTTCCATTCGGTGATTTCCACATTTGTTTTAAGTTGAATTCTTTTACTCTTGATTCATCAGGTGTAATTGTCGCACACTTGATGCCTACATTATATTTTTTTATAGCCTCAGCTGCATCAATTGTTACTTGGTCATTCGTCGCATCACGGTATTCCATACCCAAATCATAATATTTAATATCTAATTCTAAGTATGGAAGAATCAATTTATCTTTAATAAATTGCCATATTATTCGGGTCATTTCATCACCATCTAACTCAACTATTGGATTTGCTACTTTGATTTTTGTCATTCTGTTCTATAAATTACAAGAGGCAAAAGTAATTCTAAAAATTAATTAATAAAACATTTGAAACTAATATTCAATTATTTTACAAAATACCCAAAAATAAAAGCAAAAAATACCAATTATGATCGGTCTATTCTAACCCAAGTACAGAGTGGTAAATTAAATCCAGTTTCTGAAAACACAAGATTTTCGCCCCATTTCCCTTGAACACCAAAATGTGATTTAAGTAAATTGATACCGATAGTTCCGCTTAAACCCATACTATACAAGTTGAGCAAAACAAAGAAATGTTCTTTGTCTATTATTTTACTGCAATGCTCTATTAGTTCGTTAATATTTTCCTCCAAAACCCATTTTTCTCCTCCAGGGCCTCTACCATAAGCAGGGGGATCAATAATTATTCCTTGAAAAATAGCGCCTTTATTTCTTTGTCTTTTTACATATTTTAAAGCATCGTCCACTATCCAACGTATTTCAGGTGCATTAGAAACTTGCCTGTTTTCATTGGCCCAAGTCACTACATTTTTCACTGCGTCCAAATGAGTAACATCTGCACCAGCCTGAGCAGCAACAATACTTGCAGCACCTGTATAAGCGAACAAATTCAAAACTTTAGGTGGTGTGCTAAATGACCTTACTTGTTCATCGATGAAATGCCAATTCTCTATCTGCTCAACAAAAACTCCAACATGCCCAAATGATGTTAACGATATTTTCAATTGAAGTTTCAATGGTTGGTATTGTATAATCCAGTTTGTAGGAATGTTTTTGTAAAATTTCCACCCACCATTTTCATTGTTCACGTCTCTGTGACTTTTTTTTGTATGGTCTCTTTCAAATCGAGCATGGGCTTTGTCTTTCCATGCTTGTTCGCTTAGAGTTCTATTCCAAAGTGCTTGTGGTTCAGGACGAATTAACACATATTTTCCGAACCTTTCTAGTTTTTCGTAGTTTCCACTGTCAATAAGTTCGTAATCGGGCCAACTAAATTGCTGCATCTTACTTAAAATCTCTTAATACATTGATGGCTTCTTGAATATAAATATCTTTTTCATATCCTTTGTTCCAGTCATTTTTTATTTTCAATTTAAGCTCATCACTATTCAACTCATTTTGGTCGGCAGATGAATTAATCAGCTTAAGGTTTACTACTTTTTTGATTAATTCTTCATAACGTTTGTTATCTTCTTCATTTCTTTTAATCTCTGCTTGATAGTCTTCTAAATTTAATGTGTATGAAGTTCTTTTGTCTTGAATTTCAATTCTTTTGGCAATTGCTTCAATTTCTTTAAACAATGAATTTTCCTCAATTCTTTTTTCGCTTTTTGATTTAATTGACATTATTTGAGGAGAATACTTCTTATTGATTGAAAAATCAGCTTGTGGAATTTTGTCAGCATTTAATGAAAACTCATTTGACTTTTCACCATACTCTAAATATCTGTAACGGTCAGGAATAATTACATCAGGTATAACGCCATTTTTTTGGGTTGTGGTTCCATCAATTCTATAGAATTTTTGAATCGTAATTTTGATTGATCCCAATTTTTCGCCTTCAGGTGAATTGAAAGCATCATCCAAGTCAAAGAATCTTTGAACCGTACCTTTGCCAAAAGTTGGTGTTCCAATAATCATTGCTCTTTTGTAATCTTGCATTGCGGCGGCTAAAATTTCTGATGCTGACGCACTATTTTCATTTACCATAATAGTCAAAGGCCCTGCCCATAACACATCTGAATTTAAATCTGCTAAAATCTCGGGTTTGCGGTCTCTTGACTTAACCAAAGTAATAGGTCCTTTGTCAATAAAAAATCCTCCTATTTCTACAACGTCCGACAATGAACCTCCGCCATTATCTCTTAAATCCAATATTATTCCTTTTACATTATCTTCTTTTAATTTTTCAATCTCTTTTTGTACATCCTTAGAACAAGAACGGCCATTTCTGTCATTCATATCTAAGTAAAAGGAAGGTAAATATATATAACCATACTTATCTCCCTTAACATCAATAATCATTGATTTGGCATAAGTATCTTCCATTACAACAACATCCCTTATAATTGGAACCACAAGGATAGTTTCATCTGGTTTTTTAACTGTAAGTCTTACTTCTGTTCCTTTTTTACCACGTATTAATTGGATGGCATCATCAATCGGCATATTGCTCACATCTACAGGTTCGTCTGCACCTTGAGCTACTTTGATAATTATATAGCCGGGTTTCAACTGACCTTGCTTGTAACTCGGACTTCCTGGCACAATAGAAACAACACGTATTTGTCCATCTTTCTCTTGTAACTGAGCGCCAATCCCCTCTAACTTACCACTCATTCGAATATCAAAATTCTCTTTGTCTTTAGGTGGAAAATAATTGGTATGAGGGTCGAACATTTCTGTTAGGCAATTAAAATAAATACTCAATCGCTCCGTTTTATTGAATTTTTTCAACCTTTTAAACCAATCTTCTTGCAATTTAAGAACTTCATTTCTTGATTGTTTCTCTATGGTATCATAAGATAATTTTTTAAAAACAGTGTCTTTTCTTAAAATTGCTTTTTCTTGAGCATCTATTTTTCTTGACAATCTCTCTAGAACTTGTTGTTTAAGAGATTTACGCCAAAATTCCTTAAGTTCTATTTCATTGGATAAATATTTGGGACTATTTTCATCGAATTCTAAAGTTTCTTTAACCTTAAAATCAAAAGGGGCTTCTAATATTTCTAAGTACCACTTCTCTACCAAACCAATTCTTTGATTGTGCATGGTATTAACTTGATTAAAAAAATCATATTTCCCATCTCTTAATTGATTATCAAGGTCGAACTTATGCTCACTCAGCGAATCAATATTTGACTGAATGAAAAATTTCTTTCTTGAATCTATTCTGTCTAAATACATTTGAAAAAGTTTTTCCGAAAATTCATTGTTTACCGTTTTGGGTTCATAATGATAATTTTCTAAAACATCAACCAATGCCTGAGATAAAAAAGGATCACTTTCTTTGTTTTCTTTGAAACAAAAAGCTAGGGTTAATAAAACAACAGAGGGTAAAAAGTAAATAAGATATTTAATTTGTTTCATGATATATATTCAGAAGGGAAAAAAGTATGCCAATAATTGGGTTAATGAGTTTGTTGATTATTTTTTAGATGAATCCATTAATTCTTCGCCTTGTTCAAAAATAATGTCAACAGGTATTTGCAATTGTATGAGTTTGTTTAAATCGTTTTGTAAATCTGTAGGAATTTGTCCTTTTTCTAATAATAGTTTTTTAACACCTACTACATCTCCATCTCCTTGTAATTTTAGAATTAAGGCAGACAATTCAGTCATTGCATGTTTCATTTTTGCCATGTCTATTTTGTATTTTTGAGTTTTTGGATCCTTAGTAAATGCTCCTTTTTCTTGAAAATAGTTGAATCTTATCATGTTCGCTTTACCGTGTGCACTTGCAGCGCCAAATCTAACAGAACGGAATATCCCAGCCATAAAGGTAACATAGTAATCCATTAACTGACCTTCGGTTAATACTTTTTTGTTAAATAATTCTGTAATCATGTAAAGGCCTAAAATATCAGCTTTACCCTCTTCTAGCGCATTATAATTTGCTCCTAAAGCTTCTCTAACAGTTCCTTTTCCATTAATAGTATTTTTAATTCCTAAACCATGGGCCACTTCGTGAAACATTGTATTGGCGAAAAAAGCATTGAAATTTACATATTTTATTTGACTTGAGTCGATAAGTGCTTTAGTGATAGGCATCATAATGTGGTCAAACTTTGCTTTCATTACATTTTTAATTTGACTTCTACGTGTTCCATAGTTAATTTGTAATTGTTCATCATTTGGAAGATTAACCGCTATCGTTTTACTTCCTGAGTTACAATCGCCACCATAAAAAATGGCATCATAAGCGTTAATCTGACTATTTCCTCCTGTTTTTTCTGCTTTATATTGATTTTCAACAGGTAGATTTTTTTGCAATTCAGGCAAATAAGCGACGTATTTCTCTAAGCGTTTACTCCATTCAATATCTTTCACCAACACATAAGCTTCGTATGATGTTTTCAAACCATACAATTGGTCTTCGTAATTCTCAATTGGTCCTATGATTATGTCATATTTATTACCCTTCATTTGAAGCCAAATTTTATCACTTTCAACGTATTCATTACTCATTAATGCATCTGCCCTTGCCAATAAATACGGCAAAAGTTGAGGATCTTGAAGCATTCCTGCTGCTGTTCTTAAAAACATACTTGCTTGAGCTATGTAGTCAGAATATACTTCATTGTATGGTTTAACAACTAGGCGACCTTCTTCCCTTACGATAATTGAATATGGACTATTTTTTCTCGCATCATCCAAACTATCGAATTCCGATTGACGCATGTCTGCAGGATAGTAATTTGCCCCCAAAGGTTTTGTACCTATTCCATTGATAAAAGGTTTATTATCATTTAAACGATCCCATGGTCCATAATTGATATCCATGTATTTTTTTACAACTGCATTGGTGATAGTGTCCGTAATGGGGTGTCCAGCATAAGCTTGAAGTTTAAAGATTTCATTAATCATTTCTGCCGCTTTAACCAAAAATTTAAGGCCTTCTTTTTCCATTTCATTAATTTGGGACAAATCGGTAGAAAGGCGAACTGATTTATAGGTTGAAAGTTTTTGAGAAACTGAATCTATTGAATATTGTTGGGAGTAGCTATTGAAAATGCTTGCAAAAAAAAGAGTGACTAAAATTTTTTTCATTGTATGCTTCAAATTTATGTAAATTTTGTAATTAATGTTAATTGTTTAAACATTGATAGGCTAAAAAAGCCATTAATCCTGTTCCTGTTTCTAATGCCTCTTCATCGACATCAAAACCATTGGTGTGAACTGGTTTGGTAATTCCTTTTTCTTCATTTCTAGTACCTAAACGATAAAAGCATGAAGGAACTTGTTGACTGTAATAAGCAAAATCTTCGGCCGCCATCCAAATGTCTAATGTTTCAACCTGTGACTGCCCCAAAAACAATTGTGCAAAATCCGACATCTGTTGGGTCAATTTTTCTTCATTTTTTAAATAAGGATAACCATTCACAATATTAACCTCAGCTTGAGCACCAAAAGAACTAGCGATTTGCTCTGCCATTGACACAATTAATGATTTGGCATTTGAACGCCAAGATTCATCAAGTGTTCTTAATGTTCCTTCGATAAAAACCCTGTTTGGTATTATATTAGTTGCCCCACCTTCTGAATTGATTTTACCAAAACTTAATACAGTTGGAATAATTGGAGATGCTTTTCTACTGACAATCTGTTGTAAATTAGTAATAATTGCAGCTGATACAGCTATAGGATCAACTCCCATGTGTGGCATAGCGCCATGACCTCCTTTCCCTGTTATTGTTATGTATATTTCATCTGTACTTGCCATGTATAAACCTTTTCTGAATCCAACATTTCCAGTTTTTATTAATGGCATAACATGTTGACCAATCATAAAATCAACCGGAGGATTGGATAAAATACCTTCTTTGATTAACAAGCTAGCACCACCAGGCAATTTCTCTTCTCCAGGTTGGAATATCAATTTGACATTTCCGCTCAATTGGTCTTTTAACTGTGTTAATATTTTTGCAGCGCCAAGCAAACAAGCCGTATGAACATCGTGACCACAGGCATGCATTACTCCTTTATTTTGTGAAACATACGATTTTTTTGATTGCTCTTCAATTGGCAATGCATCTAAATCAGCCCTTAGTCCAACCGTTTTACCGGTTTTTTTACCTTCTATCATTGCCCAAACGCCCGTTTCTGAAATCCGATGTGTATGTAAACCTAATGATTGCAGATAACTTTCGACAAATTCAGCTGTTTCAAATTCTAGAAAAGATAATTCAGGATTAGAATGGAGATGATGCCTGATTTCAATAACCTCTTGGGCAATCTCTTTTGCTTTGTTTTTTATGATATCTTGGACAGTTGTTGACATTGTTAATCGACTTAATTTTTTTTAGACAATAAAATTCCTCAAATTTGCACTTTAAAATGAAATATTACAAACCTTTTCTATCTGTTTTATCGATAATTTTTCTTTTGTCGAGTTGTGATGACAAGGAAATTCCCGCTATTGACATTAATGAAGTTCCTAAGAAGTTTTTTAACATCCAAAATGGCTCTAAACTCACCTATGTAAATGTTAATGATACTAACAAAGAAACTGACTATTTTGTAGCTAATCACTACAACACTTATGTAAATCCAGATATTTCTAACAACGAAGTTTTATATTATGAATTAGTTAGTCCTACTTCAAATGCTTCATTTTTAATAAGAATTGAATCAGGCGGCAAATCAATTAATGCATTCAATGATCGTATTTCTATGATTTACAAGTCTAACGATACATTTACAGTTGGTGCTTTGTTTTTCTATACAGATTCCAAATTTTTGCCTCCTGTTGAAGCAGGTGATTCTGTTCAATTGTTAGACAGCAGAACCATTGGAAATAGAATTTTTCAGTCAGTTTTAAGAGTTAAACTAAGAAATAACCCAATCTTTAATGAGGTTTATTTTGCCGAAGGTATTGGTTTGGTCGGCTATATCAGAAAAAATGGAAGTTTAGTTTATCTTAAAAAATCTACAATTTTAAGATAAATTCTTAATTATATCATTAACCCAATCGATAGCAATAGTCAACTGTTGCTCCCTAGTCATTTCTGAATTATCCAAAACCAACGCATCCGATGCAGGTTTTAATGGACTTATTGAACGTGAGGAATCCATGGAATCTCTCTCTGTTAAATTACTTAGAACATCATTATATGAAGTGTGAGTGTCACCACGCGATACTATTTCGTGATGTCTTCTTTGCGCTCTAACTTCAGGTCGTGCAGTCATAAATATTTTTAATTCGGCATCAGGAAACACAACTGTTCCAATATCTCTTCCATCCATAACCACTCCTTTGTGTAAACCAATTTGTTGCTGTTGATTAACCAAAAAATCTCTAACTTCTTTTATTGCACTAACTTCACTTACATATCTGCTCACCTCCATTGACCTGATTTCTTTTTCTAAATTTTGGTCATTAATGTAGGTTTGATAAAACTTATCTTGTTCTGAATAAACAAATCTTATGTTGATTCTACTCAATAGATCCGATACTTTGTCAATTTTGGTTAACTCTATTTTCTCTTTTTGTATAGCCCAAGTTACAGCCCTATACATAGCGCCTGAATCTACAAATAAATAATTGAAATGATGGGCCAATGCTTTTGCTAATGTCCCTTTTCCACAACTTGAATAACCATCAATAGCAATATTTATTTTAGTACTCATTTTAATTGAAAAGTGATTTTAAAAAATCAATGGCAATATCTACCTCTTCTTTTTTGGTAGTTTTGCCAAATGAAAAACGAATTGGTGCATAACCTTCGTTCATATTGATTGCTCTAATTACATGCGATCCTTTGTTACTTCCCGAAGAACATGCACTTCCACCTGAAACAGCAATTCCATTCAAATCGAATTGGAATAATAAAGTCTCAGTTGCCAAACGCGGTGGAATTGCTAAATTTAAGACAGTGAATGAGCTTTGTCCATTAGAATCTCCGTTAAATTTAATTTCACTAAGCTCAGATTTAACTCTATCTATAAAATACGATTTAATTTCTTTTAGATGGTTTTGCTTTTCGGTTAATCCAGAATAGGCAATTTCCAATGCAAGTGACATACCTGCTATTCCATATACATTTTCTGTACCTGCTCTTAATTCACGTTCTTGAGAACCGCCACTTATTAGAGGTTTAAATTTATGTTTTTTCTTAACATACATAAAACCAACTCCTTTAGGTCCATTGAATTTATGAGCTGCTCCAACTGCAAAGTCGATATTTACTCCGGTTTGTTCGTTAAAATTCAATGAATAGTTACCCATCGTTTGTACGGTATCACTGTGAAATAACGCATTGTATTTTTTACACAATTCACCTACTTCTTTCAAATCAATCATATTACCAATTTCATTATTGGCATGCATCAAACTCACTAAAACATTGCTTGAATTTTGGAGTAGTTGATCCAAATGTAACATATCAATGTGTCCAATAGGCGTAAGATTTAAATATTCAACATTAACTCCATTGTTTTCTTTTAACTCTTCAATAGTATGAAGAACAGCGTGGTGTTCTATGGGTGAAGAAATTATTGTTTTTACACCCAAGTCATGAACACTTCCTCTTAAAATTTGATTATCGGCTTCAGTACCACCAGAAGTAAAAATAATTTCGGCAGGGGTTACATTCAGTAATTCAGCGATCTTCTTTCTAGAAGTTTCAATGTAAGCTTTTGCTTTTCTACCAAAAGAATGCGAAGAAGATGGGTTACCAAAATCATCCTTTAATATTTGGTACATTAATTCAACTACCTCAGGGTTGATGGGCGAAGTAGCTGCATGGTCGAAATAAATTTTCATTTTATTTAATAGATTGGTGGACTGAACAATAGCCTAATAATTTATACAAAAGTTTGGCTAAGTTAAATTGAGACACTATTTCACCTTCTTTTGGGGCGCATTCCACAATATCAAAACCGATAATTTGTTTTTTTTCGGCAACTTTTCTTAAAAACTTTAAACCTTGATGCCACATCAATCCACCCGGTTCAGCTGTTCCTACTGCAGGTATAACACTTGGGTCAAACCCATCGGCATCTATTGTAATATATACTTTATCTTCGAGTTTAGCAATACAAGCGTCCATCCAATCGTCGTTGTCTTGTATTTGATGTGCGAACCAAGTATTGATAAGTGGAGATGATTTTATTAAATCTGCCTCTTGTTTGCACTGGGCTCTTATACCAACCTGACAAATAGGCAATTGCAAGTCGTGAACACGCGCCATTACGCTTGCATGTGAGTATGGATTATCGTGGTAAGCCAATCTTAAATCGCTGTGAGCGTCAATTTGTAACACAGAAAAATGTTTGTATTTATTTTTGAAAGCTTTTACAAATCCGTATGTTACAGTATGTTCTGCACCCAAAGAAATAACAAATTTGTCATTGTTTAAATGCTTTTCAGTTTCTTGTTCAATAATATCAATTGCTTCAGCATCAACTTTACCATTAAATTGCATTTCAGGCAAGGTACAAATACCAAATTTAGCATAAGCTTCATGGTCTGTTTCCTCATCATAAAACTCAACAAAATGACTTGCTTTAATAATTTCGGATGGTCCAAATTTGCTTCCTTCAAGATACGATGAAGTATGCTCGTATGGGGCTGACTGAATTACTACCTTTGATGAATCGTATTGAAAAAACTCAGGTTCAGTTATTCCTAAGAAATTAGAATCGCTTGTTAAAAAATCCATTATTTTACTCTTTCAACGTATTCTATTGTTCTTAAATCAATTTTAATTTTATCGTTAGTATTAACGAAAAGTGGAACCATTACAGAAGCGCCTGTAGAGACCGTTGCAGGTTTTAATGTGTTAGTTGCAGTATTTCCTCTTTCACCAGGTTCGGTGTAAACAACTTCTAAATCAACGTGAGTTGGTGGAGTTGCCCCAATTGGTGTTTCTCCGTCTACAAATGAAACCAAAATCGTCATATTTTCAATCATAAATGCAGAAGCATTTCCAAAAAAAGCTTCAGGAATATTGTATTGCTCAAAAGACTCATTGTCCATACAGATTAAATCAGTTCCATCTTTGTACAGATAATTAAGCTCTCTAACCTCTACTCTTACAATTTCAACCTTTTCACCGGTGTTAAATCTGTTTTCAGCAGACTTGCCATTTTTAACGTTTTTCATCTTAACTTGATAAAAAGCTCTTAAATTACCCGGTGTACGGTGAATGAATTCTGTTATTTGGACTAACTCGCCATTGAACTTAATGAACATTCCTACTGATAAATCTGATGCTGTTGCCATATATATATTTTTGGCAAAAATAAAACATTCTCTTTTTTTATCCAAAGATTAGTTATACCAACTCTAGTAATGTTTTCAATTAGTCAATTATTGCTTACCAAACCTGCAATTGTAATCTAAAATATAAGATTGACCTTTGTTTAGTTTTCTATCTTTTCAAAGATGTGAATGTCATACTGTGTCACATTTTCAGAAGGTTTAATATGTCCTTCAATAAAATGCAATTCCTGGTATTTCGGATTTTGAAGCAACCATTCTAGTGGCATATTTCCCTCGCGAACTGCCGAAAAACCATCCCATATCACAATAACTCCTTTAGCTGCCCAATCGTTTTTTTTGTCAATCGACCACACATAATATGAATTGCTTACATCTAAATAATCCTTATCGAAATAGACGTTGAAATAAGGTGATTGATGAATAATAGGTCTGTTCATCAATTTATTCTCGATCAACCACTCTCCTGCTTTTATGAAATTAACTTGCGATTCGTCTTTTTTGACTGTGGCTTTATTAAGTTGATACGGTTTGGCATAACCAGTCTCTTTGTATCCTACCCAAACCACTATTAATGCTATTATGAAATATAGTTGTTTTTGAAATTTAAAGTTCGCAAAACAAGTATTCATGAAATAAAATACACTTAATACCAAGGCAGGGGCTATTACTGCCATTACTCTTGTTAGACCATGTGAACCAAGAATTCCCCAATAAAAGATTAGAGTATGCGCTATGAAATAAAACCAAAAAATCAAAATTGGAAGCAACCATTTAAAATCCAATTTCTTGTTTTTGATACTTAAATACAAATAGGTTAAATTAGACAATACAAAAAGTAGTAACAATGGCAAACCAAACAATGCACGCGCTTGGTTAAAAAAATGCAAAAACGGTCCATTTCCGGGATCAAAAGCCCCCTTTAATTCATGTTTTAAGTATGGATTTGATGTTATAATCCAAAAGGGTTCTTGGGTTATAATAAATCCTACAATATTCATTACCAAACTTCCAATCAATAAATACAGTAAAAGTCTTGATTTTCTTTGCAAAATAACCAAAAAGAAAATTGCCGCTAAAATCACGAAACCCTCTGTTCTAACATAAGGTAAAAAGGATGCAACAATAAGAGTTGATTTAGTGTGATTTTTCATCCATAGATAAAAAACGAAGGACAATATTAAAGCATTGAGCGGTTCGGTTAGTCCCGAAATAATATTGGAAAGTAAAACTGGCGTAAATACAAGCAATGGAACAATAATCCATGTCTCTTTAAATGAGGTTTTAGATAATCCATGTGCAAGTAACCAAGCACTTAGAACAACACAAAATATATTAAAAGCTATTAAAGCCTCGAATCCGAATTGACAAACTCCGAATGTGAGCCACGTAAAAACTGGTTTATTCCATTGGTCTAGAAATAACTCAGGATGTTTTACCGATAATTTTGAAATAAGAAAATGATTCCAACTGTCTAAGCCGCCTTCAACACCTTGACTTTGAAACCATACAAAACCCAGTAAAGCAGAAACGACGGCAATTGAAAATATGTTTTTTTTATCTGCTAAAAACATTGAATCATTAGTTGGAATAGAACGTTATACTTCTGTCTAATCCTTGTTTGTCATTATCGAGATAAACAGTGTGAGTCGTAATAAAATTTAAAATTCTTTTCGAAATAATTCCCCACTGTATTTGGTAGGTATCGGCTATATAAATGTAGGGCAATATGGTTCTTTCACTATCATTTGGTGATTTGCGATTAAGGTAGTAATAGTAATCTTCTTGAAGAGTTTCATTGTCTTCAAAATTGGTATTAACAGACCCCGTAAAAAACATAGAATTTTTGAAAGTTGGTTTTTGTGTCAATTTGAAAGGAACTGACTTTTGGATAAGTTCGCCACCAAATGGATTAACTATTTCCTTAGCTATGCTATAGGTTTTATCAGTTGAATATGATTGACCAAAGAATTCAAGAAATTCTATAACTCTGGGAATAACGGTTTCTTCTACAATTTCCTGATTGTGATAATTAATGTAATAATATTTGAGAGTATTAGAATCCAACAAATTAGCTTGGTATTCTTTTTTGATATTGTCTATTAAAACTTGGGCAAAAAACTCCCAATTTACCAATTCTACAAACTCACCTTTGGGTGTGAGGGCAACTTGGTATGTTTCGGTTTTTAGAAAATTAAATTTATTCATTTCATCATTAGAGAAAACTCCATTTTTGAAATAATCAGAATAATTAAAATCAATTAAAACCAAAGTATCATTAACTTCTTTGACCTTAAAAACCATGTATGATGTGTCGTACATTAGGAATGTAAAATGGCCATTTACATTTTGCCTAAACTTATTTTCAACCAATTGGTAAACAAGGCGTTCACCTGTTTTAAATTGTGGCACAAAATCGGTTTTTATAATTTCTTCCGTTGTCTGTGCAGAAAGAGACGATACGGATAATAATATAAAACCAATCCATTTAAAAAACCATCGATTTATGCTTTTCATGTATGTTGTAGATTAAATTTTGAAGTCAGAAGTTGTATGGAACGTAATTTTTGGATTTTGTTCAATTGCAGAATTCAATATCCACGACGTTTCTGCCAAAAATACTAAATTATCATCTTTGTCTTTTACAATATTTTTATGCCTAAACTTAATAAATTCATCAATTGCTGATTTATCTCCGGTCATCCAACAAGCTTTATGGAAGTTTCTTGGCTCAAAACGACATTTTGCATTGTATTCATTTTCTAAACGGTATTGTATAACTTCAAATTGTAACTCACCAACGGTTCCTATGAACTTTCTATTCCCGGGATCTTGTCTAAACAACTGTGCAACACCCTCATCTGTTAATTGTTCTATTCCTTTTTCTAGTTGTTTAGATTTCATAGGGTCCAGATTAATAAGTTCTTTAAATATTTCTGGAGAAAAACTCGGTACCCCTTTGTACATAAAATCTTCACCCTCTGTTAAGGTGTCACCAATTTTAAAGTTTCCAGTATCATATAAACCCACAACATCTCCTGCAAAAGCATCTTCTAACAATGCTTTACTGTCTGCCATAAATGTAAATGGACTAGCAAATTTCATATTTTTGTCGAGACGGACATGGTGAAAAAACTTATTTCTTTCAAACTTACCTGAGCACACTCTTAAAAACGCAATACGGTCGCGATGACGTGGGTCTAAATTGGCGTGTATTTTAAATATAAATCCCGAAAACTTATTTTCCTCAGGTGTTACCAATCTTTCACTACTTTGTCTTGCTTGTGGATACGGCGCTATTTCTAGAAATTTTTCAAGTAATTCTTTAACCCCAAAATTATTTAAGGCACTTCCAAAAAAAACAGGAGCAACATCTCCACTTAAATAATAATCAATATCAAAATCACCATAAACACCATCAATTAAATCTACATCGGCTCTCAATTTATCAGCATCTTTTTCCAAAAGTTCATCAACCAATGGGCTGTTTAAATCATCAATCCTAACTATGTCTTTGGATATTTTTGTTTTGTTAGCTTCAAAAAAATTAAAACTATTGTCATACAATTTATAAACCCCTTTAAAATCTCTTCCCCCATTGATTGGCCAACTCATAGGACGAACACTAATGTCTAATTTTTTCTCTAGTTCATCCAACAAATCAAATGGGTCGCGACCATCACGGTCTACTTTATTTATAAATACAATAACAGGTGTATTTCGCATGCGACATACCTCCATCAAGCGTTCGGTTTGTTCCTCAACCCCTTTAACACAATCTATCACCAATATAACACTATCAACAGCCGTAAGCGTTCTGTAGGTATCTTCCGCAAAGTCTTTGTGACCGGGAGTATCCAAAATATTAACTAACTTCCCGTTGTATTCGAAAGTCATTACAGATGTGGCAACAGAGATTCCTCTTTGTTTTTCAATTTCCATAAAATCACTCGTTGCTGTTTTTTTGATTTTGTTAGACTTTACAGCACCTGCCGTTTGTATAGCTCCACCAAATAATAGAAATTTTTCTGTTAAAGTTGTTTTACCAGCATCCGGGTGACTGATAATTGCAAATGTTTTCCTTTTATGGATTTCGTTGACCAAATTCACGTTGCAAATGTATTGTGAATAAACGGATTTAAAAATCTCATTTTTTTATGATCAAATACAAGCTTTAATGGTTTAAATTTCATTAATTTATATTTGTTTTTACAATTTATGATTATAAATTTGCGATAAATAATGAAAAGTTCATTTCTGCTGATTTTATTGCCATTTATGGCCTGTCACACCAAGGACAATCCTTCCACCAAGGAGGTATTGACTGAATTGGCTGCCAAAAACGAATGGTTAAACCAGGATGAATCTTTTGAAAAACCTGACGATAACTCAGATATCGAAATCAATCTGTATGATTCTACCAAAGAATTAGTGTTTGTCTCCGACCTCAACAATGACGAGATTAAAGATTCCATTTGGCGATTTTTCATAGAGGGAAATCAACATTTTGTTTCTACATTTTCAAACACTCCTCTTATTATTTCGGGTCAAAGTCCTTATAAATTTTTCAATTCAGGCGATTTAAATCAAGACAATTGGAGTGAAATTGTATTAATAGAAGAAATCCGTGAAGGATGTTGGGCGGAACTACTTGTATACAGCTACAAAAAAGAATGGCAACTAAAATTAAAAACCATAACTAGCTTGTGTGCAGGTGATTTTTATTTCAAAAGTGAAATTGTTGACAAACGAAATGCCATCTTTACAAGTTATGGTTTTGTGAAAGACAGTATACAAAATAATGACACTTTTGAAATTGTGGATCCCAACGCTCCTGTTCGCCACACTATTACTTGGTAAATTTTATAAAATAGTAAGGTCTAGTTTCAAAATTACCCTTATATTTGCAAACTTTTTGTTCATTATCAATGCTATCTAGAAGGAATATCCGAATCAAAGTTCTTCAACAACTCTATGCTTTCCAACAACAGGAACAGTTATCATTACCTAACTCAATTAAGTCTTTAAAGGAGAATTTTAATAATATCTATGATGTTTATTATTTCTGCTTAGAATTTCTATCAGACTTTAATACTTATTTGGAATCAGAACGAGAGATAGAAACTCAAAAATACTTTCCATCAAAAACGCACATACTCAAAACGCATGTTATTGATAAGTTGGCTTTTCACACTGCTTTGGAGGAAAGTGAAGATTTCAGACTGTGTAAGTCAAAATCAAAACACAATTGGCAACAGCATGGTAATTTGTTTGACAAACTTTTTGAAGATTTAGTTCAGTATGACTTTTTTATTGAATACAATATCTTTGATGAGCCTTCATTAGACGCCCAAAAAACTTTTTTAACCAATTTATATGAATTGTTGTTTAATGAATTCGATTTATTTGACAGCATATTGTCAGACGAATATGTGTTGTGGGAAGATGACTCTGCAGACGTATTGCAGTCGATAATCAAAACCATTGACAAGTTTTACGAAAAACAAAAACTATCTATAGAGAAACCCGCTGCAAAACAATTGGAAGCAATGCAATTTGGCGAAGAGTTATTGTCAAAATGTGTGGTTGAAAAAGACTATTTGGATGATTTAATCAGCAAAAATACATCGAATTGGGATTCAGAACGATTAACTATTATGGACATTATTATGTTAAGAATGGCATTGTCTGAGTTTTTATATTTTGAAACAATTCCTCCTAAAGCCACTATCAATGAGTATTTAGATATTGCTAAAGTATACAGTACTCCCAAAAGTCACGTATTTTTGAATGGCGTTTTAGACAAAATCAGAAAACTATTGGTTGAAGATGGTAAATTGATAAAATCAGGAATTGGATTGAAAAACGATTAATATTATTATTTTTGCAAACAAATACGAATATCAATATGAAAAAAAACATTGCACTAACATTAGGCACTTCTTTCATTCTAACTATTATGAGTTCTTGCGACAATCAACCTGCAAGCGAAACTAACAATGTACCGGTTGATATGATAGAAAATCCTTCAACCTCAAGCGATCCTGCAAAAACAACAGAGATGCTAACTGAAATAACTTTTGATAACTTAAACCACGATTTTGGTGATATTATTGAAAAACAAAAAGTAGAACATACTTTTACGTTTAAAAACACTGGAAAAATTGATTTATTAATTAACAATTGTGAAGCAGCTTGTGGATGTACTGTTCCAAGATGGCCAAAACAACCAATCAAACCAGGAGAAACTGGAGATATAAAAGTGGTTTTTGACAGTGAGGGTCGTTCAGGTGTTAACAACAAAATGGTGACAGTGTATGCCAACATCCCAGACAACAAAATCGTTTTAAATTTCAGAGCTAACGTTAGAGCCGTTCAAAATCAAGAATAATAATTCAATATGTTACATTTATCTATAATAATGCAAGCTCCTGCTCAAGGAGGAAGTTCAACCTCATTTTTCATAATGATGGGTTTAATGGTCGTGGTTATGTATTTTTTCATGATCCGTCCTCAACAAAAGAAAGTAAAATTACAAAAAACCTTTGTTGAAGGTTTAAAAAAGGGTGATTTTATTGTTACAACTGGTGGAATTCACGGTAAAGTGTATTCTGTTGATGATGCAACTATAGTAGTTGAAACTGAAGGAATGTCTAAATTAAAATTAGAAAAAGCTTCAATTTCAGCTGACTTAAGTGCTCCTTTAAACAAACAAGCTTAATTATACTTTGCCATGATTAAACTTGGCATTACAGGAGGTATTGGAAGTGGGAAAACTACTGTTTGCAAACATTTTGCTCAGTTAGGTATTCCCATTTACAATGCAGATGAAAGAGCTAAACACCTAGTCAATCATCAAAAAGATTTACAAAAAGAAATTATACTTCATTTTGGTGAAGATAGTTTTATTAATGGGGAATACAATAAATCGTATATCTCAAATATTGTTTTTAAAGATTCTCAAAAACTTAAGATTCTCAATCACATTATACACCCTTATGTATTTAATGATTGGGAATCTTTTTGTTTCACGCACCAAGCTTCGCCTTATGTAATTAAAGAAGCTGCAATAATGCTTGAAACTGAAAGTAAAAATACAGTTGACCGAATTGTATTAGTTTATTCACCTATTGAATTACGTATTAAACGTGTTATGCTAAGGGATGGCATTGATGAAACTTTAGTACTTAATCGCATTAAACAACAAATGCCTGACGAAGAAAAAATGAAACTTGTTGATTATATCATTTACAATGATGAAAAACAATCGTTGGAAAATCAGGTAATGAACCTACACCAACTATTAACTGAAAACCCGAATTAGCTTTCCTTTTTTGGTTCATGAAGCAATCCTTCAGACTTAGCAATAATCATTGCAACAACAGCATCACCGGTAACATTAATAGTAGTTCTAAACATATCTAATGGTCTGTCGATAGCAAATATTAATGCCAATCCAGCTTCAGGAATTCCAGCTTGAGCTAAAACAATAACCAACATTACCATACCAGCACCAGGAACGGCAGCACTTCCAATAGAAGCCAATGTTGCTGTAGCAATAATTCCTAATTGAGTGTATAAAGATAATTCCATACCAAATGCTTGTGCTATAAAAACAGCTGCTACAGCTTGATATAAACTTGTTCCATCCATATTAACAGTAGCGCCAATTGGTAGAACAAAACTAGCAACTTCTTCGTCTACCCCTAAATGCTCCTCTACCCTTTCCATTGTAACAGGTAACGTTGCAGCACTTGAGCTTGTAGAAAATGCCAAAAGTTGAGCTGGTAACATACCATTTATAAAGAATTTTGGAGTTTTTTTGGTAAATACATACACCAAAAAAAAGTAAAATAACATAATAACTGCCAATCCTAAAATTACGGTTAAGGCATAAATACCCAAGGCCTTAAACAAATCAACAGAGGGAGATTCTACAACCAAAGCAGTCATTAATGCAAATACTCCAAACGGAGCAACTTTCATTATTAAATCAATAATTTTCAAAATCAACTCATTGAGGCTGTCAAAGAAATCAATCAATGGTTTTGCTTTTTCTTGGGGTATAAGAATTAAACCAATTCCCATTAGTATTGCAAAGAAAATAACTTGAAGCATATTGCCATTATCTGAGGCTGCTTTAACTATATTAGAAGGAACAATATCTTCTATGGCTTTTAACGGACTTTGACTTTTTTGGCTTTCGGCCATTTCGATTTTTGATTGGGCTTCACTTTCAAAGTTTTTGAGAAGTTCTTGCTTAGTTGATTGTTCTAAAAAATCACCGGGTTGAAGAATATTAACCATAACTAGTCCAATAGAAACTGCAATAACGGTCGTTATCAAATATAATCCAATGGTTTTGAATCCCATTTTTGATAATTTCGAAATATCTTTTAAATCAGTAACACCTTTTATGAGTGATGCTAATATTAATGGAACAGCAATTACTTTTAAAGCATTAATAAAAATATTACCAAAAGGTTTTATCCAATTAAGAGCGAATAATTTGCCAAAAGGAAATTGAATTAACAAGATGGCAACCAAAATACCCATGGCCATACCAAGTAAAATTTTCCAATGCAATGCAAGTTTTTTCATACAATTTATAATTGTTGCAAACATATTAAATTTTCTAATACAATAAGCGGGTTTGATATAATTTTATAATTAATAGACAATTCAATTTTTCTATTACAAACTTTCAACTATTTAATCATTAACTATTATATTCGCAAACAGAATGCGTATATCATTGAATTGGCTCAAAAGCCTAGTATCACTTGATTTGAATCCTGTTGAGATTGAACAAATACTAACTTCAACAGGGCTAGAGGTTGAAGGTTATGAAGAAATTTCCTCCATAAAGGGTGGTTTAAAAGGTCTAGTAGTTGGAGAAGTAATGGAATGCGAAAAGCATCCAAATGCTGATAAATTAAGCTTAACCAAAGTTGACATTGGCAATGATGCATTATTGTCAATTGTATGTGGGGCACCAAATGTTGCCAAAGGTCAAAAAGTAATTGTTGCCACCGTTGGAACAACTATTTTTCCTTTAAAAGGAGAATCTTTTACCATTCAAAAAGCAAAAATTAGAGGTGAAGCAAGTGAGGGAATGTTATGTGCCGAGGACGAAATCGGTTTAGGCGAAAGTCATGATGGAATAAAAATACTCCCTAACGACATCCAAATAGGCTCATCCGTTGCTGATTATTTTAAAGTCGAAAATGATATTGTATTTGAAATTGGATTAACTGCCAATCGTGGTGATGCTGCCTCACATATAGGTGTTGCTAGAGAATTGGGTACAGTTTTAAATTTACCATTAAACACATTATCTAGCCTTACTTTACAAGCAAGCGCCTCTTTTCCTATTAATATTAATGTAAAGCAAACTTCTGCTGCTCCGCGATATTCGGCATTAATTGTAAAAAATGTAAAAGTTGCTGAAAGCCCTGAGTGGTTAAAAAATAAATTAAACACAATTGGCATTAAGTCGATTAACAACTTGGTTGACTTGAGCAATTATGTTTTGCATGAATTGGGTCAGCCGCTTCATTTTTTCGACTTGGATAAAATTAACAATCAATCATTAAGCATTGATTTTTCAAAAGTAGGTGATAAATTCATTGCTTTAGACGGTAGTGAATACAATTTGAAAGGCAATGAATTGATGATTTCAGATGAAAAACAACATCTGTGTATGGCGGGAGTTTATGGTGGTTCAAACAGTGGTGTTACCGAACAAACAAAAAACATACTAATAGAAAGTGCCTATTTTTCGCCAGATACTGTTAGAAAAGCAGCCAAACAACATGGAATTTCAACCGATTCCTCTTACCGTTTTGAACGTGGAACCGACCCTGAAATGACAGTAAAAGCGCTTGAAAGAACTGCTTACTTATTAACTGAACTATTGGGTCAATCTATTGAAATTAGTGGTTTTTTTGATTGTTATCCTGAAACATTACATCCATTTAATGTTAAGCTTTCCATTTCTAAAATTAAAAAGATTGCTGGAATTGATATCCCTGTAGAGCGTATCCGACAAATTTTAAACGGATTAGGAATTACGATAAGTGAAACCGAAGGTGATAATTGGCATTTATTAGTGCCAAGATTCAAAGGAGATGTAACGAGAGACATTGATGTTATTGAAGAATTACTAAGAATATATGGGTTAAACCAAATCCCATTGAATAAGCAGATTCAAATGTCACTTGACTACAGACCGGCAAACACACTGTTTCAAACTCAAAAACAAATTACAAGTTTGCTCGTTGGTATGGGATTTCATGAAATAATGACCAATTCATTGAGTTCTGACAAGTATTATGAAGACAAGTCGAAATTGGTTTACATGAGCAATCCTCTAAGTAGTGAAATGAATGTAATGCGTCAGAATTTACTTTATTCAACTTTAGAATCCATTGTATATAACAAAAACAGAAAACAGAATAACACGCATTTTTTTGAGTTTGGAAAAACCTATATCAACAAAGAAGAAGGTTTTGCAGAGCAAGATCAATTAATAATAGGTTGTTCGGGCAACAATCACAACGAAAGTTGGGAAAGCAAACAAAAATCAGCAGATTTTTACTTTTTAAAATCTATTGTTTCTAGAATTTGTGATTTTTATCAAACTCCTATTAAACAAGTAAAAATTGAAAAAGTAGATTCTGCAACCCTTAAGGTTTTCAACTTGAAAGATGATGTCTATTATTCCATCATTTATTGGCATGATTTGGATAAAAACAAATCACAAAAGGCATTTAAACTTGAAGATATTCCTGTTTTACCCAGCGTTAGAAGAGATTTGAGTTTGGTATTGGAAAAAGAAGTGAATTTTATAGAAGTTGAGAAAATAATAAAGAAAGTGGGGATTAAGCACTTGATTAATACCAATGTTTTCGACGTTTATCAGGGAAAACCATTAGAATCAAACCAAAAATCCATGAGTTTGAGTTTTGAGTTTTTTAATAAAGAAAAAACGCTAACTGACGAGGAAATAGATCCACAAATGGAATTGTTAATGACTCAATTTGAAAATCAATTAAAAGCAATTATTCGAAAATAATTTAGTTCATGGAAGCGATAATTCAACGTTTGGAAACAATAAAGTTAAAGATTGCATCAATTCACTCTAGCAACAGTGAATTATCCGCTATTATTAAACAAAAGAACAAAGAAATTGAACGCTTAAAAAAGTTAGTTGAAATTCAAAATAACACTATCAAAGAGCAAGAATACAAACTAAAAGTAAAAAGTATTGCCGAACAAGCACTCTCAAATGATGATGAATCAAGTCAATCGTTAAAAAAACGTGAATTGAAATTCAAAATTAATGAAATGCTTAAAGAACTTGACAAACTATCTCATTTAATACATCAATCCTAATGAAACACTTTTCAACACACTCTAAAATCTGGATTTACTTTTCTGGCGCCCCAATTAAAGGAGAAAAAAAAGATTTTGTTTCTTCAAAACTAGAGCATTTTTGCAAAGATTGGACAGCACACAATCAGCAACTTAAATCTTCATTTGATATTATCGATGAACATTTCATAGTGCTGTGTGTAGATGAATCTCAAAATACAGCTACAGGTTGTAGTATTGATAAAAGCGTTCATGTTCTTAAAGAAATATCTAACTTTTTGAATGTTAATCTTTTCGATAAAATGTTACTTCCCTATCACAATGGAAATGGTATAGAATATTGTCATTTTCAGAACATTTCTAACTTGTATAAAAACAGCACAATCACTGATGACACCCATTTCTATAATTTAACAATCAATTTTTTGTCAGACTTACAAACAGAATTTAAATTGCCATTAAAACAACATTGGTTGAGTAAACACATACACTAAAAATGCAATCAAACTACAGAAACTACAACACTTGGTTCAGACTTACCCATTGGTTATTAGCCTTAGGGATTGTCTTTATCTCATTAACTATATTTTTGCGATTAAATTGGATGAACAAAGATGTAATGTCCACAATATTGCAAACTGAATTGGCTAAAATTGACATCGTTATTGAAAAAGATGCAAGCATAAAAATAGCTAAAAAAATAAGAAACGAAATGTGGAAATGGCATGTTTACGCAGGCTATTTTCTGGTATTTGTTTTTTTACTCCGTTTATTAATGGCAAGTATCGGTAAAATGATTTTTCTAAATCCTTTTCAAGATGGATTAACAATGAAACAAAAGTTTCAAGCTTGGGTTTATCTAAGTTTTTACTTTCTAATGTTTATTTCACTCTTAACCGGATTATTGATTGAATTTGGACCTGATTACTTGCATGAAACCATGGAAACTATTCACAAACTGTCTTTGTATTATTTAATAAGTTTTATTGTTTTACATTTTGGCGGACTATTGATTGCTGAAAAAGTAGAAAAACAGTCTTTGGTTTCAAAAATGATTGCCTCAAAAGAATAAACATGAAAAAAATAACTATACTTTCTTTTTTCCTAAATTTTGTGATAACAGCTTGTAATTCAGGTAATACGACCGAAGAAACTAAAGTAAAAGACTCTGTTGAGAATGTCGAAGTTAAGTCTGTAGAAACAATTATACAGAATGAAGATTCGCTAATGGAGGCGAAGAAAAAGGAATTGGGTATCGAATAAATTAATTAAAGTGTAAAAGAATCTTCGTAAGCAGGAAGTACAACACTTTCCAAGTCTATTTTATCTTTAAACTTTTGCATACTATTCAAATCTCCATGAACTAAAAATATCTTTTTCAAAGATTTATAGTTACAATCATTCAAAAATTTCATCAAGCCATCTTGGTCAGGATGTGCGCTAAAAACGTCGGTTCTTGCTATTTTGGCATAAACTTGTTTTGGTTTATAATTGATAAATACCATTGGTTTTCCCATCAATAATTCGTGACCAAAAGTACCCTCTGCACAAAATCCAGCTATCAATATAGTACTGTATGCATCACTAATATGATTTCTGATGTGTTCTTGAATTCTTCCACCTTCTACCATTCCGGCTGCAGAAACAATAACCGCTGGCTCGGGAGTTAAACTAATCAATTCACTGTCTTTTGAATTTTCGATGACATACAAATTTGGGAAATTGAATAAATCGCCATGTTCTTTGGTAAACAATTGCGCTTCTTCATTGAGGTATTTCTTGTATTTGTCGTACAATCTAGTCGTTTTAATAGCCAAAGGACTGTCAGTATATATCTTAATGGTTTCTGGAAGTAAACCTTTGATAGACAATTGCTTTAATGTAAAAATAATGGATTGTGTTCTTCCAACACTGAAGGCAGGTATCACCAATTTACCTCCATATTTAACACAAGTTGCATTGATGTATTCTAAAAGTAAAGCTTCAGCATCATTGTGAGGTGTATGCAATCTTCCACCATAAGTACTTTCAGTAACTAGATAATCTAATCCCGGCATTGGAGTAGGATCTTTAACTAATTTAGAATTGTAATTTCCCAAATCACCTGTAAACCCAAGGACTTTGGTTTCGCCATTTTCATGAATTGTTAACTTAACGGAAGCAGCCCCTAAAATATGTCCTGCTTCAAACAGCTCAATAGTTAATTCATCATTTACAATGAAAGGTTTATTGAATGCCAAAGCAACCATTGCGTCACTTGTTTGATTGATATGAACTTTTTGATATAAAGCTTTAGCATCGCTTTTAGTATTAACTCTTTTAAACTTGTTCTTTTTACCCTTGTGTTTTCTTGTTTCGATTAACTGAACATTGAGTGAATCGAGCAATAAATTGGTGGTAAGTTCAACTGTTGGTTCAGAACAAATTATTTGACCATTGTAGCCTTGGCTGATTAAGTTGGGAATATTTCCTGAGTGGTCGATGTGTGAATGGGTGAGAATCAATAAGTCAATTTCATTCGGCAAAAAGGGGAAATTTCTATTGTTTTTTTCAAAATCATTTCTATTCTCATAATCCAAACCACAGTCAATCAAAACCTTGTAACCACTATTAAGCGTTAATAAGTGCATACTTCCGGTTACTTGCTGCGCGGCACCATAAAATGTAATATTCATTGTAATTTATTAATAAATGATTTTTCTTAATTCAACGGAAAAAAATGTAAAATATAAAACCTAAACATTCGTTGAATTGTTATCTATCATTACATGCAAACAAAAGTATTAATAAGAAGTTTAAATTTTGATAAACATTATCAACATTGGTTAGTAAATCAAAAGGAAGAAATTTTGAATATCTTTAATGAATTGATGTCTAGTGAACTACTTGGAGAAGATAACGATTATTTTTCAATTTCAAAAACTTCGTCACAAACAACCTTGTGCTTGAACGACAATTCCCTCCCAATTGATACTTTTAGTTTTTTGATGGATTATTTTTTTACTGTATTAACTCAAAATAAGTACTATAAATATATGAGTGATGAACGAGTTGAACCTTCAAAATCAGAAGCATTACTTTCTATTTACAGGCATTATTTGAAACCAGATGTTCCTTATGAAGAAACAATTAAAAACAATGCTTATTTGTTATTTGGAAATATTACCATTGAACATCGATTTAACAACAATACCAATATGTTGGGAATTACTTGTAATTATTACAGTCAGAAACAGTATGATAGTTTTGAAAAACTGATGGAAATTCTTTTAAAACAAACAGTTTAAAAAGTTGGTGTGGAAAAAAAATCTCACAACTTTCTGAAATATTTAATTCTATTTTATATATAATTGCATTAATTATACCAAAAAATACAAATTTTGGGAGTAACAAATATGAAAAGACGTTCATTTTTAAATCAAATTGTAAGCGAAAAAAAACCGCTTGTAGCCACTCCGATTGAGAAATTTCAAAATCAAAAACTTCCTGACCATTTGGAGCTAGGGACTGCATCAGCTGCTCCATTCACAGGGACTTGGGATGAAAAAAAACTAAAGCATTTATTAAGAAGGGCCTTGTTTGGCTATTCAAAAGCTGATTTAGATTTTTTTAAAACCAAATCAATGAGCGATGCGATGGATTATATAATGGATATTCCAACAACACAACCGCTTCCTCCTGTTAATGCATACAACAATGCTAGAGAAACCGACCCTAATATTCCCGCGGGTTCTACATGGGTCAATGGGCCTGATGATGTTAATTTCATAAGACAAAGAAGAGATTCAATTTACGCTTGGCACATGAAATTAATCGTTAATTCTGAAAGGCATATTAGGGAAAAAATGACACTTTTCTTGCACAATCATTTTGCAACAGAAACGGAAGCAATTCCCTCTCCTATTAATGCTTATAATCACCATAAAATTTTAAGAGAAAATGCTTTAGGAAATTTTAAAGACCTCATTAAAAAGATTACAATTGATTCTTCAATGTTGTTTTATTTAAATGGCTACGTTAATACCAAAACAGCACCTGACGAAAATTATGCAAGAGAATTAATGGAGTTGTTCACTCTTGGCAAATCGGCTGAAACTCAATACACAGAAAATGATGTAAAAGCAGCCGCAAAGGTACTTACAGGATGGAGTATTGACTATAATACATTTGGTTCTTTTTTCAACTCCCAAAAACATGATACAGGTTCCAAAACCTTTTCATCATTTTACAACAACAAAGTAATTAGTGGGCAAACTGGTGTTAATGGAGCCAATGAAACAGATGAACTCATCAATATGATTTTCACCAAAGAAGACATTATTGCTAGGTTTATCGTTAGAAAATTATACCGTTATTTCGTCTATTATGTTATTGATTCAAGCATAGAAACCAATGTTATTATTCCGTTGGCTAACATATTCAAGCAAAATTGGGAGTTAAAACCGGTTGTTACTGCTTTATTAAAAAGTGAGCATTTTTACGACGATAGAAACATCGGCTGCATGATTAAAAACCCTGTAGATGTGATGACTTCTCTCTGTAAATATTTTAAGGCCTCCTTTCCAAATTCCACAATTGAACAAGAGTACAGTTCATATTACACGTTATGGGGTGCTATTGCGCTTACAGGCATGAATGTTGGAAATCCTCCAAATGTTTCAGGATGGCCTGCCTATTATCAAACACCTCAATTTCATCAACTTTGGCTCAACTCAGATACACTTCCCAAACGTATATCATACACAGTTGCAATGATTTCCAATGGGATAGACATTAGAGGCGGTGGTAAAATTACTGCCGATGTTATTGCATTTGCCAAACAATTTCCTAATCCCGAGAATCCTGATACTTTAATTCAAGAAACCATCAATTTACTTTATGCAATGGACTTATCAACAGAAACCAAAAACAAATTAAAGGAAAGTACTTTATTATTTGGATTAAAGGAGAACTTTTACTGGACCAATGCTTGGAACGACCACATTGCCAATCCAACGGATAATGATAAGAAAAATATAGTTGTATACGGATTAACTATGATGTTAAAATATTTACTTGACCTAGCTGAAAATCAATTGGCTTAAATTAAACGAAACATGAAAAGAAAAGAATTTTTAAAAAAAGCGGCTCTTGCAGGTGTAACGCCTTTCATTATTGATGGTCTTAGTTTTAAATCACATGCTGCAACTCCTATGCTTAAAGCTATCGCGAAAGCCTCAGCTCAAAATGGAAGAGTGTTTGTTTTGATACAACTTAATGGTGGTAATGATGGGTTAAATACCGTTATTCCTACTGACCAATATTCTAATTTAAGTTCACTCAGAAGCAATGTGTTGATTCCTGAATCCAAAGTTTTAAAGCTTAATGGCATAAATGGCACCGGTTTACATCCTTCTCTTGCGGGACTTCAAACGTTGTTCAATGAAGGTAAGTTAAATATTGTTCAATCTGTGGGATATCCAAATCCTAATTTTTCACATTTTAGGTCAACCGATATTTGGCATACAGCAAGTGACAGCAGTCAATTCCTCACATCAGGTTGGGCTGGTCGTTATAACCAGCACTTACACCCCGATTTTCCAGAAAATTACCCTAACTCCGAAAGTCCCGACCCATTAGCAATTTCTATAGGTTACACAGTTTCAACCATGTTAATGGGGCAAACCACCAACACGGGTATGGCTATTTCTGACCCTAAATCTTTTTATGAATTAGTATCAGGAACAGTAGATCCAGCTCCTAACACCCCTATGGGACATGAGTTAACATATGTTAGACTAATTTTACAACAGACCCAAAGTTACAACACCACTGTAAAAAGTGCAGCCTTAAGTGCCACAAATAAAGCAACTTATCCTAACAATAATTTAGCAAATCAGTTGAAAATTGTAGCTAACCTAATAGCGGGTGGATTAACAACACCAATTTACACAGTTAGTTTGGGAGGATTTGACACACATGCTAATCAAGTTTCTACTACAGGAGGTAAGGAAACAGGGGCTCATGCCAATTTGTTAAAAATAGTTTCAGACTCCATTTCGGCGTTTCAGAAAGATTGTGAATTATTGGGTGTTGCAGACCGTGTAGCAGGCATGACTTACAGTGAATTTGGACGACGTATAAAAAGTAATGACAGCAATGGAACAGATCATGGAGCAGCAGCACCATTAATAGTTTTTGGAACTCAAGTTAACCCTACGGTTTTGGGAAGTAACCCTCAAATACCTAGCAATGTTACCGTTAATGACAATATACCAATGCAATATGACTTTAGACAAGTTTATGCCAGTGTTTTACAAGATTGGTTTCAAACCAACGCCTCAGTTGTTCAGAAAGATATTTTATTAAAATCATTCAATACGATTGCCATCTTTAAACAACAAGTAAGCGTTAAAGACAAATACAAAATTAGTAAACTTCAATTGTCTCAAAATTATCCTAACCCATTCAAATCAAAAACAACAATTGATTTTTATTCACCAGGGGGAGATGTTGAGTTAAAACTCTACAACCATCAAGGTCAATTGATATTAACCCTTGTTGACGAATACAAAGAAGAAGGTGTACATCATTTTCTTTTAGATGGTGAAGGTTTGGCCAATGGAAATTATTATTATCAATTGGTGACACCTATCGGTCAATTGAGCAAAACTATGATTAAATTATAGTCGTTACTGAAACTATGTCTTTATTTGTTACATTTACCTCAAAATTTTAAGGTCAAAATGACTTAAAAATTGACATTTTTTCAGTATTTTATTGTGTGGGTTAATATTTGAGAACTATTAATCAAAAACGTATGAACATTAATAAATTCACAATAAAAGCCCAAGAGTGCATTCAATCAGCACAACAATTGGCATTTGAAAATAACCATCCTACCATTGAAAATGCTCACATATTAAAGGGCATATTGGAAAATGACGATGAAATCTGCTCCTATCTTTTCAGTAAAGTTGGGGCAAATTTAAACCGTGTTAAAACAGCAAACGATGCCATTTTAAAAGGATTTCCTAAAGTCAGTGGTTCTAGCAATCAAACACTTTCTAATTCCAGTTCAAATACATTAATGTATGCAGAGAAAATGATGAAAGAAATGGGAGATGAATATGTATCTGTTGAGCATCTTATTCTATCGTTAATAAACAATAATGACAATGTTGGTAACCTAATGAAAGATGCAGGCATCAAATTGAGTGATGCCAAAAAAGCCATTTTAGAACTTAAGGGAGACAGTAAGGTTAGCTCTCAAGGTGGTGGAGAGCAATACAATGCATTAAAAAAATATGGACTAAATCTAAACCAAATGGCATCGCAAGGAAAACTTGACCCTGTCATTGGACGCGATGAAGAAATCAGAAGAGTCCTTCAAATTTTAAGTCGTAGAACCAAAAATAATCCTGTACTGATTGGCGAACCAGGAGTAGGTAAAACAGCTATTGCCGAAGGATTGGCAAGAAGAATAGTCCAAGGAGATGTGCCTGAAAACTTAAAGTCTAAAACTATATTCAGTTTGGATATGGGTGCATTAATTGCAGGTGCGAAATACAAAGGGGAATTCGAAGAGCGATTAAAAGCAGTTGTAAACGAAGTCATTAAAAGCAATGGTGAAATTATTTTATTTATAGATGAAATACACACCTTAGTAGGAGCTGGAAAAAGTGAAGGCGCAATGGATGCTGCCAATATATTAAAACCTGCTTTGGCAAGAGGAGAACTTAAATCGATAGGCGCAACTACCCTTGCCGAATATCAAAAATATATTGAAAATGACAAAGCATTAGAAAGACGTTTTCAAAAAGTAATGGTCGAAGAACCTAATATTCAAGATGCCATTTCGATTTTACGTGGATTAAAAGAACGATACGAAGTCCATCACAAAGTAAGAATAAAGGACGAAGCCATAATCAATGCAGTTGAATTATCGGCTCGTTATATCAGCGACCGTTTTTTACCCGATAAGGCTATTGACTTATTAGATGAAGCAGCCTCAAAACTCAGAATTGAAATAGATTCATTGCCTGAGGAATTGGACGAAATGAACAGGAAAATAATGCAATTAGAGATTGAGAGAGAAGCCATTAAGAAAGAAAACGACAAAGACAAGTTAGAAAAGCTAAACATAGATTTAGCCAATTTGAATGAAAACCGCTCGACTTTGAATGCCCGTTGGAAAAGAGAAAAAGAGGTAGTTGAGGCTATTCAAACATCAAAGGGACAGATTGAACAATTCAAATACGAGGCAGACCAAGCGGAAAGAAATGGAGATTTTGGAAAAGTAGCTGAGTTGAGATATGGAAAAATTAAGGAAGTAGAAAACCAAGTCATTGAACTACAATCAAAGTTAGCCGAAATACAAAGCGACAAACCTATGGTAAAAGAAGAGGTTGACGCTGAGGATATTGCTGAAGTGGTGAGCAAATGGACTGGTATTCCTGTGAACCGAATGTTACAAAGTGAACGAGAAAAACTGATTCATTTGGAAGCCGAATTACACCAAAGAGTTGTTGGACAAGATGAAGCTATAGCTGCCATTTCAGATGCGGTTAGAAGAAGTAGAGCTGGATTACAAGACCCAAAAAGACCAATAGGATCGTTTATATTTTTAGGAACAACAGGGGTAGGTAAAACAGAATTAGCCAAAGCATTGGCATCCTTTTTATTCAATGATGACAATGCCATGGTTAGAATAGACATGAGTGAATACCAAGAAAAACACACTGTAAGTCGATTGATTGGAGCGCCTCCAGGATATGTGGGATATGATGAAGGCGGACAATTAACCGAGGCAGTTAGAAGAAGACCATACTCTGTAGTGTTGTTAGATGAGATAGAAAAAGCACATCCAGATGTGTTTAATATTTTGCTTCAAGTGTTAGATGATGGTAGATTAACGGATAACAAAGGACGTACTGCCAACTTCAGAAATACAATAGTGATTATGACTAGTAATATCGGTTCTCATATTATTCAGGAAAACTTTGAATTAATAAACGATGAGAACAAACTTGATGTTATGGCTAAAACTAAAAGTGAAGTTTATCAAGCATTAAAGAATACAATTAGACCAGAGTTTTTGAATAGAATTGATGAAGTCATTATGTTTGAACCTTTAAGTCGAGAACACATCCATGAAATCGTTAAAATTCAAATGAATTCAATAACCAAACAGCTTAAAGAGAGTGGTTTCGAAATAGAAATAACTGAAGAGGCTATTGATTGGTTGGCTCAATTGGGATACGACCCGCAATTTGGAGCGCGTCCAATGAAGCGAGTGCTTCAAAAAAGAGTATTAAATGAATTGTCTAAGAAAATTTTGATGAATGAAATCAAAAAAGAGGACGTAATTGTTGTAGATGCAATTGAGAATCAGATTATTTTCAGAAATAAACTTTAGACTAAGGTTCTAAACTGATGTTTTCATCTCCATCCTCGTAATTCATATAAGTGATAATAAACTGAAGCATTTCATCGGTGGTGCGCATACTAGCTCCACCGTTTTCAAGTCTTTCGGCAATCATTTGTGGTGGTTTATTGGGATTATTTGGATTGGCTGAGGTATTATCAAAAGAGGCATTTACAATAATTCTACTGCCTTTAGGAATTTTAACAGGCTTTTTAAAAGTGTAGAAATATTGCCATTGGAAGCGCCAATTAGGAATTTCAATTAAGGGAATTGTGTCACCATTAGGTTTAACTGCAAAAGCTTTAAATGACTTACCGATTAAGTGCATGTGTGGATTAATCGTAAGGACAGAAATGGAATTATAAATGGTAATTTCACTAACATGATTGCTTATTTTATTGGGAGGTACAACCAAAGGTGGAATTATAGGGGACACACCATTTGTCCCCAACATTAGCTCATAAGTATTTCTTTTAATGGGTTTATCGGTAAAATACAAATACAATATAGAACTATCTGTTAGTCGTTTAGAGGAAGGTCCATAATGAATGTCATTGCCTACGAAAGCCCCATTTTTTTTGAGCACAAACCCTCCTATTCCATCAGGATATTTAACACCAAAAGAACCTGGAAGATAGTTTACCGCAGAATGAATCCTTTCAGGAGTTGTTTGGTCGATATTCAATAATTTAAGTTGAGCAAATTCATTTACAAAGTTAGGAGATTCAATAGAAGCAACTCTATTTCCATCAAAGGGATTGGTTAAATCATTAAAACCCAAATAATGACCATTGAAATGATGGACAACCTTTTTTTGTCCGGGAATAAATTCTACAGCTTTAACAATTCTTTCTTTATCAATTTGATATGGAATTTTAACAGTTAAAAACTGGTCTAACTGATTGGGCAATATAGCAATTGGCGGTAATGAAATAACCATATCAGGTTTACCTAAAACAGATTGATAAACTGGAAAATCAGGTGTTTTTAACCCCGAAGTATCTCCTGATTTAGATCCAGATTTATACCAATCTTGAATGAGTTGTATGTCATTTTCCGAAAGAACACGTTCATTAATAAAGTGAGAATACTGAGGATTTGCAGGCCATGGTGGCATATATCTAGATTGGGTAACAAATGCTACCATTTTCGCTCTTTTTTTCACATCGTGATAAGTTAGTAACGAAAAAGGTGCACCACCATTAGGATTATGACAAGGAGTACAATTTTGATGAATAATAGGTGCTATATCCTTAGAAAATGTAATGTCATTACATGAAAAAAAGACACTACATAGGCTCAATAAAACACCCGACAGCTTTGGTTTGGACATCCTTAATAGGTTCATTTTTCATCAGCGAATTTAAGGCATTTGATAAATAATCTATAAATATTTTTGATTGAATGATTCCCAATTCTGTAAATCGGTCGTCCAACAAACCGCTGTAAACAATTCTTTTATTTTGAGCAACTACTACTTGAGGGGTTACATCAGGGTTAAAGGCATTGTAAATTTCCAATTGTGAATCAATAATAATTTGTGATGATTTAATTGAGTCGGAATTAAGGAATAACAGGCGACTTTCCATGTTTTGATCGTCATAAAAAATATAATAAAATCTCACAAGAGGATACTGTTTTTGGTAAAAAGAGAATCTACCTACCAGTCTGTTACAAAGCGGACATTCTGTATTGAGGAAAAAGTAAACTGAAGTAGAATCAGACCATTCATAAGGCTGACCATTAGCTAATTTAGTTTCAGGCTTATGGCATGACAATAGCAAAAAAAACAATAAAAGATAAAAAAAAGATTTAGGCATTAAACTATTTCACATTAACTTCGTCAAAAGTAAAGATTGAGAAACAAAGAAACAATTTCGGACAATGATTTATTCAAAGAATTTATGGATAGCGGCAAAGCAAACCATTTATTCAATGAAATTATAAACCGATTTAAGTTTAAAATATATCACCAAGCCAGAAGGATTGTTCTTATCCATCAGGATGCCGATGAAGTTTGTCAATTGGTTTTTATTAAGTTGTGGAAACATGCAGACAGTTTTAAATTTCAAAGTCAGTTAAGCAGCTTTATTTACAGAATAACCTACAATGAATCAATCAGTTTACTAAAAAGGAATCAGAAGCACTACAATATTGATGATTATTTGGACAAAGATGGGCATTATCAGTCGATGGTTACACAAGGAGAAACGATCTCTTCCGATGAAATTTTAAAAAATCTGATTTCCGCGACTTTAACTTTGCCAGAAAAACAAAGGCTAGTTTTCAATTACCGCTACTTTGATGAATTGAGTTACAAAGAAATAAGTGACATAACAGGAACAAGTGAAAGCGCTTTAAAAGCGAGTTATCATTTTGCAGTAGAAAAAATCAAGAAAATAATCAATCCAGATTAAACTTTTACTAAACGAATGAGTCAAAATACAATCAACATGAAAGAAAACAAACCAATATTAAAATTTGAATTTAATACCACACCAGAGTATTTCAATCAGTTGAATGATGTAATATTAAATCGCTTAGAAACCGAAAATAATAACACGAGTAAACTATTTAAAATTAGATTAATACAATGGTCAGTTGCTGCCTCTTTTGTTTTAATGATTGGAATTGCTTTTTATAGCTACAACTCTCAAAATACAGCTCCATTAGTAAGCATAAACAACATAGAAACGAGTGAAATAGAATCCTATTTAGAAACGAATGAAATAAGTGATGAAGACCTGATAGAATCACTTGACATCTCAGAGCTTTCATTAAACGAAGAAATACAATACAACTATATTTTAGAAGATGTTGACGACGATTTACTTTATCAATACGAATAATTAACAGACAAAATGAACATACAAAATTACTTTAAAACAATGGCATTAATGGGCTTAATAATGTTAAGCACTTTGAATTTAATGTCCCAAAAAGGACAAGGTCCAAAAAAAGAAGACAAAGGTGCCAAACATGAAAAAATGAAAGTCCTATTTAGGCAGTATCTCAATGATAAATTAGCATTAACAGAAACTGAGAAAAAAGGATTTTGGCCAATTTTTGATGACTATAAAAAGAAAGAAAAAGAACTAAAGGATTCCTTTCGCAAAAAATACAAACCCAACAGCATTCCATTTATGGACGACAAGCAAGCGGAAGCCTATCTCAATGATTTTTTTCAATTAAATGAGAATATTAATCAACTTTACAAGGAAACTATTGTAAAACTAAAAAAAGTAATTCCTATTAAAAAAGTGGCGATGATTCCACATACAGAAAGGGAATTCAAAAAGGAGTTGTTAAAGAAAATGCGAGAAAAAGGTCAAGCACCTCCTCCACCTGACGAAGAATGATAGTTGTATATTTGTAAACAAAAAGATTTAACCATTTTCAATGAGAACATTTCTAACCAATAATTACAAAATCAATTTTATAAAATTATTCATAATATTGTTTTTGTTTTCTTGTAACAAAAAAAAAACTTTAGAACCTTCGTCTCCAGCAAGTTATAGGATTACAAAAACAATAAATTATAACAATATTGACGTTGATGTGATAATTGACAAACCTGCATTAAATGATGTTGATGTCTTATTGGTATTTCATGGCACTGTATTGTATGACAGTAGCTTAATGACTGCAGCTAATAATACACTTGACAAATTCAAGGCTATTTTAAATAGAAAAGATATAATGATTGTAAGTGTAGCTTATCAGCAAGAAAATATTTTATTCGGCGATAACATTGTACAAGGTGAAGCTGCCTTGTTATGGTTGAAAAATAAAGCAAGTCAAGAATTAGGTATCAATGTAAAAAAAGTTTTCTTAGGTGGACATTCACAAGGCGGCTATATGGTAACAAGACTAAATACAATGTATCAAACAAATGGCGTAATAGCTAACGCTCCAGGCCCTTTAAACCTTGTATACAGATGTCAATTAGAGGAAAATGGTCAAATCCAATCAGGCAGTGTCTGTAATAAACTTAAAAATATGTATGGCTTAACAAGCAACAATAGCAATGCCTACTTCCAAAGATCATTACTTAATTTTACAAATGGATTCAAGTCTGATATTTTATTTATTCAAGGACTAAATGACACGCCTATTCAAATGTATTCTTGGCCGACTTTTAAACAAGAGGTATTAAACTGTACAAACTGTCAAAATAGACAGTTTTTAGAGATTGTTGGTGGTGAACATGGCGCTCTGTTTGTAAGCCCAACAGCAAAGATTGAATTTAATAATTTTATAAATAACCATTAAAGTAAAGCCAATTTACAAGAGAAAAACTAGATTAGTATTTTCGTTTGAGCAAAAACAAAGAGTTTTCTTAAAATAAGAACAACAAAATAATAAGCGATGAATAAAAATCTTAAAATGTCATTTCAAATGTAACAACAGCGATTCGAGGCAAACCAACTCTAATACCTTGAGGTCTTCGGCTAGTAATGTATCTTTCATTGGTCAAGTTTTTAACAGAACCTGTCAATTGAGCGTTTATTTTTTTAATCTTATAATACACATTTACATCAAAAACTTTAAAAGCTTCAATCATTCCCTCTCTGCCATCATTGCTTGGTACAATTGAATTTAATTCATCTCCAAATTGTTCACCTGTGAAGGATGCATTCGCTACAAAACCTAATCCCATTGGTAATTCATAATTCAATGAAGCAGTATGGAAATATTTAGGTGCATAAGGCGTATAATTGTCTTTAATATTAATTTGTTCAGATCCTGAATTGATAAATCTATCCTTGTTATAGTATGCTTTTACAAACGAAAGATTGTTTTGAAAATGCAATTTTGACCTCGATTTTGACCTTAACATATTTAGTATATTCAATTTGAAAGAAGCCTCAATACCTTGATGAATTGTTTGTCCTCCGTTGACTAATCCACTACCTGTTCCTCCTGATGATTCAGAAACAGGAATAATTTGGTTTTCAAACTGCATGTAAAAGCCTGTAAATTCATAGGTCAAAAATTGTTTGAAAGTCCCCCTTGTTCCAACTTCATAATTCCAGCTTTCTTCGGCATCCAACTGATAAACAACCCCTTGGGCAGTTATTGCATCTTTTAAACGAGGAGGTGCAAACCCTTTGTGTACCCCTGCAAATATCGTATTGTTTGGTTTAATATTAAAGTTCAAACCAGCTCCGGGGATTATGGTCATAATACTGTTTCCGGCAATTAAATTGGTGTCAACTATTCTATTTACGTTATTAACTCTAAAAGTATTTCTAAGAATATTTCTGTTATAATCATAATTTCCTAATCGAACACCTGCTGTAAATATAATTTTAGAAGTCAATGAAATTTGATTGTGAACAAACGCACTTATAGCGTTGCCAGTTCTGATTTCATCTTCAACCAAATCCCCTGACTTAGCATCGTATTTTCTGCCATTTTTTCTTTGTTCAAAAGCTTTTTCTGCTAAATAACGAACCCCAACTTTTACTTCAGAAGCTCTTTCTAAAAACAAATATTCGTGATTCAATTTTGATTCCATTCCAAATACTTGAAACTGTCTATCCCTGTGTGCATTTTGATTTCTCATGTAAATGGCACCATTTTCCACACTAGTATCTCCCCAAATTACACCAGTTTGGTTACTTGTTGATTTAGTGGAACTAAAGTCCTGACGTTGCCAATTCCTCGAAGTTGTGTAAGCATACACATTCGATTGTAAGGAAGTTTTTTTGCTAAATCTATATAGATGGGTTAAGCTTGAAGAGTATCTTCTGATTTTCAACAAGTCAGCCGGAGACATTAATGTAAAATCTTGATTACCTTGATTAAACATAGTTTGTGTTAATCCAATATATGTAGAATTAGAAACCTCATCATAAACGCCTAACTTATATATTAAATCAGCCTTTTTGTTTAGTTTTAAGAATAGTTTGGTATTAAAATCGGTTATACCAAAGCTAACATAACCCAATTGATCGGCACGTTTACGCATTATTGAAGTATTAATACCAACATTGTTATTAATTTTGGCACTGTGGTTTATAAGCAAATTAGCCAATGCGCCGCTACCTGCTGATATTTTCACCTTTAATTCATTTTTATCAGGCATTCCAGAAGTAAGATAATTTACAACACCTCCAATAGTTTGAGGGCCATAAATAATCTGACCACTACCTTTCATCACTTCTAATCCAGACATTCTATCAATCACAGGTGAATAATACAATTCCGGTTCACCGTAGGGGTTCAGTGAAACAGGGATGCCATCTTCAAGAACTAATACACCACGACTTCTGTCAGGGTCTAATCCTCTAATACCGATATTTATTCTCATTCCTACACCTTCTTCATCCACGACATGCACACCAGCAAATTTTCTGAACATTTCATTGGCAGAAAGTGGGGCTATTAGTTTAAGGTCAATTTTGGATAATGAAGCTGTTGAACCCGGTACATTACAAATAATACTGTTAGGCTTACTTTTTTTGAAAATAATGGAACCAAGTTCAAAGGTTGAATCATCACTCGCGCTTAGTTTTTGAGAATAAATCGATTGACTAAATTCAAAAAGAAAAAGGAAGCAAATAAAACGATGCATTATTTAGATTGATTATAAATTATGCTGCAACAATAAAACTTTTTTTCGAAGATTTCAAATTTTATTTAGATTTAGTCTAAATAAATGATAAGGATCAGTTTTGATGAATAAAACTAAACCGAGTGTTTGATTTTAAGATAGTTATAAAACTCATCTTGTGAGCGTATAGCGGGAACTTTAGTTGATTTATAGTCATTTATTTGGTAAGTGTCTATTATTCTAGCCTTAGTATTATCACTTTGTTGAATATCAAAAAGCGATCTTAAGTCATTTTTGATATTCGAATCTAAGACTGGGAAGGTCACTTCTACTCTATTGTCAATATTTCGGGTCATCAAATCAGCTGATCCCATGTAAATTTTTTCATTACCACCATTTCCGAAAATGTAAATACGGGCATGTTCCAAAAATTTATCAACGATACTAACAATATTAATTGGATTTTTGACCGAAGAGAAGTCAGGATTAAGGCAGCAAATACCTCGAATAATTAAATCAACTTTAACGCCAGCACGCGAAGCTTCATATAATTTATCAATCATTTGTTCATCAACCAAACTGTTCATTTTAAACTTTATATAGGCAGGATTTCCTGATTTTTTATGAGCAATTTCATTGTCTATCATATCAATGAATTTACTACGCATGTTGATAGGCGAAACAATAAGTTGATTGAATTTGTATTTCTCAGGCTTAAAATCAAGAATTAAAGTAAAGACCTTGTTAATCTCTGAGGTTATTTTTTTATTGGATGTTAAAACGGAATGGTCGCAATAGATTTTTGCTGTGTCACCGTTATAATTCCCTGTGCCCATGTGAGCATAAAAATTACTTACCTTGTTTTCTTTTCTCTCTATTAAACATAATTTTGTGTGTACTTTATATCCAGGAATACCATAAATAACAGTAGCCCCTTCCTCTTTCAATTTGTTACTCCAAAAAATATTATGTTCTTCATCAAAACGGGCTTTTATTTCCATTAAAACAATCACTTTTTTGCCATTTTTTACCGCATTAATAAGCGCATTTACTACATTTGAATTTTCAGCTACTCGGTACAATGTAATTTTAATGGTTGTTACATCAGGGTCAATAGCCGCTTCCCTTAAAAGGCGGATCACATAAGTAAAGGGTTGATAAGGATGACTCAACAACACATCTTTTGTTTTGATGACATCAAAAATAGATCGTGAATTGTCTAGGTCTTTGATATAGAGAGGTTCAATGGGTTTATATTTTAAATTCAGCTTTTTAATATTCGGAAAACTGATAAAGTCTCTAAAGTTGTGATAACGCTGACCTGGAATTAATTCTTCTGGCTTAATTTTTAATTTTTGATTAATGAACTTTAGCAAATCACTAGGAATTTCGCTGTCATAAATCAACCTAACGGGCTCTCCTTTTTTACGAAGTTTGAGAGAATTCCTCATATTATCTACAATATCAATAGACAAATCACTTTCAATATCTATTTCAGCATCTCTTGTCAATTTGATAGTATAAGCCTCATAATGATCATAATCAATACTTGAAAAAATGACATCTAAATTAGTTCGGATAATGTCATCAATAAACATGACATAAGTGGTTCCACCTTCCTCTTTGAGCAGATAAAAACGTTTTTTCAACTTCGTTGGCAAAGGAATTAAAGCAAACTTTTTAGCTTTTGTTAACTTGTTACTTAGTTTACACGCCAAATAAATGGTATTGTCTCTTAGAAAAGGAAAAGTTCTTTTTATATCGAGTATAAGTGGGAAAATAGTGTTTATTACTTCCTCTTTAAAATACTTTCTAGCTTCAAGTAATTGCAGATTGTTTAAACGCTTTTCATCAATAAAATAAACTTTTTTACCCTTTAATTCATCGATTATTTCTTCGTAAATCTTGTTAAACTTAGCTTGTTGAATTATAACTTTATTATGAATATCAATCAACAAATCTTGAATTTGTTTTTTGTTAATAGGCTGTTCCTTTGTGCTTTTCACAAGTAATAATCTTTTGTTTGTAGCAACCCTAACCCTAAAAAACTCGTCGAGATTAGAGGAAAAAATACCTAAAAACTTTAATCGCTCCAACAATGGAACACTCTTGTCATTAGCCTCCTGCAATACTCTATCGTTAAACGACAACCAACTCAACTCTCTGTTTATTAATTTTACTTTTTTTGCCATTATATCAATTTAATTTTAATACGATTGGTAAATGATCACTAAAACCATTTTTCCATTCTGTTCCTTCATAATTTCTAAAAGGCACTAATTTGCCTTTTTTTGTTTGCTTAAGCAACCAATCTGGTTTGTATAGACTCACACTGTTTGAGTTTTCATTAATCAAATATTTATTTATCAATGAATTACTAACAATAAATTGGTCCAATTTTTCCCACTTCCCTTGGTAATTATATGACCCTAATCCTTTGTTTGAATTCCACATTAGGTTATAAAGATGAGTTTCTTGTTTTGAATTAAGCGAATGTGCATTTAAAGATTTAGATAAAGACACATCCCAAGGTTGATCATTAAAATCGCCCATTACAATCCAATGTTTATCAACACCTACACTTTTCATCGATTGCGAACAAATCTCAGCAGCTTGAATTCTTTTGGCTTGTGAAACCATTGTTCCACCTTGTTTTGAGGGGAAATGAGCCAACATAAAGTTTATAGTATCAAGGTTATCAATAGACTTACATTGCACATAAAGCAAGTCACGTGTTTTGTCATCAGGCTGACTATTAAAATGGACGGATATGGGTTTTGAATTTAAAAGGACCCATCTTTTTTTATTAAAAGCAAAACCAACATCAATACCTCGTTCATCAGGTGAATCATAGTGAACTAAATTATAATCGTTTAAAGGCGATACAGTTTTAAACAAATCTTCCAAAACACGCTTATTTTCAATTTCGCAAAACCCTAAAAAATCAGGTAATTCTTTCGATTGTGATTTAATAACACGAGCTATATTGTTTATTTTCGATTGATATTTAAACGAATTCCAATTCAATTTTCCTGAAGGTGTAAAATCATCGTCATTTTTAGACAAATCATTCAATGTATCGAACAAATTTTCTACATTATACCACATCAGTGAAACGGCATTGTTTTTCTTTTTGGTTTGATAATCAAAACTTAAGCACGTCCAAAGCAAAATAGAAACACCACCAATCACCCATATTCTTTTCAACATTCAACTGCAAATTAAGGAAATTTTTAATAAAACAATATGAATTTAACATGAAAATTACAATAATCTTTCAACATCTCACTTGTTAGTAATCTTTTTAGAGTAGAAGCAAAAAAGAAGTAAATTTGCAGTCCAATTTTAAGAAATGACACTAATAAAATCAATCTCAGGCTTTAGAGGAACAATAGGCGGAAAAACAGGTGACAACCTTACCCCCATCGATGTTGTTAAATTCGCTTCGGCATATGCTTGGTGGGTAAAAACTGAACTAAATGGGACTACTATAATATTAGGAAGGGACGCTCGTGTATCAGGTCCTATTATTTCTGACTTAGTTTCTTCTACAATCCTCGCTATGGGCTTAAATATTATTGACTTAGGTCTATCTACCACTCCTACTGTTGAAATGGCTGTTATGTTAGAAAAAGCGGATGGTGGAATAATATTGACTGCTAGTCACAATCCTAAACAATGGAATGCATTAAAATTGCTTAATAATAAAGGTGAATTTATTTCGGCAACTGAAGCTGAAAAAGTACTTGCTATTGTTGAAGAAGAACCTTTTGTGTTTGCTGAAATTAATGCTTTGGGTAAATATTCAAAAAACAATCAATACTTAGAAAAACATATAGATGAAATTCTTAAACTGCCTTTAGTGGATGTAGCTGCAATAAAAGAGAAAAACTATAAAATAGCTGTAGATGCTGTTAATTCTTCAGGCGGGATAGCAGTTCCAATGTTACTAAGAAAATTAGGCGTTGACAATATCGTTGAAATCAATTGCGAACCAACGGGTTTATTCGCTCACAATCCTGAACCACTTCCTGAACATTTATCTCAATTATCTACTTTGGTTAAAACAGAAAAATGTCATTTGGGAATCAGTGTTGACCCTGATGTAGACCGTTTGGCTTTTGTATGCGAAGACGGTGAAATGTTTGGGGAAGAGTATACACTGGTTGCTGTTGCCGATTACGTGTTGAGAAATACAACTAATGGAAATACCGTTTCCAATCTTTCATCAACAAGAGCACTTAAAGACATTACTGAGAAATTGGGTGGTCAATACAAGGCTAGTGCAGTTGGTGAAGTGAATGTGGTAACTGTGATGAAAGAAACCAATGCGGTTATTGGTGGCGAAGGTAATGGTGGTATTATCTACCCTGAGTTACATTACGGTAGAGATGCTTTGGTTGGTATCGCTTTATTCTTGACTCACTTAGCTAAACTTAGTAAAACTTGTAAGGCTTTAAAAATTTCTTACCCAAGTTACATCATTTCAAAAAACAAGGTTGAGTTAAGCGATTCTATCAATGCGGATGATGTGTTAGAAAAAATAAAAGAAAAATACAGTAAGTTTCCAATCAATACTGAAGATGGGGTTAAAATAGATTTTGATGAAGAGTGGATTCACATGCGTAAATCAAACACAGAACCAATTATCCGAATTTATGCTGAAAGCAAATCGGAGACAACTGCACGCAACTTAACGACAAAAATCATTAAAGATATTGGTGAAATTGCCAAAAGTTAATCGCTTGTTCAATTGGCTGTAATGCCAATAGAATTTCAATTAATTTAAATTAAGATATTTTAATACCTTTGTCCCTCAAAAAAATCAAACCAAGTAAATAAATCATATGTCATTGCAATGCGGTATCGTTGGCTTGCCCAATGTTGGAAAATCTACCTTATTTAATTGTTTAAGTAATGCAAAAGCACAAGCTGCCAACTTCCCTTTTTGTACTATAGAACCTAATGTTGGTGTTATTACAGTTCCCGATGAGCGTTTAACAACCCTTACTGAAATTGCTAAACCTCAAAGTATCGTTCCTGCCACAGTTGAAATAGTTGACATTGCCGGATTGGTAAAAGGAGCTAGCAAAGGCGAAGGGTTAGGTAATCAATTTTTGGGGAATATAAAAAGCACTAATGCCATTATTCACGTATTAAGATGTTTTGAAAATGACAATATTATTCACGTAGATGGTTCTGTCAATCCAATCAGAGATAAAGAAATCATTGACACTGAATTACAATTGAAAGATTTAGATACCGTTGAAAAATCAATGCTTAAAATTGCTAAACAAGCAAAAGCAGGCGACAAAGAAGCTGTTAAAGTTTTAGATGCATGCGAAAAATACAAATCACATTTAGAAAAAGGTTTAAACATACGCACAATGGAAGGATTAACTGAAGAGCAAATCGAATTAACATCTGATTTTAATTTATTGACTTCAAAGCCTGTGTTGTATGTTTGCAATGTCGATGAAAAGGGATTACCAAACGGTAATGCTTGGGTTGATCAAATTAGAGAAATCGCCAAGGGTGAAAATGCTGAGGTTTTAGTTATTTGTGCTGCTGCTGAGGCAGAAATTGCAGAATTGGAAGATGCTGAAGAACGTTCAGTATTTTTGGCTGATTTGGGATTAGAGGAAAGTGGTGTTGCCAAATTGATAAAAGCGGCTTACCGTATTTTGAACTACATAACCTACTTTACCGTTGGTGAAAAAGAAGTTAGAGCTTGGACAATTACACGTGGAATGAAAGCACCACAGGCAGCTGGCGTTATTCACAGTGACTTTGAAAAAGGATTTATTAGAGCTGAGGTGATTCAATATGACGATTACGTGAAATACAGATCAGAGCCAGCAATCAAAGAAGCAGGTAAAATGGGAGTTGAGGGGAAAGAATATATTGTTCAAGATGGTGATTGTATGCACTTTAGATTTAACGTGTAAAATAATCATTTTTTTTTGAAAAAAACTTTGATTTAATCCAATAATAACATTACATTTGCACCACTATTAAAAACAGTCGATTCCGTAGCTCAGTTGGTAGAGCATTACACTTTTAATGTAGTGGTCCTGGGTTCGAGTCCCAGCGGGATCACAAAATAAAGCCTTCCAATCGGAAGGTTTTTTTTGCCTTTATTTTTTTTTGATCTAATGGTATTAGTGGATCAGAGAGTTGGATAAAAAAGTTCTATTATAATTAATCTAATAACTTTTTTTTAAATATCACTCTTAGAATAATTACTTTTTACTTTTTAAATTTTCTATTGTTTAATTTCATCAAATTTCATTTTTTTTTATTTAAAAAACATTTACTTTTGAAAAGCGAAATTTATGAAAAAATACTATATTTTTGATAATAACAATAAAATTGGACCAATAGAATTAGAATCTCTTTCCGATTACAATTTAAAACCTGACACATTAGTTTGGCATAGCGAATTAACAGACTGGAAAAAGGCATCTGAAATAAAAGAATTAGTTCCATTTTTGTCACCACCAGATGTTATTATAGGCAGTAATAACAATCCGCCACCAATTCCTAACTTAAATTCAAGTCAAGCAAAATCAACTATAACCTTTAATAGAAAATACCTTAAATTTATATTTGCATTTTTAGCTGTAGTTATTGTTATTTATTTCATTTTTTCAAGAAACAATAGCTCTTCAGACGATTCTAAAACAAACTCACCTGATACTGACTACCCAATCCCAACTGCTCCTCCAGAGGTTAATGTTGAGGATGAGGAAAACAAATTAAAACAAGAAGCTTTAACTAAGAAAAATATGGAGTATAGAAATAATTGGAGTTCATACATTACTGCAAATAGAACCGATTTTTCATATTCTGATTTAGGTGGAATAAGTGACTTAAACATAGATGTTACAAACAGTACGGAATATGTTATAGATGAATTAGGAGTTGTAGTTGAATATGTAAAGGCAAATGGTTCAATATTTAAAACGGAATCGTTATATTTCAGTAATCTTAAACCGAAAAGTAAACAAAGATTACCAGCTCCTGATAGCGAAAGAGGTATCGATGTAAATTATTTCATATCTTATATTTATGCCAAAAAATTCAAGTTTTGTTATGAAATTAATTCTCTTGGAAATGGATCTATTATCGATCCTTGGAAGTGCAAGTAAATAAACAAGGTTTTTGCCTTACATCATTTTATTACCAAATTATAAAACTACGAATATATTAATTTTGATTTTTTATTCAAAGAGAATTTGTTTTGCTGTTATATGTACACTTCTATCAAAATGTTGGCTGGGTGCCAATTTTTGATGTTGTCTTTGGTTTTGAATAGTCTCTCACCTCATAAGTTGAAGATTTCAAGTTGATAAACCTTTGTAAAATCAAATAATATTGAACTGAATTGGCTGCATTTTATTGTCCCGTTATTATATATTTCGAAAGTAAAAAAAGAATTAAAATTAGTTTTAAAAAAAAGGCAACAATACATGTTTCTTTAAATAAATGCCAAGTCTAGTTTCTGGTATATTAATACTTAAAGTGTTTTATTTAAATTTAAATCCTTTAGATCTTTTCTTTTAAGTTTTTTATTGTTAACCAAGAGTATTTTAAAATCATACTTTGAAATCTTGTAAGATTTACCGTGCAATAAAATTGCACTTCCTATAAGTTGTGGAGCAGACATTACGAAAGAAACAATACCATAAGCAATTGCAATTGTATCATACTTACTTGAAGTTGAAACCAGAAATGAACCCAATATAAAAAAAACGCTACCAGAAAACAAGCTAGGGTATCCAACAATTTTATTGTAAAGCCCTGTATGTCTTATTTTAGTGATTTCAGAAATCAGAAAAGTGTCTTGTTTTAAATTGTGTGGATTAACTAATTTTATAATGCTATCATTAATAAAAAGTAATTTCCCCTTGAATGATTTCCCAGCTGAATCAAATATTTCAATTTTTTTATTTTCGCGAAATACAATACTATACCTATGATTGGCTTTTGATTGTATAATTAAATAATGTAGGAGTGAATCAGCGGCATTGTCTTGTCCAGCTAATGTAAGTACCGAAAGTAAAAAAAGAAATAAACTTAGTTTTTTAAACATAGGCAATAATACAGATTTGTATAAATAAAAAAAATACTTTGATTTACGATTCTCTGTAATTCTGATATTAATAATTACTTCTTTGTTTTAGAAAACTTATATTTTAAAAAAGAAATTAAAGATATTGAATTGTTTTTCATAAAACAAAAGTAGTTGAAAACACAATCCATTTGCAATTATTGTAGTTTCTTGATAGAAATATTGGTTTGAAAGCGGTAACGATGCAAATAAAAAAATCGACACAAATTATCTTACCTTCGTTTTAAAGTTCATTTATAGTATCTGTTTCTATTGATTGATTCTCCAATTTTGGTATATTTTCAAGTTTTTGATTTAAATAGTTTTCTTTAGTCATATAAGACAAATTGACCTTATAATTCAACCAAGTAGTAGTAATTATTTGCTTTGAATTACGGTTCAAGTAAGGGCGATATTTCAAACTGAATTCTAAAGATTTTTCAAAACTATTACGTATTAATTTAGACATATAAGTCTTATATTCATTTGAATTTTCAATTGAAGTCATATCAGTAATATTATACTTCCAACCTCGACTAATTTTGATTATAATGCCGTTTTTTTCAATAATAATTGGTTCAAATTCTTTAGTTTTATTTTTAATGGTATAAATCAATTTTTCATCCCCAGGCAATATGTCAATACTTTTATCAATTAATAAACTTGGCAATTTAAACTTTTTACCATTGTAATCAAATTCTAGCACGGGGTCATAATTATCATTATATCTTGCAATTTCACTCTCTTTTATATTTTCGAAATAAGTTTCAAATTTTACACCATATTTTTCAATTAATTTTTTACCAATACAGGTAATCGCAGTGCCATTTATTATAGTTTTTGCCCCTAATTGTAATCCTTCTAAATCAATAGAAACCAATTGGTTTTTTTCGAAAACTGGTTTGATTTTATACTTGTTAAAATTATCACCAGAACTCTTTGATGTGCCTCCACAAGATGGAAATAAATAATATATTCCATCCGATTGGCATTCTACCTTTCCTTTATCCACTAAAATATTAGTAGCATTATTAAATTGAAATTCAGACATATTTACTTTATAGTCTAAAAAAAGTACGGGACCCAAATTTTTATTTTCAATGGAATCAATTTCAATTGTACTTTCATTCATAACATCGAGTAATTCAGTTTCTTCCTTAATTGACGCTTTATCTGGATTTTGGCATGATAATAACAGTAAGCAAAGTCCAATTGTATTAATAAATATTTTCATTTAATTATATTTTTTCTAATGGACAAATATATCGGTATTTTCTTATTTTATCGAAAGTTACAAACTATAACATAGCAATAAAGCACACTCATTTATTAAGATAATGCTTTCATGTTTTTCTAAGTTCGTCATCTTTATGACGATTAATTAAAAAAACCTCACAATGGAGGTGTTTTTCTTATTTAATAAAACCAAACGTTTTATTAATTGCAAAAAGTACAATTCTTGTTAAGTAGTTTTTTAATTTTTCTTTTTAAATTATCAGGTATATTTACAAACTCTGATTCAATAGAATTAAAATCTCTATTAATATTCAATACAACCTTACCATTAACGGACAAAAGGTCGCTTTCCACATCTAGTAATAAAGTTTTATACAACTCTATTACTTTCCTCAAAACTTTTAAGGTATAAATATTAGATATTTCACATCCGCTTATTCCATCATAATTCACCTCTACTATGTCATACAAATTGTCAATTTTGTGACAATCATACCCTATTTTTGAATTAGTAATTGAGTCATACATTTTTTAATTATTCTTTAAATTATAGTACAAATTAAACAAAAAACAATTAATAAAGCAAGTATTTTGTATTAAATTTATAATATTTATGTGATATTTTTATTAAAATTACAATAAATGCCACCTTTTAAACACAATAAAACAATGTTAATAAATTATAATAGCACTATTTAATATGTTTTAATTTATGTTTAATCCAATATTCAGTTATTAATAATTAAATTAGAATAATTATTAATAAAAAATGTAGTTATTAAAATTTAGATATCAATTAGTAGTTACCTTTATAAAATTAAGTAGCCCATAGATGAATAAAGTTTATAAAAAATTTAGGGCTATGTGTCAACCTAAATTAATGCCCTACACTTCCTCCACTATCAAAATTGATTCCTTGTTTTTTCAAACTTTTATTGACCAATATTGCAAATAATGCTAAATATACAAAACATAACACCGCAATAAGATAGGATTGATGTATCCCTATTATGTCTGATAATTTCCCTTGAATAGGAGGAATAATTCCTCCTCCTAATATCATCATAATAAGGAAGGCAGAACCCTGTGAAGTGTATTTTCCTAATCCAGCAATGGACAAATTAAATATAGCTGGCCACATTATACTACAAGCCAAACCTCCTGATAAAAAAGCATAAATAGCAATAGTTCCAGTATTTAACATACCTATAACCATGGCAACTACACCCAAAACTGAAAATATTACCAATGTTCTTACAGGTTTGTCTTTGCTTACAAAAAACGCAATGATTTGTATGACCACACAAACAATATAATAATACAATGTTTCCATATTTTTACCTGTTAGTGTATTTAACAAAACTATTAATACAAAAGCAACTAACGGGACAATAATTAATGCAATTACTTTTTTGGATTTGCTCAAATTAAAGGCACTAATTGCTCCTGCCCATCTTCCAATCATCAAACTTCCCCAATACATAGAAATATAGGGTGCAATTTCTGAGGATGAAAACCCTCCAAACTCTGGTTTTTTTAACAATTCTCCTAAATTGCTCCCAATAGCAACCTCCACTCCTACATATGTAAATATCGCTAACATACCCAAAACTAGCTGTGGATACTGCATAGCTCCCCAACCCTCTGTTTTTTTTTGTGACGATAAATAAGCATATAACAACCCAAAAACCACAACCATTAATGCTCCAAACAACCAATACATTCTCTCCTTTTCTATTGGAAGTCGTATTGCCTCAATTTTATTGAGTAATATTTTCTCTTGATTTTTTTGTTCATCAAGCTTTTCAATAATTCTTATAACCTTTGTAATTTGTTCTTGTTGGGTATTTGATTCGTTGTTATTTCGAAGTAAATTCAGTTGCGTTAATGTATCATTATAACTTTTAATAAATCCAGAGGTAATTTTCTTTTGATCTTCTAGTTTGGTCATTTCCTTTACTTCTTTGCTGTTATAACTTGCAAAAACAGGACTAAAAAAAACGATTAACAATCCGGTCATTATTACCAAAACCCTCAATGCTTTATTGGCTTTTTCTATTGGCTCTATGGAAATACCTGAAGGCACTTTCTTGGAAAAATAAAACAAAACTGCTGCGGCAATAAATAATAAGCCTACACAAGTGTACATGAGTATTACTTTGTTTAACTCCAATAGTTGTATTTGTTCATCGGTTAATGCCTTTGCTGAACCAAACAAGGCTAGCGCAACGATAATGGGTCCAATCGTAGTTCCAAATGAATTAATTCCTCCACCCAAATTCACTCTACTCGCTCCCGTTTTAGGGTCGCCCAATAAAATAGCAAATGGATTAGCCGCTGTTTGTTGCAAAGAAAAACCTAACGCAACGATGAATAAACCGACCAACATGCCAACATAAACATTAGCCTGTACTGCTATAATCATCGCCAATGCGCCTAATGCCGAAAACAACAAACCTATTACGATGCTTTTTTTATACCCCCACTTTCCTACAATGTCTTTCCCATTGGAATTTCCAAAGGCAAATAAGCCAAGTGCCCCTAAATAATAAGCCGTATAAAAGGCAAAATCGATTAATTGCGATTGAAATTGGTCGAGCTTAAAATAACTTTTACAAAAAGGAATAAAGACACTATTACCTGCTGCAATAAATCCCCAAAAAAAGAAAACGGTTATTAATGTACTTAATGCCCCGTAATTGGTCGCTTGTTTATCTGTTCCCGATTGACTCATATTGTTTACTTATAGCAAGCAAATATATTCAAACTATTCTTTTTTTTAAATTTTATTGCGCTTTTAAATGAATCCTTTTCTATGTTTAACGTTTCAAACTATCTTTGCGCTGTATTACAATATATAAAACATGATTATAGTTGCTGACAGCGGAAGTTCAAAATGTGATTGGATTGTTTATAATAACAAGGATGAACAACAAACCATTCAAACCATTGGTTTTAATCCTTGGCATCATTCAGAAGCTTTTATTCAAGAACACGTTGCAGCTGCTTTTAGTAATTTTTCTGTCAATGAAATTGAGGCGGTTTATTTTTATGGTTCTGGCAGCAGTACCGATGAAAGAAAACTTATGGTTAAAAATGCTCTTCAAAATGTATTTACCTCAGCCGCTATTTCCGTTTCCCACGATTTGGAAGCCAGCGCAATAGCTACTTGTGGAAACAAAGAGGGTTTGGCATGTATTTTAGGAACAGGCAGTAATATTTGCCACTGGAGTGGAACTTCAATTGTTCAACACGATGCCTTTTTTGGCTTGGGTTATATTTTGGGTGATGAAGGCAGCGGTTGTGCAATGGGTAAACAACTTATTCGCGACTTTTTGTATTGTAAAATGCCTGAGGAAATTTCGTTACAACTTATAAAATTGGGATTAAACAAGGACGAAATTATCAATAAAGTTTATACCCAAAAAGGGGCTAACGTCTATTTGGCGTCCTTTACTCATTTCATTTATGAGAATAAAAATCATTCTTATTTACAAAATTTAATCAATCAAACTTTTGATGAATTCATTAAATCTCACGTTTTAACTTTTTCTAACTACACCGAAATACCTTGTAATTTTGTAGGTTCTGTAGCTTATATTTTCCAAGAAGAACTAAAACAAGTAGCTGATAAATATAAAGTTAGAATTGAAACCATTATAAAACAACCCATAGATAATTTATTGAATTACCACCTAAATAATAAATAAACAAAATACCCCATTTCCTTTAATCGATTAATTAGTTCTGTTTAAAGGGTTTATTCTACTTAATTTTTGAAATATCCAAAAAAGGTTATTTTTGCATTTCCTTAATTTTAAATTTATACTAATAATGAAATCATATAAAGTCATTGGAATTATGTCAGGATCGTCTATGGACGGCGTGGATATTGCACTATGTCATATTAAAGAGGACAATGGTGCTTATAGTTTTACCATAGAACAAGCCGAAACGATAGAATACAACGAGAAATGGAGAGTTAGATTATCACAACTTAGAAAAGCAGATTCTTTGGCCTATGCCAAAACCGATGTTTTTTATGGCCATTATTTGGGACAATTGGTCAATGATTTTATCGCCAAACACCAAGTTAAGGTTGATTTAGTTGCTTCTCACGGACACACTGTTTTCCATTATCCAGAAGCTTTAATAACCCGTCAGGTTGGCGATGGCGCTTCATTGTCTGCAATATGTAATTTACCTGTTGTAACAGATTTCCGAAGTATGGATGTTGCAAAAGGTGGTCAAGGGGCTCCTCTTGTTGCTATAGGTGATGAAATGTTTTTTAGTCAATATGATTACTGCCTAAATCTTGGTGGTTTTGCCAATATTTCCGGGAAAATTGGTCAATACCGTGTTGCATTTGATATTTCTCCTGCCAATATTATTCTTAACAGAACAGCCCGTGACTTGAACTTGGAATACGACAACAATGGTGAAATTGCTGCGCAAGGCTCCATCAATTATTCCATGTTAGAAAATTTAAATAAAATAGATTATTACAATTTACCTTTCCCAAAATCATTAAACAGAGATTGGATAAACAGTGAACTTTGGCAAATAGTAAAAGAAGGAGATAAATTATCACCACAAGACAAAATGAAAACCTTTGTAGACCACATTGCATATCAAATTGCAAATAGCATCGACTATTTAAGTCAAAAACAGTCTGAAGGTAAACGTGTGTTAGTAACAGGTGGTGGCGCTTACAACAAAACTTTAATGGAACACATTCAAAGTCACAGTGATGCAAGGTTTGAAATCCCTGATAATAAATTGATTGAGTACAAAGAATCTCTAATTTTTGCATTAATGGGCGTTTTAAGAATTCAAAACAAAGCCAATATTTACAAAACCTTTACTGGGGCAAAATCTGACAGTATCAGCGGAAGTTTAAACGGAGATTTCTCAGCACTGTTGTCTATTTAATAATTTTTGATTATTTTCGTAGGTGTTAAATTATTTGTTATGAAATCTGTCTTTTATTTTTTTTTGATTCTCCCCCTGTTTGTTTTTAATTCTTGTAAAAAAGAGGAAAAGAAAAACTTAATTGAAATTGAATACCCACTTTCATTTTTTGATAAATTTGTGGGAGAAACTCATGGCGTTGATTCCTTAATCAGTCGCGAATCGTTTGAATTTCCTACTTCTTTGGATGGTGAATTAGCAAAGAAAAATACCAATAAAAGCAAAATAGTATCTGCACGACTAACTTACATGCGTATTCAAGTTATGGATTATGCTTGGGAAGATTCTACTAAATATTCAAACCTAAAAGACATGTCTTTTCTTTCTATGGATCTTAAAAAAGCTGGTGTTGGTCAGGATTTAGTGGCGAGTAAAAACATCCCTGACCTTCGCACAAGGTTCGTAAACCTCGAATTAAATGATGTTGAACTTAAAGAGTATTTGGCTCAAGAATCTTTTGCGTTTGTTGTAAAATACATCAAAAGAAGAGGAATGCTTCACGACATGCCTTTTGCTATCAATTTGAAATTTAAAATAATAGCCGAAACCCTTTAGTTGCAATCCACATCGGCAATAAAGACCAAAGCTTTATAATTTTCACGTTTTAACAAGTAGTCGTAAACTTCTAAAACATACTTTTTAATATTTACGCCATCTTGGGGATTAGTACCAAATTTAATCAATAAATGGCGGATATACATATTTCTTAGTTTGGACACATGAGGAGTTTCTGGCCCCAATACCCTGTTTCCCAATTGTTGTTTTAACAATTCAGTGTATTTTGCAGCCGCATCATTCACCAATTGGTTTGACTTATGCTTAAATGTTATCTTGATTAACTTACTGAATGGAGGATAGTTAAACTGTTCTCTTTCACTGATTTGCTGATGGTACATTTCCAAATAATTGTAATGCTCAACTGATTTTAATACAGGATGATTGGGCTGCTTGGTTTGAATAATCATTTGGCCTTTTTCTCCATGTCTCCCTGCCCTACCTGCTAATTGTATCAACAGTTGAAAGGTTCTTTCATTCGACCTAAAATCAGGAAAATTTAGAAGTTGATCAGCATTTACGACACTCGTTAATGATACATTTTTGAAATCAAATCCTTTAACTACTATTTGAGTCCCAACTAACACATCTATTTTTTGATTCTCAAAATCATTGATAATGGTTTTAAAAGCATGCTTACTGCTTGTACTATCTTGGTCGAACCGAGTCACATTAAGTTCGGGCAACAATTGCTGCAACTCTTCAGTAATTCTCTCTGTACCATACCCTTCCATCGTTAAAGTGTGATTGCCACAAGCCTGACATTTTACGATATTTTCGTGCTGAAATCCACAGTAATGACATCTTAAATTGTTAGAATATTTATAATAAGTTAAGGAAATATCACAATTAATACATTTACTTACCCATCCACAAGTGGTACATTCAATAATAGGAACAAAACCCTTTCGATTTTGGAACAAAATGGCTTGTTTATGTTCACTTTTTAATGATTTTAAATGGGTATAAAGTGTTTCACTGAAAATACCAGACATTGTTTTTTTTCTGATGTCTTCCTTTACATCAACAATAGTCATTTTTGCTGACAATGAATATCCATACCTTTCATCTAATTTTACCAATCCATACTTTCCCACTTGGGTATTGTAATAGGTTTCTACAGAAGGTGTCGCTGAGCCTAACAAAACTTTGGCGTTCAATTTATTGGCAAGCACAACCGCGCAATCTCTAGCTTGATAACGTGGCAATTTTTCCGACTGTTTGTAAGTATTCTCATGTTCTTCATCAACAATAATTAGACCCAATTGATGCATAGGCATAAACAAGGCCGACCTAGCACCCAATAAAACCTTAGCTTTACCTGACTGCACGTGTTGCCATATTTCCACTTTCTCATTAAAACTATATCGACTGTGAGAAACCATTAAGGTGTCACCAAAAAAGCCTTCAAGTAACTTAATAAACTGATGCGTTAAAGCCAATTCAGGCACTAAAACTAAGACACTATTCCCTTTTTCTAGTTGCTTTTTAATCAACTCAACATACAATAAACTTTTGCCCGACGCGGAAGCACCGTACAATAATACAGTTGATTTAGACTCAAACTCAGTTTCAATAGCTTGAATAGCCTCTGATTGTTTGGGGGTTAATTGATAAGCATTATTTTGTGCCAAATGATCCCCATATTGGAATCTATCAACTGCAATTTGTTCTTCGATAATTACTTTTTTAGTTACCAATTGTTTAATTGAAGACGACTTTAATTTGTAAGTGGAAATTAATTTTGTTTTTAACGCTTGCCTTTCGTGACTTCCAATTAAGCAAAGCAAAACATCAAATTGACTTTTTTTACTTGCTTTTTGCTCAAATTCGCTCATCAAAGCCATTAATTCAGCTTCGCTCAAAGCTTTATTTATCTTTAATAACTTTTCCGTTTTGGGTTTGTATTTTTGACCTAAATCTTCAAAAATAACAAGATAACCACGGTCGTATAAACTTTTAATAACCTTAACAAAAGAAGTTTTAGACTTGAGGGTGGTTTCCAAATCAGCAATTTTAATTTTTTCCTTACCTTCCAAAACCTTTAAAATTTGCACCTCACGTTCGTCTAACTCCTCGGGATTGTAATCCAAATCATCCTGAATACAAACAAATGTTTCGCTTGCCAACCTTAATCCAGAAGGCAAGGCTGCCAACATAATGTCTCCTAATCCACACATGTAATAACCCGCCATCCATTCCCAAAAAGCCATTTGCTCTTCAGAAATCAAAGGATTGTCATCAATCATTGAAATTATATTTAAAGCTTCATACTGATGAGGGGCAACAGATGTAATAGATTTAATAATTGCAGTGTAAACTTTTCTAACCCCAAAAGGCACAAAAACCCTTTTTCCAACAACTGCTAATTCTAAATATTCATTTGGAACACGATAAGTAAATAATTTTTTTAGTGGCAAAGGTAAAACTACCTCTACATAGACTAAATCAGATATGAAATCGTCCTCAATCAAAGAGATTTTGGATTTAATATTTCAAACAAATCACCTTGGTGTAACTCAACACCATTTTTAAACTCAATCAAAGCATAACCAGTAGTAGGCAATTCAGAACAACCTTTTTTTGAAAGTAGATTAGCCAATTCGCTTAATCCCATATTGTGACCAACAACAGCAATAAAATTATGCTTTGCGACATATTTATTTATAATATCCAAAACTTCTGAAGCGCTTGCATGGTAAAGTTCATTCAAATAAACAATATTGGGAACAACATCCATAAAATCAAAGAATAGTTCAGTCGTTTGTTTTGTTCTATTTGCTGAACTTGATAAAATTAAATCAGGAAAAGGGTATTTTGAAAAATAGTATTTTTTTACCTTTTGGATAGTCAATAAACCTTGTTCACTCAAATTTCTCTCAAAATCAGATTTAATAAAACTGATTTCCTCCGATTTTGAGTGCCTTAGTAAAAGTAATGTTTTCATGCTTTTTTTATTCTATTTTATTATTAATGATTTTAATTCCAATGATTGTCCATCCTAATATCATATTAACACCTGCAAAAGGTGCAACCCAACCCATTTTTTTCAAAAAAAGCAACCCTTCTAGTTCATAAAAAGAAACTAAATACAAACTCAAGCTAAATAAAACCATGCCCATTAATACTAAAAAAATTATTTGTTTAGAAATCTCAATTTTGTAATTAGTTTTGTATTGAATTAAAACAATCAGAGCAATAGATTGAATGGCCAAATAATAATTAGCTTTATTAAAAACCTTCAGCCTATCTTCTGAAAGAATTTTTTCCAAACCATGAGCCCCTAATGCTCCCATTTCAATAGAAAAAGAAAAAAGTATGAAACACAAACCAATTATTTTTTTATCTTGCTTCAATAAAAACATTTCACAAAAATATATGAAAAAACAGATTTTATACATTCTAATTCTATTTAGTTTTTTAAATAATTATTGTCTCAAATTACAATCGCAAACGTTTCTTGGTTTGCAACACAGTAACTATGGAGGAATTCATCAAACCAACTTAAATCCAGCCTCTATTGTAAATAGTAGACATAAAATGCATATTAACGCTTTTACTTTTGGAACAGGTTTTAACAATGATTACTTAAGTTTAAACATGCCATTTTCATTACTCAATTTAATTACAGGCAATGTTCCTGCCCAATTTAAAAATCCAAATGGAAGTGTAAAGTTTGACGAAAATTGGCTTAAAGAGAACATTAATGGCAAATCGAAAAATGTAAATTTATATTTACAAACACGAGCTCCTGGATATATGCAACAGATTGGTAAAGGGTTTGCTTTTGGCTTTCAATACAAAAATAACTTATCTTTCCAAATTAATGATTTTGCTGAACCATTGGCTAGACTCGCTAGACACGGTGTTGATAGCAGCAATGGTTCTGTTACCTTCAGTGGTCCTAATCAATTCAGTGTTGGTCAAAACTTTGGCGACAATGCATTTACAGTGAATATAAATGCCTACGGTGAATTCGGAATTACACTTGCCAAAACTATCATTAACAATGAAAATATGGTTATTAAAGCAGGAATAACTCCCAAGTTATTGATGGGTTATGCAACAGGTTATGTCAAAAACAAAGGGGTCTCTTTCAGAGCTACAGGAAGCGATTCTATAATATTCAATAAGACTGATATTGAATATGGTTATACAGATCCAAGTTATTTTGAGAATATCAATGCCGTAAATTTTGATGTATTAAAAAACAATCTTCAAGGGACTGGTTTTGGTTATGACATCGGTGGGACATTTGAACTGAAAGCAAAAAAAGACAGCAAAACCAAAAACAAGAATAATCTTTACATTTTTCGAGGTGGATTGAGTTTGTTAGACGGCGGCAAAATCACTTACAAAAACAATTTAAAAAACATAAGAATTACTAATGGTGCAAACGACAAAGTTTTGAAAATTGACACCAATTTTATCAATGCATTCAGCAATGGTCAAGATGAAGGAATAAGATATGCAGACAGTACCTTAAGAACTATTTTTCAAATAGACAGTTTTGACTCTCAAATTATAACGGCAATGCCTAGTACCATTAACTTTCAGTTTGATTACAATGTGTTTAAATTTTTCTATGTTGGTGCCAATTGGTCGCAAGATTTAAGAGGGAAAAAAGCAGTTGGCGTTCGAAGAGCATCCTATTTAATGTTGATTCCAAGGATGGAAACAAAGTTATTTGAATTGGCATTACCTATTGGATTAATGAATGATTACCGAAACGGAATAGTCGGCCTATATTGCAGAGTAGGTCCGATATTTGTTGGTTCCGATAATTTAATCGGTCAACTTAAAGGCAAAAATATCTATGGTTCTGATTTTTACGTTGGAATTAGTGCGGGTATTACTGGAAAAAAGAAAAAAGACTAATCAATTTAATTGTTGTAATAAAATCGTCTAAAAAAAGGGGCATTTTGTAAGAGATGTTTGCTAATAATTTCATGTTTTAATAATATTACATTAGGTTTGCAATTTATTAACCAAATGTCGAATCATAAACAAATAAGCGAAACAATCGCTCAACGTTTAAATAGAATTGTCGAATCAGAAACGATTGCAATGGCAAAACTAGGAAGAGCGCTAGCTGCAGAAGGTAAACCAATTATTAATTTAAGCTTTGGCGAACCAGATTTTAGAACGCCTGATCATATTAAACAAGCCGCTATTGATGCTATCAATCAAAATTTCACATACTACACTCCTGTTGCAGGTATCCCTGATTTAAAAGAAGCTGTAAAGCTTAAGTTTAAAAGAGATAATAACTTAGAATATAACACTGACCAAATTGTGGTTAGTACTGGTGCTAAAAATTCAATAATGAATACCGTTTTAGCTTTGGTAAATCCTGGTGATGAAGTTATTATTCCACAGCCTTATTGGGTTAGTTACTCAGACATGGTAAATTTAGCTGAAGGAGTTTGTGTGTTTATAAATACAAGTATTGACGAACATTACAAAATAACACCTCAACAACTTGAGGAAGCAATTACTCCTAAAACTAAATTATTCATGTTTAGCAGCCCTAATAATCCAAGCGGTATGATTTATAATGAAAGTGAATTAAAGGCATTTGCGGAGGTGTTTGAACGCCATCCTCATGTTTATATTCTAAGTGATGAAATCTATGAACACATTAATTTCAACGAAAAACACTACAGTATTGCCAATTATGGAACTTTAATCAATCGTACAATAACTGTTAATGGTGTTTCTAAAGCATTTTCAATGACTGGTTGGAGAATTGGTTATATCGGAGCGCCTAAAGAAATAGCTTTTGCTTGTGAAAAACTTCAAAGTCAGTTCACAAGTGGTACAAACTCTATTGCCCAAAAAGCTGCAATTGCTGCATTACTTGGCGTTATGCAACCAACCTACGATATGAGAACTGCTTTTCATAGTCGCCGTGACTTGTGTTATAACTTATTGAAAGATGTTGAAGGTATTAAACTATTAAATCCAGATGGTGCTTTCTATTTATTTCCAGATATCAGTCATTTCATAGGTAAATCTTATAAAAACTATACAATTCATAATTCACAAGACCTTTGTATGTATATTCTTAATGAGTTTTATGTAGTTACAGTAGCAGGAAGTGCTTTTGGTAACGACCATTGCATTCGTTTATCGTATGCAACCAATGAAGATAACTTAACAATTGCCATTAATAGAATTAAAGAAGCACTTAGTTTACTTAAATAATGAATCCAATTATTGAACAATTTTCCGGTAAAAAAGTATTGATTATAGGTGATGTAATGGTGGATGCCTACATTATGGGTAAGGTTGAACGTGTATCACCTGAAGCCCCTGTGCCTATTGTTAATATCGAATCATTGGACAATCGTTTAGGTGGTGCTGCTAACGTTGCTCTAAATATTCATGCCTTGGGAGCTACTCCTTTGTTGTGCACCGTTATTGGCGATGACAAAGAAGGAATAGAATTTCTAAATATTCTTGATAAGTTCCAAATGGGACATCATGGAATATTAAAATCTGATGATAGAAAAACCACAACCAAAACCAGAGTTTTGGGTAATAAACACCAATTACTTAGGTTAGATAACGAAGTAACGCACGACCTTTGTGAACAAGACCATAATGCATTATTAAATCTTGTAAATGATATGTTACCATTGTGTGATGTAGTTATATTGCAAGATTACAATAAAGGGGTTTTAACCTCATCCAATATACCGTTGATAATACAAATGGCAAAAACAGCTGGAAAACCCATTGCTGTTGACCCTAAAAAGAAAAACTTTTTAAGTTACAATGGTGTCACGTTATTTAAACCCAATCTTAAAGAAATTAAAGAAGGCTTAAACAGTGATCAAAATTTAAAAGTTAAGTCTAACCTTATTGAAGCTGTTAAGGAATTGAACAAACACCTTAATAATTCAATTACAATGGTTACGCTTTCAGAGGATGGAGTAATGATTACCGACCACCAAAACTTTGATTTTATTCCTGCTCACCTCAGAAATATTTCAGATGTAAGTGGTGCTGGAGATACCGTAATCAGTGTTGCATCTTTATGTTTAGCTTGCAATACTGAAATGCACATTATCGCCGAGTTGTCCAATTTGGCTGGTGGATTAGTTTGCGAAGAAAACGGGGTTGTACCTATTGACTTAGAAAAACTTAATAAGGAATTTTCGGCTTTATTTAATAAAGAAACAAACCATTGAATACCAAGAGTAAAATAGAACGTTATATTTATCTTAACCAATCTTTAATATTAAAGATATTAAGATTCTTGATGATTATGGCTTCTGTTTTAATCTCTTCCATGATGGTATACCGTTATGGATTTAACCACTCTGAGGAAAATATAAATACCATCTTAGTAATAACAAGATTTTTCTATCTCATTTTTATTTTGTCATTTCTTATAAGGTATTCTCTAGCTTTAGACAAAAAACAACACCTCACTAATAATTCACTTGAAGCCATTTTAATCCTATTGGTTATTTACGATGGAATAAGTTATTTTTTGTTTGGACACCCTGTATTGGAAAATTTATTAATCCGATTAAATGTATCCAATTACCGTGATTTTTATGATTTTTCAATTCAATTTGTATTACTAATATTTGTAGCTATTGAGTTTGTTAAGTCTATAAATTTAATTTACACGTCCAAACTTAAGCCAACTACCCTATTCATTTTATCTTTTATTTTATTAATTTTAGTTGGTTCTTTCTTGTTAATGATGCCCGGGTTTAATAACACAGGAAAAGCATTGAATTATGTAGATGCCTTATTTACAAGTGCTAGTGCTAGTTGTGTAACAGGTTTATCGGTTGAAAATACTGCTAATTTTTTCAATCTGAAAGGACAGTTAATTATCTTGTTTTTAATTCAACTGGGTGGTATTGGTATATTAACTTTTGCTTCCTTTTTTGCTAGTTTTATCAAAAAAGGAATTGGAGTAAAACATCAAATTGCCATGAATGAATTATTGGATTCGGAAAATCTATCAGGTAGTTCTTTCTTATTGAAAAGAATCTTAATAATGACTCTCGTTATCGAGATAATGGGCAGTATAGGAATTTATGTCCTTTGGGGCGATTATCAATTTATAAGTGAAGGTGATAAAATTTACCATTCTGTTTTTCATAGTATTTCCGCATTCTGTAATGCCGGCTTCTCCACACTTGAGCTTGGATACGAAACCCCTATGGTAAATGAATTATACATGCTCCATATTTTTACTGGTGTGATTATCATTTTTGGAGGTTTAGGTTTTCCTGTTTTAAGAGATATTTTTTCACCACTCAAACTCAAACAAAGACTAAAAGAACCATGGAAAGACTGGAGTTTAAGTACTAAAATAGCTGTATATACAAGTTTGGCCTTAATTATTTTTGGTACAGTTTCTTTTTATTTCCTTCATGTTCAACATTTAAAACATATTAATTCTCCTATAGGAAAATTTGCAGCATCATTCTTCCAATCAGTCAATACCAGAACTTCTGGTTTTAATTCAATCAATATGGCAGAACTTTCAAATCCTCTGTTGATGATTTCAATGTTTTTAATGTTTATTGGGGCTTCCTCTGCTTCCACAGGTGGTGGTATCAAAACTAGTACTTTTGTGGTAATGATGATTGCTGTATTGGGAACAATAAGAGGTAAACGTGAAATGACTTTAGGCAACAGAACCATTGGTGTTGAACTTATTTACAAAGCATTTGCAGTTGTGGTTTTCTCCGGTTTGTTTGTTCTCACCACCATGACTATTATTTCATTTACTGAACCCACTATCCCTTTAAGTCTAATAGCATACGAATGCGTCTCTGCTTTCGCAACGGTGGGATTGTCAACAGGTATAACATCGAATTTAAGCGATGCAAGCAAGATAGTACTTGTAATTTCTATGTTTGTGGGTAGAGTTGGAGCATTGTCTTTAGCCTTTTCTCTTAGCTCTAAAGCCATACAAGCCGACTACAAGTATGCCAAAACACACTTAATGATTGGCTAAAATTGAGTAGCTACAATCACAGGAATTTTTTCTTTTAGTACCTTTTTGCCCTCTAAAGAGAATGCAGTAATCAATATTATGTATTTCCCAATCGTCGTTTTCTGATTATTGAAATCTGTGCCATCCCATTTTACAAATCCCTCCCGACCAATCAATTCATTGTTTATAATCGTATTTATAAAACGGCCTTCTTGATCATAAATTTGCATAGTAGCTACAAAATCTGAAAATGGCAATTGATAATTAATTGAAACATAATCCTCGAAACCATCGCTGTCTGGAGAAATAGTCATTTGACTACTAGAAAAATATCGCCATGCCTCGTTTTCTTGTTTTTGAAATTGCGAATTAATCCTCCCCGGAGTTGCGTTGCCCGACAAATTGGAAGCGCTAAACCAATTACTTGATTTCTGTGTAGGCGTTTGATAATTTATTCGTTCCAAACTAATTCCCTCTTTATTAGAAATTAAATTCAAATGCCACGTTTCAGAGTAAAACAGACTGTCTATGATTAAATCTTGTTGATTTACCAACAAAAATCGTCCTTCCGAATCAGGCATTGTTGGAAGTTTACTCATTTGTTTTTTAATACTATTAATTGTTCCACAAGTATAAAACTGACATATATTATTAGTATCTTCACTCAACAATAAAAAGGTTTGAGGTGGTAATAATCTGTTTTCTTTTTCTATAGGTAATACCTTTTCATATTGACCAAATTCATCTATTTCAATTAGAAACAAGTTGCTTATGTCAATTGCAAACTCACTTTTATTATACAATTCAATAAAATCCTTTCCCCCAGTTCTGGGATTGAATAATATTTCATTTACTATAACATCGCTCTTTTGAGCTACAGAGGGCCACTGCCAATTAATTATTTGATTTTGAATATTCCCAATACAATCTGCTAATCCTAAAATTTCCAATTGATAATTGATTTTCTTGTCTGGTGAGAAATCGATTTTTATTGTTAATTTATTGCTTAATTCATTGTAGCTAATTACTTTAAAACTAAAAATTTGTTGATTGAGTTTTATTATCAAATTAACAATTGAATTGGTATCCACTAATTCTGACATTGTAAAAACAAGGATAGAATCATTGTTAAGTGGAAAAAGGTGAATAACAGATGGGGCAATAGTATCAATAGGTAAATCAGTTTTTACAGAATTAATTACTCCGGGTGTCCCTCCTGAAAGTGATGTACTAGCTAACCAATTTTCAGCACGAAGGCAAATTTTATTGGGGTCAATCATCTCCAAACTGTATCCTCCATTTTTTTTCAAATCGTTCTTATACCATTCATCTGTATAATTTACTTGATGAATCACTTGTCCCGAAGAATCACTTAGCCATATCTTATCAGAGGTATTATTTAAACTTGGAATTTGATACAAAACAAGCATGGAGTCAGGTTCTAAAATAAAAAAGGGCAAGCGAATGGATTGTGTAGGGTCACTAATAAAACATTGATTCAATTGGATAAACTTATTTGAACGGTTATAAATTTCAATGTATTCGCGACTAGGCAAACCAATACTTGGATCGGGATCAACCATCATTTCATTAATGATTAAATCAAAAGATTGAGGATTCTGTGTTTTATAAATTTTAAACCTATAATTAATCGAATCCAACAAGTTACCCTCTAAATCCGCAATGTTTTTTATAGTTAAGTTCAATAATCTATTAAACGGTAATAAACTATCAAAATCGACTAAAATTGACTTTCCTTTATTTAAAATTGTGACATTACCAGCAAATCCATAATTTTCTACCTCATAGTTTGACTTATTTTTCAATGTAAGTGTATCGCAAACTTCTGACAAAAAAATGGAAACTTGTTGTTGGTTCAACCATTTAATTGAATCAACAACAGGAGAAATTGTATCCCAAATAATGGGACCTGCATACAAATTATCAAAAAAATGTTTGTTAAAGAAAGAAGATGTACTTTGCCTTATTCTTAAACCAATAGTATTTGGTAAATCGAGTGATGAATCATTAACGAAACCTTCAATTTTCATTAAATTGGTCTTGTAATCAAGTCGGCTCAACTGAAAAGAATCTTTGTATTGCTTTAGTATTACTTTACAATTAGAGCTAGAGGCATTTAAAAAACCATTTTCTCCATCTATTAATTTGGTTTCAATTCCATTTACAGTTTTAATCAGTGAAATATCATCAGATACACCTCCTAAGCGAATGAGGTAATTTGTTTTTGATAAGAGTAAATTGAGTGAATCGGATTTTATTACAAAATCAACATAATTAGCTGATGAGGTATTAAATAGTAAATTAACATCAATGTGCCATTCATTTATAACTTTTGACTTATTTTGTGAAGCAAGGTAAAAACCGGAATTTGCCACATTATGATTGCTTTTTAGTCTTTCATTTTCTATTTTGAAAGATTGTAACTGCCCTGTCCAATGAGCATTTCTTAAAAGATTAGTGTCTTTAAATTCTTCTAAATCTTGAGCATTTACAAGAACTACAAAGAAAAACAAATGAAAAAAAAACAAATTTTTAAATAGTGTCATAATCGTGTAAACATTGTTGAATTTTGCAACAATATTTACATGAATTTACAAGCTAATTACCAATTAAAAAATATCACATGTTTGTGACTTTTTTTCATCAAATATATTTAAATTATTTAACCTGCTGAACCACCAAACCTGTTCTCAATTTAGGTTCAATATAAGTTGATTTGGGAGGCATGATTAATTGATCATCTGCCACATCAAAAACCTGCTGAATAGTACAAGGAAATACCGTAAATACTAAATCATACAAACCTTCGTTGACTCTATTTTCCAATTCACCTAAACCAATTTGCCCATTGATAAAGCTAAGTTGTTTGTCTGTTTTAGAGTCATTAATATTTAGTAAAGCCTGAAAAACATCGTTTTCAAGAATAGAAACATCTAACGTTTGAACTGAATTTAATTCAGCAACATCCCCTTTATAACCAAGTCGAAACCATTGTTTATTGATGCATAAACCAAACTCTTTGTCCTTGTGTGGTTTGAATGGACTTAAAACTTCATCTACAAAAAAATGAACCTTTAATTTATCAATAAACCCATTTGAATCAAATGTATTATTGCATTTATACGCTCTATGAAAACTGTCAATTTTTAGAAATTCAGGAGGAACAATGTAGGCTAAATACTTCCCATTTTGCAAATGATTTTTCTTAAAAAAACCTGCAGAGGCAGCGCTTCTGTGGTGACCATCGGCAATGTAAAGATTCTCTAACATTGCATACTTCTCTTTTATTTGACTGATTTCATCTTCGTTTACGATTCTATAAACTGAATGTCTTCTTTGTATTTCGTCTTCAAACTCAAAAAACAAATGGGAAGAGTCCTCAAAATGGTGTAAAACATCATTAACAAAATCATTTTGAGGATGGGTCATTAAAACAGGTTCACCTATTACACCGGAACAATTAATATGTTCAATTAGTTGTTCTTCTTTTTCGGTTATTGTATTTTCGTGAATCTTAATTCTATTTTGATAATAGTCATCTACACTCACCAATGAAATAACACCAAGAAATTCATCTCCATTTAACTTGTTAAATTGTCTGTATATGTAAAATGCGTCTTGACTGTCTTTTTCGATGATTTTAGAAAGTATCAATTTATCCAATTCAATTTTAGAAATAGGAAAATGTTTGCTAGGGTCTTTTTCCTCATTATAAATAAGATATGGTTTTACAACTCTTAAATAAGAATGTGGATTGTTAGCAACAATTTCTTTTTGTTTGTCAATATCATCTAAATGGGTATTGGCAGACACGCTTCTTTCATTTCCTTTACTAGGAAAAAGTGCTTTGAATGGATAAATCTGTAACAATTATAAATTAAAATGATGTAAAATTTGTTGAACTATTTCTTCGCCTATTCTTTTTTGAGCTTCTTCTGTACTAGCACCAATATGCGGCGACAATGAAACATTTTTCATTTTCAAAATTGCACCGTCAACGGGAGGCTCTTTTTCAAAAACATCAGTACCTGCATAAGCCAAGTGTCCACTTTCCAATGCTGCAATTAACGCTTTTTCTGAAACCGTTCCACCTCTTGCACAATTGATAAGACCTGCGCCTTTTTTCATCATGGCTAACTCATTTTCAGCAATGACATAACCTTGACCACCAGGAATATGCAAACTAACAAAATCAGAATGTTTTAAAACATCTTCTTTTGAAATCGTTTTTACAGATTTTTTAATACTAGGAATCTGCGTATCGGGATGGAATGTAATTGCCACGTCGTGTTCTGCAATCATTGGATCGTATGCTAAAACATTCATTCCTAAACCATAAGCAATTCGGGCAGTTTCTCTTCCAATTCTACCAAATCCAATTAATCCCAAAGTTTTGCCTTTTAATTCAGTACCCTTTGAAGCTGTTTTTTTGAGTTCATTAAATTGAGACATTCCGTTTTCAGGCATTTCTCTATTGGTAATTTGCAATAAACGACAAATTGAAAACAAGTGAGCAAACACTAATTCAGCTACACTTGTACTACTTGCAGCAGGCGTATTCACTACAGCAACATTGTTTTCCTTAGCACTTACTAAATCAACATTATCAAGTCCTACTCCTGCTCTACCTACCAATTTCAAATTGGGAATACCCGCTTCAATGATTGAAGCAGTTACTTTAGTCGCACTTCTAACCAAAAGAACATCAAACTCACTGATGCGTGATGCTAAATCCTCTTGTGAGATTTTATTTATTTCAACAAAAAAGCCTTTGCTTTCTAATAAAATTTTGGCCGACTGATCGATACCGTCATTAGCTAATATTCTCATTGAATTATGAATTAAATGTTCTCATTACGTTAACCAAAGCTTCAACACTTTCCATTGGAAGAGCGTTATACATACTTGCTCTATAACCACCTACAGAACGGTGACCTACAATACCTGAAATACCGGCGGCTTTCCACGCTGCGTTAAATTTCTCTTCCAAAGAAGTATCATTTAACAAGAAACAAACATTCATTTTGGAACGATCCTCAAATGCAACGGTACCAACAAACAAAGGATTTTGGTCTATTTCGTTGTAAAGTAAATTTGCTCTTTCTTCTGCTCTTCTTTGCATTTCAGCAACACCGCCTACTTTTTTAACCCATTTTAGGTTTTGCAACATTGCAAAAATCGGAAATACTGGTGGCGTATTGAACATAGTTTCTGATTTAATATGAACCGCATAATTCATCATACTAGGAATTTGACGGGTTACTTTTCCTAAAATATCTTTTTTCACAATCACAACTGTTACACCTGCAGGTCCCATATTTTTTTGAGCCCCAGCATATATTAATCCAAATTTAGATACATCGACCGGACGACTCAATATGTCTGAACTCATGTCACACACCATCGTAACTGGACTCTCTGGGAAAGATTGCATTTGAGAACCATATATAGTATTGTTACTTGTGCAGTGAAAATAATCGGCATCAGTTGGAATAACGTAATTTTTAGGAATGTAGTTGTAGTTTGCATCCTCAGAACTTGCAACAACATCAACTGTTCCAAACAATTTGGCTTCTTTAACTGCATTTGCTGCCCAAACTCCTGTTTTTAAATAAGCTCCTTTATTTTCTAATAAGTTATATGCAACCATTAAGAATTGCATACTTGCACCACCACCCAAAAATAAAATTTCATATCCTTCAGGAATATCCATTAACTCTTTGATAGTTGCTTGTGTTTCCTCAACTACTCGAACAAACTCTTTGCCTCTGTGAGAAACTTCGAGTAGAGACAAACCAGTGCCTGAAAAATTTTGAATTCCTTCTACACACGCTTGTATTGCCTCTTGTGGAAGAATAGATGGACCTGCCGAAAAATTATGTACTTTTGTCATTTAAAAAATATTTTTTTGCAAAAATAATCTAATATTGAAAAGTATAACAATGAAAGTTAAGAACAATTTATTATTACTGTCATTTTTAATAGCATTTTCTGTATTAAATGCCCAAGAGTCTCAAAATCAATCAGATTCCACTCCCAAACCCCGTTTTAGAGACCGCTTAACGTTTAATATGGGTGGTGGATTGATGTTAGGTACATTTACTAACATCAATCTAATTCCTCAAATAGGGTATAGAATTAAACCCAATTTGATTGCAGGAGTTGGTGCCAACCTTCAATATGTAAGGGATAATTTCTCTTTTCCAAGTCGCGAGTTTTTGGTGTATGGTGGCAATTCTTTTGTTAGATATATTGTCAATGATCAACTTTTTTTACAAACTGAATATCAGAAATTATTTTCTACCATAGGTAATGGCGATTATGTAATGGCTGGCGGAGGTTTTACCCCAAGCCGATATTTTAGTATTTCTGCTTTTTACCTGCTACTCCATCCCACTCCCAACATTTATGGACAACCTTTTGTAGTAAGGGGAAGTTTCTTTTTTTAAACAACACTATGCTTAATCTGACACAAGACCCCAAAATATGCATTAAAAATCCTAAGGATTTTAAACTTAACAATTTAGAAACCAATTACAAAGCTGAATTTTATTCTGAATCTGAATTGAAAGATTTTTTAAACTCTTACTCTGAAAAAATTGCGGGGTTACAAGAAAAATTATATGCACAGGATAAGTACTCTGTTTTATTGGTTTTACAAGCCATTGATGCCGCGGGTAAAGACAGTTGTATTAAACATGTATTTACTGGGGTTAACCCACAAGGCGTTCATGTTGTTAATTTCAAACAACCTAGTAAAGAAGAGCTTGATCACGATTTTATGTGGCGTATTTACAAGAATTTACCCGAAAGAGGGCTAATTGGGGTCTTTAATCGCTCACATTACGAAGAAGTGATAGTCACCAAAGTTCATCCCGAGTATCTTTTAAATCAAAATATTCCAAACGTTAAATCAATTAATGATATTAAGGATGAATTTTGGCAAAACAGATACAATACTATCAATCAGTTTGAAAAACATTTACACGACAATGGAACTGTTATTATTAAAGTATTTTTAAATTTAAGCAAAGAGGAACAAAAGCAAAGATTTATTGAAAGAATTAAAACACCAAAGAAAAATTGGAAATTCAGCTATGCTGACTTAAAGGAGAGAAAAAGATGGGATGACTATCAAATTGCATTTGAACAGATGATTAATAACACATCCACAGAATATGCCCCTTGGCATATTGTTCCATCAGACAATCAATGGATAAGCAGAGCAATTGTGAGTAAAATACTGTTAGAAAAGTTAGAAAGTTTAAATTTGAATTACCCCAAACTAAACGATGAAGAAATGGCTTTGTTAAAACTAGGTTTGCAAGAAATTGAATCGGAATAGTGCTTATTTCATTGTTTTAAAATTACGGTATTCCCCGATTCGCCAACCAGATATTTTTTCAATCCAGTAAAGAATTCTTTTCTTAAAACTCATTTTCTTTCTTTTTATGTCAAAATCAAATGTCCAATTTTTTTTAGAAATGCGGTCAAACATTATTTGTGGATGAATTCCCTCAAATTTTTTGAGTGAATCAATGGTAGAAAAATCAAATTCAATTTCATCCTTGTATTCTTTTTCCAAAAAATTATCAGAGTGCCACAACTTTCTAGCTTGTTTCAACTTTTCTAATTGCAATTTTGGGTGTTTTACCCAACCATAATGGTACACACTTGCTTGAGTTTGAGCTACAGATAATTTTTGATTATTAAGCTTTCTAAACCCTTGGGCATCTTTGTAGGAAAAAATTTCAGGTTTGTTTTTTATGATTCTAACCTCTCTTTTATACCATCCCCTGCTGTCGGCTAAGTAATCGTAAGTCCCATAAAAATGATTGTAGTTAAAAAGTAAACCATCTATTTTATCATCACTTTTATACACTTGCATCATTTGCTTGAGATGAGCATAGTCTTTTTCGTGTAAACATTCATCGGCTTGAATGTAAATACACCAACTAGCTTTCGGATTAATGGCTTTAAGGGCTTTGTTAGTCTCATCTGCCAATACTCTTCCTCCTTCTCTTAAACTATCATCCCAAATGGTTTCAATAATTTTTATTTTATCAGAATCAATCGATTTGATGTATTCCAATGTTGAATCTTCACTTTTACCAACCGCTACAATTATTTCATCGCATAATGACAATATAGACATAATGGCTTCTTTGATTGGATAATCCGCTTTAACAACATTTCGGGCAATAGTAAATCCTGATACAAACATTACTGCAAATTAAGGGAGATTATTGGTATTTCCGTTTGACAGTTTTAAGAATAGAGAGCATGTCTGTTTTCCATTTAGCAAAATGATTAAATCGGCTCGACATGTATTCAATTAATTGTAAGTCGGTAGGTGTTTTTTTGAATTTTTCGAAATAAGATTTTTCTATCATCTCCATATAAATTTTAAAATCAAGTAAACATTCAAACCAATTTCTGTAAATAGAATAGTTGGTATTTGTTTTTCCGATAGCGTAAGTTTTTCTATTCCTAGGAAACCTCATACCACATAAGTTAAAGTGAGTGGTAGATAACCAACTATAATGTCTATCATTTCCACTTTCCTCAATCTTAATTGCCAAAAACATATGCGCACGACTTCCAATAAACTCTTTGGCAACCTTAAACAGTGTATCTGTTGAAGGGACCCTGCTTAAACTTACATAATCGATTAAGTTACTATCTCTCGATATTCCGTCAACATTTAGTAAAAAGCTACTCGACTTTAACCAATGCAATTGAAAGACCATAACCAATAATATGATAGTTTTTAGATTAATCAAATTAATAACAAAGATATTTTAACTCATACTATGTTTATTAACAATTTATTGTCAGCCTTTTTTATTCCAAATATTTCAATAATTTTGTATTCCATTTATGTTTTGTAAAAAATTTGTTTTCATCTCTGTTTTCCTGCTTAATGGTTTACTTACTAATCATTTATTTTCCCAAAATTTTACAATATCAGGTTTTGTGACAAATGAACAAACAGGTGATATAATAGTAGGTGCATACGTCTTTTGTCCACAAATTGGGGTGGGTGCCATCACTAATAATTACGGCTATTACGCCCTAAATATTCCCTACGGAACCAAAAACATCATGTATGTCCATGAAGATTATCAAGGCATTATAGATACCTTAGTCGTCAATAGAAACAAAACAATCAACAGGTCATTGTTACTTTTAGAAGAAGACATGAATCAAATTGACCCTTTTGACAATCCTACCTCTGACACTGAATTTGAAACATCTGAAAATGAGAATGACACGTTTAAGGTCAAGCGAATTGTAATTAAAAATTCAGAATCTATCAATGCATTAATTCAAAAAGTTTTAGAAACTAATTTCAAAACGATTGACCGCACAGAAAATGGTTTTATAAATATATCGGGGCAACAAATAAACAGTATGCCCTCTTTAGGGGGTGAAATTGATGTGACTCGTTCTGTAAAATTTTTACCTGGTGTAATGCCCGGAACAGAACTCAACAATGGCATGTATATACGAGGAGGTAGTCAAGATCAAAATTTGGTGTTGATGGATGGTGTTCCTGTTTATAACATGAACCACTTGTATGGTTTTTATTCTATTTTCAACTCTGAAACAGTAAACAGTATTAACGTTACCAAAAGTGGCTTTTCTGCCAAAAATGGTGGTCGTTTATCTGGCATTACAGATGTAGTAACAAAAGAAGGAAATACAGACAGAGTTAGAGGAATATACTTAAATAGTTTGGTGGCTTTAACACTTGATGTATATGGCCCATTGAGTAAAGATGGAAGAACAACCTTTGCTATTTCAGGGAAACGTTCTCATTGGGATTTATTCACCCGTGGGTTTTCTGGTGATTCTAATAAAATATGGTTTACTTTTTATGACTTTAACACCAAAATAAGTCATCGTTTTAATGAAAGAAGCAAACTAATTGTGAGTTTTTATAGTGGTAGAGACCGTTTGTACACACTAAACCAATCTACCGAGGATAACAATGGAACTAGGGTTTACAACCGATTTGATATTGACCTAAGATGGGGAAATTTAATTGGTTCTGTTAAATGGAATAGAACCCACAATCAAAAATTGTTTTCAAGTTTATCGTTCAATTACAGTCAATATGAGGCAAACTTTGGTTTAAGTATTATTTCGGTTATTGATAGTTTAATGTTTAACGACAAAGCCGAATTTCAATATAAATACCGCAATTTCATTAGAGACATCAACCCAAAATGGGATTTTGAATACACATTGGATAAAAAGAATACCATCCATTTTGGTGCCTCAGCTTCCTTGAAACAGTTTTTGCCAAGCAGAGATGAAATTAATTATTATTTTAATGATATTTTAGAACGACAAACGATTGATGGATTTGAACGAAGTATTAGAAATTTTGAATTAGCAGCCTATGCTGAAGACCATATCAATGTTGACCAAAATACTAAAATGTCGGTTGGAATGCGTTTGGTTAATTATGTCTACAATTCAAAGGTTTTTATAATGCCTGAACCTCGTTTGTCATATAACAAAAAAATTCAAAATAAATACTCCATTAAAGCCAGTTATTCAATGATGCATCAACCCTTGCACATGATGGCAAACAATTTAAATTCGGTATTCACCGACCGTTGGTTGCCAGCAACTGACCGTATTAAACCACAAAGGTCACAACAAATCTCTCTTGGAATAGCACAAGCATTTAGAAACAATGTGGAACTAACCTTTGACGGATACTACAAATGGCTTGACAGAGTTTTAGAAACCAAAGAGGGATTAAGCTCTTCTGGTTCTGTTGCAACTGCAAAAAATTGGGAAGATGAAGTAATTTTAGGAACAGGATGGTGTTATGGATTTGAAGGGATGTTGCACAAAAGAAAGGGAAATACAAGCGGTTGGATTGGTTATAATTTATCTTGGGCCAAAAGAAACACTCCGGGTGTAAACAATGGCAATGATTATTACTTCCAATTTGACAGACGCCATTATATTAACATTGTTCTTCAACATCGCATCGATGATTATTATAAATTTAACATCAACATGGTTTTCTCAACAGGCAATGTTCAGTCCATTCCAACAGGCAAATACATTGGAAATAACGGTAGAATCATTTATGAATATACCGAAAGAAATAATTTCCGTTTACCTTTCACTCTCCGATTTGACATTGGTTTAGACAAAATAAAATCTGACGATATTTTCAATGAATCTGGCTTTAGATTCTCTATTTACAATGTTATGGCTCGAAACAATCCTGTTTTCATCTACATAGACAATCAAGATGTAACTCAACCAGTGGCCAAACAAAGAAGCTATTTAATGTTTATTCCGGGTCTTACTTATTATATCAAATTTTAAAAAAATGAAAACCGTTTATTTCAAAACAACTTTATTTATACTAATTTCCTTGTTTGTAACATCTTGTGAAAAGGAAGTAGAACTGAACTTGCCTCCCTACAAATCAAAAATTGTACTAATTGGCGAATTCAATAATTTCGAAACCATGTCTGTAAATGTGGGAAGAAGTATTCCTGTATTAACGCCTGTTGACACAACAGGATTTGCCTTAGAAAATGTTACAATCAAATTTTATGAGGGAAATACTCTTTTAGGTAATGGCAGTTTTTTCAATAATCAATATGTATTTAACTGGAGACCTGAGGCTGGCAAAACCTATACTATTGAAGCTTCACACCCAGATTTCACTTCAGTAAAAGCTACTGTCAAAATGCCAAATGCTGTTGCTTTTTCAAGTTCTTACAAAGATTCAATAGGTATCGATGCTGAAGGATTAAACATTGGGGAAATAACATTGAATATCAATGACAATAGAGCTGAAAAAAATTATTACCAATTGCTTATTAGATATTATAATGCGTCAATTAATGAGTGGTTTCCTTTCGATTTTTCATCCAATGATATTGTTTTTCTTAACAACGAAAAATATGACGATGGTAGTTATTTATTTGGTGACAAAACGTTCAACGGAACTCTAAAAACAATTAAGCTTAACGTCCCTTTTGGTTTGGCAATGGGAACCCCAAAATTTGAAATTTCACTCAAAAGTATAGATGCTGTTTATTACGAATATATTCAAAAAACAAGTAGGGACGATCAAAACCTTAGTCAAGCTTTCTTAAATCCTGTTATTCTGAATTCTAACGTGGAAAACGGACTGGGATTTGTTGCAGGGGTTTTAAACCGCAGGGATACGATCAGATAAATGTCATTTTTTAAAAAATACATACTTAAATCACTAAAATTTCATTTTACAATCGCATGAAATTTAACTTAACTTTGTTGATGATTTTAATCTGTGGTTCACTAACGGCTCAAGTTGGAGGCAAAGGAACGTATTCTTTTTTAAATATTCCCGTTTCTGCCAGAACTTTAGCTTTAGGTAGTAATTTTATTTCTTCTGATTATAATAATGATCCAAATTTAGCTTGGAATAATCCATCGATACTAAACCCTAAAATGCACCAACATGTTTCTGTTTCTTATCATAACTATGTAGCAGATATCAATTCAGGATTTTTTACTTACGCTAGACATTTCAAAAACAAAGGAACCTTTAGTGTAGGTGTCAATTATTTGAGTATGGGCAAATTTGATGGTTACGACCCTGCAGGTATTTCTACAGGCACTTTTACTGCAAACGACCAATGTTTCTATTTAGCCTATGGAAATCAACATAAAAAATGGAGTTATGGAGCCTCGTTAAAATACATCTATTCCATCTATGAAAGCTTTGTAAGTAGTGGAGTTTCTTCCGACCTCTCTGGAAGTTACAACGATACTAGCCGAAATTTAACTGTGACTTTATTTGGCAGAAATTTAGGCTATCAAGTTATTCCATACAGCAACACAGACCGAGATTTATTGAAATCAGAATTGGCTATCTCTATTTCCAAAAAATTAGAACATTTGCCCTTTACCTATCACATTGTTTTGCATAATTTACAATCCCCTGACTTTAGATATAATATTGAAAACACAGGTGTTAAAAATGAATTTGGCGAAAACAAAGTACAAACCATGACAATGGGTGATAATATTTTAAGACATTTTGTTTTGGGTGGTGAACTTAATTTTTCCAAACATTTTGTATTCCGCTTTGGTTACGACCACATGAAAAGAAGAGAATTAACTCAAGAACAAAGGAAAGGTACAAGCGGTTTCGGTTGGGGATTGGGAATTAAAATTAAGAAGTTCCATTTTTCTTACGGTAGCTCAACATTCTTCCCCGGAATTAATGCCAATCAATTTAGCTTAATGACCAATTTGTCTGAATTTTAAGCTATGAAATGGTAAAATTAAAATTCATATTAGCCTTAATTTTATTCATTTTTATAGCTGATGCGTGCAAAAGACCAAGTAAATTAGACACTATTGTTGAAGATTTTGATGTTAATGAACTAAGGTCTGTAATAGAACTTGAACTTAAAAAAATTCCTACCCAATACAAATTTAAAGACACATTGATTGACTTTTATAGTCAAAATGAGTATTACCCGTTGTGGTTAGAGAAAATTAATGATTCGTTGTTTCGAGATACTTTAAATTAAATTGCAGAAGATTTGGTTTATGATGGCTTATTGAAAAAACATTACCATTTTCAAGTTGCACTTAAGCTTATTGACAGCTTTCAATCTAAGAAAACACCCTACGAAACTTTAGCCAAAATTGAAATTGCCATCAGCTCTTCTCTTATACAACTTTGGCACGACAAAGTATTGGGCAGAACAAATCCTCAATTAATCTTTGGCAACAAATATACACTTCCCTATCCCAATCAACCTTTGTTTAATTTAATGAGTGTTTTGGATACTTTCAATGGTCTAAATACAGTGTTAAACTATGTTCCGAATGATTACAATTATATCAACTTAAAAAATTTAATTAAGACCCAATATGTGAATATTTCTGGCGTTGAAACTCAAATAAACCCGAATGGTATAGGTAAAATCTCTTTGGGCGATTCTTCTCCATTAATACCTTCATTATTTAAACGATTAAAAGAATTGGAGTTCCTTTCGGATACCCTTCAACAAGAGAATGACAGTTTAAAATACACTCAAACACTCAAAAATGCATTGGTTGAATTTCAAAAACACATCAACATTAGTGATGACGGCGTAATAGGATTAACACAACCATTAAAGCACTCAACTTTTCAAGAAATGAGAAACTTGATGAAATAAGGGCTAATTTAGAAAGAATAAGATGGATAGGTCAAAAGCCAAAACCACCTTACATTGAAGTTAATTTGCCTGAGTTTATGTTGTATATGCAAGATACTGCTGAGTTGAATGGAATGAAAATCTGCATTGGAAAAGGTAAAGAGAAAAATTACGAACAAAAAAAGATGGCATTTGAATTAAGTGGTCGCTATATTGACAAACCGCTCAATCATGAAACCCCTCAGATATATTCAAATGTAGAATGGGTTATATTAAATCCCACTTGGACTGTTCCTTCTAGTATTGTAGGGCGCGAAATGTATACCCAAATCATAAGAGACCCCGGATATTTGGTTCGCAACAACTACCAAGTATATTCTAATGAAAAATTAATTGACCCCTATTCAATCAATTGGCGCAAATACAAACCCGGAAATATTCCTTTTAAAATCAGACAAAGTGCTGGAGATGACAATGCATTAGGTAAAATTAAATTTACTTTCAAAAACGATTTCAGTATTTACATGCACGACACCCCGCTCAAAAGTAAGTTCAATCAGAATAACAGAGCTGTGAGTCACGGTTGTGTTAGGTTAGAAAAACCAACTGAATTGGCAGAGTTTTTACTAAAATACAATAAGAAAAACACAAGTGATGATTTTTTAATCATGATTGGGCAATCACCCAAAGACAGCTTAAGAGCTTTAGAATGGGAGAAAGACAGTTTAAAAAATGATAAAATCATCAAAAAAACACATTCAATAAGGGTTGAAAACAGACCAATAGTATGGTTCAACTACCGAACCATCATTTTTGAAAATGGCAAGGCTAGATATTTATTTGATTTATACGATAAAAATAGACTTGTTGTTGATGAAATGAACAAATAAAAAAAACAACATAGCTGATACTTTAATATTAGAACCCACATCAAACCATTGATTGAATAGGTATATTGATACAGGTTCAAATTTAAAAAACTAACTGTCAATAGATTATTTTAAAAAATTTTAATAATTGTGATAAAGCGATTATTATTGTAGTCATATGTCAAACAAAGAATCTTGGGGCTCGCGTGTTGGTTTAATCCTTGCAATGGCGGGAAATGCGGTGGGCTTAGGTAACTTTTTACGTTTTCCTGTTCAGGCCATTCAAAATGGTGGAGGTGCATTTATTATTCCTTATTTGGTTTGTTTTTTATTAATGGGCTTGCCCTTGTTATACGTTGAATGGGCTATGGGCAGATTTGGAGGTAAAAGTAAAAACCACTCCACCCCATTTATTCTTGATAGTATGGACAAAAGAAAAATGTGGAAATACATTGGTGTATTTGGTATTTTCACTAATATCGCTGTTGCCGCCTACTATTGTTATTTAGAAAGTTGGACATTGAGTTATGTATGGCATTCAATTAAAGGAAGTTTTGTAGGAAAAGACCAAATAGAAGTTGCTCAATTTTTCGGAAACTATATTTCACTAACCACCATAGAACCTATCATTTTTTGGATAATTTGTTTACTATTTAACACATGGATTTTGAGCAAAGGCCTAAGCGGTGGTGTTGAAAAAACTGCTAAAATTGGTATGCCATTATTGATTTTATTTGGTATAATCTTAGCCATTAAAGGAGTAACCCTTCAAGGTGGTGAGAATGGGGCTATCAATGACGGAACAATTGGTTTAAATTACTTGTGGACCCCCGATTTTTCATCCATTTGGAATTTCAAAGTATGGTTAGCCGCTGCAGGTCAAATATTCTTTACTCTTTCTTTAGGGATGGGAAGTATTCATTGCTATGCTTCTTATATCAATGAGCGCGATGACATTGCATTAAATTCACAGACGGCAGGATGGATGAATGAATTTGTTGAAGTGGTTTTGGGTAGCTCAATATTAATTCCAATTGCAATTGGTTATTTAGGGGTTGACCAAGTGGTAGAAATGACAAAAACAGGCGGATTAGGATTAGGATTTAAAACATTACCATACTTGTTTCAACAATGGGGACCAATATTTAGTGTGTTAGCAGGTGTTATGTGGTTTGGATTGCTGTTTTTTGCAGGCATTACCTCTTCATTGGCAATGGGCACTCCGTGGATGGCTTTTTTAGAAGATGAGTTTGGTTGGAATAGAACAAAAGCAGCGTGGTCGTTTGGTCTTGTTGTTTTTGTTTTAGGACTTCCCACTGTTTTGTTCTTCAACCAAGGTGTATTTGATGAATATGACTATTGGGCAGGAACCGTTTCTCTTGTAGTTTTTGCATTAATTGAAATCATCTTGTTTTCATGGATTTTCGGTATTGACAAAGGATGGAGAGAAATAAATTTAGGATCGGATATTAAAGTCCCTTTGGCTTATAAATTTATCATTAAATACATTACTCCTGTTATTTTATCTGTCGTGTTTTTTGGTTCATTGCCTACCATTTGGAATGTTATTAATCACACTGAAGTAAAAACAGAAATTGCTTATGCAAATAATCCAAGCTCACTATTAACTGAAATTGAGCAAATTAAACAAGATAAACTTCAACTTGTGTCAGATTCAATTGTGAATTTTGGTCAAGAAATTATGAATAATAAAACACTTACAAAAGACCAAAAAGCTGATATCTTTGCTGTAAGAAATAAACGCTCTACTTATGAAAAATACAGTTCAGAGGATTTCAACAAACAAGCATTCATAAACGAACAAGAAAAAATAATGAAATTCAAAAACATCTCACGACCTTTTTTACTTGTTGTTTTTGCCTTAATTACCTTTATGGTTCACCTTGCTAACAAAAAAAGAAAATTAAAAGCCTCAAATTCTTAATATTAATACCTAAATAAAATGAATACTAGCGCATTAGCCATGATGATTATTTCCATTGGAACTGTTACCTTTATGACTATTTATTACTTTGTTAAAGTGTTAAGAACTCCTGTTAAAAACCCTGAAAAACACAGTTACTCTGAAACAAATTAATTCAAAATGAAAGATTCCTTAAATCAAGTTACCGTAGGTCAATTTAAAACCAGTTTGATTCTCTCTGAAATTATTATTACAGCGATCGTTCTGTATGGTTTCTTTTTAATCTTTAACAGATTCAACAAAAAGAACATTGAATTTAAAAAAAAATCAAACTAATTTTTAGCTGCTTTTTTCTTTTTCTTTCTGCTTCTGAATGAAATACTGTTAAACTCTTTAGTATAAACAACCCCTACGCCCGATGTAGTAATAGGATTGTTCAACGAAGTTGTATTCACTTGGTTAAAGTTTGAACGTGTATATGCTTTTACTTTAATATTCCCTTTTTTCGTAACCTTATACTCAAAATTCAAGTTTGGCCTGTTGGTTAAATTACTAAAACTGCCATCAAAACTTAGTCTGTCCTTGATAAATTTACTACTTAAAATAACCCCATATTCCAAAGGCAATGTTAAAGTCCCGTTTTTATAAATAAAGTTCACATTCCAATTGGGATCAATTTTATTCAACCAATTACTCAATTGTGCTGAAAGCAAATCACTACCCGCAGTTGACAAAGCTTGAGAACCAGCATTAGAAATTCCAATTGAATTTTCAGCAAACGTAGGAGGTAAAAATTGTTTCATAATTAATAAACTAAAGACCTGACGACTTACCTCGTCTTTGTCTGACTTTATTCTGCTAATAACGGACTGAAGGGCGACATAATCGTCTTGTATTTCGTATTGTAATTTTGGGAAATTTAATCCAAAACTGATTTCAGGCGTGAATAAATTTCCTTTAAGGTACAACTCACTTTCTGCAGTTACCAAACGATTTGAATTAGAATTATTGGTTGACAATGAATTATTCAATGTCAATGCAATTTGCAGTGGATTAGGATTGGCTCGTTCTGAGTGAAATGCAACAAGGTCTAATTTTGCATCGAGAGGGTCGCCATACCAAGTAATTGTTCCACCCGGACGAATAAAAAATGGTTTATTGTATAAATCAAATGCAGTAAATAAATATTTTCCTTGAGCTACTTTATAGGTGCCAAACATATAGAAATCACCCGTTTTGTTCATCTCCATTCGGATGTTACCATTGCCATTTCCTGTAATTTTATCTCCTAATGTTTCATCAAATATAATCTCCACATTGGCATCTGTATTGGCCTCTATATCTATAATCAATGAATTTAAAGGAAAATCATTTACTTTTCTTTCGAAACGTTTTTTGGGAGTTTTAAAATGAACATAATTTGGCAAATCTGAAGCATCACCTTCATTAATAGGTAAATAAAAAGCAGTATTAGGCATTGTTTTACCACTTATTTTAATGTCCATTTGATTAAATGGTCCTGTTAATGAAGCATTTCCAGACATAAAACCCTTTCCATAAAACAATGAATTATCGGCAGATGTGGTATTCAAAACCTGAAAATTGTCGAGGTCTTTTAAAAATAAATTCAACTTAAAGTCTGACAAATGTTGATGGGTTATTGAACCATTCACCTTACCTTTACCACCCTTAGGGTCATTTATTGGAAATTCAGGTATGAGAAACCGATTGTCCTCAACCAATATCTCTGCATTAAATGCAATGGGTACTTTCAAATAATCAACAAGTACTTGCGCATTATTTAAAATTACTTTTCCATTCAATTGAGGCTCAGAGAATTTCCCTGTAATTAACAAACTGTCTTTAATCATTAATGATCCTTTAAATTGACTTAAGATACCTTTCATAAATGGTTCGAAAACTTTTAAATTGGTTTCTGGCAAATGTGCATGGAGCTTCAAATTATTTTTATCACTAAAATAATCTACATCACCTTCAATTCTCAAATTATTAAGCAACCCCTCTTTTACTTTTATTTGTAAATGTTGCGGTTCACGCAATCCCCTGTTCTCTGTTAACACCAATAAATTTCCGAAAGTGTCATTGGCATAAGAAAATTCATTAATAGTTAAATCTGAATAATAAATCGGTAATTTTTCTTTTTTCTGATACGTAATAAATCCGTTAGTAATACCTCCGAATTTCTCAATATCAGGATCTTTTACAAAATTGTTTATAATGTCTAAATTGAAATTCTCTAATGATAAATTCATTGCATTGAAACTTTTTTCACCGTAAGAACCTCTCATTTCCAATGCTTCTATCGCATTCATTATTTTAAATTTTTGTAGGTAAAAACCCGATGAAACAAAATAGGCCTCACTTGTCTCTTGCAGTGACCACAATTTGTTATTAATCATTAGGTCTGATTTCAAAAGGGATAGTTGGATTGAATCAGTGTAGAAGTTGAAAATTCCATTTGAATATAAATCAATATTCCAAGTTGTGTCCTTCGCTCTTAAATTAAAATCAATGGTGTTGTCATATATATTCGACACCAATTGAATGTCTTTTATCGTTACAATACTTTGACTCAAAATCCCTTTACAGTCGACTTTTACATTTAGTTTTTCATTTTCATTTTTAAGTGCATTTAGAAAAATTTGATTCAGTTTAATGTCCTTATAAAACACCTCCTTGTTCTGTGTCACCAATTTTAGTTCATTTTTTCTGGAATGATAATACCCAGAAATATTAAAGGGTTGCATACTGAAATCAGGCCAATACAAGGCGGTGATTTGATTAGGTTTTTTTATGTCAAACGAAAAATCAATGTCTTCATTCGGCGATTTTTGTTGTGGTTTTTTTATATAAGCAGGCAAAAGTTCATGTGCAAATTGCATCAATGAAATATCTAATTCCGAAAGTTTATAATCTCCTACAATATGTAAATCAAACAAATCGGAAAGACAATGTATCTCTCGTTTTCCCAAAATCTCATCCGATGTTAGTAACAATTCCGGAATGTCAACTTGCACGTTATTTCTCGAAATACTTAAATTTTGAGCCACTATTTTGCCTTGTGCATTGTCGATATTACGACCAGTGAAGTCAAAATCAAAATCTCCTCTTATAATTTGATTAACGAAGTCTAACCCTATTGACGCTAAATTAAAATGATTGATTTGCGCTTTAAAGTCTGCTTTCGGAATATTATTCACCGTTTGGAACAAACCATCAAAAACCATGTCTAAATCAGGGTCTTTTACCACAATAGTTCCACTGAAAAAGTCTTTCTTTAAATGCCCTTTAGCTTCTATTTCCGAAAATGCATGTCCTTTATAAACCAATTCATCTATTTTACCATCTAAATTTAAATCAAAAGACTCTGCAGACAATCCCTTACCATTTAAGGCCAATTTAAAACTAATATCATCAATCGGTGCAAAACTTATAAATGATTTTAACTTGAAATGATTGCTATTCAATTGTCCTGAATAAACGCCTTTGTCTAATCCATCCTTGAACTTAATATTGATATCCGCATCAAAGTCGCCTAACTCTGTTTTAATTTTACCATATGCAATAAAATCATTATAAAATCCAGAGAAATTGCCGTTGTAAACGATAGGTCCTAATGTTTTAAAATTATCAGGAACATTATTCAAACTTATTTTTTGCAAATCGGAATAATTAGTCTCCAACTCTTGAATGTCAAAATCTAAAATCGTATTATCAAAATCAGGCAAACCATACAAAGACCAATCCCCCTTGAATTTAGTTGATTCAAAAATTCGCAACTGAGTATTTTTCCCTTTGAGTTGTCGCAGAGTTCCTGAACCTTCCCCACTGATTTCAATGAGGGTGTTATAACTTTTTATGTTATTACTAAAATAACTCAAATCACTTGTGTGTATTTTGGCATCCTTCAAACTGCCATACATGGTTACTTCATCGTTAAAGTTATTATAACTTTTCCAACTCTCAGTTTTCATGATAAAAGTGTTTCCAATAGTACTTTTTTCGGTTTCCAAAAGCAAATCTTCAAGTTCAATTCCCTTCCAATGAATTTTTGTCTTAGCTGAAATGTTCAACACCTCAAAACCACACTTCTCTTTGGTTGACAAATACTTAGTTTGGAAATTCAATGAATCATCTATCAAGTAAAACTGATTGAGTTCGGCATTAATCTCTCTAAAACTAAAATCATTGTAATTGAAATCTAAAAAATCAGGTTTAGGTAAATTCCTATCAAAATAATCAAACCTTGAATTTTCAATTTCCACTTTTTTGCTAAAAAATGTCCACAATATCTTAGGCTTATTAGGATCACTTGGCGAGTCAAAAAAATCAAGGAAGAATTCATAATTTAAATCTTTTTCACCTTTGTGTTGACCAAATAAAATTTTAGCCCCAGTCATTCCCAAATAATTCAACTTAACTATGTGCTTGTTTTCATCGTAAGAATGATAGTCAACTTTTAATTTCCTGAAATAAAACAAAGTATCATTGTGCTGGTCTTCAACATAAACATCTTCCAAAACAGCAGTTTTAAAAAAGTCAATATCTACTCCACCAATAGATACTTTTACGCCCACCTCCTGAGACATGTAGTCGCATAATTTTTGAGTAATCCATGTTTGAACAGGCGAACTTCGAAACACAATGTACATCAACCCTACAAAAAAGAGTAAGGTCAATATAAAAAAACGCGCTATTTTCGATATTTTTGCGAGCAACATTGCAAAGTTAAGCAACTATTCGCAATGTCTAATTAACAAAATGACCCAAAAACAAGACAGTCCTTGTATCCTTGCCATTGAATCTTCTTGTGATGATACTGCTATAGCTGTCATTGCTAATAACAAAATACTTGCCAATGTCGTTTCAAGTCAAAAAATTCATGAAATACATGGTGGTGTTATTCCTGAATTAGCGGGTCGTGCTCATTTACAGTTTATTGTTCCTGTGTATAACAAAGCTCTTGAATTGGCTGGAATCACAGCTCAACATTTAGATGCAATAGCCTACACTCAAGGCCCTGGATTAATTGGGTCGTTGCTTGTAGGGGCTCAGTTTGCCAAAGGCTTGAGCCTTGGATTAAACATACCTACTATTACTGTTAATCATTTACAAGCCCATATTGCGGCTCATTACCTTTCTGACACTCCTCCACAATTTCCATTTTTGTGTTTATTGGTATCAGGTGGACATACTCAAATCGTATTAATGTACAGCCATTCTAAGATCGAAATTATAGGATCAACTATTGACGATGCCGCTGGAGAAGCTTTCGATAAAGCTGCAAAAATGATGTCTATCCCCTATCCCGGCGGTCCACTTATCGACCGTTATGCTGAATTGGGAAATCCGTTGGCTTATTCTTTTCCAATTGCCAAACTTGAAGGTTTTAATTACAGTTTTAGTGGATTAAAAACCTCATTGTTGTACTTTATACAAAAACAAACAAAAATTGACCCTGATTTTGTTGATAATAATCTGAATGATTTGTGTGCTTCCATCAGATATACTATTGTAAAAACGCTGATTCAAACATTCGAAAAAGCCATTTCTAAATATCAAATCAAGGAAATAGGAATTGCAGGTGGTGTAAGTGCCAATCGATTATTGCGACAAGAATTGTTAATTTTAGGTCAAAAACACCAATTAAAAGTTCATATTCCCCCTTTTGAATATTGCACAGATAACGCCGCCATGATTGCCGCAGCAGCTCATCAACATTACCTTAACAGTCAGTTTGCAAAACTATCAGACACACCTTTTGCACGATAACTTATTAAGGTTAGCGGTATAATTTCAATTTTTTAACCATTTTCTTAAAACGATGTGCCCGGTTTGCAAATGCAGGCGTTGCGTTGGGTAACTGTTTTTCAAGTTCAAAGTTTATCTCATCCAAAAACTCAGGAAAATCAACAATCAATCCCTCTAAAATAGTAATAGAATACGATTTAACAGCGATGGTTTCTTTTGGGTTCTGCAAACAGTTTAAACAAATAATTCCCAATTCCTCTTTGACAGAATCTGATTTTTCAATAAATTGAATGGCCTTAAACAAATTGCGCTTTACACCCAAATGAGTACTTGAATTTGCCTTTGTTATGATTTCAAATATATAAGGATTAAGTAATTCCGGTTTAATTTCTGACAAATCGCTAATTATCCATGAGCACAAATATTGAGTTTTATCATCGCCGTTCAACAATGAATGAATTAGTTCTTTTTCATGCCATTGATTTGCTAATATTAAATTAACAAAATCAACAACTTGCCTTTTGTTTATTGGGACATTTTCCAATACCATAAACCTGAACGACTAATTTATTACTCCTATTTACTTTGCCAACAAGAGTTTTATTTTCTCCTCTGCATCCGCTTTTTTCTGACGCTCTTTCGCTATGACCTCTGGTTTTGCATTTGCAACAAATTTTTCGTTGTTCAATTTAGCATCTACCGACTTCAAAAATCCTTGTAAATAAGCCAATTCTTCGTCTTTTTTCTTTTGTTCTTCGGCTTCATCTACTGGCGCTTCAAATGGAATAAATATTTCATCGGTTCCTACCAATGCACTTATGAATTTGCTTGGTTTTTCTTGATTGTAAAACACCTGATTGATATTGGCTAACTTGCAAAATGTGTATTCCCACAATTTGTATTCATCAACTTGGTCGGTATTGATATAAACGTCAAAAGCCAATTTAGGAGACAAACCTTTACTGTTTCGAATGGTTCTAATTTCGGTAATTAGCGATAAAGCTTTGTCATTTATTACAGGTATTGAATCTTCAAGCATTGGATATGCACTTATAACCAAGGGTTTATTCACCTTATTTTCATTTAAAATATGGAACAATTCTTCGGTAATAAATGGCATAAATGGATGTAAAAGAGACAGTATATTGATGAAATTTTGCTTTACATCTTCCATTGTAGAAGCATTGATTGGTTGACCATAGATTGGTTTTACCATTTCCAAATACCAAGAACAAAAATCATCCCAAATCAACTTATATGAACACATTAAGGATTCGCTCAATCGGTAATCTTTAAACAAATGATGAACCTCGTTTACAGCATTATTGAATTTCATACTAAACCATTGGTTAGCCAATTGGTTTGATTGTAATATTTCCTTAGAAACTTGAGAATCTTCAACCACTTCCCAACCATTTAACAAACGGTAAGCATTCCATAATTTGTTGCAAAAGTTACGCCCTTGCTCTATCAATGTTTCATCATAAAGGATGTCATTTCCTGCAGGCGCAGAAAGCAATAAACCCATACGAACACTGTCTGCACCGTATTTTTCAATTAAATCGAGCGGATCAGGACTATTGCCCAATGATTTGCTCATTTTACGTCTTTGTTTGTCCCTAACTATTCCTGTAAAATAAACATTGCTAAATGGTTTTTGTCCTTTGAATGCATACCCTGCCATTACCATTCTAGCCACCCAAAAGAATATAATATCCGGTCCTGTCACCAAATCCTGTGTAGGATAATAATAGTCGATGTCTTTCTGATTGTCTTTTTTGAAACCATCAAATACACTCATCGGCCAAAGCCAACTGCTAAACCAAGTATCCAAAACATCTTCATCTTGGTGTAATGCCTCTTTGGTATTTAACAATTGTTGCGCCTCAATTTCGGTTTTAGCAACAGCAAATTCACCATTTTGATTGTACCAAGCAGGAATTCTTTGTCCCCACCACAGTTGTCTGCTTATGTTCCAATCTTTTATATTTTCGAGCCAATGCTTGTAAGTATTTTTGAACTTAGCAGGATGGAATTTAATTTCATCGTTCATTACCGAATCAAGCGATTCAGGGTATTTTTGCATAAACAATTGCATGTTAACAAACCACTGTGTTGATATTTTCTTTTCTATTACAGCATCTGTTCTTTCACTGTGTCCAACTGTATTTTTGATAGGTTCTATTTTTTCAATTAAACCTAACTCTTCTAAATCTTTAATGATTTGTTTTCTACAAGCAAAGCGATCCATCCCCACATAAACACCAGCACGTTCGTGAATTTTACCATCATCGGTCAATACATCTATCATTTCCAATTGGTGCTTAACGCCAATATTATAATCATTCTCGTCGTGTGCAGGAGTAACTTTCAAACAACCTGTTCCAAATTCTCTGTCTATGTAATCGTCTGCAATAATTTTGACAACTCTGTTAGAAATTGGCACTTTTACGGTTTTGCCAATCAAATTTTGGTAACGTTCATCTTCGGGATGTACACAGATAGCAACGTCGCCCATAATGGTCTCGGGACGGGTGGTCGCAACGGTTAATCCAATTCCAGAAACACCAGTTTGTGCAATGGTTTCTTCGGTAAATGGATACACTATATACACCAATTGACTGTTAGTTTCTTTAAAAATAACTTCTTCATCACTCAATGTAGTTTTACCAGCAGGGTCCCAATTCACTATTTTAGTTCCTCTGTAAATTAATCCATCCTTGTACAATTGAATAAAGACATCAATAACGGCCTCACTCAAATCCTCTTCCATGGTAAAGCGGGTTCTTTTCCAATCGCAACTTGCCCCCAGTTTTTTCAACTGTTCCAAAATGATACCACCATATTTTTCTTTCCACGACCAAGCGTGTTTCAGAAACTCTTCGCGTGTAATGTCAGATTTTTTAATCCCTTGTTCGGCCAACATTTTCACTACTTTGGCTTCAGTAGCAATACTTGCATGGTCCGTTCCTGGAACCCAACAGGCATTTTTACCGTCCATTCTGGCTTTTCTAATCAATACATCCTGAATGGTATTATTGAGCATGTGCCCCATGTGTAAAACGCCTGTCACATTTGGCGGAGGAATAACAATGGTATAAGGTTCACGTTCATCGGGTGTTGAATCAAACAAACCGTTTTCGATCCAATATTTATACCATTTGTCCTCTACAGACTGGGGATTATAATGCTTATCAAGTTCCATAAAGTGCAAAAATAGAAATAAGTTAGGAGTTTTTTGTAGGAGAACATAAAAAAATGAATGGTTGCATTGTTACACGCCGTTCAGTGTGATTGTATATTTGTCACCCTGAGAGCCTTTACTGAGCTTGTCGAAGTGCTCTCGAAGAGTGTTTAATTGTTTCACACCGTTGAGCGTGATTGTTGAATTGGTTTAATGGGTTGAATTTCCCAATAGTCATTCTGGAAAATTTTGTCCTCAAAATTTATTCAGAATCTCTTGTTGAATTATGAAAATAACACCATTTAAAGAATAGCAACGTCAAAATAACTTATGATGGAAGCAAGAAAATCACCGAAATTAAACCCGAGGAAGTTAACCTTTTCCTGTTTTGGGAAAATATTCCTTAAAAAGGCAAATTAAAACCAACAAAAAATCTAAATCAAAACCATACTTTCCTCAAAATCGCAAATAATCAATCCATTTTAGCTACTTTTCTTTTGTTTACTAAATAACCAAAAAGTGCGGCTGTAAAGAACATCATCAAACTGTAAATAGCGGGAGGAATACTCATTGCACTGTTATTTAAAACATTAAACGCTATGTATATCGCCATAGTGCCATTGTGTATCCCAATTTCCATTCCTATTGCAACAGATTGTTTGTGATTGATCTTAAACATCTGAGGAATGTAATACCCAATGGCCATACTTAGAATATTGAACAACAAGGCAGCTACTCCAACTTGCTGAAAATACAATGCAACATTTTCTTTTTCTTTCAAAACAGCACCCACAATAATTAAGGCTAAAAATAAGGCTGACAATATTTTAACAGGCTTGTCTAATTTTTGCGAAACCATTGGTTTTTGTGCATTTATAACCATGCCTATTGAAACCGGAATTAACACAATAGCAAATACTTCAACTATTTTGGAAAACTGCATCGGTACTGCCATAACTGTTTGCATAAAATATTGAATAGAAAAGTTAACTATAAACGGTAAGGTTAGAAGAGTAATTAAACTGTTCATAGCAGTTAGGGTAATGTTTAAGGCTACATCCCCTTTGGCTAAATGGCTAAACAAATTCGCAGTTGGTCCTCCGGGTGAAGCCGCCAAAAGCATTAATCCCACTGCAAGTGCAGGCTCTAAGCCAAATCCTTTGGCAATAAAAAAACAAACCACAGGCAACAATAACATTTGACAAACCAAACCTATAAATACCGCTTTAGGGTATTTTACAATTCTTTTAAAATCATCTAAGGTTAACGATAAACCTAATCCTAGCATAATAACAGACAAAGCAACAGGCAAAAAAACATTGGTTAAACTATTTGCAGCAGGTGCCGTTTGTGTTTGTAAAATTTGTAATAATAAACTCATATCTATTCTTTTTTAAAAGACAAATGTATTATTAAAATTATATAATGCAAGTATTTTTAAATTTCTGTATTAAAAAAATCTTTAAACTTATCTAGTAACTGATTTTTGAAATTACTAATAACGTATTCAACCCATCCCTACCTCACCAAATTATCCAACACAATAGCGGTACTTACAGCGGCATTTAAAGATTCTGCGCCCCCGATTTTAGGAATAGTGAGTTTGTATGTGGCCCTTTGCATAATCTCTTTACTCACGCCATGCCCCTCATTGCCTATTACTATCATTCCCTTTTGCATGGTTTGGAATGTATGTACGTTTTCACCATCGAAACTCGTTACTATTAATGGTAGCTGATACTGTTCTGCTAATTGAATAATATCTGCATAAACCACCTCAACCCGCAAAAAACTCCCCATTGTTGCGCTTATGCACTTAGGATTGTAAACATCGGTACACCCTTTACTACAAATCAATTTTTTAATCCCATACCAATCGGCAATCCTGATTATTGTGCCCAAATTACCTGGGTCTTGAATTTCATCTAAAGCCAATGTGTACTCATCGGCCGATAAATGTTGATTAAATTGAGGTATTTTTACGACCGCCAAAACCCTTTGTGGCGCTTGATGAAAAGATATTTTTTTTAATTCTTCTTCTGTCACTTCAATACACTCCAAACCTTTTATAAACAACTGATTTTCAGCAACCCATGAATTTATGGCTACTAATTTCACAATTTTGTAAGAGCTTTTCAACAATTCGGCAATACTTTTTTCACCTTCTACCACAAATTGGTCATATTTTTGTCTCTGTTTTTTATCTTGAAGACTTTTAATAAATTGAATGGCAGTTTTACTCAACATGGCTTTTGGGCTTGGGGATTGCTATTTATATTGTTAATGAATGCTTGCAAATCTACCAAATTAGTTCCCCAAGACAAACATTTGTTAGAAAAAAATATAATTAAAACAACTGTAACTGATAATAATGTCTTTAACAAGGTCATTAGTATATTGGACAGAGACCAAGCTATTTATGTAAAACACAAGCCCAATCGTAAAATATTGGTATTAGGGAAATTTTACTTAGGTCTATACAACGTAGGCAGCAGCAAAAAATATCCCGAAAAAAATGACAGTACAAAATGGCGTAAGTATCTCCGCAAAATTGGCGAAGCTCCTATCCTACTCGACACTAATGAAATACAAAAAACAAAAGTCAATCTTAAAAAATACTTAATAAACAAAGGCTATCTGAATTGTGACATTGAACACCAAGTAGTATACAAAAAGAAAAAAGCCATAGTCACCTATTTTATCAATCCTAACAATGCCTTTACCATTCGCAAAATAATGTTGTTTGCCGATGATGCTGAAATTGACCAATTGCTAAACCAAAACATGAAGTTTTCTTTGCTTGATTCAGGCAATAATCTGGACATTGAAGTCATTTCGCAAGAACGCAATAGAATGACTGAACTTCTTAGAAATAGTGGCTATTTTGACTTTAATAAAGATTATTTTGATTTTGAATTGGATACTATTAAAAAAGTGAATCAGGTGGATATTGTTATAAATATTTCCAACAAAGTAAATGGTGAAAGATTTATAAAAAAGAAAATCAATGCCATCAATGTGGTTTTTGAAAATGATGAAGAAACTCAAAAACCTGAATCTACAATTTATTTCAACGGCATATCGTTCAATTTCAATGGTTACCCATTAAAACCTTATGTCATTGCAAAAAATATCACGATTAAAAAAGACTCTTTGTTCTGTGAGAACGAACTTGAAATTTCTTACGCCAAACTGAGTGAGCTTAGTATTTTCAAATTTATTGATATCACTTTTTTACCCAATCCCTTGGATACAGTTAATTCATTGAATGTACAAGTTACACTAAGAACCAATCTAAGACAGACGTTTTCTGTAGAACCGCAAGGAATTGTATCACAATTAAACAGAATTCAAAACAGCAGTTTGAGTTCCAATTCTTATGGTATTGCCAACAGTTTGATATGGGCGCACCGCAACTTATTTCGAAATGCAGAATTGTTTGAAATCAGTTCAAATACAAGAATGGAAACACAGTTTTACCGCGATGTAACAAGTAATCAGCTATTCTATACCAATTTGGCGGTACAACAAAGTTTAAATGCCAGTTTAACCATTCCTAAATCATCGTTTATGAGGCCAATAGAAAGATGGAAAAATGTTAAATCAGTTAAAACCAACTTCAATGTGTCATTTTTGTATGAGTTGAACCCCGACTATACCCGTAAAATATTGCCCTTAACTTATCAATATCAAATACAATCGAATCGTTTTACATGGTATTTAAACATCGCTGAAATTTCCTTTAGTAGAAATAACTTAACCGATGTAAACTTATTTGGGCGAAATGACAGTGCATTTATAACCCGTATTTTTCAAAACAACTTGATTACGTCGAGCAGTTTAAATTTCTTTTTTACTAATAAAAACACAACTAAAAGTAGAAGTTTTTTCATTGTTCGTGCCAATGTGATAGAATTAGGCGGCAATATTCACCGTTTGGCTAGACGTATTTTAGACAATCAAAATAATGCAGACACTGCATACCAATTGTTCAACGTCAATTATTTCCAATATGCCAAAACCGAGATTGATGCGAGGTGTAGCACCAAATTGAACGAAAATTCATCCCTTGGATTTCGGTTAAATATGGGTGCCACCTACCCTTATTCCAATCAGAAAGAAGTGGCGTTTGATAAATTGTATTTTATAGGTGGAGCTAATAGTTTGAGAGGTTGGCGACCTCGAACCATTGGGCCGGGGGTTTATTTACCCAATACCAATAATTTCAGAATAGACAGAGCAGGTGATTTAGTGATACAAGGAAGTATTGAATACCGATTTGACTTAATTAAAAACAAATTAGAAGGCGCCTTTTTTACCGATGCGGGCAATATTTGGATATTGAGAAACGAGAACAATGTGAATCCAGATAAATTATTCAAAATAAACCAATCCTACAAAGACATAGCAGCAAATGCAGGAATTGGCGCTAGAATAGATTTTCAGTTCTTTTTATTCCGTTTAGACTATGGGTTTCAAATCCACAATCCAGAGTTTGTAGGAACAGAGCGTTGGGTGATCAAATATTTTGCTAGAAACCAGTATTTTAGTAAATATGGATTACTTAATTTCGGTATTGGATATCCTTTTTAAAATCTTTTTTTGAATATGTATTTTTTTTATATATTTGCAATCCCAAAAAATGGTAGTCATAGCTCAGTTGGTTAGAGCATCGGTTTGTGGTACCGAGGGTCGTGGGTTCGAGCCCCATTGATTACCCCAAAAGACAGATTTTAATTAATCTGTCTTTTTTTTGAATAATGATATTCTATTTTAAAATAAAACGGTTTATTATTTAATAATGAATACTATAAATATCAAATATTGAAACTCAAATCTAATGATGTAAAAGATAAGGCAAAAAAACCAACTCTTTCAAATCCTTTTATCAAATCTTCAAATACAAAATCATTCAAAGTGCCTCTCCTATTCAACTTAATTAACTTATCCACAATTTCACCACGACTTATCCATTGACAATGGGGAAAAATTGAAAGAATAAAACAAATAGATTATTCGAGTTAATCTTATTTTTGAAAGTTGAAACCTCACTGTAAAAATGAATATTAAATATTTTGGCCATTCTTGTTTTGCTATCGAAATAAACGGAATGAACCTTTTGTTTGATCCCTTTATTACTCCCAATGAACTGGCAAAGGAGATTGATATAAAATCAATTAAAGCCGATTACATTTTTATCAGTCATGCCCACCAAGACCATATTTACGATGCGCTTGAAATTGCCAAAAACAACGATTCAACCATTGTTTCGTGTTGGGAAATTACCGAATGGGCCGTTTCTAATGGTCATACCAAAACACACCCTATGAACATTGGTGGCACTTGGAAATTCGACTTCGGAACAGTTCAAATGTTTAATGCTGTTCACTCTAGCTCTTTTCCCGATGGAAGCTATGGCGGAAATCCAGCAGGCTTTGTTTTCAACTGCCCTAATCATTGTTTTTATTACAGCGGTGATACTGCTTTAACAATGGACATGAAACTTATTGCCGAACGCTATAACTTAAATTTTGCTTTTTTACCACTTGGTAGCAATTTTACAATGGATATCTATGATGCCGTAAAAGCCTCAAAATTCTTAAATTGCAAACACATTATTGGAATGCATTTCGACACGTTTCCTTACATCAAAATCAATCATTCAACAGCCGAACATGCTTTTGAAAATGAAAATATTAAACTGACACTACTACACATCAACGAAGCAATAGAAATATAACATGGGAAAAATAATAACAATAGCCAATCAAAAAGGCGGTGTCGGCAAAACCACTTCTGCTATTAACCTTGCAGCTAGTTTGGCTGTTCTTGAATTTAAAACGCTGCTTGTTGATGCCGACCCACAAGCAAACTCCTCTTCTGGTATTGGGTTCGACCCACAAAATGTGAAAGTAGGTTTATACGATTGCCTAATCAATGAACGTCCTGCTTCGGAAGTTATTCTAAAAACAGACTTAAAATTCCTTGACTTACTTCCTTCTAACATCAATTTAGTGGGAGCTGAGCTGGAAATGATTGACTTGCCTAACAGAGAAAAAGTAATGAAAAAAGCCTTTGAACAACTTAAAAAAGAATATGAATTCATTATTATTGATTGTTCGCCTTCTCTAGGTTTAATTACAACAAACTCTCTGTGTGCCGCCGATTCTATCATTATTCCTGTTCAATGTGAGTATTTTGCATTAGAAGGATTAGGTAAGTTGTTAAATACCATTCGTATCGTTCAAAAAGAGTTAAATAAAAACTTAGCTATTGAAGGTATACTTCTAACCATGTATGATTCACGCCTTAGACTTTGCAATCAGGTGGTTGAAGATGTAAAAATGCACTTCCAAAACATGGTGTTTGATACCATCATCCCCAGAAATACCAAATTAAGTGAAGCTCCAAGTTTTGGCATCCCTGTTTTGTCACACGATATAACAAGCAAGGGGTCTACAACCTACCTTAACTTAGCAAGAGAAATCTTACAAAAAAATGGTTTAACTAAACTAGAAAACAGCGAAAAAGTAATTTCATAAATCAAGCAGACAACTCATTATAGAATGGCGAAAGAAGAATTAAATATCAAGAAAAAAGGTGGATTAGGAAAAGGATTATCAGCATTACTCAATAATGCAGATACCGATATTACTGTATCAGACGAATATCGTGCAGGTGGTAGTGTAAACTTTATTAAAATCAGTCAGATTGAAGCCAATCCATTTCAGCCTAGAACAGAATTTGAGCAAAAAGCATTAGAAGAATTGTCGGAATCCATTAAAATACATGGATTAATTCAACCCGTTACGGTTCGTAAAATGGGTTATGACAAGTTCCAACTGATAAGTGGCGAACGCAGAACTAGAGCTTCGATATTAGCCGGTCTTGTTAAAATTCCTGCTTATGTAAGAATTGCCAATGACCAAGAAATGCTCGAAATGGCATTGATTGAAAACATACAACGTGAAAACTTAAATCCTATGGAGGTTTCATTAAGTTACAAGAGATTGTTGGATGAATGTCAGTTGAAACAAGATGAACTGGGCGAGCGTGTTGGAAAAGACAGAAGTACGGTAAGCAACTACCTTAGATTGCTTAAATTACCTGAGGAAATCCAATTGGCTCTTCAAGCCAATAAAATTTCAATGGGTCACGCCAAAGCCATACTAGCGGTTGACGAAGCTATTGAACAAATTAACCTTTACAGCCGAATTATCAATGACAACTTAAGTGTTAGAAATGCAGAAGAATTGGCTAAATTGTCTAAAAACGATAAAGCTAATGGATCAGCTCCATCTTCAGGTGCAAAACCTAAAGCTAATGCTTTTGACATTGACGATGCCCTTAAATTGAAACTCGACTATTTGAATAAAAAGTTGAAAACAAAAATCAGCGTTAAGAATAAAGGGAGTAAAGGCGAATTAGTCATTCCTTTTAATCAATACGTAGATTTGGAACGAATTTTGACTGCGTTAAACGTCGATGAATAAATTTGTCCTTTTATTTTTTTTCAATTTTTGCCTATTGAATGCGTGGTCATTAGACACTATCAAATACCACCATTCTCATTCCCTTTCTCAAACTTTCAAAAGTACTGAAGAAAAAAAACATTCACCACACAAAGCGTCCATTTACAGTGCTATACTTCCCGGTTTGGGACAAGCATACAATAAAAAATACTGGAAAATCCCAATTGTATATGCGGGACTTGGCGTAACGGGTTATTTTTTATTAAACAATCGTCAAAAAGTGCGCGAATTACAGCAAGCACTCAATGTCTTGTACGACAACGACCCCAATACTGTTCCTGAGGCTAAGTATAGTAAAGTTGACCGTGAGGTGTTACAAGCACAAAGGAACATAGCGCGCACCAATCGCGATTACAGTATTATTGCATTTTCTGGCGTTTATTTAATTAATATAGTAGATGCCGCAATAGACGCTCATTTTTATCAATTCAACATAGACAAGCCATTGGCGATGCAACGAAAAAAGAACTGGAACCTACATTCATCATCGCAGTTCAATCAACATCAGATTGGATTGAATATTCGATTTTAGATTTATTTCATTTCAGCTCTCGCTAGCATCTTGCTAGTGATTCTGTGCTTTGCCTCTGGCACAAATACCCTAAATCCTAATTCCTAAATCCTCATTCCTCATTCCCCTGCTCTAGCTAGCATCTTGCTGGTGATTCGGGGCTTTGCCTCTGGCACAAATACCCCTAATTCCTAATTCCTATTTCCTATTTCCTAAAAAACCATCAACTAATCTGGCTCCAAAAATGGTCCGACTGATGTTGTATTAAATACTGGAGTAATGGTTTGTGATTCTGGTCTTTCAAATCAAAATCTAGTTTAAGTAAATAGGCTGCAGCCCTTTTAGCTAAATCTATAATTTCAGTATCCTTTCCTAAATCCAATAATTTAAAGTCGGGCAAACCACTTTGACGGGTCCCTAAAACATCGCCGGGACCTCTCAACTCAAGGTCGACCTGTGAAATAATAAAACCATCATTGGTTTTGCACATGGTATTAATTCTTTTTTTCGAAGGGTAATTCAATTCATCCTTGGTCATTAAAATACAATAACTTTGTTCAGATCCCCTTCCTACTCTTCCTCTTAGTTGGTGCAATTGAGACAAACCAAATCGGTTGGCGTTTTCAATAATCATTACTGAGGCATTTGGGACATTGACCCCCACTTCTATCACCGTAGTAGAAACCATTATTTGGGTAATACCGTTTTTAAATCGGTTCATTTCCAACTCCTTTACATCTTGTTTCATTTTTCCATGCAACAAACTTATTTGATATTTGGGTACAGGAAAATAGGAATTCACCTCATCATAACCGTTCATTAAATCGTTCAAATCCAGTTTACTCGACTCTTCAATCAATGGATACACAATATATATTTGTCTACCCTTGTCAATTTGTGTTTTCACAAAAGACATCACCTCATACCTCAAACTTTCATCTTTGTGTAAGGTTCTTATCGGTTTTCTGTCTTTGGGTAGTTCGTCAATAATAGAAACATCCAATTCGCCATGAACAGTCATTGCCAATGTTCGGGGAATAGGCGTTGCGGTCATCACTAATATGTGTGGGTTAATTGACTTTTTCCAAAGTTTAGCCCTTTGAGCCACCCCAAAACGGTGTTGTTCGTCTATTATTGCCAATCCCATAGAATGAAAAGCCACATCATCTTCAATCAATGCATGAGTACCTATGAGTATGTCAATTTGATGTTCCTTTAGTAGGGCTAATATTTCACGTCTTTCTTTTGCAGTCGTTGAACCTGTTAATAAGCGAACATTTACTGGCAACTCTTTCAATAAATCGGAAATGGTTATATAATGCTGAAAAGCCAAAATCTCAGTTGGTGCCATTAAGCATGATTGATGACCATTGTCTTTGGCCAAAAGCATACACAAGAGTGCAACAATTGTTTTACCACTTCCAACATCACCTTGAAGCAGGCGATTCATTTGACTGCCGTGTGCCAAGTCCTCTTTGATTTCTTTAATTACTCGTTTTTGAGCGTTTGTGAGTTCGAATGTTAAATGTTCCTTATAAAATTGATTGAAATTATCACCAACTTTGGGCATTTTTATCCCTTGTTGTGTTTGTTTTCTGAGTGCTTTGTTTTTTTCGGAACGCATGGCCAGTACAAACATTTCCTCAAACTTTATTCGGCGAATGGCATCGCTAGCTTCATGTTCCGTTCTTGGATAATGAATCCATTTAATGGCTTGTTGTGCTGATATTAATTTAATAGGATACGTTATAGTATCTGGAATAAATTCGGGCCACACAAACTGTGGATTGGTAACAATTTGAACCACCATGTTACCGATTAATTTTGAATCGACATACCTGCTTTTCAACTTTTCTGTCAACGGATACACTGGTTCCATTTTCAAACCAAGTTTATCATCTTCGGGGGTATATAGTTTTATTTCAGGGTGAGAAATACTAAGGGTTCCATTAAAATTAGTTACCTTTCCGTAAACGGTATATACATGTTGAAGTTTCAGATTTTTGATGACGTATTGGTAATTTTTAAACCATACCAAATTTATTATACCGCTACTGTCTTTAATAACAGCACTGAGGCGTTTACCATTTTTAGACGTTTGCAATTGAAAATCGAGCAAAATCCCTCTAATTTGGATATTGGGCGATTCTTCAGAAAACTCTTTAATAAGAGACACTTTTGATTTATCGACATACCGAGTGGGGTAATATTGTAAAACATCTTTAAAAGTAAAAAGCCCAAGTTCAGATTTAATAACTTCAGCTTTTTGGGGTCCTACCCCTTTCAAATATTCAATATTAGAGTTTAAAAAATGGTTCAAAGATTGGTATTGCAATATTATAAATTATCTCTAATTTTGCAGTACTTTTTATAAAAAATGAAAAAAATCTTTATTCTTTCAATCATTGCAAGTGCATTTATTGCCTGCAACAACGCACCAAAAGTGACTGAATCTGCAACTAAAGTTGTAGAACTTACCTCATGGGTTGACTCAATTAAAAACGTAATTGGATCAACGACATCATACGACACAGCCACTTGGGTTGGGTATTCAGAGAGTTTTAATGGCGTTTTAGCTTCTGTAAACGAAACAGAATTAGATGAGGCTTCAAAAACAGCTTTAGAATCAGTTAAAACTTCTTGGACTGAATTAACTAATATTTATACCAAAGGATTAGAAGCTGCAGCAATGAAAGCTAATGAAGCAAAAGATTCTACAATTGCTGAATTACCAACTTCAGAAGCTACAGTTGATCAAAAAACGGTCCTAGAAAAAGTGAAAGAAGCTGTTAAAAAATAATATTTCACAAAATAATATTGAAGAAGTTGAGCATAACCGCTCAACTTTTTTTTATTTAGCAATTTTAATATACACTCTATTCATGAATTAATACATTCAACTTAATGTGTGTTGCATTTTTGCTAAACAAAAAAATACAAGGCAATTTAAACAACTTGATTTACAATTTGAAACAAATCACTAGATAAATATTAATTGTAATTTTTTTTGAAATAAAAATTATGAAGAACCCCTTAAAATATGAATACATTGTAATTTCTATCTTTAATTTTTTAAGTGTATTTTTTATGATTAAATATTTTTAGGATATTAAAATAATTATTTCTAATTTTGCCGCCCCACAAAGGAGGAAACAAAATTTGACAGAAGAACAATTAAACAATGGCAACGTATCAACAGGTGTTGATGCAGCCACAGAAAAACAAACCAAAACCCAGCATTCTAGTAATGCGACCCCAGACAATTCAGACTTTGACTGGAGTATGGACAACGCAGGATTTTCTAACTACAATTCTGCAGAACGTAAAGCGATGGAAGACCTTTACACTAGCTCTCTTAAAAGTCTGACTCAAAATGAATTAGTAAACGGAACTGTAGTTGCTTTTAACGACAGAGAAGTTGTTATCAACGTAGGATTTAAATCAGACGGTGTTATTCAACGTAACGAATTTAGAGACATGCCCGATTTAAAAGTTGGTGACAATGTTGAAGTTTACTTAGAAATTGTTGAAGATGCAAATGGTCAACTAATTTTATCTAGAAAACGTGCTATTTTAGAGAAATCTTGGGATTTCATTACTAAAGCAATGGAAGAAGGTACTGTTTTAACAGGTTTAGTAAAAACCAGAACTAAAGGTGGTTTGGTTGTTGATTTAATGGGTATAGATGCATTCTTACCTGGTTCTCAAATAGATGTTAAGCCAATTAAAGATTACGATCAGTATGTTGGTAAAGACATGGAGTTCAAAATTGTAAAAGTTAACGACGTTTTCAAAAATGTTGTAATTTCACATAAAGCATTAATTGAAGATGATATCGAAGCTCAAAAATCTGACATCTTATCTAAATTAGAAAAAGGTCAAGTATTAGAAGGTGTTGTTAAAAACATCGCACCATTTGGTGTATTCGTTGACTTAGGTGGTATTGATGGATTACTACACATTACAGACATGTCATGGGGACGTATCAGCAATCCAGAAGAAATGGTTTCTTTAGATCAAAAAATTACTGTTGTAGTATTAGAATTTGACGAAGGTAAAAAACGTATTTCTTTAGGTATGAAACAATTATCAGAACACCCTTGGGATAGTTTTGGTGATTCACTTAAAGTGGGCGAAAAAGTTAAAGGTAAAGTAGTAACTGTAACTGATTACGGTGCGTTTGTTGAAATTCAACCAGGTGTTGAAGGTTTAATTCACGTTTCTGAAATGAGTTGGAGCAGTCACCTAAGAAGTCCACACGATTTCTTAAAAACTGGTGATGAAATCGAAGCTGTTATCACTGCTTTAGAAAAAGATGAACACAAATTATCTTTAGGAATTAAACAATTGGCTCAAGATCCTTGGTTATCAATCATTGAAAAATACAAAGTTGGAAGCAGACACAGAGGGGTTGTTAAAAACTTAACTTCTTACGGTTTATTTGTTGAACTTGAAGAAGGTGTTGATGGTTTAATTCACGTTTCTGACTTATCTTGGACTAAAAAAATCAAACATCCTTCAGAATTCATTAAAAAAGATGAGTCTATTGATGTAGTTGTTTTAGAAGTAGATAGCGAAAACAGAAGATTATCTTTAGGACACAAACAGTTAGAAGAAAATCCATGGGATACTTTTGAAACAATCTTCTTTGTTAACAGTAAACACGAAGGTACAATTGTTGCCATTAACGACAAAGGTGCTAATGTACAATTACAATACGGTATCGAAGGTTTTGCTCCAAAACGTCACCTTGTAAAAGAGAACGGTAGCAAAATTAAAGATTCTGAAGTATTAGTATTCGAGGTTATTGAATTCAATAAAGAGAACAAAAGCATTATTTTATCTCACACCAACAATTGGAAATCTGAAGAGAAAAACAAAGATGAAGAGAAAAGTAAAAGCGACAAAGCTGCTAAAATTGTTAAAAACATCAACAAAGCTGCAGATAAATCTACGCTTGGTGAGTTAGATGCTTTCAATGATCTTAAAGCAATGTTTGACAATGCTAACGATAAAAAAGATGCTAAAGAAGTAAAAGCGCCTAAAAAAGTAAAAGAAGTTGAAGCTACAACAGAGAGTAACGAGACTGATCATTCAGACTTGAAAAAAATCACTGGAATTGGCCCAGCTTTCGAAAAACGTTTAAATGCACTTGGAATTCATTCTTATGCTGATTTAATTTCATTAACAGACGAGAGAATTGCCGAATTAGAAACTCAAGATAGCATGACTAGCATAGAGACTTGGCATACTTGGATGGAAGAAGCTAAAAACTTAATGGCCTAATCCATTCAATTAAATAACTTTAAAAGCTGCCCTCAAAAAGGGCAGCTTTTTTTTTGTCTATTTTTTAATCCAAGCTGTGAATTAACTTTCATTCTATTCAATTAATTTTGTAAAAAATCCGAAATGGCAGATAACGAAGTATCATTGATAGAAAGAGATGAAATTGAGCGTAAAGAAATTTTAAAAAAATACAAATCTTTACTTCGCTCTATTCGACATGATTTAACAAACGAACAAAAAAAATTGATTCGTTCTGCGTTCGACCTAGCCTTAGATGCACACAAGGACATGCGCAGAAAATCGGGTGAACCCTACATTTATCACCCTATTGCTGTTGCCAAAATTGCGGCCAGTGAAATTGGTTTAGGCACTACTTCTATCGTGTGCGCCCTTATTCACGATGTTGTTGAAGATAGTAACTACACCCTGCTCGACATCAAAAGAAAATTTGGCGACAAAATCGCTAAAATTGTAGATGGTTTAACCAAAATACAAGAAGTATTTGACCATACAGATAGCATGCAAGCTGAAAATTTCAGAAAAATGCTGCTTACCCTCAGTGACGATGTTAGAGTGATTCTAGTAAAACTTTGCGACCGATTACACAACATGAGAACTTTGGAAAGCATGAGTCGCAAAAATCAATTGAAAATATCAAGTGAAACCCTTTTTTTATATGCACCCCTCGCCCACCGTTTAGGTTTGTATAATGTTAAAAGTGAGCTTGAAGACTTGGCTATAAAATACACTCAACGTGATGCCTACAAAGAAATTAGTCAAAAACTAAATGCAAAAAAAGCAGCACGTGACCGATATATCAAAAAATTCATTGAACCGCTCAGAGATGGATTGGACGAAGCCGGTTTGGTTTATGAAATCAAAGGTCGACCAAAAAGTATTTATAGCATTCTTAAGAAAATGAATCACCAAGGGATTCCTTTTGAACAAGTTTATGATCTATTTGCGGTTAGAATTATTGTAGACTCAAAACCAGAAAAGGAAAAAGCAGACTGTTGGACAGCCTACTCTGTGGTAACCGATCGTTACAAACCAAATCCACTGAGAACAAGAGATTGGATAACAACACCCAAAAGCAATGGTTACGAAAGTTTGCACTCCACTGTAATGGCAAGCGATGGTAAATGGGTTGAGGTGCAAATACGAACCAAACGGATGGATGAAATTGCTGAAAAAGGTTACGCAGCCCATTGGAAATATAAAAACTCAATGGATGGCATTATCCAAAGCAAGTCGGAAGGTGTAGATGGTTGGTTGGCGAGAGTCAAAGAAGTACTAGAAAATCCGTCAAGCAATGCTTTAGAATTTTTAGATGATTTTAAACTACAACTAATTCACGATGAAATATTTGTTTTTACACCGGGAGGCGATTTAAAAAAGCTCCCTGTTGGTGCTACTGCGCTTGACTTTGCATTTGAGATACATACCGAAGTTGGGAACAAATGTATTGGGGCTAAATTAAACAATAAACTTGTCCCTATCAGTCATGTGTTGACCAATGGCGACCAAGTGGAAATTCTAACTTCAGAAAAACAACATCCCAAAGAAGAGTGGCTCAATTCTGTAGTTACCGGAAAAGCGATTGCTAGAATTAGAAATTACCTAAGAGAACACAAACGTATAGCTGCTGAAGAAGGAAAAGAAATTCTAAAAAAACGCTTTTCTAAAGAAAAATTTACGTTCAATGATGACAACGTTCAAAAAATCGTAAAATTCTTTAAAATACAAAGTCAACTTGATTTGTATTTCAACATCCAAAAAGGATTAATCAGTCAGGACAAGTTAGACATTGACAGTATTTTGAATTTCAAACCCAATGTTAATAAGCTTGTAAAACCAATCAAAGTAAAAGAGAAAGCGAGTGCATCGGGCAGTAAAAATGAAATTATTGTGGGCGAAGACAACGATCTAAGTTACACTTTATCCAAATGTTGCAATCCAATTCCTGGAGATGATATTTTTGGGTTTATTACTATAGGCGAAGGAGTTAAAATTCACAGGACTAATTGCCCTAATGCAGTTTCATTGATGAGTAACTATGGCTACAGAGTAATAAAAGCACAATGGAAAGAAAATTTAATTAAACAAGAAACTAAGTTTTTGGCAATTATTAAAATTATAGGTATAGATGATGTGGGCGTTGTGAGTAGTTTAGCCGATATTATTAGTAAAAACTTGGAAGTAAACATGAAATCTATCACTATTGAAAGTAACGAAGGAACCTTTGAGGGAACTATTTCTGTGTACGTCGAGGACACGCAACACTTGGATTTAATGATGAAAAAGATACAAGAAAAACATCCAACTATGCAAATCAGCAGAGTGGACATAAACAAATAATTAAGAACAATATAGAGAAAATTTGAGTTAAAATTCATTAACTTTGCAACGCACTATTTAAACCAAAAAGAAGCATTATAATATCCTATGGGAAGAGTATTTGAGAAAAGAAAACACACGATGTTTGCCCGATTTGACAAAATGTCTAAAACATTCACCAAATTCGGCAAAGAAATAGCTATGGCTGTAAAGGGTGGAGGAGTTGATCCTGACACTAATTCTAAATTAAGAGTTGTTATTGCCAATGCTAAAAGTGCAAACATGCCTAAAGACAGAATTGAGGCAGCCATTAAGCGTTCATCTAACAAAGATACAAGTAACTACGAAGAGGTAGCTTACGAGGCAATGTGTATGAAAGGCATTGGATTAATTATTGAGACCGCTACCGACAATCCAACAAGAACAGTAGCAAATATCAGAATGCACCTAAACCGTGGTGGTGGTGAATTGGGTAAATCAGGTTGCTTGGATTTTGCATTTGATAGAAAAAGTATTTTTATCATCAATACTGATGGCGTTAATACAGAAGAACTTGAATTGGAATTAATAGACGCAGGATTAGAAGACATTGAAATTGAAGGAAATGAAATGGTGCTAACTGCATCGTTTGAAAACTTCGGTAACATGCAAAAAGCACTTGAATCAAAAGGACTAACAATAGTGAGTGCTGAACTACAAAGAATTCCAACAAGTTTAGTGAATTTAAATGAAGAAGAAAAACTACAAGTTGAAAAACTTATTGAACGTTTAGAAGAAGATGATGACGTTCAAAATGTATACTCTAATATGGCTTAATAAAAAAACAACAACATTCAAATGAATAGAACTAACAACAACAACATTTTAGTCCCAACAGATTTTTCTGACGTAGCAAACAATGCTTTAGGACATGCCCTCAAAATTGCTGAAGTTTATGGCAATGAAATTACATTAATTAATGTACAAGATGAAGGTGGATTATTCGGATTATTTGGTAACGACGAAAAAATGAAATTAATTGAAGAAGCCATTAATTCTCGTTTGGACAAAGTTATTTCAGAATCTCAAAAATCATTTCCTAATGTAAAAATTAACAAAAGAATCGCTTATGGTAAAGTGTATAAAGTTGTTAATGAAATTGCTGAAGAAGAAAATTTTGACAGTATCATGATGGGTACAAACGGTGCAAGTGGATTACAACAAATTATTGGAAGTAATTCAAGCAGAGTAATTAATTATGCTAAAGTTCCCGTAATAGTTATCAAAGACCAACCGATTGGTAAAAATGGTTACGAAAAAATTGTATTGCCAATCGATTTGTCAAGAGAAAGTAGACAGAAATTAAAATGGGCAATCCATGTGGCTAAAAAATTCAATAGCACCATCCATGTTATTTATGAAAACTTTACGGATTCTGAATACAAAAACAAAATTTTTGCAGTTATCAACCAAACTCAAGACATATTATCTCAAAACAATGCCAATTACATAGTGAGAGGTCTGGATGATGACAAATACCCGGATAGTTTTGCCGAAGACACACTTAACTACGCCGATGAAATTGGCGCTGACTTAGTGATAATAATGACACAACAAGAAAAAGGATTCAGTGAATTTTTACTAGGTAGCTACGCACAACAAATTGTAAACCACAGTGGTAAAGTTCCTGTAATGTGTATCAACAGTGGTAGCACTGGAATTATCCTAGACGGTGTATTTAGTTAATATCTAAATACCCTATATTTATCTAAAACAGCTTACTCATTCAGTAAGCTGTTTTTTTTTGAATTTGGAGATTTGGATATGATTCTATTAATTTGTGAGCGTTAATTCATTAAATAAGTCTGCTAAATAATGAATTAACTGAATAAAATGAAAAAAACAATTCTACTTTTTGCACTCAACTCATTACTTTTAAGTAATTTATTTTCTCAAGAAAAAAATGAACGTAAAGGATATTCGTCTATTATTTTAGGCGCTAGTATTCCAACCGGAAACTTTAAAAGCGAAAACTTCTATAACAATGAAGCAGGTTATGCCAATGGCGGAATTCTTTTTGATATTGCTTTTGCCTATAATTTTCATCCAAAACTTGGCGTTAAATCAATAATGCGAGGACAAGCCAACCCTTTAGATGCAGGAACTTATGCTCAAGACTTAGCTGATTTCCTAGGTGAAGATTATGCTGCAGGTTCAACAACAGTTAGCGTTCAGTCTTCTGTTTATTCATTAGGTGGAATGCTAGTTGGACTAAATGGCTCTTTTCCAATTGAAAAAAACATCAAATTCGAACCATATGCTTTAATAGGACTTTCTACCGCAACTTTACCTTCAATGATGGTTGAATCTTTTTATTACCAAAATAAAATGAATTCTATTTACCAAGAACAAGCAACAACAAATTCATTCTCTTATATTATTGGTGCTTCTGCTAAATTAAACTTATCTGAACAAATCTGCTTATTGCTAAATTTAGATTATTATGCATCAAAAGCCGAATGGAATAATGTGAGAGTTATAACTGTAGGACATGTTTCTAGAACAACAGAAGTAAGAAATTACAGATATGAACAAAAATTCAGTACAATAAATTTAAGTGGTGGAGTTGGTTTTAGATTTTAAGAGTTAATATCTATTTTGACACCTGTTTCAATATTATTGTTAATTTTAAATATAATTTGATTTCTTTGCAATACCATTAATCTTATGAAAATTTACTATTTTAATACATACATTTATCTTCTTTTACTTGTTCCTTTTTTATTCAGCGCTTGTGAAAAAGAAGACAAAAGACTCCCTATTCTTCTAACCTATGAGGCCAAAGATATTTCTAGATCAAGAGCCGTAGTTTCTGGTAAATTAGTTATTGAATTCACCAAAACGGTTACTGAGTTAGGATTTTGTTGGGACGAAAACCCCAATCCCGGACTGAGTTCAAACACTCTCATTCTTGAAGATTACACAATTGGCGAGGATTTTGAAACTGATATAACTGGACTTAAACCTAATACCACTTATTATCTTAGAACTTATGCTAAAGCAGGTTCTGATTTGACTTTTGGTGATGAAGTTACTTTTACAACTACTAATTTACCCATAAGTACACCCTGTCAACCTGAAGACAACTTACTGATAATTAATTCTGAAGAACACAGGTATAGTAATGTATATCACCCCTATTCAGGAGGAAACGGTGGTTACACTTTTTATGTTGGTGGTTCAAGAAGTGATATCTATATTACCTTTCAACAAAAGCCTGAAACTGGTAAATATGTGATACAAAATTACTCTACAAGTTATTGGAATCCAAATGGATGTAAAATAAGAGCCACTCTCTTAAATCAAGTATTTTATGCAACTGAAGATGATGATGTCTATGTTGATAATGATGGAAATGGGAACTTTATTATTACTTTTTGTGATAACTATTTCAGTTATAGTACAACTTTTTTCTTACCCTTTAATGGTCGATTGGTTACTAACTAACCTATAGAACAAGCAATGTAAGAAATACACAAAGCCATTAAAATAACCAACCATCTTTTTAATCCTTCTTTTTTCCAAAGGGAATGTTCAAAAACAATAGTGGTACTGATATGTAAAAATGTTCCTGCAATAATGGCCGTAATAACTTGTGACATGTGTTCACTAATTAAGTTTTCGTCGTGCAAATAGGAACCCAAGGTAAATCCAATCGATGTTGCCAATGCGTAACTAATTAGTAATAAATTCAATACTTTTTTATTACTAAACTTTGATGCTAATAATACCGATAAAGCAAACGATGCCGGAATTTCATGTATAGAAATACCCACAACCATCCCACTTATAATACTGGTATTTAAGTAATTACTCAAACCTGCAGAATAACCTTCGAAAAAGGCGTGCAAAAACAACCCTACAAACAATACATAAATGTTTTTGGGAATTTCATTTTTGTGAATGTGTCCATGTCCAATACCTCCTGTAAATTTTTCGAGTACTATTTGAAATAAAAATCCAACCGCTAACCAAATGCCAGCCTGTTTAATATTGTCAAACAATTCGGGTAACAATCCAAACAAAGCAATCCCAAACAAAAAAGCACCACTGAATAAAATGGTATTACCTATAAATTTATTAGCCTTTAACTTTAAATAATAACTGAGAGAAATACCAATAATAGGACCTGAAAGTAAAATAAGTTGAGGAATCATGATTTTGAAGAAAGTCGTTGTGAAGAAAAAATATAAAGTTTGTAAAATATAAACCCAATTAATGCGCCTAATAATGCCCCTACAATTACATCGGAGGGATAATGAACACCATTGTAAATCCTACTAAATGCAATTAAAAAAGCCCAAGTGAACCAAAAAACTGTATTTTTAAGGTTTTTAAAACCGTATAATAAAACAAAGAAAACAGCAACCGCAAAATGATTAGCGGCATGTGATGAAGGCATACTTCCATTGTTTCCACAATTCACCAAAACATTGGGAGTCAGTGACAACTCATGACATGGCCTTGTTCTCTCAAACATTGGCTTAAACACTTTACTGCTTATAAAATCAGAAGCCGAAGCTGCAAGGATAACCGACAGTAAAATCAAAAGTGACTTTTTTTTGTACTCTTTGGTCAACAAAAAGATAACTAACACATAAAATGGAATCCAAAAAAGTTTATCGGAAAACTTGACCATCAAAAAATCAAACACACCATTCGAAAGGGTTTTGTTTATAAACTTAAAAAGTGCTATGTCAATTGATTCTATCATATTTTTTCGGATATTAAGATAAGACGGTCTGAACTTCTAGGATTGTAGGTATTTAATTGATAATCGCCATAAAGATGCTTTATTTTAAAACCAACCTTTTGATACATTTGCTCAAAATCAGAAAGAGTAAACAATGTTACTTCCTCGCTAAATTCATAAGTCTCCTGCCCTACTTCAAATGAAATATTTTTAATAATCTGTTGTTCAATAATAGTTCGGGTTATTTCAAACACTACATCACCCCTTTTTATCGTTTCTTTTTCTACTAAATTTTTGATTACAATTTCTGCATTCAAAAAGTCTTGAACGAAAATCGCACCCGGTTTTAAATTCTCATAAACACTGTTTAATGTCTGGATATTGTCATTTTTATCGACAAAGTAACCAAAACTTGTAAATAAATTGAGGACCGCATCAAATTCATTTTTCTTAAAAACTTGACGCATATCGTGTACAAAAAAATGGGTTAAATCAGACTTTATTTGCTTGGCTATTTGAATGTTGTTGGGACTCAAATCTACCCCTACTGTGTTGTAACCCAACTGAGCCATAGTCCTAGAATGACGGCCGTTTCCACATGCCAAATCTAATAATTTTGCAGAGGGTTCTATGGTTAAATTGTTAAACAATTGGGTCAAAAAATCGACCGCTTCCTTGTCATCCCTTTTTTTATAGAGTAAATGATAATAGGGACTGTCAAACCATTCTTTAAACCACGCCATTTTAAAAACGTTGCAAATTAAAATATTAAATCCTACTTTCGCATTAATATTATGAAAAAATCAATTTTTTATTTTGCCTTTGCTGCCCTTATTCTTTCTTATTCTTGTGAAGATGATATTGGGACGCCAGTAGTTCCTACGCCTGTTGTTTCTCAACAAGACCTTTTAAGTCAAAACACTTGGAAAGTTTCTTCTGTTATTGCCAATGGTAGTGATATTTGGGGTACTTCTTTAGTCTCTGATTGCTACAAAGACAACGAATACTTTTTCCGAAGAGACAATAGATTAGTTATTTACGATAAAACCAGTAAATGTGACGTGGCTGACCCTGATTCAGTGGTTAACAATTATGAATTAATTACTGGTAAAAACAAAATTTACATGGATGTGAGTTTAGCGGGTGCTTTTAATATCAAAGATACTACTGATATTATCGTTCTTAACCAAACAACTTTAACTGTTGATGCTGAATACAGCGGAATTCCAGCTAAATTAACGTTTACAAAGAAACCATAAACGCCTAATGACAAGATATTTTGTCTTGTTTTTGGTTTTATTTATTGGTTCCCAAAGTCATATTAGTTTTGCTCAACCTGATATTGAAAACCAAAAGGCTGTAAAATCGCTGTATTTCAAAAAAAAATGGAGTATTAAAAACCGTCTCCTTAAAATAAAATACAGTTTTTACCGCAAGGAACGAAAGCCTCAACTTGATTTTTCTAAATGGACTTTGACTTTCGAAGACCAATTTGATTCTATCAACCGTCAGAAATGGCGATTAGGACAAGCTTGGGGTGTAGTCCATCCCGAAAATCTTCATCAATATTACGACGACAGCTCGGTGCATACCAAGGATGGTTATCTTATTTTGGATGGCAGCTACAAACCCAATCAAATTTTTCATAACAATCAATGGGTCAAAGTTCCATACGCCATTGGATTAGTTAATAGCGACATTTCATTTAAACAGAAATATGGCTTTTTTGAAATCCGTTCAAAAAACCCAAAAGGTCCCGCAACATGGCCCGCATTCTGGTTAACCGGTGCTCATAAATGGCCACCCGAAATTGATATTTTCGAAATGTATGGACGTAAAAACGGCAAACACATCCACAACCAATACATGTCCTTACATTGGGGTAAGTCCAATACCAAATCGCGCGATTTTATGGCGCATAAGGTGAAACTTCCCAATGACACTGACAGCAATTTTCATATCTATGCTTGCTTGTGGGAAAAACACCAAATTAGCTTTTATACAGACCATCATTTGGTTTGCAAAATCAGACTCAACAAAAGATTACAAAAACTAATGGATGAAGAAATGGTTGTTATTCTTAACAATTGTTTTGAAGCCAAATACTTACCCTACCTTCCCCCAAATTTCAAATCAAACCAATTCATAGTCGACTATATTAAAGTCTATTCTATTTATTAAAACACATTTCACAACAATGAATTACCAAAGAATTCAACAAGAACATATCGATTACTTTAAAAGTATATCTCCTGATGATTGTATTTATGAACAATTAGAACAAAGAACTGAAAACAGCTCAGATTACACCGAAAATCTCAGTTTTTTGCCCGATGTAGTCATCTATCCACAAAACAGTGAACACATCTCAAAAATTGCAGCCTATTGTCACCTCCACAGAATTCCATTAACATGCAGAGGTGCAGGAACGGGCTTGTCTGGCGGTTGTTTACCTGTTCAACATGGTGTTATTTTAAATTTAAGTCGACTCAATAAAATTCTTTCCATAGACACGTCAAACTACCAAGCCATTGTTGAACCTGGCGTTATAAACGAAACATTGCAAAATGAAGCTCAAAAATTAGGATTGTTTTATCCACCCGACCCAGCAAGCAAAGGCAGTTGCACTATAGGAGGTAACGTTGCACACAGCAGTGGCGGTCCGCGTTGCGTAAAATATGGCACAACCAAAGATTATATTTTAAATTTGGAAGTGGTATTGGCGACCGGCGAAATTATTCAAACGGGCGCCAATGTGCTTAAAAACTCAACTGGATATAACTTAACACAATTGATGGTTGGCAGCGAGGGAACCCTTGGAATTGTTACAAAAATAACGCTTAAACTGATTCCTTTTCCTCCATACCGAGCCTTAATGCTTGCTTATTTTTCATCTGCATTTGAGGCATGTTCTACTGTTCCTGCTATATTCAAAGCGGGAGTTCAACCCTCTGCTATTGAGTTTATGGACGAAAAAGGGGTGAATATTTCAGTACAACACTTGGGAATGACATTTGACACCAAAGAAGCAAAAGCCTATTTATTGATAGAAGTAGATGCTTTTGATTTACCAAGCATTCAATCGCAATGCGAAACCATTTATGGTGTATTAGAAACATTTAACCCAATTGATGTTATATTGGCCGACGAAAGCAGTAGTTCAGAAAAATTATGGAAAATTAGAAGATCGATAGGAGAAACGGTAAAAGCTATATCGGCATATAAAGAAGAAGACACCGTTGTAACGCGTTCTTTTTTACCCCATTTGTACCAAGAAACCATGGAATTGTGCCAAGCTAATAATATAGAAGTGGTTTGTTACGGACATGCCGGAGATGGAAATTTGCATATAAACATACTCAAACTTAATTTGGACGATGAAACATGGAACAATAAATTACCTATCATCATCAGAAAAATATTCGAAATCTGCAAAAAGTATGGAGGAACAATAAGTGGAGAACATGGCATTGGATTGGTTCAAAAAAGTTATTTAGACATCGTAATGCACCAAAAACAAATTGAATTAATGCAATTAATCAAGGACAGCTTTGACCCACACCGCATTTTGAATCCTGGAAAAATATTTGATTACCCCAATTAAAAAAAAGAGTATTGTGAATAAAAGTTGTAATAATGTGAATATAGACAAATGAAGTCTTTATACTTTCGCAGTCATTACTTATAATCAAATATGAAATTTTTAATATCAGCTCCTTTATTATTAGAACACCTTTTAAAAGTGAATGGTGCTATTGTATCTAAACCCATTTTACCGATTTTAGATCACATGTTATTCGATATAAAGGACGGCGTTTTAACCATATCTACAACAGACTTAGAAACCTCAATGTCTACAAACTTAAATGTAGAGTCAAAAGAGAATGTAACGGTTGCTATTCCTGCCAAATTATTAATTGACACTTTACGCTCATTGCCTGATCAACCAATAACAATGACAGTAAATGAAGATACTTACGCTATTGCTATCAATACTGCGAATGGTAAATTTGATTTGCCGGGTCAAAATGGTATCGATTTTCCGAAAATCCCAAATATTGAATCGGATAACTCTTTCTCAATGCCGTCTAACGTGTTGTTAAGATCTATCGTAAAAACAGTATTTGCAACAGGTAATGACGATTTAAGATTAAACCTAACAGGTGTATTTGTGGAAATTGGTCAAAATGATTTAAGTTTTGTAGCTACTGATGCCAACCGTTTGGTTAAGGTTACCCGCACTGACGTAAAACCCGGCTTAGAACATTCATTCATTTTACCTAAAAAAGCGCTTAACTTATTAAAATCATCTTTAAGTAACGATGTTACACCCATTCAACTTGATTTCAATAAATCAAATGTGTTTTTCACTTCAAATAATTTGAAATTATCTTGTCGTTTAATCGATGAAAAATACCCTGACTATAAAGCAGTTATTCCTTTAGAAAACAACAACATCATTTCTATAAACAGAATTGAATTCCTTGATACAGTTAGAAGGGTTGCTAATTTCTCTAACAAAACAACGCATCAAATCAGAGTGAAAATTACTGGTAATGAATTGGTGGCAAGTGCTGAAGATTTAGAAATGTCTAACAAAGCGAATGAAAAAAGAACTTGTGAATACGATGGTGAAGACATCGAAATTGGTTTCAATTCTAAGTTCTTAATTGAACTATTGACTAATTTGGACCACGACCAAGTTTTATTAAAATTATCTACCCCTAATCGTGCAGGATTATTAGTACCTATCGAAAATGAATTAGACGAAGAGGTATTAATGCTCATAATGCCGATGATGCTTAATAACTACTAATAGCTATCGGTTCAATAAACTTAATCTTTTTACTGCTAGCTTTAATAGCAGAAATTATTGGAACCATCGGTGGATTCGGTTCTTCGGTTTATTTTGTACCTTTTGCTAACTTTTATTTCGATTATCATACCGTTTTAGGACTAACAGCTTTATTTCACCTTTCAAGTAACCTTAGTAAAATTTACCTTTTCAGAAAAGGGCTTGACAAAAAACTTCTTTTACAAATTGGGATTCCTTCAGTCATTTTTGTGATTATTGGTGCGTACTTAAGTAAATTTATTGTTTTTTTATACCTACAAATAGCCTTGTCTGTGTTTTTAGTAGGTTTTAGTTTATTCTTTCTTGTAAGACCCAATTTCTCTTTTAAAACTGGACTAAAAGAAACCTTTATAGGAGGAAGTTTATCAGGTTTTTTTGCTGGTTTTTTGGGAACAGGAGGTGCCATTCGTGGACTTACAATGACGGCATTTAACTTGGAAAAAAGTATATATGTTGCCACCTCAGCTGCTATAGATTTTGGAGTCGACTTGTCAAGAACTGTGGTTTATTTTATCAACGGATACATGAACGATACCAGTTATAAATACCTTCCATTTTTGTTGGTCATTGGTTTTGTAGGCACTTTTATTGGGCAAAAAATATTGTTAAAAATACCACAAGAACACTTCAGAAGAATCTCGCTAGTCTTAATACTACTAATAGGAATTGCCTCCATTTTCTAAAATAATTAACCCTAAAAATAGTGCATAAGATTGTGATAAAACCAAAGTTTAAAACTTAATAAGTTTGTATATTTGCAGAAAATGGGTGCGCCGAACGATAAAATAGCGAAAAACAAACTTGAGGTACGTAAAATTTTTACGGCTTATCTTGAAAAAAATAAGCAAAGAAAAACGCCTGAACGCTACGCCATTCTTGATGAAATATACTCTCATAAAGAACATTTTGATGTAGACACCTTGTTCATCCACATGAAAAATAAAAAATTCAGAGTGAGCAGAGCTACAGTATACAATACATTGGAATTATTACTAGACAGCGGATTGGTTAAGCGCCATCAGTTTGGTAAAAATTTAGCCATGTACGAACAGAGTTTTGGTTTCAGACAACACGACCATTTAATTTGCTTACAATGTAACAAGGTTCTTGAATTTTGCGATCCTCGCATTCAACAAATCAACCAAACAATGGGCGAATTACTAGGTTTTGAGGTCAATCACCACTCCCTTCACTTGTATGCAAATCCAGTTTTAATAGATGATAACCGTTGCAAAAATTGCAACATAGAAATTAATTTAAAAGATGAATAAAATTGATGTCGTATTAGGTCTTCAATGGGGAGACGAAGGCAAAGGTAAAATTGCTGATTTTTTAACGCCCAATTACCAAATTATTGCTCGTTTTCAGGGTGGTCCTAATGCAGGTCATTCTCTAAAGTTTAACGGAAAAACTCATGTATTAAATACCATTCCTTCTGGAATTTTTCACGAAAACACTACCAATGTTATAGGTAATGGCGTCGTGGTTGACCCCGTTAGAATTAAATCGGAAATTGAGAGAGTGATAGACGCTGGTGCTGATGTAAGACAAAATTTACTGTTTTCTAAAAAAGCTCATGTTATTCTTCCAACTCACCGATTACTTGATGCAGCAAGTGAACATGCCAAAGGAGATGCTAAAATTGGCTCTACTCTCAGAGGTATTGGACCAACTTACAGAGATAAAATTGGCAGAAATGGAGTTCGTTTAGGCGATTTGTTTCACCCTAATTTCAAACAAAAATACGAGGCTATAAAAAAAGAACAACTCGCACTTGTTGAATTTTTGGGCTATAAAGATTTTGATATCATTGCGCTCGACCAAGAGTTTTTTGAAGCTTGTGAGTTTCTAAAAGAATTTAAGTTCGAGGATACTGAGTATTTTATCAATGGCGCTATACCAACTCATAAAATATTAGCTGAAGGAGCCCAAGGTAGTATGTTGGATATCGATTTTGGTAGTTATCCTTTTGTAACTTCTAGCAATACCATCTCAGGTGGTGTTTGTAACGGTTTGGGTATTGCCCCACAAAACATCGGTGATGTTTACGGTATTTTTAAAGCGTATTGCACCAGAGTAGGAAGCGGGCCTTTTCCATCTGAATTGTTAGATGAAACTGGTGAACTATTAAGAAAAAAAGGAAACGAATTTGGCGCAACAACTGGCAGACCACGCCGTTGTGGTTGGCTCGACTTGGTTGCTTTAAAATATGCAATTATGTTGAGCGGCGTTAATCGTTTAATTATGATGAAAAGCGACGTTTTAAGTGAGTTTGACGAAGTAAAAGTGGCTGTAGCCTACAAGGTAAATGGCACTGAAACCAATCAAATTCCATACGATTTGTGCAATGAAACGGTTGAACCTATCTACAAAAGCTTTAAAGGTTGGTCAGAAGATTTAACCATCTGTAGAAAAAAATCAGACTTGCCTCAAAACTTTCTCGATTATATCCAATACTTAGAAACTGAATTAGCATTGCCTATTCATATTATTTCAGTTGGTCCAGACAGAGAACAAACTATCTTAGATTAATTCAATTTAAGAATCTAATCCTCACTTATAAAAGCCGTTTTAGTCCTTGTCTGATAGAGTATCTTTCTTCTGCTATAGAAACCAATTCAGCCAATAATGACGGATATGAAACCCCTTCTTGTTCCCATAATTTTGGATACATGCTGATGTTGGTAAAACCGGGAAGCGTATTGACTTCATTTAAATAAAACTCTGTGTCAGAAACATAAAAGAAATCAACCCTACTCAAGCCTTCTAATTGTAAAACTTTATAGGCTTTTAATGCAGTCGATTGAAGTAACTTAGTTGCAGATTCAGGAAAATTTTCAGCTGGAATAACCACCTTAGTGGCTTCGTTTACATACTTATTTTCGTAAGTGTAAAACCCTGAATTAACAATAATTTCACCAACCCCACTTACTTTGGTATTAAAATTACCCATTACCGCGGTTTCAACCTCTCTTCCTTTTATCCCTTTTTCAATCAGTATTTTTACATCATATTCAAAGGCATTGTGAATCGCAGTTTTTAGTTCTTCTTCGTTGCTCGCTTTCTCCACGCCAACGCCACTTCCCATATTGGCAGGCTTTATAAACAAAGGAAATCCCATATTTATTAAAGCGGTATAATCGATGGTTTCGCCTTTTAAATAAGTAAGCCAAGGCGTAACCATAATTCCATTTTGTTGTAACAATTGTTTACTTACATCTTTGTCCATACCAATGGCACTGCCCAATACTCCTGGACCAACATAGGGCTTATTTGTGTATTCTAACAAACCCTGTAAAAAACCATCTTCACCATAAACCCCGTGTGTAATTGGGAAAAATACATCAACCGACAAGCCTTTTTCAATATTGTCTTGGTAACGCAATGGCAATGGATCGAATGGCATAAAACAAAGCTTTAAGTGTTTATCGCTCGACCCAATTTCATTTGTATTTAACAGAGATTGTTCGCTCAAATGGAACCACTCCCCTTTTTTTGAAATACCAACTACTTCAACATTGAACTGCTGTTTATCAAAAAACTGATAAATATTGCGCGCAGAAACAATAGAAACTTCATGTTCAGGAGATTTTCCACCTGCAATAATGACGATGTTTTTCATGAATACAAACTTACATTAATCCAAGCAATGTTAAGGAATCAAATATCCACTAATGTGGAATAGTAGGGACTAAACCAATTGGTTTTGAACTAAATACTCAGCAATCTGAACAGCGTTGGTAGCAGCTCCTTTACGCAAGTTATCGGAAACTATCCAAGCATTCATTGTGTTAGCTTGTGTGTCGTCTTTTCTTATTCTACCAACAAAAACAGCGTCCTTGTTGTGCGCATTAATTGGCATTGGATATTCTTGCAAACTGATAATGTCTTGCACCACTACCCCTTCAGTATTTTCTAACAAATCTATTACTTTCGACAATTCAAATGGTGAATTGAATTCAATGTTTACACTTTCACTGTGACCACCCATAACAGGTACTCTAACCGCTGTGGCTGTTACTTGAATTGAGGCATCACCCATTATTTTTTTGGTTTCCATCACCATTTTCATTTCCTCTTTGGTATAGCCGTTGTCCAAAAATACATCTATTTGTGGTATTAAATTTAAGTCAATCGGGTAACGGTAGGCCATTTCACCTTTGATGCCATTTCGCTCATTCATCAACTGATCAACTGCTTTTTTTCCAGTTCCTGTAACACTTTGGTAGGTGCTTACCACCACTCTTTTGATTGAATATTGACGATGTAAAGGATTCAATACTACAACCATTTGTATGGTACTGCAATTCGGATTGGCAATAATTTTATCAGTTGCTTTCAGAATATGGGCATTTACCTCAGGCACTACCAAAGGTTTGTCGGCATCCATTCTCCAAGCAGAAGAATTATCAATAACTGTAGTTCCCACTTCGGCAAACTTAGGGGCCCATTCCAAACTTGTACTTCCACCAGCCGAAAACAATGCTATTTGTGGTTTTAGTAAAATAGCCGTTTCCATACTCACTACCTCATAGTCTTTACCCTTAAAGTGAATCTTTTGTCCCACCGATTTGGGTGAAGCCACCAATATTAATTCAGTCAAAGGAAAATTCCTTTCCGCTAAAATTTCTAACATTTTAGTTCCCACCAAACCCGTTGCACCAACTACCGCAATTTTCATTGTGCAAATTTAAGTCTAATTTTCAATCAAGCAATTCCCTATTCTTGATTTTGAGACTTTTTCTTAAAAACATCCATGTATTTTAATCCCTTGAATACGTATTGTTTATCGTAAGTTCTAGGAATGCCATCTTTTGGAAATGGCTTTCCTGCATTGTGAACATGAAAAGCATCTTTATATTGGCCTTTTCTCAACCGTTCACCATAAGCTAAGTCAATCCATTTTACGCCATATAATACTGCATCATCTCCGCGAATGTCCTTAATTTTAATATCCAATAACAAACATTTGTAACCCATTAATTGAAAAGGTCCCCAACTGCTTGCTAAATTTTTGAGCGCTTCATCATTGGCATCTTTCAACATATCTTGTGTTACATGTTCGTAATTTTCCAAATCGCCATCTCTAACTTTTTTGAGCTTTTTAAACACATGTTTTTCATACCTAGGCACTATTGTTTTAGTCCCTGAACTTTCCAACATACACAATGCTTTGAGATAATCGGCCGAAATTTGATAGGTATTGGCAGCTTGTTCAATTTGAAAACCATAATTTTCAATGACTTTATCTACTCCTCCCTTTTCATCCTCACTTCTAAAGTATTTGGCTTTTATAATAGGGTAAAAATAGTAAGCCATTAATCCCAAAAACAAAAAGAATAAAAGCGTTTTTAATTTCTTTATCATTTAGTTAATTAAGTTTTTTTATACTAACGGAGAATATTGAATTGTTTTCACAAACTTGCATACTATTGAATATTCATTAATAGAATCGGCACTAATGGTTACCCCTTGAGCGATAGATTTCCATGTCTCTAAATAAGTTTGTTGAAACAGTTGCTTGAATTTATCTGAAGATGTCATTTTATCTTAAATTTAATAGCGAATATAAGCAGTCTTTTGCATGTATAAAAACCCATTCTCAATAATTTTGATGTATATTTTAATGATGGCTTAATCAAAAAATAACCTTATTTTTGCAAAAATTTTATATTTGGGTAATTTAAACTTCAATAAAGGATTCAGAAACGCCGTACTTAGTTTAGCGATAAAAACGATAAAACTTCGATATAAGAATTCATTTCTCGGAATTTTTTGGAGTATGCTCAATCCATTGCTGTTCCTCCTGATACTCTTGTTGGTTTTTAGTAAAATTAACCACATCGAAAACTTTGGATTATACGCCCTAAGTGGTCTTGTGTTTTGGAACTTTATATCATCATCTATCTTACAAGTATTAACTTCTTTTATAGACAATGCCTCAATCTTAAAATCTATCAATTTACATCCTTTTAGTTTTCCTTTGTCTGCTATTGTAGCTGCCCTTATTAATTTGGCGCTCACTTTAGTTCCCTTTTTTATACTGATGTTCTTTTTAGGCTATCAACTTAATTTTAGCCTATTAGCCGTTATTCCCTTGTTATTAATCACTGCTATTTTTATATTGGGAGTAGGAATGGCACTAGGCACACTCAATGTATTTTTCAGAGATATTCAGTTGTTGTGGACTACCATTATTCCTGCTTTTTTTTACTTTACTCCCATTGCTTACACACCCGATTTGCTTCCAGAATCTACCAGATACTTACTCAAACTCAATCCATTTTACTACTTTATTGAGTCGTACCACGATATTTTCTACCGTTCTGTTGTTCCTAATAGTTTCAACTTAATGGTGTGCACTCTCCTTGCATTGTTTTCCTTTTTACTTGGTTACACTTTATTTAAAAAATACAGAAAGGGCTTTATTTCCAATATATGACACAGTCTGAATCTATCATACAACTTAAAGGGGTAGACATTTGTTTTTATGTCCAAGAGAATGGTTTTATCTCTCTGAAGGATTTTGTGTTAAACATTGGCAAATACAGTTTTTTGAAAAAACAATTTGTGCTTCAAAACATCAATTTGGACATTAAAAAAGGGGAAAGTATTGCTTTATTAGGCAAAAATGGCTCTGGCAAAAGTACCTTATTGCGAACCTTGTCAGGGATTATTGAACCTGAAAAAGGACAAATAAACATACATGGCAAAGTTGCCCCACTTCTTGGTCTTGGTGTTGGATTGGAACATGAATTAAGCGGTATTGAAAACATAAAACTTTCTTGCGCCCTCATGGGAATGACGCAGTATGAAACCAAGCAATTGATGCCCGAAATCATTGAATTTTCCGAGCTTGGAGACGCCATTCATTGGCAGGTAAAAAGATACAGCACTGGTATGATGAGCCGATTGTCTTTCAGTATTGCCATTATGAAGCAACCTGAAATCTTGTTGATAGACGAGGTTTTGTCGGTGGGTGATATTGGATTTCAACACAAATGCCTGAAGAAAGTATCCGACATTAAAGAGGCTGGCGCAACGATTATTTTTGTTTCTCACAATTTTGCTGAAGCACAAAACATGTGTAGCAAAGCAGCACTTGTAAACAATGGAACCATTACCCATTATGGAGACATCAATGAAATTGGTCCTATTTATCATCAACTTTTCGAAAATTAATTAATGAAGAAAACAAATACAAATAATTCAACTATTCCTAAAAACAGTTTGCAAGAGGCAGAATACAATGCCCTGCTTACTGCGGTTAAGAATTACGAAGAACGTATTAAAGAAATTGAGGGAAGTACTTATTGGAAACTCTATTTGTTCTTCACCAAAACCAAATTAATATTAACCAGCGACAGTTACCTAAAAAGCAATAAATACCGTTTTTTACAGCGACTATTGTTTCTATTCTCCAAACCAGGACTCCTATTAATCGCTAAGTTCTTTAAACAATTATTCAAACTTGTATTTGGAAAAGTTAACACGCTTATTGGTTTGGGCAAAGGGTACGAAAACGTCAATTACCAACAATACATAGAAAAACATTTTCCAAGAGAGAGTGATTTGGAGGCCATGAGTTTGAACATTACTAACTATGGCATTCAACCGCACATTCAGTTGTTTGTGTTTGTAAATGGCGAGAATTTTAAATACATCAACCGCTTTTTACAGTCTATAGAACAACAGATTTATAGCCACTATTTTGTAACTTTTATATTAGACAAACCCTCAGAAAAAATTCAGTACACGCTAGACAAAATCACTAAAAATGATTTCAAATACAGTGTCACTGGTTTAGCAAATTTCAATAAAGACAAATCTGATCTTATTTGTGATTATGTTCTCTTTACCAAATTAGCTTGTATCCTTAGGGCAGATTGCTTGTACCAAATAGTTAACCAATTTAATGCCGACAAAAAGGTTGATTTTATCTATGCAGACAATGATTTTATTACAGACCCATTGTCAGAAACCACTGCCAATCCATATTTCAAACCCGATTTTAGTCCACACACATTACTTTCACGTAATTATATAGGGTCATTGTTTTTAGTTTCTAAAGCTGTATTCCAAAAGACGACTATTGAAAGTTTTGACAATTTCTATGGTTTAATCCTTTATTACACAAAGTATTCTAAGGCAATTTCACACATTTCCAAAATTCTGTATCACCGATACGAAGATTTGTTAACGCCAGATAAAATTCAAAAAAATCACATATCATTGAACCATTTCTTAAGTGAATTTTATCCCAATGCTTATGCCAAAATATCTGAAGCTTCTTTAGGTTGTTTTGAACCTGTTTTTAAAACCAATCAACCTTTAGTTTCTATTATTATACCTTCTAAAAACAAGGCTAATATATTAAACGCTTGCATTCAATCTATTGTTGAGAAATCCACTTACAGTAATTTTGAAATAATCATTATTGACAATGGCAGTACTGAGAAAAGTTTCCATACTACGGTTGCCGATTGGGAATTCCAGTTTCCAAACCAAATCAGATGTTTTCGATTGGACATCCCTTTCAATTATTCAATAATTAATAACAAAGCCGTAGAGCACAGCAATGGAGAATTCTTACTTTTCCTTAACAACGACACTGAATTAATCAGTGAAAACTTAATAGAGGAATTGGTAAAAATAGCCCAATTGGACAATGTAGGTGCGGTTGGACCAAAGCTATTGTATCCAAACAATACGATACAACACGCAGGTATTGTTTTATCTCTTGACGATACAGGGGCACATATTTATTCGGGTGCTCACAAGGATACTTCAGGTTATTTTAACAATACAAATTGCCTTACCAATTACAGTGCAGTAACAGGGGCTTGCATGATGATTCAAATTGACAAGTTTAAAGAAGTTGGTGGTTTTGATGAAAACTTGGCTGTTGATTGTAACGATGTAGAATTGTGTTGTAAACTCTATAACAAAGGAATGTATAATGTTTATGTACCTTGGGTTAAAATGTATCATTACGAGTGTTTAACCAGAGGGAATCCGATTATTAATTCCAATTCACTCAAAAAACAGTCGTACGAAAAACAATATTTTACATCAAAATGGGAAAGCTTGATTAAAAACGACCCTTTTTACAATAAAAATCTAACCCGCATTTCTAAAAAATACGAATTAAAACATGTCTAGACCCAATAAAGATATCCTTGTAAGTTTTATTGTCCCAGTTTTTAATACAGGAGAATGGCTTTATGAAACCCTTGATTCCATCAACAATCAAACTTTTGATTTATCAAAAATTCAAGTTATTATCATTAATGATTGTTCTACCGACCCTCACACTAATTCATTAATTGCTGATTTAAAAAAAACCAATACTTATAAAAACCTCAACTTAGACATCATAGAAAACCCTAAAAACATGTGGCTTTCTAGAACCAGAAATATTGGGGTTAAACAAGCTAAAGGGGAGTATTTAATTTGTTTAGACAGTGATGATACCATTGAACCTGACTTTATCTTATTGTCTTATCTTGTATTTCTATCTCACCCCGATTGTTCATGGGTTTATCCTAGTTTGCGAAAATTTGGATTTAGAAATCAAAAAATAATTGTCCCTGACTTTTCTGCTAAACAATTGTTTCTTACCAACTATTCTTCTGTCTGTTCGATGATGAAAAAATCATTATGGGACGAACTCAAGGGGCAAAAAACACTGATGCTTAGCAATCAAGTTAAGATGTATGAAGATTGGGATTTTTGGCACAGAGCACTCAGAAAAGGTCGCTATGGTGTAGCGCTCAAAAAAGCCGTTTTTAACTACAGACAAAACATCAATTCTTTGGTAACAAGAAGTGAAGAGGAAGGCAATATGTCTATATTAATGGCGATGCGTTACAATTGGACTGCTTTGTTTGGAATTCCTTTTTCACAAAAAAGATACAATAAAAACCGTAAACATGTCACTAAATTCTCTTTTATTGACCGTGTTTTTAGAAAAATCATTAAGAAACTTACCGGAAGGAACCCCACTAATTTTAAATTAATGGAACTCTTAATGTATGTTTTTGCGCCTAATACTTTCCTTAAAAACAGACTTCGCCCTAAAAACATTAGAACAAAGGCTCATGCCATGGCAGGTTTTGAATCTAATTTTGAATTATCTCTCCAAAAAAATCCTTTGTTTACATTAGAAAAACAAAAGAAAAGAGTTCTAATAACCCATTTCTTTTGGCACATAGGTGGCGCTGAAAATGTACTTTTGGATTATGTAAAAACATTACACGCTCAAGGATATGAAATAATTGATTTGGTATTTACCGACCAATTAAATGGCAATGCGCTTACAGGAGAATTTGAAAAATATGCCAGTCGACAATACAACCTCGACCATTTATCGGAATTTCCTTATCCCAAACTATTGGCTTTATGGGAAATTATCCAAATAGAAAATCCTGATATTCTGTTAAATATGAGCAATCCCCTTTCCTATTTACTATTGCCTGAATTAAAAAAACACTATCCTGAAATTAAAACACTCGATTTGTTGCACGCTGAGGAATTTGACAACAATGGTTGGTTTGAAGGGGCCCGTCCTTTTCAAAATTATATCGACCAAAGAATTGTAATTAGTGATTTTTGGAAAGAAGTTTTAACAAAAAAATACAAGGAAGAGGAATCCAAAATTGCTGTTGTTCCTATTAAAATAGATACTGAAAAATTCTCTGAAAATGCTGACACTAAATCAGCCCTTAGAGAGAAACACAAATTAGAGAAACACCAAATTGCAATTGGTTTCCTTGGTCGTTTGCATGAACCTAAACAACCTGAAGTTATCGTTGAACTTGCCAAATTATTAAGCCACCGTGATGACATCGTTTTTTACATTGTTGGTAGCGGAATCAAAGAGGATGATTTGAAAAAACAAGCCCCTGGAAACTTGGTATTTTTACCCGAAAGCAAATCGCCTAACAAGCTCTTACAACTTTTTGATATTGGTATTTTCCCTAGTTTATTCGAGGGTTATCCTATTGTAAGTTTGGAATGTGCTTCCCTAAATATTCCTGTTATCGTTCCTGAAATACAAGGCTTTAAAGAACAAATACAATTGGGGAATTTTGGTGAATTATATCCTGTTAATAGCATTGAAGATGATGCCAAATACATTGCTAATCTAATTGAAAATAATTTAGAATATATATTAGCAAAAGGCAAAAATGGCAGACAGTTTGTTACGAATTATCATGCCTCTGATGCTATTGACCAAACACTAATTTCCTTATTTTAAACACCCTATAATTGCCTTTATTTTATTGGCATTGGTTCTTTTTCCTGCCTTCTATAACCTCCATTTTTTAAGTATTCAACCTTGGGACGAGGCACTTTTTGCTTTAAGAGCTTATTTTTTATACTCGGAAGGCAAAGTTCTTCAACACTTTACGGAAATTACTCCAATGTTGAATTATCCTAATAGTAAGCCTGTTTTTATAACTTTGTTTCAAGCGCTTTCTATGAAAGTTTTTGGCCCCTCTGAATTTGCACTCAGACTTCCAATTGCACTCTCTTTTGTCGCCATCAACTTGTCCTTCCTTTATATCTCAAAAAAAACAGTCAATACATACGTGGTTGGGATTATTGCCATAGTCCTTACAACCCCATATCAAGCAAATTACATTGTTGCAAAATGAAGAAAAAATACCCAATTTTTTCTTCTATCAAAGGGTTTATAACCAAGAATATGGCTATCAAATAGAAGTTGCCAAAGACTTTGAATCTGTAAAAACGCCTTACTTCATTTGCAGTCAAATTGCTTATGACAGTCTTCAAGCCAAACTGCCTTTATCCAAAGTAATACTTGACTACAATGGCGCTAAACTCATACAAATTGAGCCATAAATTGATTATTTAAGGGGTTTTTATCTCTCTTTTTTTATTTTTTTTGATATCTTTGCTATTTTAAGAATCAAAATTATTTTAATGTTTAAATCCTCTCTCTTACTTTTATCTATATTTCAACTTTTGTGCCTACAAGCGCAACCCAATTCTACCCCACACAGTGCACATATTGTTCATCAATTACAGTCTCTTAACACTGTTGGGAACGTTCTATACATTGCAGCGCACCCCGACGATGAAAATACGCGATTACTCAGTTACCTTGCCAATGACAGACATTACAGAACTGCTTACCTTTCTCTAACCCGTGGCGATGGTGGTCAAAATTTAATTGGCAATCAAAAAGGCACTTCTCTCGGCATAATCCGTACTCAAGAACTTATAGCAGCCCGCAAAACCGATGGCGCTGAACAATATTTTACCCGTGCTTACGATTTTGGTTATTCTAAATCCCCCAAAGAAACCCTGCAATTTTGGAACAAGGACAGCCTTCTCAAAGACATGGTGTGGATTATCAGACAATTTAAACCCGATGTTATTATTTGCCGTTTCCCTACCACAGGCGAAGGTGGACATGGACACCACACTGCCTCTGCCCTATTAGCAATGGAAGCGTTTGACCTTGCCGCTAATCCTGAAGCCTACAAGGAACAACTCAAAACCACCCAAACTTGGAAATGCAAACGCATGTACTGGAACACTTTCAATTTTGGAACGATTAATACCACAAACCCCAATCAACTTAAAATTGATGTGGGTGGCTACAATCCACTGTTGGGAAAAAGTTATGGTGAAATCGCTGCCGATAGCAGAACCATGCACAAAAGCCAAGGGTTTGGATCGGCCAAACAACGCGGTCAATCCTTGGAGTATTTCAAACTGATGAAAGGCGATTCTGCACAAATAGAATTGTTCGATAACATAGAAACCTCCTATAAACGCTTCGAAAATGGCGCCGCTGTACAAAAAGCAATTAGTCAACTAATTCAAACGTTCAATTACAATGAACCTGCCAATAATATTCCTGCATTGTTAAAAATCAGAAAATTACTGCATGCCCTTAATACTCCCCAAAACAAACACTGGGTCAGTCTTAAATTAAACCAATTGGACGGTATCATCAAAGCTTGTTTGGGTCTGTATATTGAAACCAGTACGACTGTCAATACAACTAGCCCTTCTCAAAAAATCGCGCTTAATACCCAAGTAATTCATAGAAACCAAGCCAAAGTTAACCTAATTTCTGTTACTTACCCCGATGGGATGGATACTGCCATTGACAAAAAATTAAACCACAATGAAATGGTCCAACTGAAAAGGACTTTTATTGTTCCTAAATCTTTTCCATACACCAATCCCTATTGGCTTTCTGCTGCGCCTCAAAACAATGTTTTTAACATCCAAAAGGACTCCTTGCTTTTGTTGGCCGAAAACAAACCTCCTTTTATGGTTTCTGTGTTATTGACTGTTGATGGCGAAAAATTCACTTACTCGGTTCCTGTTTTATACAAAAATACCGACCCTACCAAGGGTGAAGAACTCAAACCTATAGAAGTTCTTCCCGAAATTGTGTTTATGCCGTTCAATTCCAAAATTGTAATTAACAACATCAATGAAAAGTTATTTAAACTAACTATCAAAGCTATCAAAGACCAAGTGAGTGGCAAGCTCCATTTTAAACCCAATGATTATGTGAAAATAGAAATTCTAAATCCTGAGTTTAAAAATTTGAAAAAAGGCGAAGAATACACATTTGATGTGTTTGTAAAAGCGCAACAAAAACACGATTGTAGTCTTTTGGAACCCTACATTAGTAGCGAATCGAATACTTTTCAGCACATCCTCAACAGAATTGAGTATGACCACATTCCCCCTCAACTACTTCTTGAAAAAGCCGAAATAAAATTGTGTTTCCTCAGTGTAAAAACCGCTCAACTGAATATTGCTTATGTGGAAGGTTCGGGCGATGATGTTACCGAATCTTTGAAACAATTAGGGTATAACATTACTTTTTTAACCCCTGAACAATTGAACGAAACCAACTTATCTTCCTTTTCGGCTATTGTTTTTGGTGTTCGTGCTTTAAACATACATCCTAGCATCAACTTAGCCAAAGACAAACTCAACTTATACATTAAAAACGGTGGTAATGTATTGGTTCAATACAACACCAATTCCAGAGTGGGACCGGTGCAAAACAACATTGGCCCCTATCCTTTTGACATTTCAAGAAACCGTGTCACTGATGAAAATTCGCCTGTTAGGTTTTTACAAAATCAACATCCGGCCTTTAATGAACCTAATCCCATCACTGAAAAAGATTTTGATGCTTGGGTTCAAGAAAGAGGCATCTACTTTGCACAGCAATACGACAAAAACTACACAGATTTGCTTGCCATGAACGACCCCGATGAAGCGGAATTATTGGGAAGTCTTATTGTAGGTCAGTATGGCAAAGGGCATTTCATATATACCGGACTTGCCTTTTTCAGACAATTGCCTGAGGGAAATGAAGGGGCTATGAAACTATTTGTTAACTTACTAAGCTTAAAAAACAATGACAACAGCGCAGAATAATCCTGAAAGAAAATGGCTTATAAGATACCTTTTGGTCATTTTATCTTTGTTACTTAATATTATACTCATGTATTTACTTACCCAATATTACGAATGAGTGAACTGGATTGGTTAGTCACTGGTTTAACGCTTTCTTTTATCGTTTTTTACGGTATGTGGAAAAGCAGGAATGCTCAAAACATTCAAGGGTACTTGCTGGCAGACAAACAATTGCCTTGGTATCAAGTGGGCTTTTCTGTGATGGCCACTCAAGCCAGTGCCATTACGTTCTTGTCTGCACCCGGACAGGGTTTTAGCGATGGACTGCGATTTGTGCAGTTTTACTTTGGTTTGCCCCTCGCCATGATTGTGCTGTGCGTGACTTTTATTCCAATTTTCCACCGTTTGAATGTGTACACAGCTTACGAGTATTTGGAAAAAAGGTTTGACACCAAAACCCGAAGTTTAACCGCTTTCTTGTTCCTATTACAACGTGGCTTGTCAACCGGAATAACCATTTACGCACCTGCTATTGTGCTGTCAACCATCCTGAACATCGACCTGTTTACCACCATTATCATCAATGGTATTTTGGTGATTACTTACACCGTATATGGCGGTACCAAAGCGGTTTCTTATACCCAAATGTTGCAAATGAGCATTATTTTCGGGGGATTAATTATCGCGACTTTTATCATTATCGATTTGCTCAAAATAAACGTCAGTTTTGGGGAAGCGCTACAAATTGCTGGAAAAATGGACCGTTTGAATGCCATAGACACCACTTTTGATGTGGACAATAAATACAACTTATGGTCGGGCTTAATTGGCGGTTTCTTTTTGCAACTCTCCTATTTCGGGACCGATCAGTCGCAAGTGGGACGATACCTGACCGGCAGTTCCATACAGCAAAGTAGAATGGGTTTGTTGATGAATGCGCTTATCAAAATCCCAATGCAGTTTTTCATTCTCTTTATCGGGGTTTTGGTGTTTGTGTTTTACCAATTTAATACGCCTCCCATTTTTTTCAATCAGTATGAAATCAATACCATTAAAAAAAGCAGTTATGCTACCGAATTTGTAAGCATAGAGGAAGAATACAAAGCGGCTAATGAAGCCAAAGGCAAAGATGTGCTTAACTTGGTGTCTGCACTTAAAACGGAAGAACAAGCACAAATAGACAAAGCACAAACAGCGCTACAAAATGCTGAAAAACAATGTTTAGACATTAAGAAAAAAGGGACCGACCTGATGCTCAAAAACAACGAAAAGGCGGACACCAACGACACCAATTTTGTTTTTCTAATATTCGTCACCAAGTACTTGCCACATGGTGTGGTGGGTTTACTTATTGCCATTATCTTTTTGGCCTCCATGGGTTCCACTGCCAGTGGGCTCAACTCATTGGCCTCCACCACGGTCATAGATTTTTACAAAAGGCACCAAAAAACAGAGAAAAACGACAGACATTACCTCAATGTTTCCAGAATAAGCAC